>JAFYOS010000005.1 GCA_017560125.1 Bacteroidaceae bacterium | reverse complement strand
TGTACTGCTATGTCTGTATGGAATGTTTTCAAGGATCGTATCGCTTTCGTGTGAACTGTGTTCCTTGTCGAAAGCGAGTGCAAAGGTACAGCTTTTTTCCGAACTACAAAACTTTTTAAGAAGAAAATTTAAAGAAAATTTGAAGAAAATTCAACCACCATTCATTTTCAATGAGTTACAGCGAAAGATTTTTTACCGCAAATGGCGAACATTTTTCCAATCTGACAAAAATCTTTGAAATTTTGCTTCATCATATATATAAAATGAGGCAAGAAAATTCGGAATTCAAGCAAATTTCTATAAATTTGCATTCAAAGAACAACATTTTCGACACAAAAAAGAGGCATGATAGACCGCAGCACGATAGAAAGAATAATAGATACCGCCAAGGTTGAGGAGGTAGTATCGGATTTTGTAGCGCTCCGCAAGCGCGGCATCAACCTCATTGGCCTGTGTCCCTTCCACGACGAAAAGACTCCGTCGTTCATTGTTTCCCCCGCAAAGAACATATGGAAATGCTTCGGATGTGGCAAGGGCGGCAACCCCGTACATTTTATAATGGAGCACGAGCAGCTGAGCTACCACGAGGCCCTACGCTGGCTCGCGCGTAAATATAATATAGAAATAAAGGAACGCGTGCTGACCGAGGAGGAGCGACAAGAGGAGAGCCTTCGCGAAAGCCTGTTCGTGATAAACCAGTATGCCCACAAATATTTCGTCGATAATCTGCACGAGAGCGAAGAGGGGCGTTCAATAGGCCTTCACTACTTCAAGCACAGAGGCATAAACGACGAAACGATAAAAAAATTCGGATTGGGCTACTGCTTGGAGAAGCGCGACGCGCTCGCACGCAAAGCCGCAGCCGACGGCTACAATCCCAAACTGCTGGACAAGACCGGCCTATGCTTCACCACCGACGAAGGCAGACAACTCGACCGCTTCTGGGGCCGCGTGATGTTCCCCGTGCACACCGTCTCGGGCAAGGTAGTTGCATTCGGTGGCCGTCTGCTACAAAGCAACCCCAAGGCCGGCAAATATATCAATTCACCCGAATCGGAAATATATCACAAGAGCGACCACCTATACGGCATATACTTCGCCAAGCAATCCATCATGCAGAAAGATTGCTGCATAATGGTAGAGGGCTACCTCGATGTAATATCACTGCATCAGGCAGGAATAAAAAACGTAGTGGCATCATCGGGAACATCACTGACGATAGAGCAGATACGTCTGGTACACCGCTTCACCAATAACATGCTCCTGCTGTACGATGGCGACAAAGCCGGCATCAAAGCATCACTCCGAGGAATAGACATGCTGTTGCGAGAGGGACTGAACATCAAGGTGGCACTGCTCCCCGACGGCGAAGACCCCGACAGCTATGCACAGTCGCACTCGACCGAGGAGGTTGAGGAGTTCCTGAAAAAGAACCAGGTCGATTTCATCACATTCAAGACCAACCTGCTACTCGACGAGGTGGGCGAAGACCCCATAAAGCGCGCCGGCCTCATTGGCGACGTCGTAAAAAGTATTGCCGCCATCCCCAACGACATATTGCGCAGCGAATACACAAAAAAATGCAGCGAAATGCTGCAGGCCAAAGAGCAGGTGCTTGTATCGGAGATCGCCAAGATACGCCGACAGAACTCACAGGATGAATACAACAAGCAGAGCAGCGAGAACAACGCCATCCCCGAGGAGAACAACGGCGCAAGCGCTGCCAGATTCCTGGGCGAAGAGAACGCTATATATAATAAGGAACGCGCGATAATACAATTCATACTGCGCAACGGCGAGAAACCCCTGCTTGTCCCCGAGGACGCAGAAAACAACATACCCGCCTTCACCGAGAGCGTCATATCAAACGTGCACTACTCCATCGATGGCGACGGTATAAAATTTTCGCATCCGCTTTACAAAAAAATATTCGAAGAGGCTGCACAACATGGCGACGACCCCGATTTTGTTGCCGAGAAGCACTTCCTGGCCCACCCCGACGCCGAAATATCGAAGCTGACGGCCGAGCTATGCAACGACCGCTACATGCTGAGTAAGTTCTTCATGGCAAACGGCGACAGCGAAGAGCGCAACGAGACAGCCATCCTCTTCGAGCAGGCGACACGCCTGGTGATAAGCTACAAACTGAGCATCGTTGACGAGCTGCTCAAGCAGACCATGAAACAGCTGAAAGAGCCCACCACCATGCAGGACGCCGAGCTTGCCACCGAGGTAATGCAGAACTACAAATACCTGAAGGAGACACAACAGGCACTGAACAACATGCTCAAGAGCTACGGGTTCGGCGAATGTGCGTTAAACGTATAGCAGGGACAAAAAAAATGCGGCTGTAAAGCCGCACACATATCCATAAAGAAAACCTACCTATTGTTCCTTATAAGATTCATAAATTCCTCGCGGGTTTTTGCCTGATTGAAGACTCCGCAGAAATCGGAAGTGGTAGTCACAGAGTTCTGCTTCTTTATACCGCGCATCTGCATGCACAGGTGCTGCGCCTCGACAACCACCATCACACCCAACGGATTGAGGGTTTCCTGAATGCAGTTCTTAATCTGCAATGTGAGCCTCTCTTGCACCTGCAGGCGCTTGGCAAAGACATCCACCACGCGGGCAATCTTGCTGAGCCCGGTAATATATCCATTAGGAATATAGGCCACGTGCACCTTGCCGAAGAAGGGCAATATATGATGCTCGCAAAGAGAGTAGAAATCTATATCCTTCACTATAACCATCTGGCTGTAGTCCTCCTTGAACATCGCACCGCGCAATATCGCATGCGGATCCTCGTCGTAGCCCGAAGTGACCGACAGGATAGCCTTGGCCACACGCTCGGGAGTCTTCACAAGCCCCTCTCTTTCGGGATCCTCGCCCAGCAACTGCAACATACTGTGACAGCTCGCCTTGAGCCCCTCGATAATTTTCTCGTTATTCTCTCTCTCGGACATATTATTCATAGATAAACGGCACAACAATCGCTAAAAGGGCAGATTTATAAGGCCCTTCTTCACGGAAATCTCTTTAAATTTTTTGGTAGCCTTCAGTTTATACATCACAGCCTCGGCCTCCTCGCGTGTGCGATAATCGCCATACTGACACGAACGGATGGGCGGATCGAACTCGACATAAACCTCGGCACCGGGGAAGTTCTCGCGCATGAACTGAGCCATCTTGTTGGCCTCGTCACGTGCAGCACGTGAATTGTTTCCCGAATATACAAGGACACGATAGCCCTCGACCTGTGTACGCTTGTCGCTCTTCACTGCAATGGAGCCCATCAGTTTCGTCAACCCCTCGGGCTGAGTGATTCTGACCTTACCCTTGCCGGCAACGTCGCGCTGCAATTCGTTTACAATATTGTTCTGTGCCGACAGAGTGAAGGCACAGAACAATATTGCTATAAATGATAAAATCTTCTTCATTCGATTATTTGAATGCGTCGATAATACCCTTGAAGTCCTCAACCTTGAGAGCTGCACCACCGATGAGACCACCATCTACGTTGGGGTTAGCGAAGAGCTCCTTAGCGTTAGAGGGTTTGCAGCTACCGCCATAGAGGATAGAGGTATTCTCGGCAATCTCGGCACCGAATTTGTCGGCGATAACCGAACGGATGTATGCGTGAATCTCCTCAGCCTGCTCGGGAGTAGCTGTAAGACCTGTACCGATAGCCCAAACAGGCTCGTAAGCGAGTACAATCTTAGAGAAATCCTCGGCAGAAAGATCGAAGAGTGAACCTGCAATCTGATCGAATACTACCTGGTTCTGGATACCCTGCTGACGCTCCTCGAGCACCTCACCGATGCAGAAGATAGGTGTAAGACCGTTTGCAAGAGCAAGCTGAACCTTCTCTTTAAGAATCTCGGGAGTCTCGTGGTAGTAAGCACGACGCTCAGAGTGACCGAGGATTACATATTTAGCACCTGTTGAAGCAACCATTTCGGCTGAAACCTCACCTGTGTATGCACCTGATACCTTATCGGCGCAGTTCTCAGCACCAACACCGATGATAGCAGCATCAACAGCGGGAACTACAGAAGCAAGGTGAATAAAGGGAGTGCAGATGATTACATCGCAATTGGGTTTGTCTGCTGTCAAAGCAGCGTTAAGATCCTTTGCAAGAGCGATACCCTCCTGAAGGTTCTTGTTCATTTTCCAGTTTCCTGCAACAATGTTTTTTCTCATTTTCGTAAAATTTAGTAGTTTTAATATAAATTATTTAGCGTTTATTCTTGTTCATTCTGTTCGGCAGACGCCTCGGTCTGTTGTTGTTTCTTCTTGCCGCGCGGCGATGTAAGCACATCGACCAAAAATATTATAAGCAGTGGCGTGAAGAACATAAACATCCAATGGAACAATTTGCCCAGCTTACCTGCATTGGCAGCAGCATGCATAAACAAAGGAGCGCCATCGTCCTCGGCACTTGCATCATCGCCATAGAGGTCAGGAGCATCCACCACATTCCATTTGGCAACCACCTTACCGCCCTTCAACACCAATATTCCGGGGTTGGAACGTATCATGGTCTTCAGCAGCAGATTGTCACCCGAATAGAACGGGTACTCCGCACCGGTATGTTTTTTCCACAAAGCCACATCGTCGTCGAGCGACGAAGTGAGCGCATAAAAGGCTGTGCCGTTGTCGGTGCAATAGTCGTACATGTCGTTTATCTTATCGACACGGCTCTCGTCGGCACGCGCTACATCCTCCAACACCAACAGGCAGATATAATTAGTATCGCTCAACAGCGTTTCGCTTATATCGTCGCCATCGTCCATCCCGGCAAACCAAAAATCCTGTATGCGCGCAGGAACGCCCTCGCTCAACAGGTCGGTACGCGTACCAAGATAGTTCCACGTGCTGTCGGGCGCACCCTCTTGCTCCAGTTCGAGCACCTCGCCATCTTTTTCGTAGCGATAGAGCATTTTATATTCCGCCGGAATATCGCGTATGCCCTCGTTGAGGTCGGCACCCACATGGAAGGGACGGAAATCCATTACAGGCAGATGCTCGAGGCCTATATATTCCACCGTGCCTATATACACCAGGGCAAACAACGTAACCATCCAACTGCCGCGTGTACTCACAAAGCGCACTATTCGGCTGCGTTTCACCCACAGATAGGCCGCCATCACTAGCAGAAGCACATTCTTGAAGAATGTAGCCCAGTTCGACAACTGGAACGCATCACCGAAACAGCCGCAGTCGTGCACGGGGTTCCAAATGGCAAGCACCAGCGTCCATGGCGTAAACAGCAGCATCAAGAAGAGCGTGGCGATAGCCGAGAAGCGTCGGCATGTACCCATGAGCAACAGCACGCCCAGCACAAATTCCACCGCCGAAAGAACGACCGCTGCCGGCATCAACCAATCGCTGTCGATGATATCCGTTAGGGAGAAGGCCGACACATACTCCTGCAATTTATAGAGGAGTCCCTTGGGATCGACAGCCTTCACAAAGCCCGACACAATGAACACCACTGCCAACAGCAAGCGGCACAGGTTAGTCAGCAGCAGCACCGATCTGCTCTTTATCTTACTCGCCGAAGCCATTCTTTATCAGTCCGAAAACAGCGTAGTTAATCATGTCCATATAATTGGCATCGACACCCTCCGAAACCTTTGTCACGCCGTTGAGCTCTTCAATCTGCTTTGTGCGGCATATCTTGGTGAGGATAAGGTCGGTATATGACGTGGTTCTCATTCCGCGCCATGCCTCGTTGTAGTCATGATTTTTCTTTTTCATCAGTTCGAGCGCCTCGGTAGCCTGCTCGTCGTACATGGCAAGCGCCTGCTCGGCTGTGAGGTCACACACATCGGCAAAGCCCAGCTTCAGCTGCACCAATGCAATGATACCATAATTCACAATGCCAATCAGCTCCGAAGTGATGCTCTCGCCCACAAGATTCTCTTTCACGGTCTCCAATGTGCGGATGCGCTTGGCCTTGATGAAAATCTGGTCGGTAAGCGACTCGGGACGCATGATGCGCCACGATGCGCCGTAGTCATACAGTTTCTTCTCGAACAAATCGCGACAGCGTGCTATCACGCGTTCGAATTCCATATTTGTATTTGTAGCCATAGTTCTTAACAAATTTATTTATGCGCCCTTCTTGGGATAACGCTTGAACCAACTGCCCACCTTGAGGCTTATAACCCCGAAGAAGGCCTCGCTGAAAATGCCGCCACTCATCTTGGAAACGCCGAGCACCCTGTTCACAAAAATCACAGGCACCTCCTTGATGGTGAATCCACACTTGTGAGTAACGAATTTCATTTCAATCTGGAATGCATAGCCCTTGAAGCGGATGGCATCGAGGTCTATCGCCTCCAACACACTGCGACGGTAGCAATTGAAGCCGGCAGTGGTATCGTAAACGGGCAACCCCGTAATCATGCGCACATATTTCGAAGCAAAATAGGACATGAGCACGCGTCCCATGGGCCAGTTAACCACATTGACACCGGTTACATAACGGCTGCCCACCGACAAATCGGCGCCATCCTTGGCACATGCCTCGTAAAGACGGGGCACATCGTCGGGGTTGTGCGAGAAATCGGCATCCATTTCGAAGATGTACTCGTAGCCCTGTTTCAGCGCCCACTTGAAGCCGGCAATATATGCCGTTCCCAACCCGAGCTTTCCGGAACGCTCTATGATGAACACCTTGTCGGGAAACTCCGCCATGAGGCTTTTCACTATACCCGCAGTGCCGTCGGGAGAACCATCATCGACAACCAGCACGTCGAAGCCGTGCTCCAACGCGAGAAGTGTGCGAATCATTCTCTCGATATTCTCTTTTTCGTTATATGTGGGTATTATAATTACGCTATCACTCTTTGCCATTTTGCATCATATGTAAATATTCGCAAATTTAGCTATTTTTGCTCGCATTTTACACTTTCGGCTAATAAAATTACACAAAAACGGTTAAAAACCGTAACGCACGCTGCCAAAATGAAAAACCTGAATAAAAAAAACGAATAAAAAGCGTAAATTTGCATCCATAGGTCGCAAAAAAGATGGAAATAAAAGAGCTACAGAAGATATATGCAACGCATCCGGGAGTGGAGGCACTCACCGGAATAACAGCCGATGGCAACAAGGAGAAGGTCATCATAGGCGGACTGACCGCAAGCAGCGCAGCCGTCGCCATTGCCGGCTACATGCAAAGGAACGAAAAGCAGACGCTGTTCATAGTGATGAACGACGTCGAAGAGGCCGGCTATTTCTATCACGACCTGGTGCAGATATGTGGCGAACAGCGAGTGCTCTTTTTCCCATCGTCGTTCAGACGCGCCCTGAAATACGGACACGAGGATGACGCCAACCGCATACTGCGCACCGAAGTGATGAGCCGCCTCACAAGCCGCAGCAAGCGCAACGGCACAGTAGTAGTGACACACCCCGAAGCGATAGCCGAGAAGGTGGTGTCGCAAGAGAAAATGGAGAGCAACACCATGGCGCTCGCCGTTGGAGGAATGCTCTCGCGCGAGGAGGCCGAGAAGAAGCTCAACAAGCTGGGGTTCAAGGAGGTGCAATATGTTTACGAGCCGGGCGAGTATGCACAGCGAGGCAGTTTGCTCGATATATTCTCGTTCTCGTCGGAGTATCCCTACCGTGTAGATTTCATGGGCGACGAGATAGAGAGCATACGCACATTCGAGGTGGAAACGCAGCTATCCAAGGAGCGCATGAACGAGATAACCATCGTCCCCAGGCTCACCGGCACAGAGAATGTCCCCATAACATCGTTCCTGCCCCGCAACACCATATACATTGCAAAGGATTTCACGCATGTAAAGGAGAGCATAGCGAGGGTATCCACCGAGGGCTACTCCATGCAGGCCCGACTATCCGAGGAGGAGCTGCCCGAAAGGCCCGAACTGATGTCGGCAGCCGAAGCCGAAAGAATATTCAAATTGGCACACTGCTGGGAGATACACGCCTCGGGCGCAAAGAGCGACAATGCCACGAACATATCGTTCGACACCACGCCGCAGCCCATTTTCAACAAGGATTTCGACCTGGTGAGCGAAAAATTCAAGGAGTACATGGCTCGAGGCTACAAGATAGCCCTGCTCACCGACGACCAGCGACAAGCCGTGCGACTGAGAACCATATTCGAGGAGCGCGGCGACGAGGTTGCTTTCACCCCCATAGACAAGACCATACACGCCGGCTATGTAGATAACACACTGCGAATGGCACTGCTGACCGACCATCAGCTGTTCGGTCGTTTCCACAACTACCGCTTGCGCAGCGACAGGGCACGCGGCGGCAAAGTGGCACTCACGCTGAAGGAGCTGAGCGAATTCCGCACAGGCGATTTCGTGGTACACATGGACCACGGCATAGGCAAATTCGGCGGATTGGTGCGCATACCAAGCGGTGGCACCATGCAAGAGGCCATAAAACTGCTGTACAAGAACGACGATGTGGTATTCGTTTCCATCCACAACCTGCACAAGATATCGAAGTACAAAGGCAAGGAGGGCGAAGCACCCACAATAAACAAGCTGGGAACGGGCGCATGGGAGCGCATCAAGGAACGCACAAAGAAGAAGATAAAGGACATTGCACGCGACCTCATAAAGCTCTATTCCGAGAGGAACAGCAAAGAGGGCTTTGCATTCACCCCCGACACCTATCTGCAACACGAGCTCGAAGCGAGCTTCATATACGAGGACACCCCCGACCAGCTGAAAGCCACCACCGAAGTGAAGGCCGACATGGAGCGTCGCCGCCCCATGGACCGCCTTGTCTGCGGCGATGTGGGCTTCGGAAAGACCGAGGTAGCCATACGAGCAGCCTTCAAAGCCGCCACCGACGGCAAACAGGTAGCCGTGCTTGTACCCACCACCGTGCTGGCCTACCAGCACTATCTCACATTCAAGGAGCGACTGAAGGATTTCCCGTGCACCGTCGAATATCTGAGCCGCGCCCGAAGCGCCAAGGATAGCCGCCGCATACTGAAGGAGCTCGAAGAGGGCAAGATAGACATAGTGATAGGCACACACCGCCTGACCGGCAAGGATATAAAATTCAAGGATTTAGGCCTGCTCATCATCGACGAGGAGCAAAAATTCGGCGTTGCCGTAAAGGAGAAACTGCGACAGATAAAAGTGAACGTCGATACGCTCACCATGACAGCCACACCCATTCCGCGCACCCTGCAGTTCTCTATAATGGGAGCACGCGACCTGTCGATGATACAGACACCACCGCCCAACCGCTACCCCATACACACCGAGATACAGCGCTTCGATGCCGAGACCATAAAAGAGGCCATAAATTTCGAACTGAGCCGCAACGGACAGGTATTTTTCATAAATAACCGCATATCGAACATGTACGAACTGGAGCACATGATAAACAGACATGTGCCCGACGCACGCGTCTGCATTGGCCACGGCCAGATGTCGCCCGAGGAGCTCGAAAAAAGGTTGTTCGACTTCATGAACCACGACTACGACGTGCTCATAGCCACATCAATCATCGAGAATGGTATCGACATACCCAACGTGAACACCATAATAATAAACCAGGCACAAAATTTCGGTCTGAGCGACCTGCACCAGATGCGAGGACGCGTGGGACGCGGCAAGCGCAAAGCATTCTGCTACCTGCTGACGCCACCCAAGGACGCCCTCTCGAGCGAATCGCGCCGACGACTGGAGGCCATAGAGAGCTTCAGCGAGCTGGGCAGTGGCATGAATATCGCAATGCAAGACCTCGATATACGCGGAGCCGGCAACCTGCTGGGCGCCGAGCAGAGCGGCTTCATTGCCGACCTTGGCTACGAAACCTATCAAAAGATACTTGCCGAGGCGGTGAAAGAGCTCAAGAACGAGGAATTTGCCGATATACTGCACGACGAGAAAGCCGACAAGGAGTATGTGAGCGAATGCACCATAGAGAGCGACCTCGAGCTGCTGTTCCCGCCCCTATACGTACCCAACGGCGACGAACGAGTGCTGCTCTACCGCGAGCTCGACTCGATAACCAACGACAAGGATCTGAAAATATTCCACAGCAAGATGACCGACCGCTTCGGCCGAATGCCCAAAGCCGGCGAGGAGCTCATACGCACCGTATCGCTGCGTCGCAAGGCCAAGGAGCTGGGCGTAGAGAAGATATACCTGAAGGGTGGCCGAATGAACCTGTTCCTAGTCGATGGCAACAGCCCCTACTACGAGAGCGAGCTCTTCGGCAAGATTATAGCCTACCTGCCCACAAGCCAGTTCACCAACCGCATGCGCGAGAGCGACGGACGCTGCATCATCACCGTCGAGCATGTGAAAAACGTGGAGACAGCAGCCGCCTTCATCGACGAACTGCTTGCCTTGTAAATGGCCGTTTAGCAGGAAATATGCAGAGCACACAGCACAAAATTTGCAAAATATGTAAAATATACCTTATTTTGTATCAGATAATTTAATCAAACACATATAGTACCATGAAATTGAACAACAAATTCGGAATTGCAGGCTGCATGCTTGCAGCGTTCCTTGCTGCCGGCAGCGCATCGGCACAGACAGGCAACGGTGCCATCGACGCCGAAATGCTGAAAGAGTTCGCCGAGAGCTACAAGCCCACCGGCGCCGAAAAAGCATTGAAAAACGTAATGCTCACCACCTCGGTGAAGACACTCGCCGTGAACCAGGAAAACAAGAACAAACCGTTGGAGACATACTTCAGCAACACAGTGAATTCGAAAGGCATCACCGACCAGGAGTCGTCGGGACGTTGCTGGCTGTTCACCGGCCTCAATGTGATGAGAGCAAAGATGATTGCCGAGCAGGGACTGGGCAGCTTCGAGTTCTCGCAGGTGTATAATTTCTTCTTCGACCAGTTGGAGAAATCGAACCTCTTCCTTCAGGGAGTAATCGACACACGCAAAAAGCCCATCGACGACCGCACCGTTGAGTGGCTGTTCAAGAACCCCCTGAGCGACGGAGGTACATTCACCGGAGTAGCCGACCTTGTGGCTAAATATGGCGTTGTGCCCCAGGAGGCTATGCGCGAGACATACAGCAGCAACAACACCAGCGCATTCAACAGCGTACTGAAGAGAAAATTGCGCGAATTCGGTATCCAGTTGCGCGAGGCAAGCGAAAATGGCAAGAAAGAGAAAGAGCTCATGGCCATGAAGAAGGAGATGCTCGGCACTGTATATAAGATGCTTGCAAGCGTATATGGCGTGCCCCCCACCTCGTTCACATGGGCGCCCAAGGACAGCGACGGCAAATACCGCGAGAAGCCCCAGGAATATACCCCCAAAAGCTTCTACGAGAAATACGTTGGCCTCGATTTCCAGAACAACTACGTGATGTTGATGAACGACCCCTCACGTCCCTACTGGAAGAGCTACGAAATTGCATACGACCGCCACGTATATGAAGGCCACAACTGGTTGTATGTGAACCTTCCCATCGAGGAGATCAAGCAGATGGCTATCGCCTCAATCAAGGACAGCGTCATGATGTACTTCTCTTGCGACGTAGGCAAATACCTCGATTCGAACCGTGGTTTGCTCGACATCAACAACTACGACTACGAATCGCTCTTCGGCGTCGAATTCAAGATGGACAAGAAACAGCGCATCATCACACGCGACAGCGGCTCATCGCACGCCATGACCATGAAATCGGTAGATATCGACGAGAACGGCAAGACCGTTAAATGGCAGGTAGAGAACAGCTGGGGCGCATCATCGGGCTACAAAGGCACACTCATCATGACCGACGAATGGTTCGACGAGTACATGTTCCGCCTTGTGGTCAACAAGAAATATGTTCCTGCAAAGGTGCTCAAGGTTCTCGACGAGAAACCCACTATGCTCCCCGCATGGGACCCCATGTTCATGCCCGAGGAATAACAGACATGACATACATTTACAACATCAGCCTGCAACCAAACGGTTGCAGGCTGATGTTGTTTATTAGCGATATTGCATTTATTTACCCGCCACAAAGCGTATAGCGGGAGCTACACGTGTAACGCACGCCTTGAAGGCCTCTTCATCCTCCACCGAAAAGGGAATTATCCCGTCTGTTGCCTCGATGCGCATCTGGCAAGGGCGCACCATCCGGATGGAACGTACGGCATCGAACGGCACTCGTTTTCTTATTATGCACAATCTTATTTCGCGTTTCACTTCATCGACCTCCACCGTTTCGAACACAAAATAGAGCGAACGCAGAAGCATAAACAGTATGTACGGGGGCATCATTACGCTGGCTATCATCAGGAAGCTGTCGGAAGCTATTGCGGAGAAATATTTCACGATGAAAAGCACAAAAACAACGAACATCACCGAATAGATGGCCGATGTAACGAGTGCCATCTTGTTTTTTCTGTAAAAAAGGGATTTGAATTTTGTCATGGTATTTCACTTATTATTTTCGGGGCCGAGGGTAGCCATGATATTACGCATCAATCTATCGTAGCCGCAACGCTTGGCTGCGCTATGCTTGAACAGCTTATTAAACTGCTCTTTGGTGAGCGAACGCCAATCGTCGGGTGTCATTGCAAGCAGTTCATCCGAGGGGGAGAACATGGGCTCGCCATGTGGCGTAGCAAAGCGGTTGTGCGGGCATGCTGTTTGGCAACGGTCGCAGCCATAAAAGCATTTTTCGGCCATTTCATCGAATTTTTCGGGTAAATCGCCGCCATATTCTATGGTAAGATAGGAGAGGCAGCGGCGGGCATCGAAGCCATCGGCGTCGAAGGCCTTGCCGGGACAGGCATCTATGCAGGCCGAACAGTTGCCGCAACGATTGCCCTCGTAGGGGGCGTCGTAGCACAGATTGACATCGACAAGCAGTTCGCCAAGAAAGAAGTGGGTACCCGCGCCGGGAATTATCAGCTGGTGGTTTTTTCCGCACCATCCAAGGCCGGCCTTCACCGCCCAGTAGCGTTCGAGTACGGGGGCCGAATCGCAGAAGGCACGCCCCTCGACAGGACAAAATTCGCGGATATAATCGAGCAGACGAGCGAGCTTCTCCTTCACCACATAGTGATAGTCGGCGCCCTGTGCGTAGCGCGAGATAGAGGGGTTTGCCGTCGCGGTAAAATAGTTCTGAGCGACGACGATGATACTGCGGCAGCCATCGACAAGCAGTGTGGGGTTCATGCGCTTTTCGAAATGACCTGTCATATAGGCCATGGTGCCGTTGTTGCCACCGGCGAGCCATCGCTCGAAGCCGGCACGCACATCGGCATCGACAGGAGCAGCCTCTACTATTCCACAAGCCGCGAAGCCTAGCTCGGCAGCCCGTTTCTTAATGAGTAAAGAGAGGTCCTGTGGCTCTATCATTCTATCACCTTGAATGTGTAGCCCTGTTGCAGCAGCCACTCGATGGAGCGCGGGAGGGCATATTTCAGATTGCTGTACGAACGGATGGAATCGTGGAATGTAATGATAGAACCGTTCCTTACATAGCGTTTTATATTGGCAAGCACATCCTCGCCATAGAGGCGGAAGCTATAGTCGCGCGTCACAAGGTCCCACATTATTATCTTGTAGCGCTTGCTGAGCTCGACATACTGCTTGTGGCGTATGACGCCATGCGGCGGACGGAAAAGGTTGCTATGCAGAAAGGCGTCGGCACGATCCACATTGTCAATGTACTTCTTCGTGTTGGTAAAAAGCCCCTTCTTGTGGTTGAAGGTGTGGTTACCTATGCGATGGCCAGCATCGACCACCATGCGAAATTCGTTGGGGAATTTATGCACATTGTCCCCCACCATGAAGAAGGTCGCCTTCACATTGTAACGGTCGAGCACACTCAGCACCCAAGGGGTAACCTCGGGGATGGGCCCGTCGTCAAAGGTCAGGTACACCGCCTTTTCATCGGGATTCATTCGCCAGATTGCCTGAGGATACAATCGTCGGAAAAAGGGTGGTACCTGTTCTATAAACATACCTTACGACTTAGGTTAGCGCGCATTACGAACGGTGTGCACGCCAAATATTATAGTACTTATTGAATTCACTCTCGTAACGGGTAGCCTCTTCTCGGTAGCTTGCACCACCCTGCTTCAGCACCTCGATAACCATGTTCAACAGGCGCAGATTGTACGAGTAGTCGCTCGACACTGCGTTGTACTGTCTATTGGTCAGGGTTGTGCACCAGTTGAGGTACTCAAGTACGTTCGCGCCCGCGGCGTTGATGATGCTCATCGCCTGCTCCTTGCAACCGAGCTTGATATATGTGTCGGCCATAGAAACTGCGCCAAGGTCGGCCTTGTGGGGCACGATGCTACCGGGCAATACCTTCTCGGCACGCTCGAGCACCTCGAATGCCATGTTGTTTCTCTCCTCGTCGGCAAGACGCTCGGCAAGCGAAGCAAACAACATTCTGTGGGTATATACCATGCGGCTTATTGTCTCGTCGAGATAGTAGTCGGGGTTCTCGGCAATGCCACCGAACTTGAAGCGGTTCATCACATTGTCGTACATCTTGTCTGCATCGATGATGGTCTCGTACTGCGTGCTGTAACCGAGCTGCTTCCAGTTGAAGGGGGTAATGCGGTGGGCTAGACCCTCGGTGATGAAGAAGTCGGAGAGCGACGAGAGGTAGTTCTCGACACCCACTGTACGCGACATGTAGAGAGGACGCTCCCAGTTAGCCTCGGCAAGCATTTCGAGCAACATCAGGTCGGCACGGAAGAGACGATTGCGGCCCTTGAGCGATATAGCCATGTACTTGGGCATGCTGTCGCGATACTCCTCGGGGATAACCATACCCGAACGCAGAACAGCCTCCTCGTCGATGGGGATATACACTGTGTCGGTGGGGATTACATGCATAGCTTCGTGCTTCGAGCGCACCCAGTTCTTCATGATATTCTTTATTTCGAAGGGATTCTCGCCGAGCAGCTTCTTGTACTTCTCGGGGTCCTGTGCATACATAGCCTTAATCTGCTCCTTCTTCTCGGGCTCCACCTTTATAGACTCGTTGGCATTTCCGGCGTAGTCGATGCGCTCCCATGTGATGGGCAACGAAGGCGATTCGTATGCAGGACGGCGCATCTGGTCGATGTACCAGTCGGTGTGCAGATACGACAGGTTGCAGACGCGGGCATCTGTTCTAACACCCTCAACCTCCTGGTTGTACCACAAGGGGAATGTATCGTTGTCGCCACAGGTGAAGATTATGGGGTTCTTGTCCTGTGATATGGAGTTCAGATAGTTCTGTCCGAAGTCGCGGCAAGCGTATCGACCGCTACGGTCGTGGTCGTCCCATGTCTGCGACACCATCTGCACGGGCACAAGCAGACAGACACCGGCAACGGTAGCGCTGATGGCTGCATTCTTTTTCTTTATCCATTCGGTGATAGCCGCAACGCCCATTCCAATCCATATTGCAAAGGCATAGAACGAACCGGCATACGCGTAGTCGCGCTCACGGGGCTGCATGGGCATCTGGTTCAGATAGAGCACAATAGCTATTCCGGTCATGAAGAACAGGAAGAACACCACCCAGAACTGGCGCACTCCGGCGTCGCCCTTCTTGCACTGCCAGAATATTCCAAGGATACCAAGGATGAGGGGAAGAGCGAAGAACACATTGCGACCCTTGTTCTCTTTGAAGAGCTTAGGCAAGGCCTCCTGATTGCCCACCAACAGATTGTCGATGAAGCTGATACCTGTAATCCAGTTGCCTCGGTCGAGGTCGCCATGTCCCTGAAGGTCGTTCTGGCGACCCACGAAATTCCAGAAGAAATAGCGCCAATACATGTAGTTCAGCTGGTAGTTGAGGAAGAAGCGGAAATTGTCCCACTGTGTAGGCATCTTAACATCGATAACCTCGCCGCCAACCTTGTATTTCACGTTGTAACCGGTGATTTTCTCGCCTATCCATCGCTCGTACAAATTGGTCTTGGCAGGGCCATACGACGCAAATTTGGGATCGTACATGCGGGGGAAGAGCATATTCTGTGCATAGACGATATCGAAATCGTAACGAAGCAATTCGTATGAATCCTTCTCGTCGGGAGTAGCCTTCTCTTTGCGGCCATATTCGGGAGCACCGTCCTTGGTCACAGCAGCCCAGTTGCCACGACCGGCGGGCTGGTAAAGATACTCAGAGCTGTATGCCTGTCCATAGAACAGAGGGCGCTTGCCATACTGATCGCGACCAAGATACTTGCCAAGTGTGAAGATATCCTCGGGCGAGTTCTGATCCATGGGTGTATTTGCCGATGAACGTACTACAATCAGTGCATACGACGAATAACCTATGATGATGAGCAGCATGCAGAGCAACGAGCTGTTGAGCATGCGTGTGTTTATCCAGTACTTCTGCTGCACCTTGCGATAGAGCAACACTGCAAGCAGGCCAAGCACCACCACGCCGATGAGCACGCTTGTAAATCCGTTGCCATAGAAGGGGATACCAAGCATACCAACCGTTACAAGGAACGATGCCACCTGGCGGTTGCGGCTAACACCCTTCTCGCTCTCGTAGATGCTCCATATGGTGGCAGAGAGCAACAGGATGATGTAGATAATCAGACCTGTATTGAAGGGCAATTCGAGCGTATTCACAAAGAAGAGCTCGAACCAGCCACCCACCTTCACAACGCCGGGCACAATGCCATAGAGCACAACAGCCACAAGAATCATAGAGAATGTGAGCGCCACAAGCGAGCCTTTCAGATTGGCGTTGGGGGCCTTCTTATAGTATGCCACAAGAACTATCGCAGGGATACAGAGGAGGTTCAGCAGGTGGACACCTATAGAAAGACCTACAAGGTAGGCAATGAGTATGAGCCACTTGTCGCTGTGGGGTTTGTCGGCCACATCCTCCCATTTCAGTATCAACCAGAATACCACCGCTGTGAAAAGCGACGAATAGCCATAAACCTCGCCCTCGACAGCACTGAACCAATAGGTGTCGCTCCATGTGTATGCAAGCGCACCTACCACACCCGAACCGATGATGGTTATCATCTGCGAAGTGGTCATCTGCTCGCCATCCTTCACCACGAGCTTACGCACAAGGTGGGTGATGCTCCAGAACAGGAACATGATACCTGCCGCACTGAGCACAGCCGACATAATATTCACCATGAGCGCTACCTTTTCGGGCGACGCAAAGAGCGAGAAGAAATTGGCGGTGAGCATGAAGAAAGGTGCACCAGGCGGATGGCCTATCTCCAATTTGTTACCCGACAGAATAAATTCCGGGCAGTCCCAGAAACTCGCAGTAGGCTCCACGGTGAGGCAATATGTCACCGTCGCAACGATGAAACAGAGCCAGCCGAAGAGGTTGTTTACAGTTTTGTAGCTTTTCATATATTTTTTGTTTTTCTCGTCTTGCAGCCTTGCAGTGCATTGATACTTTCGTCGTTAGCACACGCTCGGCAAAATATCGGCAAAGGTACTCAATAGCGCCGATATGAGCAAATATTGTTTGTTAAGATACGTTTAGCGGCCTTCAAGGGTAAAAAACGCATCACGCGCTCTTTTCGGCCATATAGCGGTCGAAAATCCATGCGGTCAGTGTATAGAACAGCACACCGGTGATGACACCCGCAAAGGCATCGACCAAATAGTGTGCCTTGATGTAAACCGTTGCACAGCAAAGCAGTACATAGAACGGAGCAAGCGTCAGCGCAAGGCCCTTCTTAGCACGCAGGGCAAGCAACATAATCACCGTCGATATACCGATGTGCGAACTGGGGAAGGCTGCCGTAGGTCTTTCGCCCGATGCCTGGGCCATGCCCACAAGATGGGTGAACAAACCACCCTCGCCCGCCTGAGCGATAGAAATCTCGGGGTGAAGGTCGAAGTAATTGTATATTTCGGGATAGGGGCCGGCCGCCACAAGCGACGGATCTATCACAGGGAAGTAGAACTGCGGGCCGGCAACGGGCAGGAACATATATATCAAATAGAATATATAGAACGAGCCAATGAGGATGAATGTACAACGCTCAACCTCATTGTTGCGGGCAAAAAAGTAGTAGAATACTATGGTTGCTATCATGGGATAGTAGGCGAAATAGCCAAGGTTGAACGCCTCTCTTACCCAGAAACTGCTGAGCACCTGGTCGAACACAAGCGCCGGCTGGCAGCCGAAGAGGCTGAGGTCGAACTGCGCGAACAGATGGTCGAGGTTGGTGAATATGCGGTTGAACTCGAAGGTATCGGGATACCAATAGGAGAGCAACGACAACTGCCCCGCCATTCTAAGGAACCTTGTCGCAGGCGACGGATAGCGGGTGTAGATGTATATTGGGACAAACGTCAGCAGAAGAATGAAGAACCTGTCGGTCAACATTTTCTGCGGATCGTTAAGACTGCCGAACAGCACTATTATAAACAGTGTCGTAATCAGATTGTAGAGAAGGTTCAGCTTCTCTACCGAAAGAAGCTTGTATTTGCGCTCCTCTTTTCCAAAAAAATCGTGTAAAAATTTTATAGCCATTTCTCTTTCTTATACCATGCAATCATCTCCTTTGTACCCTTTTGCAGGTCGTAGTCGATGGTGAAATCCAATTCCTTTTCCATAGGCGTCGTGTCGCAAAGCCAATTTCGCTGCTTCATTATCTTGTACTTGTCGCCATTGAGCGTGCTCGGTTTTTTGGTGAGCAACGATATCTTCTCGGCACACAACGATATTGCTTTGAGCACCCACAACGGTGCTTTTATATGCAGCACAAAGCGTTTGCCCAGCTCGGCCTGTATGTAGTCGCTAAAACTGCGGCTGTCGTACCCCTGCGGCTCGCTCACAAAATAGCATCGGTTGGCAACGCCCTTGTCTATTGCGGCATATATAGCCTTTACAAGATCCTTCACATATATGAACGTGATTACCTGGGGCTTATAGCCCACCGAAAAATCGACGTGACTGCTGATGCTCTGAACCATCTTGAAATAGTCGCGTTCGCGAGGGCCGTAAACCCCGGTGGAACGGAATATCACGTACGGCATCAGTCCGCACGATTTTATATACTCCTCGGCAAGCAGTTTGCTCTTGCCATACGCGGTATTAGGGCGCGGCGTGTCGGCGTCGGTTATTGCCAAGTAGGGTTGCTGCTCCCTCACAGGGCCGAACACGCTGAGGGAGCTCAGATAGATAAAGCGTTCGGGCACCATGCCACACGCATGCAGCATGGATACAAAATTCTTGGTGCCATCGTAGTTGACACGCACAAAATCGTTGCTGTCGAGACATTTGGTTACGCCTGCCGCATGAACCACATAGTCCCATCGACCATGCTCGGCGGCAAACGCGCTCAACTGCGAACGCAGCTTGTCGGCATCGTTGAAATCGAGGTTTATAAAATTTATACGCTCGTCGCGCAAGAATTTGCGACTGCTGCTACCGCGAACACCAGCCCACACTTCATAGCCGCGCGACAGGCCCTCTTCGACAATAAAACTGCCTATAAAGCCACTCGCGCCGGTTACCAAAATCTTCATTCCCTTAAAATATTTCTATTTAATCGGATGCAAAGATACATTATTTTGGCCGTATCTCTTTTACATCGACCATTTTTATTCCGCAAAACGCTTTTTTGCCCTGCCGCCATTCACGACAATGGACAGGAACAACCGTCCCCGTCCATTGCAAAAAACCACGATGAAAACGTCGTTATTTGTTCAGTTTGTCATTCATTCGCTTCACATAGCTTTCGGCGCTGTTCTGCGGATTGGTCGGAAGGATAGCCATCAGTATGAGGTATGCTATGCAGACAGAACCGAAGGTGATAAACAGAAGAAGCACAAAGACAATGCGCACCGCCGATGCGCTTAAGCCGAAGAATTCGGCTAGTCCGCCACAAACGCCAGCGATGACCTTTTTATTCGAGCGTGTCAATTTTGCCATATTCACTTATAATTAGATGTTAAACCATAGGAGCCACATGAAAAAAGACTCCGAATTGCAAAAATATCAAAAAAAAAGAGCATCGCAGCAATTTTTTTTGGTAAATATTCGCAAAAGAAGCGCAATTTCGCTATAAATAATGTATTTTTGTAGCCAGTTTAGGGAAAATACGTTTTTCAAGCAACAAAAAAATAATCGGAATCGTTTCACATGGCACAGATAACCCACACATCATGTCCTTTATGCGGAAGCAGCAAGCTGCAACCGCTCTTTTCATGTAAAGACCAATTTGCAACAGGTGAGGAATTCGGTATCTGCCAATGCCAGGAGTGTACATTTACCTTCACACAAGGTATTCCCGACGAGAACGAAATAGGACGATACTACGAATCGCCCACATACATATCGCACAGCGACACCAATAAAGGATTCGTAAACCGCTGCTACCACATAGTGCGCGACATAATGCTCAAGCGCAAGGCCGACCTCGTCGATTCGCTTGTTGACGAGAGCAAGACCAGGCTGCTGGACTATGGCGCCGGCACAGGATATTTTGCCCGCGCAATGCAGAAGCGCAACTGGGATGTAACGGCCATAGAAAAGAGCGAACAGGCACGCAAATACTCGAAAGAGAATTTCGATTTCGAAATGCTGCCCGTCGATGCCATCGACAACTACGAAGATGGATACTTCGACGTGATAACCATGTGGCACGTAATGGAGCACATAGAGGGCATAAACGAATTCTGGAAAAAACTGTATAACATACTCGACGACAACGGTATAGCCGTCATAGCGCTGCCCAACAGCGCATCGTACGACGCACGCAACTACCAGGAGCACTGGGCGGCATACGACGTGCCGCGCCACCTGTGGCACTTCACCCCCTCGACCATCATGAAATTCGGCCGCAAGCACGGATTCATACTGGAAAGACAGTACACCATGCCGTTCGACGGGTTCTACATATCAATGCTCAGCGAACAGTACAAAGGCTCCACCCTGCCCGCACTCCGTGGCGTGTGGAACGGCCTGCTCGGTTGGTTGGCATCGTGGAGCAAGAAGAGCGCAAGCAGTTCTATAATATACGTATTCAGAAAGGCAGTATGAGCAAATCGGTAATAAAGATACAGACATTCAGCGTATATACCAGCACCACACTGGTATTGCTGCTACTGGGAGCAATGTGTGCGCTGCTCTTTTCGGCAAGAGCGCTCTCGGAGCACATACGCAACAACATGACGATGTCGGTGGTGGTGAGCGCAAAGCTCGACGATGGCGAGATTGAAAAATTCCGCACACAGCTTGCCAAAAGAAAATATGTCATCGACACAAAATACATATCGAGCGCCGAGATACTCGAGGAGCAAAAAATAGAACTGGGTGCCGACCCGGTGGAATTTCTGGGCTACAACCCCTATGAGCCCTCCATTGAGCTCACGCTGAAGAGCGAATACACGCACATCGACAGCATGGCCAACATAGAGAAAGCCCTGCTCAAGGACAAGCGCGTGTCGCAGGTGCTCTACCACCGCGAGATAATTGATACCGTAAACAACAACATAAACAAAATAGCTATCGCGCTGTTGGCCTTCATGGTGATACTCACCCTTATATCGTGGTCGCTCATTGGCAACGCTGTAAGGTTGTCGATATACTCGAAGCGCTTCCTGCTTCACACCATGAAACTGGTGGGAGCTACATGGGGATTCATACGACGCCCCTTCATGATGCACAATCTGTACATAGGATTGTTCTCGGGCATTGCAGCAAACATTTTGCTTGGAATAATATTCTATCTCATATTGCAGCACGAGCCGGCCATCATCACCATACTGCCACCCGTCACACTGGGCATCATAGCATTGGCAGTCATCCTCTTCGGCATAGTGATGACCACCTCGTGTGCCTATGTATCGGTGACAAAATTCCTGCGCATGCGTGGCGACGACCTCTACTTCATTTAGAAAATAAATAGAAAAAAATATATAGACATGGACAAAAGAAATTTCGCTTTCGGCAAAGCAAACTACATATTGTTGGCAATAGGGTTTGCTATAATCATCATCGGGTTCCTGCTTATGACCGGCCCCGGCTCGACAGAAACACACTTCGAGCCCGACATTTTCAGTTTCCGACGCATCAAGCTTGCGCCCACAGTATGTTTCTTCGGATTTATATTCGTAATATACGCAATACTGTTCAAGGGCAAAGCCTGCAAGGACGAGAAGACAAACAGCGAGGAGTAACCACACATAAAAAGAACAGAGCTATTTTATTTGAACGATGACTATATTCGAAACAATAATCATTGCCATTGTCGAGGGATTGACCGAATTTTTGCCGGTTTCATCGACAGGACACATGATAATAACACAAAACCTGTTAGGCGTCGAGAGCACGGAATTCGTAAAGGCCTTCACCTTCATCATACAGTTTGGTGCCATACTGTCGGTGGTGGTTCTGTACTGGAACAGATTTTTCAAACTGAACCGCACAGCCACACCCGAAGGCGCATCGGCCATTAAAAAATTCCTACACAAATACGATTTTTATTGGAAGCTGTTTGTGGCGTTCATCCCCGCCGCCGTGCTGGGATTGCTCTTCAGCGACATGATAGACAGCATGCTCGAGAGCGTTACCGTTGTAGCCGTAACACTTATACTCGGTGGTATATTCATGCTCTTCTGCGACAAGATATTCAACAAGGGTAGCGAAAAGACCGAATTGACAGAGAAGCGCGCCTTTTGGATAGGTATGTTCCAGTGTATCTCCATGATACCCGGTGTATCGCGCTCAATGGCAACCATCGTGGGAGGTATGGCACAGAAGCTTACACGCAAGGCGGCTGCCGAATTTTCGTTCTTCCTGGCCGTCCCCACAATGTTCGCAGCCACACTGTACAAAATGCTCAAGCTTTTCCTTGAGCCCGACGGCATGCAGATAATAAGCGAAAACCTGATGACACTGATTGTAGGCAACGTGGTTGCATTCATCGTTGCCATGCTGGCAATAAAATTTTTCATCAGTTTCGTCACCAAGTACGGTTTCAAAGCATTCGGCTGGTACAGAATAATCGTAGGCGGAATAATACTCGTGATGTTACTCACAGGACACAACCTTACAATTGCATAGCAAATGGATTTCAAAGAAGGAGAAATAATAGCACTATACAAGCCATACACATGGACATCGTTCCAGATGGTAAACAAGGTACGCTACCACCTGTCGAAGCGTTTCAAGATCAAGCGTTTCAAGGTGGGACATGCCGGCACACTCGACCCCCTTGCCACCGGAGTGCTCATTTTGTGCACAGGCAAGGCAACCAAGCGCATCGAAGAGCTTCAGAACCACACCAAGGAGTACGAGGCCGACCTGATGCTAGGAGCAACCACCGCATCGTATGACAAGGAGCACCCCGTAAACGCCACCTTCCCATACGAGCACATCACCGAGGAGATGTTCAACGAGGTGCTGAAGAAATTCACCGGCACCATACCACAGCGTCCCCCTCTCTACTCGGCATGCAAGGTCGATGGAGAACGTGCTTACAACCTGGCACGCCAAGGTAGCGAAATGCAGTTGGCACCCAAGCTGATAAACATAGAAAAGATAGAGCTTCTATCGTTCACACCGCCACAGGCAACCATCAGAGTGGTATGCGGCAAAGGAACCTACATACGCTCGTTGGCACGCGACATTGGCGAGGCGCTCAACAGCGGAGCCTACCTTACAAGGCTCACACGCACCCGCGTAGGCGATTTCAGAATAGAAGACTGCATACAGCCCGAGGATTTTGCCGAGTGGCTCGACAAACAACTAAACGAATTACAAACCATCTAAATTATATTGCACCATGACAGACATGAAGCTCTCCCAGTTTAAGTTCAGACTTCCGAACGACCGCATCGCATTGCACCCCGTATCGTGTCGCGACGAGTCCCGTCTGATGGTAGTACACCGTAAAAGCGGCGAGATTGAGCACTGTACATTTAAAGATGTCATCAACTATTTCGACGAGAAAGACCTTTTCGTATTGAACGACAGCAAGGTATTCCCCGCCCGTCTTTACGGAAACAAGGAGAAGACAAATGCAAAAATTGAAGTATTCCTGCTTCGCGAGCTCAACGAGGAGTTCCGCTTGTGGGATGTACTTGTAGATCCTGCACGTAAGATACGTATAGGAAACAAGCTCTACTTTGGCGAGGACAATTCAATGGTAGCCGAGGTTATTGACAACACAACATCGCGAGGCAGAACACTGCGTTTCCTCTACGACGGCCCTCACGACGAATTCAAGAAGGCGCTCTTCTCGCTCGGCGTAGCACCCCTGCCCGACGACTTCAAGGCACTCCGCAAAGAGGAGCCCGAGGATTTGGAAAATTTCCAAACATATTTCGCCAAAAAGGAAGGTTCTGTTACTGCCCCCGTATCGAGCCTACACTTCACCCGCGAGCTCATGAAGCGTATGGAAATAAAAGGCATCGACACCGCCTTCGTTACAATGCACATCGGTCTTGGCTGCTTCCGCGAGATTGACGTGGAAGACCTCACAAAGCACAAGATGGACAGCGACCTTATAAACGTCGATAGCGAGGCTGTAGCCCTTGTGAACAAGGCAAAGGCCGAAGGCCGCCGAATATGTGCAGTGGGTACATCGGTACAGCGCGTTCTGGAGACAGCCACACTCACCGGCGGCATGCTGAAGGAGTACGACGGCTGGACAAGCAAGTTCATCTTCCCAGAATACAATTTCCAGGTGGCCAACTGCATGATAGCCAATTTCTATCAGCCCTACTCCACCATGCTCATGCTGACAGCGGCATTCGGAGGATACGAGCTCATAATGCACGCCTACGACGAGGCATTGAAAAACAACTACCGCTTCGGCATCTATGGCGATGCAATGCTCATCATAGATTGATAACAGCGACACAATGCATAAATCCGTAGATATATATATCGGATTAGGCAGCAATAAAGGCAACCGGGAGCAACTGATAAAAGAGGCCATAGAGCTTTTATCGGTTGCTCTCGGCACACCTGTATCCCTATCGTCGATAATAGAGACCGAGCCATGGGGCTTCACATCGTCAGCGACATTCCTGAACATGGTGGCACACTTCGCCACAAGGATAGAACCACTCGAACTGCTCGACATCACCGAGGGCATAGAGCGCCAATTGGGCCGCACCACAAAATCGGTCCCGGGCGAGGAGTACAAAGACCGCCCGATAGATATAGACATACTGTTCTATGACCAGCAGGTAATAGACGAAGCGCGGCTCACAGTGCCCCACCCCAGGCTGCACGAACGCATGTTCGTACTTGCTCCACTCGAAGAAATATGCCCCACGTTGATGCACCCCACACTAGGCAAAAGCATAAAAGAGCTCAAGAGAGAGCTCGAAGAGGGGCAACGCCAATAGCACGCCACTGCAATCTACAGCGGATCGACATCGTAGAAAATAGAAATATTTGCATAGCGCTTATTCGACAGGAACTGCTCGCGCAGAGCGGTAAGCGCTTCATTCACTTTATATTGCGAAACGCCCGATTCAATCTTCAGCACAATCTTGCGTATATATAGCTGCTGCACCCTTGCCACCGGCGGCAGGTCGGGGCCCAGCACACGCATGCCGAACGTGGCACGCATAGCCTCGCCGTATCGTTCCGACGCCTCGTCGAGCAGGCGTATGTCGCGATGCTTCAGATAGACATAAACCAGCCTGTAATAGGGCGGATAGTGAAAGAGCATGCGTTCGCCCAACTGCGAATCGTAGAACCGCAGATAGTCGTTCGCTGCAATGAGCGGAATGACAGGCGCATCGGGGGTCTTGGTCTGAAGATACACCGTACCCTGTTCGCTTTTGCGACCGGCACGACCGGCCACTTGGGCCATCAACTGGAAAGAGCGCTCCGTAGCGCGGAAATCGGGATAATTGAGCAGTATATCGGCATTCAGAATACCCACCACAGCCACGTTATCGAAATCGAGTCCCTTGGAAACCATCTGAGTGCCTATGAGCACATCGGTCTTACCCTGCTGGAAATCGCTGATAATCTTTTCATAAGCGCTGCGCGTGCGCGTAGTATCGAGATCCATGCGTGCTATACGCGCATCGGGGAACAGGTTGCTCAGTTCCTCCTCTATTTTCTCTGTGCCGTAACCGAGGTTCACAAAATTCGTTTCCTCGCAATTGGGGCACATTTTCGGTGCAGGGATGGTATATCCGCAATAGTGGCAAGTGAGCTTGCCGGCCGTCTTGTGCAGCGTGAGACTGACATCGCAATGCTTACATCGTGGCACCCAGCCACAGGTTTTGCACTCGAGCAGCGGAGCATATCCGCGACGATTCTGGAAAAGAATAATCTGCTTACCCGCCTTCAGTGCGTTGCTCATGGCCTCGATTAAGGGGTCGGAGAACTGCCCCTCCATCTGTTTTTTGCGACCAAGCTCGGCTATATCGATAACCTCGATGCGCGGCATCTGTATCGAGCGGTAACGCTCGGTGAGCGACACAAGGCCATACTTGCCCGTGGTGGCATTGTAATAGCTCTCGATGGCCGGCGTAGCCGTACCCAGCAGAGTGCGTGCACCGAAGAACGAAGCAAGAACTATAGCGGCATTCTTGGCATTGTAGCGCGGCGCCGGCTCCTGTTGCTTGTAGCTGTTCTCGTGCTCCTCATCGACAATGACAAGCCCCAAGCGCTCGAATGGCAAAAAGAGCGACGAGCGCACACCGAGGATAATATCGTAGGGGGCATCGCTCAACTGCTTTTTCCATATCTCGACACGCTCGGCATCGGAAAATTTAGAGTGGTAGAGGCCTATGCGATTGCCAAAGACACGTTGCAAGCGCTCGATAATCTGCTTGGTGAGCGCAATCTCGGGCAACAGATAGAGCACCTGCTCGCCACGCTCCACAGCCTCTTTTATCAGATGTATATAGACCTCGGTTTTACCTGCCGAGGTTACACCATGCAACAGCACAGTGCTTTTGCTCTCGAAAGAGCGCTTGATATTTTCGAACGCCTTCTGTTGAAAGCTGTTCAGCGCATTCAACGGAAGCACCGTGCCGCCCACATTGGCAAGACGGCCTATTTCAACCTCGTAGCACTCGAAAATGCCCTTGTCCAACAGCTCCTTGCATACGTTGGGTGCCACGCCCGCCATCTCCAGCAATTTGTGACGCGATATCTCTTTCGCCGGGGCAGAAACGTCGCCACCTACATATTGCAGATAGGTATCGAGCAGACGGCGCTGGCGGGGCGCACGCGACAACGAGGCAAGAGCAAGCTCCATGCCACGCTCGTGACGATAGGCTTTTGCCACCCTGATGCGCTGCTCGGTACGAGGCTTGAATTCGCCCTTCAATCCCTGGGGAACGGCAGCCTTGTATATCTCGCCCTGTGTACACAGATAGTAACGCGATATCCACTCCCACAGCTTCAGCTGCGAAGGCAGAAGTATGGGAGCCTCGTCGAGCAGCTCGGCGAACGGGCGCACCTCGTAACCCTCGGGTGCCCTGTCGTGAACAGCCATGATGAGCGCCGTATATTTTTTGCTCTTGCCCAAAGGCACAACCACCCTGCAACCTACGGCAACCCTTCCGGCACACTCTGGTGGCACGGAGTAGGTGTAGGTTGTGGGCAACGGAAGCGGCAAAAGAACATCGACGAACTGCATCATTGTAAAAAGCTTATAGTGCCGTTACACACGGCTATACACAACTATTCGCAACAAAGATATACACAAACGGGCGAGAAATATGAAGCTCGCTTCAATAATTTTTCAAAGCCATCGCTGGAGATATCTCTGCGGCTACCCAAAGATAGTAAAAAATATGGTCATCGCGATTGAAAGCGGCTATCTTTTTCGGTGTGGCTGCGCATCGTCACATTTTTTATTACTATTTTTGTATGCAGAATAATTTAATACACAATAATAAAAACAGACAAACTATGACTCACTACAGAAAAGCATTTTTATCGACGATGGCGTCGCTATTGCTCGCTGCACCGTTTACGGTAGCACATGGGCAGCAGGCAACCATCAGGGTAGATGCCGGCAAAGTGGAGCAGAAGGTAACGCCCTACCTTTACGGCTCATGCATCGAGGATGTAAATCACGAGATTTACGGAGGATTGTACGACCAGAAAATTTTTGGCGAGAGCTTCGAGGAACCCACTCCCGGCCCCGACTTCAAACATTTCAATCTGTACGAAGGAGAATGGAAGGCAAACGGCTACGAGATGTCGGTGGCTGCACACTATGGCGCCAAGCTCGTTTACAAGCAGAATGTAACAAGCGGCGCGGTCGATGTCGATATAAAATTCGAGAAAAAAGGCAACAGCAATTACAACGCCGGCCTGTTGGTGTGCGTATCGCGCCCACGCAACGGAGCCGATAATTTCTATGGCTACGAGATAAGCCTCGCAAGCGATGGCAGCAAAATAACCATAGGCAAGCACAAGAACAACTGGGGTCACATAGCCGACATACCCGTAGCATGCAACCCCACAGAATGGAACAACCTGAAGGCGCAGTTTGTGAGCACCGGCATCGAGGTGCTTTTGAACGGAAAGAGCGTATGCACATTCGCGCCCAGCGAACCGGGAGTGAACGAAGGCAGCATAGCGCTACGCGTGTGGAACTGCGACACCAAATTCCGCAATCTGAGAATAAGCAACGGTGAAAAGGCCGAAATGCTCACATTCGAATCGAGAATGCTCGAGCAGATAAGCATGCAATGGGACGCAGCCATCAAGGGCGATGTGAAATACGCATACTCATTGGACAAGACCGACGCCTACAACGGCAGCAATGCACAGACCATACAATTTATTTCGGGTAGCGGCGCGGTAGGTATAGCCAACGCCAGTCTGAACCGCTGGGGAATAGCCCTGCGTAAAGGACAAAAATTCGAAGGTCGTCTGTACATGAAAGGCCTGGGCTACAACGGTCGAGCAACCGTAGTGCTGGAAAGCGCCGACGGCAAGACCGAATATGCCCGCCAGGAGATAAAAGACATATCTAAGAACTGGAAGCGCCACACCTTCACACTGACCTCGAATGCCGACGACAAGAAGGCACGCCTTGCCATATACATCAACCGTCCCGGAACAGTGAAAATAGACCAGGTGACACTGATGACCACCGCCGAAGAGCAATTCAAAGGGCTGCCCTATCGTGGCGACATTGGTAACGCCATGGTAGAACAGGGCCTCACCTTCCTGCGCTACGGCGGAACCATGGTAAACGCACCCGAATACCGCTTCAAGAAGATGATTGGCGACCCCGACAAGCGCCAACCCTATACCGGTCACTGGTATAAATACTCTACCAACGGCTTTGGAATAGAGGATTTCGTGAAATTCTGCGAGGCAGCCGGTTTCACCGCTTCGTTTGCCATCAATATAGAGGAGACACCCGAGGATATGGCCGACATGATTGAGTACCTTAACGGCTCGACCAAGACCAAATGGGGTAAGATACGTGCACAAAACGGCCACCCCGAGCCCTATGGAATAAAGTACATCGGAATAGGAAACGAGGAGGTGATTTATGGCGACGACACCGAGGGCTACAAGCACTACATAGAGCGCTTCAACCTCCTTTACGACGCAATTAAGAGCAAAGACCCGTCGGTGAAACTGGTAAATACCGCATGGTGGCGTCCCGAGTCGCCTAACTGCGAAATGGTATTCAAGGCATTGGACGGCAAGGCCGATTACTGGGATTACCACCCCTGGGCCGACAACCTGACCACTGGAGAAAATGTAGAGAAGCAACTGCGCAGAATGAAGGAGTTGTTCCACACATGGAATCCCAATACCACGATGAAATGTGCCATTTTCGAAGAGAACGGAAATACACACAACGTACAGCGCGTGCTCGGCCACGTTACATTGCAGAACGCAGTACGCCGCATGGGCGATTTCGTGCTCACATCGTGTGCAGCCAACGCATTGCAGCCCTACAAGCAGAACGACAACGGCTGGGATCAGGGACAGGTGTTCTTCACACAGTCGCAGGTATGGGGAATGCCTCCTTACTATGCACAGCAGATGGCATCGAACAACCACTTGCCACTATTGGTAAGCTCGGAGGTGGATGGCAGCACAAAGCTCGACGTGACAGCCACACGCAGCGAAGATGGCAAAAAGATGGTTCTGCACGTAGCGAACATCGGTAACAAGGCCATCGCCGGCACATTCGACATAAAAGGCTTCGAAAAGAGCGGCACCGTACGCACCATCACATTGTCGGGCAGCCTGAAGGAGGCCAACAGCCCCGAAGAACCCACAAAGATATCACCCGTAGAAGAGAATATCACTCTTGCCAACGGAGCGACATACGACATACCCGCATACTCATACACAGTATTTGTATTCAACAGCAAATAGTAGAGCCGCTCACATGGCACAATAAAAAAAGCTGCACAGGTTTTCCTGTGCAGCTTTTTTATCGTATGGCGTTATCTTAGAAAAGATAAGCAGCAGAAATCTGCCATGTATTTGTCTTGGAATCCATAGCCTTTGTTGCTCCCTCCCAAGCACCGCTGATGCCTGAAAGCTCGCTTGTCTTGCCAAGAGCGATGTTATAGTTAATGTGCAACTGAATCTTGCTCAACAAGATGGCACCCGCGCCAAGGTTAAGGCTCATGTTGCTCTTCTTGTATTCGTACTTACCCCAATCGGTCATTTCGTCTGTAGAACCGAAAGCGAAGCCGAACTGAGGACCTACTGCCAAGAAGGGCACTGCCACCTTGCTAATGAGGGGGAGAGCAAAATCGTAACGCAAATAAACGGGAATCTCGATGCTGTTCTTGTTTATTTTCTCGCCTGCAATCTCAGCACCAGTGCGTGAATAGAGCGCATCGGCCTCGATACCGAGTCCGAGAAGAGGAATAGTGAATTTAGCCATGGGACCAACGAAGAAACCTGTTGTACCATCGGCTGCAAGACCATTGATGTCCTCGATATCGCTGGGAGCACCTGCGAGGTTAACACCGGCCTTTACACCAAATTTAAACTGCGCCTGTGCCGGAATAGCAAACAGCATGCTTATCACAAAAAATAGACCGAAAAATCTTTTCATAGTGTTTGTTTTTAGAGTTAATTTTTCGCAAAAATATTCTTTTTCCATAAAAACAACAACGTTTTACCTAAAAAAGTTCCAATAAAGATAGCAGGTATGCCAACGCAATTTGTTGGCATACCTGCTATCTTTGTCGCTTATATTTATCGTCTGGTACGTCTTACCGACACTCGGGGCGCACCGCCACCGCTGCTCTTGCTGCTTGCTTTGGCCTCGGTTTTCTTCTTGGTTGTGCGCTGCACCTTCTTTTCCTCTTTCTGCTCCTCCTTTACCGCCTCGGATTTGGCATCCTTCACACTATCCGACGCCGCCTTAACGCTGTCGGCGGGAGCCTCGGCAGGCACCTTCCACAGATTGCCGCGGAAATCGGCCAACTGCTTCTCGATGTTCTTCTGCTCCTTCTTAACGGCCGAATCGCTCTTGCAATACTGGTTGAGCGACAGGTTACGCAGATTGACGGTCTTGTATATGTCGCCCTCGTAATTGTGCTTCATGAAATAGTCACTCAAGGTCATTGACGACACGTTGTTGTAGCTGCTCGACATAACCTTCTGACGGGTGAGCACGGGGGCAATCTCATCGAAATTCAGCCAGAACATGGGGTATTTGGTTATTTCGGCTGTGAACTCGCCCGGTTTGTGATATACAGGGCAAATGGCCGTTACGCGCTGGTTGTAGGTTGCTGTGCGCTGGTCGAAGTAGTAGCTCTCCTTGATGAAATAGCTGAGCACCTGAGCGCTGGGGATGTCGCTTTGCGCCACATCTATCACCCCGTTTTTCTCTTCGTAGTATATACCGAAGTCGTCGAGCAAATCCTTGGGGTTCACCTTGTTTTCGGGCGCAAACGACTCGTTACCGTCGAAGTTGTACGAGTATGCGGGGATGTCGTTGTTCACAACGAGCTTGAAGAGATATGTAAACAGATTCATGTTGTCGCCTTGCGGTTCCACGGGATAGTAGAGCGATGCGTTCTTCTCTTTCGTAAGGTCGAGCGTGCGATAGACATCGCGCTTCCACACCACCTCGGTGGGGGTAGCCATCACCGGATATTGCGCCTTGGCACGTTCGCTCATGGGCACATTCACTGTTGTCGCCTGCTTGGCATCGGCCTCTTTCTTGCGTTTGGGAGGCTGTGCCGCAACATGTTGTCCCATAAGGGATACACATATTATCAAAAGAATCTTGCTGATATATTTCATGGCGTTTATGTTTTTGCTTTATTTAAGAATAACCTCCATTGAGGTGGGTAATACTCGCTCCACGCCGTCGGGGCCGATGGCTTTCACGTGTGATATGTAGAAGCGCTTGCCTGTAGAGAGGCGACGGAACATATCTTTCTGTCGTGCCGAGAAATTGGCACCATCGGAGATGACAGGGATAGCATTTCCCATGTTATCGTAGAATACCGTTTCGAACGAAAGCACTTTGAAGCCGATATTGAGCAAGCCGTCGTCGATAGCCGCAACGATGCCGTTCGTTGACATAAGGTCGCGCTTAGCGAAGGCTGTTCCACCGCGATAGCGCTGTGTGTGACCATCATTGTCCTTGTACTCGATGAAGGGCGAGGGGTCGGGCAACTGCTTCACGCGGAATGTATATTTGCCCATGCTCTGACGGCGACCGCCCTCGTGGTTGGCAGTAACCTCAATCTCCATATTCTTGCCTATCTGCTTGGGAACAGCGATGAAACCGCCCTTACCGTCGGACTTGAGCGAGCCGTTGCCGTTGGCTACACTTGCCGAGATATTCTTGCCGGGAACACCGGGCACCGAAATGCTCACAGGGTTCTCGAAACCTGCATAGAGGACATTCATGAGCGACGCACTGACGGTGGCAGTGGGATCGACCACGGTATATTTCTGCGAGAAATTGTAGCGCTCCGATGCACCTGCACCGTCATTCACCATCATATATCCGCTGAGGGTGTAGTCGCCCGTGCGGTTACATGTGATGGAATATTCGCCGTTCTCGGTCTCGAGCTTCTTGTTGTCGATGAAAATCTCGGGACGCTGTGTGGAATCGACTGCAGCCAAAATAATCTGGGCGCTGAAATCGCTGCCACGTACAATATTCTTGGAATTGGGGATAACCAATGCGCTTATCTTGTTCACTCTGACATCGCCCTCGTCGATATTCTTCGACAGGGTATGCAGCACCTCGCCCTCGGTGTAACGTATGTCGTTCTGTAATTTGGTGAGCAGGGTGATGGCAGCGATGGCCGGCATATTTTCGAAATTGTACTCCTGCCAGTTGCGAAGCATGCTTATGTCGCGCTTGGGCACCTCGGTATTGAAGAGGTCGGTTACCACCTGTCGCTGAATGGTGTCGCTTATCATTGTGAGTATGCGATCGCGATAGCTGTTGATGGCATCGTAGAGCTTGGCACCATACTCGCGTCCGGCACCCAGCATGATGTATGTAGAGGCCTCAAGGTCCTCGCGGTTCTCAAGGTTCCTGTAATCGCCATCGGGGCCGTCGGCCTTCTTGGCTATCTGCTCTTTCAGGAAATCGGCAAAATCGTACAGCGAATCGGACATCTGCTTTACGGTCTGTGCGCGGTTGAACCACTCCTGCACCTTCTCGGGGTTCTGCTCCATGAATGCGGCAAAGTCGCGATAGAGCGCCTGATTCTGCTCGGTGGAGTTCTCCGTACTCTTTGTAAGGCTCTCATCCACAAGGGTGAAGCCGTTGAGCACGTCCGACGAAACATTCAGAGCCAGCATCGCCATCAGAAGAACGTACATGAGGTTAATCATCTTCTGACGCGGAGATACTTTATTCTTTTTTATTTTCATGCTCTTCGAGATAGGTGTGTGGTTACTGAGGTTTGTTCATATTGGCTGTCATAGCCTCCAGCATGCGGCTGTAAACGACGTTGAGCTCCTCTATCTGGCGAGCCATCTTCTGTGTCTGGTCGTTCACCGAGTCGAGGTTGTTGAGCTGGCTGCTTGCGCCACGCAACTGTATCTCGTACATAGCGTTTACGGCTGTCAGGTTGCGTGCGAGGGTTTCCATCTCTTCCATGTTGCGGCTGAGCGACTCGGTCTGGTCGGAAATCTGCTTGATAGCCTCGTTCAACGAGCGCACTTTCTCTATATACTCCTGAGTAACCTCGCCCATCTGCGGAATGAGCTCGGGTGTAGCAGAATTGGCAATGGAGCCGATGATGTTTCCATCGCCCGAAGCTGCCACACCTGTAGCACCGGCTGTGGCAGGAGCACCTGCAATGACGATTGTACCGCCCTCGGCCACTCCGCGACGCTCGGCACGCTCCTCTTTTCTATCCTCTTCGGCAAGGTCGTAGGGACGTTCGAAGGCCGAGAAGAAGAATACTATTACCTCGGCACCCATACCCACGAACAGCATGATGTTGGCGCCGGCAATGTGTGTCAGCTTGAACAGTGTACCCAAAATAACGATTGCAGCACCCCAACTGTAGATGTAGTTTGTAAAGGTTCTTCCTTTGGGGGAGTCCATGAACGACTGTATGCGTCTTATTGTATTTTTTGTCTTACCCATGATTCTTGTTATATAAGGTTACTATTCCTATTTTCTGTTATTTCTGCTTATTCCTGTAAAACTGCGCACGCAACGGAAACCGATGTACGAGCGTGCCTCGTTCTGATATTCGTATGAGCGGGTTGCGCCCTGTATGAACTTCACGGGGTCCTTCCACGAACCGCCACGAACAGTTTTCTTCTTGAGCGCATAGGGATCCTCCTTGGCTGCGCGATACTGAAGGTCGGGGTTGATATCGCCCATCTGCAATACGCCCGCTTCGGTATATACGGTCGATGTCCACTCGGCTACGTTGCCGGCCATGTCGTAGAGACCGTTGCTGTTGGCCGAATATATACCGCACTTAGAGGTGATGAGGTTGCCATCCTGTGTGTAGTCGCCCTCACCGGGTTTGTAGTTGGCATAGTAGCAACCCTTGTCGCTCTTAGTGTCCTTGGCCTCCCAAGGGAACTTGCCACCCTGTTTGCCACGAGCCGCGTACTCCCACTCGGCCTCTGAAGGCAGACGGTAGCGCTGTATGTATCTTGCCTGACCACCCAAGCCCTTCAGCAGAAAATCGGTGCGCCATGCACAGAATGCGTTGGCCTGCTCCCAGCTTACACCCACCACGGGGTAGTCGTTGTAGTTGGGATGGCTGAAATAGAGGTTCAGATAGACCTCGTTATTGGAATTGGGGAAGTCGTTTACCCAGCATGTGGTATCGGGGTAGATATTTACGATGTATGTGCTCTGGAAATCGTAGTAGCTTGCCAACGGACGTGTGATGGTCTGTGTAACTATTCTGCCCTCGTCATCGACATAGGCGGTATCCTTCGATATCATCACCACCTCGTCGGCGTTCACCGGGATATCGGTGTTGCGGTTACGCTTTGCGGGGTCGAGGTTGTAGCGACGCTGTGCAGCCAGCGTGTAGTCGTAGATTTCGTATTTGTAGTTCATCTGCGACGCATCGAGCATCTTGGCACCTGTAACGGGGTTAATGGTATAGACGCTCTCTATGGCACGAAGCTCGTCCTCGTTGGGCTTGCGCCAGGGAATGGGCTTGCTCCAGTTGAGATGGGGTGTTACGGGCTCGCCGAACTTATCCTCGGTGATCTTGTATGTTTCGTCGCCACCATACGCGGGGTCGGCAAGACGCTCGCGGATGATTGAGTCGCGCACCCAATATACGAACTGGCGATACTCGGAGTTTGTAACCTCCGTTTCGTCCATCCAGAAGGCATCAACCGAGACATCCTTCACCGATGACGATGTACCCCACAGTGAATCCTGTTCCTCATCGCCCAGTTTTATAGAGCCACGCTCCACAAGCACCATGCCGTAAGGCGCAGGTTCGTTAATGGCAGCCCCACCGACGCCGGTGAGTTCGCCACCTATGGCATTGCTCTTTTGTGGTCCCATGCACGACGCCAAAAGCATCAGGGAAACAAGTGCCGGCAAACAGATTACTATCCTTTTCATTGTAATACTCTTATACTGTTATGTTTGTTTTTTCCTTTTTTAAATATATCGAAATCGAAATCGTACCCAAGGTAAATATCGTGGTTTCCATGCGACGCCCCAACACCCGAGGTAAATAGTTCGTATCCGTAGCTCAATGTCACATTCATCAATTCCAACCCCAAAAACATTGCAACAGAAGTAGATGGGCTGTAAGTGACTCCACCGAAAAATTTCCTGTTATTGAAGGTGTAGCTGCCTTTCGCTGTGAAATCGGCTCGATAGGCCACCAAATCTGTCATCAATTGCACAGAGGGTTGTATGGATAATAACGGATTTTTTAACGGTATATTGCCTTCTGCAAAAAAATTATAAAACGGATCTATCTGCATCTGGTTTTTTTCGCCCAAATATATGAGGGGTGCATTTATGTGCAACGCCGCAAATCCGGCCTGGAAATATTCGTGCTGGAACAGGGCTCCGGCGCCGAAATTCATTTTGTTGCCATTGACCGTGCTGGTGGGGAAAGCCGGGTCGTTGCTTTCGCCGCCGAGGATTATTCCCGAGGGATCGAATTTTTCGTTCAGCAGACCAACCTGCGCGCCCATCGCAAGCCTTCCGCCAAGCAGACGCATGGCATAGGCGTAGTTCAGGAACAGATGCTGATTGGTGAACATACCCGCCTGGTCGTTCAAAATGCCCAAGCCCACCGAGTGGTCGCCCTTGAGCATTGTGAGCGGAGCATCGAGGCTGAAAACCATGCTCTTGGGATTGTTTTCGAACCCGGACATCTGGTTGCTGTACGACGCAAAAATGTGCATTTTCTTTGTCGCTCCCGCCCCTGCCGGATTGTAGAAATTCTGCATATTCCAATAGTGGGTGAAATGCACATCATATTGTGCATACGCCCCACAGAGCGCACACAGCAACAAAGATATGAGAAGCAAACCCTTTTTCATTGATATATTTAACGCAGATATCCCTTTATTAGTATATATTATCGCTTTGAAATGCGAAGATAATACTTTTTTATTTAGAAAAGCTGCGAGCTTTTTTAGAAAGTGATTCAAACAGTGCGATTTTTTTCATACACACCCCGTTCCGCCCCATTCGGGTGCCACATATGCCGCGCTTTTTGGCCGGGCGTGGCTGCTTCGGCAGAAAAAATAGATGATTTTATTTTGTTCTACTATCTACATGCACTATTTTTGCAATAATAATATACAATGAAACGAACTGATGAAAATTACCGATTGCATAAATTCACCCGAAAAAACGGTTTTCTCGATAGAGGTGCTGCCCCCTATCAAGGGCACAGGACTCACCAAACTGTTCGAATCTATCGACAAAATAAACGAATTCGGGCCTAAATATATAAACATCACCACCCACCACAGCGAGTACGTATATACCGACCTTGGCAACGGCATGTTCAAAAGACAGGCAGTGCGCCGACGCCCCGGAACGGTAGCTGTGGCTACAGCCCTGAAACACAGATACGACATCCCCGTCGTTCCCCACATCCTGTGCAACGGCTTCACACCCGAAGAGACCGAGTATGTACTTATCGATCTGCAGTTATCGGGCATAACCGACCTGCTGTTGCTGCGTGGCGACAAGGCCAAGGACGAAAAGGCGTTCACCCCCACCCTTGGCGGCTACGACCACACTGTGCAGTTGCAGGAGCAGGTAAATAAATATAACGACGGACTGTTCATCGACGGTACCCCCATACGCGAACGAGGCGAAAGATTCTCGTACGGTGTGGCATGCTATCCCGAAAAGCACATAGAAGCGCCCAACCTCGAGACCGATCTCTATTGGTTGAAGAAAAAGGCCGACAACGGTGCCGAATATGCCGTCACACAGATGTTCTTCGACAACGAAAAATACTTCACCTTCGTACAGAAAGCACGCGAAATGGGCATCACCATCCCCATCATCCCGGGAATAAAGCCCATACACCGCATGTCGCAGATAAACATACTGCCCAAGACCTTCAACACCGACCTGCCCGGCGAGCTCACCAACGAGCTGCTGAAGTGCAAGAGCGACGCCGATGCCGCCGTTGTAGGCTACGAATGGTGCGTGAACCAGTGCCGCGAACTGATGAAACGTGGCGTGCCCAGCCTCCATTTCTACACAATAAATGCGATGGACAGTGTATATAACACATTAAAAGCCATCTACTAAGCCATGTACTTCAGGGATATAATCGGACAAGAGGTACTAAGGAAACAGCTATGCAGTTGCGTAGATGAAAACCGTCTTGCGCACGCATTGCTCCTGACAGGCCCCAACGGCAACGGAAAACTACCGATAGCCGTTGCGCTCGCCCGTTACATCCTGTGCAGCAACAGGCACAATGGCGAGGCGTGCGGTCAATGTCCCTCGTGCATAAAGATGGACAAGCTGATACACTCCGACCTTCACTTCGTCTTTCCCGTAAAGAAAAAGAAAGGCTCGTCGAGCGACAGCGCCCCCATAAGCGATGACTACATAGCCGAGTGGCGCGAAATATTCCTTAAAGACCCCTATTTCGGATATGCCGACTGGCTCACCATGCTCGACGTGGAAAACCAGCAGCCACAGATATACGAAAAGGAGAGCAGCGAGATATTACACAAGCTGTCGATGAAATCGCGCGAAGGCGGTTGGAAGATAATGATTATATGGCAACCCGAGAAGATGAACGAAACATGCTCGAACAAGCTGTTGAAGATACTCGAGGAGCCACCCGCCGAAACCCTCTTCATGCTTGTGGCCGAAAACACCGAGCACATACTTCCCACCATCCTCAGCCGTTCGCAGCGCATAGAAATACCGCGCATAGCCAACGAGGATATAGCCGCAGCGCTACAAAAGAGATACCTGCTCGAGAGCGAACCCGCGCGACTGATAGCACAGCAGAGCGGCGGCAGCTGGGAAAAAGCCGAAGCGATGCTCAAGGTCAACAACGACAAGAAGCTCTACCTGGAGTTATTCATGACCATGATGCGCATGGCGTACAAGCGCGACATACAGGCCATGAAACAGTGGAGCGAGCAGGTAGCCGCAATGGGCCGAGAACGACAGAAGGAGCTGCTCGAGTACTGCCAGCGCATGATACGCGAGAACTTCATCATGAATTTCCGCCGCAACGAAATGCTCTACCTCACCCCCGAGGAGCGCAATTTTTCGATAAAATTCTCGCCCTTCGTAAACGAGAACAACATATTCGGAATAATGGAAGAATTATCCGAAGCACAAAAATATGTAGAACATAATGTAAATGCCAAAATGATTTTCTTCGACATGGCGTTGAGGATGATTGTATGGATAAAGAACAGATAACCAACATGGAAGAAAAACTAAAATATAAGGAGCAGAACGGCTGTTCGGGTATATGCCCCAAAGGATGCGGCCACATGGACGCCCCCCTCAACACATTCGACTGGCTTGCCGACGTGCCCGGAAACGAAGAGGACACCGATATTGTAGAGGTGCAATTCAAGAACACCCGCAAAGGCTACTATCGTAACTCGAACAAGCTCCCCCTTGTAAAGGGCGACATAGTGGCAGTGGAGGCCAACCCCGGACACGACATAGGCCGCGTGACGCTCACCGGCCGCCTGGTGCTTTTGCAATTGAAAAAATGGCGCCTTACACCCGAATCGGAGCTCAAGCGCATATATCGCAAGGCAAAGCCCGTGGATATGGAGAAATACGAAGAGGCCAAGGCCAAGGAGCACGACACCATGATACGTTCGCGACAGATAGCCAAGGATTTGAACCTCGATATGAAAATTGGCGACGTCGAATATCAGGGCGACGGCAACAAGGCCATTTTCTACTACATAGCCGACAACCGCGTCGATTTCAGACAATTGATTAAGGTGCTCGCCGATGTATTCAGAGTGAAAATAGAGATGAAGCAGATTGGTGCACGCCAGGAGGCTGGTCGCATAGGCGGTATAGGCCCCTGCGGTCGCGAGCTCTGCTGTGCCACCTTCACCACCAATTTCGTATCGGTATCGACATTGGCAGCCCGTTTCCAGGACATATCGCTGAACCCACAGAAGCTTGCCGGCCAGTGTGCAAAGCTGAAATGCTGCTTGAACTACGAGGTGGATGCCTATGTAGAGGCCTCTAAACGACTACCGCCGCGCGACATAGAGATAGAAACCGTCGAAGGCACATACTACTTCTTCAAGGCCGACATAATGAAGGGCGAACTGACCTATTCGAGCGACAAGCACATCCCGGCCAACCTGAAGACGATAACCGCACGACGCGCCAAGCAGCTCATAGAGATGAACAAACGCGGCGAAAAGCCCCAAAGCCTGCTCGAGGACGACATCCTGCGCAACGAAAAGCACTCGACCGACCTGTTGGAGCAGAACAACATCGACCGATTCGATAACGCGCAACGCAACAAGAAACGCCGTCGCAACAACGGCCCACGCGAACACCGCAACAATGACAACAAGAGAGAAAGAAAAGGCAACAAGCCGCAACAACAATAGCCTGTGGCTCATAGCCATCGTGTTGCTCATGACGGCATGCGAAAATGTAAAATTGCACTCCTTTCACCAGATAAATGGCGAATGGAGTGCCAATGATACATTGGAGTATATCTGCGATTTCCCCATACAGCAACAGGGGCATTACAACGTAGATATAGAATTGCGAACAACCGCCTTCTATCCATGGCGCGAACTGTGGATAGGAATGGTGCACATGGTCAACGACACAACAGCCACAAGCACCGACACCATACGCTGCGAAATATTCAACGAAGCCGGCCGCCAGAAAGGTACATCGACAGGGGTTTTATACCAGACATCACACCCCGCCGGCACCATACACATTGCACCGGGCGACACCACGCGCCTAAAACTCTTTCATCTGATGGACAGAGAGGTTACAGGAGTAACCGACGTTGGAATTAAAGTTTACGGTCGGCATCAATCCTCAGGAAACTGAACAACAGTATTGAGAAGCCAAGGAACGACGAACCACCATAGCTGAAGAAGGGCAACGGAATGCCGATTACCGGAGTAATTCCGAGCACCATGCCTATGTTTATGAAGAAGTGGAAAAAGAAGATGGCCACCAGCGAATATCCATAAACCCGCCCAAAGGTATCGCCCTGCCGTTCGGCAAGCACCAGCAGACGCAGCACAAACAGCACAAAGACCACAAGCACAAAGGTGGAGCCCAGGAATCCCTGCTCCTCACCTATGGTGCAGAAGATAAAATCGGTATCCTGCTCGGGCACATATTTCAATTTCGTCTGCGTACCCTTCAAGAAGCCCTTGCCCCATACGCCACCCGAACCGATGGCTATTTTCGACTGGTGCACATTGTAGCCGGCACCGGCAAGATCCTCTTTAAGACCGAGCAACACCTCGATACGAACCTTCTGGTGGGGTTTCATCACATTATTGAACACATAGTCGCACGAATGGAAAAAGAGCGTGGAGAGCACCACGAACAATATAGTCCACAGGAATTTGTTCTGCCTATCGACACGCGCCCTGATGAACATATAGACCACGTCGAACAGCAACAGCGCATACTGCACATACAATATATCGAACGAAAAGAGATAGACAGCCGTCCAATAGGTGGCAAGCGACACCACAAGGTTGGTCACAAGAAGCACCAGAGCCCCCTTGGCCGAGCGACACCAGAAGAAAACCATTCCGATGGCAAACGCCTGAATGAGGACGGTAACCGCGTAGTGTCCCACAGACACCGGCAATCCCTCGAACATGACGCTCTCGTATCCTATTCCCACCACGAAATATACAACCGCACTGATGGCCGCAAGCAGCACAATACCAGTCATTCCCTCGCGATAGAGGACTATGAAAAACGATAGATAGACAAGCGCACTACCCGTTTCATTCTGGCAAATGATGACCAGTAGCGGCAGGAATATTATAGCAAGGCATTTCAAAAAATCGCCCTTCTTATTCAGTGCAAAACCATATCTGTTCATGAACGAGGCCAAGGCAAGCGCTGTACCGAATTTCATGAATTCGGCCGGCTGAATACCGAACGAACCTATTGTAATCCACGACCTTGAACCCTTAATATCCTTCGATATGAAAATAGTGAGAATACCCAACAGAATGAGTCCCACGTATATGAACCTGGAGGAAAATTCGTAGCTGCGCTTATCGATGAACATGAGCATCATGCCCACAATCATCGACACGCCCATCCACATGGCCTGCTTACCTGTGCGCTCCGAGAGAGCAAAGAAATCGAGAATATCGGTCTTCATGTAGCTGTTGCCGGCACCGCATATGGCAAACCATCCCATGACGGCAAGCAACAGATAGAGCGCAATGGTAAACCAATCGAGCGAATACAATATATTACCTCTCTGTTTCTCCATAGTAAATTATTCTGTTTTGCATCTCGTTAGCCTTTATTTTACTTGTCTCGGAGAGCTCGCCGTTCAGGTACTGCTCCATGAGCAGCGCACCTATGGGCACAGCATATGTAGCACCGAAGCCGCCATTCTCTACATACACGGCCAAGGCAATCTTGGGCTCTTTCATGGGCGCAAAACCTATGAACGCCGAGTGGTCCTTGCCCTTGTTCTGTGCCGTACCGGTCTTTCCACACACCTCTATGTTCGGCAGATTGGCACCACGACACGTTCCGGCCAGCACCGCCTGTCGCATACCCGCCACTACATGCTCGTAGGCACCACGCGACACCAAGGTCTTTTTGGGCACAAGGTATTGCGACGGCAAAGTATCGTTCTCTACGTTTTTCACCACGTGAGGAGTAATATATTCACCCCTATTGGCAATGGTTGCACACAGGTTGGCAATCTGCAACGGGGTGAGCGTCACCTCGCCCTGACCAATGGCTATACTGATGACGGTAAGGCCGTTCCACGAAGCCCTGTAAGCCTTGTCGTAGAACTGCGCATTGGGTATCATACCGCGCACCTCGCCCGGCAAATCGACGCCCAGTTTATATCCGAATCCCATGGACACCATATAGTCGCGCCACACATTCATAGCCTTCTGCACCTTGCCATACTTGTTCGACGAGAGCATGCGCAACAAGCCCCAGCAGAAATAGCCGTTACACGATGTTGCAATGGCCGGAATGAGCGGCAGCGGAGCCGGATGGGGGTGACAACCTACGCGCAAGCCCGCATGCACAAAGCCACCGTGACAGGGGAACGGGGTGTTCTCGGTAATAATTCCCTCTTCGAGGAATGTGAGCGCCTGCGATGTCTTGAAGGTAGAACCCGGCGGATATGTACCCATGATGGCACGATTGAGCAAGGGTTTACGTTTGTCGTTGGCCAGTTTCTTGTGGTTGGCACCACGCTGACGGCCCACAAGGATGTGGGGATCGTACGAGGGTGAAGATACCATGCAGAGCACCTCGCCCGTTTCGGGCTCAATGGCCACAATGCTGCCTATCTTGTTATGCAACAAGCGCTCGCCAAGCCTCTGCAGCTCAAGATCGATGCTCAGCGTGATATCCTGACCACGCACAGGCATTGTATCGAGCTCGCCGTTGCGATATTTTCCCTGAATGCGTCCATGAGCATCGCGCAAAAGCATCTCGACGCCCTTCTTGCCACGCAGCACCTTTTCGTACGAAGCCTCGAGGCCCTGCGTGCCTATATAGTCGCCACGCACATAGTAGCTGTCCTCCTTCAGTTTCTTGGGAGAAACCTCGCCAATGTCGCCGAGAATCACTCCGGCTGCATCGCACGAATATTGTCGAATGGAGCGCTTCTGAACATAAAAACCGGGAAAGCGGAACATTTTTTCCTGGAACATAGCAAATTCCTCGGCCGACAACTGGCTCATGAACATCTGCTGTGTATAGGGCGAGTAGCCGGGATTGTAACGCGGATTTCTGACGTCACTCATGCGCTTGTCGAAGTCGGCACGAGTGATATTCAACGCCGAGCAGAGCTCAAGCGTATCAAGCTGCCCCTTAATCTCGCGTGGTACGAACATGATGTCGTAGGCCGGCTGGTTATACACCATCAACTGGCCGTGGCGGTCGTATATAAGACCACGCGAAGGGTATATAGTCTTTTTGTAGAAGGCATTGCTGTCGGCGGCATTCTTATACTCGTCGCTCAGCACCTGCAACGAGAAAAGACGCACAACATAGACCAGCAATATAAGAATTACTGCTGCCGACAGGATATATTTACGTACTTCCAGTGAATAGTTGTTCATCGTCCCTGTCGGTTGAAGCTTTCAATAACAATAATAAAGAGCAAGGTCAACAGGGTGCTGGACGCAACGCTTATCATCAGATGCACAGGCATGCTGAACGTAAAGAGCTCGAGCAGGAACAGCACAAACGAAAAGAGCAGTATGGATATTGCCGCATAGCTTATGTAGGCCCCCCATCGCAGCACTCTGGTACCGGGGATAAAATCCTCGTTGATGCCGTTAGGGATGAACATGGCCAATATGTAATTGCGCATGAAGGCAAGCACGGTGGCAGCCGCCGCGTTCACGCCGGGGGTATTGCCGAAAATATCAACGGCCAAGCCCAGCGCAAAAGCCCATATCATCTGCTCGTTGCGTGTGGCAAAGCGAGGCATCTTCAGTATGAACAGCAGATAGACATATGCCGTTGCATAGCCGAACAGATGTATATTGCCGAACAGGAAAACCTGAACGGCAGCAAGAATCACGAAATATTTTAGTTGATTCAGAAAATTACGCATTGCCTGTATATTTGACATTAAAAAGCCACCCCGCCATGCGAGAGGCTTCGTAAGATTTATTTGGAACCACTATTTGAAGTTCTTTCCCGAGCGTTCCAACACATTCTGTTCCTTAAATTTATCGTTACCCACAATGAACACCGATGTGAGCGAAGAGAAATCCACAAACAGCTTCACACGCACCGTATAGAACATACCATCGGCCGAGTCCTCGATGTTTTCCACCGTGCCCACGGGCAAATCGCTGGGGAAGATAGACGAGAAACCGCTGGTAACCACCGTGTCGCCCTTCTCGAACTGGGCATATCGCGGCAGGTCGATGAGCGTAGAGTATCGGGGGTCGCCACCGTCCCAACTGAGCGAACAGAAGCTGTCGCTACCCTTCACACGGCAGCTTACGCTGCTCTTGCTGTTGAGCAAGGGAATAACCAACGCCCTGTTTTCCGAAGCCAGATAGACCACACCCACAATGCCGTCGCTGTTGAAGACACCCATTTCGGACGCCACCCCATCGGCGGTTCCCTTGTTCAGGGTAATGAAGTTGTTGACCTTGTTGAGCGAATTATTTATCACGCTGGCTGTAAGGAATTTATATCCCGAGCCTATGGCATTCACCAACGAATCGTCGGCCAAAGCAGAAGCGTTTTTATACTCAGTCATCTGCTCCTTCAGCTCCGACAGCTCGCGTGTGAGCGCAAGATTCTGTGCCAGCAAGCCATCATTTTCCTTCTTCAAGTGGAAATATCGATTGACATCGACAAAAGCACTATATACGTTGCCGGCCATGCTGCCCGCCGAGGTAAAGAAGGTAGCGCTCTGGTAGTTATTGAAGCGCACAATAAGCACAAGACTGATTCCCTCTAGCAGTAAGAAGAGGAACCAGTCGTTGTGTTTTACAAGGAAATTGAATAATGCTCGCACAGCTTTTCAGATTTCTTATCTCATCAAGAAAGGATAGTCCAAATCTCTGAGTGCAAGCGAAGTACCCTTAGCTACGCAATACAAAGGATCTTCGGCCACGTGGAACGGAATATTGATCTTGTCCGAGAAACGCTTTGCAAGACCACGCAACAGCGCACCACCACCGGCAAGATAAATACCGTTGTGTACGATGTCGGCATACAATTCGGGGGGAGTATGCTCGAGTGCACTTATGATAGCATTCTCAATCTTAATGATAGATTTATCTATACAGTGTGCAATCTCCTGATAGCATACGGGCACCTCGATGGGCATAGCCGTAATTCGGTTAGGACCATGAACGATGTAGTCCTGAGGAGCATCGTCGCCAAGCTCGGTGAGTGCCGAACCTACATGTATCTTGATACGCTCGGCCATACGCTCGCTGACGCGCACATTGTGCTGACGGCTCATGTACTCCTGGATGTCGGCTGTGAAGTCGTCACCCGCTGTACGCAACGAACCGTTCGATACGATACCGCCAAGTGAGATAACTGCAATTTCGGTTGAACCACCACCTATATCGACAACCATGTTACCCTCGGGAGCAGTAACATCAAGGCCGATACCGAGCGCCGAAGCCATAGGCTCGTATATGAGATATACGTCGCGTCCGCCAGCATGCTCGGCAGAGTCGCGCACAGCACGAAGCTCAACCTCGGTAGAGCCATAGGGAACACCGATAACCATACGCAGGTTAGGTGTATAGAATTTATTGCCGAGATTCACCTTGTCAATCATGCCACGCATCATCTGCTCGCATGCGTAGAAGTCGGCAATCACACCGTCGCGAAGAGGACGGATTGTGTGTATATTGGGATTGGTCTTCTCGTGCATCTGCTTAGCCTTCTCACCCACGGCAATCATCTTCTTCGATGTGTCCATGGCTACAACCGAGGGCTCGTCAACGACAATCTTGCCGTTGTACATGATAATGGTATTCGCAGTACCGAGGTCTATCGCAATCTCCTGTGTGAATGAAAAAAGACCCATTTTAATTTGTTTAATGTCCGGTAAAATTAATGTTTAAAGTGACGGAAACCGGTGGTTACCATAGCCATTTCGTTGGCATCGCAGTACTCCACAGAGAGGTTGTCCTTGATAGAACCACCCGGATGTATAACAGCAGTTACGCCGGCGTTGTGAGCAATCTCCACACAGTCGGGGAAGGGGAAGAATGCGTCGCTCGCCATCACAGCGCCCTCCAAAGAGAAACCGAATGAACCGGCCTTCTCGATAGCGTGCTTCAATGCATCAACGCGCGATGTCTGACCAACGCCGCTTGCAATGAGCTGCTTGTTCTTGGCAAGTACAATAGCGTTGCTCTTGCTCTGCTTAACAATCTTGTTGGCAAAAAGCATATCCTCTACCTCGCTTGCAGTGGGAGCAACCTTGGTAACCTGTGTAAGATCCTCGGGTGTCTCAATCTTCGCATCTCTCTCCTGTACCAACACACCGTTGAGCACGTTGCGGAATGTCATTGTGGGCTGAACAAGAGCCTTCTGAACGAGAATGATGCGGTTCTTCTTCTGTGTAAGCACCTCGATAGCATCAACATCGTAGTCGGGAGCGATGATAACCTCGAAGAAAATCTTGTTTATCTCCTCGGCTGTCTCCTTGTCGATAGCTTTGTTGGTGATGAGCACACCACCGAATGCCGACACGGGGTCGCCTGCGAGAGCATCCTTCCATGCCTCGATAAGTGTGGGGCGAGAAGCCAAACCGCAAGCGTTGTTGTGCTTGAGGATAGCAAATGTGGTCTCGTCGCCGAACTCGGCAATGAGGTCAACGGCAGCATTGATGTCGAGGAGGTTGTTGTATGAAATCTCCTTACCATGTATCTGGTCGAAAATCTCTTTGAAATTGCCATAGAAAGCACCCTTCTGATGGGGGTTCTCGCCATAACGCAACGACATGGGACTGTCCTGTGTGTAACGGAATGCGCTCTGCTCCTCAGCATCGAAGTAGTTGAAGATAGCAGAATCGTAGTGCGATGAAACGCCGAATGCCTCACGTGCAAAGAAGCGACGCTCCTCGAGGGTGGTCTGTGCTCCGTTGCTCTTGAGAATATCGGCAAGGGGCTGATACTGCGCCTGGCTGGCAACGATAACAACATCCTTGAAGTTCTTTGCAGCCGCACGGATGAGTGAAATACCACCTATATCGATCTTCTCGATGATGTCGGCCTCGGGTGCGCCCGATGCAACAGTCTTCTCGAAGGGATAGAGGTCAACGATAACAAGATCCACCATGGGAATCTCGTACTGAGCAGCCTGCTGGTTGTCTGTCTCGTTGTCGCGACGTGCAAGGATACCGCCGAATACCTTGGGGTGAAGTGTCTTCACACGACCGCCGAGGATTGAGGGGTAACCGGTGAGGTCCTCAACAGCCTCACAGGGAATACCGAGCGACTCAATGAATGCCTGAGTACCGCCGGTTGAAATCAACTTTACTCCATTAGCGTGGAGTGATTTTATAATCTCGTCAAGTCCGTCTTTGTGGAAAACGGAAACAAGTGCACTTTCGATCTTTTTTGTTGTTGACATGATTTTATTTATTGTAAGTTTTATCAAAAGAAATAAGCGACACAAACAAAGAGATACCCCCTTTTGCATCGTCCATTCAAACCCGCGACAACCATCGGTTGCCACCGTTTTTCAATATCTTTGCAAAGATACTCTTTTTGTCGCAATTTTAAGGCACTGCAACGAACTATTTTTATCCATATTTTCTCTTTTGTTTTTTTATCATTCCACACAAACTATTTCACACAAAAAATATGGCATTTCACCCTAAAAAGAGATACTTTTGCAAAAACAGATATACAAACCACAATGGATAGAAAAATAGCCGAAAACATATACTACATCGGAATGAACGACCGCACCACACACCGTTTCGAACGCCTGTGGAGCATACGTCGCGGAGTATCGTACAACAGCTACGTCGTTGCCGACGAAAAAACAGCAGTGATTGACACCGTCGAGGCCTCGTGCGCGGAGGCATTCTGCAAAAACATCGAAGCCGCAACAGCCGGTCGTCCCGTCGATTACCTGATAGTAAACCACATGGAACCCGACCACTCAGGGTCGATAGCCACCCTGCGCCGCCGCTACCCCGAAATGAAGATTGTGGGAAACGCCAAAACCCTGCAAATGATAACCGGCTACTATGGCATCGAGGAAGGATTGATGGAGGTTGCCGAAGGCGACACCCTGTCGCTAGGCAAGGATAGCCTCACGTTCTACATGGCACCCATGGTTCACTGGCCCGAAACAATGGTCACATACAGCAACAACACCAAAACGCTGTTTGCCGGCGACGCCTTCGGTTGCTTCGGCGCCCTCGATGGCGGAATCACCGACGAGCACCTGCTGTTCGAAGATTATTACGATGAAATGGTAAGATATTACGCCTGCATCGTAGGAAAATATGGAGCACCCGTGCAGAAGGCACTGCAAAAACTGGCGCCATTGGAGATAAAAACGATAGCCCCCACCCACGGCCCGGTGTGGAAACGCTCCATCGACAAGGTGGTGAAAGTATATGACGAACTGAGCCGCTACGCTGCACAACGCGGAGTGGTGGTCGCATACGGTTCCATGTACGGCAACACCGCTTCGCTATGCGAGGAGGTGGCATGCAGCCTCCGCGAGCAAGGGGTGGAGAAGATAAAGGTTTACGACCTCTCGTCGGCAGATATATCCGAGGTGCTGCGCGACATATTCCTCTATCGCGGTCTGGTGATAGCATCGCCCACCTACAACAACGAGCTGTTTCCGCCCGTGCGCGAGCTGCTCGACAGCATTGCCGAGCGCACGGTGAAGGGGCGACTGTTTGGCTTCATCGGCTCATACACCTGGGCATCGGCCGCTCTGAAACGATGCAACGAAATGGCCGAAAAGCACAAATGGGAAGTGTTGCCCTGCGCCATAGAGCAAAAGCAGTCGCGATTATCGGTAAGCGACCATTCCATCGAGAATTTTGCGAAACAATTTGCCGAAGCGCTCTGATACCACGCATAATAGAAATTCCCTTGCTAAAGCGGCTTTAGCAAGGGAATTTTGTATATAAACGGGCGGCAATGACGCCACGCCCTAATCAGGCACTTTCGCCCTTGTAGTCGTTCGAAATATCGCGCTTGGGATATGGGATTACAAGCACCAGCAGAGCACATGCCGCACAACCCCAAATGGTCCATCCCGCCATCTCCTTCACAGCCGACAGCGTAGCCTGTACCTGCACACGCCCCTTGGTGGAAAGCGCCGCCATATTGTGCGCCTCTTTCTCGCTCTTGCCCTGATACTGCATGCCCATGAGCGTGCGGTTGTAGGTGGAAGCCGCGTCTATATTAACCACATCCACATTCTGTGCATAGCGGGTAACATAGTGCTGCTGACGATGTTGAAGCACATTGGTATAGGCCGAAGCACCCGAGACGGGGCCAACAACCATGCGTATGGTAATCATCACACATATCCATGTAGAGAAATAGCGGAACGGTATGCGCTGTGTGGCATAGACCGTCGCAAGAGCATACAGCATCATCATACCGCACGAACGTATGATAACGGGGTACTTCATGCGCTCGTAGAGCCCCGCCGACTGCACCTCGAAGTACATGAACATGGCCGCAAGGGCTATAAACAGGAAGCCCGCCGCAAAGACATATTTTAGGTGCATCCCCTTCTTGACCATGATGATAGCAATAACCATTCCAATAAAATAGCCCAATATGGTCCAGTTGTTCAGCGAGGCGCTCTGCCAGTTATCGAGCTTCATTCCTATGTTTGCAAATACATTCACAAACATGGCGCTCGAATTGAAGAACATGAGCAAGAAGTACAATATGATTCCAATCCACACGGTGCGATAGCGCAGCAGCCCGAGCTTAAAATAGGGGCCCTCGTGATAGACGTCCATATAAATCATCAGTATGGCCGACACAATGCCCACTATGGTTGCTATCTGTATGGTGGGATCGTCGTACCAGTCGAGCACCTTGCCATAGACGAGCACATAGCTGAAGCAGGCCCATGTAATGCAAAAGACCGCCACATTGCCGAACTGCTTGAGGTTTATGGGATAGGGCTCATTCTTCTGATAGCCCCTGAAAGGCATCGATATGAAAATAATCAGGATGGAGATAATAGAGGTCGCCATCATAAAGTGATATACATACTGCCACTCATACTCGAACGACAGCCACGCGGTGAGCGATGTACCAAGCTGTCCCAACAGCATGAAAAAGAAATAGACCGCAGGCTGAGCCATGGCACGCTCCTTGTCGAGCTTGTCCCACCCCACTCCATCGACAGGCTCCATACCCGGCGTAAGGTTCTGCGTAGCCTCTATGCCAAAGGCATAGCGTATGAGCACAAACAGGTGGGCCAACATGAGCACCATGCGCAGGAAGCCCATAATCACGCTACACAGCGCAAGCACAAAGATGCTCTCGGTGACGGCACATATATAGCTGAGCGCAAACATGATAGACAAGCCCGAAAGCATCATCAGTTTTTCGCGGCGTATGCACACCAGGCGGTAGAGGAAAGGACAAAATGCCGCCATTCCCACCGAGGTGCAGAAATTGACAAAAGTAATGTGTTCCGAAATTATTCCCAGACCACCAACCATCTCGGTGCTGTTTGCCGTATAGACGCCACCGATGGTCAATATGGGAATAAAGAGCAATATCATGAAGATGATGCCCAAAGGCTTGGGCACCCACTTGTAAAAAGGATAATTTTCGGGTAAATTGTTCTGCATTTCTCTTATTTACAAAAATCCGCTGCGAAGATACGAAAAAAACGAGAAACAGCACCTTATACCCCCATGCCTGTTTTCAAAAAACAACCACCCCTGCATCCCGAAGGAGTACAGGGGCGGAAAAACTACGAAACTAATACTAATACATTTATATAGAGAAAATCGCTGTAATTACTCCGAAACGATGGTGCCGTCGGCTGCTATATAGAAGGCTCTCTCTATGTTGCCACGCTCCACCTCTATGTAGTAGGACTCACCCGAGGGTGTCACCACGTAATCGGCATCGTCTATGCGGTAATTGGAGTAGAGCTCGGCAATCTTCGCCGTCACCGCTGCAGGAAGATCGGCTGTAGATACATCCCACGAGGTAGCAATCCACTCGTCCAAGGAATTGAAGAAGACATCCTTGATGCGTGCGTCGTGATAAATCTCCACCTCGAGGAAACCTCTGTCGTAATCGGTGTCCCTGATGACCGCACCGGGGTAGTTCTCCGAAATATAAGCCTTTACTATTTCATCCACAACAGGATTGTTGTTATCGTCGTCGTTGCATGCCCCGAGTGCTATCACACTGAAAAGCAATAATGCAGACCATATCTTTTTCATAACATCAGTTTTTTATGATTATACACTCATTTACAATACATTAGTCGTCTATATCTATGATATTGAATTTGCTATCGAAGGTCAGCTCCAGGCGGTTGGACAATCTCACCTCGTAGTCGCTTCTGTTGCGCTCAATCTGCATCACCTTCACATCGGGGTAGTTACTCTTTACATACTTCATGATAGCCGAGGGTACTATGGGCGAGGGTACAAATGTGTAGCGGCAATCGACCTCTTTCCATTCGCCGTTGCGAGCAAATTCCACCTTGGTGCCGTCGGCGAATACCACTTCGAATGATTTCTCGAGGAAATCGCGCTCCTCCTTCACATACGATATTTTCATATCGCCGAAGTGAGTGGTGATGAACTGCTGCGATTTCTGTGGCAGATTTTCCTTGGCAATTATTCTATTCTTGTCGGCCGATGCTGTTACTATACCTATTGTGAACAACGCCAATGCTACGATTATAAGCTTTTTCATAATTCTTTGTTTTATAGGGTTAAACATTCACTTAACAAACTTTTCTGATGCAAATATTATACCCGAATCTGAAAAGAATCTGAAAAAAGAAAAATTTAATAAGAAATTTCAAAAAAAAATCGCCGACGACAAAAAAGCCCGCACCGACAGGCACACACAACACCCTGCCACCGCAGCAGCATGGTTGGTAAAGAGCACAAAATAAACGTGATAAGGCAGGATGACTACACCGGCAGCCCTACCGAGAAACAATGCATACCCTCGCGGTATTCATATTCCAACGACATGTTGTAGTATCGGCATATCGAGCTCACCAAAGAGAGGCCCAGTCCCGTGCTGTCGGGGTTGCCCTTGTGATAGAAGCGTTCAAATATACGTTCGGCATCCAAAGGCTCGGCACCGCTATTGGCAACCACCAGCACTCCGTCGATCACAGTAACCTCCACTGCTCCACCCTGCACATTGTGCACAAAGGCATTCTTCAACAGATTGGTAATGAGCGTCGAAGCAAGCACATCGTTCATACGCACAAGCAACTGCGCGGGGACGTTAAGCGAACAGCCTATGCCACGCTCCTCGTATATGTCGCCATACAGTTCGGCATTGTCGCGCAGCAACGAGGCTGCATCCACCTCGGCGGAATCGGGGAACTGGCCGTTCTCTATCTTCGAGAGCAACAGCAGCGTCTTGTTCAACCGCACAAGGCGCGACAGGGAGCGCTGCATTTTCATAAGTTCCTCCATTTGCTTTTCGGTGGGCGAGGTGTTGTTCACAAGCCACTCAATGCGAGTGCCCAGCACCGCAAGCGGGGTCTGCAATTCGTGCGAAGCATTGCCTATGAACTGCTTCTGCTGCTCGAAATAGTATTCGGCACGATTAACAGCCTGTTGCGCCGCATCGATCAGCTTGCGGAACTCCACAACCGATGAATCGACAGGCACATCCACCTTGCCCACACCGGGGCGGTATTCATCGAACCACTGCAACAGGCGGTACAGCGGGCGCATATTATAGTAATAGACAAGGGAAACCACCACAAAGATGGTAAGCATGAGCACCACATAGAGCGTCACTATATGGTAGGCAACCGTTTCGAGCAGGTCGGCACGCTCGAATGTAGGCGTTGCCACCGTAAGCTCGTAGTAGAGTCCCTGAGCATCGTTGTAGATGGTCTTGAGCACACGTGCGGGCTCGGTTTCCTCTTTCTCGGGGATATATACCATTTCGTCGTAGAAAACCATGTGAGGCGCGGTTTTCGCATACTCCTCATCGACGGCCGTAATAGAATAGCTGTTGTTGGAGCCGCTGTTCGGCTCGGGCAGAGGCTTTCCGGCCAGTGCACGGCGTATGATGAGCACAGCGTAGTCGGTGAGTACATCGTCGGTCTCGTCGTTTATCTCGTTTACCATTCCATAGTAAAAGAGCACCGACCACAATGCCATCACAGGCAGCAGTCCCAGCGACAGAGTAAGTATGACACGATAAAACAGCTTCATATTTCTCTTCTATTCTTTTGTAGCAAGTTTGTAACCGAAGCCATAGACGGCCTTAATGGTGATGGACGAGCCGGCAGCATCGAGCTTCTTGCGCAGATTTTTCATCTGGGCATATACAAAATCGAAATTGTCGGCCATGTCGATGTGGTCGCCCCACACCGCTTCGGCCAGCTGCGCCTTATCCACAATGTGGTTGGAGCGCTGCATGAAGTAGAGCAATATATCGAATTCCTTCTTCAGCAGGGCAAGCACGCTGCCATCGACCTCTACCTGGCGGCTGTTCAGGTCGAGCGACACATTGCCCACCTCTATTTTATTGCCACCGTTGCCGCCACTGCGACGCAGCACGCTCTTTATGCGAGCCGACAGCTCGGCCATATAGAAGGGCTTGGCAAGATAGTCGTCGGCGCCCAGGTCGAGCCCCGTCACCTTGTCGTCGAGCGAGTCGCGTGCCGATATAATTATCACATGGTCGCTCTTTTTGAGCGCTTTTATATGCTCCAACAGGCGCAGGCCGTTGCCATCGGGTAGCATGATGTCGAGCAGTATGCAATCGTAGCTATAGCCGGCAATCTTGTTGTCGGCCTCGGCAAAATTCGATGCGCTCTCCACCACGTAGCCCTCGCCACGCAGTCCGCGCTCAATAATTTCGCGCAACGAACTGTCGTCCTCTATAATCAGTATCTTCATAGCCTTAATGGTTTTTGCAAATATGCACCCCGATTCTGAAAAGGAATTGAAACGCCACGGGAGAGCCGGCACTATTTGTAAAGATAGAATATCCTCTCCATCATGCGCCACTTCTCGTCGGCCGAAGCGCCCTGCTCGGCTACCTGAAATTCCGCCATATAGTCCTCCCATTCCTGCTGTCCGGGCAAGGTCGCAAGACGCGCCATGGCGCTGTCCCAATCGAAATCGATAGGTGTTTCCACTATCATAAACAGGTGAGTACCCACAAGGTAAATCTCCATTTCCAGAATACCCACCTCGCGTATGCCTTCGATGACCTGTCTGCGAATACCCTCCTCGCTGTGGCGACGGCGATACTCGGCAATCAGTTCGGGATTGTCCCGCAGTTCCAATGTGCGGCAGTAGCGTTTCACCGGGCCGTCGTACTGACGCACCCTGTAACCGCTTATTAAATTATCTTCGTGCATGATGTTGCGCGTTTTACATGGTTACTCCACTATTTCGAAGTCGAGCTGCTTGCGCTCGAGGTTGGCACGCACAATGCGTATGCGCAAGGGGTCGCCAATGGTATATTTGCGATGGTGACGACGGCCTATGAGGCAGTAATTGGCATCGTCGTACTCGTAGTAATCGTCCTGCAATGTACGCAAGGGAATCATACCCTCGCACTTGTTCTCTACAATCTCGGCATATATACCCCACTCGGTGACACCGCTTATGACCGCATCGAATTCCTCGTCGATGTGCTCGGTCATGAACTCCACCTGCTTGTACTTGATGCTTGCACGCTCGGCATTGGCAGCCACCTGCTCCTGTGCCGAACAGTGCTCGCACAGGCTCTCATACTTGGCCACGTTCACCGCCCTTGCATTCTGTGTGAGATAGCGGTCGAGCAGTCGATGGACCAACAGGTCGGGGTAGCGGCGTATGGGCGATGTGAAATGGGTGTAATATTTGAATGCAAGACCGAAGTGACCAATATTCTGTGTAGAATATTTGGCCTTCTGCATGGTGCGCAGCGAAATGGTCTCTATGACGGTCTGCTCCTTGTGTCCCTTGATGTCGCGAAGCAGGTTGTTCAGCGACGACGATGTGTTGCCGCGTCCCGCGCCACGCATTTTGTATCCCAGCTTCGACACGAAGCGCGACAGCGTAGCCATCTTCTCGAGGTCGGGCTGGTCGTGTATTCGATAGACGAAGGTCTTGGGCGTGTTGTGGGCCGTCTTTTTGCCAATGGTCTCGGCCACGGTGCGGTTGGCAAGCAGCATGAACTCCTCGATGAGCTGATGCGACTCGTTGCTCTCGGTGAAATAGACCGACAGAGGCTTGCCATCGTCGTCGAGACGGAAGCGCACCTCGGCCTGCTGGAAATCTATTGCTCCAGCGGCGAAACGCTTCTCGCGCAAGGTCTGGGCAAGGCTGTTGAGCACCGACAACTCGTCGATATACTCGCCCTTGCCGGCTGTGAGGATTTCCTGCACCTCCTCGTACGAAAAACGGCGGTCGCTGCGTATAACGGAACGCACGATGCGCGATTTTTTCACCTCGGCCTTGTCGTTGATGGTAAATATCACCGAATAGGTCAGTTTTTCTTCGTTGGGGCGCAACGAGCAGAGGAAATTACAGAGCCTCTCGGGCAGCATGGGTATTGTGCGATCGACAAGATAGATTGATGTGGCACGCTTGAAGGCCTCCTTGTCTATCACACTGCCCTCGGTTACGTAGTGCGACACATCGGCAATGTGCACACCCACCTCCCACAGGCCGTCGCCCACGGCACGCAACGACAGCGCGTCGTCGAAGTCCTTGGCATCCTCGGGGTCTATGGTGAAGGTGGTTACATCGCGGAAATCCTCGCGACGAGCTATTTCGGAAGCATTTATATCTGTTGTCAGCTTATTGGCAGCCGCCTCTACAATCTGCGGATACACATAGGGCAGGCCATACTCGGCAAGAATGGCGTTCATCTCGGTGTCGTTGTCGCCGGTGCGTCCCAGCACATCCACAACGCGGCCAATGGGGTTGCGGCTCTCGGCGGGCCACTCCACAAGCTTCACCACAGCCTTGTCGCCCGATTTTCCACCCTTCAGCTGGTCGCGCGGAATGAAAATATCGGCAGGCATCACACGGCTCTCGGTCATCAGGAAGGCGTAGTGCTTCTGCACGCGCAGAATACCCACAAACGTATCGTGCTGACGCTTTACAATCTCTATCACCTCGCCCTCGCGACCACGGCCGCGACGATGGGCAAAGAGCGCCACACGCACATAGTCGTCGCTGAGAGCGTGCGCCGATTTGCGCTCGTGTATGATAATGGGCTCGCTGTCGTCCTCGGGATACACAAGATTATATCCGTCGTTGGTGCGCTTGAATGTGCCGCACAGCACAGAATTGCGCTGGGCCAGACGATAGCGATGCATGGTAGGCTCCACAAGATAGCCCTCGAAGACGAAATCGTCGAGCAGGCGCATGCACAGCTCCTTCACCGACGACGATTTTGCACCAAGCTCGCCAAAAATCTCTCGTGTACCCAGTTCCTCGTCCTGATGGCGATTGAAAAGCTCCACCAACAACTCGGTCAGCTGCTTTTTCGTTATGCGATTCGATATTCTATCTCCTTTTTTTGCCATAATACTATATTATCTATGGTTAATACCTATGAATGGAGGCAGGCCCTGCAAGGCCCGATGCCCACCATTTACATTTATACTGCAAAGAAAACAGCTTTTTCGTATTTTTGGAATATATAGCAGTTAATTTTGCTAAATAACACGCCCGATGGAACGAGCTCTTTTCTCTGCAGCAGATAACGCGCTGCTATAATCCCCTATTCGAAAATCTCTTTTATTATTCGGCCACGCCATACATCGGGAGCCTCGGCACCCAAAATATATGTAATGGTGGGGGCGGTGTCGTATCTCATTACAGGTACATCTATCTTATAGCCCTTCTTCACACCGGGGCCGAAGAACACAAGAGGAGCCTCCATTTCGGCCATTGTGGTCTTGCCGTGGCCCCTATCTATGCCGCCGTGATCCGAAACCACCATGAAAAGAGTGCTTTCGTAAGTACCGGCCTCTTTTGTGGCCTCTATTATCTCGTTAAGGAAAGCATCGAGCTCGGCAAGGCGGTTCATGTAGGCCTCGGAGCCCCATCCCTGGCTATGTCCCTCGCAGTCGGGCGAGTCGTATATGCACATCGAAAATTCGGGCTTCTGCTCTTTCAGGTATGAGATAAAGGCGTCTGTAATCTCTCTGCTGCGGCTCTCGCCCATGGGGATGTGCTTGTGATAGCTAGCAGCCTTGTTGTCTATGAGGTCGCCCTGAACATCCCACTCGTAGAGCGAGCAAATATTCATCTCGGGATATTTCTCGCGCAGGACGGTGATAAATGTAGGGAATATGCCGTTTTTGCCCAATGCCACAGAGGGAAAATCGGGCTTGCGGCTGCCCCATGTATTGTAGCCGTGCATTTCGGGACCGACGCCCATATACATCGTTGCCCAGTTACAAGCGCTCGACGAGGGTAGTATGCTGCGTGCCTGCAATGTCCACGCACCCTGCTCCATGAGTAATTTCAGCGTAGGCATCTGTGCCGCTTCCACCGTGTTTCCGGCAAGACCGTCGAAGCCTACCATCACCACATGTTTCACACCTTTTACACCCTTTGTTTCGTTGCCACAGCAACTGCCAAGCAGTGCTATCATAGCTATTGCTACAAAATAAGATAACCTTTTCATAATTCCTTAGATATACTTTTTGTTATAAAATATGCATTCTTGCGATATACAAACATACATAAAATAAAAATCCAATACAATCTTTACCCTAAGTTTCTAATATAAAAATGGAATACGCCCCACTGCGGGCGCACAAAACGGGCTAAAAAAAAGAGGCACACCTTGCGGTGTGCCTCTTGGAGCTATTTAGATGTTGTCAATTACTTAACAAACTCTTTCTTTGTCTCAACTGCGCCGTTAGCGTAAACAGTCTTGATGATGTTTACAGCACCCTTGATAGGAGCGTTAGAAGAAACACCAGAAACAGTGTAGTAAGTTACTGAAACTACCTCGTCACCCTCAACAACGATGTCGCTGATAGAAGTGTTCTCAGAAACTGCACGGAGTCTCCACTGAGAAGCCTCAGCTGAACCTGTCCAGTAAACGAGAGCGCTACCAGAACCTGTACCGTTACCGTGGTTCAACATGTGGAGTGAGAAGCTACCGCCCTCGGGGTTCCAGATGTCGTACTTGGTGGGAGCCTGTACGCGGAATACGTAAACTGCCTCGGGAGCATCAGTTGTACCCAACTGGATAGAAGTACCACTCTGACCACCGATGTAAACATTGTAGTACTTGTTCTTGATGTAGAATGCAGCGTCAGCCTGAGCCTCAGTGATTACGCTGTCTGCGAGCCACTGCTGAACAGTTGAGCTCTCCTTAGCTGACTCGAGAACGAAGTGGTAAACGTCAGAAGCCTTGCTGTAGTCGTTGTCGATGTCGCCCCAGAAAGGTTTGTAAGCTGAAGTTACAGCGTCTGAAGACTCATCGTTGGGATATACGTAGATAGCCTTGTGGTTACCGAAGTACTCGAAGAATGTCTCCTGAGCAGCCTCGAGGATGTATGTACCCTCAACTACGGGGTTAGGAGTAACAGCCTCTACACCTGCGATAGCAGCGTTGAGCTCAGCGAGAACTGCCTTGCAAGCAGCGTCGTCCTTAGACTCAACAGCAGCCTGTGCTGCAGCAAGAGCTGTGGGGAAGTTACCGAGATCTTTGTAATAACCGGGATCCTCGCTCTTAACAAGACCCATAGCCTCAGCAGCTGCTACGAGGTTGTGCAACCAGTAGTAGTAAGGAGTCTCCATAGTCATCTTGAAGATGTACCACTCACCCTCACCGTCCTTGTCGTTGTCCTCGAGGCTTGCAACTGAGAATGTACCTGCGTTGCCGCCCCAATCCTGGAAGATGAGGTAAGGCATAGACTGACCGTCACGTACGTTATTCTCCTCGTAAGAGTAGATTACGAATGAGTTGGGAAGGTTATCGTTGTTCATGGGCTCGATAATCAAGTCAGAAGCAACAGACTGGTAGAGTGTAGATGTAGCACCACCCCAACCATTATCATCGGGAGTTCTCAACCAGTACTTACCATCAGCAAGGCTCTGGATGTTGTACTTGCCATCAGCATTCTTCTTGATGCTGAATGCACCTGCTGACTGGAGGTTAGCGCCGAGAACGTTGATACCTGTGTAGAAACGAGGCTCACGGGGACCCTCTTCACCCTCGAAGTAGTTCTCGGGGTCACAGCTGATAAGACCCTGGATAGCGTAGATACCATCGTCAGTAATCTGGTCAACAGAAGTAATCTGCTCGCCGCAAACTGCGTTGTAAGGATCAGAGAACATTACATCGTTAGGAGTTACAGCAACACCTGCATAACCGAATGCGAAGTCTGTGGGAGTGTTAGCCATGTTACCACGACCCCACTGTTTGTACTTGAAGCCGCTGATAGCATTGGGGAGAGTAACCTCGATGTAAACATAACCCTCCTTACCTGTGTAACCGTTGGGGTCCTGACCTGTACCGTAAGCACCGTGGTAGTATGTAGAGTGGTTGTTATCGAAAAGACCTGCGAGACCAGCACCGTCACCAGTCATGTTAACTGAGTTTGTAGAGAAATTTTCCTCTGTCAACTCAATCTTGTTACCCTGAACATCATAGAGCTCGAACTCAGCCAATGTGGGGAATACGTAGTCACCGAATTTAGCACCGTTGTTAGTGTTGAATACAGTGAAACGGAGAGCGTCAACCTCCTCGTTCAAGAGATAGAGGGGTGACTCCCATACATAACCGTTGTAAGATGTATCGAGGGGACCAGGGAGGTTATCCTTCTTCTCACCTACGCGGAAGGGAAGTGTACGAACAACGTCGATCTTAGAAGCCCAGAAACCTGCGATAGCAGCCTTAACAGCCTCGAATGCAACGTCGATGTCAGCCAAGCAAGTGTAAGAATCAACTGCAGCCAAAGCAGCGTCAGCAGCAAGCTGCAAAGCGTCCTCGCTACCCTCGGGATAAGTACCTCTTACCCAACCGTCTGAACCTGATGTCTCGATGTCACCAGACTCGATAGCATCGATGAGACCACTGATAGAGTCAGTGTAGAGGTAGATACCCAAAGCTACATAAGGAGGAAGAAGTGTGTTGAGCTCGTTGCGTGAAGTTACAACCTGAGCAGCAGTAGCGTTAGCGTCAGCCATGATAGCGTCAGCTGTAGCAACAGCAGCTGTCAAAGCAGCGTACTCGCCATTGTCCTCAATCTCGTTGTAACCGAAGAGAGCGATACGAGCCTTAGCGTCAGCGAGAACATCCGCGAGCATGAACTTCATCTTGTCGCCGTTTACGTTAGCCTTCCAGATAGAGAAGTTCTGTGCGTTGGGACGTGCACGAACATACAATGAGTCTGTTACAGTCATAGCCATCTTACCGATAGCGTCAGCAGAGATTGTACGCTCGATACCGTCCTCGAGAAGAGTGGTCATACCGAAGTCAACTGTGCCATTCTCGCCCTCACAGGGTGTGAAGATGATGGGAGCAGCAGCGAGCTCCTGGTTTGTCCAGTTAAGCCACTCTGAACGAGTTGTCTGTGAGTTGTAGATGTAGTGACCGTTGTTAACCCATGCTACCTTGTATGTGTTCTCAGCACCTGTGGGGAGGAAGTAAACCAAAGAAGCGGCATTGGCTGTTACGTGTGCACCATAAGGAGAGTGGAAGAAACCACCACCGGGGTATGTACGATCTACAGTACCCTCTGTGAAGTGATGATACTCCTCAACATTGCTCTCGATGAGGAAAAGACCACCCTCGCCGAGCTCCTCAACTGTAGCAACCTTGTCACCGAGTGTGAACTCCTGCTCGGGATAAGGAAGATACTGTGTACCGGGAGTAAGACCAACGTATGTAGGCTGGTTCTTAGCGTAGTTAGCACGTGTCATCCACTTGATCTTGAACTCCTTGATGGGGTTGGTGAACTCCATGTCGATGTAGTGGTACTCCTGAGGACAGTTCTCGCCTCTGTTACCGTAAACTGTGTGGAAGTATGTACCGTGCTTGCCGTCGTTGAGTCCATCGTAGCCAGCACCGTCGCCATGATCGAGAGCGTTTGATGTAGCGATGTAGTCGATAGAAACATTGTTAGCATCGAGTACTGTCAACTCGCCGAGTGAGAAGAAGGGGAAAGCGGGACCCCAGCTACCAGACATACCGTCGTAGTCAGCGGTAAGAGCATCTACAGTATTTGTAGAAACAACTGTCATACGAAGCGTAGAGATAGCCTCGTCAAACTTGTAAAGACCCGACTCAAAAACGAAGTTCTGAGGTTCTTTCTTGCCGGGAAGACCATCAGCTGTTGTGATAGTGATGGGCCATGTTGCTGACTGTGCCATACCGATAACGGCAACGAGTGTCATCAACATTGTTAGAAATAAATTTTTTCTCATAAAAATAAAATTAAAAAAAGTTATGTATTTACTCTCTAATTAGTTGTACTAAGTACTGTTAACGCATGTTGTCAAATATTATAACCATTATACATCGCAGTTTACATATATTTAACACTAATTTCGCACAAATAAAAGAAAAAAAGAGATTTGACGAGAAAAATATTATTATATATAGATGAATATCACCTCATTTTAATGTTTTTTAATGAGCATGATGACAGAGGATATATGTGCCTGATATTTATTCTCATTTATTCTGCGAGCATAAAAAATATCCAAATTTATCGGATTTTATAAAATAAGCAGCCGCACCCGCCGACTGCACAAAGAAAAAATCCCCCGCCACTCGGATGCATTCCGACAGGCTCGGGGGATTTTGTTCCATGACATGATATAGTTATTAGCGTTTTACCCAACCCAGTTTGCAGGCAAATTCCCAAATGACCATGCCTGCCGTAACCGACACATTGAGCGAGTGTTTTGTGCCGAACTGCGGTATTTCGATGGAGCCGTCACAGGCATCGACCACCTGTTGCTGCACGCCCTTGACCTCGTTGCCAAGCACCACGGCATAGCGTTTGCCCGGCTCGGTCTGGAAATCCTGCAACGCGATGCTGTCCTGTACCTGCTCGATGGCATAGACGCCGTAGCCCTCGCTCTTGAGCTCTTGCACGGCCTCGAGGGTGTCGCTATGGTAGCTCCAGGCCACAACATCCTCGGCACCAAGGGCCGTTTTGTGTATTTCGGCGTGGGGAGGCGTTGCTGTTATTCCGCACAGCATGACGCGCTCGACGCGAAAAGCATCGGATGTGCGGAACACGGAGCCCACGTTGTGAAGGCTGCGCACGTTATCTACCACCACCGTCAGGGGCAGTTTATCCGAAGCCGCGAACTCCTCGCGACCAATGCGTCCCATTTCGGTAACCAGTTTTTTCTTCATTGCGCCGCCGGGTTAGCAGATGAACTTGGAGTAGTCGGTGAGGCGCATGTCGCCCTCGCGCTCGAATGTGGTGTGGAGTGAAAGGGCAGCCGCCACGTTGTGGCTTACGTGAGCCGTCTTGCTTATCTTCAGGTAGTCCCACAGCAGATTGCGGTAGTCGGGGTGTGCACAATTCTCGATGAGGGCCTTGGCACGCTCGTCGGGACCCTTGCCGCGAAGGTCGGCCACTCCGTACTCTGTAACCACGACGCGTACATCGTGCTCCGAGTGGTCGGCGTGTGCCACCATGGGAACGATGGAGCTTATCTTGCCATCCTTCAGCGTCGAGGGGCAGGTGAATATAGAGATATATGCGTTACGCGCGAAGTCGCCCGAACCACCGATACCGTTCATGAGGCGTGTACCGCAGATGTGCGACGAATTGACGCAACCGTACAAATCGACCTCGATGGCGGTGTTGATGGCAATGACGCCCAGACGGCGGATAACCTCGGGGCTGTTCGATATTTCGGAGGGACGAAGCACCAATTTGTCGCGGAAGAAATCGAGGTTGTCATAGACGCGCTGCAAGCCCTCTTGGCTGAGCGAGAGCGAACAGGTACTGCCCGCCTTTACGCGACCGAGCTCCATGAGGTCGATGACTGTATCCTGCAATACCTCGGAATAGAGGTCGAGGGCGGGCATTTCGGTGCTTGTTTCGAGCGCCTTGAGCACTGCGTTGGCCACGTTACCGATGCCACTCTGAAGGGGAAGACCTGTTGCGGGAATGATACCGCGCTTGATGTCGCCCAAAAGGAAATTGACCACGTTCTCGCCAATGCGGCGTGTGGTGTCGTCGAGCTCCTTGAATACAACGGGCTCGTTGGGGAGGTTAACCTCTACGATACCCACAACCTTCTTGGGATCGACCTGCACGTATGTGGTACCAATTCTGTCCGACGCCTTGAAGATGGGAATCTCCTTGCGATAAGGGGGATTGGCGGGCTCATACACGTCGTGCAATCCCTCGGTGTGGTGGAAGCTGTTGCGCTCGATGATGATTTTGTCGGCAAGGTTGGCCACGGTCTGTCCGATACCGCCGGCTGTGGTGAGATAGACCTTGCCGTCGGGGGTAATGTCGATGGCCTCGAGGATGGCTACATCGACCTTGCCCATGAAGCCGTAACGCAAATCCTGGGCCATGAGCGACAGGTGAAGATCGGTGTAGGTAAGCTCCTTGTTATTAACGGCGTTGCGCACTGTGGGGTTCGACAGGAAGGGCGCTCTGAAATTGAGTGCATTGGCACGTGTGAGCGCACCGTCGATGGCGTCGCCGGTAGATGCACCGGTATATAGGTTAATCTTGAAGGGCTTGCCTGCAGCGTGAGCCTCCTCGGCACGCTTGGCTACCTCGGGGAGCACGGTCTTGGGTGTACCCGAAAGGGTAAATCCGCTGATACCCACTCCATCGCCATTGTTAATGTATTCGGCCGCCTCGGCCGCTGTTATTATACGGTAGTTCATATTGTGTCTGTTATATTTAATTGTACTTGCGGTTAAAAATCTCGGAATAGATGATGGCACGCTTGGCATCGGACTTGCTCTTAATGGCATACTGCGATTCCTTCTTGGGTGCTTCGGCGGGCGCTGTTGCTGGACGCGCAGAGGCGGCTGAAGGCGTCACCGGACGATGGGCCGACGGGCGCTGTTGCGGTTTGGGCTTCTGCACAGGCTCGACGGGCGGCTGCACGGTGAAGACCTCCTCGAAGGGCTCTACCGTGGGGAATTCATCCTCGAGCACCTCGGGCTGCTCCTGCGCAACCTCCTGGGCGCGGCGCTTGATGGCTGCCGCGTTGCGGGCATAGGAGATACCTGCAAATATAAAAAACATTGCCACTGGCCAAAATTCTTCGATAAAATCTATCATAGCTTTTTCGTTGAAAAATGGGTACTAAAGAAAATCCTTGAACACCTCGTCGAAGAGCTCGCCGCGTGTAAGACGGCCATTCTGCACACAGATTGTTTCTACGCAGCCCTTGGTACAGAGCTTACCATCGGACAGACGGTATATATCCTGCAGGAAAAGTATCTTGGCACCCTGGCGCTTCAGGTTGATGCCAACGATGAACTTGTCGCCACTGATGAGGGGCAATTTATACTCTATGGTTATCTTGGCTACCATTGCATCGATACCGCGCTCGTGCAGACGACCGAAGTTCTCGCCAAGCGATTCGAGAAATTCGTGACGTGCGTGCTCCATATAGTGCTGGTAATTGGCATTGTTCACCACGCCCTGAAGGTCGCACTCGTAGTCGCGTACCTTCATCTCCAAACAGTAGATATATTTGTCCTTATCCATATGCGTAACACGTTATTAGATTGCGAAGATATGAAAACTTTGTGATATAATGACCTATAAAAAGCAACTTCTTGGAAATTTATCCGTATCTTCGCCCAGAATTACTCATGAACAACAGACAAAAATGAAAGAGGTTGACAAGAAACTGTTTATAGAGACATATGGCTGCCAAATGAACGTAGCCGACAGCGAGGTGGTTGGTTCAATCTTGCGCGTGGCGGGATATGAGAGCTGCGACGACATTAAAGAGGCCGACCTGATACTGCTCAACACCTGCTCTATACGCGACAATGCCGAACAGAAGATTTATGGCCGACTGGACCAGTTGAACGCCATGCGACGCGGCAAAAAGACACTTGTGGGCGTCATTGGCTGTATGGCCGAGCGCGTGAAGGAGGAGCTTATAGAGAAGTATGGCGTGAACGTGGTTGCAGGCCCCGATGCCTACCTGTCGATGCCCGAGCTCATTGCTCAGGCCGAGCAGGGACACGCTGCCATGAACATTGAGCTATCGACCACAGAGACCTATCGCGATGTAATTCCCTTGAGAATATGCAGCAAGGGTGTTTCGGGCTACATTTCAATCATGCGCGGATGTAACAACTTCTGCCACTATTGCGTGGTGCCCTACACACGCGGACGCGAACGCAGCCGCGACCTTTCGAGCATACTGAACGAGGCTGCCGACCTTGTGGCCAAGGGTTACAAGGAGATTATCCTGTTGGGACAGAACGTGAACTCGTACCGATTCGAATCGGAGGAGGATGGCGTAATTACATTCCCCGAACTGCTGCGCCGCGTGGCACGCTCGGCGCCCAACGTGCGCATACGATTCACCACATCGCACCCCAAGGACATGAGCGACGACACATTGCGCGTGATTGCCGAGGAGCCCAACGTGTGCAAGAGCATCCACCTGCCCGTGCAGAGCGGTAGCAGCGAAATGCTCAAGTCGATGAACCGTAAATATACACGCGAATGGTATATAGAGCGCATTGACGCCATACGCCGCATTGTTCCCGATTGCGGCCTCTCGACCGACATCATCGCGGGCTTCTGCGGAGAGAGCGAGGAGGACCACCAGCAGACATTGTCGCTCATGCGCTACTGCAAGTACGACGCTGCATTCATGTTCAAATATTCGGAGCGCCCGGGCACATTTGCAAGCCGCCACTTCAAGGACGACATAAACGAGGCCGAGAAGGTGCGCCGTCTGAACGAGATTATTGCATTGCAGCAGGAGCTGTCGGCAGCCAACAACAAGGAGTGCATAGGCAACACCTACGAAGTGCTTGTCGAGGGCTTGTCGAAACGCTCCAAGGAGCAGTTCTATGGCCGCACCGAACAAAACAGAACGGTGGTGTTCGACCGTCGCAACTACAAAATAGGCGATTTTGTGAAGGTGAAAATTACAAGCTCCACAGCTGCCACGCTGCTTGGCGAGCCTGTAGAGGAGTAACCAAGAGGGCTGATTGCTCAATCCTTATTTATATATAATAAAAACGCTCCGGCTGGTATCAGCCGGAGCGTTTTATGTATAATCCAATTGATTAGTCGGCAAGCTTCGCCTTGATGAACTCGCGGTTCAAACGAGCGATGTTGCTGATAGATACGCACTTGGGACACTCGGCCTCGCAAGCACGGGTGTTGGTACAGTTACCGAATCCAAGCTCGTCCATCTTGGCAACCATAGCCTTGGCACGGCGAGCAGCCTCTACCTTACCCTGGGGAAGGAGAGCAAACTGGCTTACCTTAGCCGATACGAAGAGCATTGCAGAACCGTTCTTACATGCTGCTACGCAAGCACCGCAACCGATACATGCAGCTGCATCCATAGCCTCCTCGGCAATGTCCTTGCCAATGGGAATTGCGTTAGCATCGGGAATACCGCCTGTGTTGATTGATACGAAACCACCGGCCTGCTGTATCTTGTCGAACGCTGTACGGTCAACCATGAGGTCGCGGATAACGGGGAACGCAGCCGAACGCCAGGGCTCTACTGTGATTGTGTCGCCATCTTTGAAACGACGCATGTAGAGCTGACAGGTTGTTGCACCTGTTGCGGGGCCGTGGGGGTGACCGTTAACGTAGAGCGAGCACATACCGCAGATACCCTCGCGGCAGTCGTGGTCGAATACTATGGGCTCCTTACCCTCGTTCACCAACTGCTCGTTAAGGATGTCGAGCATCTCGAGGAATGAGGTATCACCGGGAATATCTTTCATCTGATAGGTCTCAAAAGCACCTTTCTCTTTAGGACCTCTCTGACGCCATACTTTTAAATTAAAGCTTATATTTTTATCCATTGTTACTATCCTTTTAATTAGTTCTTGTAGTTACGCTGCTGTACCTTGATGTACTGATAGTTGAGATCCTCTTTCAGAAGTTCGGGCTCGTTGCCTTCGCCGGTGTAACGCCAGCAAGCTACGTAAGAGAAGTCCTCGTCGTTACGTTTAGCCTCGCCCTCTTCTGTCTGATGCTCTTCGCGGAAGTGACCACCGCAAGACTCCTCACGGTTGAGTGCGTCGTATGCCATGAGCTTACCAATCTCGATGAAGTCGAGCAGACGGAGAGCCTTCTCGAGCTCGATGTTGAGTGTGTCGGCTGCACCGGGGATACGAAGATCGCTCCAGAAGATTTTCTCTACCTCTTTGAGCTTCTCGATAGCTGTCTCGAGAGATTCTTTTGTACGTGCCATACCTACATACTCCCACATTACGTGACCGAGCTCCTTGTGGATAGAATCAACGCTGCGTTTACCCTTGATAGCCATCAGCTTGGCAATCTTGTCGTTAACTGCCTTCTCGGCTGCAACGAACTCGGGAGCGTCAGTGCTGAAACGCTTAACCTGAATCTGGTCGGCAAGGTAGTTCTGCATTGTGTAGGGAAGTACGAAGTAACCGTCGGCAAGACCCTGCATGAGGGCTGATGCACCGAGGCGGTTAGCACCGTGGTCTGAGAAGTTAGCCTCACCAATAGCGAACAAGCCGGGGATTGATGTCTGAAGCTCGTAGTCAACCCAGATACCACCCATGGTGTAGTGGATAGCGGGGAAGATCATCATGGGCTCCTCGTAGGGGCTTACGTCGGTAATCTCCTCGTACATGTCGAAGAGGTTGCCATAACGCTGTTTAACCACCTCTTTACCAAGACGCTGGATAGCATATTTGAAATCGAGGAACACTGCAAGACCTGTGTTGTTTACGCCGAAGCCCTTGTCGCAACGCTCTTTAGCCGCACGTGAAGCAACGTCACGGGGTACGAGGTTACCGAAGGCGGGATAACGACGCTCCAAGTAGAAGTCGCGATCCTCGTCGGGGATGTCGCTTGCCTTTTTCTTACCAGCCTGAAGTGCCTTTGCATCCTCCAATTTCTTGGGAACCCAGATGCGACCGTCGTTACGGAGTGACTCAGACATAAGTGTAAGCTTAGACTGCTTGTCGCCGTGAACGGGGATACATGTGGGGTGAATCTGTGCGAAACAGGGGTTAGCGAAGAGAGCACCCTTGCGGTAGCACTGCAATGCTGCAGAACCGTTGCTACCCATAGCGTTGGTTGAAAGGAAGTATGTGTTACCATAACCACCGGTAGCGATTACCACTGCGTGAGCAGCGAAACGCTCTACCTTACCTGTAACAAGGTTACGTGCGATGATACCGCGTGCACGACCGTCGATAACAACAACGTCGAGCATCTCGTAACGTGTATAGAGCTTAACCTTACCCTGGTTCACCTGATAGTTGAGTGCTGAGTATGCACCGAGGAGGAGCTGCTGACCGGTCTGACCGCGGGCATAGAATGTACGCGATACCTGAGCACCACCGAATGAACGGTTGGCCAACAAGCCGCCGTACTCGCGTGCAAAGGGTACACACTGTGCTACACACTGGTCGATGATAGCGCCTGAAACCTCGGCAAGACGATGTACGTTTGCCTCGCGTGCACGGTAGTCACCACCCTTGATTGTATCGTAGAAAAGACGATATACCGAGTCACCGTCGTTCTGATAGTTCTTAGCAGCGTTGATACCTCCCTGTGCTGCAATTGAGTGAGCACGACGGGGAGAGTCCTGGATGCAGAAGTTGAGTACGTTGAAACCCATTGCGCCCAACGAAGCAGCTGCCGATGCACCTGCAAGACCGGTACCTACAACGATGATGTCGAGGTTACGTTTGTTGGCGGGGTTAACCAATTTCTGATGTGCCTTATAGTTCGTCCACTTCTCGGCCAAAGGACCTTCGGGAATTTTGGAATTCAGCTTTTCTGAACTTATTTTAGCCATAATATCTTATTTTTAAATTTTATACGGAATATTTAATTAGCATCCACCGGCGCAAGGACAGAAGGCGTAGATGAGAGCCACTGCTGCAAAACCGGCAACGATGATGGTAACAATTACATTACCGATGCAACGCCAACGCTCGAACCATACCTGATTGTTCCAGCCAAGTGTCTGAAGTGCGCTCCAGAAACCGTGGGTCAAGTGGAACCAAAGAGCAGCCAACCACACAAGGTAGATAACTGTGTAAACAGGGCAAGCGAATGTGTTCTTGATGTGATATACACCGTCAGCAGCATATGTAGTATCTACATTTGCGCCCAACATGTGCATAACCTCAACGAGCTGCATCTCGGCCCAGAAGTTGAAGAGGTGAAGGCCCATACCCAAGATAACGATAACACCAAGAACGAACATGTTCTGTGATGCCCACTCTACCTCTTTGGGCTTAGCTGTGTAGGCGTAAGCCTGACCACCGCGTGCCTTTTTGTTCTGAAGTGTGAGGATGATTGCATAAACGAAATGCACTACAACAAGAGCGGCAAGACCCGCTGTTGCTACAAGCGCATACCAGTTAGCTCCCAAAAACTCACAAATCATGTTGTAAGCCTCGCCGCTGAAAATAGCGACCAAGTTCATTGACATGTGGAAGAGAAGGAAGAGAACGAGGGCAATACCCGAAACGCTCATAATTACCTTTTTTCCCACAGAAGAATTAAGTAACCACATAATAAATTGATAT
>JAFYOS010000037.1 GCA_017560125.1 Bacteroidaceae bacterium | reverse complement strand
GTTTGAATGGAAAAGCGCTATGCCTGCTGGATTGGAACCAATGACTGAGATATCCCCACCGAGAGCACCCATAGAACCACCCATGCCTATATAACGTGCTGTACCGGATATGGTATTCTCGACCACGGGAAACACATTGTACATATTCTGCGCTACAAGAATGGATGGCAACAACAACAATACAGATATAATTTTTTTCATAGTAATTTTTATTTAAGATGTTCATGACACAGGTCCATTAGGACTAACGGCGTCCTCCACGTCCTCCGCCTCCCGAGGAGCCACGTGATGACGAACCGGAACTTCTTGACGAAGAGCCCGAGCTACGGTACGAGGAACCGGAACTCCTTGACGAAGAGCCCGAGCTACGGTACGAGGAACCGGAGCTGTCTGAACTATTATTCCTTGAGCGTGAGACGCTTGTACTGCTCGGTCGGTTGTAGCTTCCCGATGACGTGCCGTCACTATAATTGGAGTTCCGGCGCTGTTCGCGCAGATTCATGCCGCCACCCCCTCTGCGGTTGCTGCCATTTCCGACTTTTGTTCCCGAGGAGGAGTCTCTTTTCTGCTGACGCCCATTCAACACCCTTCCGCCTGACTGTGCATCACGGTTACCTCCCATATCAGAAGAGAGTGCGCCTTGCCTGCTTGGGCGCTGACGATCTTTCCGGTCAATGGTTCGGGAATGCATATTCTCGCCATCCTTATCGGCACTAGCATATGCATTGCCAGCACCTCTTGGCGGCCTGTTACGGCGCATGGAAGGTTCTTCATTAGAACGCTTGCCACCATTCCTGCCCGTAATCCTAAAATCCGATCTATCTTTATTGTAATCTGCGTCACGCAAAGAGTGGTCATCGGCACTATGCTTACGCCTATCAGTGCGTATAGTGGCCCGACTGGAGGGTGTACCTCCGCGTCCCTTGGTACCAGTTCCAAGAGTAGCGGGACGTTCACCGCGTGTCCTGCCCTGATTCACCTTCCCGGCATAAATATTGGTGGGAATGTCATTGTGCACTATATGCGCAGTATTCCAAGAACCATGCCAGCCGTGCCCCCATACGGGATAATGGTTGTGCCAAACCGGATAATGATGCCATATTGGTGTAAAATAGGCCCAATGGTTGTTGATACCATACCAAGTACAGTTATCCATGTACCATGTCCAGTTTGTATATCTCCAGCCATGGCTGTATAACAAATGAGGCCATCTGCCGTTCCAATAGTAGAACGGATTGCTCGCTGTTGGGTATATATCAAGGCTGTAGCCTGTGTCATATACAAGCCAGTCATTTATTCCGTAACCATAGAGAAGATCCCAATAATGAGGGTTCCCGAAAAGGCGGTCAGGGTTGCGGAAACGCACGATACGTGCCGAATAACGGAAATCGCTGTCAAACAAAAGATCATGACTTTCGGCATAATATGCACTGTCATCATACTGCTGTAGCAAATCGTCGGCATACGACGCATATGTACTGTCGGAATCGGACAAGTGCGAATCATCATCGGTCAGATATTCCTCTACATCGACAAAATAAACATCGTTCGCACCTTTCACATCATTAGCTTTGTTCTTTTTTGTAGGAACAAAATAAACATCGTCCTGGGCTCTTGCCACAAAAGTGGTGAAAAGCATGAGAAGCAACATGAGCGTTTTCATAAGCATATATTTCATTCTGGTATCTTCTGCTACACAAAAGTACATAGTGCAAATATAAACAAATAGGGAAAATTCCTATCATAGTCAAGGAATTTCCCTATTTTTAATACTGTACTGCAATACTGGGATGCCTATCAGGCATTTTCGGGGCGAAGCTGACGTACAACCTCAGCGGTACGCCACATCTCACTCTCGCGCAAGGCCTTGAGTTCCTCGTTGAGTTTCTCGCGATAGTCGGGCTGTGAGTTGGAATCGATTGATATCTGAGCCTCATTGCCACTCTTCACCGACTCATACAACTTGTACATGACAGGCTTTATCGCATCGTGGAAAGGTGTCATCCAGTCAAGCGCACCGCGCTGCGCTGTTGTTGAGCAGTTAGCATACATCCAGTCCATACCCTTGGCCGAGAAAAGCGGCATGAGAGACTGTGTAAGCTCCTCAACAGTCTCGTTGAAAGCCTCTGATGGAGTATGGCCATTTTCACGGAGTACCTCATACTGTGCAAGGAAGAGTCCCTGTATCGCACCCATCAGCGAGCCACGCTCACCGGTAAGATCCGAAACCGCCTCGCGCTCGAATGTTGTCTCGAAGAGATAACCTGAACCGATGCCGATACCGAATGCGAGCACACGCTCGAGAGCCTTGCCTGTCGCATCCTGATGCACCGCATACGAGGCATTCACACCACGTCCCTCGAGGAACATTGTACGCAGCGAAGTGCCTGAACCCTTGGGGGCAACCATGATGACATCTACACCTGCAGCCGGAACGATTCCGGTCCTGTCACTCCAGTTTATACCAAAGCCATGAGAGAAGTAAAGAGCCTTGCCGTCTGTCATAAACTTCTCGATACGAGGCCATACCGCAATCTGTGCAGCATCGGAAAGAAGCATACAAACGATTGTACCCTTCTCGGCAGCCTCCTCGATCGAGAACAATGTCTCGCCAGGAACCCAACCGTCCTTGACAGCCTTGTCATATGTAGCACCCTCGCGCTGACCGACAATTACATTGAAACCATTGTCACGAAGATTGCACGCCTGACCAGGTCCCTGTACGCCATAACCCAAAACGGCGATAGTCTCGCCGGCAAGCACTTCACGTGCCTTCTCAAGTGAAAACTCCTTGGGAGTAACTACGTTTTCGATTACTCCGCCAAAATTCATTTCTGCCATAATTATTTATTTTTTTCTTTTATTGATTTACGCTTGTAATCCTCATTGAAAAGGTAATCTCCCAGAACATCCTGTGCCGAACGCGGAACAGCAACACGCCCCGACTTGACGAACTGCAGCATACAGTTATGCGACACAAACTTGTCGTATAGATTCAGGATATCCTCGGTAGAACCGGTCATCTCCACCACCGTATAGGTTGAGTTTACCTCAATCACACGTGCCGTATTGTGGCGTATTATACGTGACACCTCGTCATTCCCGAGCACAACCGGTGTCGAAAGCTTGTACAGCGCCACCTCCTGAAAGAATATCTCATTGTCGGTATAGTAATCGGCCTTGAGTACATCCACTTTCTTTTCAATACGCTTGGTAACCTTCTGCACAGAATCCTCCTCGCCCCACAACGAGATTGTATAGCGGTGCACTCCCTCTACCGATGACGATGATGCCGTGATGGTATCAATATTCATCATGCGGCGTGTAAACTCAGCTGTCACCTGGTTCAGCATACCGGCTATATTCTCGGTATATATGATTATTGTATAAAGTTTCTTGTCCATACCCATTTATTCGAATATCATTTCATTGACAGATGCTCCCGGAGGTGTCATCGGCATAACGTTCGCCTCCTCCTTGACCGCTACATGCAGCAGGAACGGGCCTGAAGTCTCAAGCATCTCACGTATTGCATCATCCAGTTCACTGCGCTCTATCACAAGCCTTGAAGGAATGCCATATCCCTGAGCTATCAAACCATAATCGGGATTAAGCATAGGAGTCCACGAATAGCGGTGATTGAAGAAGAGTTCCTGCCACTGGCGCACATTGCCCAGATAGTTGTTGTTCAGAAGTATTATCTTGACGGCAGTACCCTGTTCCATTATAGTACCCAGCTCCTGAATATTCATCTGCATGCCTCCGTCACCGGTAAAGAGACAGACCGTGCGATCGGACATGGCAATCTTCGCTCCTATTGCAGCCGGCAGACCATAACCCATTGTTCCAAGACCACCGGATGTAAGTATACTATGAGGCTTCGTATACTTGAAATAGCGTGCCGACATCATCTGGTTCTGCCCCACATCGGTCACGAGTATCGCACTGTTGCCCGTAGCCTCACTTACCTTGCGGGCCACTTCGCCCATCAAGAGAGGGCCTTCACCGGGATTCAGGGCCTTTACGGTCACTTTCTCATGCTCAATCGCATTATAGCGCGCGAAACTATCTATCCACTCCTTGTGGCTTGCCTTGTTGACAAGAGCCGTCAGCATGGGAAGCACCTCCTTGCAGTCACCTACAATAGGAACATCAACCGTAACGTTCTTGTTTATCTCTGCATGGTCAATATCTATGTGTATTATCCTTGCCTGCTTGGCATATGTGGAGAGCTTTCCTGTCACGCGGTCACTGAAACGCATGCCGACAGCTATCAGCAGGTCACATTCGTTTGTATTCACATTAGGTCCATAGTTGCCATGCATACCGAGCATACCGACACACAGGGGATGGTCTGTAGGCAATGCCGAAAGCCCCATAAGAGTACGTGCGGCAGGAATATCGGCCTTCTCGATGAAAGCCTTGAGCTCCTCATGAGCCTCACCCAGTTCCACGCCCTGCCCTACAAGAAGGAAAGGACGCTCGGACTCATTCACAAGCCTTGCAGCCTCTTCCACAGCCTCTAACGACGGTGTAGGATATGGAATATAACTGCGTACATTATCGACACTTTCTGGTTCATAGTCAAACAGTGCCACCTGTGCATCCTTGTTGAAATCGAGTACAACCGGCCCCGGTCGGCCAGTAGAAGCTATGTAGAAAGCACGTGCCACAGCCCATGCAATATCCTCGGGACGGCGTATCTGGTAACTCCATTTTGTAATAGGCTGCGTGATGCCCACGAAATCAATTTCCTGAAAAGCATCCGTACCTAACACACCTGTACTCACCTGACCGGCTATTACAACAACCGGTGTGCTGTCGAGCATAGCATCGCTTATACCCGTCAATGTATTTGTAGCACCCGGGCCACTGGTCACAATGCTCACTCCAACCCTGCCCGAGCTGCGTGCATATCCTTGAGCAGCATGCACGGCACCCTGCTCGTGACGTACGAGCACACCGCGGAAATCGTCACGGTGATCATACAATGCATCGAAGACCGGCATGATGGAACCTCCGGGATAACCGAAAATTGTATCTACACCCTCGTTTATCAACGATCGCAAGAGTGCTTCACTACCTGATATTCTAACTTTTGCCATAAATTGTCAATCTATTATTCTCACTCCACCTTTGTCGGCAGAACTTACCATACTGGCATATGCCTTAAGGCTCTTTGAAACTACACGGTTACGCGTAAGCGGAAACATCTCACGTGCTGCAAGTTCCTCATCGGTGAGCCTTACATTTATTTTGCGTGCAGGTATGTCTATTTCTATGATATCACCGTCACGCAACTTGCCAATATTCCCGCCTGCTGCAGCCTCGGGCGATATATGTCCTATACTCAAGCCCGATGTTCCACCACTGAAGCGGCCATCAGTAATCAAAGCACACTCCTTGCCCAAATGACGGGACTTTATGTACGACGTCGGATAAAGCATCTCCTGCATGCCGGGGCCTCCCTTTGGACCTTCGTAAATTATCACTACCACATCGCCGGCCTGGATTTTGCCGCCAAGGATTCCGTCGACGGCCGCCTCCTGCGAATCAAAGACACGCGCCTTGCCTGTAAAACGCCATATGCTTTCATCCACACCGGCCGTCTTTACCACGCACCCGTCCTTGGCGATATTGCCGAATAGGACCGCAAGACCTCCATCTTTGGTGTATGCATGCTCCAGAGAGCGTATGCAACCGCTCTCGCGGTCGGTATCAAGTGCCCCGTACATGCAATCCTGCGCACCCATAGTATTGCAGAATCTGTTGGCAGGAGCCGTACCATATATGCGTCTGGCCTCATCATCGATGACATCACCCATGATAGAATATTTCTCAATGTCGCTTCCCAAATTCGCGCCATTCACACGCATTGCAGAGGTGTCCAGCAGACCGCCTTTGGCAAGCTCGCCCATTATACCTATGATTCCGCCTGCGCGGCCACAATCCTGGACACTATACAACGGCCCATTGGGAGCAAGTTTGCACAGACAAGGTACCTTGCGGCTCAAAGCGTCTATGTCGCTCATCCTGAAATCGACACCGGCTTCCTGTGCTACTGCCAGCAAATGAAGGATTGTATTGGTTGATCCACCCATTGCGATATCTACAGTCATAGCATTAAGGAACGCCTCACGTGTCGCAATGCTACGCGGAAGAACGCTATCATCACCTTCGCCATAATACTTCATAGCATTTTCCACAATCAGCTTTGCCGCATCCTTGAGCAAGCGGACACGGTTGACATGTGTCGCAAGTATTGTCCCGTTGCCAGGCAACGAAAGACCTATAGCCTCTGTCAGGGAATTCATCGAGTTAGCAGTAAACATACCCGAGCAACAACCGCATCCCGGGCATGAGCGTTTTTCAATCTCGGCCAATTCCTCATCGCTTACATGCGTGTCGGCAGCCTTTACCATAGCCACGACAAGGTCAAGGTTCTCATTCTTCCATGTACCCTTCTCCATGGGACCGCCCGAAACGAACACAGTAGGTATATTTAGGCGCATTGCAGCCATGAGCATGCCCGGTGTAATCTTGTCACAGTTGGAGATGCATACAAGCGCATCGACCTTATGTGCATTGCACATGTACTCGACGCTGTCGGCAATGATGTCGCGCGACGGCAACGAATAGAGCATCCCGTCGTGCCCCATAGCTATACCGTCATCAATGGCTATTGTATTGAACTCGGCCGCATAGCAGCCGAGCTTTTCTATTTCCTGCTTAACTATCTGACCCGCCTCATGCAAGTGGGTATGCCCCGGCACAAGCTGCGTAAAAGAGTTGGCGATTGCTATTATCGGCTTGCCGAACATTTCACGTTTCATCCCATTGGCTATCCACAACGCACGGGCACCGGCCATACGACGGCCTTCGGTACACTGCGAGCTCCTTAACTTTATCTTCATATCAATGCTATAAAAAACCTCCCCGACAACAGGAAGGGGATATTACAGAACAGACCATTACCATCTCCAAAAGATTATGGAAGATGAAGCGGAATCCAATCCACAGCCACTGATTGCAAATGATTTGCAACTTGGGCCCATTCATTTTCAGGAATGCAAAATTAATCCCTTTTTTCAGTTTATACAAAAAATATTGGACAAAAGAGAATAATAAAATGACTATCGTTCACCTATAGACGCGAATTCAGGACAAACACTGCAATATTGTCATAGAGCCCTGTCACGCAATATCACATATATTATAACCGGGGCCCCTGTCAATGGCGTAATCGCACTCAACGGAAGCAGGCCGCTCTCACCGGGGAGAACAGTAAGAATATTGCACAACAAGGCCACACAACCGCCAACAAGCATCGTGGACGGCAACAGAGTCCTATGGTCACCGCTGCTCATCGATAGACGTGCAAGATGCGGGACAGCCAGTCCGAGGAATGCAACCGGTCCGCAATAGGCAGTAACGATAGCTGTCATCAGGCCTGTAATACACAGCAGGAGAAAACGTGCTACCTTCACATTTACGCCAAGGTTCCTTGCATAAAGATCTCCGAGAAGCAAGGCATTGAGCGGTTTGACCATCAACATTGAGCAAACAAGAAGCATGGACAGCAATGACGCGAACAGCGGCAATTGCTCCGGAGAAACAGCACCGAAACTACCCATGCCCCATATGAGATATGAATGTACACCCTCGGCCGTAGCAACATAGTTCAATACAGATATGAGCGACGATGTAAGGTAACTTATCGCAACACCGGCAATAAGCAGGAACACCTTGTTCCTGAGAAAAGAAGAAAGAAATAGAATTACTGATATTATAAGCATCGCGCCTGCAAACGCACCTGAAAGTATTGCAGCATGACCCGACAAACCAGAATTTCCTATCGCGAGGAAACCGTGCGACAACAGCATCACGACCGCAACCCCCAAACCGGCTCCACTATTAACGCCAAGTACTTCAGGACCGGCAAGCGGATTGCCGAACAAAGTCTGCAGGATGAGCCCTGACACAGATATTGCAGCACCGGCCAACAACGCAGTACACGCCTGCGGAAGACGGGAGTCGAAAAGTATGGAACTCCAAACCTCGCGTTCACCCTCACCGCCAAGCAGAATCGTAAAGACATCCCGGACCGGTATATCCACAGAACCAAGCAGGAGATTGGCCATGAACAAGAGAATAAGGGCCAGAAGAAGGAACGGGAGCACAAGGCTCTTCCTGTCAATGCATCTTTTCATAGAATTCAGTTTCATAATCTACAAGAAGTTCCGGATGAAAAAGAGCTACAAGCTCCTTCAGCAGCCTTTCGGGATGGAATGACGCTGATTCGAATATTCTGTTACGCCTTGTATTACAAGCATAGATGCGTCCTTCCCTGAAGGGCCTGAACAAACCATATCCCGAAAAATCCTCAAGAAGCGAAGCCTTAGTCAAATCTACAGTGGAGTTATATTTGACAAGCCATATGTCAGCCTCTGCTGCCTTATCAAGAATAATCTCATAGGAAAGCGGGACCGAACCGCTCACCTTGTATGACGAAAAGATGTAATCGGCACCCGCATCATGATACATACGCCCCATCGTGCTCTCCCCACCGGGCACATACCATGCCGATGAACCTTTCAGTTCGCACATCAACGTAGGACGTTCTGAGGCACCCGAAGCAAGACGGCACAAGGATTCATATTCGCGGCATACCGCAGCAAAGAGAGAATCGCTTTCTATTCCCTTTCCCAGAAGCCGTCCATAGAAACGCATCCATTCGGCACATCCCAACGGAGAGTTTTCCATATAATCGGCACACTCAACCAAGGTATACGGCATATTTTCCAGTTTGCCATAACCGCCATTTTCATACGGAAGCACAAAGATCGCTTCGGGAGAGACCTCCATAACCTTCTCTCTGTTGACATTCAATGAACTGCCACAATCAACGATTGCGCCTGCCACAAGCCCCTCCGTAACAGCCGGGGAATATACGAATTCGGCATCGCATACACCCGAAACCGCATTTGACATTCCAAGTTCCTCGAAAAGCGAAGCATGAACACCGGAAAAAACAATTGATTTCTCCAACGGAGTACGCAACAGACGGCCCTGAGGCAGACTTTGCGGAATTACAGAATCCCGCGGAACAAGAAGATAGCGTTGCAGAAGGCCTTTGCCCCATGGATTCTTCACATCCACAACCGTATAGCCATCGCACTCCACTATCGAGAGCAAGGATGAGTAGCGAAGAGGAATCTTCTCCCCGACAACATCGGAGACACACTTTGAGCCACCGCACGACAGCAACAACACGAGGGTCACCACAATAATACAGAGAAAATGCAACCGCATGCCACGACACATAGCATCAAATTTCTTCGTTTACTATAGAGAGCTGCTGACGTATGCTCTCGGAATGTATAGCCTCGAATATTGCCCTTATAGCATCAGGGTCAAGTTTGCCGTCCATCCCCCACTCGGCACAACGCTTCATGGTCTCGTTGTACCTGAACGGCTGGAACACGGTGAGCCCTTTTTCGCGTTTGACTTCACCTATCTCGCGTGAAATCTCCATACGTTTTACAAGGAGTTTCATAATATCCTCATCTATGGAATCGATCTGCTTGCGGTAGGTCGAGAAATCGGTTGCAGTATTATAAGCGGAACGATGTACTATCTTTGATAGTATCATCATCAGCTCATCGGGAGTCACCTGCTGACGGGCATCACTCAATGCACACACCGGATTGCAGTGTGTTTCAATCATAAGTCCGTCGAAATTCAAATCCATTGCCTGCTGCGAGAGAAGCATTATCAGCTCGCGTTTCCCGGCTATGTGACTAGGGTCACATATAATGGGCAACTGCGGCATACGACGACGGAGTTCTATCGGAAGCTGCCATTGCGGTGCATTGCGGAAAAATTTCTCGCCATACGAAGAAAAGCCCCTATGTATTACACCCAACTTTTTTACGCCTGAATTGAAGAGACGCTCCAAAGCACCGATCCATAACTCTATGTCCGGGTTGACCGGATTCTTGACCAGCACGGGAATATCAACGCCGCGCAAAGCATCAGCGATATCCTGCACTGCAAACGGATTAGCTGTCGTTCTTGCACCAATCCAAAGCAAATCAATGCCGGCCGCGAGTGCCAGTTCCACGTGCTCAGGCGTAGCCACTTCTGTTGCGACGGACATGGAAAGTTCACTTTTTACCCTTTGTAGCCAGGGCAGCGCCTCCTTGCCTATACCCTCGAAACAACCAGGACGGGTACGCGGTTTCCATACACCTGCACGGAACAGGGTCACACCATTGTGCGAAAGTTCCGATGCTACCGACATAACCTGCTCCTCACTCTCGGCACTGCAAGGACCTGCAATTACAACCGGATTGCCCGGATTGCTGAATACATCTATCTTTTCAAGATCCATTATACGTTCAATTTAGGGAAAAGCCGTAAAGCGTTGGCGGTAGTAACCTCCGCAACCTTCTCTATGCTGCATCCATACACACCCGAAAGGAATTCTGCGATATATGGTACGTAGGAACTCTCGTTACGGCGTCCGCGATACGGCACAGGCGGCAAATAAGGAGAATCGGTCTCCAATACTATGCGTTCAAGGGGGACCGAGGCCAGGACAGAGGGTAACGACGATTTTCGATATGTCACGACACCGCCGATACCAAGATAGAAGCCATCGAAAGAGAGCAGTTTCCGTGCCTCGTCCTCGCTGCCTGAAAAACAGTGGAACACGCCCGTGAGCCCATTCGCCCTATAATCGTCCATTACAGAATACAAATCTTCGAAGGCACTGCGTGAGTGTATAGCAAGGGGAAGACCTGTTTCTTCAGCCCACTCAATCTGCTGCCGGAAAGCATCCATCTGCTCCTTTCTGCGTGTATCGTCCCAATAAAAATCGAGACCAACCTCACCGATTGCCACATAGCGGTCACTCTCTTTCAGCCTTGAATACAGCCTTTGCAACACATCCCTATAATCATCGGCAAGTTCCGTAGGATGCAGGCCAATCATCGGATAACACACTCCCGGATGGGTATCGCACATCGCCATCAACGGTTCAAGTGTATCCTCGGTTATGGAAGGAAGACACAATTTATGCACTCCGGCAGACAAGGCACGCTCAACGGCCTGGTTCCGGTCATCATCGAATTCCTGCACGAACAGATGGGTATGTGTATCGATATAGCCTGTCATCAGAGAATATCCTTTTTTGCCTTCCTGTCGGGACGTTCATAATATATTACTCCGTATGCAGAACATTTCCTTATACGCGCCTTACTGTCAAAACCGACAAATGCCTTTTCTATCTCGGCCCAAGCCTCGAAAATTATCTCGTCCACCTCGTAACGCATGTCAGAAATGTTTGACAGGGCATCATTCGTCCTCTGCTGCAGCATCTGTTGCCTGTCATACATTTCCTTGAAGAGTTCAAAAACTACAGACACTCTTCCCATTGTAGGATTGTAGATAGGCACTCCGCCCTCGGCTTGACGGCGTCTCTCGCCATCCATAACCTTTACACCCCATTCAAGTACAGAGGACTCGGAAAAGAGGTTTGGTGTCGTATCCTCATTCTCAGGGAGACCATAGTATGGACGCTTGCTCCGGGCAATCTCGCCACGCATTATGGACATGCTGAGTACCTGTATGAAATGGGAGACATACATGCGCGCCTTCTTAAGCGCAGCCTCATACGTCTCGTTACCGCGCTTTGACGACTGTTCCTTCACACAGCGCTTGTACACGTCAACCTCACGCGAAAAAGCCTCCAAAGCACTCTTTGCACGATGGTATGTGTTATGCGAAAGAACATTGGTGAAAACACCACCCTCTATGCTGCTCTCTACGGCAGCCTTCAGAGCGCGTATGCGTGCCTGATCGGTTTTTGGCAATCTGCGGTACGGCATCCCAGAGTGAATTAAAGATTTCTGTTGAGGATTGAATTGGCAAACTCCTTCAGACTAGCCTTTCTTTCCTCGGGAAGAGAAATGCGCGCAATATAATCATCGCATTTGGCAAAAAGCTCCTGAATGCGTTTCTCACATATTTCCTTTACACCAAGCTTGTTATATACACTTGTAAAATATGCTATTTTCTCTTCTTCGTTGAATTCGGTTTTTTCCATCCACTCCTTCATGGCAGCGAGCTGCTCGGCCGATGCAAGATTCATGGCTGTTATAAGCAGGAAGGTCTTTTTGTTACAGCATATGTCACCACCTATCTTCTTGCCGAAAAGAGACTGATCGGCATAGACATCGAGCAGGTCATCCTGCAGTTGGAATGCCATTCCCATTGTCTCTCCATAGGCATAGAGATTTTTGAGATCCTCCTCGGGAGCACCTGCCAGCATACCGCCAAGTTTCAGCGATGCTGCAAGAAGCACGGATGTCTTGAGGCGTATCATCTCCAGATACTCCTCCTCACGTACATCATCACGTTTCTCGAAATCAAGATCATATTGTTGACCGTCACCGATTTCTTTTGCCGTTTCGGTAAAAAGAGACAGCATTGAAGGCAATTTGTCGGCCGGGACATGCGAGAGAAACTCATATGCAAGCACAAACATCGTATCACCCGAAAGTATCGCTGCAGTATCACCCCATTTCGCACATACCGTAGGTTTGCCACGACGTATATCTGCACGGTCCATAACATCGTCATGTATCAAGGTGTAGTTGTGATAAGTTTCCATTGCCACTGCCGGATAAAGAGCCTCATCAACACACTCCTTATACATATTATAAGCCATAATGAAAAGCACAGGACGTACCCGCTTGCCACTCTGTGACAGTGTATAACGTATTGGCGCATACAATTCACGTGGCTCTCTCTCGAATTCAAGCTTGTCAATGAATTCGTTTACCAAATCTCTGGTTTCTTCCCAATTATACATGACATTATGTTTTTATTGTAAAAAAAAGAGGCTGCAGACGCAGCCTCTTCCCCATATACTTACATATTACTGCAATTTAAAGACTACAGGAAGAGTGAAGAACACTCGTACCGATTTACCGGACTGGCGACCCGGCTTCCATTTTGGCATGCCCGATACCACGCGTACAGCTTCCTTGTCGAGATACATGTCACCAGAACTCTTCAACACTTCGACATCCTGGATTGAACCGTCAGTATTCACGACGAAGCGTATGAATGCACGACCCTGTGAACCGTTGTCGCGTGATACACGCGGGTAGTTGATATTCTCCTGGAGATACTTCATGAGAGCCTTCATACCACCGGGGAACTCGGGCTGCTGCTCTACCACCTGGAATACGGTCTCTTCCTCGACTACCTCCTCGACTACGATATTGGCATTGTCGGAAACCTCGACAACCTCACCCATATCCTCGATAGCAACGAGATCACTCTCCTCTACCTCTGCCTCGTCATCAACAATTTCAAGGATGTCGACAATCTTCTTAGCTTCTGGTGGAGGAGGAACAACCTTCTTCTCCGGGATTGTAAACGGCACCATGATATCAATGGGGATATCAAGGTTTGTCTGCTGGGCCTTCTTGGCCTTCTTGTCCTTCGGTTCCACTGTTGTCCACTCGAACACTGCGAATGTTGTAGAGAAGACTATAAGACAACCCACCAACAGCCACAAGAATCTGTGCTGCTCCAAATTGGCATTGGCACTCTTCTTTTCTTCGAGCAACCCGCCATTAACCTGTTGATTTCTCTCTGTACTCATTATTGTAATTTGTATATATTTTCTAATCGACAAAAATAAACAATATTTTTCAATACGCACGATGAAATCCAATCTTTTTTTTATTTTAAAAAGATTTTCTTTATCGGGTATGTCATAAACACATCTCTATTACGTTATTTTTATATTACTGCATGAATATATTTATCATTGCCGATAGTAAAAAAATGAAAAAAAGATGTATCTTCGCAAAGCATTCGGAAAGTTCCGTCCGCAAAACTAAACAAAATATCAAGAACGTGAAACTTAAAAATATCATTTTTTGCTTTTTTATGGCGCTTCCGTTCATTGCTACTGCCCAGAGTGGTGACAATGCATTCAATTTCCTGCGCCTTCCTTATTCAGCCAGAGTCGCCGCGCTCGGAGGGAGCAACATATCCATAATAGAGGACGACATTACACTGGCAATGCACAACCCGGCTCTGCTGATAAATGTCAGCGACAAGACAATCAACCTCAACTACATGTCATACATTAGCGACAGCAAGGTTGCAGGTGCCGCATTCAGCAGAACATTCAACAAGCGTTCGGCTGGAGCTATTACAGCACGATATGTAGACTATGGTGATTTTGAGGGATATACCGAGGATAATATCCATACAGGCTCATTCAGCGCAAAGGATATGGAGTTCGCGGTTTCATACAGCTACCTCTTGAGCAACCACTGGAGTGGCGGTGTTTCGGGCAAGTTCATATACTCGAAATACGAAACCCTCAGTTCCATTGCCTTGGGAGTCGACTTGGGCATAAACTACTACAACCCTGACAAAGGACTTTCGGCATCATTTGTACTAAAGAACCTCGGCGGACAGGTCAAGTCATTCGAGGAAAAGAGTGAAAAAATGCCTGTTGACGTACAGTTGGGTATAAGCAAAATGCTTCCGCATGCACCAATACGAATATCGCTCACATTAACGAACCTGCACAAATGGGGCAAGGACGACTTCTACAATGCCGACGGCAGCAAGGACAGCACTTCAGACATACTCATGAAGCATGTAGTAATAGGAGCTGATGCTTTTATTGGCAAAAACTTCTACGCATCTTTGGGATACAACTTCCGCATGAGCAAAGAGTTGTCGGCCGGCGGCAGCAAATGGGATGGATTGAGCGCCGGAGCAGGTCTTAATATTAATAAGGTGAAATTCGGCGCTTCGTACAGTAAGTTGCATGTATCTTCATCTTCATTTCTCTTCAACCTATCGTATACACTTTGACATCAAAGCCTGAATAACATGAAAAAAATCACCATAGCCATCGATGGTTTCTCATCATGCGGCAAAAGCACTATGGCAAAGGCTCTTGCACGAAACATCGGATACCTCTACTTCGACAGCGGTGCCATGTACAGGGCTGTTGCACTTTACTGCATGCAGAATGGAATCATCAATGAAGAAGATATTGACACTGAAAGCCTGAATGACAACATCAAGCATATACACATATCATTCGAAGCCGACCCGGAAACCGGGAATTCCATGACATTCCTCAATGGAGTGAATGTTGAGCATGAGATACGAACCATAGAGGTTTCGCGTTTCGTCAGCAAGATTGCCGCACTAGATTTTGTACGCAATGAAATGGTAGAACAACAACGCGAGATGGGAAAATCCAAAGGAATCGTCATGGACGGACGTGACATAGGCACAACAGTATTCCCCGATGCCGAAATGAAGGTTTTTGTCACCGCATCGGCCGAAGTACGTGCACAGCGACGATATGATGAGCTAGCTGCACGTGGCGACAACCCCGACTACAACGAGATTCTCGAAAATGTACTGCAGCGCGACCATCTGGACCAGACAAGGGAAATCAGCCCCCTCAAACAGGCCGACGACGCTCATTTACTAGACAACAGCAACATGACACGAGATGAGCAGATGGAATGGCTCATAGAGACATACAACAAAATAGCATCGGAATGTTGAAAATAGAAATAGACGAACACTCAGGATTCTGTTTCGGAGTAACCACTGCCATTAAGAAAGCCGAAGAGGAGTTGCAGAACGGCGGTACACTCTATTGCTTGGGAGACATCGTTCACAACAGCATTGAATGTGACAGACTGAAGCGCATGGGACTTGTAACCATAGACCATGACACATTCAGTAACCTACGCAATGCAAGAGTGCTGTTGCGGGCACATGGCGAACCGCCTGAAACATACGAGACAGCCAAGGAAAATAACCTTGAGCTAATAGACGCAACATGTCCTGTTGTCTTGAAGCTGCAGCAGCGAATCAAACAGAAGTGGCAGGAAACATGCGACGAAAATAGGCAGATCATAATCTACGGCCAAGCCGGACACGCAGAGGTTCTTGGGCTTGTGGGACAGACACATGGTGAAGCCATAGTCATAGAAGACACCTCACAGATAGACCGCATTGAAAACAACCGCAACACATACATATACTCACAGACAACAAAGTCCCTTGAAGGCTACAAAACTATAGTAGAAGCTATCAGCAAGCGCATTAAGGGCAATAACGAGTGTAAGTCGTTCAACACCGTATGCGGGCAGGTAGGCAACCGCATGAGCGGTATCGGAGAATTTGCAAAATCACATGAACTTATATTCTTCGTATGCGGAAAGAAGAGTTCCAACGGCAAGATACTCTATAACGAATGCAAGAGAGTGAACTGCCAATCATACCAGATAGAGGGACCGGAAGACATCGACTTCGCATTGACCGACAATGTAGGGTCAATAGGAATTTGCGGAGCCACATCGACCCCAAAATGGCTTATGGAAAAATGCAAACAGGCTATAACTAACTATCATAACAATAAATGAAATGAAGAACAAGATCCAATGCGTCGGTATCCTCACATCTGGAGGTGACGCACCCGGCATGAATGCAGCCATACGTGCGGTAACCCGCGCATGTATATTCCACGGCATCAAGGTAAAGGCCATCTATCGCGGTTACAAAGGACTTATAACCGGTGAGATAAAGGAATTCAAGACCGAAAATGTAAGTAATATCATTCAGCGCGGTGGCACAATCCTAAAAACAAGCCGTTGCGACGAGTTCAAGACCGAAGAAGGTCGTGCTAAGGCATACGAGACATTGCAGAAGGAAGGCATTAACGCTCTTGTCGTTATTGGTGGTGACGGCTCTATTACCGGCGCCTACAACCTTGCACGCGAGTTTGACATCCCTTGCATCGCACTGCCGGGCACTATTGACAACGACCTTTACGGAACAGACACCACCATCGGTTACGACACTGCACTCAACACCATAATGGAATGTGTCGACAAGATACGTGACACAGCATCGTCACACGAGCGTCTGTTCATCGTTGAAGTTATGGGCCGCGATGCAGGTTTCCTCGCTCTTAACGGAACAATCGCCACTGGTGCCGAAGCTTGCGTATTGCCGGAAATAGACCCCGAGTTCGAACGCATCAACCAATTCATTGCCAACGGCTTACGCCGTACAAAGAGCAGCAGCATCGTTCTATTTGCCGAAGGACGCGAAAAGGATTATAACATAATGGAAGTTGCCGAAGGCATGCGCCAACGCTTCCCCGAACTGGATGTAAGGGTATCGATTCTCGGTTACCTGCAACGCGGAGGAAGCCCTACAGCCAATGACCGCATATTGGCAAGCCGCCTTGGTGTAGCATCCATCGATGCCCTACTCGAAGGACAACGCAACGTAATGATAGGCTTGAGAAACAATGAGATTGTATACATTCCGTTTACAAAAGCCATCAAGGATGACAAGCCCATTGACAGGGAAACTGTCCGCGCACAGGAGATTTTAGCTTCGTAAAAACAATTCCGATATACAGATAGCGGCGGAAAATATTTTCCGCCGCTATTTGATTATCACGCAATCCATATTTATATCATGTTGTTCGCACGGAAGTTCATCGACAATCTGAACAGGATAGCAGACACCTATCTTCAACGCCTTAAAATCGTTGTGCGACATATATTTATCATAAAATCCCTTACCACGTCCCATGCGTCGGCCTGTAAGCGTAAACGCCACACCCGGAACAATAATTGCATCAATTTCTCCGGGAGAGATACATAATGAACCCTGCGGCTCCATTATGCCAAACGCTCCGACCTTCATATCACCAATGCTGTAGAACCGCATTGCATCACCCTCGACACGCGGCAGAACTACTAAAAGATTCTTTGCAAGTTCTTCTACAAGGGGCCATATCTGAGGCTCGTCAGGTAGTGGAGAAAACAGAGCCACCACACGCGCACCGGAAACAGCAAGATGTGATTTTATGCTTTTACAGAGCAATTCGGAACAACGTTCCTTTTCCTCACCTGTCATTCCCGCAAGTTTTGCGCGTACCAAACGGCGCAACTCACTTTTATCCATAATCAGACACTCTTTTTATCGTAACAGTCAAGAACAGCCCCTGCAGCAGCGAACGAAGTCATCTTGCCTGCATACACCAGTTGCTCGTAACGCAAAAGGAGATCTTCCATTCCCGGAGCATTATAAAAACGGTTTCTAAGACTCTCCTCTATGGTCTCATACATCCAATACTTCAGCTGCCCGTTACGTCTTTCCATGAAACATCCATTTGCCTTAACATTGTCAAGATATCCCATAATCATATCCCAGACCTCCTTTATACCTATATCGAAGAAACCGGAATAGGTAAGGACCTGCGGGCGCAGACCGCTTGCCGGCATAGGGAAAAGCTGCAGTGCATTTCTGTAATGTACGGCAGCCCTGCGTGCAGCGTCCACATTGTCACCATCGGCCTTGTTGATAACTATACCGTCGGCCATCTCCATTATACCGCGTTTTATACCCTGCAGTTCGTCACCGGCACCGGCTATCTGTATGAGCAGGAAGAAATCGACCATGGAATAGACGGCTGTCTCGCTCTGCCCGACCCCGACAGTCTCCACAAAAATCTTGTCATAACCAGCGGCCTCGCACAGAACAATAGTCTCACGGGTCTTGCGCGCAACACCACCCAGCGACCCTGCCGAAGCACTGGGGCGTATGAAGGCTGACGGATGGAGAGAGAGACGTTCCATACGGGTCTTGTCACCGAGAATACTGCCTTTGCTTCGCTCGCTGCTTGGGTCAACGGCAAGCACTGCCAGTTTGCCGCCGTATTCACCGAGCAGATGCACACCAAAAGCATCTATGGAGGTACTCTTGCCGGCACCGGGCACACCGGTAATACCTATTCTAACTGAGTTGCCAGAATAAGGAAGACACTTCTCTACCACTTCCTGAGCTATGGCCTGATGCTCGGGCAGAAGGCTCTCAACAAGCGTCACGGCACGGCTCAACACGGTCACGTCACCACGGAGGATGCCCTCCACATAATCATTTACGGAGAGTTGTGCAGGCCTTTTGCGCCTCATGGTAGAGAGATACGGGTTCACCGTGCCCAAGGACTCCACCCCATCGTTCACCTTAAGCCCTTTATAGGCCTTGTCATTTTCAGGATGTTCCATAATAAAAACCTCTTCTGATGCGAAGATAAACAAAAGAGAGAGAAAAACAAAAGGCAGGTGCACCTATATAAGCGCACCTACCCATATACATTAAATCAAATCCTACATCAAAGGACACCGTTCACGACAAGAGCCTTTACGAGAGAATAGAATTTCTCTACTGTAGGAATCTCGACGCGCTCAGTCGGTGAATGCGGTGACATCAGTGTCGGGCCGAATGACACCATATCCATCTTGGGATAATTCGTTGAGATTATACCACACTCGAGACCTGCATGGATAACGCGAACATCGGGCTCCTTGCCGAACATGTCGGTATATGCCTTCTTCAATGCAGCCAGCAATGGAGAGTTTACATTAGGCTGCCAGCCACTGTAACCGCCGCTGAGCTCAACCTTCATGCCTGCCATCGCAAAACAGCTTGAGAGCTGCAATGCAAGATACTCCTTCATGGTATCGCATGAACTGCGCGCAAGGATATTGATTTCGGCCTTGCCGTCACCTATTTTCACGATAGACAGGTTACTTGATGTCTCCACCGTGTCGGGTATTGTCGGGATGAAGCGCAACACTCCATCGTGGCATGCGAGAACCACATCCACAAGATTCTCCTGTATTTCCTCGGGCACAACCGTTTCGGGCATTTCCGTCTCTGCGACCGTAAGTGTTATACCCTCCTCTATTGTCGCATACTCGCTGTTGTAGAGAGTCTCATACTTTGCTGCAATACCCTTGAGTTCCTCAACACCTTCACTTGGAAGTGTTAGCACAACCTCGCAGCTTGCAGGAATCGCATTGCGCATGTTGCCACCGTTCCAACTTGCCAGAACAACGCCGCACTCATCCATAGCCTCGCGAAGGAAGCGCGCCATCAACTTGTTGGCGTTTCCGCGACCGGCATTTATCTCAAGACCGGAGTGACCGCCACGAAGACCCTTGAGCTGTACCTTTACAGCCACTTCATCGTCGCTCTCCTCTTCCATAAACTCCATTGAAGCCGAAATGTCAAGACCACCTGCGCAACCGATATACATCACGCCCTCTTCCTCGGAGTCAAGGTTAAGCAACAGTTCACCCTCGAGTTCACCGCCCTTAAGACCGAACGCTCCATACATGCCAGTCTCTTCATCAGCTGTAATGAGAGCCTCAAGCGGACCGTGCTGCAATGAACTGTCCTCCATGATTGCCATGATTGCCGCAACTCCAAGACCATTGTCGGCCCCGAGAGTAGTATTGTCGGCATAGAGCCAGTCACCCTTCACAACGGTTGCAATGGGGTCATTCACGAAATCGTGCTTGCTGTCAGGAGTCTTCTGCGGAACCATATCCATATGGGCCTGGAGAATAATTCCCTTGCGTCCCTCAAGACCTGGAGTGGCAGGCTTGCGCATGATGATGTTTCCTGCCTCATCCTGCCATGTCTGCACATTGATGCTCTTGCCGAAGTCTAGCAGGAACTTCTGTATTTTCTCAAGATGTCCCGACGGACGTGGAACCTGTGTCAGAGCCTCGAAGTGCTTCCACACCTCACGGGGCTGAAGATCTTTGATTGTAATTGCCATAATTATAAGTTTTTAAGTTTATTGTTCAAACGTTTGTCAAATTGCAACATCACTAAGGCATAAATGCCCAAAACGGCCACCAGCAGTGTTTGCGTACTATGTACTATCAACGCAAAAGCTTCGGCATCTGTTGAGTCCACGCCATAAAGTAGCATTATGCTTATTATGGCGAAATGCCAAGGACCGGCTCCGTTAGGCGTGGGCACGACCACAGCTATACTGCCGGCCACGAACAGCAACAAGCCGGCAAGCAGCGGGAGACCGCTGCTGAACTGGAAACAATAGAAGCAGAGGTAGAACTGCATGAAGTAGCAGAACCATATCCCGAAGGTCTCGGCCACGAACAGCCACCCGTTGTTCATCTTTTTCAAAGATAACAATCCTTCGGCAAACTGCACAATAAATGACCTTATTTTTTTCCAAAAATTCATTTTCCTCACAATGAAGAAAAGAAGCACAAGTACAGCTGCCAAAGAGAGGAATATCACGAGCCACCCACCCATCGACGCCAACACACCATCTCCGGAAACCATAAAACCAGCCTGTTCAAGATAGGCGCAGAATACCGGCCACTGCAACACAATTGCTGCCAAAGTTATCGCCAGCACCATACAGGTGTCTATGAGACGCTCCGTAACAAGGGTTCCCAACGACTGCGCGAAAGGAACCTTCTCGTTCTGCTCAAGCACAACACAACGTGAAACCTCACCTATACGTGGGACAACCAGATTGGCCGCATAGGCTATGAAAACAGAATACACGCAAACCCTCCCTGAAGGACGATACCCCAATGGAGCCAGGGTCAGTTTCCACCGCCATCCCCTTAAAACATGGCTCATTATACCGAAGAATGTAGAAACGGCAAACCAGAAAAGGTTCATTCCGGAAAGGTCTTTCCAAAGACGCGAAAAATCGAAATCGGCATAAATCATATAAAGAATAAGCACTCCCAGCATTATTGGAAGCACTGTTTTTACGAGATTACCGAAAATCTTTTTCACTACTTTAAGAATATTTTTAATACTTTTATTTACCTTTGCACCAATACGGCACCCCCGGCACGGGATTCTGTTGTTTGTAAATATGGCGACGAGCAGTCATATCCTTGCATATTTCAAATGCAAAGATAGCAATATATTGCAGAATCCTTGTTTTTTTTAATTTATTTAAACAAAAAGGCACACCAGCGATGAAAGCAGTAACAGCAAAAAAGAGATTGGGGCAGCACTTCCTTACAGACCTCAGCATAGCAAGGGACATCGCCGACACCGTTGATGTTTGCCCGGGCATGCCCGTACTTGAAGTAGGCCCAGGCATGGGAGTTCTCACACAATTCCTGCTGAAGAAAGAACGCCCTGTCAAGGTTGTCGAGATTGACGAGGAGTCAGTAAGCTATCTCTGCCACAACCTACCGGAGCTCGGTGAGGAGAACATCATACCGGACGATTTCCTCAAAATGCACCTCGACAGGCTTTTCGGTGGCGAACCGTTCATGCTCATAGGCAACTACCCC
>JAFYOS010000036.1 GCA_017560125.1 Bacteroidaceae bacterium | reverse complement strand
CCTCTTCCCATCCCGAACAGAGAAGTTAAGCCCAACCGCGCCGATGGTACTGCATTTAGTTGTGGGAGAGTAGGTCGTCGCCACTTTTTTTCTCGAGTTCCCTTGGTTCTTACGAACTGAGGGAACTTTTTTTGTATATATTGGGTGAAAAAAATAGATATAATACTCCTTATTATATACTAAAGAACCTTTTCTTCCGTTTCTCTATAGGAACCTATAAGGCTCTTATGTGTATTATGCAGTGGATAAATAGTTTTCGTCGTATAAAAATATTGCTTATATTGGCTGCCGCCTCGATAGCGGCCGTGTCGCTTTTTGTTTCCAATCGCCTTGTATCGGACCTGAAGCAAGAGGAGCTGCGCAAAATGCAGGTGTGGGCCGAAGCTATGCGTTCGCTCAACAGCGCCGACGAAAATACCGACCTCAATCTGGTGCTTACCGTGCTCGACGGTAATAATACCATCCCCGTGATTGTGACTGATGCCAAGGGCGCAATAAACAGCTATAGAAACATTGTTATAGACGACGCTGAGGACTCGCTGGCGGTGTTTCATGCCCTTGTGGCGGGTATGCGACAGAGCGGTAATATCATACGCATTGATATGGGTTCTGAACTGCCTGGCGAGTATATAGAAGTGTGCTATTCCGATTCGCTCATACTGAAGCAGCTCGCCTATTATCCCTATGTGCAGCTGTTGGTGGCCATCGTCTTCTTCTTTGTATGCCTGGTGGCCATATTAAGCTCTAAACGCGCCGAGCAGGACAGAGTGTGGGTGGGATTGTCCAAGGAAACTGCCCACCAACTGGGTACCCCGATATCGTCGCTCATGGCCTGGACCGAGGTGCTGAAGGATAAATATTCCGACGACGAGCTTTTGCCCGAAATGGAGAAGGATGTCGCAAGGTTGCGAACCATTGCCGAGCGCTTCTCCAAAATAGGCTCAGCCCCCGAATCGCAAACTGACGATATAATCGAGCTGCTCGAGAGGGTAGTGGGCTATATACGCCGTCGTACATCGAATAAGGTGGAGTTTGTGTGCCATTTCACCAAGCGTCCGTTGTTTGTACGCATGAACTCGCCGCTCATGGAGTGGGTGGTGGAAAACCTGTGCAAAAATGCCATAGACGCCATGAATGGCGCCGGCACCATCACCATAAACGTCATGCACAACGACGATAAAGTGTTCATCGAACTCTCCGACACAGGCAAGGGAATTGCCAAATCGCAGTTCAAAACAGTGTTCGAGCCGGGCTACACCACCAAGAAGCGCGGATGGGGTTTGGGGCTCTCTTTGGCCAAGAGAATCATGGAACAGTACCACAAAGGACGCATTTTTGTTAAGAATTCCGAGCTTGGCAGGGGTACAACCTTCAGAATCGAATTAAAAAAGTGATATTTTTACTCATTTTGGGCTTATACTCAAAATTTTATTCTTATCTTTGTAGCCAAATTTAGAAAATATCAAGTATTTCCTATTATTGTTGATTGTTTTTAATTATTGTTGAGGATTTTAGGGTAAAATGGGACGCTTTGATAAGTATAGAATAGATTTGAAGGGAATGAAGGTTTCTTCCCTGCAGATGGAGTACGACCTCGATAACAGTTTTTTTGCCGACATCGATGGTCAGGAGTTTCAGAAGGGCGCCGTAAAGGTCGTGGTAGATGTAAAGAATAATCGTGGAATATACGATTTTCTTTTTACAATAAACGGCACGGTGATAGTTCCCTGCGACAGATGTCTCGACGAGATGGAGGTCGATGTTGAAACCGAGAACGAACTGAAAGTAAAGCTTGGCGACGCTTATGCCGACGAGGGTGATATAGTAATTATCCCCGAACACGAAGGCGATATCAACCTTGCGTGGTATCTGTATGAGTTTATCGCATTGGCATTGCCCACCAAACGCATTCATGCCCCCGGCAAGTGCAACATGGAGATGTCTAACAAGCTTAAAAAACATGCACATCGCGATGCAGTGGACGAGTCCTATGGCGCCGATGAGCAGAACGAAAGAGAGATTGACCCGAGATGGGCGAGTTTAAAGAATTTACAAATAGAAGAAGATAATTAAAACGTAAGAAAATGGCACATCCTAAAAGAAGACAGTCAAAGACAAGAACTGCCAAGAGAAGAACAAATGACAAGGCAGTAGCTCCTACACTTGCAATATGCCCCAACTGCGGTGAATGGCATGTTTATCACACCGTTTGCGGTGCGTGTGGTTATTACAGAGGCAAGCTCGCTATCGAAAAGCAGGCTGCTGTCTAACCGTTATGCCGGCATTGGCTTCAGGGGTTGAACAATCCCGTCCGAGGCCGGAACATGTAGGAATTTAATCTTAAAACGCACCATCCGTATGTGTTGTGTGCGTTTTTTTTATTTATATATGCGTTCTATCGCAGTTACACAATCACATTGAACAAGCAATATGCATAAGGCAGGTTTTGTAAATATAGTAGGCAACCCCAATGTAGGTAAATCTACATTGATGAACCTTTTGGTAGGCGAGCGTATATCCATTGCAACCTTCAAGGCACAGACCACACGTCATCGCATCATGGGTATATTGAATACGGACGAGGCACAGATAGTCTTTTCCGATACTCCCGGTGTGCTGAAACCCAACTACAAGCTACAGGAGGCAATGCTTCGTTTCTCGCGCTCGGCACTTCGCGATGCCGATGTATTGCTCTATGTCACCGACATGATAGAGACCCCCGAGAAGAACATGGAATTCATTGCCGAGGTCAACAAACTGGATGTACCCGTATTGGTGCTCATAAACAAGATTGACCTGAGCAACCAGGCCGAGCTGACAAAAAGGGTAGAGCAGTTGCACGCCCTGTTGCCCAATGCAGAGATACTTCCTATTTCGGCGTTGGCCAAGTTCAATGTCGATGTGGTGTTACGACGAATCATGCAGCTGTTGCCCGACTCGCCTCCCTATTTCGATAAGGATCAGTTGACCGACAAGCCTGCACGTTTCTTCGTTACAGAGATAATCAGAGAGAAAATCTTGCTCCATTACGACAAGGAGATCCCCTACGTGGTAGAGGCGGCCGTAGAGCTCTTCAAAGAGACCGAGGGCAGCATCTACATCCGCGCCAACATCTATGTAGAGCGTGACTCGCAGAAGGGTATCATCATCGGTCACGAGGGTGCGGCACTCAAGAAGGTTGCCACCGAAGCCCGTCGCGAACTGGAGAAGTTCTTCGATAAAAAGATATTCATTGAGTTACTTGTGAAAGTAAATAAGGACTGGCGCAATTCCGACAAGAAATTGCGTATGTTCGGCTATAACCAAAAGGATTGATAATTATGGGAAATTTGGTAGCAATAGTAGGTCGTCCCAATGTAGGTAAATCGACCTTGTTCAATCGCCTTACCGAAACAAAACAAGCAATTATTTCGGACGAGGCAGGTACCACCCGCGACCGCCAGTATGGCAAGTGTCTTTGGGGTGGAAAGGAGTTCTCCGTGGTAGATACAGGTGGTTGGGTAGTAAATTCCGACGACATCTTCGAAGGAGAAATCAGAAAACAGGTTACAATGGCAATGGAGGAGGCCGATGTCATCCTATTCGTTGTCGATGTGCAGAACGGATTGACCGACCTCGATAGCGAGATGGCATCCATGCTGCGTCGTTCCAAGAAGCCTGTGATAGTAACGGCCAACAAGGTCGATAACTACGATATACAGTACTATGCAGCCGAGTTCTATGCTATGGGACTCGAAGAAATGCATTGTATCTCGGCAGCCAACGGTAGCGGCACCGGCGATTTGTTAGATGCAGTGGTTTCGAAATTCCAGAAGGATGCCGAAGAGAAGGCCGAGGACGATATTCCTCGATTTGCAGTGGTGGGACGTCCCAACGTGGGCAAAAGCTCCATTGTGAACGTCTTCCTGGGTACCGACCGCAACATCGTAACCGACATTGCAGGTACCACCCGCGATTCAATCCTTACACGTTACAACAAATTCGGTTTCGATTTCTATCTTGTCGATACAGCCGGCATCAGACGCAAGAACAAGGTAAACGAGGATATCGAATACTACTCGGTGCTGCGTTCAATACGCGCCATTGAGAATTCGGATGTCTGCATCCTCATGCTCGATGCTACACGCGGTATCGAGGGGCAGGATTTGAACATCTTCTCAATCATACAGCGCAACCAGAAGAGCGTCGTAGTTGTTGTGAACAAGTGGGACCTCGTAGAGGACAAGTCGGACAAGGTGATGAAGTTCTTCGAGAATGCCATCCGCGAGCGCGTGGCCCCCTTCACCGATTTCCCCATAATCTTCACATCGACCATCACCAAGCAGCGCGTCTTCAAGGTGCTTGAGCTTGCCAAGGAGGTATATATGAACTCGAAGAACAAGGTATCTACAGCCAAGTTCAACGAGGAGATGCTGCCTATCATCGAGGCCTACCCCCCTCCTTCGATAAAGGGAAAATACATAAAGATAAAATATTGCATGCAGTTGCCCGATGTGCGCGTTCCCTCGTTTATATTCTTTGCCAACCTTCCCCAGTATGTGAAGGAGCCATATAAGCGATTCCTCGAAAACAAAATACGCGAACGATGGAATTTCTCGGGCGTGCCCATGAATATATACATCAGACAAAAATAAAATGTGCTAAATATCGGTTCCGCCCTTTCTGTGAGGTTGGAGCCGATGTTTTTCTTTTGAGAGGCTGTAGTTTTGTATAAAAAACATGAAAGAGCTTTTTGAAGAATATTATTGTTCGTATAATCTAGGTGCTATTGAAAAAGAAAAAACGTAGTGCCTTACATTCTTGTTGGGTGATTTTGTGAAATATAATGGAAGTGTAAATAAGTATAAAGTAACAAGCGTTATGCTTAATAAATAGAAACGCTATGAGAATTTTTTTCGTGTTTGTCGTTTGCGTTTTGGCGTTGTTCAAATAATCGTAGTTCAAATGTATCAGTTGAAGATTGTTGCACCGAAAAATTCGATTCTTTTCTTACGCAATTTGCACAATTCGATGGCGTGCGATTAGATGAGTCGTTCTTTAAAGTAAGGGAGTAATTTCCAACAGAGATATACAATCCGTGCATCGATAAATATTATTTTTCTTTTCTGTTGCCCTACGATGACGAGTGTAATTGCGAGGCAAAAGAGCTGTATTACCATTCTTGTTACAGAATAGAACAGAAGAACTATTATCTTATATCGATGATTGTATGTTGTGATGTTCCAAAGACGGAGTGGTATCCATACGATGATAATACGTTGGTGACGTACGACAAAAAAGGAAAAATGATAGATTTTGTGACGGTGGGTACTACGAGCGATTTCGAGAATTATAAAATAAATTCCATGACAGGTGAATACGAGATAACCTTTACACAATATCGTTTCGACGACGAAGCCTCAAGTGGCTATTCGGGCAAGTGCGATGTGTCGTCCTATCGGGTGGTGGTCGATAGCGATGGGAAAATCAGTAAGCGCCTGCTTAACGAAGAGAAAAATGTTAATGTGGCATTGTGATATGAACCAATAAAAAAGAGCGAAAATTATATTTCGCTCTTTTTTACTTTTTTCAGCAGGTCCGACGAGAACAGGAATCCGTTCAGTTGCTCGTTCTTGCTGTCGAGTATTTCGTCCTTCGTTCCTTCCCAGGCCATTTTGCCATCGGCAAGAAATATGATGTGGTCGCCGATGCCCATCACCGAGTTCATGTCGTGTGTGTTCACTATGGTCGTTATCTGGAATTCGCGGGTGATGTCGTGTATCAGTTGGTCTATTATGAGCGAGGTCTGCGGGTCGAGGCCCGAGTTCGGCTCGTCGCAAAAGAGGTAGCGCGGCTCCAGAGCAATGGCGCGGGCAATGGCTGCGCGTTTCTGCATGCCGCCCGACAGCTCCGACGGGTTCTTGTATTGCGCTTCGAGCAGGTTGACCTTCTCGAGGCAGAAGCGAGCGCGCTTGAGCCTGTCGTCGAGGTTCATGTCCGAGAACATGTCGAGCGGGAACATCACATTCTCGAGCACGCTCATGGAATCGAACAGGGCTGCGCCTTGGAACAGCATTCCCATCTCGCGGCGCAGCATCAGACGTTCCTTTTTGTTTAGCGTCAGCATGTTGCGTCCGTCGTATAGCACTTTGCCCGAGTCGGGCGTCAGCAGTCCCACGATGCACTTCAGCAACACCGTCTTGCCGGCGCCGCTAAGACCTATAATCAGGTTGCTCATGCCGTTGGAGAAGGTGGCGTTGATGTTGTCGAGCACCACCTGCGATTCGAACTTCTTTGATATAGATTCAAGTGCTATCATTGCATTAGTATTTGTGTTAGGATGATGTCGGCAAAGAGCACCAGCACGCTGCAGCTGACCACTGCATCGGTGCTTGCCTTGCCCACCTCTATGGAGCCTCCTTCGACGGTGTAGCCATAGAACGATGCCACCGAGGTGATGATGAAGGCAAAGAACAGCGCCTTGATGATGCTGCACCATATGTACCACTGCGAGAACTCGTACTGCAGACCGTATGTAAGGTCGCCCGGAATCATTATGCCGGTGAATATGCTTATTCCGTATGCGCCCAGCACTCCTGCGAAGATGCTGAATATCACCAGTGCCGGCATCATCGATATGAGTGCTGTTATTTTGGGAAATATAAGATAGTTGGCCGAGTTTACACCCATTATCTCGAGCGCATCAATCTGCTGTGTCACCTTCATGGCGCCAATCTCCGATGTGATGTTCGAGCCCACCTTGCCCGATAGTATCAGGCACATGATTGACGATGAGAACTCGAGCAGCAAAATCTCGCGCGTGGCATAGCCCACCACAAATTTGGGCATCCAGGCGCTCTCTACGTTCAGCTTCATCTGTATGCATATTACGGCTCCAATGAAGAACGATATGAGCAGCACGATGGGTATGGAATTTATTCCAAGCTGCATCAGTTCGCGCACATATTGTCTGAAGAACATGCGCATGCTGTCGGGGCGTGCGAACACACGCTTCATGAGCATGAGATATTTTCCGAACGTGCCTATTGAATCGACAATAATCATCTGTTGGTCATTTGTATATTTATCGAGCAAAGGTACGGCTTTTTATTTATATAGTCACAAATAATAACAATTTTTACCAATTACGCTCCTTGTGGCGCCCTGTTGGCGTTGTTGTGTCGTAAATGATATAAAAAAGCGTTAAAATAGATACATATTTCGCAAAAAGGAGTTACCTTTGCATCGGAAATGTCGATGGCGCTGTTGCCTCCGTTTTCATGTGGAAAGATTTGGGCTGCTTGCAACCACTATAAAAAATGCTAAAAACCTTGTCTAGCAAGGTCTATCGGCACATTCGGTTATCTGCATCCCATACATTTTCTTCAGAAGAAATTATTAACCGCCGAGCAATCGGCACAAACAGTTATTCACAATATATGGGATATCTATTTACATCAGAATCGGTTTCGGAGGGACACCCCGATAAAGTAGCCGATCAGATTTCAGACGCAGTTCTCGATGAACTCATTGCGTTCGACGCGCAGTCGAAAGTAGCTTGCGAAACATTGGTTACAACAGGACAGGTGATATTGGCCGGCGAGGTCAAGTCATCGGCCTATGTCGATCTTCAGGAGATTGCACGCCGCGTAATCAATCGCATCGGTTACACCAAGAGCGAATATATGTTCGACGGCAATTCATGTGGCATCTTCTCGGCTATTCACGAGCAGAGCGCCGATATTTCGCGTGGTGTTGAGCGCGAGGACCCCATGGAGCAGGGTGCAGGCGACCAGGGTATGATGTTCGGTTACGCTACCAACGAGACCGAGAACTATATGCCCGTTTCACTCGACCTTTCACACCTTATTCTCACCGAGCTTGCCGACATCCGTCGCGAGGGCAAGGTGATGACCTATCTGCGTCCCGACTCGAAGAGCCAGGTGACAATAGAGTACGACGACAATAACCGTCCCGTACGCATCGATACAATCGTTGTTTCTACACAGCACGACGATTTTGTGACACCCTCGCAGACAGCCGAGGGCACACAGGAGGCTGCCGACGCTGCTCAGTTGGCCAAGATACGCGAGGATGTGATAAACATTCTTATGCCCCGCGTAAAGGCCAAGATAAACTCGGAAAGCGTGCTCGCTCTCTTCGACGAGAACATCAAGTACCACGTTAACCCCACAGGCAAGTTCGTTATTGGTGGTCCCCACGGCGATACAGGTCTTACAGGCCGTAAAATCATCGTTGATACATATGGTGGCAAGGGTGCTCACGGTGGTGGTGCTTTCAGTGGTAAAGACCCCTCGAAGGTTGACCGTAGTGCAGCCTACGCAGCGCGTCACATTGCCAAGAACCTTGTGGCAGCAGGCGTTGCCGACGAGATGCTCATCCAGCTTTCATATGCAATCGGTGTTGCACAGCCCGTCAGCGTGTTCGTAAATACATACGGCACAGCCAAGGTGGCTATGAGCGACGGCGACATTGCCAAGAAGGTGGCCGAGCTCTTCGACCTTCGTCCCAAGGCTATCGAGGAGCGTTTGAAGCTCCGCAACCCCATTTACAGCGAAACAGCAGCATATGGCCACGTAGGTCGCACTCCCGAGATTGTGACAAAAACCTTTACCTCGCGCTATCTTCCCTCGAAGACTATGGAGGTGGAGCTCTTCACATGGGAGAAGCTCGACTACGTAGATGCGGTTAAGGCAGCTTTTGCAATCTAATTGTCGCAATATGCTGGGGTTCAAGGAACTGATAAACCGATATAGGCACAACAGGGGGTTTGGAGTACAATCCCCCCGTGCCTTTCATTTCGTTACATCGGTTCTGAAAGAGAGTCACCCCTACTACGACTATGCTTTCATAAATGGTGTAGCTGCCAAATGCGACGGTGGCAAGTCGGCCCATTGCCGAATGCTGTACCGCATAGTGAACCATGTGCAGCCGAGCAACATTGTCATGTTTGCCCCTCACGGGGTGGCGGCATGCGCCATTGCGGCGGCCAAGCGCCACGTGCCGGCCTATGTGCTGAACGCACCATCCACTATATCGCTGCCCGAGGTTGCTTCGTTCATGGCGGCGCGCGGATGTCGCATGCTCAGCGGCGGCATATCGCCCGTGATAGATGCCACCGACAAGATAGGGCTGCTCTATGTGGGGCGTTCGTTCTCCTATGCAGCGGTTGTCGAGGAGGCAATAAAACATGTTGCGCCCGACAGTGTTATTATAGTGGAAAAAATACACTCCTCGCCCGAAATGAGGCAGTGGTGGCAGAAAATAAAGGAACACCCCGAGGTTTGTGTTACATTCGACCTCTATAGCATGGGACTGCTTTTCTTCGATAAAAATTACAAGAAACAGCACTACACCCTAAAAATGTAATCGATGAAAAAAGCGCAGATATATACCACAAAAGGCGATGCCGGCGAAACCTCGCTGCTTCGGGGCGAGCGCGTCGCCAAGGACGATGCACGTGTCGAGGCCTATGGCGCGGTTGACGAGCTGTCGGCCTGGTTGGGAATGTTGCAGCTCGATGCAGCGGACACCCCGTTTGTCGATGCGCTTTCCGGCATACAGAACCGCCTGTTTGCAATAGCCGCGTCGCTTGCCGACAGCGCTCCGTGTGAGCACCATGCGATAGACGAAGCGGTGCTTGCCTCTCTGGAACAGGCCATCGATGCCCTGGAGGCGTCGTTGCCCCATGCCAAAGGCTTCCTACTGCCCTCGCCCGTGAAGGCGTCGCTCAGTGCAAATATGTGTCGCACAGTGTGCCGACGTGCCGAACGACGCATAGTCGCCATGGCTCGCATGCACAAGGTGCCCCCATGCCTGATGGCGTATATGAACCGCCTATCCGACTACTTTTTTTTGCTTTCGCGCAGCTTGAGTGGTGGCAATGAAAAAATATGGGAAAATCCTTGTAAATAAATAAAATTACTATATTTTTGCAGACATTTTAATAAAAATAGACTAAAGATATGTATTGGACATTGGAATTGGCATCTAAATTGGAGGATGCACCTTGGCCCGCAACTAAGGACGAACTTATCGACTATGCAGTCCGCTCGGGCGCACCCATGGAGGTGATTGAGAATCTTCAGGAAATGGAGGATGAGGGAGAAACATACGAGAGTATCGAGGATATTTGGCCCGACTACCCCAGTAGTAACGAGGATTTCTTCTTTGATGAGGAAGAATACTAATGGGTTGATAAGGATTAAAAACCTAAATATCAACAATTTATAATGACCGAGCGGATAGTCCCTCGGTCATTTTTTTGTCTAAATACTACCCGAAAACTACCCTGAAAAGAAAAATGACAGGACTTCTATACATAAAACTATCTTCATTACGCAGCCACCATAGTGTTAGACATTATGGTGGCTGTTTCTTTTTTTTGGTCCGCCGAGAAATAATTATTATTTTTGCAACAATAACACCAAAATCATTATTGCATAGAATAAGAAAGCGAAGAGACACAATTACCAAGGTGGGGAAAAATCTTCGTATATTGAAATATTCAAATGATTTATATATCTTTACACCGATAAATCGGAATTTGTAGTTGATAGAAATGATTTTAAGAAACGCATATATGAATGAAGCAAATGCATCTTACCAGTGTATTGAAGATGCACGAGAATATCACGCGTCCCTGGGATTTACACAATGGCATCCAGATTATCCAACTCTTTGCACAATAAAGGAAGATATTGAAAACAGAATTGGATTCGTTTTCGCAGAAGACAATGAAGTGGTTGGATATTGCTGTATCATTATTGGAGAAGAGCCTGCT
>JAFYOS010000035.1 GCA_017560125.1 Bacteroidaceae bacterium | reverse complement strand
TAACGCTTCTTACAAGAAAAAGAAAAGAAACGCTAAACTGGAGAAATCTCTCGAAGAAGATGCACAATTACATCCTCTAGAGCTTAAAGGTACAATGGATAAACCATACCTTTCCCCTCTTGAGGTTGCAAACTACTTTGGTGTCAGCAAAGCGACTATTTATCGATACCTTGCAAATGGTCTCATAAAGTCCCTTCAATTGCGTCGTAGTACATTGATAAGAAAAGCTGATATAGATGCCTTATTTGACCTTGCTCCTGTATACAAGAAGAGAAGTTATCGTAAACGAGAAAACACCTCTTACTATACAATTAAAGAAATCATTGAAAAATATAAAATCTCAAAGAAAGCTATACTGCGTAGATGCGATAAACTTTCTATCCCCAAGATGAGCGAGTGGTGCCAGCAATGGCAGAGCGCGGCCAATGCATTGGCAACCTACCTCTACAGCCTTGCTCCGCACGAACAGGTGGATGCGATGCTAGCTCGCTACCGCACGGGAAGTACCCACGACGGGCGCGTCATTTATTGGCAGATCGACCAGCACGGACGTGTCCGCACGGGCAAGTTTATGCGCTATGGTCCCGACGGACATCGAGTGAAGGGACAGGCGGGTGCCATCAACTGGGTGCATGCGGTGAAGGGACTCGAGCAGCTGGCCGACCAATGCCTCTTTGGCGAACATCTGCTGATGGAGCACACTGGGCATGTCGCTCTCGTCGAGAGTGAGAAGACGGCTCTCATCCTTGCTCTCAAGCGACCCGACATCGTGTGGATAGCTACAGCAGGCAAGAAGGGATTCATGCACGAGAGGCTATGGCCGCTCTGCGGACGCAAGGTGTATGTGTTGCCCGATGCCGATGCTCTGGACGAGTGGACGCAGAGGGTGGAGGAACTGAATCGCGAACATGGATACCAATTCATCGTCCCCGACGAGTATCGCGGGATGTGTACTCTCGAGGCTCCCGAACGCAAGTGGGATCTGGCGGATATGCTGTTGATGGAGAATTGTTGAATAAGGCTGTTGCTGATTTCTTGTAAATTTGAAAAAATAGAACTATATTTATAGCCGAATATGAAGACACAGATGACGGATAAGAGATTTGAGCGGCTGAAGGGCGTCTGCATGGTGGGCGCGGCGGTCGCTTTGTCTTTCCTTTTGGAGTTCTGCTTGGGTAGTTTCCCGGTGGGTATATTCCGGTTCCCGCTCAACATGCTGGTGCTGGCGTTGTGGATGGTGCTGATGACGATGATGTATCGCGGCAGGGGGCATAGTGTGTGTGCCCGATTCATGCTTTCGCGCGAGGCTACCTGGCTGGCGCTGGGCATGATGGTGGCGATTGGCATTACGCTGGGTCTGCAACGCGAGCCTTCGTCGACGGCATGGCCGGTGGTGGTGTCGTTCCTGTTTGTGCAAAGCCATCTGCTGCTCGTGTTCGTGCGTGGATGGCGCAACGGAAGGGGCATACGATGGAGGTTTTGCCTGACACATGCGGGTTTGCTCCTGGCACTGGGTGCCGGATTCTGGGGTGCGCCCGACCGTGAGCAGTTGCGTATGCCTGTGCATCCATATCCGTCGAACGAGGCTTTCACGATGGAGGGGGCGCCGAGGATTTTGCCCTATACGATTGAGTTGGCGGACTTCGTCATCGAGGAATCGGAGAATGGCACTCCCACCCACTACGAGGCTCAGATTGGGGTGGATGACAAGTTGGTGACGCTGAAGGTGAACCACCCTTATGCAAGGACGATTAGCGAAAAGATATATCTTGTGAGCTTTTCCACTACGCCGCAGGGGGAAAGGTATGCTATCGTTGAGATTGTATACGAACCGTGGCAATGGCTCTCGGCGGCAGGCATCATCATGCTGATTGCCGGTGCTATGCTGCTGTTTGTGCAAGGACCGAGGAATTTGAGAATTGAGAATTAAAAAAATTACCGTCCGAAGGTACACTAAACTCTAAACACTAAACAATGGTAACAGGCTGGAACATTTTTCCCTTGTGGGCAGGTATCGTGATACTGATTGCGGCTACGTCGGCCACATGGGCTGTAATAAAGAAGGAGCGCAGCAACGTGGCCATAGCGGCGATGCTGATGGCCATTCTCGGCATGGGTGGCTTCATTGCCATGCTGTGGGCGACTCTTGGGCGGCCGCCGATGCGGACGATGGGCGAGACGCGCCTGTGGTACTCGTTCTTCATCCTTGTGGCGGGCCTGTTTACCTATGCGCGCTGGAGGTACAGATGGATCATGCTGTTCTCCACGGTGCTTGCGAGCGTATTCATCATCATCAATATAGCCAGGCCGGAGATTCATGACCAGACGCTGATGCCTGCCTTGCAGAGTGTGTGGTTTGTGCCTCACGTATCCATCTACATGTTTTCCTATTCGCTGCTGGGATGTGCCACGCTGCTCTCCATTGTTGCGCTGGTGCGGAGAAGTACCGACATGGATAGGGCGATAGAGCGGCTCCTGTATGCCGGATTGGCTTTCCTCTCGACGGGAATGCTTACGGGTGCCTTGTGGGCCAAGGATGCTTGGGGGGCGTATTGGAGTTGGGATGCCAAGGAGTCGTGGGCTGCTGCTACATGGGGATTGTATCTGATTGCCATACATCTGGCTCCGAGTGTGATGAACACTTCCCGAAGGTGGATATACCACACCATCATCCTGCTGGGGTTCGTGGCTTTGCAGATGTGCTGGTATGGCATCAACTACTTGCCTTCGGCAGAAACGAGTGTACATGTGTATGGGTGAAAGAGCCAACGGCTAACAGCCAACAGCTAACGGCCAAGAGCCAATAGCCAATAGTAAAACTTAAATATATTAACCAATAAAAGCAAGAGATTATGAAAAAGCAAAAAAGAGGTCAGTATCTGATTGTTGCCGCATTGTTGGTTTTGGTAGGTGGTTTCATCACTTATCGTGCAATGCTTGCGGTGCCATCTGCGGAGATGGCTCCTGAGGCACGAGTTTTGGCAATCCTTGAAGAGGGCGGTTGTGCCAGCTGCCATAGTGCAAACCCGGAAATCCCGTTGTATGCACAAATCCCTGTAGCAGGCGATATGGTGATGAAGGATATCGAGGATGGCTATCGTGCGTTCGACATCGAGGACGCCATGGCAAAGCTCAAGGAGGGCGGTATGCCAAGTCCTGTCGATGTGGCGAAGATTGAGAAGGTGGCGCTGGACAAGCGTATGCCGATGGCGAAGTATTACCTCGTGCACTGGGGTAGCCAGATGACCGACGAGAAGGCGGCTGTGATAGCTGAGTGGGCACGCAATTACCGCATGGCATACTACCATGACGGATTGACCGGTGAGCGTGCAGGGGAGCCCGTACGCCCCATCATCGCAAACCCCGATGTGGATGAGCGCAAGGTGGCCCTGGGCTATAACCTCTATCACGACACACGTCTGTCGGTTGACAATACCGTTTCGTGTGCCACATGCCATGGACTCAATACGGGTGGTGTGGACAACCTCAAGTATTCGAAGGGTGTAGCTGGCAACATGGGCGGAGTGAATGCTCCCACGACCTACAATGCCGTATACAACTTCGTGCAGTTCTGGGACGGACGTGCCAAGACGCTTGCCGAGCAGGCTGCCGGACCTCCCCTCAACCCCGTGGAGATGGCTTCTACCTCGTTCGACGAGATCATTGCCAAGCTGGCTGAGGACAAGCGGTATGTGGAGGAGTTTGGTGCTCTCTATGCCGACGGCATCACCGAGGCTAACATTACGAATGCCATCGAGGAATTTGAGCGCACGCTGGTAACTCCCAACTCGAAGTTTGACCAATGGCTGCTGGGCAATAGCGAAGCGCTCACTGAGGATGAGGTGCACGGATATGAGCTGTTCAAGGCCAACAACTGTGCTACATGCCATGTGGGCGCCAACCTGGGTGGAGAATCGTACGAACTGATGGGATTGCGCCAGCACTATTTCGAGGCACGCGGCACGGAGCTGACTGAGGAGGACAACGGACGCTACAAGCAGACGCAGGAGGAGCGCGACCGTCATCGCTTCAAGGTGCCTGGCTTGCGCAACATCGAACTGACATGGCCTTACTATCACGACGGTACCCGTGCTACCATGGAGGAGGCTGTACGCGACATGGCACTTTACCAGTGTGATGTAGAACTTACCGATGCCGAGGTAGCCTCTATCGTAGCCTTCATGCGCACCCTCACCGGTGAGTATCAGGGTAAGAAGCTGACTTCGGACAACAAGCAATAGAATTGACAAGTGTGCAACTAGTGAGGCGGATTGAGCCTTTGACTTGGGTCGCATAATGTAATCAATGAGGGGGTGTCGTAGAATACGGCACCCCCTCATCCTATGTGAATATGGTTACTACCTTTACTTTACCACTACCTTGACGGTGGTGCCATCGCTCATGCGAAGGAGATTGATGCCTTTCTGCAGGGTAGCGATGCGCATGCCGCTGGTGTTGTAGATGGTTTCAACGGTGGCTTCGCCGCGGGTGATGCCCTCTACTGACACGTCGTCATCATCGTTCTCTTCATCGTCGGTACCGATGCCAAGGTATTGGAGGCTGAAACCGTTGATGGCGGTCCAGTCATTAGAACGCTTAGCCTCTTTCATGGCGCCGATGGTGAGGTCGCCCATCTCGGTGGTACGTATCTCTACGCTGTTGTATTCCTCTTTGGGGAGATACTTGTGCAGTGTGTCCATGGCTTCGCTGGCGGCTACCATATCGTCGGGTACGGGATAGTAATCGAAAAGTATACCACTATAATAATTGAAAAGTATACCACTTAATACACCAAAGGCAGCCCCACTCCAAAAAGTGAGCCTGCCTTACTATACCTCACCCACACCACCAACATTAAAAAGTGATTTTCAAAAAAAGTTGCGGGTTGCGGGTTGCGCAGAAAACGCAACTTGCAACCCGCAACCCTTGCAACCAAACGTTTTGGCGTTTTACCATAAACTCCTTGATGTTTCAACGAAAACACCATGGTGTTTCCGAAAAAGCCCGTCAAGGCTCACCCAAATGCTTCACAATCGCCTCTACTTCCGGTATGAGGAAGGTGCGACGCTTGGGGTTATAATTCAGTTTCTTCAATTCTTCCATGAGCGAAGGACAACCGATGATCCAACGGTAAAGTGTCTTCTGGGCGGTTTCGGGACTACTGCAAGGCAGGTAGAGCAAAGCGAGTTCGGCCTTGCCATAAGGACGGAGTTTCATGAGTTATGAGTTATGAGTTGTATTTTATATGACTTAAAGATACGGATAATTTACCATCTACACAAGTATTTTACGGCCTTTTTTCCCTTTATCAGGACATATTGGAACATAAAAAGACAGAACAGGACATAGCAGTACATTCACCCTAAAGCGAGTATTATCTTTGCATAGTAATTCCGGAAAACAAACACTTATTTTTTAATTTTCAATTCTCAATTTTCAATTTAAGAAACATGGCAAGATCAGTCACTTATTCAGTAGTACCACGTATCAACCCTCATGAAAAGAACGACCCGCCAAGATATTATGCGCAGGCTCAGGCCCGTGGCGATGTAAACATCCGCGAAATGGCGGAGCGTATCCAGTCCACTTGTACCGTAACCAAAGCCGATGTCTATGCGGTCCTCATCTCGCTGGAAGATGTGGTGAAAGAAGCCATTCAGAATGGCGAAATCGTCCGCCTTGGCGACCTTTGTACCCTTCAGGTAGGCCTCAGCGGCAAGGGCACATTGACCGAGGAAGAATTTGCGGACACCCTCATCAAGAAGGCACGCATCAATTTCCGTCCGGGTCCTGTATTGGCCGGTGCGCTCGAAACCTTGAAGTACAGCAAGGTACCTATCAAGTATCCGAAGGAAACGGAGAAGGAAGAGAACAACGAAGGGCTCGATGATGGGTTCGAAGAGTAAACTCTATATCCCCTCTTGTGAGGGGGAAGGGAGTGTGTTAGAATACATCAGCATGGTGTGTCAGAATAGCATTTGTGGATGCTTGTCACACACCCCTACCCCTCTCAAGAGGGGATTTGATTGATAAATTTCACGAAAAATCATCACTCATAACTTACAACTCATAACTAATAGAATCATGGAAAACAAAAACATCTGGCAGAAAATCATCCATATTGCCATTACTATCCTAACGGCCTTAGCCACCAGTTTTGGTGTTTCGTCCTGTATGTAAAACGCAACCCGCAACCCGCAACTTTCGCGATTTTCGAAATATGGCAATCCATTTACTTTGGGTTGTCGTGTTTTTTGTTTCTGACGTCACTAAACGTAATAGCGATTATCTTATAGATCGATTTCTAATCTCCAATGTAATATCCATATAGTTCCGTTTGCCTTCAATGTAGTCAGCATAAAGAACTTCGGCATCCATACCTTTCAGGATACGACACTTGCCACACGCCTCGCAATCATGCAGGCATTTCCAGGCCTCTATGACATAAGCCTGTCGTTCTTCTTTGGTAGAACTATCTATTTTCGGCAGTTGCATCGTTATTGAATTATAGATTTATTTCATTATCCTTAAAAGTACGTAATAACTCCATCACGTATCGACTTTTATAATACAAAAGTACTCATTTCTTTCTTTTGACACCAACACTTAAACAAAATATGCAATTAAAATCGTATTTTTGTAAATCGATAGAAACAAGATTATAAAACTTAAACTGATACCCTATATGAAACTTAGATTTTTACTCATCACCCTCGCACTGTCAGGTCTT
>JAFYOS010000034.1 GCA_017560125.1 Bacteroidaceae bacterium | reverse complement strand
TTTAGCCCTTGACACAGCCGACGCGCGCCTGTACCGCTCTGCCCGCACCGAGCGATAAGAGCACAGCCCCGACGCACCCGCGCCCGTAGAAGGGCGATCAGGGTGCGTCAGGAGCTGTTGCGGGAGCGAGGTGGGGGCGTCAAAAGGAGCGAGCGAAGCGAGCGACACGAGCGCGCGCGAAGCGCGCGCGAGCGTGCGGGGAAACATGCATAAATAAAGGGCTTTTGATGGATTTTATAGTATTATTTTAGTGTAAACGCGTGCCGCATCTACTGATGCGGCCATTTGACTCGCCACATCGTTCATAACATCGAGTATCTTCCTACCGTTCTCTGTATCTCTTAGAAGCCCGTAGGCCTTGCTTAGATGTCGTATCACGGCCATATCCTCGATAGTTTTCTGTGAGCGAACTCGTTCTGCATCGGACTCACTCGTGAGCCTGTATCCTAACTCTACATCATCGTTGGAAAAATCAAACAACCGTTTCTCCTTGCAGAGTGATTTTCGCTTGTTCGGCTCGTAAACTCGGAACTTGAAATAATAGGGTATCAGATTCGCCAGAGCATTCAACACACCTTTAGGCTCGGAATACACCACAGGATTGTGCGGTATCAAATGTCTGCATCCATCCTCCGCATCATTCTTATCAATCACAATCCATCCTTTAGCATTCCCTTTTATCGAGAACTCCAACCTAAAGACCTTGACCTCACGGCCACCTAGTGTCAACATCGTAGGATTGTCTATGAACCCCGCTCGCATCCACTCCGCAAGAATCCAGGGCTTCTTATTCCCCGTATCCCTCAACTCTTTTGTTTTATCATAGATCTTCGTGGAAACCATAGAACCCTTCGCCCCCCATGATATCCAATTATCGAAACACTCTGTCCACGTATCATCGCCACTCGTTCGCCTGTGAGTCTGATTGACCTTAGCATATTTATGAGTGACAATCCTACGCATAACTCGTTCCGGCTTATCGCCAGTATCAAATCTGATGAAATCGGTGTAAATATCGATTCGATAAATCTTCTTCACGGTGTATCCCTGGCTCTCTAGAAACTGCAACATAAAATTCATCGGGTGGCTTATGTAGCAATATTTATTCGTAAGGCGCACATAACTATCCCCATACGTATATACAGAGAACTCTGCCGCCTTGTTTAATCCTCTTGGGCTTCTACGGACCTCTATCATCCCATCGCCATTGTAGTCTGTAATAGTGAATACTTGTTCCATCGTCTTCGTTCCGTATTCTCTTTCAATCACATCGAACCCACGCGAGCGAAAGCCCTCGGGAGAATAATCCACCTCCGGGCTTTCACTTACGAACATTTCTAACCAATCAATACCGAAGACTCGCATGGATCATATCAATTAGAATGCTTTCACATCTGCCAATTCATCCTTATTTTCTACTGGCTTTTCTTCTGTCTTAGGTTGAGCACCCACCAATTGTAATTCGTTCGACATAATAGTGACGCCTACCATTTTACAATGATATTTCGCACTATCAAAAATTCTATACCTCGGAACACCACGCACAAAAACACACTGACCGCATTTCAAATACTGCATCAACTTTTCACTTGGATTGTTTAACGTGATTTCATACCATGTTGTTTCTTCATGGTCGCCCACCTTACGATTCTCTGCGACTCTAAAAGACGCGAACTTGCTTCCGTTGTATTGGACCACTTGCGCATCACTACCTAGATTTCCAATAATTTCTACCTGTACCATAAATAAGTGTTATTTAATTTCTGCCCTGCCTTGACTTGACCGCTTTGGATTTTTTTGCATCTAGAAGGTGGCAGGGGACAGGACACCAACCCCGCGACACCTCCTAGAACAAACCTTAAAATAACATAGAACCACCATAACCTGATAGGGCAGCCACCACTATCCGAATGATTTCAATAATCAACTGGCACCAGTCCACTCTAATCTTCATTTTTTACGATATGAAAGATATTATTAGCAGATAAATACGAATGCAGCAAAGCATTGAACTTTGCAGCCCTCAGAGAAGCAGGAACACCGACCTCCACGATTTCAATAGCCGCCAAAAGACGTGCATAGTCAAACGTAGATCTAGGCTCCCACAAACGAGAAACACCTATCATTTTCGTGACCGCACGAATATATTCCCCAGTGTTGTTTTCACTGGGAGGCGCCCACCGTTTAATGATAGATTCAAGGTCTTTGACGCCGGCGCGCTTATAGGATCGCGCCAACAGGTAAAGACCAACACGACGACAATGCAACTCGGACTCGAAATCACAGAAGCCTCGAGTGTCGCCAACCTGTCCGGACCATCTAAAGTGGATAGAAGCCCGGATGTTGAGAGGATTGTTTTTCCCAATCATAATAAAACCGTTATTTTTCTTTCCACGTTGCAAAGATAGCAAAATGTCGAGAATCAGCATGATGATAAATAGACATTAACACAATTTTAACTACTTAGCAAAAAAAAGAGGTGGTTATTCAGAACACCGAACAACCCCCCTCGCGGATAGTGGAAAGTCTAGGTTATCGAAAACCCTGCCGACCTTGCATCTGATAGCGCTCACAGGTCGCATCCCTGCGTTGCCTGTTACCTCTATCAGACCGATGCAAAGATAGCAACAATATCCCAAACCTCCAAACATAGCACCGAACATTTAACAATCTTTATGGCATATTGGAACGAACCCAATCATTGATATATGCACCAACGGCCACACAGATAACAAAGAAGAGAAACGCACCCTCCATAATCAAGCAACATTTTACTTAATGAAGGAACAAACATCGAAGCCCTCGAGATTATAACATGTGGCGCGTATGGCCATTGACGCCATCAAAGTTCCACGAGTAATCATTGATAGGATAGCCAAAACATCCTTGTCAGACTCTTCGAATTCAACGGTGAAGCCAAACTCACTATCGTCGCTATAAACTAATTCAATATAGTAATTCTGCATAAGGCTTTAATCAACTATAATCACACTTAACCATAAACGACCCTCCGAATTACTGGAGGTACACCACACGTAATCATCCAAAGCATGCGCACAGCGCGAGGACCAAAAAGACACTATAAACATCAGAGTAACACCCCGCCTCTCGATGAACCGAGCGTTGCAATCCAAATCAGAGAGAATCTTTCTCACTATATCAACTTTCTCCATAATTTTAACAGGGGTATTGTTACCGCCCCCGTCGGCTCTAAACTTTCCACGTTACAAAGATACAAAAAATATCTGATATATCCAAGTGTTTCACACTTAGATTTGTCTAAATAGGTTATTTAGACTTTTCCAAACAAGGATGGTGGGAGGGCGTAGCATGCACGGGGCTTCGCGCCCCTAGAGCGAAAACGCGGAGTCCGTAGGCATGGGGGCGCGGGCACGCCCGCGAGCCCCGCCTATACATCAATGAAAAGAAAATATTTATTCGTTACTCTCCACAGAAGAGCCGATGTTGTTCAACTTATAGTCGATACCAATTATCGATGCAGTGAGCAAAAGAAATTGTGCTGTAACCATGCAGACACCTCCCGCTATGTCGTGTTCCGGGGATAACAACAAACCCAGTATTGAAAGAATACACGCCCACCCGAAAGAAGCGCATGCCAAAATCATTTCGATTTTCCTGTTTCTAAACGCCATAGTAGTTTGGATTTAAGAACGGGCGCGAGGAAAACCCACGCGCCCGTGAAAAATAAACTAACACCTATTTCGTGAATGCGGACTACTCGCCAGTTATAACCACCAAGGTCATAGCACCCGTGTTGAGGATAGTTGCACCAACTTGATCTGACTCTGCGATACGCACGCGATAAGTGGCGTCAGTCAGACCTGAAATTGCAGTATTTGAGGCCACACCTTGCTGGTTGATAAGACCAACCACTACACGGCTTGCGCTGGCCACACTCTGACTCTCTGATGGGTCAAGAATCACATACTTTCCGACTGCGTCAGCGGTGTTAACAACAATCTTTCCTGCACCGATGTTGGCGGACTCATGGTCTTTGCGACCAGTCCACGCAGCACCATCAAAGGTAGCGCTCTCAATAATCGGGTTCAGGACAGGCTCTACAGGCTGCACACTACCACCACCTGCGGCCACAGCACCACCACGTGATGCGTTATTAAGATAACGCGAAGAAATCACGTCGATAGTTCCCTGCAGCCAAAGGTCGTATGCTTCCTCAAGGCTGTAGCCAATCTGCACACCAAATGCAGGCTCGAGAGTGGCGTTAGAACGGAGCCACGTACCGTCTTCCTTTTGGCGAGAAAGAATAGCACCAGCGGCTGCATTTACGCCAGCCGTTTCACACGTAAGGGCGTTGTTTTCGAAAAGGATAGTAACGCCACTATACTCGTTGCGGGGGTTTGGCTTGTTGATAGCACCGTCAACAATCAGAGCGCTGGACAGGTCGGCTTCTGTACCATCTTCCTCGCGAGGATCAAGGATGATGCGCGAGAACTTGAATGCACAATCGTGCATGTTAGAACCCTGTATGCTGCACAGAGTCAACTGGTCGCCTCTCTGTGCACCGAGGGCTGCAATCAGAGCCTCGTATGTGTTAGCAGAAAGGTTGATAGTGAACTGGTTTTCCTCGTTGGAACTCAAAGTTACCTGGGGAAGTGTACCCTTTGCGAGAGGATAGTTGTTCACAGCAAAGTCGTTGGTGCCGATAGCCACGACAGCAGGGCGATCCACGTTCAAGTCGGCCACGTCTGCCGCAGTCTGTCGGAGGTTCTTGAGCGCCTTAGACATAAAGTACGACATACACTTTTGACCTGCAGGAAAACCCTCGAAAGAGTGGTCCACGATTGGCTGCATGCGGCTGTAAGCCTGTGCGACGGTGTTCAGCAGGATGCGCTGAAGCATTTGGGATTTTGTCTGGGGGTTCTTAATAACCTCTGCACGTGAGCGAACAATCTGTTGGCCGTTGGCACGTGAGAACACGAGTGAACCAACCTTACCACGAGCATGACCCAGGAGCATATTACCTTTTGACATAACGATAAAGAATTTTAGGTGGTCGCCATCCCCCGACCACATAGGGATAATTTCACGGTGGCAAAGGTAGCAAATTTTTCCGAAACGGACAAAACTCGGAGGGGGGTGGGAGATAGGTGGGAGGAGGGGCTATTTAAGACAACATTTCTTTACAAAGTGGTTTTTGGAGGGGGGTTCTTTTTTATGTTTATTTATCATAATTTAACGGGTGGTGGGCGGGTGAGGGCGCATTTTTGCGCCCGAAGAGGCAGGGGGCGGGGGGCTGCAAGCCCCCAGCAAAGATAAGGTTTGGGATCAGCGGGCAATCGAACGAGCGCGGAGCGGGGCAAACGCGAGCCCGACAGGGCGAACGGGAAACCCGCGTAGCGGGAGGGCGCAAAACAAGGCGGTAGCCGACAAAAAACGGAGCGTAGCGACAACCGCACTCCCCCGAAGGGGGGCACAAGGCGCGCCCGGGCGAGGGCGCAGGAGCGCGACAAGCGCAGCCCCGCGAAGCGGGGGAAAGCCAAGACAGACCGACAGCCCACGACGGACTTACGGGCGAACCATGCAGCACCAAAACAAGCGCATGAACACATGAGCGCGGGTACGCGCAATAGGCATGACCACAAAGACCATGACCGGGCGCGCGGCAGCGCGCTTCGCGACCAAACGGAGCGGAGCGAGAGCCCCCGCGGGCGTGGGGCGGGGGCGAAGGGGGGAGG
>JAFYOS010000002.1 GCA_017560125.1 Bacteroidaceae bacterium | reverse complement strand
CATCATCCAATTATCGTTGGGAGTGTGAATGTAGCTTACATCCTGCGCATACTCCCACTCGTCCATAAAGTCGAGGCGAATCTCGCTTTTGGGTGGCAATGTGGCACGACCTTTATATTTCTTTGAGGTTACATCTACAGTTTCAAGCTCGTTTACTTCGTCAAGCAGCGTGGCTGTTGCTGCCGCCTTTTTCTCTTCTATGCTTCTTCCCGTGTTTCGTTGCCAATAGTCGAAGAGACGGAATTTAGGCGAAAAGTATTTGTCGAGTGAGAATTTAAATAGCGTATCTTGTATCTGCTTGCCTGTAAGGGTGGGTGTTAGCGAGGCGTACTTTTTGCCGTAAAAGTCCTCAATTTCGAGGGTGAATTTTCCCTCGTCGCCTGTTACAAAGTCGTAGTTGGAAATTACGCTATCCTCGTAGCAAATGTCGAAACGAACGTTTACATCCTTCAAAGGAGTAATTTTGAAAGTGCCCATTTTTCCAAGCTTCTTTACCTTCTCTTTCTTCATAAAGTAGCCCTTCACCTGAATGCCTTTTTCTATCGGGTGCTTAATTGAGAAAGTGCTGTCGGTGCCCGTGAGCATGCTCCAATCGTATGCTGTCCAACCGTGGGTAAGCATCAGAAGGTCAAGATTTTCTCTTGTACTTTCGCTGTCATCTGCAAAATATTGCGATGCGTCGGGAATGTAGCCTTTAAGCTCGGAGGCAAGCAACATTTGTGTGTAAATGTTGTTCGAGTAGCTTGTGAGGATACTATTCTCTTCGCCTGTGACAGCCACCGAATAACTGCCATCTTTTGGCAGTGGCGAGCCATCCTCGCAACCTATTTTTACCGTCAGCTTGCGGTAGGGTTTGTAGAAAGTCTTTTCTTCGACGGAAATTCCGTTAATTTCAGCCTTTAATTTTACGGGGACAATGTCTCCCTGCTGCGGTGCAGAGTGCTTAACGAAAAACATTCGCTCGCTTAGGGGTGTACCGTCGGCAGTGAGCAGCAGACAACGATTGACACCCTCGCGCAGTTTGTCGCGGTGCATGGAAAGTTCGCTTACATTCTTTTTATAAACGTACGCAAGGTTGCGGTTAAGAATCACAAGGCCCGTTGCTTGCTCGCCAATATTGCCAGCTACGGAAAATCTTATGCTGTCGCCATCATGTTTAACGGCAATAGTTGCTCCGCTGTTTTCAATCGTCGGAAGCTCGAATTTGTACTCTTTTTTGCCTTGCTTAACCTCGGCGCGATATTTTACCTCTGCCTGCGGAGTGAACATAAAATAGCCTTTTCCATTGTGTGTGGCAACTGTTGTCAGCAACGGCTCTTTGTCTGCGAAAATAGCGATTGTATCATTCAACGGCTTTCCGCTCTTGTCGCGAAGCTCAAAGGCAACCTTTGTTTCAATGCCGTTTATAAGATTGCCACCCTCGGGGTAAAAAGCGAGCGTCGGCTCTTTACCCTCTTGCGTCATCCATTCGCCGCGATAGAGGAATCCGCGCTTGCGGTCGAGAATGTTACGAAAATCGTAGTTATCGCCGTTCACTTTATCGTACACAGGGAACACTCGGCTGAAGATTGCGTCGTCGCCCCAATTGAGCATGTAACGCGTGTATGCGCGTACCTCATAATAGCCTGATAGCAGCGAGGGCTTCAGTTCAAATTCGCCGTTGCAACATCCCTTTTCGTCGAGCTTGAACTTTTTTGTCTCAACTACGTAACCCTCGGGCGCGCACAGTTCCACATACAGCACCTTGCTCTGCGGAGCAGCTGCAATATTCGTGCCGTTGCCACTCACGCAGTAGGCCTTGAACCACATTGTCTCGCCAAGATAGTAACCACTGTTATCAAAATGCAGGTACACTCGCTCCTGCGGCAGCGCGCGGCTCGCAATTATACTTTTAAGCACAAGCGTGTCGAGGCTCTTTTCGTCGGCACGGGCGAAAAGGGCAACCAACAATAGCAGGGCAGTGTATGTGATTTTGCGTAGCATAGTAGTTTATTCTATAGTGTAAAAATTGCCACCTTTCACTCCTGCAACATCCAGCAGCAAAATAGTCTCTTTGCTATTATTGTGCAGCTCCACGGTGATGCAGCCATCGTCACCCACAGTGGCGTTCGGCTCCCAAAGGAGCGTGTGGCGGTAGTCTTTTGTCTTTTCGTCAGGCTTTGTGTTTGTGTAGTCGGGCGAGTAGAATCGCTTGCTCTCACTATAACCCTGCACGCGAGTGTAACGGCGTGTGGTCTTTACGGCAAGTTCAGGGATTATTCCTTGCGTAACCTTCTCCTCCTCTTTGTTGGGAATGAAGCAGGCAACGTAGTTTGGCGTTCTTGGCCAGCCTGTGCGCATTTCATTTCTGAATTTAAGATACCCCGGGTAGCCATCTATCTGCTTGTCATCCTG
>JAFYOS010000004.1 GCA_017560125.1 Bacteroidaceae bacterium | reverse complement strand
GATGACCCCCGCAACCCCGCTACTATCGCCGATAACGTAGGTGACAACGTGGGTGACGTTGCAGGTATGGGTGCCGACCTCTATGAGAGCTATTGCGGTTCTATCCTTTCGACAGCAGCTCTTGGTGCTGCTGCTTTTGCACAGGATGGTATCGACATGCAGACCAAGGCGGTGTTCGCTCCCATGCTTATCGCAGCTGTGGGTATCGTGCTTTCTATCATCGGTATCTTCTCGGTACGTACAAGCGAGGATGCTACAATCAAGAAGCTCCTTAGCGCGCTTTCACGCGGTACAAACCTTTCGTCTATCCTTATCGTGATTGCTACATTTGGTATCCTCTATGCTCTTGGTATCGAGAACTGGATTGGTCTTTCATTCGCAGTGGTGGTTGGTCTTATCGTTGGTATCGTCATCGGTCAGGCTACCGAGTACTACACATCGCAGTCCTACAAGCCCACACAGAAGGTTTCTGAATCGGGTCTTACAGGTCCTGCAACCGTTATCATTTCGGGTATGGGCTTGGGTATGTTGTCAACAGCTATCCCCGTTGTTGCTGTTGTTGTAGGTATCTTGCTTTCATACATGCTTGCTACAGGCTTCTCAATGAATCCCGAGGATATCACTATCGGTCTTTATGGTATTGCTATTGCTTCGGTAGGTATGCTCTCTACATTGGGTATCACTCTTGCAACTGATGCTTACGGCCCCATCGCCGATAACGCAGGTGGTAACGCCGAGATGAGCGGTCTTGAGCCCGAGGTTCGTCGTCGTACCGACGCGCTCGACTCACTTGGTAACACCACAGCTGCTACTGGTAAGGGATTTGCTATCGGTTCGGCTGCTCTTACAGCGCTTGCTCTTCTTGCTTCGTACATCGAGGAGATTCGTATCGCTATGGAGCGCAGCATGCCCGAGGTTATCATCAACGGCAAGGCTCTGATGGATGCAAACATCTTCGATTTCATGCAGTACTTCAATGTAACATTGATGAATCCCACTGTATTGTGTGGTGTGTTCGTTGGTGCCATGATGGCATTCCTCTTCTGCGGTCTTACAATGAACGCGGTTGGTCGTGCTGCTCAGAAGATGGTTACCGAGGTTCGCCGTCAGTTCAGCGAAATTAAGGGTATTCTCGAGGGTAAGGCAGAGCCCGACTACTCACGTTGCGTTGAGATCTCTACTCGCGGTGCTCAGCAGGAGATGGTATTCCCCTCGTTGCTTGCTATCATCGTGCCTATCGTTACAGGCGTTGTGCTTGGCGTAGCCGGTGTGGTTGGTTTGCTCATTGGTAGCCTCTCGGCTGGTTTCATGCTCGCTGTATTCCTTGCTAACGCAGGTGGTGCATGGGACAATGCTAAGAAATATATCGAGGAGGGTAACTTCGGCGGTAAGGGTAGCGACGTTCACAAAGCAACTGTTGTTGGTGACACTGTTGGTGACCCCTGCAAGGATACATCAGGCCCCAGCTTGAACATTCTTATCAAGCTCATGAGCATGGTATCTATCGTTATGGCCGGTCTTACACTTGCATATAGCATTTTCTAGGATTTTGCATAAATTACACGCATCGCCACGGTCAACAGACTGTGGCGATGTTTTTTTTATACCCGTTGCCGGCTGTTGCTTAAAAAAACATAATAGGTTGCGCAATAGATAAAATGTTGCTATATTCGCGTCTATTAGGATTTGTGCGATATGAAGATATTAAACCATATTTTTCTGTTGGCTGTTGCCGGGCTGTTGTCGGCGTGTGGCAACGATGGCGGCGGTTCGAGTAACGCCCCCGATATTCCCGCTGACCCCGATGGTACACGGACATATGTAATGGAACCGGGAAAGGGGCTTTCGCTCGATGGCTCGACGAACAATGTGACGCTTGATGAGGGTGGCTGCATGAAGGGCGAAAATCTCTTTTTTTCGACCGCCGGTAAACGCGACGGGCTCATATATGTGACCCGCGTTCCCACCTCGCCGTGGAATAAAACGAGCGATAGGCTGAAGGCCGGATATGGCTATGTGATAGGTAGCAAGGTGGATGACGGCGCGCTCTTCACTCGTCTTTTTGTAGATAAAGTAGATAGCTTGTCGGGACGGGTGAATGTGAGATGTGCTTCGCCTTTTTATGGCGATGGCGATAAATTTTATTTCAATCACAAGGTTGTGTATATGTTCAGCGAGCCGGGCGACACGACGCTGGTGTTGACCAAGCCCACTACGTATAATGTGTCGATTGCTTCGGGTGAGTGGGTGAGCGCAGAGCCGCATATTACCTATGTGAAACTGCACTTCGCGGAAAACAGAAGCGGCAATGTGCGTATTGATACGTTGCTGTTCAGCAACGGGGTGTTCAAAGATGTGATAGTCCCCGTCGTTCAGCTGAATTATTCTTCGGATATGCCGTTGGCCGAGGGTGGCAATTAAAATAGTAGAACCTGCAATGAATAGTGCTTCGTTGCAGGTTCTCTCTTTTTCTGTTTAGCAGGTGGGAAGATCTACTTTTTCGAATTTGTAGCCCAATCGTTTCAGCTCGATTGCTGCCCCGATGCGGAACATCACTTTTGCCGCGCGGGTGAATATGTAGAACGCTGTGGGGCTCTGTGGCTCCACCTGTTCGTGCCGGATGATATTTACTGCTGTTTGGGCACAACGGCGTATCATTGCCTCCAAATCTTCGGCCTCTTTGCTCTGGAGCCCGATGCTGAGAATGTTCTGCAATATATGTTCGTCCATATCGTCGAAGCCCTGTTCGCCATAGAACGATTTGTATTCGCGCTTCGTAAATTCTGTCCAATCGCTGTCCCAACCCCATGCGGTGGCCAATCCCAGGTATGCGGCCCATGCAACCGATACGGTGGGGTAGTCGTTAATCTCCTTGACGGCGTCGGCAATATATTCCGGAGCAAGGGTGTTCCAATGGTTGTCGATGTCGTCGGTGGCAAGCAGGGTGCCTTCGAGCATTTTATAGGATGTGCACAAGCGCAGCAGTTCGTCGGTGAGCTTGCTTTCGAAACAGTCGAGATATTCTTTGTTTATCATATGCTTTTTGTTTTTCGTTGTAAAGGTAAGCATTAACGCCGTTTTCTACAATTTCCGCGAAACATTTCTTGCTTTTGGCGTGTTTGTCGTTTAATAATATTTGTAATAATTGACAATATGAGCAAGAGTATTTCTATTGCACTGTCGGTAGCCGTCTGCCTTTTTGTGGGCTACCTATCAAATTTGTTGCAGGCCGAATCGTTGGCGACATGGTATCCTACGCTGAACAAGGCGCCGCTTACCCCTCCGGGGTGGGTGTTCGCCGTGGTGTGGAGCATTCTGTATGTGCTTATAGGCATTTCGGCGGGACTGCTGCTGGCCGGTAACAATATCACAAAGCGGTTGCTGTTGGCGTTGTTCGTGGTGCAGCTGTTTTTCAATCTGTTGTGGAGCTTCTGCTTCTTTACCATGCAGAGCGTAACGCTCGGAGTGGCAGTGCTGTTTATGCTTGTCGTCATGGCGTTGGCCTATTTTTTCGGAGCTTTTCTGGTCGAGAGAAAGGTAGCCTACTTTTTTCTGCCCTATCTGCTGTGGCTCTTTTTTGCCTGTTATCTGAATATATATATGGCCATGTTCAACTGACGGCAGACGACCTTTAGGCTTGATTACGAATAAAAAAAGAGATGTTTTCTTTGTGGTTATGGCTGTTTGATGTAAATTTGCCGCTGATTTCATTACGGGGTGCCTTAAGACATGGGCTGAGATCATACCCAAGAACCTGATCCGGGTAATGCCGGCGTAGGGAATAGCTTATATACACATTCCAATTTATATAGGCGATGCAGGAAAAATCCCCATTTTCTGTTTAACAACAGAGCATGAGGATTTTATTTTTTTATCCCCGGCTCTACGAAATTGGAAATTGCAATGAAAAAAAGAACATTGCTTGGCTACCTAGTGATGGTGGCCTTGCCTTCGCTGATTGCCGCACAAGAGAGTGCGAGTGACAGCCTGCACAGCAGTTTGCAGGAGGTGGAGATAATGTCGATAAGAGCGACAAAAACCACCCCTGTGGCCTATACGAACATTGGCCGCGAGGAACTGAAACGCCACAATACGGGCGTGGATTTCCCCTACCTGATGAAAATGACACCGGCGGCTGTGGTCACAAGCGATGCGGGTGCGGGAATAGGCTATACAAGCCTTCGCATACGTGGCACCGATGCCACACGAATAAATGTAACGGCCAATGGCATTCCTGTGAACGACGCCGAAAGCCACACGGTTTTCTGGGTGAATATCCCCGATATTGCCTCGTCGGTGAAGGACGTGCAGATACAGCGCGGTGCGGGCACATCGACCAATGGTGCGGGTGCATTCGGCGCCAGCATCAACATGCAGACAAGCGAATTCAATACGTTGCCCTATGCGGGCTTCAGCGGTTCGGCCGGCTCGTTCGGCACTCACAAAGAGACGCTGCGTGCCGGTACGGGATTGCTTGGCGACCATTGGGCACTCGATGTGAGGGTTTCGAATATCGGTAGCGACGGATATATAGAACGTGCTTCCACCAACCTCTATTCCTACTATATCCAGGGTGCTTATTACGGTGGCAACACCACGTTGCGCCTTATAAATTTTGCGGGCAACGAGGAAACCTACCATGCATGGAACTATGCCACCAAGGAGGAGATGAAGCTGTATGGGCGTCGCTACAACAGCTGTGGCTATATGTTCACCGATGCCGATGGCAAGGCTCACTACTACGACGGGCAGACCGATAACTATGTGCAGAAGAACTGGCAGCTTCTGGCCGACCATCATTTCGATGACGAGTGGAGCATGAGCGCCGGCCTTCACTATACCAAGGGCGACGGCTATTATCGCGAGTACAAGGGCGACCGCAAACTGATGGAATATGCTCTGCAACCCTTTGTGCTCGATGGTGCCGAAGTGAAAAGAAGCGACCTTATACGCCGCAAGGCTATGGATAACCATTTTGGTGGGGCTGTCTTCTCGCTCAACTACAAGGACGAGCGACTGAGCACCTCGTTGGGTGGTGGTGCCAATCGCTACTATGGTCGCCATTTCGGTCAGGTGCTGTGGGTGAAGAACTATATAGGCGAGCTTGCTCCCGACCACGAATATTATCGCAACGTGGGCGCCAAGAACGATGCAAATATCTATCTGAAGGGCGACTATCGCCTAGCACCGGGGCTCAATGTGTATGGCGACCTGCAGTATCGTCACATCGATTACAAAATAGATGGCTACAACGATAAATGGAACGATGCTGCTGCCGCCCCGCAAAACTTGGCCATTGACGAGGTGTTCGATTTTTTCAACCCGAAGGCCGGCGTTTCGTGGCAGATTGATGCGAAGAACCGCCTCTTTACATCGGTGAGCGTGGCCCACAAGGAGCCCACCCGCAACAACTACACCGATGGCAAGCTCGACGAGCATCCAACATACGAAAAGCTCACCGACTACGAGCTTGGCTACTCGTTTGCCGACGGCTGTGTGAGCGCGGGTGCGAACCTTTATTATATGAGCTACAAGGACCAGCTGGTGCTTACCGGCGAGCTCAACGAGATAGGCGAACCGCTTGCCGCCAATATCCCCGACAGCTATCGCGCCGGCATTGAACTGATGGCGGGTGTGGAACTGCCCTCGGGCTTCGGGTGGAATGCCAATGCCACCTTCAGTCGCAACCGCATAAAGAATTTCACCGAGGTGCTCTATGACGACGATACCTATGAGCGATGGGAAGTAAAGCATGGTAGCACGCGCATATCTTTTTCGCCCGATATTATAGTGAACAATACATTTTCGTACAAACATAAGGGCTTCGATCTGTCGATGCAGTCGAACTATGTGAGCAGACAGTATATGAGCAATGCACAGCAGCGCGAGCACTGCCTCGATGCCTACTTTGTGAGCAATCTGCACATGGCCTATACCTTTGCACTACGCGGGGTGAAGAGCATCACCGTTGGTGCCACCATATACAACCTGTTCAACGAGCAGTACGAGAGCAATGGTTATGCCGGCAGTGGTTACTACACCGACAGCGATGGCACGCGCCATCGCTACAACTATGCCGGATATGCCGCGCAGGCCGGAACGAATATATTGGGACACATTAGTATAGATTTTTAGAAAATATAGAACATGACACTTGAACTTTTGGGAACGGTGGTAGGCGTTATCTACCTGTGGCTTGAATATCGTGCCAGCATCTATCTGTGGATTGCCGGCATTGTGATGCCCGCAATATACATTTTCATATACTATGATGCAGGGCTCTATGCCGATTTCGGTATAAATATATACTATCTGCTGATTGCGCTCTATGGATGGTTGGCATGGAAAACGGGCTTCCGCCTGTGGGGTGAAAAGCTTGATGTGGGCGAGCTGCCAATCAGCCACGCTCCCAAGCGTGTGTGGCCACGCATTGCGGTGGCATATATCGTTGCCCAACTGTTCATTGCATGGATACTGATAAATTACACCGACAGCACCGTGCCCCTTGCCGATTCGTTTACCACCGCATTGAGCATCGTGGGAATGTGGATGCTCGCTCGCAAGTACATAGAGCAGTGGTGGGTGTGGTGTGTGGTCGATGTGGCCAGTTCGGCACTATATATTTATAAGGAGCTCTATTTTACGGCCTTGCTATATGCTGTTTATGCAATTATAGCTATCTTTGGCTACCGTAAATGGAAAAAAATGATGCAGCATGGATAAAATGAACGATTATGTATTCGATGCAGTGGTGCTTGCCGGTGGCGACTACCCGACAGCTTCGCAGCCGCTCGAGGTGCTACATGGCGCCAAGTATGTTGTTTGTTGCGATGGCGCAGCCGACCACTATATCTCGCTTGGCCATACCCCTGATGCCATCGTGGGTGATGGCGACTCGATAAGTGTAGCCAATCGCGAAAAATATGTATCCATTCTGCATGTAATAAACGAGCAGGAGAGCAACGATCAGACGAAGGCTGTGCGCTTCCTGATGGCGCAGGGCAAACGTCGTATAGCCATTGTGGGTGCTACCGGCCATCGCGAGGATCACACCATTGGCAATGTCAGTCTGCTTGTCGAGTATGCTCGTATGGGTGCCGAGGTCTGCTCGTTTACCGACTATGGTGTCTTTGTGCCATGCAGTGGCACGACGATACACCGCTGTCGCAAGGGACAGCAGTTGTCGATCTTCTGCATTACGGCTAATGCGTTGAGCGCCGAAGGGTTGCTCTATCCCATTTACGATTTCAAGAACTGGTGGCAGGGTACTCTGAATGAATGTACGGGCGACAGTGTCACCATTCATGCTCAGGGCGAGTATCTGCTCTTTTTTAATTATTAGCTCCGTCGCCCGCCCTTTGCATTTCGCGCAGCAGCTCTTGTTGGCGCTGATTGAGCGTGGGGAGGGTTATTTTTATTGTGACGATAAGGTCGCCGCGCATTTTTTCATCCTTATATATCGGCATGCCCTTGCCGCGAAGGCGCAATTTGCTATCGGGCTGCGTTCCTGGTTTTATCTGCAGCTTGGCACTGCCATCGATGGTGGGAACAACGATTTCGGCACCGAGCAGGGCTTGGTAGAGGGTTATCTCGTGGGTCGAGTGAAGGTCACTTACCATGCGGCTGAAGCGTGGGTCGGCCTCTATGTGAAATGTGATATATAGGTCGCCCGGTTCGCCGTTTGCAGGCGCTGGAGCACCGTGTCCCTTCAGGCGTATTTTTTGCCCGTCGGGTATGCCGGCGGGTATCGTTATGCGAATATTTTTCTTGTCGATGGTTATTATCTGCTTGTGTGTCACAAGCGTGTCGCGCAGTGGAATGCTCAATGTGGTAGAGTAGTCGCTGCCTCGCAGTGGGGTGTTGCTACCATTTCGTCCGGCGAAACGGCTGCCGAATAGCTCTTCGAAAAAATCGCTGAACCCGCCACCGCCGCCACCGAATCCTCCGAAGCTATATCCGGCAAATGCGTCGCTGTCGTTCTGCGTGCGCCTGCTGTATTGCTGTCGCTGTGCTTCGAATTCATCGGCATGCCTCCAGTTTTCGCCATACTCATCATATTTTTTGCGCTTTTCGGGGTCGCTGAGCACTTCGTTTGCTTCGTTGATTGCCTGAAAATGTTCCTGGGCATGCGCGTCGTCCTTGTTCAGGTCGGGGTGATATTTTTTTGCCAGTTTGCGATAGGCCTTTCTTATCTCCTGCTGTGTGGCATTCTTCTCCACTCCAAGGATTTTATAATAATCTATGTATCCCATGTCGTCTGCTTTTCTCCTATAAACAAATTTGCGCCTGCAGGTTTCGTCGTAAAATATCTAAAATCTTCTTATCAGGCAGTAAAATTATTCAAGCAAGCCCGATATTATTTTGCTTTGCCGAAGTTTGTGATTATCTTTGCAATTTGGTGGAATTTTGTTTTGCGCTCGCAGTGGGTGTGAATGAAATTCGAAACAATTGAGTATATAAATATTAAATAAACAACGACAAAATGAAACGTATCTATTTATGGATGACTATGGTCTTTGCCATGTTCTTGGCATCGTGCCAGCCCGAGAGCGTTAAGGTGGCGGTTGTTGCTACATCCGACCTCGAGGGTGCGCTCTTTTCGTATGATTTTAAGAATGCGATGGAAAGTCGCAATGGTCTAACCTTTATTGCCAACTATCTGAAGGAGGTAAAGGGTGAGCTGGGCGACGAGAATGTGATTTTTGTAGATAACGGCGACCTCTTCGCAGGTTGGCCTATGGCTTACTACCTGAACCGCTTGGAGAAAAACGAGGTTAACATCGCTGCCGAGGCTATGAACCTTCTTGGTTGCGAGGTATATGGTATTGGCGAGGGCGAGCTCTCACAGGGCCGCGATTTGCTGAACCGTCACGCTAAGGCAATGAAGGGTAGTGCGGTGTGTGCCAACCTGGTCGATGCAGCGACAGGCAAGCCCGTGTTCAAGCCCTATACTGTTGTTGAGCGTAATGGCGTTAAGTGTGCTTTTGTAGGCATCATCACCGAGGAGGCTGTGGCATATCTCTCTGTTGCACAGATGGAGGGCCTTAAAATCACCGACTGCGAGGCTACTGCACGCGATGCTATCGCCGAAATAAAGAAAAACGAGAACCCCGATGTAATCATAGGTCTTATGCACATGGGTGCATCGTCGGTATCGAAGCGCACAAAATCGCGCGAGGATATGGCTCAGACCATCGCACGCAATGTAGCCGGTTTCGATGCTATTGTTTGCGGACACGACGGTATGCGCCGTTCAAGAACCGTCGAGAGCATCGATGGCAAGCAGGTTGTTTTGGCATCTCCCGGACGCAGAGGCTCATTTGCAGTTGAGGTTCTTATCTCGGGCGTTCGCGGCAAAAACGGCATCGAGAAAAAGAGCGTGAATGTAGATATCAAATCGATGCTTGCAAGAACGTCTGATAAGGAATATGTTCAGGCTATGCGTGCACGAGTGCAGGAATATGCATCGGGCGTGAACAAGAAAATTGCATCGGTGAAGGGCGAAATGAAGGCTGTTGATGCCCTCTTCGGCCCCTCGGCTTATGTGGATATTGTACATGCAGTGCAGTTGCAGAACACCGGCGCCGACCTTTCAATCGCTCACCCCTACACAATACAGGAGGTATGCGTGGATGGCGAGGTAAGCATTGCCGACATGCGTCGTTTCTATCCTGTCGGTGGCAAGCTCTACACAGTGACCATGAAGGGTAGCGAAATATACGACATGCTGCTCCACAGCCTTTCGGGTTACTACATGAATGTATATAAGAAGAATGGCAACTTGTTGAAGTACAATAGAGAGAATACACGTCTTTCGGAGAACTGCAAATCGCTCGAATCGGTTGCCGGCTTGCGCTACAACGTGCACGTGAACAAGAAAAAGGACGAGGGCAAATTGCAGATACTCGGCCTTGCAAACGGACAGCCCTTCAAGCTCGACAAGGAATACACAGTGGCTGTTAGCGCCGACTACTTGCAGAATGCCAATTTGGCGTTTAGCATTGGTGCAAAAATCAAGCAGCACGAGCTGAGAAAACGCATCGTTGCTATCAGTGAAAAGGATTTGACCGAGCTCATTCTCGACTATTTTACAGCCAACAAGACCGTGCAGCTGAAGCCCATGAACAACTGGTCGTTGCAGCCCGCTGCATGGATGAAGGATATCAAGGAGAACGAGATGAAGAAAATCACAGATGTCTATTTCCCCCAGGCAATGATTGACGACGCCGCTCTCATGCCTGCAATTAAATAATAAAGGATATGGAAAAGATTAGATACACTTTGTGCATGGTTGCCATGTTTGCGCTCGGCCTGTTTGCAACAGGTTGCAGCGAGGACGATGGCTACAATGCCGATACCGCCGTTTCGTACTACACCCCCGAGAACTATTCCAAAATGGTGGAAACAATCACTACCGTTGTGACTGATGCTGCCGGCAAGGAGTATGTGTGGATGTACGAATTCCTTTACGATGCAAAAAATCGTATCAAGCAGATAAACGGAACCATGAAGTACTACTATAGCGGTCAGTTGTGCAATAGCACATCGGTGGCTAAGTATATATACAACAAGGCTTCGTTGAAGGTGGAATATACAAAAGAGGATGTATATCCCAACAAGCCCGCTTGGGATATGATATCGAAGGGTACATATCGTGGTGCATTCAATGCCAATGGTACTCTTGCGAATTTCGATACATTCGATTGCGAATATAATGGCTTGCTCTTTAAGAAGGCCTATCAAGATGGTGGAAGAGAATTTGCATTGGACTACGACCGTTTCAATAACCTTGTAAGAACATATCAGGTTGAGGGTATTGAACCCATGGAAGGCACCATGAAGGAGTATATATATAGCCCATATGTGAACAAGACGAATTTCGATTTCGCGTCGTTCTTCGGATATAATATCGCAGAGCGTCTGATACCTTCAAATGCATCGACAAATTATGCAATATTCCAGTTGGGAGCATTTGGTATGTTCGGCAGTCGCAGCACCCACCTGCCCGAGGGTACATGGGAATTCGACTCGGATGGTAGCCCCACGAAATATACATTGAATGCAGCAACCAGTAGAACAACAAATATCAGATACAAGAAATAATTCTATAGTGCGGTCGAGTCGTCCAACATGGTGGCTCGACCGTAGCAATACTACAAATTATGCAATACGATGTTTTTATAAGCTACTCGGCCGAGGAGCAGAAAATAGCTGAGAGGTTGGCTGCCTATCTCGAGTACTACAATATAAATTGCTTTGTAGCCAGCCGCGATATTCCGGCCGATATGCCTTGGTCGCAAGCTATTGCCGAGGCTATCATGGGCAGCAGAATGGCGCTTGTTGTCTATTCCGAAAATTACAACAACGCTACATGGCTCAACGACGAATTGACTGCAGTGCGCAGTGCGTTGCTGCCGATATATGTGTTCGCACTCACCAACGAGCCCTATTGCGAGGCCAAAAGCGAGTATCTGAAAAGCTCTCCCTGCATAGGTGCAGTGGGCGATTTCGATGACGCCTATCCTTTCCTCTACGAGGAGATATGCAACATGCTTGGCATGCCCATTGAAGAAACCAAGCCCGTGTGCGAGGTGGTGAAGAGCGAGGAACCTGTTGTCGAGGTTGCTGCCCCCGCCGAACCGCAGCCCGTATCGCCCAAAAAGAGCGAGGAGCCCAAAGCGAAGATAGAACCGACCGCTGCCAAGGAGGTGAGCAAGCCTTCACAGGCTTCGTCGTTGTTGACTGCTGCTGCAATAGGAATTAGTATAACCGCCATCATGATAGCTCTGCTTGAGTGGGCTTTGGGATGATAATCGCACTAAAATAGTGTGAATAGATAGGTGTTATTTTCTTAGGAAAATGTATCTTTGCACAGATTACAAATCAAACAAAAATTATAGTGATTATGAAAAAACTTTTTACATTGTCAATCGTGGCACTTATGTTCGTTGCCACAGCTTGTGTAACTTCATGCAGCACAGCGAAGTCGGTAAATAAGGCTTTCGAGAAGAATGGTTATTCAATGGCAGTGCTTACTCCTGCTGAGCAGGTGAGCGTATGCCCCGTGATGGCTAAATTCCCCGCTTTCGGTCAGGAGGCTGTTGGTTATTTGCCCCTCGGTGCCAATTCGGTTACATTCATTTACAACATCGACGAGAGCACATGGAACAGCTATGCTGCTCAGTTGACCAACGCCGGTTTCTCTAACATGGGTATCGGCTATGTGAAGGCTGACAAGGCTGCCGGTCTTACATACAATGTAAGCGCTAAGCCCACTGTTATCTATAAGCAGAACTTCATGTTGGTAACATTTACATCGAAACAGTTCTAATCGATTGTAACGATATAGATGCAGTGCTGAATTTTCTATAAAATTCAGCACTGCTTGTTTATTATATATTGTTTTCGACGCTCTAATTTCGTATCTTCGCACGACGAACCGCAATATGAATTTGCAATGAATGTAGAACAACGAATAGCTGAACTACGTGAGTTGTTGCACAGGCACAACCACAATTATTATATAAAGAACGCGCCCGAGATTACCGATTTCGAATTCGATGCTCTGATGCGCGAGCTTCAGGAACTCGAGGAGAAGCATCCGGAATACGACGATCCCAATTCGCCTACGCGGCGTGTGGGTAGCGACCTGACGAAGGATTTCGTGCAGGTGGCACACAAATATCCTATGCTGTCGCTGGGAAATACCTATTCCAAAGGCGAGGTGGCCGATTTTTATGAAAGGGTAAAGCGTGCGCTTAACGAGGATTTCGAAATTTGTTGCGAATTGAAGTTCGATGGAACATCCATTTCGCTCACCTATGAAAATGGCAGGCTTGTACGTGCCGTTACACGCGGCGATGGTGAGAAGGGCGACGATGTTACGGCCAATGTGAAGACTATCAGGAGTGTGCCGCTTGTCCTTTCGGGAGAGGACTATCCTGCCGAATTCGAAATTCGTGGCGAGGTACTCATGCCGTGGAGCGTCTTCGAGCAACTGAACAGCGAGCGCGAGGAGCAGGGCGAACAGCTTTTTGCTAATCCCCGCAATGCGGCTTCGGGTACGCTGAAACTACAGGATTCGTCGGTGGTGGCCAAGCGTCGTCTCGATGCCTATCTCTATTTTATGCTTGGCGAAGAGCTGCCCGCCGATGGCCATTTCGAAAATCTTCAATGGGCATCCAAATGGGGTTTCAAGGTGTCGGATACCACAAGAAAATGCACCACACTGCAGGAGATTTACGATTTTATAGATTACTTCGATACGGCTCGCAAGGAGCTTCCTTTTGCCACCGATGGCGTGGTGCTGAAGGTCAATTCGCTGCGACAGCAGCGCAATTTGGGCTACACATCGAAGTCGCCGCGATGGGCCATTGCCTATAAATTCCAGGCCGAGAAGGCTGTCACACGCCTGAACGAAGTGACCTATCAGGTGGGACGCACTGGAGTAGTTACCCCCGTTGCCAATCTCGATCCGGTGCAGTTGTCGGGAACTGTCGTAAAGCGTGCTTCGTTGCACAATGCCGATATAATAGAAAAGCTCGACCTGCATATAGGCGACATGGTCTATGTGGAAAAGGGCGGCGAAATTATTCCCAAAATAACCGGTGTGGATGTGGAGGCGCGTTTCCTATTGGGCGAAAAGGTTCGCTTCATTACGCGCTGTCCGGCTTGCGACGCACCGCTAGTGAGAAACGAAGGCGAGGCTGCACATTTTTGTCCCAACGAGGCCAATTGCCCGCCGCAGATAAAGGGTAGGATAGAGCATTACGTTTCGCGCGAGGCAATGAACATAGAATCCATCGGCCCCGAAACGGTGGAATTGCTTTACAATTCAGGGCTTATAAATAATATTGCGGACCTCTATCGCCTTGAGCCCAGCGACCTGTTGCTGCTTCCGCGCATGGGAACGAAATCGGCCGAGAACATTGTGGCTGGCATACGCGAATCGCTCAATGTGCCGTTCGAACGCGTGCTGTTTGCCCTGGGAATACGTTTTGTGGGTGCAACGGTTGCCAAACGACTTGCACGAGCGTTTATCACCATCGACAACCTGATGGCAGCAGGCATTGACGAATTGACCGCCGTTGACGAGATAGGTGAGCGCATAGCGGGCAGTGTGGTGGAATTTTTCTCGCACGAGGAGAACAGCACCCTTGTGCAAGCTCTTAAAGAGGCGGGCATAAGCTTTGTCGTTGCCGATGAAGTGCTCGAGGGTAAAAGCGACAAGCTTGCCGGAAAAAGCATCGTCATCAGCGGAGTATTCGAGAAGCATTCGCGCGATGAATATAAGGAGATGATAGAGAAGCATGGCGGTAAAAACGTGGGTAGCGTTAGCAAATCTACCTCGTTTATCCTCGCCGGTGCGAATATGGGTCCCTCTAAGCTCGAAAAGGCACAGAAACTGGGTGTTGCCATTGTCAGCGAGGATGAATTCCTTGCCATGCTCTAGCCTTGTTGCTTGCATAACGCGTTGAAATATAATCGCCCGCATTGCTGTGTGGTAAATGCATTGGCAAACGGAAATGTTTATCCTGTATCAGGTCTATTCCTGGTGCAGGATATTTTTTGTACTTGCAAGCTTTGGTTATCTCGCTCGTTTATCTTTGAGGTGAACCTCTAAGATTTTCTGCACTCGCTGCGAAATATCAAAGCAAGCTTTGGTTATCTCGCTCGTTTGAATTATCTTTGCTACCGAACTCGAATGGTGGTGTCCGGTGATGCCTTTTGGCTGCCGTGGCTGAGATTATACACATTGCACCAGTACAGATAATGCTGACGCTGGAAGTTTGGAGTCATTCTATAGGTACATGCCGTACCACTATTTTGAGCAGTTTATAATATAAAAATAGTGGTATGAATGTAAAAAAATCTTATCCAATTGTATTCTCTATTGCCGGTTCCGATTCATCGGGTGGAGCCGGTATTCAAGCCGACCTAAAGACATTTTCTGCCCTTGGGGTTTATGGAGCTACGGCTATAACTGCCGTCACTGCACAGAATACCCAAGGAGTACATTCGTCGCTTGCAATAGCTTCGCAAATGGTTTACGACCAGATAGTAGCTGTTGTTGACGATTTGCGCCCGTCGTTTGCCAAGATAGGTATGCTGGCAAATGCCGAGGTGGCTATTGCTGTAGCCGAAGCGATGGGCAAATATTCTATTCCGATAATCCTTGACCCTGTGATTGTATCAAGTAGTGGGCATCGCTTGTTGTCTGCCGAGGGTGTGGAGGTTCTCAAGAAAAGGCTTCTGCCGATGTCGGTGCTTGTCACTCCCAATATCCCCGAAATGGTTGTCCTTACGGGTATGCCGCTTGCGACACGCGAAGAGAAAGAGCGTGCTGCACAGTGCCTTATGGACTACGGCGTCGAAGCCGTTCTTCTTAAAGGTGGTCACGAGGCGGGCGATATAAAAAGCGATATTCTGTTTTCGAAAACGTCGCTTGGGGTGCATTCTATCATTTTTTCATCCGATACAATTCCCACGCGTAACACTCACGGAACGGGCTGCACGCTCTCGTCGGCCATAACTGCATTTATGGCAAGAGGATGCACATTGGAAACGGCTGTCGCCGAGGCTAAAAAGTATATAACAGAGGCTATCCGTGCCGGAGCGGATGTTCGGGTAGGGCATGGCATAGGGCCTGTAAATCATGGCTTTAATCCACAGAAAATGTTGCTCTATGATTTCCGATAATTATAAATTGCAGTTTATCACGCATAGTAATGAGCTCTATTCCTATGCCGATTCGGCACGTATTGCACTGGAGGGCGGTTGCCGATGGGTGCAGTTCCGCATGAAGGATGCCGACGCGGCTCTATTGGAGGAAACCGCAATCAGTGTGCAGCAAATGTGCAAGGAGCATGGTGCTACATTTATCATCGACGATGATGTTTTACTCGCAAAGAAATTGATGGCCGACGGGGTGCATCTTGGTAAAAACGATACGCCCATCGACGAGGCGCGAAGGATACTCGGTGACGGATATATTATAGGTGGTACGGTGAATACCTACGAAGATATTGAGCATGCTGTACAAACCGCCATGCCCGACTATTTCGGCTGCGGGCCCTTTCGCTTTACATCGACAAAAAAGAACCTTGCACCCATACTTGGCTACGAGGGTTATCGTTGCATAATCGAAAAAATGAGAGATGGAAACATCGATATTCCGCTGGTTGCTATCGGTGGCATATGCAACGACGATATTACGGGGCTTTTGCAGTGTGGCGTCGATGGCATTGCATTGAGCGGCAGCGTTCTTCGTGCGGCAAATCCGATAGAGGAGATGAAAAGCATTATAAATAACGTATTACTATTCAATAACAATAAATTTTAGAATTATGATCGAAAGAAATGTTTCTCGGGGTATCATTAGTACCTATTTTAACAAGTTGGAACGAAATTTGGATTTGGATGTAGCCATCGTCGGTGGTGGCCCGTCGGGTATTGTCGCTGCCTACTATCTAGCAAAGGCGGGATTGAAGGTGGCTCAGTTCGATAGAAAGCTGTCGCCCGGAGGTGGCATGTGGGGTGGCGCTATGATGTTCAATCAGATAGTCGTTCAAGAGGAGGCTCTGCATATAATAAAGGAATTTGATATCAATTACGAGCAATACAACGAAAATCTCTATGTGATGGATTCGGTCGAGAGCACAGCAGCGCTATTGTACAAGGCGGTTCATGCGGGTGCCACCATTTTCAATTGCTATTCAGTGGAGGATGTAATTTTCAAAAACGATGTTGTCAGCGGCGTTGTCGTCAATTGGACGCCTGTGCTGCGCGAAGGCATGCACGTTGACCCGCTGAACATTATGGCAAAATGTGTCATCGATGGTACGGGACACGACAGCGAAATGTGCTGTACGGTTGCCCGCAAGAACGGCATACGACTGGCTACCGACACAGGTGGTGTGATAGGCGAGCGCTCGTTGGACGTGATATCTGGCGAGGAAGAGGTGGTAAACGGCACCAAAGAGATTTATCCGGGGCTTTATGTCTGCGGCATGGCTGCATCGGCCGTAAGTGGCACACCACGAATGGGGCCCATCTTCGGCGGTATGCTTATGTCGGGCAAAAAGGTGGCCGACCTTATAATCGAGAAATTGCGGAAATGAAAATAATTGCAATTACCTCGCCGGAGGTCGTTGCCGAAGATTCCTGCATAATCGGGCAATTGGTCGATAAGGGTATTGATGCCATCCATCTAAGAAAGCCCAATGCCGATATAGACGCGTGCCGGAGGTTGTTATCGGAATTGACCGAGGAGCAGAGAGCGAAAATCGTCATTCACGATTTCCCGGAGCTCTATTTCGAATATTCATTGAAGGGTATTCATGTCAATAAAAATGTAGCAACCTTGCCCTGTGGGTACAGCGGCTTCAGAACCCGGTCGTGTCACTCGTTCGATGAGATTGCGAGGTATAAGCACGAATACGACTATCTGTTCCTGAGCCCTGTATTTGACAGCATTTCCAAGGTTGTGTATAGATCGGGGTTCAGCGACGAAGCGCTTGCGATGGCTTCGGCTGCCGGCATAATAGATGACAAGGTGGTTGCTTTGGGAGGGGTGACATTTGACAAGATTGCCTATCTGAAGAAACTGAATTTCGGCGGTGCTGCAATGATTGGAGCTATTTACAGCATTGATGCCTTGAAGCATGTGCGGAATGTAGCTTCGTACAAGTAGTATAAATTTTTTACCAATGGCGATTCTCTTTTTTACAGGATGGTCGCCATTGGTTTTTCTCTGTGCGGATAACTCTTTGCTAAACGGCTATTAACCGTATATTTAGGACTGTTTTTATGCAATAAATTACAATAGGTAAAATATGTATTATTCTGTTCTTTTCCGTTGATTTTTTCAGTGCTTTTTTGTACATTTGCATCCAATTTATAAAAATACATATTTATATGACGCAGAAAAGAATGAGAGGTATGGGTGTGGCAATAATCACTCCCTTTACCGAGAATAATGAAGTTGATTATGCGGCACTTGAAAAATTGGTGGATTTGCACTTGAACAGCGGAACCGATTTCTTGTGCGTGCAGGGTACAACAGGTGAGACACCCACATTGACAATCGATGAAAAACGTAACATTCGAAAGCGCATTATAAAGCAGGTTGATGGTCGCATGGGTATTATGCTCGGATGCGGCGGTAACAATACACAGGCTGTTATCAATGAATTGCAGAACGAGGATTTCACCGGAGTGGATGGTATCCTCTGCGTTGTTCCCTATTACAACAAGCCTAGCCAGGAAGGTATGTATCGCCACTTCAAAGCTATCGCCGATTCAACCACATTGCCTATATATCTATATAATGTTCCCGGTCGCACAGGCGTGAACATGCAGCCCGAGACTACTATCAGACTCGCCAACGATTGCAAAAACATCATTGGTTTTAAGGCGGCATCGGGTAATCTGGACCAGATTAAGAGATTGATTGACAACAAGCCCGACACGCTTGATGTTCTTTCGGGTGACGACGGTCTTACATACGACATCATGAAGGCCGGTGGCGTTGGTGTCATTTCGGTGTTCGGTAATGTATATCCCAAGCAGTGTGTAGAGCTTGTTCGCCTGTTGGAGCAGGGTAAATATGAAGAGGCTGCGCAGCTGAGCGAGAAATATTCCGAGATCTTCAAATTGCTATTTGTGGATGGCAACCCTGCCGGTGCTAAAGCGCAGCTTGCCACAATGGGCTACATAAAGAATGTATTGCGACTCCCGCTCATTCCCGCATCGGCCGAAGTAACCGAGGCTTTGCGTGTTGCCGGCGAGAAGATTTAACCGTATATATAATCGATAATCATAGAGAAAGGCAACAACCCGCAAGTGAGGTTTGTTGTCTTTCTGTGCTTAAAATAACGACTATGAAACCAAGAGTGCTGATAACATACAACATTTTTCGCGATGTATATAGCGAAGTGCTGAAGGATTTTGACATCACCATGCCTGCCGAGGGTATAGAGACATTCACCTTCGAGGAGGTGCTTCCCGTTGTCGATGAATTCGATGCAATACTCTCCATGTGGAATTTCCCCATAAACAAGCAGTTGCTCGATGCGGCGAAAAAACTGAAAATCGTTTCGAACTACGCTGTGGGATACGACAATATAGATGTGGTGTATGCCACACGCTGCGGGGTTACCGTTGCAAACACCCCCGACCCTGTGACCGAGCCCACTGCCGATATTGCAATGGGACTGATGTTGTCGGTGATGCGTCGCATAGACGATTGCGACAAGAAACTGCGTGCCAAGAAACTGGAGTGGGGCATCATGAAGAACCTCGGCACATCGCTTTCGGGCAAGCAGCTGGGAATACTCGGAATGGGACGAATTGGTAAGGCTGTTGCGCGTCGTGCTCTTGCATGCGGCATGACCATTGCCTATTACAACCGCAACCGACTGAGCCCCGTAGAGGAAAAGCTGTATGGCGCTCGCTATATGCCTCTGGACGAACTTGTATCGAGCTCGGATGTGCTGTCGCTTAATGCGCCGCTCACCAGCGAAACCTATCATGTGATAGATGCCAAGCGCCTCGCTTCGATGAAGCCCGATGCATTCCTTATAAACACTGCTCGCGGCCCGCTGGTCGATGAAAAGGCGCTCATAGAGGCCCTGCGCAATGGTACGATCAAGGGTGCAGGACTCGATGTATTCGAAACAGGCGACTATGTGTGCGATGAGCTATTGGCGTTGCCCAATACCGTTCTTGTTCCCCACATTGGAACGCAGACCGTAGAGGCGCGTCGCGAAATGGCCGAGTTTGCGGCGAACAACATCGTGAATTACTTTAACGGTGGCAAGGTTGCTCGTGTGAACAAGCTGTAAAAGAGACATTCCTTCGTAATGACCATATGCGTTGCATCTGATATTTTTTCGGATGCAACGCTTTTTCTTTTCCATCTGTGGGCGATATAGTTGTTTGCCATACTCTTTTTTATTATCTTCGCATAGCATAAAAAATATACTATGAAATCCTATTTATCATCACTTTTATCTCTCATTCTGTTGCTTACGGTTGTGGGATGCAGTTGCAGCGGTGGCGGCAGCAGTTACGAAAGCCGTATTGAACGACCTGAAAAGGCAAGACGCATTGCGAATATAAATTTCAAGAAGGAATTCAATGACCTGAACGATACACACCTGTCCGCCGCCAGGGCTATCGGCGTGGCTGCACACAATGTGGACAGCGTCGAGGGTAGTGATATTATTGACGACTTGGTCCTTTTGGATGACGAAGAGGCTTATGTGGTAGACAAACTGACACATTCGTCGCCCTATCTTGTGCCTACCGCATCGGAACTGTTGTCCGAGATTGGTCGCAGTTTTCAGGATTCGCTGGTGGCACACCACCTTCCCCCGTATAAGGTAATCGTAAGCTCGGTGCTCCGCACCGGTAAGGATGTAAAGAAATTGGGCCGAAGAAATATAAACGCTTCGAAAAATTCCGCTCATTGCTTTGCTACCACCTTCGACATCACATACAAGCGATTCCATGCTCTTTCCGACGCCGAAGAGGTGCCGCAGATTAAGCTGAAACTGGTGCTTGGCGAGGTGTTGCGCGACCTTAAAAAACAGGGCCGTTGCTATGTGAAGCACGAGGTTAAACAGGCTTGCTTCCATATTACCGCGCGATGATTTGGCGCGTCGTCTAACAGCAACAACATTGGTAAATGGATAAATTTCATACGTTTGTCGGCGGGGTGGGTGATGTCGCTATTCCCGAGCGCTTCAATAACCCATTTTCGTATCGGCCTCATCCGTTGTGCGTGCGAGCTGCCGACGAGGTGCGTCGCGTGGTGGAGGAGAACCCACGCTTTCGCGACGAGGTTGCAAACGGCAAGATGTTCGGCGTGCTGGTGGTGAAAAGCCCCGGTGGCGACTATGGTTATCTTGCTGCCTTCTCGGGCTTGCTGTGCGGCGAAAATGAGCATGCCTTTTTTGTTCCGCCTGTTTTCAATTTTCTCTCGCCCGACGGCTATTTCAAATGCGAGGAGCGAAACATATCCAATATAAATAAGATAATTGGGGAGATATCATCGAGCGCCGACTACAGGGAGGCTTGCGATGATCTTGCCCGTAAAATAGAGGAACGCGATGCGATGCTTGGCAGCGAGCGCGAGGCTATGCGTGTGGCCAAGGAGCAGCGTGCCGCCTTGCGACAGGCCGGAGGTTTGACCGCAGAGGAAGCTGAGCGATTGCTCAACGCGAGCCGTTTCGAAAAGGCCGAGTATAAGCGCCATACGAAGTATTGGGATGCGATTATCGCCACATATAAAGAGGTGGTTGACCATTACGAAAACCGTATTTCCGAGCTCAAGCGCGAACGAAAAGAGCGTTCTGCGGCGTTGCAGCAGTGGCTGTTCGATAATTTCGTTTTCAGGAATATCGATGGCGAGGTGGCCTCGTTGTCACACATTTTTTCGAATACAACGCAGGGCGTTCCGCCGGCGGGAGCAGGGGAGTGTGCTGCCCCGAAAATATTACAGTATGCATTTCTTAATGGCTTGCGCCCAATTGCCATGGCCGAGTTCTGGATGGGCGAATCACCCATAGGCGAGGTGCGACGCGATGGTTGCTTCTACGGTTCGTGCACAAGCAAATGCAAGCCTATATTGGGCTTCATGCTTCGCGGAATGGATGTAGAGAAATCGGTGCTCGAACAGCGAATGAGCGACGAGGATATCGAGGTGCTCTACGACGATGATTACCTGTGCGTGGTGAACAAGCCTTCGGGCATGCTCTCGGTACCGGGTGTTGTGGGCGGCGTGTCGCTCGAGGAGCATTTGCAGAGCAAGTATGGCAGCGATGCATATATACGCGTTGTGCACAGGCTCGATATGTTCACATCGGGACTTTTGGTGGTGGCAAAAAGTAGCGAAGTATATATTGCTTTGCAGCGCCAATTTGCCGACCGCGAGGTGTCGAAACGTTATTCGGCTCTGCTGGATGGTGTGATTGATAGTGCTGAGGGCGAAATATCGCTGCCACTATCTGCCGACTACGAGAACAGACCGCGTCAGAGGGTGGATAAGGCCTCGGGCAAGAGTGCCGTTACAAAATACGGTGTTGTTTCCGAGGTTACATATAAAGGACGCAGGTGCACGCATGTGCATTTCTTTCCACTGACCGGACGTACCCACCAGTTGCGCATGCATGCGGCACATTTCGAAGGGCTGAACTGCCCCATTGTGGGCGATGAACTGTATGGCGTTCCCGATGAACGACTGATGCTCCATGCCGAGTATATTTGCTTCAAGCATCCTGTCAGCGGATGCAATATCGAACTGGAAATCCCCTTCAAATTGCATGAATAGCAGCAATCATCTATCGAGGTGGTTGTATTTATTACCATAAAAAAAGTGTGAGGGAAAATCCTCACACTTTTTATTTAATCCGACTATGTCGGAATGATTTTCTCGGGATTAGCAAATCTTGCGAGAGCCGTCGCCGATAACTACATCGTAAATCTTAGGCAACTTGCCATATTTCTCTTTGTAGAGCTCGTTAGCTTTCTCTGTGAACATCTCATAGAGTTCGTCCTTAACGAGGTTGATTGTACAACCACCGAAGCCACCGCCCATCATACGTGAACCGGTAACGCCGCAGTCGATTGCTACGTCAACCAAGAAGTCGAGCTCCTCGCAGCTTACATCGTAATCCTTGCTGAGACCGAAGTGTGTCTCGTACATCTTCTTACCTACTGTCTCGTAGTCGCCTGCCTCGAGAGCCTCGCATACGTCGAGTACGCGCTGAACCTCACCGATAACATATTTAGCACGGCTGTAATCCTCGGGCTTCAACTCGGCCTTAACCTCCTCGAGCATGTCGAAGTTAGCGTCGCGGAGAGAAGTAATCTCGGGATATTTAGCCTTGATAACCTCGGCAACACGCTCGCAGCTGAGACGACGCTCGTTGTAGGGTGAACCTACGAGCTCGTGCTTAACGCATGTGTTCATGAGAACAAGACGGTAACCCTCGGGCTTGAAGGGGAAGTAAGAGTACTCCAATGAACGGCAATCGAGACGGATGAGGCTACCTGCCTTACCGAATACGCTTGCGAACTGGTCCATGATACCGCAATTTACACCGATGTAGTTGTGCTCTGTAGCCTGACCTACCTTAGCGAGCTCGAACTTGTCGATCTTGTTGTCGCCGAACATGTCGTTCATAGCGAAAGCGAATGTGCTCTCCAAAGCAGCTGAAGAAGACATACCTGCACCAAGGGGTACATCACCGGCAAACGCTGTGTTGAAGCCCTTAACGGGTACACCACGCTTGATCATCTCGCGGCAAACACCGAAGATGTATCTTGCCCATGTAGCGCGGGGTGCATCCTCCTCGTTAAGACCGAACTCAACGTAGTCCTTCTCGTCGATAGAGTAAGCGCAAACCTTGTCTGTTCCGTTAGCCTTAATCTCGGCCATGATACCTTTGTTTACAGCACCGGGGAATACGAAACCGTTGTTGTAGTCAGTGTGCTCACCGATGAGGTTGATACGACCGGGAGAAGCGTAGATGCTACCTGTTGTACCGTCGAAATGCTTGATGAAGCGACTTCTTACAAATTCTATATCCATAGTATATTTATATTTATAAGGTTAAAAAATATGTTTGTTTAATTATTTCTTTGCGGGTTTAGAACCGATGAGTGCATAGAAGAGGATGTAAGCAGCACCAGCTACGATAATCCAGTAGCTTGTCATAACGCCTGCTGCACCTGCGATTGCGCCCTGAAGGGGAATCAAGATAGCACCACCGAATACCATTGTCATGAAGATACCTGAAGCGATAGCTGTATATTTGCCAAGGCCCTCAACTGCAAGGTTGAAGATTGAACCCCACATAACTGATGTGCAAAGACCTACGAGTACCAATGCGAAACAGCCGGCGGGAACCTCTGTCCAGATAACTGACATGCTGTTCCAGTCGATACCGGGAACGTTTACAGTTGTAGTTGCGGGAGCGAACATACCGATAAGTACGAGTACCAATGTAGCTGTAGATACAGTAGCGAGCATTGTGCGGCTGCTGATCTTACCACCGATACTAGCACCTGTAAGACGGCCAACACCCATCATCAACCAGTACATAGCTGCAACAAGACCTGCCTGTGATGCAGAAATACCAGCCTCTGTAAGATATGACATAAGGTAAGTGGGAGTACCAACCTCAACACCCATGTAAAGGAAGATTGCCAATGTACCGAGTGCGAAGTGACGGTAACCCATAGCGCCCTTGATAAGGCTTGTGTCTACGGGAGCCTGCTCGGGCTCTTCGATCTTTGTGAAGAGGATAACGATAAATGCAACAACGAAGATTGCAATAGCGATCATAAGAGCGGGAGTAGCATCAGAGATAGCAGTCTTGCCCTTTACAACCTCACCAATGAGAGCACCCATAAGGATGTAAACTGCTACGGCAGCTGCCGAGTTGAATGTACCACCAAGCTGAATGAGCTGGTTACCTTTGTTACCACCACCACCAAGAAGGTTAAGCAAGGGGTTTACAACGCAGTTAAGGATACACATGCAAAGACCTGCGATGAATGCACCGATAAGGTAAACCGCGAATACAAGACCGATGTTAGCCTGTACGTCGAGCAAACCGCTGCACCACTGGATGAGGATACCTGCGATACCGATAGCAAGACCGATAAGAGCAGTCTTCTTGTAACCGAATTTTGCGATGAGCATACCTGCGGGGATACCCATTACAAGATAAGCTACGAAGTTACCGAAGTTACCGAGCTGTGCCAACCATTCGGGAATATCACCCTGTGCTTTGATGATACTTGCCATAGGTGAGCAAAGGTTTGTCACGAAGGCAATCATTGCGAAGAGCGCAATCATGACGATGATAGCTCCCCATTGTTTTTTTTGATTACTCATTGTTTTTAAAATTTAAATTATTGATTAGTAATAAATATTCTTATTCAGCAACACCGAATTTGTAGATTGTTGTCTGTGTGTAAACCTCGCCGGGAGCCAACAATGTGCTGGGGAAATTGTCGCGGTTGGGGCTGTCGGGGTAGTGCTGTGCCTCGAAGCAGATGGCGCTGCGACGGGGGAATGTAGCACCCTGTGCACCTGTGAAACCGCTGTGCCAGTTCGATGTATATACCTGAACGCCGGGTTCGGTGGTGTAAACCTCCATTGTGCGGCCGCTTACAGGCTCGGTTACCTTGGCTGCGAAGCTGAGCTCGCCTGCCTCTTTCTTGTTGAGTACGAAGCAGTGGTCATATCCTGCACCGTGCTTGATCTGCTGGTCGTCGGCGTCAATGCGAGCACCTACCTCTGTGGGAGTGGTGAAATCGAACGGAGTGCCTTTAACGGGTGCAATTTCGCCATAGGGGACAGATGTCTCGTCAATGGGGATATAGTTGTCTGCGTTGATTTCGCAAATAAGGTTGTCGATGGTAGCTGTGGGATTGGCGATACCTGTGAGTGAGAAGAAGCCGTGGCTTGTGAGATTGACAATAGTCTTTTTGTCGGTTGTCGCCTTGTAATCTATTTTAAGCTCGTTGTCGTCGGTAAATGTGTAGATGACTGTTACATCGAGATTTCCGGGGAAGCCCTCTTCGCCGTCGGGTGACAAGTAGCTCAGTTTCACTGTCTGCTCGTCTATTCTTTCTGCATCCCAAACGCGTGCGTGGAAGCCGGTGGGACCGCCATGAAGGTGGTTGGGGCCGTTGTTGATTGCAAGCTGGTATTCCTGGCCGTCGATGCTGAACTTACCTTTGCAGATGCGGTTGCCGTAACGGCCTACCAATGTGCTGAGGAAGGGCTCGGGGTTGTTGTTGATGTGGTTCTCTATACTGTCGTGTGCCTGAATGACATTGGCGAAGTTTCCGTTTCTATCGGGAACCATGATGCTCAATATGGCACCGCCGTAGTTGGTTATTGCAACTTCACAACCTTTGTTGTTTTTCAGTGTAAAAAGAGCTACTTTCTTTCCTTTAATGCTCTTTTTGAAGTCAGCGGCCTTCAAGCCCGACAAATTTCTTTTACAGCAACTCATATTCTTAATTTTATTGCATTGTTGTTATTAAATAGCGTTATGGGGATGCAAACAAATGCTTTCGCAAGGCCACATGCACCCATAATCTGCAACTTTGTGCAAATAAAATAAAAATATATGTTCTAACAAAATAAAGAGCAAGGTTTTTTGCTCTTTATTTGTCTGTATCGCCGTTTGTAGCTCACTTGGCGAAATGTACCCGCCGTTTGGCGGTTAATATTTGAAATATACGAAAGCTTTCTATTGTCCGTTCATTGATGCCAACAGGTCGGCTACGATGAAGCAACTGCCGCCTATGAATATGAAATCGTCGCTCTCGGCTTCGGCTTTTGCAGCTTGCAGCGCGGTTGCAACATCGGGATAGGAATTTCCCTTCAGACCATATGCCGCAGCCTTCTCTTTCATCTGTTCGCAGGGTAGGGCGCGACGTATGCTTGCCTGTGTGAAATAGTATGTTGCTTCCTTGGGCATGATGGCCAAAACAGCGTCTATCTCTTTGTCGTTCACCATTCCAAAGACAACACGAAGTGTTTTATAGCTTTGACGGGTTAATTGGCTGACTATCTGTGTGATACCGCCGATGTTGTGGCCCGCATCGCACACTGTTGTGGGGCGTGTTGCAATGGTCTGCCAGCGTCCCATGAGGCCGGTTTTTGAGCACACATTTGCAAAGCCTTCGCGTATGCTCTGCTCGCAGATGTTGTACCCTAGACCGATGAGCTGTTTGAGGGCTGTGAGTATGGTGTTGCTGTTTTTCACCTGATAGTCGCCGGCTAGTTCGCCATACATAGTGCCAAAGAGCTCGGTTTCGTATGTGTATCCGTTGCTTCGGGGTGTTGCCGCTATAATCTCCTTGTTGTCTTCGGCGAAAATTATGGGAGCATTGCATTCGTTGGCTTTTTTTACAAAAACCGCTCTTGTCGCTTCGGTCGCTTCGCCAATGATTACAGGGATACCTTGTTTAATTATACCTGCTTTTTCGCCGGCGATGGCTTCCATGGTGTTGCCGAGAAATTGCACATGGTCGGGACTTATGTTTGTTATTACACATAGGTCGGGAGTGATGATGTTTGTGCAATCAAGTCGGCCTCCGAGCCCCACTTCGATGATGGCGACATCTACATTCTCCTGAGCGAAATAGCTGAATGCCATCGCTGTTGTCAGCTCAAAGAACGAGGGCTGCAACGGCTCGAAGAAGCTTTTTTCTTTTTTTACAAAATCGACCACGAATTCCTTGCTTGCCGGGATGCCGTTTACACGAATCCTTTCGCGGAAATCTATAAGATGAGGCGATGTGTATAGGCCCACCCTGTAGCCTGCCGCCTGCAATGTGGCCGCAATGGTGTGCGAGCACGAACCCTTGCCGTTTGTTCCCGCCACATGTATTGTGCGGAATTTGCGATGCGGGTTGCCCAAGTGGTTGTCGAGGGCAATGCTGTTTGCCAACCCCTCTTTATAAGCAGCTCCGCCTACTTGTTGGAAAGGCGGAGCGCAATTGAAAAGATAATCGACTGTTTCGTCGTATGTCATACTATCTTCGTTTTTATGTGATTAGTCGAAAAGCTTTTTGAAGCGACGGAAAATCTGCTCCTTGATGCTTGTCGATGGTTTGAAGCTATCCGAGTTCTTGAAATTTTCCATCTGTTTCTTTTCCTCTTTCGACAGCGTTTCGGGTATATAGACACTTACGTTTACCACGATATCGCCACGTCCATATCCGTTTACGGCGGGTAAGCCCTTGCCACGCAGACGCAATACCTTGCCGGGCTGTGTGCCGGCCTCGATATTTACGCGTGCAGCACCGTCGATGGTGGGTATCTCGGCCGAACCGCCAAGTGTGGCTGTAGGGATGTCGAGCAACAGATTATATACAAGGTCGTTCTCGTCGCGAATGAGCTGCGGGTGCGCCTCCTCTTCTACAAGTATCAGCAGGTCGCCGTTCACGCCGTTGCGTTTGCCGGCATTTCCCTTGCCACGCATAGACAACTGCATGCCGCCCATTACTCCTGCAGGGATATTTACCTCTACAACCTCCTCGCCCATCACAATGCCGTCGCCGTGACAATGGTTACACTTGTTCTTGATAACCTTACCCTCGCCACCGCAATTGGGACACGCAGTCTCGGTGCGCATCATGCCGAAAATGCTCTGTTGGGTGCGTATCACGCGACCTGTTCCCTTACATTCGGGGCAGGTTTCTGTTGCGTTACCCTCGGCGCCGCTTCCGTTACAGTGGGTACACTGTACATATTTTTTCAGCTTGAATTTCTTGGTGACACCAGACGAAATCTCCTGCAAATTGAGCTTTACCTTCACTCGCAGGTCGCTGCCGCGATAACGTGTCTGTTGGGCACGACCGCCACCGCCACCGAATCCGCCAAAGCCTCCGAAGCCCTGGCCGAATACGCTGCTGAAAATGTCGTTCAGGTCGAAATCGCCGAAGTCGCTGAAACCACCGCCACCACCTGCAGCGCCGCCCACGCCGGCATGTCCGAACTGGTCGTAACGTGCCTTCTTGTCGGGATCGCTAAGAACGCTGTAAGCTTCGGCTGCTTCTTTGAACATTTCCTCGGCCTCTTTCTTCTCGGCCTCGGTTTTGCCCTGCTGCTTGTCGGGGTGATATTGAATTGCTTTTTTACGATATGCCTTCTTTATGGCATCTGCTGTGGCGCTTTTATCGACGCCAAGCACTTCGTAGTAGTCTCTTTTTGCCATGTTGTCATTATTCGCCTACCGCTACTTTTGCGTGACGTATTACTTTGTCGTTTAATATGTATCCTGTCTGTATGCAATCGAGCACCTTGCCCCTGAGCGACTGGTCGGGGGTGGGAACCATTGCTATGGCCTCGTGGAAATCTGTATCAAAATCCTTGCCCTCGGTTTCAATCTTCTGCAAACCGTTCTGCTCCAGTATTTTTACAAATTTGTTGTAGATAAGCTCCACACCTGTCAGAATGTCGCTTGCGTTGTCGCTCTTCTGCATTGTGCTGATAGCACGCTCAAAATCGTCGAGTACGGGCAGTATTGATTCTATTGTACGCTCGCCGCCGTTCTTTATAAGCTCGGCTTTCTCTTTCATTGTGCGTTTGCGGTAGTTGTCGAACTCGGCAACCTGGCGCAGATATTTATCCTCGAGCACTGCAATTTTCTCGGCGGCTTCTACAAGCTTGTTCTCCAGCTCGCTCTTTTCGTCGATGCTCTCCTCGCCTACAACCTTTTCGTCGCCGGCTGTAGCCTCGTCGTTTATTGCACCGTTCTCGATAATCTCTTCGTTCTCCTCTTTGTATTGTTTGTCTTTGCTCATGATATACTTGAATGATAACACTGATTTTATAACAAATAGCTTGCCAAATAGGTTTCTTGGCTAAAATTGTGCAAATTTAGTCATTTATTTTAATAATTGCGACAATTTGGCAGTCGGTTGTCGCAGACAATGCTCTCTATGAAGATATAATACATTGTAACTGTTGAAATTTAATGCTGTCGATATTTTTTCGTTACAGGATAAAGTGATAACTTTGCGGCTTAATTTTCTGAGAGATGGATAATAAAGATGCAGTTTTGACAAAAATACAGCGTTCGGCGCTCGATGCGATGGGCATTGTGGAGCTGAATACAATGCAGTGTGGAACCCTTGAACAGTTTCGTAAGGGAGGCGACGTGTTGTTGTTGTCGCCTACCGGTAGTGGAAAGACCTTGGCCTATCTGCTATCGCTGCTCGATGCTTTGGATGACAGCCTTTCTGCCGTTCAGGCAGTTGTCATTCTGCCCACACGAGAGCTTGCACGACAGGTGGCCGATGTGTGGAAAAGCATGAACACCGGCATTAGAGCCGTCTGCCTTCATGGCGGTCGCTCGGTGGGCGAGGAGCTATCGCTCTTCAAGACGTCGTCGCCTGCACTGGTTATTTCCACTCCCGGACGATTCAACGACCATGTCTCTCGTGGCACATTCGGTGTCGAAAATATAAAGCTGCTTGTGCTCGACGAGTTCGACAAATCTTTGGAGCTCGGTTTCAAAGAGGAGATGGAGCAGTTGCAGGGCAGCCTGCCTTTGGTTGAACGATGTATGCTGTTGTCGGCAACCGATTCCGATGAATTTACACGTTTTGTGAATGTCGATGATTATGCAAAGCTCGATTACACAGCCGAAGCAGATAAACCACAACAGCGCATAGCCTTTTATTTTGTTAAGACCACACAAAACGAGCGTTTGAATGCGTTGGCTTCGCTCTTGTGCTTGTTGCGCGGCGAGTCGGCCATTGTATTCTGCAATTTCCGCGAAATGGTTGACGAGGTCTATGCCTTCCTGCGCAAAAAGGGCATTGCGGTGATTGCATACCATGGCGGATTGGAGCAGAAACAGCGCGAGCTCTCCTTGTATAAATTCAAGAGCGGCTGTGCAACGGTGCTCGTGTGCACCGACCTTGCTTCGCGAGGCTTGGACATCCCCGATGTGAAGCACGTCGTTCACTACCAACGCCCCGTGAACGAAGAGAGCTACATACATCGTAACGGACGTACCGCACGATGGGATGCCGATGGTTCTGTCTATCTGTTTAATATCGAGGGTAGCCGTTTGCCCGAATACGTTTCGACCGAACTGCCCGTGTTCAATATTTCGGTATCCATTCCCATGCCCGTAGAGGCTCCATGGAACGTTATATATATAGGTAAAGGAAAGCGCGATAAAATCAGTCGTGGCGACATTGCCGGTTTCTTCATGAAAAAGGGCGGTGCCAAGCCCGCCGATGTAGGAACCATTGTCGTTTTCGACCGTTATTCATACGTAGCTGTACGCCGCGGACGCGTAAGACCATTGCTCTCGGCGCTTTCGGGCGAAAAAATAAAGGGATTGAAGACTATTATCGAAGAGATTCGCTCTTGAGGTAATAAATTTTCCTTATATTTTGTTTTTTTAATTTTATTAGATACCTTTGCGACCTTGTCAATTTAAAAATTTTAAGAAGATTAAACATATTTGTTAAAATATATAGAATATGAAAAAGTATAATTTCAATGCGGGACCTTCAATTTTGCCCCGCGAAGTGATTGAGCAAACCGCTCAAGCTGTACAGGATTTTAATGGCATCGGCCTTTCTATATTGGAGATCAGTCACCGTTCAAAGGATTTTCAGCCTGTAATCCCCGAAGCCGTTGCGCTTTTCAAGGAACTGCTCGAAATCCCTGAGGGTTATTCTGTTATTTTCCTCGGTGGTGGTGCTAGCCTCGAGTTCTGCATGATTCCTTTCAATTTCCTCGACAAGAAGGCTGTTTACATGAACACCGGTACTTGGGCCAATAAGGCTATGAAAGAGGCCAAGCTTTTTGGCGAGGTAGAGGAGATTGCGTCATCCAAGGACAGAAACTACTGCTACGTTCCCAAGAACTATGTAATTCCTACCGATGCCGATTATTTCCACATCACAACAAACAACACAATCTACGGAACCGAGATTCGTCGCGACATCGATTCACCCATTCCCCTGATTGCCGACATGTCGTCTGATATCTTCTCACGCCCTGTCGATGTAAGCAAATATGCTTGTATCTATGGTGGTGCACAAAAGAACCTTGCTCCTTCGGGCGTGTCATTCGTTATCGTTAAGGATGACGCTCTTGGCAAGGTATCGCGCACAATCCCCACAATGCTCGATTATCGCACACACATTGCCAACGACTCGATGTTCAACACACCTCCCGTGTTGCCCATCTACTCGGCGCTTTGCACACTCCGTTGGATTAAATCGCAGGGTGGTGTACCCGAAATGCAGCGTCGCGCAGCAGCACGTGCCGAGATGCTTTACAACGAGATTGACCGCAACAAGTGTTTCCGCGGCACAGCCGATGTAGAGGACCGTTCATACATGAACATCGACTTCGTGATGAGCGAGGAGTACAAAGAGCTCGAGGCAGAATTCATGGCGTTTGCAACCTCTAAGGGTATGGTAGGTATCAAGGGACACCGTTCAATCGGCGGTTTCCGTGCATCATGCTACAATGCACTTCCCCTTGAGGCTGTCGAAGCACTTGTTGCTTGCATGAAGGAATTTGAGAGAAATCACTAATAGAGAACCTTATAATATATATATATGAAAAAGGTATTGGTTGCAACGGAGAAGCCTTTTGCTCCCGTTGCCATTAAAGGAATACGCGAAGTAACCGATGCAGCAGGCTACGAGCTTGTTTTACTCGAAAAATATACATCAAAGCAGGAACTTCTTGCTGCGGTAGCCGATGTTGATGCAATAATCATTCGTAGCGACATTGTCGATGCCGAGGTTATGGAGGCTGCCAAGAATCTTAAAATCGTTGTACGCGCAGGTGCTGGATATGACAATGTCGATCTTGCCGCTGCAACAGCCAATGGAGTGTGCGTAATGAACACCCCCGGACAGAATGCTAACGCTGTTGCCGAATTGGTATTCGGTATGTTGGTATTCATGGCTCGCGGAATGTTCAACGGCGCTGCCGGTTGCGAGCTCAAAGGTCGCACAATCGGTATCCACGCATTTGGAAATGTAGGTCGCAACGTGGCTCGCATTGCCAAAGGTTTCGGTATGGAAGTAGCTGTGTTCGATGCATTTGTATCGAAAGAGGCTGTCGAGGAGGCTGGTTGCAAATGGTGCCAGACCCCCGAAGAACTCTATGCATGCTCCGATGTGGTGTCGTTGCACTTGCCCGCAACAGCCGAGACAAAGCAGTCAATCAACAAGGCACTCGTTTCAAGAATGCCCAAGCCTGCATTCCTCGTTAATACAGCTCGCAAGGAGGTAATCAACGAGGCTGAACTGCTCGAGGTTATGGCCGAGCGTCCCGATTTCAAATATGTTACCGACATCGCTCCCGCTGCAGCCGAGGAATTTGCAAAATTCGAAGGTCGCTTCTTTGCTACTCCCAAGAAGATGGGTGCTCAGACAGCCGAGGCTAATATCAACGCCGGCATCGCTGCTGCAAAGCAGATTGTAGCTTTCTTCGAGGAGGGTTGCGAGCGTTTCCGTCTTAATAAATAAGTAAAAGAGAACAGTCATGGCTATAATAAAACCTTTCAAGGGCTACCGTCCTCCCCTGTCGATGGTGGAGGATATTCAGAGCCGTCCCTACGACGTGCTCAACTCGGACGAGGCGCGCGCCGAGGCTGGTGACAACGAAAAATCGTTGTATCACATCATTCGCCCCGAGATTGATTTCCCCATAGGCACAGACGAGCACGCTCCCGAAGTGTATGAAAAGGCAGCAGAGAACTTCGCGAAGTTCAAGAACAACGGCTGGCTGGTTCAGGACGAGAAGGAGCAGTACTACATCTATGCTCAGACAATGAACGGCAAGACACAGTATGGCCTTGTGGTATGTACATATGTCAACGACTATATGGACGGCACCATCAAGAAGCACGAGCTTACTCGTCGCGACAAGGAGGAGGATCGCATGAAGCATGTTCGCGTAAACAACGCGAACATCGAACCTGTATTCCTCGCTTATCCCGACAACAACACATTGAAGGCTCTCATCGCTAAATATACTGTGAATGAGCCCGTTTATTCATTCGTGGCACAGCTCGATGGCTTCGGCCACCAGTTCTGGATTGTCGATAACGACGAAGATATCGCAACCATCACTGCCGAATTTGCGAAAATGCCCGCGCTTTACATTGCCGACGGTCACCATCGTTCGGCGGCGGCTGCGCTTGTGGGCAAGGAGAAGGCCGACAACAACCCCAATCATCGTGGCGATGAGGAGTACAACTACTTCATGGCAGTTTGCTTCCCCGAATCGGAGCTTACAATCATCGACTACAACCGCGTGGTGAAAGATCTCAACGGCCTTTCGTCAGAGGAATTCCTTGCAGCTGTTGCCGAGAATTTCGAGGTGGAGCTCAAGGGTAGCGATATATACAAACCCGCCAAACTGCACGAATTCTCGATGTATCTCGATGGTAACTGGTATGCACTCACCGCCAAGGAGGGTACATACGACGATAACGACCCCATTGGTGTGCTCGACGTTACCATTTCGTCGAACCTCATTCTCGACAAGGTGTTGGGCATAAAGGATTTGCGCAGCGACAAGCGCGTGGATTTCGTTGGTGGTATCAGAGGCCTGGGCGAGCTCAAACGTCGCGTCGATAGCGGCGAAATGAAGATGGCTCTCGCTCTCTATCCCGTATCGATGAAGCAACTTATGGATATCGCCGATTCGGGTAACATCATGCCCCCGAAGACCACATGGTTCGAGCCTAAATTGCGTTCGGGACTCATTATTCACGAATTGTCGTAATGTTGCATGCTAGAGAACGACGTTTATAAAACCATAGATGTGCAAGGCGAAGGAATTTACTCCGAAAAAAGGAGTAAATTCCTTGCTTTTGCCATTCCTGTGCTCACGTTAGATGATGTAAAGCGCGAGGTAGAGGCTTATCAGAAAAAGTACTACGATGCGCGACACGTGTGCTATGCCTATCGCTTAGGTGAACGTCGTGAATTATTCCGTGCCAACGACAACGGCGAGCCTTCGGGCACTGCTGGCAAGCCCATCTTAGGGCAGATTGATAGCCGCGAGCTCACAAATGTCCTTGTCATAGTGGTGCGCTATTTTGGTGGCATCAAGCTTGGAACCAGTGGGCTTATTGTGGCCTACAAAGCGGCTGCAGCCGAGGCGCTCGATGCTACCGTACCGGTCGAAAAAACCATCAACGAAGAGATTACGCTCAAATTCTCGTACCCCTTGCTCAATGATGTTCTGCGCATTGTGAAGGAGGAAAATCCACGCATTGTGGAGCAGATATTCGATAACGAATGTGTCGTAAAGTTATCGATGCGCCTCTCGCGTATGCCTCGCCTTCGCGAGCGCTACGAAAAACTGGTGATAGATAGTCGCAACGACCTTAGAATCGTCGACGACGAGGAGTAGCGTATTATTTTCCCACCGTCGAGGGCTCGATAAATGTCGTAATATCCACGCCCGTATTTGCCCCATTGTAAATATTCAATCCGCTTTTTTCCATTATATATCTGATGACAGCCTGCGCTCTCACCGAGCAGCCTGTGTCGTCGAGTGGCGGCGCAAAGGCGGCGATACCGAAGAGCCCCGGAAAGACACCCATAATACCGCCGCTGACGCCTGTTTTTGCCGGAATACCTGCACTGAACATCCATTCTCCGCTGTGCAAAGGTATGCCACTGTTTGCCATGAGCGAAACTATTTTTGCTGCATGGCGTCTATCGAATATCTTGTTTTTGTTCATGGGGTTTACACCGCCATTGGCTATGGTTGCCGCGAATGTGGCAAGCTGCTCGGTCGTCACGCCCAGGGAGCATTGCTTGGTATATAGCTCAAGTGTGAGCTCGGGGTCGTCGTATATGCGGTTGTAGCCATCGAGCAACCATGCTGTTGTCCGATTGTGCGTATTTTGTGCCGATTGCGACCTGAAGAGCTCCTCGATAAATTCGGTGCGACTGCCACATAAGGCATTTGTGTTGTCGCAAATGTATTTCCATTTTTGCCCTCGGTTGCCTATCGTGTGCACCATGCTCACCGTTGCCAATGCACCGGCCGTTGTTAGCGCATTGATGGGGTAACCCTTTTCGAGCAGCATGGCGGTGGCAAAATCGTATGGAATGGTGTTACTGTTCACTCCAATCATTTTTTGCAGCGTTTCGCAACCATATTCCTTCAGCACGAGCAGGGTGGTTGCTACTGCCGATATCGAATCGAGCGCAAATATATAATTGCTATCCCCGAGGTTTATTTTATCGCCATCGACGAAGCAGATGGTGAGCCCGAAGAGCTCGCTGTCCTCCTTGGCGAAATAGGGGATGTTCTTGGCGTTATTGCCCTCGTTTATTCTTTTGCAATGCTCGTAGGCGGCTATTGCAATATCTTTTATATCTTGTTTTGTAACAACTGTTTCCATATGTATCGTGCGAGCCGATAGGTGACTCCTTGTATCGAAACAAATCTGCTGTTAAAGGGTTCACTGTCGCATGTCCGATTTGTCTGTTTTTGCTGTTTGCTCCTCGAATTGCGGATTTTTTGCTCCACATGCAATGTATATCATAAAAATAGCTCTTTCTTTCTTGTTATTCGAAAAAAAATGATATCTTTGCGAAATTATATGAAAACCGCTGATTAAATAGAAATTATAGATATAGACATGGAAAAGAAATTTCCCGTATATAGCCAATTGAATCTGCCTCAGATAAACAAAGAGGTATTGAAGGAGTGGGACGAGAATGATGTCTTCACCAAAAGTATGACAGAGCGCGAGGGTGCGCCCTCATTTGTTTTTTACGAAGGTCCTCCTTCGGCAAATGGTATGCCCGGTATTCACCATGTGATGGCGCGTGCCATTAAGGATACATTCTGCCGTTTCAAGACCATGAAGGGCTTCCAGGTGAAGCGTAAGGCCGGTTGGGATACACACGGACTCCCCGTGGAGCTTGGCGTCGAGAAGAAGCTCAATATCACAAAAGAAGATATTGGTAAAAAGGTTTCTGTTGACGACTACAATCGCAACTGCCGCGAAGAGGTCATGAAATATACCAAAGAGTGGGTTGACCTTACTCGCAAAATGGGTTACTGGGTGGATCTTGATAATCCCTATATCACATACGAGAATAGCTACATTGAGACACTTTGGTGGTTGCTGAAGCAGCTCTACAACAAAGGTCTGCTCTATAAGGGCTACACAATTCAGCCCTATTCACCCGCTGCCGGAACAGGTCTCAGTTCGCACGAGCTCAACCAGCCCGGTTGCTATCGCGATGTAAAGGATACAACGGCAGTGGCACAGTTCCGCATGCTCGATCCCAAGCCCGAAATGACAGAGTGGGGTACACCTTACTTCATCGCATGGACTACAACCCCCTGGACATTGCCCTCGAACACCGCGCTTTGCGTTGGCCCCAAGATTGACTATGTTGCAGTGCAGACCTACAACGCCTATTCGGGTGAGCCCGTAACGGTGGTTCTTGCCAAGGCGTTGCTTGCCGCACACTTCAACCCCGCGGGTGCCGAGATTGCGCTCGATGCATACAAACAGGGCGACAAGGTAATCCCTTACAAGATAATCGGCGAGTACAAAGGTACCGACCTTGTAGGCATGCACTACGAGCAGTTGTTCCCCTGGGTTAAACCCGTGGTGAAGGAAGAGGATGGCACTATCCGTCCCTCGGACGCTGCATTCCGCGTAATCCCCGGTGACTATGTAACAACAGAGGATGGTACAGGTATTGTGCACATCGCTCCTACATTCGGTGCCGATGACGCCTTCGTAGCAAAGGCTGCAGGTATCCCCTCGCTCTTCATGGTGAACAAAAAGGGCGAAACACGTCCTATGGTCGATTTCCAGGGCCGCTTCTGGGTGCTCGACGAGCTCGACGAAGATTTCGTGAAGAACTGCATCGACACCGAGCTCTATGCCGCTTTTGCCGGTGCATATGTAAAGAATGCATATAACCCCAAATATACCGTTGATGGCAAGTACGACGACAAGGCTGCCGCTAAGGACGAGACACTCGATATAAAGCTTTGTATGTGGATGAAACAGCAGAACAAGGTATTCAAGATAGAGAAGCACATGCACAACTATCCCCACTGCTGGCGCACAGATAAGCCTGTGCTCTACTATCCTCTCGACAGCTGGTTCATCAAGGCATCGGCTATGAAGGAGCGTATGTCGGAGCTCAACAAGGGTATTACTTGGAAACCCGAATCGACAGGTACGGGACGCTTCGGCAAATGGCTCGAGAACCTTAACGACTGGAACCTCAGCCGTAGCCGTTATTGGGGCACTCCGCTTCCCATCTGGACAAGCGAGAGTGGCGAGGCTATCTGCATCGGTTCTATCGAAGAGCTCTACAACGAAATCGAGAAATCGGTTGCTGCAGGCATCATGCAGAGCAACCCCTACAAGGATAAAGGTTTTGTTCCCGGCGACTACAGCAAGGAGAACTACAACAAGATAGACCTTCACCGTCCCTACGTGGATGATATCAAGCTTGTATCTTCTACCGGCGAGGTGATGACACGCGAGCTCGACCTTATCGACGTATGGTTCGACTCGGGCGCCATGCCTTATGCACAGATACACTATCCCTTCGAGAACAAGGAGGCCTTTGACAGCGGTTCTATTTACCCCGCCGACTTCATTGCCGAGGGCGTTGACCAGACACGTGGATGGTTCTACACCTTGCATGCAATCGGTACAATGGTATTCGACAGCGTGGCCTACAAAACCGTTATATCAAACGGTCTTGTGCTCGACAAGAACGGCGACAAGATGTCCAAGCGTCTTGGCAATGCCGTTGACCCCTTCGGCACAATAGAGCAGTATGGTAGCGACGCATTGCGTTGGTACATGATTACGAACTCGGCGCCTTGGGACAACCTCCGCTTCAACGAGGAGGGCGTGAAAGAGGTTACCCGCTCGTTCTTTGGCAAGCTCTATCAGACATACAGCTTCTTCACAATGTATGCCAACGTAGATGGCTTTACATTCGGCGAGGAGATGATTCCAGTTTCCGAGCGTCCCGAACTCGACCGTTGGATTATTTCGGAGCTCAATTCATTGGTGAAGAACGTGAACGACTCGCTCAACGACTACGAGCCCACAAAGGCCGGCCGTCTTATCCAGGATTTTGTGATAGACAACGTCAGCAACTGGTTCGTTCGCCTCAGCCGTAAGCGTTTCTGGGGTTCGGACATGAGCAAAGACAAATTGTCGGCTTATCAGACACTTTACACCTGCCTCGAAACAGTGGCACGACTCATTGCACCCTTCGCTCCCTTCTATGCCGAGCGTCTTTACAAAGACCTTACAAGCGTAACAGGCACAGAGTACTCATCGGTACACTTGGCAATATATCCCGAGTGTGACGAGGCATCGGTAGATAAGGAGCTCGAATATCGCATGGAGCTTGCACAGCAGATATCTTCAATGGTTCTCGCATTGCGCAAGAAGGAGCACATCATTGTGCGCCAGCCTTTGCAGAAGATTGCAATACCCACAACCGACGAGGTGATGAAAAACCGCATCGAGGCTGTCAAAGCACTCATCTTGAGCGAGGTCAATGTAAAAGAGCTCGTATTCGTGGAGGGTGACGGCATCTTGGTGAAGAAGATTAAATGTAACTTCCGCACCCTTGGCAAGAAGTTCGGCAAGCTGATGAAGAGCGTAAATGTAGCCGTTACAGAAATGTCACAGGAGCAGATTGCATCGCTCGAGGCCAACGGCAACATCACACTTTGCGTTGAAGGCACCGAAGCACTCATCGAAGCAGCCGATGTCGAGATTTACAGCGAGGACGTACCCGGATGGACAGTAGCCAACGAGGGCGCACTCACCGTTGCACTCGACGTGGAGGTAACAGACGAACTACGCCAGGAGGGTATCGCTCGCGAAATTGTGAAGAAAATCCAGACAATGCGTAAAGAGGGCGGCCTCGACATTGTTGATCGCATCGTTGTATCAATCGCCAAGAACGCAGCAAGCGACGAGGCAATAAACAAGTTTGCCGAGTACATCAGCAATCAGGTTCTTGCCGATTCATTGCAGTTGGTCGATGAGGTGGCAGGCGACGATGTAGTCGAGCTCGACGACACCACAATAGGCATAAGCATAGCAAAAGCTTAATAACAACATTATATACTATGTAAAAATATATACTATGGCAGAAAAACTCCGTTATTCAGATGAGGAACTCGAGGAGTTCCGCGCTGTGATAAACGCAAAACTCGAACTTGCTAAGCGTGACTATGATCAGATGATGAAGAGCCTTCGTAACGAAGATGGCAACGATGTTTCCGACACATCGCCTACATATAAAGGTCTTGAAGATGGTAGCTACGCCTCGTCAAAGGAGGAACTTATGCAGTTGGCACAGCGCCAGGCTAAGTTCATTCAGGGACTACAGGCTGCGATAATCCGCATCGAGAACAAGACATATGGCATTTGTCGCGAGACAGGAAAACTCATTGCCAAAGAGCGTTTGATGGCTGTTCCTCATGCTACATTGAGCATTGAGGCAAAAATGGCCGGTAAAAAATGATGCAGACAAAAAACAAACGTATGACACTTTCGATGATAATAGTCTTCTTGGCTATTATCATCGACCAGATAATAAAATTTGCGGTGAAGCTCTCGATGTTCAAGCACGAGAGCATCCGCATTTTTGACTGGTTCTACATATACTTCACCGAGAACAAGGGAATGGCATTCGGCATGGAACTGTTCGATAAATTGTTCCTTACCACATTCCGCATGGTGGCAGTTGCATTTATCATATACTATCTGGTAAAGATAGCGAAGAATATCAAGTTCCCCACGGGTTACATTGTGTGCATTGCCTTTGTACTTGCAGGAGCCATAGGCAACCTGATTGATTCGATGATATATGGCGAAATCTTCACCGACAGCGACGGCCGCATAGCTGAGCTTGTCACATGGGGTAGCGGATATGGCGAATTCCTTCATGGGCAGGTGGTGGATATGTTCTATTTCCCGTTGTTCAGTTTCGATTGGCCCGAATGGTTGCCCATCATCGGTGGTGAACACTTTATTTTCTTCAGCCCGATATTCAATTTTGCCGATGCATGTGTTAGTTGCGGTATGATAGCCATTCTGCTATTCTATGGCAAATACCTGAATATGAACTTCAAGAATTGACCATCGTATGAAAAATATCTATACACTGTCAATGCTTCTTTTGCTGTTGGTATCGTGCCAGGTGAAAATTCCTAAAGAGATTATCCAGCCCGACAAGATGGAAACTGTGCTATACGACTATCATATGGTACAGGCTATGGGAAGCGAAATTACTTCAATCCCCGATTACCAGCTGAAGCTCTATCACAGCTATGTGTTCGACAAGCATGGAATAACCAAGGCTCTCTTCGATTCGTCTATGGTGTGGTACACACGTCATCCGGCCTATCTTACACAAATATATGCCGATTTGCAAGAGCAATTTGACCACGAGGTTGCTGTTCTTCAGGACGAAAAAGAGCTTACACAGAATGTGAAGAAAAACAGCATCGACGAAAATGCCGACACATTGGATATGTGGCGAGGAAAAGAGGTGCTGCACCTTACATCGTCGCCCATAAACAACCGCTTGTTCCTTTCGTTCGAATCGGATTCGGCGTTTATAGAGGGCGATAGTGTTGCACTTGCACTGAACACCCGTTTTTTTGCTGAAAAGGATTTCAATGCAAAAATGCACGCCGCCATACTGGTTACATACAAGGATGGAACAATGTCGAGCGTTGCGACCGATATAAATTCATCGGGACGATATGCTTTGGAAGTAAATCGCGACTACGACAAGGTGATGAAGAAGGTCGAAGGATTTGTATATTACACCGACGACAACGAATCGTGGAGCTCGGGAGTTGTTCTCGATGGCCTCTCGTTGTTGCGCATTCACCCTGCGATAAACGAAACGGAGGAGTGATATGATTTACGGGACACACCGTCTATATGATGCCGATGGCCGATTGACCACAAATGCCGTTGTGGAAACGTGCGACTACGTGGTGACCACCACCTATCCGTTTGAATGTGAAAAGCATTCAATGCTATGGTTCGATGCAATATATCTTTCTCATGCACGCTTGAAGAGAGTTTTTCTCGCAAACGATGATTTGCTGAGCAAATATATTGTAGCAGGGACGGCAACCGACACGCTTCATGCCTACGCGGTAACATACGAAGAGGATGGGGTAGCCATCACTCCTTTACAATAACAAAAAATGAGCGAAATTATTTCGCTCATTTTTTGTTATTGGTAAACTACATGCTCGCCTCGCTCACAATTTTTCGTTTATTGCCCGAACGCTTCTCGGTAGTAATTTTCACCGGTAGCGGATGGTTATAGCAAATCCACACAAGAATGGCAGTTGCCATCACTCGGTCGTCGTGATTACCCTCGACGGCACCCATCTCCTTGCCATTCTCTTTTATCTCGTACAGGTCGAGCTCGTAGGTGGTTTCTATGCAGCGCTCCATATAAAGCCCGTCGCGCAGTGCTTTTATTAGGAAATTTATGACCATCGGTTTTGTCGATGGGTTAGTGTGAAAGCCCCAGCGACGCGGACGCCCCTGTTTTATTTCGTTGAGTGAGGTGCGGCAATAGAGGTTGCTGTATTTACCGGCAATTTCATTCAGTATGTACTCGAAATTATTTCCTTCGGTACCCTCGGTCTCCAATGTGTTCGATTCGATGACCAACAGCGCATTGTCGTAGGTCTTGGCTATCTCCACGGCCTTCCATGCGAGCTTGTCGTGCTCTATATGTCCATGCCAACAGGCTGCAATCTCGGGTACACCGCCTTCGAGCATGGGCAGGCGGTCGGCCACAAGTATGCACGAATAATCGGCCTTAGCCGAAACCCCACCCACATCGACAGTGACCACATACCTGTCGCGGTAACGCTGCTCTTTTTCGGGCATGAGCCACACGTTGAACACATTTTCCACCGCCTTTTCACCCGGCAACAGCGGCTCGAAGCGGCTACTGCATTTGTCAGCATTCTCCTTGGTGTCGCATGACACAATGTCACCACGCCATGCGGGAGGCACGCACTGCTCACGAATATTTTTTACATACGACAATTTGAAAACCCTGCGGCCGGTGCTTTGGAAGGCTTCGTTGGCTGTGGATGGAAATTCCGAAAACAGTCGCCACTCTTCGGGCATTTCGCGGCGCTTGTCCCTGTACCACGCAATGGCCTCGAGCGTGGCACCAAGGGCAAACAGTTGCTGCTCGTAGTCATTCATGCTATCCACAAAGTCGCCATAGTGCCCCTCGGGAATGGGCTTGCTATATAGGTCTATACTGTACCACGGGATAAATACCGGGGTGAAATTGTTGCGCCCTGCGACGGCATCCATCCATGTGCGATGGAAGAAATTGCCCACACCCTTGGCGGTCGATTCCATAACCTTTACCGTATATGGACCGCTTGCAATCGAACCGAAGATGGATTGCACAAGGTCCTCTGGTTTTCTTCCCGCCGTCGCTTTCCACAGTCCCACCTCGGTAAGATGGGCCATGCTTATGTCCTCGCTTCGGAGCGAATCGGGCTTTTGCGATGAGCCCAACGAGTATCGGCTGTTACTCCAGGTGATAACCCTTGTCTTCTGCGTGCCTTGGTAGGGTGTGGTCGATATTTTCACACCTCCCGTTGCCCACTGAGGGTAGTTGTTTATCACCTTAGAGAGTATGCCCGATACTATCGATGACTGCTTTTCGACGTCGCCACATATGACCGAATTCCAGTTCTTTTTGTGCACCAATTGTATCCACAGCATGTATATCTGTGTCAGTGTAGAGCCTCCCCATTGTCGCGCCTTGCACAGAATGATGTCAATGGGCAGTCCCGATTGGCGCAATCGTTCCATCTCCTTTAGATATATCCGCTGTGGTCTGTTTAGGGTAAATGGAATGTCGCGTCCCTTTCCCTTGTCCGAAATGATGGCCATGGTCTTGGCCCAATATTCGAAATCGTACTTTATGCGTTCGCGACAAAATTCCAACCACAGAGTGATGATATCCCTATGAGTGGCATTGCGGTTGCCACGCGAAGCAAGAAAATTGTGTACACCTTTTTCGCTTAGCTCGGCAATGTACTCCTGCTTGGTCATCATCACAGGAAGGTTCATTCGCGTCAGTGGGAAACCCTCAATCTCTACCCATTCTCTTTCGACCGATGTGGAGCCTTTGCCTGTGATAGGATTGTAAACGGCCGAATTGTTTTTCAGCCGTTTATTGTTTTCTTCTATTATTTCACTCTTTTCCATTTATAATCCTGCAAAATCGGTAGGCCTGCTTCTTATCTTCTTGAAACTGAATAGGTCGAACATGCGCTGCGCCTTGTCGAACAGCTCGTTACGCATGGCAATGTATGTGTCGCTCCAACTGCGGTTGCGAATCATCAGCCACTGTGTCATCAGCTCGTTGACCAGAAAATCTATTATCGACTGCTTCAGGATGGGTAGTTTTAGTTCGGACACGTTGTGCCTGCTTTCGAAAATGATGTATATGCCGTGCTCGTCTATCCGGTATTCAATATTGTCGAAACGAGCAATTTGTGGCGCAACCAATTCGTTGCACGCTTTGTGCAGAAACATATCCATCAGCTCGGTGTCGTCGGCAGAGCTCTCGCCCGTGTCGGCGTTCAAATCGGTTCTTTTGCCCACCTCGGCATGATAGTGGGTACGCAAATCGACCTGTTGCAGAAGTTCCTGCTTGTTTATGTATATGTCGTATCTCATGGTTTTCAAATTACGATATTTGTATTGGGCTTGTTATTCACTCGTCGAGGGCTTTTGCGGCACACCATCAGTTCGCGCAGTTCGTTGGCTGTCTTCTCGGTCTCGCCGGCAGGGATAACAGCCTCGTCGGGCATTGTCTGCTGCAGCCACAGATTGACTGCACGCATTACAATGTAGCGCTCCACGGTGTTGCGTAGCGTGTCGTTCAACCCCGAAGGGAAATTATGCGGCGGGGCAGCAGTGATCTTTACCACCTGATAGCCTTCGTTGTTTTCGTCGTCGCTCACAGCCTTGTTGCACAGCGAAAAATATCGGCTTATCAGGCGAACAACCTCGTCTGTTCCCGCAGCGATATGCTTCTCTATCTGCTGTCGGTCGTCAGTCGATGGCTGAATGGCTGTTGCCAATTTTACAGGAACGCCACCTTCGCGACGCGAAACACCAATGTAGTAGCAGTATCGGAAGACCTCTACCTGCATGTCGTGCATGGAAAGCACAATTTCTATCACTTCTCTTTTCATGGTCGCTAAATTTTACAGAATGCAAGTTCGTGGTTTCTTTCGCGCAGTGCCTTGTAGAGCAGACAACGGAAGGTTTCGGTGTCGAGGTAGAACGATGGAGCCGGCTCTTCGATAATGCTCTCGAGCACGGTGTAGTTGATTACTTTGTTTTTGAAATCCTCCTCTCGCAGTTTCTTGTAGCGCTTGAAAAGCTCTTTGTAGAGCTCAATCTTGTTTTTGTTCACGAGTGGCAGACGCTTTTTGCGCACCAGCAACGACACGAAGCGTCTGGCATTTTCGAACGAAACGAAGAAACGGGGTGCCTTCATTTGCGACGCTTTTTCGATGATTTTCTCCAATGTGGCGAAGGGGTCTGTCTTGCGACAGCTCTTCATAGTCTCAAAAAAAGTTTCAATTATGGCCTGCTTTCGCATGTCGCCTACAATAGTTCCAGATTTTGTTTCCATAACCTTTTTTGACTACAAAAATATAATCAAAAAAAGCGAAATCTATGCGAAATTGACATAATTTCTTCCTGGCGAGGCTTTATTTTTCTCCCTTTACCATGGCTATTATAATGTACGCGCGTTGCACAACGGTGCAATATCATTTTCCCTGTTCGGCATTTCTAAGTGATAAATCTGCAACCACGAAATTCTGTTTCGACTATTACTTTGCCCTCGAATTTAATTACATACCAATATGAATACAATTTATCAAAATGATGATACTGGACAGGTTCCTGTATCTAAAGAAATGGCAGATGCTGCACAAGATAACCTTGTGGCATCGCAGAACGATGTGGCAGTGGAGAGCCCCTATGCCGATCTGGAGGAGTGGCTCAAAGAGTATTTCGGCGACGATTTCACATTGGGCAATATGGAGTCGCAGCAGCGACTGAAGGAGTTCTTTTTCCGCAATATGGAACAGAACCAGCAATTGGCTTCGGTGCTGAGCGAGGATCCCCGACTGGCGCAACTGTTGGCCGATATCGTTAATGGCAAGCGCAATGCCCATGCTGCTGTCGCTCGCTATTATGGAAAATCGTTTCTCGATTTCGAAGAGGGCAGCCCCGAGTATGAAGAGATGTTGCAGATGGACGAGGAGCGAAGAAAAGAGGCTTTCGAAATGGCGCGCAACCGCCACGATTACGAGAACAACCTCGAAGAGAGCCGCCCCGTAATTGAGCACTTCTGCAGGGAGCATGGATATGAGCCCGCCACCTTCATGGACAACGTTTGGGAGCAGTTGGTATTCCCTATACTATCGGGACGCTACACGCCTGAAGTGTGCCTTGCCCTCGACCACGCCATCAGTTACGAGAAGGATATAGAGGATGCCTTTGCTGCCGGTAACATAAAGGGTCGTAACACCAATATTCGTCGCATGCAGGAGAATTTCGGCGACGGACTGCCCAAGGGAATGAACAGCGCTGCCCCCTTGCAAAGCGAAAACAGTCGTCCCAAGCGCAATTCGCTTATAGATGCTGCGCTCAACGCATAATCGTGAACAAATCAATAACCTATTTATAATCAATTAATTTTTTATTTTATGAAAAAACTATTTTCGTTTTGCAAGAAGAATCCTATGTTCGTTCTTCTTTCGTTAATGAGCCTTGCTTTGTATCTTTTCGATGAGAACAGTGGCTCGGTAATTATGGCAATGGCAACGGTTGTTTCACCCGGAATGTCGCCCTCGACCGGTATCGCAGGTTTGGCAGGTCATGGCCCCGGCTCGGCTACAACGGTGTCGAATGTATCGGAACTTGGCAATGGCTTCATTCAGCCCGAAATTGATTCCGAGATTGTGAAGGTTGCAAGTGACGAGAGCATCATCGACACTATCAAGCGAAAAATTACACGACAGGTACCTGTGACATCGTTCGAGGTGGATCACTATCTCATCGACGAGAAGCGTTCGAAGGCTTTTACCAGTTCGCAATACACCGGCATAAATGCCACACGTGCCGAGATTCCTTTCGCCACCACAGGCGATCGCAAAATATTCCAGGAGTACTACACCGCCATCTGTAAGGGTGTAAATGGTTACGATACTACCGGCCAGATTGAATTGCCCGGCGTAGATTTGATGCTTTTCTTTGTAGGTAAGAACAGTACAACTGAAGCGCCCATTGCAATGGCTGTGAACGGCCCCAAGGTGAACTCGACCGACGATTACTGCGTGGTTCCCACAATTCCTTCGGGTACCGAAATTATCCTGCTCTCATCGGCGGCATACGAAACGCAGAAATTCATTGCGCCCAGCACCATCGTTCCTGTTCCCGAGCGCATGTATCTGCAGAAGCAGTTGTGCAACAGCATCGTCAGCGACTATTTCAAGGCACAGAAGAAGCGCCTTCCCTTCAGTCAGGCACAGATTGCCGAGGCGGTGTTGCGCCAATTCCGTCTCGAGAGCTGTCGTACCGCATGGGTAGGTCAGCCTGGTAAATTCAAGGTGCAAGCTATGGATGCAGCCATGGGCTATCAGTGGGACTATTTCTCGAAGGGCCTTCGTTGGCAGTTCAAACGCCAGTATGACCTCTCATCTACAATCACTTTCGCTGATTTGATCAACCTTTCGATGGTAAAATTCACCGGGTATAATTGTTCGAAGAAGGCTATATGGTTGCTTGGCAAGCAGTTGCTGAACGACATCCAGCGAATAGACATGACCTTGCACAAGAATATCACCGTCGGTGGCAGCACTGTCTTTGGCATCGAATGTACCAAGATTCACACCGTGTTCGGCGACATTTCTCTTGTTCACGATCCCACACTCGATGCTCTCGGTTACTCACACTGCGGTGGCCTGATCGACGAGAATGGCCTTGTACGTTACTGGATGAAGAACGAGGATTGCAAGAGCGAAAATGTAGAGGGCGAGGAGGCTAAACGCGAGGTGGTGATGACCATCGACTGCTTGTGCCTGAAGGGTTACTCGCACATTTGGGTGAACGGCGCAAGTGCAGCTGCACGTTCTATCCCCGGTGCATCGCATGTCGTTAGTGCCGACAAACTGCCCACAAGCCCTGCCGTTAACGACGTGGTAATTCTCACTTCCGACGTCTATAAGGAGGATGGCAGCACCATCTGGTTCAGCGCCGGCACAGTTGTTACCTACACCGGTAGCAGTTGGATTGAATTTACAGGCGAGATTACAGCAGCATAGTAATTCACCAATTATTTTATAAATTGATGTCACACCGCAGCCTGCTTTCGCAAGAACGATACTTGTTCGGGCTGCGGTGTCGTCTTAAAATTATGTAGTCATGAAAAAAAGAGTAACATACGAAATAAAAGGACAGATAGAGAGAAGCTGTTATTTCAGAGTGGGCAAGGCGTTGCTTCGTGTCGATTTCACCGGTGGCGCAATAAATTCGGCCGGAATGATGCCCGCATTCTACACAACCGACAACCCCCTTTATCAGAAGGCTATAGAGGATAGCGAGCAGTTCCGTCGTGGCGAAATAACCATCGGAAACAGCGAGCAGATATCCGAGGAGAAGGATAATGCCGAGCTATCGATAAAAGGCGCTACAGCCGACAGTGGCAATACATATACCGAGGTCACCAACGTGCAGCAGGCACGCACTGTGCTTATGAGCGAGCCCTATAGCATCCCCCTCTCCGAATTGCAGAACAAGAATGCCATACGCGCCAAGGCGGCCGAGTGTGGAATTCTATTTCCTAACTGGCTATGATAAGCGAAGCTGAGCTTGTAAGCAAGGTGCGCACGCTGCTCAACGAGCCGGCAAGCGACAGCAGTGTGTCGCTGATAACAGACGATACGTTGCAGCTCGATAACCACATTACGGCGTTGTTGCCCGAGGCAGTATTGCTTGTTCAGATGAACAGACAGCAGGGCGTGGTCAACGGCAAGAGCATGAACCACGCAACTATCGCCCCAAACGGCTCGGGTAGTGGCACGATTGCTCTTCCCGACGATTACGTGAGGCTTGTTTTTGTAAAGCTCGCGGAATGGAAAAGAGGGGTAACCGACTGCTATCATCAGGGAAGTGTAGGCGAGGCATTGCAGTGCAATAAGTATATGCGTGCCGGCAGCAGCTCACCTGTTGCCATAGAGGGCGTGGATGCTTCGAACAATTTGCGGCTGACGCTATACCCGGTAAACGTTTCCGACCTGCCCAGCGTCGAGCAGCTTAGCTACGAAGGCCGCTACAATGCATCTACGGGGTTGAATTGCAACGACGAAAGGCTCATTAAGGCTGTGGCTTATCAGTGTGCGGCGCTCTTGTGTAATGTTTACGAAAAATACGATGCGGCAAATGTGTTCCAAGGTGTCGCCTCGGCTTTATGTAACAATAGCAAATAGAAAATACCATGTCATTGAAAAATATTCAGTACGAAAAAACAGAAAACCGATGGATTACCGAACCCATCATCGGAGGGGGTGGTGATATCAGAGTGCGCGTGCACAAAACGGGCCCCTTCCCGGTGGAGGTGCTTGTGAGCATCGACGGCGAGGAGGAGTATATTTTTCACGACGATTTCGGTGCGGACGAGAAAAAGTGCGAGGTTACCATGATTGGTGTAATGAAAGGCCAATGCATGAAACTTCAGAGCCGTAGCGAATTTACCCTCGTCAAGGTGATGGAATCGTAGCAAAGCATTATGCACCGCGCCATTGAGAGCCCTCGAATCACTCATAGCTAAAATAGGTTGCTTGGCCTGTGTGTGTGCATAATAGTTCATGGAATGCAGATGCGCCGCCATGTTGTGCATCTGCATTCTTGTAATTGATATCATTAATAAATTATATGTATGAATATAAAAATAGAGAAAAAGAGCGTCATCGACGAGCTGCATCGTCAGACCGCATTGCTTGCACTGAAGAACGACAAGGATGAAAACATCGTGTATAGCGAGGACGATGCCGATAGGGTAGAACCACTGTGGAAAGCATCGCTGGGCGAGCTACTGCAACTGTTTGTACCGTATGGCACCATGGAAATGAGCGACGGCAATGCACTGTTTACGCTCACATTGCCATCAAATCGCGACACTTCGTATGGAGATACCCTGCAACAGCTTGCAACGAGCCATGTGACCATGTCGCTCACTGCACGATGGCTCGACAACGTGAAGCCCGATTCGGCCATGTTGCTGCGTTCGTTGAACACCAGCACTGCGAACGCAATAACCGAAATTTTGTACAGAACGAAGAAACCCTAGCGCATATGATTGCAAAGCGGGTATATAGAAATCGTGGTGACATCATATAGAAATGTCACCACGATTCTTTATTGTCATATACTATTTTTCGAAACACCAGAAGATTATATTGTTTCCAGTGAAAGGTTCCCTTATTCGCAACGTTGCTTCGTGAATATATCTATCCTTATTGTACAACAGCACCTTGCCGACGATGGTCGAATCGCTGTCGTCGGGTATAATATTTATAACCATACGGTGGTGATTGCGTTTCAGGATAGTTTTTCTATCCTCGAGAAATTCCTTTACGAAATTTTCTTCAGCGAAACTTTTGTGCACGCAATAGTACTCAACCAAATGGCTGCACCACGCTTCGCTCCTGCGGAACAGCGCATTACGCAGATATTCGTACCACTCCAAGCTCTTTTCGACAAGTCTTTCTAAGGGCGATGCCTTCTTAGCCAGTTCTTTTTCTTTAATCATAGTCTAAAATATATTTTTTATTCTTTTGTCGTTATCTCTTTTTATATTAAGTTTGTGCAAATGTAATAGGCAATCGAATTGTATGTGTTGCGGAATCGACATTTCGTTTACAAATATAATTCCGAAATTAAGAATTTGTACGCATTTGTTAGCCAAAGTTGGCTATTTGTAATTATTCTAAATAATAATATTTATTTACAACCCGAATAATACAATGAATAACAATGTGTTGAATGCGTAATTCGCTACACGTTGATTGATGAATAAAATTAAGGAACGCATATTGCAGATACTTGACGACAATGCTTTGAGTGTAAACAGGGCAAGCAAAATATTCGAAATGCCCCAACGCACACTCAACCGTCAATTGAACGAGCAGGGTAGTGTATCTACCGAGCTCATTTGCGCCGTATATAAAAATTTCCCGGCAGTGTCGCTCGACTGGCTACTTGGTGGCGAGGGCGAAATGTATAAATCGCAGTCGTCTGCTATTGCCGACGCTGTCGAAATATCGCCCTATTATGCCAATCTGCCGGTAACAGCCGGTGATATGGGTATGTTCAGCGATTTGCAAGAGTTGCCCGACACTTATATAGGTATTCCCGGCGTCAAAGCACAGTTTTTCTTTCCTGTAAAAGGTTCATCCATGGAGCCCGAAATAAACGAGGGCGACATTGTGGGCGTCAATCGCATGGAGAGCATCGATAACATAGAATTATCCAAAACCTATATGATTGTAACGCACAACGAGAGAATGATAAAGCATTGCATGCCACACGAAACCGACAACACTCTCGTTTGGTGCATATCGCCGAATTTTCCGCCGTTCACCATAAAAAAGGAGGACATTTTGGCTATGTTTAATGTAGTCACACGAATTTCAAATGTATAAAAACATCATCATGAAGAACTATTTATTACTGATACTTGCATCTGTTATATTACTATCGTGCGAAAGAAGCAATTTCACATTGTCAGGCACCATCGAACAGGGTGTCGAGTGTGGCGACTCCGTGCATCTGCAATATATAGAGAACGGACGCCCCTATAAGGTTGCCGGCGATGCAGTGAAGAACGGCACATTCACAATCAACGGCTACATCGACCGTGGCAGACTATGCTATCTGACCACCATTGTAAATAACAAGATTAAATCGAAAGCCGAATTGTATGTTGAACCCGGTGACATAGAGCTCAATATAAACGCCCTGCGTTCGGTGGTGTCAGGAACATTCCTGAACACACGTTTGCAGGAGTATCGCGACTCGATAGATATATTGGACTCCATGTTCAAGCGCTACTATTCGCGCAACATAGATGAAACCCTCTCGCAGAAAGCTATCGAAGAGGCCGAGAAGGCGATGAAAGTGCTGAGCGTTGCACGCGAGGAGTATATTACCCGTTTTCTTGAAAAGAATATCGACAACCCTGTTTCGAACTATATCCTTTCGAAAAACTACGATCTGATTGACCCCGAAAAGGGCGCACGATTCATTGCACGCATGCCGCTCGAGAACAAGAGCGACACACTTGTGCGACACATAGAGCGTACATTCCACAACAAAGTGGCTACAAGCGAAGGTAAACGATTTACCGATTTCGGCGCATTATCGACCGACAAAAGAGCGGTGCGCCTGTCACATTATGTGGGCAAGGGTAAGATTGCCGTACTGAACATATGGAGCACACAAAGCCGTAATCTCGCAAGGGATATTAGCGCCATTAAAAGTGCCTACGAGGCCTATAGCGACAAGGTGCAGTTCGTGGGATTTGCCATAGAGAACAATCCCGAAGCACTGAAAACTGCTGTAAAAAGAAATAATATGCAGTGGGAACAGATGTCCGATTTCATGGGATGGGGCAGCAAAGCCATTTTCTCTTACGGCATAAACAGCTATCCCTATATTATCGTCTTCGACGCCGACGGCTTCATTCTGCGCAGAAATATCAAGCCATCCGAGCTGAACGGATATTTGAATTCAATAGTAAAATAACCACGACTGTCATTGCAAATAAATTAAGCGGGTGCATCGAACTGAATATATCGATGCACCCGCTTTTATTGTTACCATTATTTCAGAAACCTGTTGTACTGTTTTTCGAATCCGATGGTAGTGGTACCGGCGTGTCCGGGATAGACCACCGTTTCGTCGGGCAGTGTAAAGAGCTTCTCTTTTATGGAGGTTATAAGCGTATCGAAATCAGCGTCGGCAAAATCGGTGCGACCTATGCTGCCCTGAAAAAGCGCATCGCCCGAAAACAGCATATTCTCGCTGCGCAGATAATATGCAAGGCTGCCGGGTGAATGTCCGGGTACATGTATAGCCTCGAGCGTCTGGTTGCCGAAGGTAATTACATCGCCATCGTGCAAAACACGTCCAAGTGCAGGTATCTTCTCTTGGTAGCGCAAGCCGAAGCGGGCCACGCGCTCAGCTATAGTTTCGGCCCAAGGCCAGTCGCTGTCGTTGGCCTCACATGCAATGCCGAACTCCTTTTCGATGAAGGGGTTGCCGAAGATGTGGTCGAAATGAAGATGGGTATTCAGCGCATGCTTCAATATCAGTCCGTTCTGCTCGATGAAGGCTTTCAGCTGAGCCTTTTCGTCGTCGAACAGCACAGCCGGGTCTATTACAACCGCCTCTTTGCTTTCGTCCCACAGGAGATAGCAATTGACATCGACCGGATTAAATACAAATGTCTTCAGATTCATTTTCTATCCGTTAACAGGTACATAAACAACTTTTTTACCCTTGAAGAACTCCTCTTCGAAATAGTTGCTGAGGTCAATCGTATCTACGCAGTTCTTAAAAGGTTGCAGCTCGGCTTGCAGGTCGCCACCCTTCAGGCATATTATACCATTGGGCAGGGCGTTGTGCTGCTCTTTGTTCACATTCTTGCGACAAATTTTCATAAGGTCGCTTAGCGGCATCACCGCACGGCTGACAACGAAATTGAATTTTGTCTTGACCTCCTCGCCGCGAGCATGCTCGAATGTGATGTTCTGCAAACCTATCGCCTCGGAAATTTCTCTTGCCACGCGCACCTTCTTGCCGATGCTATCGACCAGGTGGAATTTCACGTTAGGGAACAATATAGCCAAGGGCACTCCGGGGAAACCGCCTCCGCAACCAAAATCCATCACAGTGGTGCCATCTCTGAAATTTATCATTTTGGCGATGCCCAACGAGTGTAACACGTGATGGAGATAAAGGTACTCTATATCCTTGCGCGAAATTACATTTATCTTACTGTTCCAATCGTAGTAAAGATTGTACAATGCTTCGAACTGCTCTTTCTGCTTGTCGCTGAGGTTCGGGAAGTATTTTACTATTTTTTCCATTATTTCAAAATGTCTGATAATTCTTCGTATGAAAAGCCCAACGATGTGCATCCCTGTGTGTATGACGAGATATCGTAGTTGTTGAACACAAATACAATGCTGTCTTCTTTCAGGATGAAGTTCTCGGTGGGGTATATATCGTTAAAGAGAAGATAGCCTTTCTCCTTAATCTCTTTTCTGCTGCCGGCTCCAATCTTGTCGGCCAATGCATCGGTGAGCCTGCTGCAAAGATACTCCTCGATGTTATCTTTGAATACGTCGCACAGCTTTATTTCGTCGCCCGTTGCGGGATTGTAATTGATGTGCGTGTAAATGGTATTTACCGTCGAAGTGCCGTTGCTCGATTTACAATAGACGCCGTAGTTTATTGCTCCGCCGCGACCATACGAGACGCTGGTTTCAATATCGTAATTGAAATTGAAGTAGGGGGGATTCTCGTTTATATGCTTTTCGTTCAGATACTCGGGACGAATGTCGCGATATTCGCTGTGCATGATGTCGATAAACGAATCTATCGCAACCTGTATGTTGCTACCCTCGAAACCGAATATGGTATATAGGATGGAGCTGTTCACCTTGTCCTGACGAGCCTTGTCATCGGACTTCATTACATGTATTGCAATGTTGCACTCGTACTTGGGCGAATTGCTGCTAGAGCTGTCGAGCAGACATACATTCTTGATTGTTTCAAGCACAAATGTATCGCTGTTTTTCTCGGTCGATGCGCTGTTGCTTCCGCCACACGAGGCAAGAAGAAACATCAAAGAAAAAAACAGATATGTAGCGCACTTTTTCATAAGTAGTTTGTTGTAATATTAGCTTTTGTGCAACACGTTCTATCTGCATACTGCTGCAATGCAATGCACCGTATTTTCACATTGCAAAGATAGTGAAAGCCGAGCGAAGAAAAACAAGATTATTGCAATTTTCTTCCACGGAGAACATCCTATCTTGTACGAAGATAGATAAATATAGGTGTTATGTACACATAGTGTTTAACCATTAATAAAATTGTATGTTATGAAATTAGGTTATTTGTTGGCGTTCGGCGGTGGCGTATTGGTTGCCGGTGTTGCCATGATGATGTTGGCTCCGAAATCGGGCGAAGAGGCGTGCGTGAATTTCAGACGCAAGATGGAGGACATGAAAAGATGCGTAGGCGATGCTGTGGAGGAGGCTTTGAAAAAACATCAGGCCAAACATGGCAAGATGCAGAGTGAAGCGGAGGTTATAACTATCGAGGAGTAACCAATGGTGGAATTCGGAGAAAAATTCGAGAATCTTCTTCACGACGTACGCAAATATGCCGAGCTGAAGATTGATTCCATAAAGCTTCAAGCAGTCGAGAATATATCGCAATTGTCAAGCGATATATTCTCAATTGCCATTATCTTTTTTTTGCTATTTATCTCGGCCCAGTTTCTGTTTACCGCACTCATGCTGGTGATTGCACAATACATAGGCTTGTTGCTTGCAGCCTTTTCCGTTGGAGTAGCCACGCTATTGCTGGCATTGTACGTATATTATAAAAGGAAAGCCTTGTTCCGTAATGTTTTTGTGAGCCGATTCTGTAAAATATTTTTCAATCAAAACAGTACCCATGATGAAGCGGAATGACTACTCATCGATTGCCACATTTGCCGAACTACGCAAGGCAAGGAACGAAAATGCCTTGCAGCTATCATCCATTGCCCAACGTATCAATTTGGACGTCAGCACCATTGGCGATTCACTGATGAATGTGAAAATGGTGCTGTCGTTGTGCGAAAAAATATTTTCGCTGTTCTCGGGAATATCATTCATCAGTAGGATTGCGCTGTTAATGCGCAAGATATTTGCAAAATGAGATGTTGCACATGAATAGCAAATTAGTTACAGCCGAGCTCTAATCTTTTTCAGAATGTTTCTTTTTTGCAAAAAATGTTTCTACCTTTGCAAAAACCATCATATGATATATGATGGCAAGGAATTAACCCACAGATTGAATTAAAATTTCACACTATGTCTAAATATATTGTTGAAGACCCACGTAAAGTGACCACCCATCGCCTTATCGAGATGAAGGCCAAGGGCGACAAGATTGCAATGCTCACTGCATATGACTACACAATGGCGTCCATCGTCGATGCTGCCGGTGTCGATGCAATCCTTGTAGGCGATTCGGCATCCAATGTAATGGCCGGTAATGTAACAACCCTTCCCATCACACTGGACCAGATGATTTATCATGCAAAATCGGTGGTTCGTGCCGTGAAACGTGCTCTCGTCGTAGCCGATATGCCTTTCGGTACATATCAGGTAAATGCCGACGAAGCGGTGAAGAATGCAATACGCATTATGAAGGAAACCCACGCCGATGCATTAAAGCTCGAGGGTGGTGAGGAGATTTTGCCTTCGGTTCGCAAAATCCTCGATGCAGGTATTCCCATTATGGGACATCTTGGATTGATGCCGCAGAGCATAAACAAATTTGGTACATATGCCGTGCGTGCCAAGGACGAAGAAGAGGCCAACAAGCTCATGAAGGATGCCAAACTGCTCGAGGAGGCCGGTTGCTTTGCCGTTGTGCTCGAAAAGATTCCTGCATCGTTGGCCAAGAGGGTAGCCGAGAGCCTCAGTATTCCCATCATCGGTATTGGTGCCGGTGGCGACGTCGATGGTCAGGTGCTTGTGTGCACCGACATGCTTGGTATGAGTGGCGAATTTAGTCCCCGTTTCCTTCGTCGCTACGCCAATTTGAGCGATGTCATCTGCGACGCAGTAGGAAACTACGTGAACGATGTGAAGACACGCGATTTCCCCAACGAAAAGGAGCAGTACTAATTACATACTATATAATAAAAAACGACACTTTTTCAAGTGTCGTTTTTTATGTGCTTTATAAAACCTTATTCAGCACTTTCCTCGGTAGCAGCCTCTTCGCTGTTCTCAATCGATTTGAAATACTCCGAGAAGTCCTGAGGATTGTTTCTCTGATTCTGGATTTCCTGCAGAATGTAGAAAAGACGGTTGTTTGTAGTGTCCTTGTTCTCCTCGGGCACCTGATCCAACAACGCCGAAAGCTCGTCGTTCTCGAAAATGTCGGCACACTGGATGAGCATAAACAATGCAGCCATAGTCTTTATGTTGCTTGTGATAAACTCCTTGGCCATGCCCGAAAGCTTATCGGCAGACTCCTGCAACTCGCCGATGATAGCCTGACGCTGCTCGTCGGTGAGGGTTGTGTCCATGTATAGGCGCATCTGCTTCTCCTGCATCTCAGTTGCAGGGGCAGCCAATGCCTCCTGAAGCTCAGTGCTGAGGTCGTTAGACTCGGTTCCTGTAATGGCGAATTTTTCGTTGGTGATATCTGCTTTGATATTACCGCCTTCGAGGAAGAGCAATGTCAAGGGCTCCTCTGTCGCGTGCTTTACAAGATAGTAGAGCTTGCAGTTCTCTGTTTCGCCTGTAAACTGGAATTTGCCATCCTTAACAACAGCATACGACTCGGGGATGTACTCTGCACCATCTACAGAATATCCAAGAGAGATTGTATCGCCATCGTTGATGCCGTCCAATGAAATTGTACCGTCAATTGTATAAGATTTTGTTCCACCGCACGATGCCAATAGCGCTGTGAGTGCTATTGCCGAAAATATTTTTTTCATCTTCATCTTATTTTATTGTTTATTAGCAAATATACTGCTGGCTGATTGACTGGTTGCTGAGTACGCACTTAATTGCTGCTGCAAAAATGTTTGCAATTGACAACTGCTTAATCTTGGGGCATGAGCGCTCGTAGGGGATTGAGTTTGTGAACACAATCTCGGTGAGAGCAGACTCGCGTACACGCTCAGAAGCGTTACCAGACATGATGCAGTGTGATGCGATTGCACGTACCGAGTTCGCACCGTTCTCCATCATAAGGTCGGCTGCCTTTGAAATGGTGCCGGCTGTATCTACGATGTCGTCAACAAGCACAACGTCCTTGCCCTGAACATCACCGATAATCTGCATTGTGTCAACTACGTTTGCTTTAGCACGTGTCTTGTGGCAGAGTACCATGGGCACGCCAAGACATTTTGCATAAGTGCTTGCACGCTTTGAACCACCAACGTCGGGAGTAGCAATAACAAGGTCTTTCAATTTGAGCGACTGGATGTAGGGTACAAATACCATCGAAGCGTAGAGGTGATCTACGGGACGATCGAAGAATCCCTGAATCTGGTCAGCGTGAAGGTCCATTGTGATGATGCGACTAGCACCTGCTGTGCTCAAAAGGTCGGCAACGAGTTTAGCACCGATTGAAACACGGGGTTTGTCCTTGCGGTCCTGACGAGCCCAACCGAAATAGGGCATTACGGCTACAATGCTTCTTGCCGATGCGCGCTTAGCTGCATCGATCATAAGCAAAAGCTCCATAAGGTTGTCCGAATTGGGGAATGTAGATTGGATAAGGAATACATCCTTACCACGGATAGACTCCTCGTACGAAACGGCAAACTCGCCATCGGCGAAGTATGTCGTGTTCATTTGACCAAGTTCGCAATTGAGCTCTTTACAAATTTCTTCGGCCAGGTAACGTGACTTTGTACCTGAAAATACCATAAACTGGGTATTGTCCATATATTTAATATTTATTAGTTTGTTTTATTTTTACAAATTCTGTGCAAAGGTATGGAATTCTTTTCTTTTCTGCGGATTTTATCACAGTTTATTTATTATTTTTTGCAATTTGCAGAAGTATTTTATCAGTTCGCTGTAGTCGGTAGAGCGACAAGCATCGAATTTTTCCCATAACATCTTATCGAGAATGACACCGCCGAACTTGTACGGCGACAATTTTTTCAGATTATACTCATCGAGGTCTCCAAACGCCCAAACCTTTTTGTTTATCACTTTTTTTCCATACTCATTGAGCTCGTTGCTCTGGTAGAAAGTGCGTCCCAAGGGGCCGAAATATACTATATCGTATTTCTTTTTGAGCTCGTCGAGCTGCTGCAGATTGTTGCTGTTCGATACCAATTTGCCATTTTCGGGACCATAGCAACATGTTTCGTTATCAATATTTATAAGTCGGCCTGCCAGCTTATATTCATGTGTGAAACGGGGATAACTGCAAACAAATATTTTCTTGTGATATTTGCTCGGGATAAGGTTCAAAAGTCGCTCGATATATTGCGGGTGGGGGTGCGACTTGTATAGCAAGAGATAGTCGAGCCCCTCTTCGAAGAGTCTTGTAATAATTTTATCTTCCTCAATAAAAAAATGCGGTTTTGTAGCAACGGCAACTTTCATATCGTGTCTGTTGTTTATTATCAACTGCGAAGATACGCTTTATGTTTCTTAAAAGCAAGTTTCCACGCTTTAATTATCCCAACTATCTATTTTTCCTTGCATTGTGCCCTTGAAATTTGCCCGTCGCGAACAAATATCGCAGCTCGGGTGTTACAAATTGACATAATCAATAAATATATAATCGTATGGGAAAAGAGAGTGTACAGATTCTGAAAAAGCGCATCGATATTCCGCGCTTGTTGGCGAGTTTGAATGCCGCGCTCAGCGAGGAGTGGCTTGCCTATTATCAATATTGGATTGGTAGTTTTGTTGTGGAGGGCGCCATGCGTTCCGATGTGCAACGCGAATTCGAAGAACATGCCCAGGAGGAGTATATGCACGCCAAAATGTTGGCCGACCGCATCATACAGCTCGAAGGCACACCGGTGCTCGACCCGGCACAATGGTTTACACTTGCACGATGCAAATATTCTCCACCCTTGCAGAACGACGTGGTAAATTTGCTGAAACAGAATATTGCAGCCGAGCGTTGTGCAGTGGTACGATACGAGGAGATTGCCTCGTACACCAACGGGCTCGATTTTACCACTTGCGACATTGCAAAGAGAATAATGGCCGAGGAAGAGGAGCACGAACAGGATTTGCAGGATTACCTGCGCGATGTGGAGTGGATTACCCAGGCGCTCACATGTAAATGCTGATAACAAAAATGGTGTGTCATTCCAGAAATGACACACCATTTACTATTACTATCTATATCGGTCGATGGCTGTCTGTGGCGTATGCTCATTCAACCGGTAGATATCTATCTGCAATTATTTTGTTGTAGGTCTTGTGCTCTTGCGGTCGAAGAAGGGGTTCTTGGCGCTTGCACTTACGGGGATTGCTATTATACATGTGCAATCGGGCATCCATCCAAGAGCACGCGCGGCATATCCGGCCGAGTACATCACTCGGGTATCAAGACGAAGATCGGCGGCTGTTGCACATGCCGAACCCAATGCAATACCCACATCCACAAGGTTCATGGCACAGGGAGTACCCTCGCTTCGGCTGTCACATGTAGCGGCACCGCAGTATGCACAATTGAGCGCCATGGGCTGCTCGCGTGTACCTATTAGTAATATAGCATTTGCCGAAAGTATATTTATTGCATCTCGCATCATTCCGCCACGGCTGCGCTCTTCGCCCATGTCGTGGAGCTTGTCGCTCAACACTTTTATATCGTCGCCGGTTACCAGCAAAAGCTCAATGAGGTCTTCACCTTTGGCCTTGGGTGCAGTACGTGCAGCGGTCATCATCTGTTTCGCTGCTTCTATTACCTGCTGTTCTCTTATCTCTCTTTCGTTGTAAATCATATTAGTAATATTGTTTTTGCAAATGTAAAAATAAAAATGAAAGCGCACAACAACTACTCCTCTTATTATATAGCACTCGTTTTAAGATTTTTTAGCAAAGCGCCGAGAACATTTTGTGCCGTTCAACGGTTTATTATATGCAAAAAGCCCTGAAGCCCATCGCGGATATGTGAATACCTGTGTTGTGGTAGCTATATCGTAAATGAGTATAGCACAGGCTATTGAATTGCATAGTAGTTTTGTCGTGTTTTATTTTGTGTTTGTGTTTGGTTGCCTTTTGATGTGAATCAAGGGGCAACTGCTTTTTATTCGAGTTCTATCACACGGCAGAAGCAATCGGGGAAAAGAGCCTTCACAGCCTCCTCGCACGGTTTCTCCTTGAACAGCCCGAAGAACGACGAACCCGAACCCGACATCGAAGCATATTCGGCCCCCATCTCATACAATTTGTCCTTTATGACTGCAATGGCAGGGTGTTTTGCAAAGACGCTCTTTTCGAAATCGTTCACCAACACTCCGCGCCACTGAGTCACAGGTGTTTTTACGATTTCGGTGATGCTTACCTGCGGTTTTGCAGGTGTTACAAGCGCATAGGCATCCTTGGTGGATATGTGCACATCGGGCTTTACGAGCGCCAGGTAGTAACCTGCAAGCGAACATTCGGCCGGTGTGAGTATATTTCCTATGCCGGTGGCAAATGCCGGCTTGTTGCGCACAAAGAAGGCGCAATCGGCACCAATGCTAGCTGCATATTTCTCCAGCTCGTCGTCGGTGAGCGCGAGCGAGGCCATTTCGTTTATCATTTTAAGAGCAAATGCCGCGTCGGCCGAACCGCCACCAAGACCGGCTCCGGTGGGAATAATCTTCTGCAAAAAGAAATCGAGACGAGGCAGTTCGTAGTCTGCCGACAATGCTCTGTATGCCTTGATGACAAGATTGTCTTCGGCCTGCCCCTCGAATGGCGCGTCGTACATGGTTATCGAATAATCGCCGTCGGCATCAGCGGCACGAGGAGTGGCCTCGAGCACATCCTGCAAAGCAATAGGGTAGAACAGCGTTTCAAGATTGTGATAGCCGTCGTGGCGTTTCTCTACTATATTAAGGCCGAGGTTTATCTTGGCATTGGGAAATGTAATCATATTTTGTCAGTGTTTTACATGTGCAAAGATAGCTTAATTTTTCATTTAATAGCCCTACCGCATATTTATTTGCATGTTGCCACCTGTACAACGGCACTGAAAATGGTATTTGCCGGCAGTGGATGGAGCTGTAAACAGAGGCATGAATATTTTTGTGAAAAATAGTTCGTCGGTTTCTTTCGGATAAGGGCTAATCTGTTTACCTTTGCAAAAGTAAACGGCGCTGGTGCCGTTTTTTTATCGCTATACACATGGAAGAGACTACGACACCCAAACGAAAACCGCGCTCACGACAGGTTACGGCAGCGCCATTGGTAAACGAATACGGACATCTGCAACCACAGGCGTTGGAACTGGAGGTTGCTGTGCTTGGTGCACTGATGGTTGACAGCGACGCCATTGGCCGTCTTGGTGATATGCTTAAGCCCGAATCGTTCTACGACAAACGACACCAGCTTATTTTCGACGCTATCAGAGAGATGGACCTTCACGACAGGCCCATCGACATTCTTACCGTCACAGATTACCTGCGCCGCAAAGGCACATTGGAGCAGGTGGGTGGTCCTTTCTATGTAACCGAGCTCACCAGCCGCGTGGTGTCGTCGGTGAACATCGAGTATCACGCACGAATTATTGCACAGAAGAAACTTGCGCGCGACCTTATTACCTTCACCAGCAAAACGCAGACTGATGCATTCGATGAAACCATCGATGTAGAAGAACTGATGCAGCGCACCGAGTCGGAGTTGTTCGAAATTTCGCGCCACAATCTGAAACGCGACTTCACGCAGATTAACCCGGTAATCAAGGAGGCCTATACAAATATCCAGACAGCATCGAAGAATACCAGTGGTCTCAGTGGTATCAGCAGCGGTTTCCATGCACTCGACAAGATTACCGCCGGATGGCAGAACACCGACCTTATCATCCTTGCAGCACGTCCCGCGATGGGTAAAACGGCTTTCGCGCTGTCGATGATCAGAAATATGGCAGTCGATCAACGAATCCCCGTCGGCATGTTCTCACTTGAGATGGGTAATGTGCAGTTGGTGCAGCGTCTTATCTGTAACGTGTGCCAGATACCGGGTGACAAGATCAAGAGCGGACAGCTCGAAAAATATGAATGGGGACAGCTTGACAACAAAATCACCGCCCTCGAGAATGCGCCGCTCTACATTGACGACACACCGCAGCTGTCGGTGTTCGAGCTCCGAACCAAGGCACGTCGCATGGTGCGCGAGCATGGAGTGAGAATGATTTTCATCGACTACTTGCAGCTGATGAGCGCCAACGTAGGCAAGGGAAGCCGTCAGGAGGAGATTAGTACCATTTCACGTGCATTGAAAGGTCTTGCCAAGGAATTGAACATCCCCATCATGGCACTCAGTCAGTTGAACCGTAACCTCGAAGGCCGCGAGGGCGTCGAGGGTAAACGCCCCCAGTTGAGTGACCTTCGTGAATCGGGAGCCATTGAGCAGGATGCCGACATCGTACTATTCGTAAACCGTCCCGAATACTTCCATATATATAAGGATGGCGATTTCGACTGGCGTAAAAAGGCCGAAATCATCATTGCCAAGCATCGTAACGGTGCCATCGGCGATGTGCGATTGGCGTTCCGTGGCGAATATGCACGCTTCATGAACCTCGACGACGAGTCGCTCATACCAGTGCCCACAAACGACATCCCTGTTGTGAAGACATCGCGTCTGAATGCAGCCCCCCCCATGCCCGACGAAGCAGGAGCACCATTGCCCCCGCTTCCCGACTACCTCACAGGCAGCGCACCTACGCCCATAGACATGCTGCCTCCGCAGTCGTCGAGCAACGACGTTCCATTCTAAAAACTGAAAACAGGGGAGAACCCCACATAAAAACAGAGCTCCTGCATCGAATAGGTGCGGGGGCTCTTTATTCTATTATCCGTGGTGATATATTTATAATTCGCTAAGCGCAAAGGGCTATTTTGGAATTATACTCATTTTAATGTGATACTTTTTTACATATCATCATTGTGTTTGCGAAAAAAAATGTAATTTTGCAATTTGAAATGCGTAATGCATCCGTTGAAGAACGAAGTAAAAATAAACACAATATGAATATATCTTACAATTGGCTTAAAGAGTATGTCAATTTCGACCTTACTCCCGAGGAGGTATCAGTAGCATTAACCTCCATCGGTCTTGAAACCGGAGGCGTCGAAGAGGTACAAACCATTAAGGGCGGCCTCGAGGGACTTGTAATTGCCGAGGTACTCACATGTGTGGATCACCCCGATAGCGACCACCTTCATATAACCACTGTTAACCTTGGCGATGGCAACCCCACACAGATTGTATGCGGTGCTCCCAACGTGGCAGCCGGACAGAAGGTAGTAGTAGCAACCATCGGCACAAAGCTCTACGATGGCGACAACTGCTTCACTATAAAGAAAGGTAAAATCCGTGGTGTGGAGTCATTCGGAATGATTTGCGCCGAGGACGAGATTGGCGTTGGAACAAGCCACGATGGAATCATCGTGCTTCCCGAGGACGCTGTTCCCGGTACACTTGCCAAGGATTACTACAACATCAAGAGCGACTATGTAATCGAGGTAGATATCACTCCCAACCGTGCAGATGCATGCTCGCACTATGGCGTTGCACGCGACCTCTATGCATACCTCACACAGAACGTGGGCGCCACAACCATCAGCCGCCCCGACTGCGAGGCATTCAAGGTTGACGACAATTCGTTGCCCATCGACATCCAGATTGAGAACAGCGAGGCATGTCCCCGCTATGCAGGTGTGTCAATCAAGGGTGTAACCGTAAAGGAGAGCCCCGACTGGTTGAAGGACAAGCTGCAACTCATTGGCGTTCGTCCCATCAACAACATCGTGGATATCACAAACTACATTCTCCACGCCTATGGCCAGCCCATGCACTGCTTCGATGCCGACAAGATTAAAGGCAACAAGATTGTCGTACGCACATATCCCGAAGGCACTCCCTTCGTTACCCTCGACGGCGAGGAGCGCAAGCTGAGCGAGCGCGACCTGATGATATGCAACGCCGAAGAGCCCATGTGTATCGCAGGTGTGTTCGGTGGTCTCGAATCGGGTACAACCGAGGAAACAAAGAACGTATTCCTGGAGAGCGCATATTTCCACCCCACATGGGTGCGCAAGACAGCTCGTCGCCACGGCTTGCAGACCGATGCATCGTTCCGTTACGAGCGCGGTGCCGACCCCAATGCCGTAATCTATGCATTGAAACAGGCAGCAATACTCATTAAAGAACTCGCCGGCGGAACCATCTCAATGGACATCAAGGATGTATATCCCGCGCCCATTGCCGATTTCCCCGTTGAACTATCATACAGCTACGTAAACAACCTTATCGGCGCCGACATTGCCCCCGAAACAGTAAAGAGCATCGTATCGTCGCTCGAGATGAAAATCACAAGCGAGAGCAACGAGGGCATTTCATTGCAGGTGCCTCCTTACCGCGTAGATGTGCAGCGTCCCTGCGATGTAGTAGAGGATATTCTCCGCATTTACGGATACAACAACGTGGAGATTTCTACCACGCTTCACTCTTCAATCATCACTAAAGGCAGCGAGGATAAATCGCATAAGCTACAGAATGTTATCTCGGAGCAGCTCGTTGGTTGCGGATTCAGCGAGATACTCAATAACTCGCTCACACCCTCGGCCTACTACGAAGGCCTCGAGACCTACAAGGACGAGAACCTTGTGCGCCTGATGAACCCCCTGAGCGCCGACCTCAATGTACTTCGCCAGTCGTTGCTCTTCGGTGGCCTTGAAAGCATTCAGCGCAACGTGAGCCGCAAATACACCGACATCAGCTTCTTCGAATTCGGTAACTGCTACCGCTTCGATGCCGACAAGCGCGTTCCCGAGAAGATTTTGAGCCCCTATAGCGAGAGTTTCCACCTTGGTATGTGGATGACCGGTAACACCATCACTCCTTCGTGGATGGACGCCGGCCGTGCAATCACAGTGTATGACCTCAAGAGCCACGTAGAGCACATTTTCGACCGTTTGGGCTTCACCGCACAGGCTCGTCGCATATCATCGTTCAGCAACGACATCTATTCGGCAGCCATCAAGTACGAAACACGCGGTGGCAAAACTGTTGCCGAGGTTGGTATCATCCGCAAGAAGATTTTAAAACCCTTCGACATCGAGAGCGAGGTATTCTTTGCAGACATCAACTGGGATGAGCTCATGCGCGCCATAAAGAACGCCAAGGTGGGCTATGCCGAGATAAGCAAATACCCCGCCGTTAAGCGCGACCTTGCACTGCTCGTTGACAAGTCGGTTACATTTGCACAGATTGAGCAGATTGCACGCGAGACAGAGAAACGCCTGCTGAAGGATGTAGCACTCTTCGACGTTTACGAAGGCAAGAACCTTGAGCCCGGCAAGAAGAGCTACGCAGTAAGCTTCATACTTCAGGACGACACACAGACATTGAACGACAAGCAGATAGACAAGGTAATGGCTCGTCTGCTCGATAATTTTGTGAAGCGTCTTGGCGCAATACAACGATAATAATAACACTAAAATACATTTTATAATGGGAAGAGCATTTGAATATCGCAAAGCGGCCAAGCTCAAGAGATGGGGCAACATGGCACGTACATTCACCAGAATTGGAAAACAGATTGCCATCGCAGTTAAATCGGGCGGTCCCGATCCCGAAACCAACCCTCACTTGAGAGCTATCATCGCCAACGCGAAGCACGAGAATATGCCCAAGGACAACATCGAGCGTGCAATTAAAAACGCATTGGGTAAAGATCAGAAGGACTATAAGGAGGTTACATACGAGGGATACGGCCCTCACGGTATTGCCATCTTCGTTGATGCTGCAACCGACAACACCACACGTACCGTAGCCAACGTACGTTCGGTATTCAATAAATTCGGTGGCACACTCGGTACATCGGGTAGCCTTGCATTCATGTTCACACAGAAGTGTGTATTCACATTCAACAAGCCCGCCGACCTCGACATGGACGAGTTCATCCTCGAATTCATTGACCTTGGCATCGACGACGAGTACGATGAGGAGGAGAACGAGGTAACTATCTATGGCGATCCCAAATCGTTCGGTGTTTTGCAAAAAGCATTGGAGGAGAAGGGCTTCGAGATCACAGGTAACGAGTTCACACGCATCCCCAACGACCTGAAGGATGTAAACGACGAGCAGCGTGCCGTAATCGAGAAGATTGTAGAGCGCCTCGAGGAGGACGACGATGTTCAGAACGTATATACGAACATGCGTCCTGCTGAATAGTAGAGCAAAAACACAAATAGAGAAAAGGCTGCACACGGTATATCCGGTGCAGCCTTTGTTTTATAATATATCCATACCTATGGACGAAACGATGGCGGTCTGACACCTCCGCCCGAAGGTGGACGCATGGAAGGTGGCCTTATACCACCGCCGGGTGCTCCGCCCATGGGTGGGCGAGGGTAGTGAGGACGGGGCGGTGGCACACCAAAGCCCGGCTTTGGCAACCATGGGCGCGGTGGCAGCACCCCGATGGGTGGGGCTGTATTATAGGGCAGTCAGTAGGTTGGCTGCCCCTCGAATATTCCCGCGGAATTATAGGGATACAAATAGCCGTTGAACACCATTTTATTACCGCTGTAGTTGGCGTTGACCGTGGCACTCGCCTGATTGCTGCCGGCCGTCAATGTGACAGTAATGATGGCCGAAATGCCACTACCTTGAATGGAGCAGCTGTAGAATATATTGCCATCGTCGTCGGTACCCATGCGCTCGCCCCACACCGTACCTTCGAGGGTGACACCGCCCAACCCGTTAGGCGAGGTGATATTGGTGTTGTTGAAAGCGGTCTGCACCGTGCCCTCGCCAGCATTCACGGCCACATAATTGGTGCTCGATGTAACAAAGCGGGTGACGCCGTTGTTGAATGTGATATTCGAAGCCTCGAGCGCCCACGAGCCCGTACGCAACGCCTCTACAGCCTGAACAAAGGCAATGGAATCCTCGCTGGCAATCCTTGCCCTTTCGGCAGCTCTTTTCTTCAGACGTTCGGCACGCCAAGCAGCTTCGCGCTCGGCCTTTGTCATTCTATCTCTCTGTGCAATGGCTTGAAACTGGAAAAATGCCATCATAACGACAGCTACAAACAAAAAACGTCTCATGATTCTATCTATTTAATTATTGTAACTATAAAACAAATAAACGATACGAAGTTTCACAAGGAATGCAAAAAAACAGCACAGCAAACCGGCTGCACCAACCCTACGAGGCTTAAATCTTGCTACATGTTTGATAGTTTGCAAATAATTGATTACCTTTGAACATCGAAATTATTAGGCATATAAAATGAAAAAAGCATACATCTGTTTATCACTGTTGTTGGCGCTGCTTGTTTCGTGCGGAACAGGTACACAACAAGCGGAAAAATGGGAACTGAAGACAATTGATGGCTCACCTGCACGCACGGTAGCCATTGATACCATGCAGCTGAGAGATCCCTTCATCTTTTTCGACAAGAGCGAAAATGTATATTACATGACCGGTACCGGCGGTGGTGTGTGGACCAGCAAGAACCTTCGTCTGTGGGAGGGCCCCTATAATGTCCTTCAGCTCGACACCACTATGTGGATGGGCTCCAACCCTGTAATATGGGCTCCCGAGATTCACGAGTTCAATAAAAAATTCTACTACATGGCGACATTCACCCGCCCCGATGTCATCATAGACAAAGTAGCAGGCCGCGATATTCCCCGCCGTTCGTGCCAGATTTTTGTTGCGAACAACATAAAGGGCCCATACAAACCTCTCGTTGCCGAGCGCCCCTTGTTGCGTGCCGACCAGCCTTCGCTGGACGCCACATTCTGTAGCGACGAGCTTGGAGCAGGTTATATAATCTATAGCCACGAATGGATACAGAACTGGGACGGCACCGTACAGATAATCCGTCTTACCGACGATTTTGCAAAGCAGATGGGCGAGCCCTATGTCATGTTCACAGCATCGCAGAACCCTTGGTCATCGGGTACAGACAGCCTTGGCAACAAATCGTTCTGCCCTGTGATGGACGGCCCCTTCCTCTTCGACACCGACGGTCGTGAGCTTGGTATCCTGTTCTCTACATACATCGATGGCGAATATGCCGTAGGTGTAGCATACAGCGAAAAAGACCACGGACTGAACGGTCCCTGGCACATCGAGCCCGAGCCTCTGTTGCGCGACAACAACGGTCACCCCATGATGTTCAACGATTTCGACGGCACATTGGTGATGGCCGTACACAAGGACACTGTTATCAACGGCAAGCGCACAAGCGTTCCCCGTCTAATAGAAATGGACGACCAGTTTGACAAATTGAAAATTAAGAGATACTATAAATTTTAAACATTTAAAGTTATGCGTTTAATTATCGAACCCAACTATCAGCAGATTTCTGCATGGGCAGCATCTTATGTTGCAAAAAAAATCAACGAATTCCAACCCACAGCCGAGAAACCCTTCGTTCTTGGTCTTCCTACAGGTTCAACACCCCTTGGAACATACAAAGAGCTTATCGGTCTTTACAACCAGGGAGTCGTTAGCTTCGAGAACGTGGTAACATTCAATATGGACGAATACGTAGGTTTGCCCCAGGATCACCCCGAGAGCTACCACTCATTCATGTGGAACAACTTCTTCAGCCATGTAAACATCAAGAAGGAGAATGTAAACATCCTTAACGGTAACGCAGATGACCTCGAAGCCGAGTGTGCACGTTACGAAGAGAAAATCGCCTCTTACGGTGGCATCCAGCTCTTCCTTGGCGGTATCGGTCCCGACGGACACATCGCATTCAACGAGCCCGGTTCTTCACTCACATCGCGCACACGCCAGAAGACATTGACAACCGATACAATCATCGCTAACTCACGTTTCTTCGATAACGACGTGAACAAGGTTCCCAAGACAGCTGTAACCGTTGGTGTTGGCACTGTTATGGATGCCAAAGAGGTTCTTATCCTCGTTAACGGTCACAACAAGGCGCAGGCTCTTTACCACGCAGTTGAGGGTAGCGTAACACAGATGTGGACCATCAGCGTTCTCCAGTTGCACCAACATGGTATCATCGTTTGCGACGATGCTGCAACCGTTGAACTGAAGGTTGGCACCGTAAACTACTTCAAGGATATCGAGAAGGACAATCTCGACCCCGCATCAAACCTCAAGTAATTGATAAGCGGAGAATAAATATAAATGAGCGTGCTATTTTAATAGCACGCTCATTGCTTTAGAAGAATCTCCTTTTAATAAACAGGAACAACGCCAATAGTGGCAGCAGCCAAAGAACCACTTCGGCCAGTTCCAGTTTTCGGCGTTGCCAGAAAGTGAGCGACCGCTCGACCTCGACAATCCTCACCACCGTATCGCACTGCACACTGCAAAATGTATCGCAATGCACCCTGTCGCGGTAACAATATTTATACTCGGTGCGGAAAACCGTGTCGCCACGCTCCACAATGTATATGCTATCGTGCAGCACGATGCTGTCGCGCAGCAGCAGGGTAGAACGGATGCTATCCACACGGACGTTCCCCACTGGCGCACTGCCACTAACACACGCACCTGCAAGCAACGGCAGCAAAAAGAACAGGCAAGGAATGCAAGCGCCCATTACCCGCCACACTGCTGTTCCTCCTTTCGCTGTTTTATAATCTCTCCGACAAACGGCAACGTCTTCACAAAAGCGAGCGTAAGCACATCGTAGAGCAAATCGACCGTTCTGTATGCCGGCGTGCCACTTTTAAGCGCGCACCTGATATTTCGGACAATATTTGTGGAGTAACAATATATCAGAATCCAGCAAAACGAAGATACACATTGATGCAACACCTCGGCGCACATATTCTGAAAATAGCCTATTCCATAGAGCGATGCGCACAGGGTGAAGAACATGGCCGCGTGGGTAAGGCACGAGATTGCCTTACGCATGGAAAAATCGCGTCCCGCTATCACATCGGCAAACAGCCCAAAAAGAAAATTCAGGACGAACAACCACACCAGTGCAACAAAATTGCTTTCTATGGGTGCAAAGAATGCAAACAGCTCGGAAAGAATGCCAATAATTGCCGCCTTTATAAATGTAATCAAATCGTTCATAAATCGGCCTCCTCTATCTTCTTGAGCACGGCAAGTATCTTGTTCACGTCGCTCGAAACCGTAGCGCTCAAATTATTTTGCGACACATAGCTTATCTGCGAAAGCAGCTCCTTTAGATTCGCGAAAAACGGTGTCAGGCCGGCGGCTAAATCCTTAATACAGTTGCCATTCTCCATAATTCTGTTGGCAACCACAATGAAAGCCTTGTCGCATGCTTCCACCTCGAAGTCGTGCCAATACTTTAAGTCCTGTTCCACCGCTTCGGCACGCTGTCGCTCGCTCTGAACCACAGCCTGCATGTCGGCAGCAACCTTGGCAAGCGAATCGGACAAAAGTTTTTCGCTCGGGTAGTGCACATCGTCGGGCACCGACTGAAAAGCAACAATCTTGTTCTCTATATTTTCCTTCAGATTGTCGTTTTTCGCACGCTCATCCTGCTCGGCCTTCATAGCCGACCTCCATCCCGTACTGCTGAATAAAATAGTTTTTTTCATCTTTTTTTATCGCAAAATTATTTTCAAAACAGGGTGGCAAGGTAGCGGAATCGCCATTTTGGCGGCAAAGCAAATAAAAAATCATCCCGAAAAGCCGTAGCCTTTCGGGATGACATCACAATGAATGCGTTATATCTATTTCATGAGTTCGATGCTGCGCTTCACAAAATTGCTGAGCGCTTCACCTGTGAGCATGTTGTTCTGCAACAGCGTTATATCAATCAGCTGGCGCACATGCTTGTCGCCTGCGGCATATTCGGCGAGTATAGCCTCCTTGTCGCTCTTGGCCTTGGTTATCTTCTGCTCCACATCGTTGAGCTCGTCCTTCTCGCTCTGGGGAATATCCTCGTCCTTCTTGTCCTTGCGCGCATCGTAGAGCTCTTTTCTGCGCGCCTCCAATGTAGCGGTTTCGCTGTCGATGGGCTGCAATTTGTCGGCACACACGCTCTCGGCCTCGCTTAGAGCACGTTTGATGAGAGGATGCTCCTCGTTGATAAGAACATTGTACATATCGGCCATGTCACCATAGAAATTCATGCCGGGCTGTATGGCAGCCATCTCTTTCATGCGGCGCATGTACTCGGCCTGGGTAATCATCACCGGCGCACCATCTTTGCCCATCGCCTGCACCTGTACGAAGAATTCCTTCTTCTCCATCTGCGGCATCTGGCTCTGGAAAATGCCTGTGAGGATATCTCTTTCGCCATTGCTCAATGCCGAAGCCTTCTGATCCTCCTTCACAATGAGGCGCTCAACGATGTCGCTATCTACACGCGAGAAACGTGTCTTTTCGAACTTGCGTTCGAGCAAGCTGATAAGTGCCACGTCGAGCTGTCCGTCCATCAACAGGACATTGTAGCCCTTAGCTGTTGCATTTTCAATGAAGCTGTACTCCTTCTCTTTGTTATTGGCATAGAGATATATGATGTTGCCCTCCTTGTCGGTCTGTTCGCCGCTTACAAGTGTCTTGTACTCCTCGAAGGTATATTTCTTGCCGTCGGTATCCTGCAACAACGCATACTTGCTTGCCTTATCGTAAAAATCCTCCTCGGTGAGCATTCCGTAATTGATGAATATCTTGAGGTCGTTCCATTTGTCTTCGAATTCCTTGCGGTCATTCTTGAAGATAGACTGCAAGCGGTCAGAAACCTTCTTTGATATATAGCCCGAGATTTTCTTTACATTTGCATCGCTCTGCAAGTATGAACGCGACACGTTCAAGGGGATATCGGGCGAATCGATTACACCGTGCATCAATGTAAGGAAGTCGGGTACAATGCCTTCAACCTCGTCGGTTACATACACCTGGTTGCAATACAACTGAATTTTGTTGCGCTGCATATCTATGTTGCTCTTTATCTTGGGGAAGTAGAGCACACCTGTAAGATGGAAGGGGAAATCCACGTTCAGATGTATCCAGAAGAGAGGCTCGTCGCTCATGGGATAAAGCTGACGATAGAAATTCTTGTAGTCCTCCTCTTTCAGCTCGGCGGGTTTGCGTGTCCACAGCGGGGTAGTGTCGTTTATAATGTTGTCCTCGGCTGTATCTACCTGCTTGCCATCCTTCCACTCTTTTTTCTTGCCGAATGCAATAGCCACAGGAAGGAATTTGCAATACTTGTTCAGTATGGCGCTGATGCGCGACTCCTCGAGGAACTCCTTGCTCTCGTCGTCGATGTACATGATGATGTCCGTACCGCGTGACTCGCGCTCGGCCTCGGTCAGTTCATACTCGGGACTGCCATCGCAGCTCCATTTGATTGCCTGAGCACCATCCTTGTACGATTTTGTGATAATCTCGACACGCTTCGACACCATAAATGCCGAATAGAATCCGAGACCGAAGTGACCGATGATGGAATTGGCTGTGTCCTTGTATTTTTCGAGGAAGTCGGTTGCACCCGAAAGCGCAATCTGATTGATATACTTCTCTATCTCCTCGGTTGTAAGACCAATACCGTTGTCACTTACAACAATTGAGTCGCTGTTGAGTGTTACGGTTACCTTCAAATCGCCCAATTCGCCCTTGAACTCGCCCTTTTCGTAGAGGGTCTTGAGCTTCTGTGTGGCGTCGATGGCGTTTGATACTATTTCGCGAAGAAATATCTCGTGGTCACTGTAAAGAAATTTTTTGATTACGGGGAAAATGTTTTCAGTAGTTACCCCAATGTTACCTTTCTGCATATATGTATTGTTTTTATTGTTCTCCGATAGTATATAAACAAAAAAAATGCCAGATGTATCTACATCTGACATTTTGTCGGTGTACATGCAATTTAGTCCGACTATTTTGCAATCACTTCGAATTTCAGCCTATCTGCGCCATCCTCGACAGTGACATTTATCGTGTCGCCCTCGTTGATGCTTTGCGAAATAATAAGCTCGGAAAGCTCATCCTCGATGTGGTTCTGTATGGCGCGCTTCAGAGGACGGGCACCAAACTGAACATCGTAGCCCTTCTTGGCAAGGAATTCCTTGGCGCTGTTTTCCATTATCAAGGTATATCCCATCTCTTTTGTGCGCTTCAGTACCTGTGCTAGCTCCAAATCGACGATGCTTACAATGGCCGACATATCGAGCTGGTCGAAATTTATTATCTCATCTACACGGTTCAGGAATTCGGGAGCAAAATGCTTGTTCAACGCCTTCTGTATCACGGCACGCGAGTTCTGCTTGCTGTCGCCGTTCTGTATATTCATGAATCCGACGCCAACGCCGAAATCCTTCAGTTCCCTTGTGCCGATGTTCGATGTCATGATGATGATGGTGTTGCGGAAATCGACCGTGCGTCCATAGCTGTCGGTGAGGCGGCCCTCGTCCATTACCTGAAGCAACAGGTTAAAGACATCGGTATGCGCCTTCTCTATCTCGTCGAGCAACACAATGGAGTAGGGACGACGACGCACACGCTCGGTAAGCTGTCCGCCCTCCTCGTATCCCACATATCCCGGAGGCGCACCAACCAGTCGCGACACGGTGAATTTCTCCATATATTCGCTCATATCGATGCGAATGAGCGCGTCGGTAGTGCCGAACATAAAGCGTGCCAATTCCTTGGCCAACAGGGTTTTTCCCACTCCAGTTGGGCCCAGAAACATAAATGTGCCGATGGGCTTGTTCGGGTTCTGCAATCCCACGCGGCTGCGAAGTATTGCCTTGGTCAGTTTGTCTATAGCGGCATCCTGAGCAACCACTTTGCCAGTGAGCTCGGGCTTCATCGTCTTCAAGCGCGACCACTCGTCCTGCTGCATGCGCTGAACGGGTACGCCCGAAATCATTGATACCACCTCGGCAACCCTCTCTTCATCGACGGTCTGGCGCTCGCTCCTGATGCTCTTCTCCCATTCGGCCTTCATCTCTTTCAGGCGCTCTTCCATCTTCTTTTCATAGTCGCGGTAGTTCGCCGCACGCTCGAAATCCTGGCATTTCACAGCCTCCTGCTTCTCTTTGCGAGCAACCTCGACCAGCTTCTCCTGCTCCTCAATCTCGCGAGGCACCGATATATTGCTCATGTGCATGCGCGCGCCTACCTCGTCCATAGCATCTATCGCCTTGTCGGGGAAGCAGCGGTCGGTAACGTAGCGACCGGTGAGTGCTACACAAGCCTTCAATGCCTCGTCGGTGTATGTTACATTGTGGTGGTTCTCGTAGCGCTCCTTTATATTCATCAGAATATGCAAAGTATCCTCGTTGGATGTGGGCTCGACGATTACCTTCTGGAAACGGCGCTCCAGCGCACCATCCTTCTCGATGCTCTTGCGATACTCGTCGAGGGTGGTGGCGCCAATGCACTGCACCTGTCCGCGTGCAAGCGCGGGTTTCAGTATGTTGGCTGCATCCATGGAACCGGGCGACGAACCAGCTCCCACTATCGTGTGCATTTCGTCTATAAATAGTATTATGTTGGGATTTTTCTCCAGTTCGTTCAATATGGCACGCAGGCGCTCCTCGAACTGTCCGCGATATTTTGTTCCTGCCACAACGGCGGTCATATCCAACGACACAACGCGTTTGTCGAAGAGTATGCGCGACACCTTGCGCTGCACAATGCGCTGTGCCAATCCCTCGACGATAGCCGATTTTCCCACACCGGGCTCGCCTATCAATACAGGGTTGTTTTTCTTTCTGCGGCTCAATATCTGCGATATTCGTTCAATCTCTTTTTCGCGACCGACAACTGGATCGAGCAGGCCATCCTTGGCTGCCTTTGTTACATCGAAGCCGAAATTATCGAGCACAGGTGTTTCGCCCGACGACTGCTTCTCTTTGCTGTCCGAAGGCGCATTGTATGGGGTAGAGGTACCCATTTTCTCATCCTCTTCGTCGTCCTCGTCTGTGAACCCGAATCCGTCGCGCACATCGGGCTTGGTGTGCAATGCCTCGCGCACATCGGTATATGTTACATTGTGGTTCGACAATATCGAGGCAACGCTGTTGCTCTTCTCCTTTAGAATAGCCAGCAACAGGTGTTCTGTATCTACATTATTACTTTTCAACATGCGAGCTTCAAGTATAGAAAAACGTAAAACTTTCGATGCGTTCTCGTCGAGAACAACATCCTTCGATGGTGAGTGGTTCTCATCCTGAAGGGCCGTGATATTCTGCTCCAAATCCTCTCTTAATTTATAGAAATCAACGGACATGTTGTCAAGAATATTCATTGCATTCCCGCCAACATCGCGCAACAGGCCCAATAATAAATGTTCCGTAGAAATGCTGCTGCAACGAAGGCGGTCGGCCTCCTCTTTGCTGAATGCAATTATACGGGATAGATTTTCTGAAAATTGGTTGTTCATAGTTTCATTCTCCTCATTCAATCTGTTAATCAACTACCACATGGCAATGTTTTCCTGCGTTGCCGTAGTGCAATGCCATAATTTCGACGCGAAAATAGTTCACCACAACCGGTAGTACAACTATTTTTACATAACATTCCTTACAAAAACCATGCCAACCCCTTAAAAAAACATAATAACCATGCAAAATTGGCGCAAAAAAGCTGTAAAAAACCGCAGGGACGAACAACTTGTCATGCCCGCAAATGCAAAAAGAATATTTTCGCCCTATAACCCTCTTATTACTAGCTTTTAGTGCACGACAAAAACAACCGCCTTAAATGCTTAAAATATCTTATTTTTTTGGCCGTTTCCGTTATTTTGTGTAATTTAGCACGTTTTTATACGGATATGGCGCAAACGCAAAACTATCCATAATTTGAAATAAATAAATTAAATATATTAAATGATTGACAACGACAGAATTATAAAAATCAATATTGAAGAAGAAATGCGTTCTTCGTATATTGATTACTCGATGTCGGTAATCGTGGCTCGTGCGTTACCCGACGTTCGTGACGGCTTAAAGCCTGTGCATCGCCGTATTTTGTACGGAATGATGGAGTTAGGAAATACTTCGGATAAACCCTACAAGAAATCGGCACGTACGGTCGGTGATGTACTCGGTAAGTACCACCCCCACGGCGACTCATCGGTATATATGGCACTTGTACGTATGGCCCAAAGCTGGGTGATGCGTTACCCCCTTATCGACGGACAAGGTAACTTCGGTTCAATCGACGGCGACTCACCCGCTGCGATGCGTTACACCGAGGCTCGTCTGCGCAAGATAGGCGAGGATATGGCCGAAGACCTCTACAAAGAGACTGTGGATTTCGTGCCCAACTACGACAACGTGGAAATGGAGCCCACAGTAATGCCCACCCGCATCCCCAACCTTCTTGTAAACGGTTCATCGGGTATTGCCGTAGGTATGGCCACCAACATCCCCACCCACAACCTGAGCGAGGTAATCGACGCATGCGTTGCATACATCGAAAACCCCGAGATCGATACAGACGGATTGATGCAGCACGTTAAGGCACCCGACTTCCCGACTGGTTGCGACATCTATGGTCTTTCGGGTGTGCGCGATGCATACGAAACAGGACGAGGCAGAGTAGTGATGCGTGCCGTGTGCGAGATTGAGCCCGGCGACTATCACGACAAGATAATCGTAACAGCAATCCCCTACAATGTAAACAAGGAGGAGCTTATTAAGGATATAGCAGCAATGGTCAACGAAAAGAAGATCGAAGGCATATCCAACATCAACGACGAATCCGACCAGTCGGGTATGCGCATTGTAATCGACGTTAAGCGCGACGCCAATGCCAACGTCCTCATCAACAAGCTCTACAAGATGAGCGCATTGCAGACATCGTTCAGCGTAAACTGCATTGCACTTGTACACGGACGTCCCCGTCTGCTCACACTGAAGGACTGCATCAGCAACTTCATCGATCATCGCCACGAGGTTGTTATCCGTCGCACAAAGTACGACCTTCGCAAGGCCGAGGAGCGTGCACACATACTCGAGGGACTCATCATCGCATCGGACAACATCGACGAAGTGGTGCGCATCATCCGTGCAGCCAAATCGCCCGCCGAAGCAAAGCTCGGACTTATCGAGCGCTTCTCGCTCAGCGAAATTCAGGCAAACGCCATTGTCGAAATGCGTCTGCGCCAGCTCACTGGCCTCATGCAGGATCAGCTTCACGCCGAGTTCGACGAGCTCCAGAGAAAGATTGAATACTACAAAGAGATTTTGGCCAACGAGGAGCTTTGCAAAAAGGTCATCAAGGACGAGCTCATCGAAATTAAAGAGAAATATGGCGACGAGCGCCGCTGCCGCATCGAGTACAGCGCATCGGAGGACTTCAATCCCGAGGATTTCTATGCCGACGACGAGATGGTTATCACCATATCGCATCTTGGCTACATCAAGCGCACACCGCTGGCCGAGTACCGCGCACAGAACAGAGGCGGCGTAGGTTCACGAGGAAGCGATACACGCGATGCCGACTTCATAGAGCACATATACACCGCCACCATGCACAACACCATGATGTTCTTCACACAACGTGGTCGTTGCTACTGGCTCAAGGTATATGAGCTCCCCGAGGGTAACAAAAATTCAAAGGGTCGTGCAATACAGAACCTGCTGAACATCGATTCCGAGGATTCACTCAACGCAATCGTACGAGTGAAGACACTTGCCGACAGCAACTTCATCAACAGCCACAACCTTATATTCTGTACAAAGCAGGGTGTGATAAAGAAGACCAGCCTTGAGCAGTATTCACGTCCCCGTGCAAACGGTATCAACGCTATCACCATCCGCGAAGACGACCGAGTAATCTCGGTGGCACTCACCGACGGCGAGAGCGACATCATTTTGGCCAACCGCAAGGGCCGTGCCGTACGCTTCAACGAAACCACCGTACGCACCATGGGCCGTACAGCAACCGGTGTACGAGGCATGGCACTCGACGAGGGCGACGAGGTAGTAGGCATGGTAGTACTCAACAAGGAGAGCGACAAGAGCATCCTTGTTATTTCGGAGCAGGGCTATGGTAAACGCTCTATCAGCGACGAGTATCCCACTGTGAACCGTGGTTGCAAGGGAGTGAAAACCCTTAACATCACCGAAAAGACAGGAGCACTGATAGCCATCATGGGCGTTACAAACGAGAACGACCTTATGGTAATCAACAAGTCGGGCATCGCAATACGCACAGCAGTAGAGCAGATACCTGTTATCGGCCGTGCAACACAGGGTGTACGCATCATCGACCTGAAGAAAAAGAACGACAACATCAGTTCGGTATGTAAGGTAAGCCACGAGGCCGAAGTTGAAGAGGAAAACACAGAAGTTCCTGCAACCGAAGGTACAATACAGACAACAGAAAACAACGAATAATTCATAATTAAAAAAATTAGAACATGAAAAAATTAGTTTTATCTTTCGCTTTAGTTCTTGCAGCGAGCATGGTTTCAGGCCAGCAGCTTACAAAAGAACAGATAAAGGCTCAGAAAAAAGAGGCTAAAGCCCTTATGTTGAAGGCCAAAGAGGCTGACAAAGCTATCATCGCAGGCGACAACGCAGGCGCACTCAACACAATACAGCCTGTACTCGCAAGCCCCCTCACAAACAGCGATGCCTATGTATGGTACGTTGCATGCAAGGCCAAGAAAGGTGTAATCGACGGCGAGAACTACAAACGTTCACAGGGCCAGCAGTTCAACGCAGACCTCATGTACAACTCGGCATACGACATCTTCGATTACCTTATTAAATGTGACGAGCTCGACAAGGCTCCCAACGCCAAGGGTAAGGTAGCTCCCAAGTACTCAATGGAGATTGTACAGATGATGTACGAGAACCGCAACCAGTTGTTCAACGGTGGTGCATACTTCTACAATGCCGAGAAATACGACGAGGCATTCAAGCAGTTTGACATGTTCATCAAGACATCTACACTTGAGCCCCTCGACACACTGCCCGCAGTGAAAGACGTTGAGCTCAACGCAAATGCAGCATACTACGCAGCACTTTGCGGTATGCAGACAGAGAACTACAAGAACGTACTTGCACACATCGACCTCGCTATGAACGAGCCCAGCTTCAAAGAGAACGCAATGAAGTACAAGGCTATGTCACAGGCACAGGTCGGCGACACAGTAGCATGGATTCAGACATTGAAGGACGGTGCCAAGACATTCCCCGGCAACCCCTACTTCTACCAGTGCCTCATCGCATACTACCAGCTGAAAAACCAGCCCGACCAGATGACAGCATTCGCTGACGAGATGATTGCATCTGACCCCGAGAACCCCTTGTTCTTCTTCGTGAAGGGTATGGTTCTTCAGGAGAGCGGCAAAACAGCCGAGGCTGTTGAGTGGTACAAAAAGACATTGGCTAAAGACCCCAACTACGAGGGCGCACTTGCCAACCTTGGTATCTGCTACACAGTTCTTGCACAGGAGTACAGCCAGAAGAGCGCAAGCACAAACATCAAGGATAAAGCACAGATCAAGAAGGACAAAGAGATCATCAACGGTTACTTCCAGGAGGCACTTCCCCTCTACGAGAAGCTCCGCAAGCTCCAGCCCAACAAGACAGAGCTTTGGATCACAGGTCTTTCAAACTGCTACTACAACCTGAACATGGACAAAGAGCTCAAGGAGATTGAGAGCCTCATCCCCAACGAGTAATTCCATAGCAGAATGACATAAAAAAGGTTGCAACCCGTGGGTTGCAACCTTTTTTTATTATAGCTGTCACTGCAATTGCTATGTCACACAATAGCAGCAATGCCGCTAATCATCATCATTATATAGACAATACGTTTAAGGGTAGAACGGCTTATATACTCGAAGCATCGTGCGCCCACCCAAGCGCCAATGAAAAGCCCCGTAAGACCTACGCCCCAATAACAGAGGGTGCTGTCGCTATAAAATCCCACGCGTGCTCTGAATAGGGTATAAAAAATATTGAAGACCACCGAAAAGGCCTGCAACGTGGCTATGTACTCCTTCTTGTCATCGATTGCCTGCACCGTAAAAAGCACAACGGGCGGCCCAGGCATAGCAAACATTCCACCCATGACACCACTCACAGTACCTATGATACCCTGTGCAGTGCGCGAGCGAAACAGCATCTTCACCTTGCCATCGTAGAACATAAAATAGAGGGCAATGACAACGAGCAACACACCCAGGCACTTTTTCAAAGTATCGTTACCCATAGACGACATGAATTCGATTGCCAGGTACGATGCCACAATATTGAAAAGGACAATAATCCACATGACATCCCATCGTATGTGGCGCCAGTTCCTGATGGCAATAAGCAGGGCAGTGGTTCCGGCCAACAACCCCGAAAGCGTTATCGATTCGCCATACGATGATAGAAAAAACGGGAAGAACATCATCACAAAAATGCCGAAGCCGAAGCCGCTGACACGCTGTATGAAGCTCGCCGCCAAGGTCAGAATGAATATGAAAATATATGTCGCATCCATCAGCGTCTATTCATGTGAATCATTTATATTACTCATCTACCCACTCATCGGACATGCCGAATTCCTTGTCGGCAAACAGCTCGGCAAGGCCGCTAATCTGTTTCAGGCGCAGTAGCTCGTCCTTGCTCATACCTATATTGCGTATAATCCACGCATCGGACATACCCGATTTTGTCAGTTCGGAAACGATATTGCTCATTAGCTCAACCTGATGGGCACCTCGGGCACGGTTGTGGCGTATGGTCGATGCCATTCGTTCCGACATATCCTTCTCGATGACCGAAACGGGCAGAAGACCATTTTCGCGCTCATATATACGCTTCGAGGTCTTCATCACCATGTAGCGATGATAGCCATCAACAAGCTCATAGAGGTCATCCTCCTTGCGATAATAGCAGACGCAAGGCATGGTGTAACCATCCTCCCATATGGAGAGCTCGAGCAACTTCATTTCGGGTGGAGCTACCACGTTGGGGTTGTATTCGTTGGCTACGACCTTCTCCACGGGGACGGCCAACACATTATACACTGGGCTCTTCTTCTGCTGATTCTCCATTTTTCAGTGATTTATATTTTGTCATTACATTTTTCTTCATCTCGCGTTCGCGCTTCGTGGGAGAGAAGCCCATGTATTTGCACACATGGTCGTTCTTTAGTATGCATATACACATGCGCTTGTAGGACGGTATCTCGCGGAACTCCGCGATGTCGATATCCTCTATGTACTCCATCATCACGGGCTTCTTGTTAGTCTTGTATGCAGTACCCTTGCCTACAGTGAATTCCACGCCCGCTTCGCGCAGTTTCTCTATGGTTTCGTCGCTCAGACAGCCACCACGCTTGCGCCAGAACTGCATGCTCACATGCAGTTTCTCCAGATAGTTGGCCCTTATATCCTCGGGCAAAGTATCCAACAGGAAGTGCATATACTCCTTCCACGAGAAACCATTGGGCGCCTTTATATGCTTCCATCCCATAGCCATCGTATCGCCATAGATGCATGCAAAATTCACGCCATTCACACGGCTCACCATGCGTCCCCATGTATCGGGGTCGATGACGCGGTATATCTTCAACGAGGGGATAGCCTCGCATATAAACGGGCTTGCCACACGCTGGCGGCTCAATGGCACGCCGGCCTGATAGTAGAGGTCGTACAGATGGTTATAGTCCCACCCGAAGCGTCCGTTGGCCGTCCACACATCGGTGGTTTTCCAGTCGTAGATAGGGTAGGCCGTACACACCTCATTGTCGATGAGGCGAGTCCATCGGAGCCCTAAAAAGTGCTTGTAATTTCTGTCGCTGTTGAGCACCCGCCAACGGTTGTAGCTCTCTTCGGTGCGTATGCCCACAAGGCAGCATATCTTCTCGCACCCCTTCTGCTTGCGCAACCAAGGAGTGAACATGGTCTGAAAATCGTAGTCCCACAACGTGTCATCGTAGAAATCGAAATCCTTGGCCGTATAGCACTTCTCGGGAAGAGGGCGCACCCACAGCTCCTGCATATCCGGTTGCCATGGACGCCAATAGGGCTGATGCATAGATGTGCAAGTGCTCACGCGGAACGGCACACAACAGTGAAACACCTCAAGAATGTCGCTGTTGGCCTGTTCCACCCGCTGCACATACTCGGTGGTCTGGCTATACTGCGCTTCGTAGTCCATGTGGAAGAGCCCCAGCTTGCGGTGCGGGGCATTCTTGCGAATATATTCCAGACACATATTCAACAGCACGCCACTATCCTTGCCACCCGAAAATGACACATATACGTAATCGAAATTATTGAAAATAACATCCAAACGCCTCATGGCGGCGTCGTACACATTCAACCGCTTCATCTACTTGGCCTTATTGTTGCTATTCTTGAAATCCATCTTGTTGTAGTTCTTCATGTCGAGCCACGATACAAAACCATGACGGCCAAAATCGACGACATGACGCTTTTTCACAAGGGCCGATAAATGCTCACCCTCGTGCTCCGACAATATGGTGCTGAGCAGGATATCGACCACAGCAGGGTCGTCGTCGTGTATGTAGTAGTTGTCCATGTAATAACCGGTGAGCGTAGGCTTGAGCGGAATGAAACCTTCCACTTTGTCGCCATCGACAGCCACATACCATATGTAATCGGCATCTGTCTTATATGCGTAGTGGTTATTTGCTTTTATGACACGGGCATTCATTACGAGAGGGGCAACCAGCTCATACAATTTTTTATCTTCGCCGTTCAATCTTATTATATCCATAGTAACGGCAAATTTAGCAATAATTTTTAGAAGCGATTAAATTGCAACAGCCATTTTTTGATTATATATTGTCCGGGATAATTGAGATTTTGTGTAAATTTGGGAATTGAAAGTATTATTGAACCATTTCAGAACCCACTTATCCTATGCCGAAAGCAGAAAACCACAAACGCCTCGAATCGCTCGATGTACTTCGAGGGCTCGACCTATTCATGCTACTGTTTTTCCAGCCGGTGTTCATGGCCTTTGCCACAAGAATGGAATCGCCGGCATTGGCCCCAATCGTGCGACAGTTCACCCATGTACATTGGGAGGGCTTTGCCACATGGGATATCATCATGCCGCTGTTCATGTTCATGGCAGGAGTATCCATGCCCTTCTCGCTAGGCAAATACATCGATGGGCGCGGCAGCAAGAGAGAGGCTCTATGGCGCGTAGCCAAACGTGTCGTGCTGCTATTCCTGTTGGGCGCAATAGTACAAGGCAATCTGCTTGGCCTCGACCCCAATCGCATATATCTGTACAGCAACACATTGCAGGCAATAGCGTCGGGCTATCTGATAACAGCCGTGCTCTACCTGTTTTTCAAGGAGCGGGGTGTGCTGTTCGGAGCACTGGCGCTGCTTGTAATATATTGGCTGCCTATGGCTATATGTGGTGATTACACCCCCGATGGCAATTTTGCCGAAAAGGTGGATGTAGCCATCCTTGGCCGTTTCCGCGACGGTGCATACCTGAACGACGAAGGCATATGGTGCTTCTCGCCCCACTACCACTACACATGGATATGGAGCTCACTCAATTTTGCGGTAACCGTATCACTCGGCTTCATCACCGGAGCGATAATGCGCAGAAGCAACGCACCGCTCACCGCTATCAAGAGAATGACTATACTGGGAGCATCGTTGGTGGCAGTAGCTCTGTTGCTCGCCACCGTGGCGCCAATAATTAAAAAAATATGGAGCAGCACCATGACCCTCTATGCCGGCGGAATATGCATCCTGCTGATGGCCCTGTTCTACTACATTGTCGATTACAAAGGGTGGGGCAAAGGGCTTGCGTGGCTCAAAATATATGGTATGAACTCCATAGCGGCATACGTCATTGGCGAAGTGGTAAATTTCAGAAGCGTTTCCGACTCGCTGCTGCACGGACTGCGACAATACACGGGCGATTACTACGGAGCAGTGCTCACACTGGCCAATTGCCTTATACTGTACATCATACTGCGCATGATGTACAAAGCAAAAATATTTATTAAAGTATAGATATTCGATATGAAAATAATACATACCAGCGACTGGCATCTGGGGCAATCGTTCTATGGCATGGAGCGCACCGAAGAGCACCTCGCTTTTCTGTCACAACTATCCGATATCGTAAAAGCGGAGCGCCCCGACGCACTCATCATCAGCGGCGACATATACGACAGCGTAGCACCCTCGCTAGCGGCGCAACGACTATACAACAGAATGATGCTCGAGCTGCACGGCACGCTGCCCGAAATGAAAATAGTAGTTACGGCCGGCAACCACGACAGCAGTTCGCGCCTTGAACTGCACAGCGACCTGTGGGATGCATTCGATGTGAAAATCGTAGGCAACATAGAGCGCACCAACGAGGGTGTGAACTACGAAAAGCACATCGTAGAAATAGAAGGCAAGGGCTACATAGTGGCCATACCTTATATATATCAGGCCAACTATCCTGCAACCACCGACGGCGAGCAAGCAAGCCGCATGCGCCATTTTCACCAGACGCTGCTCGACAACGTAGCCCTGCGCAACAGCAATAACCTACCTGTAATAATGACCGGTCATCTGGCAGTAAGCGGCGCCGACATCAAGGGGCACGAAAGCAAAAGCATGCGACTGGTTTACGAGAACATCGAAGAACTGGGCAGCGGCTACGACTACCTTGCCCTGGGCCACATACACCATCCGCAGTTCGTTGCCAACAGCACCAATGCAAGATATTCGGGCAGCCCAATCCCCATGAATTTCGATGAAGAGTATCCCCACAGCATAACCATAGTAGAGATAGAAAGCCATGGTACCGCCCCCATGGTACGCACCCAAGAGATAGCACCCCTTGTCCCCGTAACAACCATTCCCGAGAATGGCGGCGACTGCAACGAGGTCGTTCAATGCATCGATTCGTTGCCCGACAGCCGAATATACACCCGAGTGCGACTGAAGGTAAACGATGTAATCCCCATGCACGAAAGAAAAAAAATAGAGGAGGCGTTCGATGGCAAAAAAGCGATATTGTGCGAAATACAACCCATTCGCGAAAAGCAGGAAACCACAGAAAGCCGCAATTTGGTCATCGAAGAGATAAAAATGATTTCGCCCATGGAGATAGCCGCCGACTACTACGAAAAACGGTTCGGCACAGCCATGGACGATGAGCTGATGGCAATGCTCGAAGAGTGTATGGACATTTTAGAGAAGGAGGAAGAGGTATGAAATTCAACAGGCTGGAAATAAAGAATATAGCATCCATAGGCGATGCCACGATATCGTTCGACGAGCAACCGCTTGCAAGCGAACCACTGTTCCTGATATGTGGCGACACCGGCTCGGGCAAAAGCACTATTCTCGATGCAATATGCCTTGCCCTTTATGCCACCGCGCCCCGTCTCGAAGGCTACGGAAACGAAAGCTACGAGGACAAGAAACTGAACATGGCAGGCAGCGACGACAATGTGAGAATAAGCAACCCTTGCCAGCTGGTGCGCCGTAACACCGGCGAGGCCTATTCCCGACTGACCTTCACCGGCAACGACGGCCACTGCTACACAGCATCGTGGCACGCCACACGAGGCACGAAGAAAAAGCTCGACGTGAAGCTCAAAGCGGAAAGCACGCTCTATTGCCACGCCGACGGCACCACCATAAACAAGCGCGTAGCCGAAGAGGTTGCACGCCCACAGATAGTGGGGCTCAAGTTCGAGGAGTTCTGCCGTACAACCCTGCTGGCACAAGGTGGCTTCACCCGTTTCCTAAACAGCAAGAGCAACGAAAAGAGCGACATCCTGGAAAAGCTCACCGGAACAGAAATATATTCGCGCCTCAGCCGACAGATATATCGCACATACAGCGAAAAGAACAGCGTTTACGAAGAGAAAAAAGCCACTCTCGAACGCTACTGCCTGATGTCACCCGAGGAACGCGAAGAGAAAAACAGGCTGATAAAAGAGCGCGAACAGGAGATAATCGCCCTGAAAAAGCAGGATGCGACATTGGAGAGAAAAATCCAATGGATGCAAAGCCTGCAAGAGTGTCATGAGAAGATAAAACAGGGCGAGGAGCAATTGCGCAATGCACACGAGGTGGCATCGCAGCCCAGCGTGAAAGAGAACGAAAAAATAATATCGGACTGGAACGCAACCGAGGAAGTGCGACCAAAATACAGCCTGATGGCCAACCTCGAACAGGAGCGCGAACACAGCAAACGCGAAGCGCTTCGGCTGAACGATGAATTCCAGCGCCTCATAGCCGACACAAACAGTCTGCTGCAGAACTGCACCGAACAGCAAAAACAGTTGGCAGCGATAGAACAACAAATAGCAAGCGTACATAGCGAGATTCCCATGTACGAAAACGCATCGACGCTCATTACCAAGATGAAGGAAATCATGCGCACGCAAGAAGAGAAGAGGCGAAACGCAATCGACCTTCAGGAAAAGAGCAACCGCCTGTCGCAATCGAAGGAAAAGCTCGACGCGCTATACCATGAACGCCAACGCCAAGAGGCACTTCTCGCCCCAAAAAGAGAGCGAAGCGCGCAAATAGAAAAGGAGCTGAGCATGATGCCATCAACCGAACAGCTAAACAACGCAAAGGCCGAGCTCGAAAAACCGAGCAATCTTCTGAAAGATATCAAGCGAGTGGCCACCAGTTTGCAAAGCATGCTGGCGCGTCGTGCCCAACAGGAGAGCGAGCATAAAAAAGCCGAAGAGCATTACTCCATCAGCGAAAAGGAATTGGGTAACGCCAAGAACACACTGAAGCAGAAAGAGGAGCTTTACACTGCAATGCACCTGCGCATCGACGACCACGCCAAGGCATTGAGGGCCAAGCTAAAAGAGGGCGACACATGTCCCATCTGCGGCGAGACCATAACCACCCTTCTGCACGACGACGAGATAATGGAACTGCTGCGCCCCATCACGGAAGAGAGGGACAAAGCAAGCGACATTCGCGAAAAGTGCGAAACAGCCTTCAACAACGCCGCAGCATCGCTTAAAGCTATCAAAGAACTGATGAAAGAGAGCGACAAGCAAATAGAAGAGAGTAGAAGCAACCAAGCGAAATACGCAGCCGAGCTAAAGGAGATTTGCATGGGCCTCGCCATAGATACCGACGAGATAGAGGCAATAGAAAAGATAATAGAGGAGAGAAACAACGACATTGCAAGCAAGCAGCAGGCACGCGACAAAATGGCCAAACTGGCGCTCGATGCATCGCGCGAAATAGATAGCATAGTTTCGGAGCTCAATAAAACAAATGCCGAATATACCTTAAAATTCGGCGAATGCGAAAAGCTGAAAGCGGCCATTGAAACGCTTGGCAAGCAGCAACGCAATTTGGACGAAGCAACAGCAAAAACTACAGCCGAAATAGAAAGCGACATTCTCATCGACAACTGGCAACAGCAATTGCAGCAGAGCATCGACGAGCTGAACAAGAGAACGACAGCATATAACAGCAACAAGGAAAATGCCAATAATCTGAAATTGCAGATTACAGAAAAGCAAGGGCTGTACACCCGCATAAAAGCACATAGCGACAGGATAGCAACCATATTCCCCGCTTGGGAAAAAGGCGGCGGAGCAAGTGGCAAGGCAAACCCATTGCTCGAAGAGAATTGGATAGAATTGAGCAGAAATTGCTCAGTACAAAAGAGCAATGCCGAGCGAATAGAAAACGAGATAGGGGAGTGCAACCGCTTCATTTCCAACTACCACAGCAGCAACGACATCGACAGCGAAAGGGTGAAAATGCTATGTAGCATCAGCAGCGACACTATAGCCAATCTGCAGAAACAGGTAAACAGCCTTCACCGCAATGTGGAAAACGCCACAGCTGTAGTTGCCGAATGGAAAAAGCGCGAGAACGAGCTAATGCAAAATGCATCAATGATAGAGGATGGCGAAACCGTTCAGCAGCTTGCAATGCAACGCCATGCAATAGAGGAGCACTATTCCGAAGCGGCAAAACAGGTGGGCGCATTGAACAACGAAATAGCACAGGACGAAGAAGAACGAAAAAAACGCAACAAGGAGCAGACCGAACTGCAGTCGCTGGAGAGCGAGGCGAGCCGTTGGAAACGCCTCAGCGATATATTCGGCAGCGCCGAGGGCGGCAAATTCAAATTGATAGCACAAAGCTACATCCTGAAGCAACTGCTCGAAAATGCCAACCACTATCTGCAACAGTTCACCAACAGATACGATTTTGTGGCGCAACCCGGAAGCCTCATAATACTGCTTGTCGATCACAACGACGGCGACACACTGCGAGCAGCCAACACACTATCGGGCGGCGAGAGCTTCATGGTGTCGCTGGCACTGGCATTGGGACTATCCTCGCTCAACAGCAATAACCTCACCCCCGACACCTTATTCATAGATGAAGGATTCGGCACATTGAGCGGCAACTGCCTGAACACTGTAATCGAAACCCTCGAGGTGCTGCACAGCATAGGCAACCGCCGAGTGGGAATAATAAGCCATTTGAGCGTGCTCTACGAAAGAATAACCACGCGCATAGAGGTGAAAAACCGCACCGGAGTGAGCGATGTAACAATCGTAGGATGAAATAACGCTCTCAAATGCATTGTAATAATAATAGGTGGCGTATGAAGAAAATTCATACGCCACCTATATAATATTGGCTATATATTATTTTGCCAGCATAGCATCTATTTTCTGAACCAAGGCATTGAATTCATCCTCGTTGAACAGGCGGGTGAGCATCACGATGCGTCCATCCTTGTCAATAAGGATGTTACGTGTGATACCGGCCTTGCGCTCGGCATACGAAGCAAAAACATCGGCATTTGTATCGAGGGCAAGAGGATAAGTGACACCCGTACTCTCGGCAAATTTCATAACGGTCTCGAGGGGTTCCTCGCGGTCGATACCTACAAGAACAAAATCGCTGTTATCCTTGTGGCGCTGCCAAATGTCCTTCTCTATGAAAGGCATCTCCTTGCGACAAACGCCGCACCAGCTTGCGGTGAACTGCAACATCACAATCTTGCCGCGATTTTTCGAAAGGGTAAATTCGTTGCCATCGGCCAGTTTCAGAGTGAAATCGGGAGCCATGTCGCCAACCTTCACCAGGTAATTATTTTCATAAACAACAGGCTGCGCTTCGGTTTTAGCCACTTCGGCAGGCGCCTGCTGAGCCTCCGATTTCGAATTGTTATTGCCACATGCAAACAACATTGTAGCAAGAAGAATAAAACAGATATTTTTCATATGTAATAAATTTTATGTCCTACACAATCATATTGGAAACCAAACAAATACGGCAACATCCCACAAGGCATGCGAAATGATTAGCGCGCCGAGCTTTTCGGGGAAAAAGCGGTAAATGAGTCCCCATGTCAATCCGGCGACAAGCGCAGCCATCGTCAACATGAAATTACACGAACCCGCATGCACAACCGAGTAGATAGCTGTTGTTACAATCAGTCCCATATTGGGATTCCAGTACTGCGAAAATGTCTTCTGAATATATCCGCGCCAAAATATCTCTTCGGCAGGGCCAATCAAAAACAGCATAAGCGCAGTGAGCAACCAAGGCGACTCGCCATCCTTCATACTATAAATGACATCGACCTGCGGACGCGCAAAATTGAACAGTATCTGCGACAATTTATCGCCCACCCAAAATACACCCCACAGCGCAACAGCTATTGCTATTCCCATCAAAATGTTGGGCATGTCTATGCGAATATCCTTCCAGAGCCCTCGACAAAAAAGTGCAGCCAGGATGGAAAGGGTACAGGCCGACGCTGTCATCATCCACCAAAAATTAACGTAAGGTGCAGTAATGGGACAAAACATTATAGTCCACAATATAGCTGCAACCAGTATGGTAAAGATAGTCTTTTTCATACAAACGCCTTATCAACGAACAACGACACTGCAAGTAACACACTGAATATCAGCTGTATTTTAGCTGTAGCCTCGTCAATACCCCACAACATTTTTTCGCCCTCGACTGGGAAGCGCATCACCTTCTTCACATTATCGAGCACAGGCTTCAGAGCCGGGAGCACCAAAAGAGAAAGAATAGGGAACACACCAATGACAATGCCCGCCACAATCCACACAAAAGGCAAAATGACCTCGGCGCAGTAGATAATTGCCGACGCCTTTTTACCTACATTCATCGCAAATGTCCTGATGCCGGCAAGCCTGTCATGCTCAATGTCACGCGCATTGTTGGCATGCAAAATACCGACAGTAATGAGGCCGATAGGCATCGCCAACCACAATGCTTCGGCATTCAAGGCGCCTGTAGCTACATACGTAGTACCCAAAATAGGAAGCAACGAATAGGTCAGAAAAATATCGACATCACCAAGAGCGTTGTATTTGAGCCACGGATAGAGTAGTGTCAGCAGTACGCCCAAAATACCCAAAAAGAGCGTAGGAATACCGGTACAAAAGACCAAAGCAATACCCGAAATGGAGCTTATGGCAAGAAGCACCAAAGCAAGCCTCTTAATCTCCTTGGGTGTAAATTCGCCGCTAGTCAACGACGTTGCTCCCACGTTATTTTCTCTATCGACACCTTTTGTAAAATCGAAATAGTCGCTCCACACATTTCCCGATGCATGAAAAAAAACGATATTCAACAGCGTCCATACACCGATAACCCAATCGACATTTCTGTCGAGCCAGAACAGATAGGCAAGCGTAACAAGAATGGGCATTCCCGATGCAGGGAAAGACCAAGGGCGTGTAGCCAACAGCCACGACTTGAAACTATGTTTATTCATAGATAGCAATTATATTATTAAAGTAAATTATTTCACAAATATACCAAAAATAGCGCGTACACCCAGATAGAACAGCTTACCGCTATATATTCGGGAAAAACCGAATTTCCGACACCAAAGTAGTGCGAAAAATAATATTTCCAAATCCTATTAAACATAATGTTTATTATCATGCATCCATAGTAAAATAAACACTATATAATAAGGAGTAACTAAATGGCTACGGTTATTTCACGACCAAAAGGCATCAGAGCAAGCTTAGCCATTTTGAAATGCTGCATGCCGAAAGGAATACCTATAATAGAAATACAAAGCAACAATCCAAAAAGCAAATGCGCCACGCATGTAGGCAATCCACCAAACACCAACCAAATGATATTCATGGGAATGGACAAACAACCAATGTTGTTGGCCGATTCGCTAACCGTTGATCCAAATGGCCACAGGCACAAAAGCCCGAGCTTCATTGTTTGCACACCCAAAGGAATACCAATGATTGTAATCATCAAAGCTATGGAACCTGCAAAATATCCGATGGCACACTCAAGACCACCGAAAATCAACCATATCAAATTTCCTAAAAATTTCATACTCAGATACTGTTTCTAAATTTATGTTTCCAATATATATCGAACAAAAATATAGATAATAGTATTCAAATACAACTATTAAGCCTCGCTTTTTTAATAGAGATTAACCGCGAGCATCAGGCACAGCGCACCTACCACCCTATTTATCAACCAATTACAACCACAAAGAAACATTTTGCAAGCCCATATTGTTAATACAAGAATAGACAATGGGAATAAAAAAAATGCAAGCATATTTTGTACTACACACACTAAATAGTAATTTTGATTTCGAAAACAGGGAAATCAAACAAACCGACCATGGAAAAACAACAGACCTCTATAAAAGAAAGAGAAAACATAAAGATAAACGAACCGCGACGTTACAAGGTTGTAATACACAACGACGACTTCACCACCATGGATTTTGTAGTGAAGATACTTGTAACCATATTCTACAAATCGACATTAGAGGCCGAGGCTCTGATGATGCTGGTACATAAGACCCAGTCGGCAGTTGTGGGAATATACTCCTACGACATTGCAAAATCGAAAACAAGCAAAGCAATGACCATGGCCCGCAACGAAGGCTTCCCTTTGCGACTGACCATAACGCCCGAAGACAAATAGATAGACACCTTTCACAAGAATAACAAATGACATATACAGAATCATTCAACGAAGCACTTGCAGCCGCACTCGATACGGCCAAGTACTATCGTCACGAATATGTAACCCCCGAGCACATACTCACCGCCCTGCTGCGGCAGGAGCCCTTCTGCATAGCCCTCGAGCAATGCATGTGCAGCAGCGACGAACTGCAACGCCACATGCACGAATATCTCGAAAAAAAGATGGAACGAGTGCCCGCCGACATCGAATACACCCAGGAGCTTTCGTTCCAGATGAACGAAATGATAAACCACGCCTACGGCATACTGCAAAATTCGGGAGCAGACAAAATGGCCATCCCCCACATAGTGCAAGCAATGTTCATGCTGCGCGACTCGTGGGCAGCCGAAACCCTTAGATCGTGCATCAAAGGCAACCTATCGGAATTCATGAGCGAGCTCGTTACACAATACGAATGCTACGAGGAGATGGCCGAAATAGGCGAAGAGAGCGTCAACGAAAGCTGGCGCAACCTTGTCACCTGCATCAACGATACCCTGTCGTCGCACAACCCCCTCATAGGACGCGACACCGAACTGGAACGCACCATACAGGTGCTCTGCCGCAAGGAGAAGAACAACCCGCTGCACATAGGCGAACCCGGAGTGGGAAAAACAGCCTTGGCCTATGGACTGGCCGCACGCATAGAGCAGGACAAAGTACCCGAAAGGCTAAAGGGCTACAAAATATACGAGCTCGACCTGGGCACCATGCTTGCGGGAACACAATTCCGCGGCGACTTCGAAAAGCGAATGAAATCTGTGATGGAGGGCCTGTGCAACGAAGGAAAAGCCATCGTATATATCGACGAGATACACAACCTGATAGGCGCCGGTCGCAGCAGCGACAGCTCGATGGACGCGTCGAACATGCTGAAGCCCTACCTTGAACGCGAAGATATACGCTTCATGGGCTCCACCACCTACGAGGAGTACAACAAATACTTCTCGCGCAGCAAAGGCATAGTACGCCGTTTCCAGCAAATAGATATAGCAGAACCCAGCATAGAAGAGTGCATAGAAATACTGGAAGGGCTGAAGAAAAAATACGAAAAATACCACGGCATAAAATATGCCAAAGGCGTCATCGAGTACGCCGTGAGGGCAAGCGCCAAATATATAAACGACCGCCACCTGCCCGACAAAGCCATAGACCTGATAGACGAGGCCGGCTCCTACCGCGAACTGCACCCAGTGAAAAAAGGCGCTAACGTCGTCGATAAGGCATTGATAATGGAGGTGCTATCTAAAATATGTAAAGTAGATTCCATGGCAATGAAAGAGGAAGAAACCGCCTCGCTCGAAACCCTGTACCAACGCATCAGCGCACAAATATACGGACAAGACGATGCAATAAATAAGATTGTCGAAGCCGTGCAGATGTCCAAAGCCGGCCTATCTGACGAGAACAAGCCCATAGCCAATCTGCTGTTCGTGGGCCCCACCGGAGTGGGAAAAACCGAAGTAGCCAAAGTGCTCGCCACCGAACTCGGCATATCGCTCCAACGCTTCGACATGAGCGAATACACCGAGAAACACACAGTGGCCAAGCTCATCGGCTCCCCCGCCGGATATGTAGGCTACGAAGATGGCGGACTGCTCACCGACGCCGTACGCAAGACACCCAACTGCATACTGCTGCTCGACGAAATAGAGAAAGCCCACCCCGACATCTTCAACATACTGTTGCAAGTGATGGACTACGCAGTGCTCACTGATAACAAAGGCCGCAAATCGGATTTCCGCCACGTGATACTGATAATGACCTCGAACGCCGGCGCACAGCACGCCCACCAAGCATCCATAGGCTTCAACAGCAGAGTGAGTGCGGGCGAAGCAATGCTCAAACAGGTGAAGCGCAATTTCAAGCCCGAGTTCATCAACCGCCTGTCGGGTACCGTCATTTTCAACGACATGGACAAGAAGATGGCAACCTTGATATTGGAGAAAAAGCTGCGCGAGCTACAGAGCAAGCTCACCGCCAAAGGTGTAACCATGCAGCTGAGCGATGCCGCCAAGGAACTGCTGCTGAAGAAGGGCTTCACCCCTGAATATGGTGCCCGCGAGATGGAGCGCACCGTCGCCGCCATGCTTAAACCACTGCTCACCCGAGAGATACTCTTCGGCAAACTGAAAGCGGGAGGCACGGCGCACATCGACACCGACGGAACAACACTTATAATAGAATAAAACAGAGCACATAATGGTATTCCTATTAAACGAAAGAATAAAATTCCCCGACCCGCACTACGGCGAAGAGAGCGGCCTGCTGGCCATCGGTGGCGACCTATCGACCGAACGCCTGCTGCTTGCTTACAGTAACGGAATATTCCCATGGTACTCATTCCGCGACGGAGTGATACAATGGTACTGCCCCATGGAGCGCTTCGTGATATTCCCCGACGAGATACACATATCCCACTCCATGCGCAGCTTGTTGCGCAAAGGCAAGCACACCGTGAGCATAAACAAGGCCTTCGACCGTGTGATAGAAAATTGCAGCCGCCTGCGAATAGACGAAGAGGGCGCATGGCTGGGAGAGGATATGATAAAGGCCTACAAGGAGCTCTATCGCCAACAGTTCGCCACAAGCATCGAAGTGTGGGAGGGCGACGAGCTCGTGGGTGGCCTCTACGGAGTGGCGCTGAACGGCTGCTTCTTTGGCGAAAGCATGTTCTCGCTAACCCCCTGCGCATCGAAAATAGCACTCATATTCCTTGCCGAAACGATGAGCGCAAATGGCGGAAAACTAATAGATTGCCAGCTCGAAACCGCCCACCTGAAATCGATGGGCGGACGATACATCGACTACGACGAGTATATGGAGATAATACACAAAAGGTAACGACAAAAAACCATTACATTTGGCATTTAACGCACTTTATAGTATCTTCGCAAAATAGTACATAACATAACCATAAAAAAATAAAGCATGAAACTAACCAGATTACTGATGAGTGCCCTGTTGCTATGCTTCGCAATGTCGCCCTGTCTTGCACAGAGCAACGACGTTGACGAAATTACAGGTCGCGCAAAGAAAAAGAGAGTCCTCGGCCCCATCACATGGCTCAAGGACGGCGAGGGCTACAGCACCCTCGAGTGGAACAGCAAGGTAGGCGCAAACGACGTAGTACGCTACGAGGCCAAGGACGATGCACGCAGCGTGCTCATCCCCGCCGAGAAATTCATCGACAAGGCCACAGGCAAACCCATCGACGTCAGCTCGTTCCAGTGGTCGGACGACAACAGCAAAATCCTTATCTTCAACAACACCAAACGCGTGTGGCGCTACAACACCCGTGGCGACTACTGGGTGCTCGACCTCACAAACGGCAACCTCAGACAGATAGGTAAGGACAAGCCCGAATCGACATTGATGTTCGCCAAGTTCTCGCCCGACGGCAAGAAGGTGGCTTACGTTTCGCTCAACAACATCTATATAGAGGATGTGGAAACAGGCAAAACAACAGCCCTCACCACCGACGGATGCGACTACATTGTGAACGGTACATTCGACTGGGTATATGAAGAAGAGTTCTACTGCCGTGACGGATTCCGTTGGAGCCCCGACAGCAAGTACATCGCCTACTGGCAGTCAGACACCCGCGGCACCGGCACATTCTACATGATAAACAACATCGATTCAATCTACTCGGAGCCCCTACCCATCCCCTATCCCAAAGCAGGTACCACCAACTCGGCTGTGAAGGTAGGATATGTATCGGCCGACGGCGGAGCAACACAGTGGATAGCCATCCCCGGCGATCCCCGCAACAACTACATCCCCCGCATGGAGTTCATCCCCGGCACCAACAAGCTGTTCATCCAGCAGTTGAACCGCCCGCAGAACACAAACAAAGTGTGGATTGCCAATATCGATGCATCTACACTAGAGAACATCTTCGAGGACAAGGACGAGGCATGGCTCAACACCAACGACAACATACAGTGGTCTAAGAACAACGAGTACTTCACATGGGAGAGCGACCGCAGCGGATGGCGTCAGCTCTACTTCGTACGTGCCGACGGTAAGGAAATCAAGCCCATCACCAACGGCGAGTTCGACATCGTGAAGCAGGTAGGTATAGACAAGCAGAAGGGCTATGTATATTACATAACCACCATGACAAACTACACACAGCGCTACCTGTACCGCTCGAAGCTCAATGGCAAAGGCAAGCCCGAGCTCATGAGCCCCGTATCGCAGCAGGGACAGCACAGCTACAACATGTCACCCACAGGCAAATGGGCCATCCACACATTCGGTAGCTCTACAACAGCGCCTATCGTCACCATGGAGAAATTCCCCGAGGCCAAAGTGGTTCGCGTCATCCAGGACAACACCGAGGCACAAGAGCGCTTCAACAAGATGAACCTCACACCCAAGGAATTCATCAAGCTCGACCTTGGCTACATCACCCTTGATGCCTACATGATTAAGCCCAAAGATTTCGACCCCAACAAGAAATATCCCGTCATCATCGACGTATATGGCGAGCCCGCCGGTTCAACCGTTCAGGACAACTGGACAGGTGGCGACATCTCGGCTCACAATCAGGCCGATAAGGGCTACATCATGGTGAGCATCGAGAACCGTGGTGCCAACGTACCCCGCGGTCGCGAATGGCGCAAATGCATCTACAAGCAGATTGGTATTCACGCATCGGCCGACCAGGCTGCCGGCATCAAGAAGATGGGCGAAATGTTCCCCTTCATCGACATGGAACGCATCGGTATCACCGGTTGGAGTGGCGGCGGTTCAACCACATTGCAGTGTATGTTCCGTTACCCCGAGCTCTTCAAAACAGGTATCGCCATCGCCTTCATCTCGCACCAGAAACTATACGACAGCGTATATCAGGAGCGCTACATGAACACACCGCAGAACAATCCCGAGGGCTACGAAGAGACAGCACCCGTTAAATATGCCAAGAACCTCAAGGGCAACCTCTTGCTCATCCACGGTACAGGCGACGACAACGTGCACTATCAGAACCTCGAGCTTCTTGTTGACGAGCTTGTGAAGCACAAGAAGATGTTCCACATGATGGCTTACCCCAACCGTTCACACGGTATCTACGAGCGCGAAGGTACATCGCAGCACCTGCAGATGCTCCGCGAAAAATATTGGGAAGATTACCTGCCCGCCGGCGGCAGATAATCCTCGCCACCAAACAACAAAAATAGCAACCCGCTGCGGGTTGCTATTTTTGTTATCCGTCACCGGGGATTTCAATATCTGTCCTCGGGTTTCGTGGGGTCGCTGATAATGTGCAGCGGGACAAATTCCAGATAATCTACAGACATTTGACCGTTTAAGCCTTTGGGAGGACCAGTGAATCGGAACCTTATCGTGTGCCTGCCGGCATGAAAATATTTTCTCGTTATAATCCTTCTTATGTAGTATGGATAATCTCTTGCAGTTTCTCCATCACCGCATAAGAACGATTTCGGCCCTTTCATCCATCCCATAAGACGCATGTTCTTATCGTTCTCCATTCCGTTGTCGTATGTTTTCTCATCCTTTATATATCCGGTCTGTACGCCCGGCTGAGGGTCATTGAAATTTATATTATAAGGATCTCCTTCTATCTTACCATCAATATACATTTGAACAGTATAATCATATATCTTGGGCGTTGACCAACCATGCTGGGAGTAGCCTACACGCACTTCATACACTCGTGGCGGCAAAGGAGGAAGGGTAAATTCGACATCGAATAAATCATCGAAGCTCATGCCGTCAAGATTAAACGAACCCGTATAACCAGGGGAAAGTTTCACTACACCTGATCTTATTTTTAATTTTTCGCTATACCCCGAAGGCAATGAATAATTTTTACGTAACTGATCAAACGAGTAGTTGTATCTGAGGTTGTTACACGACAGCTCGGGAAGAAGACTGAGAAGATCTATTCTCAGGCGCTCGTTCAATATGTTGCCATACATTTCATCCTCGTTGTAAATGAGTATCTTATCTATGGGATGCACTATGCCGTTGGTTGCCATCTGGTCGAACGAAGCATACAGCTCGTCCATCTGAATAAATTCCGTCAGAGGTATCACACGTACATTTACATGAGGACGCAGAGCTATATTGTAGGGCACCACGCGCTTGTGGAAGTTGATGTACGTGTCCCTGCCTTCGGCGCGACTCAAGGGCTTTACCACCTTCATCAATGTACCCTGCATTGTTTCGAAATAGTCGTAACGGTCGTAAATTGTACCCATATACTCGTCAATGCTTTTTTCAGCAAGCTCCCAATAGAGGCCGTATGGCACAATCTTGTTGTGGGGCAGTTCGCGCGGTACAAAATGATAGGAAACGAATTTGTAGAGAGCATTGCGAGGGCTCTTGGGGTTATCCCTATCCTCTGTACCATACCATCGCTCGGCAAAGGCCTGAAGCTCATCGACATTGTTAATGCCATGGCTGCGAAACAGCGCATCGGGCTCTACGAAACCGGTATATTTATAGAACCTCGTTTCGGGAGCATTATACCACGTACCGAAAAACCTATCTTGATATTTATGGTCATTAGGGTCGTAATCGTCGTCATAGTCCAATTTCAACGAGTCGGCAAACCCTGTACGGTTCAGTGCCGCTGCAAATATCTTGAAAAACGGCGTAGTGATAATCAGTTCAGGTACATTCTTCTGCGAGGGGGAAATAACCTTATCCATAATGTGCACAACACCATTCTCCACCTGATTATCTCCATCGATGATGGCAGCGCTGTTGTTTAGCATGATATAATAGTTCTCCCCTTTAACCACATAGTTCACTCCCAGGAAACGGTAATTGAAATTGCGGTCGGGAAGCGCACCTTCGCCCATCTCGGCCATGCTTATATAGCTCTGCACCACATGCGTGCGGGCTATTATGTTTGCCATGGAGTCGCTCAGCTCCTCGATTAGTGGCGAGCTAATACCCGTATTTATAAATTCGGGAGTATCTTTTGTGGCCCAATAGATTGAATCCTGCTCGACAAGGTATCTTTCCACCGCCGCGTTGTTGGGCAGAAACAGCGTATAGCGTCCATATGTATTGAGCAAACTGAAAATATCGGCCTGCTTGAACAGGGTAATCATGTGCGAATATTGTTCGCTTCTATTCTGTAAAAAATCGGCAATCGTCTCACCCGTGAAGGTAAATCGGTTGCTTTTGTCAATGTCGTCGGTGCAGGCGGCCAACGCAAAAGTAACCACACATAGGTAAAACAGTCGTTTAATAAATCTATTCATAAAATCTCTCCTTATTATAATAATGCAGGGGATTGTAATACAATTACCCCCTAAAGACAAAATTATATACTATATATAACATTTCCCACAAGTTGTACAATAAATTTGGATAATTTTTTTGCCATAAAAACAGTATTTAATCACAATAGACACGACTACACGTATAAAATGAACAGAAATAAATCTATCGATAAGGAAAATGATTGTTTAGAATGCTACCAATACTGCCACCATAGGTTGCTCTATAATGGCAAAGAAATATAAAGCATAAAGAGGAGGTCGAAGTAATTTTTATTTACATGCACACTGTAAAGGCTATGAAATATTGCTTACCATAAATTTTCGCGAGAATCGAAAATTTCGACCATACACACAGACGCAAAAAAATATGCGATTCTCGCGAAAAACTACATTTCACACAAAACAGTCCTAAAAGGAGTTACAAATTTGTGAAGAACCAAATAAAATTCTACATTTGCATAATAAAGCAGAAAAACAACATAAAATAATATGCGCGTAGATATATTAACAACATTCCCCGAAATGATGGAGAGTTTTTTCAGCACATCCATCCTCGGAAGAGCACAAAAAAAGGGTCACGCTGAAATTGTTTTACACAATTTAAGAGATTATACAACCGACAAACACCACAAGACCGACGACTATCCATTCGGTGGATGCGCAGGATTGGTGATGAAAATAGAACCCATCGACCGTTGTATAACTGAACTGAAATCGCAAAGAAAGTACGACGAGGTAATATATACATCGCCCGATGGCCAAAAATTCGACCAACCAATGGCCAATTCGCTATCGATGACGCAAAATCTGATATTTTTGTGCGGACATTACAAGGGAGTGGACCATAGAGTACGCGAACACTTGATTACCAAAGAAATAAGCATTGGCGACTACGTACTAACAGGTGGCGAATTAGCAGTAATGACAATTTGCGACGCCGTTATTCGCCTAATTCCGGGGGTAATTTCGGACGAAACCTCGGCGCTTTCGGACTCATTCCAGGACAATCTGCTTGCAGCTCCCGTATATACACGCCCCGCAGAGTACAACGGCTGGCGAGTACCCGATGTTCTCCTCTCCGGTCACGAAGCAAATATCCGCAAATGGGAGTTCGACCAATCATTGGAACGCACAAAATTGCTCCGTCCCGACCTGCTTAAATAGTAACGAATATATACAAATAGCGAACAATTTATTTTTGTTCGCTATTTTTTTGCCCATGATTTACATTTGTATTTACAGAATTACGAAAATTTACAAGATTACCATCTATTTAATCTTGTTACAAATACAATCTTTCATTTATTCAAGCTCGCGCTATTTACAAAATTACAACGCACCGCATTACAAAGGTAACCTATTGAGCATAAACAAAATAAGCGACCACACTCCGCACTGGAATATGGTCGCTTATTTGTTCGTTTAGTTATTACAACTGTAAACCACCTATAATCTCATCGACTGAAGAGAAGTTGTGGCGTACCAGATAGTCTTCGATGTAATCGACAATCTCGCCTGTAACGGCAGGATTCATGAAATTGGCTGTACCAACCTCGATGGCCGAAGCTCCTGCAAGCAGGAATTCAATGGCATCCTTACCGTTGGTGATACCACCCATACCCACTACAGGGATTTTAACGGCATTGGCAACCTGCCAAACCATACGCAATGCAATGGGTTTCACGGCAGGACCACTCATACCGCCTGTAACGGTCGAGAGGATGGGACGACGTTTTTCGGAGTCGATAGCCATACCCAACAGGGTGTTGATGAGCGACACACTGTCGGCACCTGCGCCCTCTACTGCACGTGCAATCTCGGCGATGTCGGTAACATTGGGCGACAGCTTCACAATGAGGGTTTTAGGATAGACCTTGCGCACTGCAGAAACCACTTCGGCCGCCGAAGCAGGCATCACGCCGAAGGCCATACCGCCCTGCTTAACGTTGGGACACGAAATATTGAGCTCGATACCGGGGATGCCATCAAGAGCAGCAACCTTCTCGGCAGTAGCCACATAATCCTCTATACATGCACCCGATACATTTACAAGCACATTGGTTTTAAGATCCTTGAGCTCGGGATATATTTTCTCGGCAAAGTAATCCACGCCCTTGTTCTGCAAGCCTACCGCGTTGAGCATGCCCATGGGGGTTTCGGCGCTGCGGGGATAGGGGTTACCCTCTCTTGCCTTCAGCGTTGTACCTTTTACAATAAAGCCACCAAGTTTCTCGAGATCGACAAAATCGGCGAATTCAAGACCGTAACCGAATGTTCCAGATGCGGTCATTACGGGGTTTTTAAGGTGGAGTCCACCTATCTTTACATCAGTCTTTACCATTTTAGTTCATCTATTGAAAATACCGGTCCCTCGGTACAAACACAACGATGGCCCTCCTTGGTATCCTCGACGCAACACAAACAAGCGCCAAGACCACAGGCCATTTTGTTCTCAAGAGAAACCTCACATGCTATATTATTCTCTTTGGCATACTTCGCAACCGCCATCATCATGGGTTTGGGGCCGCAAGTAAATATCTTGTCGAATTTCTCGGCAAGCACCGAATGGTTGGTTACAAAACCCTTCTCGCCCAACGAAGCGTCCTCGGTTGTATAGGCCACGCGGCCCACAGCCTCGAATTCCTCTCTGCGGTACAAATCCTCTTTCTTGCGGGCACCAATAAGGAAGGTAAAGTCGCAACCGGCCTTCTTGAGCTCCTGGCCCAAATAGTAAAGAGGAGCGCTACCGACGCCACCACCAACAAGCAGATATCGCTTGTTCTTGTCAGCATCCATGCCAAAACCGTTACCCAAGGGCAAAAGTGTATTAACCTTATCACCCTCCTTCACCGAAGCAAGCTTCTTTGTACCCTCGCCAACGACCTGCACCAGAAAACCAATCTCGTTCTTTTCGGCATCGAAAGAGTGGATAGAAATAGGTCTTCTGAGAATAATACCCTGAGTACCATCGATTCTCAGTTCGGCAAATTGTCCAGGTTTACATGCTGGAAGAGGTTTGTCGTCGGTCATCATCAACAATACACAGGTGCTATTTACCCATGTAACCTGTTTGACCGTCAAATCGGACAAATATTTCTTCATAATATTTAGATTATATAAAACATTCTATTACAGCGGATTCATGTAGCTGCATCCCCTATATCTTATTACAGAATATGCGAAGATAACATAAAGCATTCAAAACACAAACATATATGTAAAAAACATTACATAATATGTTCTTCGGGCATAAAACAGGCTATCGGTTTACAAATGTAACGCCTTACATTGTACGACCACCTGATACGAACCCGGCTAACACTTTTCGGGCAAGAACGTCTCGTAAGTGCCGTTATCGTAAAATATCTTTATCTCCTTGATATTCTTTGCAGTATCGCGTGACAGAGCGAGAGAAGCAACCGCTGCAGCCTCCTCGGCCTGAACAGAAGGAGCAGAGGGCTGTGCCGATGTTTCACCATCCACTGCAACCACCTGTTTAGCAGAAACTGCATCGTTTACGGGGATAGAATCCACCAAAGCCACTGGTACAACCTTTTCTACTGTCGGCGAAGGCTCAGAAACAGTATTCTCTTCCATGAACACTGGAAAGAGTGTAGCAGGCGCTACGGAAACCGCTGCCTCATTCGCATCGGAATCCACCTTCTCGTTTTCGGCTACAGTGTCATTATTTAATACAGGAGCATCGCCCTCGCCCAAAATAAGCCAATTGAGAGATATCCCGGGGAAAGCATTATACACCTTGAGCAGGATTTCGAGGCTAGGCTTGTTCCTATTGCTCAAAATGTGTGATACAGAGGCTCTTTGAATACCTGTCCTATCGGCAAACTGCGATGGAGTAAGCCCATATAAACTCATTAAATATTCTATTTTTTCTTTATCGTTCATAATGTTATAAACTGCAATTAACATAATAACGATACAAATGTAACAAAAATAAATCAGCCCGCAAACATCTTAAATAGTTATTTTTGTAAACAGGCGTCATTACAATTGTTTCAACAAGGAAAAATCACAGAAATTGAGCTCCGATTTAGTTTTATAAAAAATAGATTACAAACAAATAACTTTAATAAAATATTCTATTTAATTGATAAATAGAGAACAATATACCTTAAAAATAGCATAAATACGTAAATATTCACTAAAACACACCAATCGCCACAAAAACACTAAAGAAATACTTTGCAAAATACACGCAAACACACTTGTTTTCAATCAATTAACAAATACAGATATATACTGTATATTTTGCGTATATAAAATATACAAAAATCACACTACACCACCCTTGTAAATTGCATCAATATACAATTTATAAGAATAACAGTATCGCACTGGGTTTACAACAATAACATTGTAACAAAAACAGATTTTACAGAATTAAACACCACCCTATTGATTATGCCGAGCGGCGGAAACAGAGAAATTTTGCGGAATTTTTCGAAAATCCCGACCATTGATACAGAATAATTGAAAATATTAAATTCTCAGAAGCCGCTTTTTAGGTCTTAGCAATGATTTACAAGCAATTAACAGCGTAAAAAAGCGACACAAAAATAAATGAAATAGAAAATAATGCCGAAAAACGCAGAAAACAGCGTCTGACAGCCGAAAATAATCAGTGTAGAATCTTAAAGAGCAATTCGCGCATGATTTCACCATCGGGAACAGTGATAGATTCGCTACCCTTCGATTTGGCATCGGCCAATTTTATCTGGTGTAAAATTTCCATCACATGAATAGCTCTATAATTTTTCATGGCGGTAATATAATCCTTCACTCCCCATGTCGAACGAAGCCCAAGGTATGCAGCCACACCTTTTTCGCTCTTGTCGGGAGCATAGTAGGCCATCATCACGTTTGAGAAAAATCCGAACAAAATGGAGAGCGTGAGCTGAATGGGATTCTTCTTGGGATTGCTCGCAAAATATGCGATAATTTTATTGGCCTTATAGACATCCCTGACCACAAGGGCGCTCTGCAATTCGAAATTGTTGTACTCCTTGCTAATGCCGATATTCTCCTCTACCATTTCGGGGGTAATCATCGTAGCACCATCAGGCAACGACAAAGCAAGCTTGTCAATCTCACCAGCCATGCGGCTCAGGTCGGCACCCACCGACTCGCACAGCATCTGCACAGTCTTGGCATCGGCAACCAGGCTTTTCCCACGCAAATAATTATTCACAAAAAGAGGCAACTGGTCGTCTTTGAGCTTTTTGAATTCAAGGACTACCCCTTCGCGCTCTAGCTCACCGGCAACCTTCTTTCTCTTATCTATTGAGCCGTTCTTGTGAGCAAAAACAAGCACAGTCGTCGGTTGGGGATTTTTCAAGTAGCTCGAAAGCGAGTCCATATTCTTAATGTGCTGCGCCTCCTTGACGATAACCACCTGACGCTCCGACATCATGGGATAGCTGCGCGCCGTGTTCACCACCGTGTCCATGTTTACATCCAAACCATAAAACACCACTTGATTGAACCCGCGCTCCTCCTCGGGAAGAGCATGCTCGGCTATATAATCCGTCAATCGATCAATATAATACGACTCCTCGCCCATAAAATAATATACGGGACGATACACGCCTTTTTTCAATTCGGCAAAAACGGATTCAAACGTATGCTTAGCCATAATTCTCGGTCATAGACTTTATTGTTCCGCAAAATAGAAGTACCTTTGCGAAAAGCACCAATCGCAGAACATAATTGCAAAGATATAAAATGTTAGCATTAAATCTACCCCAATACGAAGCAAAAATTACAATCAAAGACGGAAAAAGACAAATTTTTGATATTTTGCGTCGCTCATACGTCGCTCTAACCCCCGAAGAATGGGTAAGACAGCACTTCGTCCACTACTTGATAAACGAAAAGGGCTATCCCCAATCGCTCATGGCAAACGAAACAGCCATACAGCTCAACAACATAAAGCTGCGATGCGACACCGTTGTCTATGACAAGCAACTTAAACCCCGAGCCATAGTAGAATACAAAGCCCCGACGGTAGAGCTCAAGCAGGAGGTCTTCGCACAAATAGCGCGCTACAATCTGGTGCTGAAGGTAGATTATCTCATTGTCAGTAACGGCATTAAGCACTACTGCTGCAAAATGGACTACGAAAATTCGTGCTACAAATTCGTGAACGAAATTCCACACTACCAAACAATCGCAGCAACAGAAAAATAATTTTACAATGTAAAAATATATCAAAACAGGTTATAATAAATAATAAATTTATTATATTTGCAAGGTTCTATGAAAAATCTAAAATTTTTATTTTATATTTTATGAGAAAACTTTTACTTTCAATCATGCTATTGTCCGTGGCGATATTTGCCATGGCGCAACAGCGCTCGCAAGCAGATGCAGCGGCAATAGCCAAAGCATTCATGCAAAGTAACGGTTATGATTTCAGCATAACCAAGTCAACAACCCCCGCCAAGGTGCGCGCCAAGAAAGCCGGTGAGATTGTACCCTACTACATTTTCAACGACACACAGAAGGGCGGTTTCGTAATCGTAGGTGGTCAGGAGGCTATGAGCGACATCCTCGCTTATTCAAACGAGGACTGCTTCGACGTGGACGACATGCCCCCCTCGGCAGCAGAGTGGCTCGAGGCTTACACACAGTCTGCTATCATCGCAGCCGACGAGCCCGAGAAATCTAAGGCCGAGAAAAAAGCCGCTGCCAAGGCTTTTAACGACAGCAAATTCTCTCTTCGTCAGAATGTAGAACCCTTGCTCGGCGAAATCAAGTACAACCAGGGAACCCCCTACAACAGAAAGTGTCCTACATTGAAGGTATTGGAGGGTAACAAGGTAAAAACCGGTAAAGCCGTTACAGGTTGTACCCAGACCGCTATGGCAATGCTCATGCGTTACTGGAAGTGGCCCGAGCGCCCCAGAGGCAGCAAGGAGTACACATTCGACTACAAGTACTCTGAAACAATCAAGAAGCAGATGACCCTCTCGGTTAACTTCGACTCGGTAGCACCCTACCAGTGGGATTTGATGCTCCCCCGCTACGAAGGCCACACATACACCGACGAGCAGGCAGACGCTATCGCTACTCTGATGTTGCACTGCGGTATCTCTAACGGTGCAGGTTACGGTCTTGGAGGTACAGGTGCAGCTCTCCGTCCCCAGGGATTGGTTGACTACTTCTACTACGCTAACGACTGGATTGGCGACAACTTCGGCAACTACAAAGACAAGACAGACGGTTTCACAGAATACCGCGCTATGCTCGCCGACGAGCTCAGCCAGGGTCGTCCCATCTGGGCAGCAGGTTCAAACGTAGAGAACACAGGTGCTCACTCATACATCGTTGACGGTTACGACCTTAACGGTCTTTTCCACTTCAACCTCGGTTGGAATGGTGGTAGCAACGGATGGTACGAGGTAGCTCCCACACCCCAGGCTCCCTATGCTTGTGGCATGTACTTCTACAGACACATCCACCCCGAAGGTCGCGAGACTCCCACACAGCCCATGCGCAACGTTGTTGTTGAGGCCGCTCTTGGCGAGTTCAACGAGCAGACATCAAACATCATCAGCAGCTTCAAATCACTCGATTCAGACAGCAAATATGGCGAGAGCTTGATTTGCATTTTGACAGCAGACACCGAGGACGAGGCTGAGGAGCATCTTACAGGACTCTGCAACATTCCCGGTGTACTCGTTGACCGTTGCGACACCATCACTGGTAGAATCTCTACTTCAGCCGTAACAACCACTTACAACGAGCACTACAACGCTTGTGCACCTGCGAACATCGATATCGACGCAATGTTCTCATCAACAAGTAGCATGAAGGTATCGGTTGCAAGCTACTTCGCAAACAACATCGAGAACGCTAACTACCGCTATGTATTTGTATATACCGAGAACAACGTTAAGATCGACGGTACAACATACAACTACTATGCAAGAGGAACATATCCCAACAACCAGGGTTATGAGAACTCACTCCCCACAACCATCGAGAAGGATAAAGAGTACATCTTCGAGAAGGAGATTCCCTTCCCCACTTCAATCAGCGACATCAACAACGCAAGACTTATTGTCATGATGGTTGACGGCAACAGCGGTGCAATTGTAAACGCAAACCTTCTTGAGCTCAAGCAGGTGAACACATGGCGCGAAAACCAGAAGCCCTCATTCTTCAGAGAAGGCAAGCTCGTGGAGTCAGGTTCAGTCATCGATACATACTTCTTCGACGAAGAGGCTAAGCGCATGCCTATCCCCGTACGCCTCAACAACCCCTTGTACGAGCCTATGGAGGTAGAGGTAACAGCCGAGGTTCTCGAGCTTGGCGAAAATGCCGAAGTACAGCTTGGCGAAACCGCCGGAACAGTTGCTACATACAGCCTTGCTCCCAGCAGCATCGACAGCACAATGATGCTCTACTTGAACATCAACGACGAGTTCAAGAGCTCAATGTCAAAGGTTAAGCTTGCTGTAAAATACAAGGGCAACGTCATCACAGAGCAGACCATCAACTTCGATTTCATCGAGACAGCTAACGGCGTTAACCCCTTCACCGTTCGCGTGAAAGGTACACTTGAGGACCTTGTTCCCAAGGCAGCCATCGATACAATGACCACAATCACTATCTCAGGTCGTCTTTCAGGTAAGGATATCTCATTCATCCGCGACAGCCTCAATGTAAAGGTTATCGACCTTTCGAAAGCAAACATCGTTGTTGGCCCCGGCGTATACTACGGCGACTACACAACCGAGAAAAACATTGTCGGTGTGAGAATGTTCTACAACGTGGATGCAAGCACAATCATACTTCCCAACAGCGCTATCGAAATCGGTAACTATGCATTCTACCAGAACTCACAGCTCACAAGAGTGGTTATCGGTAACAACATCGATCTCGTAGGTAGCTACGCATTCAGCGGCTGTACAGCACTCGAGAGAATAACAATCCCCGCAAGCGTGGATGAGCTCGGCCGTAACGCATTCAAGGGTTGTCCCATCGTATGCGTAATCTGCGAAGGCGAAACACCCGCTAAGCTCGGTTCTAAGGTATTCGACGGCGCCGACCTTGCAAACGCTACACTCGTAGTGCCCAACGAGGCTGCTATCGAGGCTTACAAAGCACAGAAGCAGTGGAAGGACTTCGGTAACATCATCACATACGACCAGTACCTCACATCTATCGCACCCGTGACAGAGGAGGCTGAGATTTCAATCGTTGATGGCAAGATCGTTGTTGCTTCGGATGTAGAGATCGCAATCTACACATTCACAGGCAAGCAGGTAGCTACAGGCAAAGCAGGCGAATATGCACTGCCCGCAGGTAACTACATTGTAAAAGCCGGCAACAAAGCAATCAAGGTAAGACTCTAACGCTTTGAAATAATTAATAAGGTACCTGCAATTCATTTTGCAGGTACCTTATTTAATATACTGACATCAGAAAAACCCAACAACCCGCATATGAGAAATATTTTACTATCTATCGCCTTGTCGTCCATGGCAATCTTCGGCATGGCGCAACAGCGAACCGAAGCAGATGCAGCGGCAATAGCCAAGGCATTCATGCAGAGCAATGGTTACGACTTCAGCATAACCAAATCGACAGCACCCGCCAAGGTGCGCGCACAGAAAGCCGGTGAGATTGTACCCTACTACATTTTCAACGACACACAGAAGGGCGGCTTCGTAATTGTAGGTGGCCAGGAGGCCATGAGCGACATCCTCGCATACTCCAACGAGGAGTGCTTCGACACCAACGACGTGCCCCCCGTAGCAGCAGCATGGCTCAACTACTACACACAGTCGGCCATAATAGCAGCCGACTACCCCGAGAAATCCAAGGCCGAAAAAAGAGCAGCCAAGCAGTATCTCAAGACCAACTACTCGAAACGTCAAAACATAGAACCCCTGCTCGGCGAAATAAAGTACAACCAGAGCGAGCCCTATAACAAAAAGTGCCCCACAATGAAGGTTACCGAAAACGGTACCACCAAGACCGGAAAGGCCATCACCGGTTGTACACAGACAGCCATGGCAATGGTTATGCGCTACTGGAAATACCCCGAGCGCCCCACTGGAAGCAAATCCTATACATTCAACTACTACTCGGGCAACACCACCCAGCAGATGACACTCTCATTGAATTTCGATTCGGAGGCGCCCTACAACTGGGACAAGATGCTCCCCCGCTACGAAGGCCACTCATACACCTCGGAGCAGGCAGACGCCGTGGCAGCCCTCATGTACCACTGCGGCTTGTGTAACGAAGCTGAATATGGCCTCGGACTCACCAACGCAGCACTCAACCACAATGGAATGGTTGAATTCTTCGGTTACTCGAGCGACATCGTCATCGACAGCTACACCTATTACAAGGACAAAGACAATGGCGACCACAATTTCCGCGAATCGCTCATCAACGAAATCAACCAACGACGTCCCATTCTGGCCGGTGGCTGGAACGCCGAATACACAGGCGGACACTACTACGTAATCGACGGTTACGACCTTAACAGCATGTTGCACTTCAACCTCGGTTGGAATGGCAGCAGCAACGGATACTACGAAGTTGTTCCCACACCCCAGGTACCCTACGGATACAACATGTACGTGTGCCGACACATCCACCCCGACGGACGCCTTACCCCCACAAGCCCCGAGCGCAATATCGTCATCGAGGCAGGCCTTGGCGACTTCAACGAACAGAGCTCTAACATCACCACCGCACTGAAAACCCTCAACGGCAACGATAAATTTGCCGAGAGCCTCATCTGCATCGTCACAACAGACACCGAAGAGGATGCCGAGAACCACCTCGCCGGCCTCAGCACCATTCAGGGTGTGCTCATCGACCGTTGCGACACCGTAACCGGCAGAATATCCGCTTCGGCCATACAGCCCGTCTATAACGAGCGCTACAACACCGATGCACCCGCAAACATCGACATCGATGCAATGTTCTCGTCGGACAGCAGCATGATTGTATCTGTATCGAGCCAGTTTGCCAACAACATGGAGAACGCAAACTACCGCTACATATTTGCATACACCGAGAACAACGTGAAAATAGACGGCACAACATACAACTACATTGCACGAGGAAGATATCCCGACAACCAGGGTTACGAGAACTCCGTTCCCGCAAGCATCGAAAAGGAAAAAGAGTACATTTTCGAGCAGGAAATCCCCTTCCCCGCTTCTGTAAACAACATCAACAACACCAAGCTCATCGTCATGATGGTCGATGGCAACAGCGGCGCAATTGTAAATGCCAACACCCTCGACCTGAAGCAGGTTAACACATGGCGTGCTGCCCAGAAGCCCTCGTTCTACAACGAAGGCAAGTTGCTTACCGGCGAATCGACAATCTACTCATACGATTTCGATGAGGAGAACAGCCGCATGGCAGTTCCCATAAGAATAAACAACCCCTTGTACGAGAGAATGCCTGTCGAGATCATCCTCGACGACATCAACATCGCCGACAACGCATACACACAGCTCGGCGAAGAGGAGGATGTTATTGAAACAACACACTATGCAAATGCCGGCGTCGACAGCACACTGATGCTCTACCTTATCATCACCGACAAGTACGAGGATTCGGAATCATCAGCCCGACTGACCATGAAATACAACGGCAATGTAATTGCAAAGCAGACCGTTAATTTCGGTTTCATCAAATCGGTTGATGGCGTGAACCCCTACACCGTTCGCATCAAGGGTACACTTGCCAACATCGTTCCCTCGGAGGCTATCGACACAATGTCTGTAATAACATTGGGAGGTCGTCTCAGCGGTCCCGACATTTTGTTCATACGCGACAACCTGAATCTGAACGTACTCGACATGAGAAAATCGGAGATTGTAAAAGGCCCCGGAGCATACTACGGAAGCTACACAACCGAAGATAATGTTATTGGCGTAAGAATGTTCTACGAAACAGAGATAAGCAATATCTATCTGCCCGAGAGCGTTACAAAAATCGATAACTACGCATTCTACCAGAACGAGAAGCTCACAAACGTAGTCATGGGACAGAACACAAGCTACATCGGCAGCTATGCATTCAACGGATGTACCGCACTCGAAAGAGTAACCATCCCCGCAAGCGTGAAGGAGCTTGGACGCAACGCATTCAAGGGTTGTCCCATTGTATGCGTAATCTGCGAGAGCGAGACACCTGCCAAGCTCGGTACTAAGGTATTCGACGGCGCCGACCTGTCGGCAGCAACCCTCGTAGTCCCCAACGAGGCAGCCATCGAAGCATACAAGGCAGAAAAGCAGTGGAAGGATTTCGGCACAATCATCACATACGACCAGTATCTCACCGCCATTACTCCCGTAACCGAGGATGCTCAGGTAGCGGTTAAGGGCGGCAAGATTATCGTATCGGATGACGCCGATGTAGCAATCTACACCTTCACAGGCAAGCAGGTAGCAGCCGGCAAAGCAGGCGAATATGCTCTGCCCACAGGCAACTACATCGTCAAGGTAGGTAACAAGGCTATCAAGGTAAAGCTCTAAAAAATAAAGCACCTGCCGAACAAAATAGCAAATACCTTATTTATATATGAAAAAACTGCACCCCAGGGGAGAGGGTGCAGTTTTCTTTTCCGAGCAAACGCTTTTGCCCGTTCGGACATCGACTTATCACAAGCGGATGTTACCGTACTTTTATATCTATTACTATGAAAAACACGTATAGATAACACTGCAAGGGGTGAAATGGTTCACCCCTTTAACATTTTTTAATAATACTGCAGAAAAAGAAGTGTGCAACCAGCCAAAAAAGAGCACAAACACTTTGCCGTAAAATCTGTTTAAGCTAAATTCGCAAAACAAAACAGGATATATGACAAGCTCATTCATAATAATTCCATTACCCATAAGCCTCTCCGAATTTCTGTTGATAGCACTCGTTGTGCTACTCATATTCGCCCTACGACGGGCGCCCGGAATAATGAACCGGATAGAAAAGGAGATAAACAGGTCGCACGAAGATACAAACGACAAAAGAAATGATACTATTTAATTCGGACTACATAGAGGGCGCCCACCCTGCCATACTTGACGCCCTGTCACGAACAAATTTTGTTCAGACACCCGGCTATGGCGAAGACAAATATTGCGAAGAGGCACGCGAAATAATACGCGAGCATTGTGGCAACAAGGCCTTGGGCGTGCAATTCCTTGTGGGCGGCACACAGGCCAACGTAACAGTAATAGACGCATTGCTCCGTAGCTATCAAGGCGTAATATCGGCCGATAGCGGGCACATAAACGTACACGAAACAGGCGCTCCCGAAGCCACCGGACACAAGATAATAGCACTACCCTCGGCAGACGGTCGTTTGTCGTTGCAACAGATAAAGCAGTGCTACGAAAGCCATTGGAGCGACCCCGCACACGAACACACCGTACAACCCGGCATGGTCTATCTGTCGTGCCCCGCCGAAAACGGTCTTATATACACAAAAGCGGAACTCACGGAAATATCGCAATATTGTCGCAGCAATGGGCTCTACCTATTTGTCGATGGCGCACGCCTGGGCTATGGGCTTCAGGCCGAAGGATGCGACATCACCCTTGCCGACCTTGCACAGCTGTGCGATGCATTCTATATAGGCGGAACCAAAGTAGGCGCCCTATTCGGCGAGGCTGTCGTGTTCTCGGACAAGGAGATGCATCGCAGCTTCAGATACGCCATAAAACAGCACGGTGGCATGCTTGCCAAAGGTCGTCTGCTGGGCATTCAGTTTGCCGAGCTCCTGCGCGGCGGAACAGACTGTCTCTATTTCAAGCTGGCAAAGCACGCCAACAGCGAAGCCATGCGCATACGCCGCGCATTCGAAGAAAAAAACATCACCATGTGGATACCATCCGTAACCAACATGCAATTCCCCGCCCTAACCAAAGAGCAACAGAAAATATTGGCCGAAAAATACCTTTTCGAAGTGTGGGGAAAATATGACGAAAACCGCGACATCGTACGCTTCTGCACAAGCTGGGCCACACGCAGCGATGCGGTCGATGAACTGTGCAACGACATCAGAAAACTACCACAATAACTATAAAAAATGGAATCGGAACGCATATCAAAAGTACTTGAATACCTCAACGACAAGGGGCACAAATACGACTACTACGAACACCCCGAGGCGCCGACAATAGCAATAGCAAAAGAGCACTGGAGAAACGACGGCTCAAAACATTGCAAAAATCTTTTTTTCAGAAACCACAAGGGCAACAGGCACTACCTTGTAGTGCTCGACTGCGAACAAGACCTCGATATACACGACCTCGAAAAGCGTCTGCATCAAGGAAAGCTATCCTTTGCATCGCCGCAGCGCATGGATAAATATCTTGGAATAACACCGGGCTCCGTGTCGCCATTCGGGCTCATCAACGACACCGAAAACCACGTACACCTGTTCCTCGACAGCAATTTGCAGAAATACGACCTGCTGAGCTTCCATCCCAACGACAACCATGCCACCGTCGTGATATCAAAAGAGGAATTCACCCGCTATCTGCAAGAAATAGGCAACACATACGAGTACATAGAAATGTATTGAAAAAACTCACTTTTTCCATAAATATACAAAATGACTCCCGCAACGAAACCGCGAAGGAGTCATTTTGTATATAGCAGCACCACCTTCCGAGCACTTTCATTTTATCATTTTTACACTATCACAATAAAACCATTTACATTTTGTCAACGTTACACAAAAAGCGTTTACCATATGTCACAGCACGCAAATCCACGTGACCACGCTTATACAAAGTGCAAATTACACATTATTTAAGTATATTTATACATAAAAGTATTTTTTTACGACTATTTATATAAATATATCACATAAATTTGCATGTAATCAAATTAGAATTATTACCTTTGCAACGAACAATAAGAAGAACAAAAGTTAAACTTAAAGAAGTATGAAAGTTGAAACAACATTGGAGAAGCTGAAACAGCGCTATCCAAACGAGCCCGAATATTTTCAGGCAGTAGAAGAAGTATTGCGTACAATTGAAGATGAGTATAACAAACACCCTGAATTCGAGGCTTGCAATCTGATTGAACGTCTTTGCATTCCCGATAGAATTCTTCAGTTCCGTGTAACATGGGTTGACGACAAGGGTAATGTTCAGACCAACTTAGGCTACCGCGTACAGCACAACAACGCTATCGGTCCTTACAAAGGCGGTATCCGTTTCCATCCTTCGGTAAACACCAACATCCTTAAATACCTTGCATTTGAGCAGACATTCAAGAACTCACTCACAACCCTCCCCATGGGTGGTGCTAAGGGTGGTTCGGACTTCGACCCCAAAGGCAAGAGCGAGGGCGAGGTAATGCGCTTCTGCCAGGCGTTCGTTACAGAATTGTGGCGTAACATCGGCCCCGACATGGATGTACCCGCAGGTGACATCGGCGTAGGTGGTCGCGAGGTAGGCTACATGTTCGGTATGTACAAGAAGCTCACACGCGAATTCGGCGGTGTATTCACAGGTAAAGGACTCGATTTCGGTGGTTCACTCATCCGTCCCGAAGCAACAGGTTACGGTAACATCTACTTCCTCCAGGAGATGCTCAAGACCAGAGGTCTCGACATCAAGGGCAAGGTATGTATCGTATCAGGTTCAGGTAACGTAGCACAATATACAGTAGAGAAGGTAATCGAGCTTGGCGGCAAGGTAGTTACCATGAGCGACTCAAACGGTTACATCTACGACGAGGATGGTATCACACGCGAGAAGCTCGACTTCATCATGGAGCTCAAGAACGTACGTCGCGGTCGCATCAAGGAGTATGCCGATAAATATGGTTGCAAATACGTTGCAGACGCTAAGCCCTGGGGCGAGAAAGGCGACATCGCACTCCCCTCTGCTACACAGAACGAGATTAACGGCGAGCACGCTAAGATGCTCATCGCCAACGGCGTAATCGCAGTATCTGAGGGTGCAAACATGCCCTCTACTCCCGAGGCCGTTGAAGCATTCCAGGCAGCCGGCTTGCTCTATGCACCCGGTAAGGCATCAAACGCAGGTGGTGTATCGGTATCAGGTCTCGAGATGTCACAGAACGCCGCTCACATCAACTGGAGCGCCGAGAAGGTTGACGAGAAGCTCAAGGAGATCATGAAGAACATCCACGCATCATGTGTAAAATATGGTACACGCGAGGATGGCTACATCGACTACGTGAAGGGTGCAAACGTGGCAGGCTTCCTGAAGGTTGCACGCGCCATGATGGCACAGGGTATCGTATAATCGACACAAAACAATCCCACATAGTGAATATTTGCCCGGCAAACGTCGGGCAAATATTTTTATGCCCCTTCAGCACTTGCATATTTGAGAAAAATTGACGAATATTGCATAATAAACATAACACAAGCAAAACCATACAACAGAAATGGAAAACATAAAAAAGGGTTGGAAATGGATACCAACCTTATATTTTGCCGAAGGCCTGCCCTACTTTGCAGTAACCGCAATATCAGTCATACTATACAAGAGCATGGGGCTGAGCAACAGCGACATAGCGCTCTACACCAGTTGGTTCTATCTGCCGTGGGTAATCAAGCCCTTTTGGAGTCCTATAGTAGATATGCTCTCCACACGAAGGAAATGGATAGTAGCCACACAGTTGCTGATGGGCGCCACCCTTGCATCAATAGCCTTCACCATTCCACTTGCATCGTATCTCCAATGGACCATATGCCTATTTTGGTTGATGGCATTCAGTTCGGCCACACACGACATTGCCGCCGACGGTTTCTATATGCTCGGAATGAGCGAGGAGGGACAATCGTTCTTCGCCGGCATTCGCAGCACATTCTACCGCATAGCGACAATCTTCGGCCAAGGCGTACTCATCTACATAGCTGGCAAGCTAGAGATATTCACCGGCAACGTGGCACTCTCGTGGAGCATCACATTCGGCATACTGTGCGTAATGCTCACACTGCTGGGCATATACCACAGCCGCACACTACCCACCCCCGCATGCGACACAGCGCGCAGCATCACAAGCATCAAGGAGGTATTCAGTGGATTCAAGAACATCATCGCCACCTTCTTCAAGAAGCAGGGAATAGTCCCCGCACTGCTTTTCATGCTCCTGTTCCGCCTGCCCGAAGCACAATTGGTTAAGCTCATAAACCCCTTCCTCATGGACACAAAAGCCGACGGCGGCCTTGCCATGAGTGTCGAGCAGATAGGAATAACCTATGGAACGATAGGCGTGATAGGCCTCATAATAGGTGGTATATTGGGCGGCATATGCATCTCGCGCGGCGGACTGAAACGATGGCTGTGGCCCATGGTTATGGCAATATCCATCCCCGACCTTGTGTATGTATATCTCAGCTACGCACAGCCCGACAGCCTATGGCTCATAAACAGTTGCGTATTCATAGAGCAACTGGGATACGGATTCGGATTTACCGCCTACATGCTCTATCTCATATATTTCGCACAGGGCGAATACCCCACAGCCCACTATGCCATATCCACCGCCTTCATGGCGCTTAGCATGATGCTGCCCGGAATGATTTCGGGCTACATACAAGAGAGCTTGGGATACTTCTACTTCTTCCTATGGGTGATTATATGCTGCATTGTAACCTTCATCGTTTCGGCGCAATTGAAAATAGATGAAAACTTCGGCAAAAAACATAAACAGACAAACTAAACAAAAATATGATACTTATATCCGATAGCGGTTCCACAAAAACAGACTGGGTGCTTCTGCACGACAAGGAAATAGTAGCACGTGCCAATACCCAAGGACTGAACCCCACACAGCAGACAACAGAAACCATCAGCAAAATACTCACCGACGAATTGCTGCCGCAATTGAACGGCAAAGAGCCCCACGTGATACATTTCTACGGCGCCGGATGCGCCTATCCCGAAGCCAACAACCGCATGCAGAAGGCTCTGGAATCGGTCTTCAACGCTAAGGAAATAAACATCAACAGCGACCTGCTGGCAGCAGCACGCGCCCTCTGCGGACACGAGGAGGGCATTGCATGCATCATGGGCACAGGCTCGAATTCGTGCTTCTACAACGGCAAATCGATAGAGGACAACATACCGCCATTGGGATTCATTCTGGGCGACGAAGGCAGCGGCGCCACACTTGGACGCGTATTGATAAACAACTGCCTTAAAAGATTGTTGCCACAGGATATTTGCGAAAAATTCCAGCAACAGTACAAGCTCGACAAAGCAATAATACTCGAGAAGGTATATCACGAACCCATGCCCGGACGCTTTCTGGCAAGCCTCACCCCCTTCCTTCACGAAAACCGCAAGCATCCCGCCATCCACAACATGCTTGTCACCTGTTTCAGACAGTTCTTTCAGAACAACACCATGGCCTATCGTCGTTCGTGGCTGCCCATACACATCATAGGCAGCATAGGTATCTATTTCCACGAAGAGATAAAGGAGGCCGCCGACACGTTGGCCCTGTCTATAGGCAACATTGTTCAAAGCCCCATGGACGGACTCATAGAATTCCACACCCGGTAACAGATAACACACAGCAAGCGGGCATGTAAACATCAAATGTTTACATGCCCGCTTGTCATTTACCCTTATACTAAAGGAACGGGGTCAATATATTTGCAAACCAACCGGTAAATCTCTTCCACCACGAGCGTTTCTTCCACACCTCGCGAGTGAGCTGGTAGCTCTCGCTCTTGTCGGCGCTGTAATAGCTATAGAGCTTCGATGTGGCATCCTTATCGAATATAAACAGATTATCCTCGTAGTCGTAGAACAGGCTGCGGCTGTTCAAGTTCGTTGAACCCACCGTACAGAACTTACCATCAACGCTCATCACCTTCGAATGGTTGAAGCCACCATAGTAGAGATGCACGTTTGCTCCCAACTTGGCAAGCTTGTATCCCACATAGTGCGATGCTTCGGGCGTAAAGGGAATATCCGATTTGTCCGACAGAAGAATATCGACCTTCACACCATCCTTAACAGCCTTCTTCAGCGCCTTGCGAATGATGGGCGTAGGCACAAAATAGGGATTTATAATCTGTATGCTGTCCTTGGCGGCATTTATGGCATTGGCATATATGCGACGCATCTGCTTGGGGTTCTTGCCCGGCCAGCGATCGACCACAGCAATATCCACGTTGCCCACTTCGTTGGCTACAGCGGGGAAATATATATCGCCACCGACATTCTGCCCAGTCTCTTTGTTCCACATGGCAAGGAAAATCTTCTGCAATTCGGCAACGCTTTCACCCTGAACACGCGAATGCATGTCGCGCCACTTGCCTATGCCCTCAAGACCATCGACATAATAGTCGGCAACATTTATACCGCCCGTGTATCCTATTTTACCATCTATCACCACAATTTTTCTGTGGTCGCGAGCAAAAGCATAATCTATCCAAGGAAATGTAAATGGGTCGAACTCAACAATTTCTATGCCACGCGCACGTATATCCTCAAGGTGGCGTTTCTTCAAGGGACGATTGTTCGATTTATTGCCAAAGGAATCGAACATGGCACGCACCTTTACACCCTGCTGCGCCTTTTCGGCAAGCAGTGAGATAAGTATCGAATTGAGCGAATCGTTTCTGAAATTGAAATATTCAAGGTGAATATGCTTCTGTGCATTGCGAACATCCTCGAAGAGGCGCGGAAATTTTTCGACGCCACCATTCAAAAATTCAATATCGTTCTGCTTGGTAACCTCTATATTCTCGCTACGCAAATAGGAAACCAGCGCCGTATCGGAACGAAGAAAATCGGCACGCTCCAACGGCTTGAAACTACTGCAGCCGACAAGAAAGAGCAGAGCGCCCACAAAAAATATATTACGAAATATCGACATTTTTACAAAAATCTATTTATCAACCACTTATACAGTGGTACATTCAATCCTGATTACGAAATGCAAAGGTACAAAAATTACGCAACATAACAGAACAGATTGTCAATATTTGTTTAATATAACATTTATAATCACATAGTAACAGAGCATTGCTGCAAACGAAACGAGAACAAGCGTTTATATATTTTTGAATATTGCCGCTCTTAACCTATCTTTGCAATAAATAGCAATAACACGACACAAATAGACCATGAATTCTGCAAATAGAGGAACAATTGCACTGAGCCCCATTTTTGTACTTCTGCTCACATATCTGGGCGGAGCGCTGCTGGCCGGCGATTTTTATCGCGTACCCATTGCCGTGGCATTCGTCGCAGCAGGCATCTATGGCGCACTGCTGTTGCGCGGACGAAGCCTGAAGGAGCGCATTAACATATTCTCGAACGGCGCGGCCAATTCCGACATCATGTACATGATATGGATATTCTGCATGGCCGGAATATTTGCCAGCTCGGCCAAAGCGATGGGCTCGGTCGATGCCACCGTCGCCCTCACGCTGCGATGCATCCCCGGCGAATTCCTTCCGGCAGGCATCTTCATTGCCGCCTGCTTCATTTCAATGGCAATAGGAACATCGGTGGGCACCATCGTTGCGCTCACCCCCGTCGTCACAACCATGGCACCGCAAATAGGTTGCCCCACCCCCTGGTTGGTGGCAATAGTCGTTGGTGGCGCATTCTTTGGCGACAACCTGTCGTTTATATCCGACACCACAATTGCAGCCACACAAAGCCAACGATGCAAAATGAGCGACAAATTCAGGACCAATCTGATAATAGTACTCCCTGCGGCGGCTATCACATTGTGCATATATTTGTTCGGAAACCACACAGGCGATTTCCAAACGCCCGAGCAAGCCATCGAATGGTACAAGGCACTCCCCTATCTGCTTGTTATCATATTGGCACTCACTGGAATGAATGTACTTCTTGTGCTGTTGACCGGAATAATATTCACCGACATCATAGGCATTGCTAGCGGTGCGTTCGACACGCTCGCCATCTTCACATCGGCGGGCGGCGGGCTCAATTCCATGTGCGAACTGATATTGGTTACACTGCTTGCAGGCGGACTGATGAACACCATCAAGGAGCTCGGCGGTTTCGATTATCTGATAAAGGTGCTGACAAAAAATATCTCGTCGAAGCGAGGCGCCGAATCGGTAATTGCACTACTGACAATGCTCACCAACCTGTGCACGGCAAACAACACCATAGCGATACTCACAACCGGCAACATAGCACGCGAGCTGTCGCAGAAATATGGAATATCGCCACGCAAAAGCGCGTCGTTGCTCGATACATCGTCCTGCTTCGTACAGGGAATAATACCCTACGGTGCACAACTGCTGATGGCATCGGGCCTCGCCGCAATAAGCCCCATAGAAATAATCCCCCACCTATACTACCCTCTGATGACAGGAATAATGGTAGCCCTGTCGATTGCCACAGGCCTGCCCAAAATATCGACAAAAAAATAGAGACGCAATGAAGGAACTGAGCGAAGGCGAAGCACTGAACAAGGCAGCAGCATATTGCACGCTGTGCGAACGATGCATACACGAAGTGGTAACAAAGCTCACTGCGTGGGGCGTGGCATACGAACCGCAGCAACGCATCGTAAAAAGGCTCATCGAAGAACAATTCATCGATGAACAGCGCTATTGCCACGCATTCGTTAGCGACAAGATACGCTTCAACCATTGGGGACGAATAAAAATAGCGGCATCGCTACGCGAAAAGCATCTGCCACAGCCATTGGTAAAGGAGGCACTGGATTCCATAGACGAAGAGGAATACTACACAACGCTAACAACCATCATCGCCACCAAGCGCAAAGAGATAAAAGAGACGGATAAATACAAGGTAAACAGCAAATTACTGCGTTTCGCCGCAAGCCGCGGATTCGAGCCATCGCTTATAATGCAGGCACTAAAATTCAACCCCGATGAAGTGGATTTCTGACCTCATAGATATAATATTTCCACGCAGCTGCATGGTCTGTGGCAAGGCACTGGCCGGTGGCGAAAAAGACATATGCATAGCATGCATGGTAGAACTGCCACGCACAGAGCCCTACACCCCCTGCAACAAAATAGAAAAACTATTCTATGGAACGGTCGAAATAGAGCGTGCTACCTCGTACATATACCACAGCAAGGAATCGCCCTACAACAATCTCGTTTATAATATAAAATATCGCAACAGGCCCGAAACGGCTGTGCGAATAGCAAAAGCGGCTGCGCTGGAACTCGCCGAACGAACATTTTTCGACGGCATAGACACAATCGTCCCACTGCCACTGTCGAGAAAAAAGAAAAACCTACGTGGCTACAACCAATGCGACTACATAGCGCAGGGAATATCCGCAGCGACAGGCATCGCCATAGACAGCACAAGCGTCATACGCCACATAGCCAACGACACGCAAACCCACAAACAGCGAGAAGCACGATGGAAAAACGTGGAGAATATTTTCAGTGTCACCACCCCCGAAAAGCTCAAGGGCAAGCACATTTTGCTTGTCGATGACGTGCTCACCACCGGAGCAACCCTATCGAGCTGTGCCAATGCGATACTCAAGGCGGTACCCGATGCCAAGATAAGCATTTTCACCCTATCCTGCGCCACCAAGACCATATAACCCTAAATATCAAGGGCGAAGCCACTATAGAACTCCACAAACCTATCGCCAAGAATATCTGAGAAGAGTCCCTTGGCCGTTTCGCCCGTACAATGCCCTGTATACAAGGCCACACCACGAGCCTTTATTTCATTGGCCAGTGACACAATCTCGTGGCGCTCCTCGAACTGAAAATTATCATCGGAATCGAGCAGATGCAAGCCACCCACAAAACGTGTAACAGGAGCACCACCTACCGCATTCAGTATATTCATGATACCTTTATGCGAGCAAGGCGACAGCAGCACCCTCTCGACACCCTCATCGACAACAACCGCCATTTCGTGGGCAAAATCATCGGGGCGGTCGTTCACATACAGTGTGCCATTGGCCTTCGGCACGGGAGCAGTACATAGAATATCGGAAATAATCGCAACGTCCTCGCCCACAACGGTATTGCCATCGACATACCGCACCCTGTCGCCGCATGAAGAAAGCACTTCGGCGTCGATGGAGATAGAACGCTTGCCACCACGGCGAGTGGAATAATAGCTATTCCCGCAAACATGTCGCGACACATATATCGCAGCCTTGTCGTTATTATCGATAAAAGCGACCAAGCCACCCGTGTGGTCGGCGTGAGCATGGGAGAGAACAAGCACATCGACGTCGGCAATATCTATCCCAAGCCTTGCGGCATTCTCTACGAACAGCGACGATGCACCCACATCGACAAGATAATTCTTTCCATTCAGCGCAAACCATATAGAAAGACCATGCTCGGCCTGCAGATTGTCATCACCGCCCGTTTTATTATCAACCAGCACACAAATCTTCATACTACCAGGTATTTTGAAGCAGACAAGGGCGTGTCAAAACAGATGACACACCCTTGCATGCTATATTTCAATAAATTACTCGCTCTTAGTAGCTCTTCTGATACCACGACGCTTGGTTGTGGGTGCCTCTACGGGCTTCTCCTCCTTGATACCAGCAAGCTCGGGGTCAATCATGATGCGTCCGCAGTTCTCGCAAACGATAATTTTCTTACGCATTCTGATATCCATCTGTCTTTGGGGCGGTATCTTGCTGAAGCAACCGGCACAAGCATCACGCTGTACATATACGATACCAAGACCGTTGCGTGAGCTCTTGCGGATGCGCTTGAACGAAGCAAGAAGACGGGGCTCGATGGTGAGCTCGAGGTTACGAGCCTGCTCGCGCAATTTCTCCTCCTCCTGTTTTGTTTCAGTTACAATCTCGTCGAGCTCGCTCTTCTTGAGCTCGAGGTCTTTCTTGCGCTCGTCGAGAGCAGTCTTAGCCTTTGCAAGCTCCTCGCTCTTCTGCTTGTCGAACGCCTGAGCCTCGCGAATCTTCTTCTCATCGTGCTGAATAACAAGATTCTTGTACTCAATCTCCTTGTTGAGCAAGTCGAACTCGCGGCTGTTGTGGATATTGTTCTGGTCCTCGGTATATTTTGCAATGCTCTGCTTAGCCTGCTCAATCTCGGCCTTGTAACCTACAACTGCCTCTTTATTGTTCTTTATTTCGTTTGCAATATTTTCGATACGTGTACCAAGACCTACAATTTCGTCCTCAAGGTCCTTAACCTCAAGGGGAAGCTCGCCACGAAGTATCTTTATCTTGTCAATCTCCGAAAGGATTGTCTGCAACTGATACAACGACTTCAATTTCTCTTCTACGGTGTATTCCGCGGGATCTTTCTTTGCCATTTTCTTTATATTTTGTTGTTATAAATAATATACTGGATTAGTTCTGTTCTCTGTAATTTTCACTTTTAGTTCGGGGAACTTCCTCGACAATATGTCGGCAAATATTTCAGTAGTGAACTGCTCGCTCTCGAAGTGTCCTACCACAGCCATCACCATGCCTTTGCCATAATTGAACATATCGTGGTAGTGTCCCTCACCGGTGATGAATATATCTGCTCCGGCTGCCACCGCATGCTTGGCCAACGACGAGCCCGAACCGCCACACAAGGCTACCTTTTTTATTTTTTTGCCCTGCAAGGCTGTATGTGCAAGTTTCTCGACACCGAATATCTCCTTCACCTGCGACAGGAAGGCTTTTTCATCGACCTCTTCGGGCAGCTCTCCTATGACACCAAGGCCAACCGTAGCCCACTCGTTCTGCATTGCATAAATGTCGTATGCAGGCTCTTCGTAGGGGTGCACGGCCAGCATGGCCTTCAGTACACGGTTTTTTATATAGGCAGGAAGCACGGTTTCTATCCTCACTTCGTTCTCGGTGTGAACCTCGCCCACCTTGCCGCAAAACGGGTTGCAATCTTCATTGGCACGGAATGTACCCTCGCCATTCAGATTGTAGCTGCAACAGTCGTAATTGCCTATTGCGCCGCATCCCGCATCGAACAACGCCTGTCTGAGCTCGGCGGCATGGTCCGACGGTACATAGACAACCAGTTTCAGGAGCATATTCTCTTTGGGAGCGAGAATTTTCACATTTTTGAGCCCCAATTTTTCGGCCATCTTGTAGTTGACCCCACCCGGAGCACTGTCCATATTGGTATGTGCCGAATAGATGGCAATATCGTTACGGATAGCCTTCATTATGCAACGCTCCACATAGTTGCGGCCGGTTACTCTTTTTACTGGATTAAAAATGAGGGGATGATGGGATATGACGAGATTGTATTCGGATGCTATTGCCTCGTCGAGAATATCTTCGGTAACATCCAAACACAATAAAGCCCCTTTAACTTCCGCTTCTGTAAGTCCAATCTGCAATCCGGCATTATCGTATCCTTCTTGCAGGGGCAGAGGCGCGAACATTTCAAGGGCATCCGTTATCTCTTTAATTTTCGCCAACTATCAGAAAATTATTGTGCAAATATATTATTTTTTTTTCTATTTCGGGCGATATGCCGCCACTTTTTTCATCGCGACACATCTTTTATGCGTCCATCGGCGTCGAATGCAAGCTTGCGCACCAAAATGAGTGTCACTGCAATGGAGAGCATCGATGCCGACATTGTGATGACAATTATCATCATCTGATATTTTATGGCTACATCGGGGCTGCTTCCTCCCAATATCTGTCCAATCATGGTTCCGGGCAGAGCAACAAGTCCCATGACCGCCATATTGGCTATCGCCGGACTGAAGGCACGCACCATGGCCTGCTTCACAAAGGGGGCAACCGCCTCGCTCACCGTAGCACCGTTGCCAAGCATATAGTAGTAATAGGCACTCTCGCGTCGCAGGTGGGAATAGAACGTATTAAGCCCTATCACATTGACGCCAAGCATGTTTCCCATCAATATTCCGAGGACGGGTATAAAATATTGAACACTAAACACATTGTCCAGTCTGAGTACTATACCAAGGAAATAGAATCCCACCAACAGGGCGCCCGAAACGAATCCCACCATGATGGGGCACATCATCACCGAGCGTTTAAGCTTGGTCCTGGTGAGTGCCGTCTCGGTGGCAACAACCACCATTATCACCACCCACGCAGCATTGAGCCAAGGATTATCCCACAGGAACAGATACTTCAGATAGAGGCCCACCATAAACAACTGCACCACCATACGGGTGAGTCCGGTAATGGTACTCCTCACCAAGCCTGTATTGTATTTCCACAGAAAAAATACAGGTATTGCCATCAGCAACAGTCCCAGCAACAGACTACCTATGGATATATCTATGGTTCCCATGTACGAAATAAATTATAAGGTTGGTATATTCACCACCCTGTCGCACACCGCTGCAAAATTGGCATCGTGCGTCACGGCCAGAATGGTCTTGCCACGCTCCTTCAGGTTCTTCACAAAGCCTATAACAAGCTTCACCGACTCGGCATCGAGAGCCGATGTAGGTTCATCGAGTATTATCACATCCTTATCGAGCATTGCAACAACAGCCAACATCATGCGCTGTCGCTGACCACCCGAAATTTCGTTCAGGCGCTTATCCATGATACCCTTCTCGAGCCCCAATGAAGCAAAAGCATCGAACCACATATCATCAGTCACGCTCTTGTCCTTGTTGCACTTAAACGAGAAAGGCATTTCGATAGCCTCCCTAACCCACTCGCACGGGAAGGACAAATCCTGAGGCAAATATGCCGTGTGACGACGCAACTGGTTCATGTACCCCATGCGCGCAGCCACTCCATCGACACAAACCTCGCCCGACTGCACCTCCACAAAACCCAATATAGCACGGATGAGCGAGCTTTTGCCGCTGCCCGACGCTCCGGTAACAGCCACAACCTCGCCCCTCTTCAAGCACATTGAAAAGTCCTTTATGACAACATGGTTACCATAACCTATTGTCAACCCCTTAACGCATAGTATAGGCATTTCGTTTTTCACGTCTGCAAAGGTACAAAATGTAAGCCAAAAGCTATTTAATTTACCAAAATATTTTCACACTCCGAAAAGAGTGCAAAAAAAGAGGCGCATCATAAAAATGACACGCCCCTATGGTATAATTCGCTAGTCGAACTACAAGGTATAGGTACCCTCGACGAGTTTACCCATTGCCCACACGGCTCTGATGTTCAAATCGTCGTCGAGAATGAGGATATCGGCATCCTTATCCTTCTGCAAAGAACCCTTGCGGTCGTAAACATTCATAATCTTGGCAGGGGTTTCAGAAGCCATACGAATAGCATCCTCCAAAGGAATATCGGCCTTCTGAACCAATGTGCGTATAAGGCGGTCCATCGTAGCCACACTACCGGCCAAAGCCGAACGGTCGGCAAGCTTACATACGCCGTCCTCTATGATAACGCGGGGGTCGAATGCCTCTTTGCTGTCGCTGGCAGCGCACGCCAATGCATCGGTGATGACACATGCACGCTCAACACCCTTAATCTTATATATAAGACGCAGGATTGTGGGAGGCACATGAATACCGTCGGCTACAACCTCCACTGTCATGTCGTCGTGCAGATAGATGCTCTCTACTGTGCCCTCGTACTTGTACTCGCGACGCTTGTGGAAACCGGGCATCGCATTGTAGAAGTGTGTGGCGTGGGTATAACCATTAGCATATGCAACGTGGATATCATCAAATTCAGCCTGCGTATGAGCCACAGAGGCCAAAATACCCTTGGCGGTGATATATTTACCAAACTGCATTGCGCCGGGCAGTTCGGGAGCAGCATCCCATCGTTTGATACAACCCCACTTCTCTACCAAAGGAATATACTCCATAGGGTCGGGATCCTTGATATTTTCGGGAATCTGTCCACCGGCCATCTTCATGTTAAGATAATGTCCCTCGAGGTGCAATCCAAGAACGGGACTATCGGGCTCGGCCATCAACTTGGTACATGTCTCGGCAGCCGCCTCAATCATGGGAATGGTAGAAGACGACAATGTAGGGAAAATACTTGTAGTACCATGCTTCATGTGTGTTTCGACAGCCTTGCGAAAAGCATCCTCGGTGCCCTCCATGAAGTCACGACCACCGCCACCATGAACATGAATCTCCACACCACCGGGAACCACATACATTCCGCGGGCATCGAAAAGCTCGGCACCAACAACAGCCAAATCGCAATTAGTCACTTCGAGAATCTTGTTATCCCGAATAATTACCGAACCATCCTTCAACCATCCCTGCGGGGTGAGAATCTTAGCGTTAATAATCTGTGTTAACATAGTATTATTTTATTTACTTTTATCCAATCAACAAATCGCACAACCATTTGTAAATCAACAGCAAAACCACGCCGTCGATATATTTTCACAAAAGTTCGTTTACAAAGTTAATTAAAAGCACACAAAAAACGAACAAAATTGCACTATTTTTACACATAAACACGCACAATGTCAGCCGCCAAAAACCGACCACCGACAACAAGCAAACCAATATTTTGCAAAAACAGTTTGCAATAGGTCGAAAAAAGCGTACTTTTGCATTCACTCACAATCCAAATACCACATATACGATAAATGAAAAAAGCAGCATACATACTACTAACCATCGCCATGCTTTGCAGCTGCGGCGAGGACAGAACATACGAATACCTTGAGCTCACACAAGAGAACCAGTGGATATTCGACACCATGAAAGAGACCTATCTGTGGAACGACTCGGTGAAAAAGCCGTCACGCAAAAATTTCTTCGCCGTGAGCGAAAAATTTTTCAGCAGCCTGCTATACAGAGGAGATAATTTCTCATTCTTCACCGACAGCGCCACCACAACATCATACGGCATGGGGTACGCAATAATGCGCGACCCGACCGGCACACAGAGAAGCAAGAACTACGCACTGGTGCTATCCGTAGAGCCCGGCTCACCCGCCCACGCGGCAGGCATCAAGCGTGGCGACTGGATTTCGAAGATAGGAAGCAACAGCATCACTACCGGCACCACTGTACTCGACAGGGGTGCTGCCACCACCGTTTACACACAAAAAATGGAGCTCGACGAGGAGAGCATGACATACCGTTGGACCGGTAGCGACACCATCAAGATGGAAGCAGCACGCGAAGCCACACCCGCAGCCATACACCTCGACACCATATACACACAGCGCAACCGCAAGATTGGCTACATTGTATATAACAGATTCACCCCCGACGGTAGCGAGGCGTTCAAAGAGAAGCTGTCGCACTTCAAAGCCGAGCAGGTGAACGACCTGATAATAGACCTGCGTTACAACAGCGGTGGCAGCATAGCTACAGCCGGCGCCATCGCAGGCATGTTGCTCCCCACCGACGTCAAGAACGCCCCATACTGCAATTTGCAATACAACAGCTACAATTGCGACAAAGACACCGCATACATGCTCAACGGTACGGATGTATTCACACCCGAAAAGCTTTACATCGTATGCAGCAACAGCACACGCGGCGCCGCCGAAACATTCATCCACGTGCTCCGAACCACACTCGGATACAACAACGCCATAGTAATAGGCGAACAGACATACGGCGAATATGTGATGACCGAAAAGATTGAATCGAAATACAATTTCGCCATAAATCCCGCGGTGGCATACATTGGCGACAACGAAGGTACCATGTATCTGAAATATGGCATCACCCCCAACTACCAGATGGACGAGCTCGCCAACTACCACTCTATTTACGCTTTGGGCAACCGCCAGGAATATATGCTATACAACATTTTATACCACATAGCCAACGGCTCGATGCCCCAAAACCAACCACAGCAAGCATCGGTGGCAGAGATACGCATGGCAAACAATGCGAAAGGCATAATGCGATAGCAGTCACATACATACAACGACACAATCGAGCGCAAAGAAAAATTTGCGCTCGATTTTTTATACCCACCCGACACCTTCCACCACATTTACAATAATTAACATTAACATAAAAACCCGAAGGCAAGCGGCAATGTTATTCTGCATATAACCTAAAATTATAAGCGGAATGAAAAAAATTGTTTTTTTAGCAGCTATGTCTGCATCGTTATTCATGATGTCGTGCAATTCGTGCGACAACCGACAGCAAGGCATCGTTTTGGAAACAGAGACCGACAGCATATTCATGCCCAACGACTCTACGGTAGCCGACCTACAGACATTCGTTTACGAAGGACTGATGCCAATGGAGAACGGTAACATCGCCGACTACACACTGACCATCAAGAGCTTGGGGTGGGACGAAAACGGCACATACACCATACTGAGCACCTTCACCATCGACACCACAACCATACGACAGCATGACAACGGCGAAAGCATTGTCATCATGGGTATGCCCGGCGACAGCACAGCCATAATCTACCAGCTTGTGTCGGCCAACAACAACCCGACCATAAACCTTATGGCAAACGGTGATTCGGCACTCACGAAGGTAAACGAGAAGATGCAGCCGGCCTCCAAGGACAGCAAACATAAGCTTATACGCAAAAAACCGTAAAAAAAAATCAACCCATCAACATTAACCATTAAAATTCAGAATCATGAGAAACAAGTTATTATTACTGTCACTGATGCTATTGTCGCTTACCGCATGCGAGCAAACGCCCGACACCGACAAGCTCGATAACGACTATCTCGTATATACCAATTACGACAAAGGCACCGATTTCGAACGTATAAATACTTTTTATGCGATAGACAGCATACTGCTCATCAGCGACCAGAGCACCCCTACATACTGGAACAACCAGTCGTCGCAGCGAATAGTGGGCGAATTCTGCAAAAACCTCACAAGCATAGGCTACACAGAGGTTGAAACACCCGAAGAAGCCGATGCCGTCATACAACTGAGTTACGTAAACAGCACCTACTATTTCTACGACTACGTAAACGGTTCACCATGGTGGAACAGCTACCCCGGATATTGGAACTGGAACGGTTACGGATGGTACTACCCCTTCTACATCCCCTACAGCTTCAGCACCGGCTCAATCATCTGCGAAATGATAGACATGAAGGCGCGCAGCATAGATACCGATAAATTCACCGTCATTTGGAATGCCTACATCTGTGGCCTGCTCAACGGCAATTCGCTCAGCATGAGCAAAACCATAAATGGCATAAACCAGGCATTCGAGCAATCGAAATATCTGCTAAAGTAGGAGCCTCGTTTCAGAAGTATCGAATATTAACCTTAAACAACAAGTATATGAGAACCATAAAAAACATATTATTCGGAGCCTTGCTACTCGCAGCCTCATTGTACCCATCGACAGGCAAGGCACAAATATCGCTTGACAGCTATTTCAATGTCGATTGGCAATTCAACATACCCATCGGAAACGATTTTTCGAACGGCGCAAGCGGCTGGGGTATGAACCTCGAAGGCGGCTACTACGTCACACAGGAGATTGCCATCGGAGGATTCATGAACTTCCACACCAACAACGAATACTTTCCCCGTCGCACAATAGCACTCAGCGAAACACTCTCGATGAACAGCCGACAGCAGCACCAGATGTTCACACTGCCATTCGGAGCACTCATACGCTATCGCTTCGTCGAATCCGATTTCCAGCCATACGTAGGAATGAAGTTGGGCATGTGCTATTCGGAATTCAATAACTACTACTATATATTCGAAAAAGGACAGGACCGATGGGGCTTCTACATGTCGCCCGAAGTGGGATTCAACTACTACCCCTGGCCCAACGGAATGGGATTTCACATGGCGCTCTACTATAGCTTCGCAACCAACAAGTGCAACATCATGAGCTACGAGCAGAGCACCCTGAACAACATCGGATTCAGGCTGGGCCTGGCATTCTAAAAGAAGAAACAGAGCCAACAAAGAAAATACGCCAATCGACGCCTCAAATTCGCATGTCGATTGGCGTATCGTTTTCATTTACACCCTATAACACCTCAACACCTAAAGCAAGAATTAAAGCTTAAAGTAAAATTTTGCCATAAAAACCGTCACCATTGATTATCAATATGTTGCGACTAATATTTTTATTTTATTAAAAATTGTGGCTCGCACATGCTTGAAAAGCGAAAAAAAATAACTATTTTTGCTTCGATGATAAGCTTAGACAAACATATTTCGCACCTAATAGCATTGCACGATTGTGTAATCGTACCCGGTTTCGGAGCATTCCTTTCGCAGCATATTCCTGCGCATTACAATGCTGCCGACAGAGTATTTATGCCCCCTTGCCGCACCCTTTGCTTCAACCAGCAGATAACAATGGACGACGCACTGCTCACAACTGAATACATGCGACAGTACGGCATTTCGTTCAATCAGGCGGCTATACTGATGAAAGACGACATCAGAAAACTGCGCAACAGACTATCGAGAAAAGGCGAAATATATTTCGGCGAGCTAGGCAAGCTCACCATGAATATCGAAGGCAACATCACATTCAAACCTTCGGAAAACGGCATTGACGACCCCGCAAATTACGGATTGATGCCCTTGCCCATCCCCATGCTCTCGCACAAGGAAGAGCCCGCCATTGTAATTCCCATTAGCCGCAAGCGCATAGCACAATACGTAGCGGCAGCGGCAGCTATCATCATCATGTTCGTCTTTGTTACACCGCTCAGCGAACACACATTCAAGAACAACACCAAGGCTTCGTTTGGCGACTTCGCGTCACCCGAACAAATTTCCATGATGCAGCAGGTTGGTGCACAGACAGCAACCGTTTCAAAGAACAACACTTGCGAAATATGCCCCATAGAAAAGGCTACAGCCGTTAAAGAGCAGCCCGCCGTACAAGAAACAGCAGAAGCTACCCCCATCGTGGCAGACGCGCCCGTGACAGCAGTTCCCGCCGCTTCACAGAAGCAATTCCACATAATAGTCGCAAGTTCGCCTAGCAACGACAACGCACAGCTCGCCATCAAAGAGCTCTCGGCGAAGGCCACACACGACTACAAGATAGTGGAAAGCGGCAAACGCTTCCGCATATCGGCAGCAGCATTCGCTTCGCAAGAGGAGGCACAGACTGCACTCCCCGCCATACAGGAGCAGTTCGCCGACGCTTGGATATACATGCACTAAAATCCCCGACATAATAATGAAAAAGATAATCTGTCCAAAATGCGACCATCCGGTGGTATTCGACGACAGCGGCTATCCCATAGGACAAGCCGTGGTATTCGAATGTGAAGGATGCCGCAAAAGCTTCACAATACGTATAGGCGACAACAAAATAGAAGAGGTCGAAGAGAACTTGGGCCATCTGGTTGTCATTGAAAACTGCTTCGGTTTCAAGCAAACATTGCAACTGAGACCGGGCGACAACATCATAGGACGCTACAACAAGGGCACCGAAATAACCCTGCCCATCGAGACAAAAGACCGCAGCATGGATCGTCGCCACTGCATACTGAATGTAAAACGCGACGCATTCGGCGAAATAACCTACACCATTCGCGATAACCACAGCGTCACCGGTACATTTGTAATGAACCGCATATTGGGCGACCGCGAGCGTCTGCGCATCGAGGATGGAGCCATCATTACCCTTGGCGCCACCACCCTCATACTCCACGCACCCGAGGAGGAATAACCAAGGAACCATCGAGGTTCTACATAACATAAAAAGAAGGCCATGATTAAATCATGGCCTTCTTTATTATCTATCGGCAAACGCCTATTTCATATTGTCGTTGGTCAAGGTCTTGCCCTTGTACTCACCTGTAAGGCTCTTAAGGAAAGCAACAACCTTCGCAGTCTCGGCGTCGTCAATCTCCACGCCTACCTCGTACTTACCCATAGCCTTCACAGCCTCCTGGAGCGTAGCCTGTGTGCCATCGTGGAAATAGGGAGCAGTGAGAGCTACATTGCGCAATCCGGGTACCTTGAAACGGTGGATATCGCGTTCAAGCTTGGTCTCCTTGTTTCTACCATTATCCTCATTGGTGAGCTCTGTACCACGGTCGGCAAAATAGTCATTCATGATACCCATGAGCTCGTACGACTGTCCACCCATGTTCTCGCCCACGTGGCAGGTAGCACAATCATATTTCTTAAACAGCGCATAACCCTCAACCTCATCGGCGCCAATGGCACTCTTATCACCCTTGAGATACTTGTCGAAAGGCGAATTTGGTGTGAGCAAAGTGCGCTCATACTCCTGAATAGCATCGGTGATGGTCTGCTCGGTGAAACCCTCGGGATATACAGCTGTGAACGCCTTGTCGAAAGCGGCATCAGCCTTCAGTTTCGCGCATATTTCGTCGAACGAAGCAGAAGCCATCTCCACGGGATTGAGAGGAGGACCTGCAGCCTGTGCAGCCAATGTAGCGGCACGACCATCCCAGAACTGCACGAAATTGTAGTGGGCATTGAATACGGTGGGAGCATTCACGCCACCCTTCTGACCGTTAACACCCTCGGAATACTGCTTGTTATCCACACCACCAGTATTTATTCCGTGGCACGATGCGCATGAAACGGTATTATCGACCGACAAGCGTGTGTCGTGATAAAGCATTTCGCCAAGCGCAGCCTTCAAGGGATTAACCTCCACCGCATCCTCGATGGGACGCACTGTTTCGTTTGCAAATTCAGCCGCTGCAAGAGGGTTGGGATAGAAATTTGCACGAGCATCACTAATCCAATTGATCGCGATACTCTTTTTGCTGTCGTTCATATACGAGCTCCAGTGGGCCAAATAGTATTTGGCAGGAGGCATCGCACCATCGCAAACAACCTTCTCTACCTTGGCAAGATCGACCTCGCTCACCTTGGCACCACTCTTGACAGCCTCGTACATGGGCTCAACATCGAACGAGCGATAACCGGCAACCACATCCTTCTTCACTATGTCGCCGGCCACAGGCAGGCTGGCATAGAAAGGAAGCTCGGGCTCGGCCACATGGCATTCGAGGCATCCACTACCATCTATAATCTGCGCCATCTGAGCATCCTTGCCCAGGTCGGACGAAGGAGCATTCACAACGCTAACAGCCACTGCTATAAGCAATGCTACTATAGCAACGGCTTCAATAACAATTAAACCTTTTTTCATAATCATTCAATAATATTTTCTATTGCTGCGAAAATACAAATCTTACACGAAAAAATGCTACTTTTTGTTTCTATCTTTCGCCAATTTCGGAAACATTTTCTTAAATCCGATAATCTTGCCGGTAAATTTACCACCTTCGACCACAAGCGTAACAGCAATAACAACCAGCATGATACCTCCGAGCTCTCTCGTCGACAACGCCTCACCAAGCACCATCACGCACAACACAACAGCCGTCACAGGCTCGAAAGCACCAAGAATAGCTGTCGATGTAGAACCGATGTAGCGTATGGCACGCGTAGTGCAAGCCAGCGACACAAGCGTGGGGAAAAAGGCCAATGCCAATATGTTACCCCACTGATACCATTCGGCGGGCATGGTAATAGCCCCATTCACATAGAGGCGCACGGCAAAGAATACCGTACCAAACAACAGCACATAGAAGGTCACCTTCAGTGTGGCAAGCCCCTTCAGACGTGTCGTGTTTACACCCACAATATAGATGGCATAGCAAAGGGCCGAAACGAGCACCAGCGTTCCACCAATGAGATTGAGGCCAGCACCACTCTCGGGCTCATACATAAGGAAGACACCGCCGACAGCCATCAGCAGGCAGAGCAATGTGTGAATAGTAATCTTCTCCTTATAATATATAGCCATCAGGAATGTAACTATGATGGGATATACAAAAAGCAGGGTCGAAGCAATGCTCGCATCCATGAATTTGTAGCTCTCGAAAAGGGTTATCGACGATGTAGCCATCAGTATCCCCATGATAATCAGCGGCAACACCTCGCGACTATGCACTCTGAAACCACGTCCACGCCATATCATGGTGAATGCCACCATGGGGATAGCGAACAGATAGCGGAAGAACAGCACCGAATCAGGATCCATTCCGGCATCATATAAAGGCACGGCGAAAACAGGATTCAATCCATATGCCGCCGCAGCTACAATGCCATAAATATAACCTTTTACTTTTTCGTTCATATCAAAATATTTATATACAATTATCAACGCAATTTATCACATGCAAGCATTAAGCCTTCTTGGCATCGAGGCGCTTGACCACCTGACCATATATGATGAGCGCAAAGGCCGATACAAGCGCAATGGCACCGAAGTAGTACCAGATATAATGAGCATTGGCGCTGGCAGCCAACCACTCCTCGTGTGTAGCGAACAAGGTAGGTTCGGGGCAATACTTACTCAACAGGAAGCCCGAAATACCAAATCCGAAAATAGACGAAAGGAATGAGTGCAGATGACTGAATCCAAGATACAATCCCTCCTCGCCCTTAGGAGCCTGCAACGAGAAATACTCAAGGAATCGGGGCGAGATGAAGGTTTCGGCCAATCCCTGGAACACAATACCCACCACCATCATGAAGGCAACAGGGTGCATTGTAAGAATAGTCTGCGAAGGGTCGAGCATGTTACCCGATGCCATGCAGAGGGCCGATATAGGCATGATGAACATACCGGCAGTCATCGAGGTCAAGGCCGAATAGCGGCGCATGAGCATGGTTACAAAATTCACCGCCAGCACCACCACAAGGGGGTTCACATTGGCATACCACGAAGGCGACGCGCCCTCACCCGCCAAGCGAAGTACATACTTGGGCATGGTGGCATACAACTGGTGCTGCACCATCCAAAAACCGGTTACAATTACAATAAGTGTAATCAGACGACCGTTTGAGCACACCTTTACAAGCGCGTTCCATATCTGTCCGAAGCTCTTGCCCTCGCCCGAATGCTGAGCGCTTTTATAGAAGAACCATATAGCCAACAGCGCAAGGAAGGTCATCGACGCCGAAAAATAATTCAGCGTGATAAGGCCCTCGTTACCAAGCGCCTCGCGCAGGGGCTTCACAATGGTTTTTCCCGAGAAAGCACCAATGTTCACCATTGCATAGAAGATAGAGAAACCCTTGGCACGTGTTTCGGGAGTGGTTTCCTTGGCCACAGTACCCGAAATAACGCTCTTGATGAAAGCACCACCGCAAACGATGAGCGCCATGATAGGGATAATGCCATAGCGCAGGTTGCTATCGAGCAAACCCGTAAATTTTGTAACGTCGCTATACTCCACCAAGCCCGCCGACTGCAGCCATGTAGGGTAAATGGCAAGGCCCAAATATCCACATGTGAGCAGAGTGAATGCAAGGAGCATCGAATTGCGGAAACCGATTTTATCGGCCAATGCCCCCGCAAATGTGGGAAGCAGATATAGACAAGCCGAAAAGACACCGGCAATAGCAGCCGACTGTATATCGTCGAAGCCCAATATGCGGCTCAAGTATAGTGTAATAACAATAAAAACGCCATAATAAGCGGCTCTCTCGAATAGTTCAACAGTGTTGGCTACCCAGAAAGCCTTGCTGAACTTCATTTTTCCATTTGCTGTAGTGCTCATCGTATTTAATAATCAGTTATATAATCGTTTATAGGCGCCCAAGCACCCGAAAAAAGACAGTAAAAAAGCGGCGGGAATATTTAATCTCCGTCGCATTCCATAATTTCTGCAAATATACACTAAAATTACGAAAAAACAGAGCGATTTCTCCTATTTATATACCCCACAACAAGTAACAACGCCCAATAAGCCACACAAACAAGCAGCACACTGCACATTGTTTCATTTCTTTGTTGTATCTTCGCGCAGAATTTATATTGGGTATCATGCCCCACATGCAACAACAAGTAAATTCACTCAAAAAAATATGTTAAATAAATAATTATGAAGAAATTGTTAAAGACAACAGCCACGGTATTTGTCATCATACTGGTGCTGTTGATGGTTCTTCCCTACGCCTTCAAAGGGAAAATAGAGACCATCATCAAGACTGAAGGCAACAAGATGCTCAATGCACAGTTCGATTTCGAGAGCCTCAACATCAGCCTGCTAAGCCAGTTCCCCTCGGCCTCTATCAGCCTCGAGAATTTCTGGTTGAAGGGCGTAGGCGAATTCGAGAACGACACACTGCTTCGCGCCGGCGAACTCACAGCCGCAGTGAACATCATGTCTATCTTCAGCGACACCGGCTTCGAGATCAGCAAAATCATCATCGACGACACCAAGGCTCAGGCCATCATATTGGAGGACGGACGCCCCAACTGGGATGTAATGAAAATGGACACAACTGCCACCGAAGAGGTTGCCGACAGCACAAGCACCCCATTCCGCATACAGTTGCGCAAGCTCTCAATCAACGACCTTACACTCATTTACGACGACCGCCAGGCCGGCATGTATGCAAGCATCGCTAACCTCGACGCAGCATGTAGCGGCGATTTCGGCAGCGAGCGCACCACGCTCGAACTGGAGGCCGAAACACCCGCTCTCACATTCCGCATGGGCGAGATACCCTTCCTGAGCAACGCAAAAATCGGTGCCGACATGAACATCGACGCAGATTTCACAACAAACAAGTTCACCCTTAAAGAGAACACCCTTTCACTGAACGCCATCCGCGCCACCATAGACGGCTGGGTAGCCATGACCGAGAGTGGCATAGACATGGATCTCAAGCTGAATTCTAACGAGATTAGCTTCAAAGAGATTCTCTCACTCGTCCCCGCCATCTATGCAAAGGATTTCGATGGATTGAAGACCGCTGGCGAGGCTACACTCGCAGCCTATGCCAAGGGAAGCATGATAGGCGACAGCATCATGCCCGAGTTCGATGTAAACCTGCAGGTGAAGGACGCCATGTTCCGCTACCCCTCGTTGCCCGCAGGCGTTGACAAAATCAACATCGCAGCAAGCGTAAAGAACCCCGGCGGCTCACTGGATGCAACCACAGTAAACGTAAATCCCTTCAATTTCACATTGGCCGGCAACCCCTTCAGCATGACAGCCGATGTAAAAACCCCCATCAGCGACCTTGTATTCAACCTTGCAGCCAAGGGTAAGCTCGACCTGGGTAAGATAAAGGATGTATATCCCCTCGAGGACATGCAGCTCAACGGTTTGGTAAATGCCGACATGAGCGTAAACGGCCGCATGTCGTACATACAGAAGGAGCAGTACGACAAAATGCAGGCATCGGGTAGCATCAACCTCAACGATATGAAATTGCAGATGAGCGACATCCCCGACGTTCTCATCAAGAAATCGACCTTCAGTTTTACACCCCGCTACCTGAAACTGAGCGAGACCACCGTAAACATCGGCGAGAACGACCTCACATTCGACAGCCAGTTCGAGAACTACATGGGCTTCGCGCTTAAAGGCACCACCCTTAAAGGTACGCTCAACATCGCAAGCAACAAGTTCAACCTCAACGATTTCATGAGCAGCGACAGCACAGCGGCCGAGAGTACCACCGAGGCGGCAAGCGACACAGCAGCCATGGGCGTGATTGAGATACCCGACAACATCGATTTCCGCATGCAGGTGAAGATGAAGCAGGTACTCATGAACAAGATGCAGTTCAACGACCTCAACGGTCTCCTTATTGTAAAGGACAGCAAAGTAGATATGCAGAACCTGTCGCTTGGCACCATGGGCGGTACAGTGGTTGTAAACGGTTCATACGCTACTCCCAAAAACAGCGAGCCCAAGCTCAACGCCGGCTTCAGCCTGAACAACATCGTATTTGCACAAGCCTACCGCGACCTCGACATGGTACAGAAGCTTGCACCCATCTTCAACGGCCTCAAGGGCGATTTCTCGGGTAATATCAAGGTGAACACACTGCTCGACAACACCATGAGCCCCATCATGAGCTCACTTAACGGAAGCGGCAGCCTCTCTACAAAGGACATCAGCCTTAGCGGCGTAAAAGCCATCGACATGGTTGCAGACATCGTAAAGAAACCCGAGCTCAAAGAGGCTAAGGTAAAAGACCTGAAGATAGATTTCACCATCGCCGACGGTCGCATCAACACCAAACCCTTCGACCTGAAGCTGGGCGACTACACAATGAACCTCTCGGGCTCTACAGGCCTCGACCAGTCAATCAACTACACCGGTAAGATAGCCATTCCCCAGTCATTGGGCAAGGTATCACAGCTTGGTACAGTTGATATGAACATTGGCGGTACATTTACATCGCCCAAGGTAAGCATCGACATGGAGAGCCTCGCCAAGAAGGCAGCAACCAACGCCATAGAGAAAGCAGGCGAAAAATTGGTCGATAAGCTTTTGGGTGGAAGCACCACCAAGACAGAAGCTACCGACAGCACTGCTACCGAAGAGAAAAAGGACGTGAAGGAACAGCTTCTGAACAAAGCAATCAATCTGCTGAAGAAGAAATAACATCACACAGAAACAGCTATAAAGACGATGGGCTACAGAAATTCTGTAGCCCATCGTCTTTATCTATACTATAATATCAAGCCATCACAAGCACCATTAAGAGGCAATACGACTAGATTAGGAATATTTATAAACATCGCCACCTTATTATAGGTATGCCATATTCTATAATCATAAATATCTTATTGATAAATTTTATTTAGTGTAATAAAAAATATTAAATATCACCTATTGTGTCGTTGTTGTTAATATTGAAATATTTATAAAGCGGAGCAACCATTAGTGATTGGCATATTTGGTCATTATCCAATAACTGCTTTATCTGTTTTTTACTCATTAAATGTACTGTTAATTCTTCTGTATCATCTAATGATTGATTTGAGATTTTCTCAACACCTACAGCAAGAAAACAATGTGTTAAATTGTTCATTGAACCAGGGTTGGGTGCAATGGTCATCAGTTTACTCCACTCTCCATTACCATAACCTGTCTCCTCAAGCAGTTCTCGTTTTGCGGCATCAATAGGGCTTTCACCTTTTTCTGCAACACCACAGGGTAATTCAATACTATGTACACCTAAACCATGACGATATTGCTTCTCCATTACAAATTCACCCTCTTTGGTAATAGCTATTACATTTACCCAATCGGGATATTCAAAAACATAATATTCTTCAATAATACGCCCATCAAATAATTCCACCTTGTCTTTTCGAGCAGTCAGCCAAGGTCTTTTTATAATATAATCACTGTCGATTATTTTCCATTTTTTACAATCATTTTCCATATTTAGCAGTTATTACATTGGGGGTTTCAAATTTATATTTACACTCTATTCCTTGCTGATTGTGGCAACCCCATAAGGCAAGACCAAAATCAATTCCTGCTTGATTTGCACATAAACTATCGTATATCGTATCGCCTATGTAAATTGTTTCTTTTGCTAAAATTTTATTTATATTTAGATATGCAAACAATGGGTCTGGAGCAGGTTTGGGATTAACAACATCATCTGCACAAATTATAGTGTTAAAGTAATCACAAATACCATAGGGAACAAAATCTGTTTCATATTCTTTTCTTGTCTTTGATGTTACAACGCCTAAAACAACTCCTTTATTGTGTAAGACATCCAACATTTCGCATATACCACGAAATAAAGTAGTATGTTGCCGATACTCCTGCATTTTATAATTCCAAAATTCATTTGCACCAATTACATCTGCAATCCCAATGTTTTTAAGCGCAACATCACCTGGTATTCCTAATGCAAAATTTAGTTCATCTAGTGAAATTTTCCTATGTGAATATTGTATTATTGTGTCTTGTAAACTATGTAAGACTGCATATTCTGTATCAAGAAGCGTTCCATCAATATCAAATATTATGTGCTTGTATTTCATTATTTCAATGAATTTCCCAAATTAACCCTAACTATTGAACTAATACCCTCCATATTCCTAAAGGGTCTTTCCCTAGTAAAGTATTTGGGTATCATAAGTCTATTTTATAACATTATTCGCATTTGTTAGCAAGGTTGCTAATTTTTATAAAGCAAATTATCAATTTAATCAATCTTATCCCCTTGCTTCTTGCGCCCCTAGTGGTGGGTTTAACATAGAGTGTACCTTTTCTTATGGTACACTCTATGTTTTTATATATGGGTTCATCATTTTTGCCCAGTTTGCTGAAATGGTTATTCAGTGCCGCTTGCGAAATACCAATCTCGTCTCGTGTGTATTTGTCTCCCCCAACTCCCCATCTTGAGTAAGAGGAGGTGACCTTTCGGCTGGGGGCGTTGTGAACGCAAGCATTTGGAGTGTTTTTTTCGGGTGTTTACATACCACACCCGCCGCTGCGCTCCTCGTCCCCCTTGCTTTGCAAAAGGGACAGCTAAAATGAGTGTATAAACTACTAGTGCCCGTAAATTTTCTGCATAGCCCCCAATTTTGCCGGTGAACCCTTACCTGCCACAAAATATAATATAAAAAAAACAGGAGAAAATTTCAATTTTCTCCTGTTTCGTACGCCGTCAGGGACTCGAACCCTGGACCCATTGATTAAGAGTCAATTGCTCTACCAACTGAGCTAACAGCGCGTGTGTTTCTCAAAACCGATGCAAAGGTACGACTTTTTTTTTACTGTGCAAACAAAATCACAAAAAAATCACACTTTTTCTTTAAAAAAATTTCAGCACCCCATCATTGGAAATATCCATTGTATGCGTCAAGTGATTACAAAATTACTTTACATTTTAATAATCAAAGCAATAGAAGGAAACAAGACAAAAACCTGCCATACGCGCTATCGACATAAAAAAAAAAAAAAAAACGGCATGCAACTAAAAAAAATTGCACGCCGTAATATTTTTTTTCGGATTATTGTCCGTTACTTCGCTATCAAGAGGAAATAATTCTTCTTACCTTTCTGTATGAGGATATATTTATCGTTCAACAAATCGGCAGCTGTTACCATCTGGTCGAAGGCAGCAAGCTTCTCCTTGTTCATAGATACTCCACCACCCTGCACCAATTTGCGCATCTCGCCTTTCGATGCAAACACGGCAGCAACCTCTGTGGTCAAATCAACTGCCTTGACACCCTCGTTGAGCTGCTCTCGCGAAATCTCGAAGGTGGGAACGCCATCGAACACAGCAAGCAGTGTATCCTCGTCGAGCGAACGCAATGCATCAGATGTAGCATTACCGAAAAGGATGCCCGATGCTGCGATAGCCTTGTTCAGCTCCTCCTCGCCATGTACAAGGATTGTGAGCTCCTGCGCAAGGCGCTTCTGCAATGAACGAAGATGGGGAGCCTCTTTCTGTTCGGCAATAAGAGCCTCAATCTCGTCCTGGGGAATAGATGTAAATATCTTGATATAACGGTCGGCATCCTCGTCGCTCACGTTCAACCAGAACTGGTAGAATGTATAGGGCGATGTATAACGCTTGTCGAGCCATATGTTACCCTGCTCAGTCTTACCGAATTTCTTTCCATCGGCCTTTGTAATCAAGGGACATGTAAGAGCAAACACCTCGTTACCCGAAATTTTACGAATCATCTCGGTACCTGTGGTGATGTTACCCCACTGATCGGCACCACCAAGCTGCAGCTTGCAGTCGTAGTTCTCGTTCAGATATACATAGTCGTAGCCCTGCAACAACTGGTAAGAAAACTCGGTGAAAGACATACCGTCGGCACCAGCCTCGCCTGTGATACGACGTTTAACAGAATCCTTCGACATCATGTAGTTTACGGTAATGAGCTTACCGATGTTACGAATGAAATCGAGGAACGAGAATGTTTTCATCCAATCGTAGTTGTTCACAAGAATAGCCGCATTGGGTGCATCGCTCTCGAAATCGAGGAAACGAGCAAGCTGATTCTTAATAGCCTCCTGATTGTGACGCAATCTCTCCTCGTCAATAAGTACGCGCTCCTTTGATTTACCCGAGGGGTCACCAATCATACCAGTTGCACCACCAATGAGCGCAATGGGTCTGTGACCGGAACGCTGAAAATGGCGAAGCATCATAACGCCTACGAGGTGACCGATATGCAAAGAATCGGCTGTAGGGTCAATACCCAAATATGCAGTTGTCATCTCTTTCTGCAACTGCTCTTCAGTACCCGGCGTCATATCCTGAATCATTCCACGCCATTTCAATTCCTGTACAAAGTTCATTGATATAATATTTATTGTTACTTACTTATATGAAACGCGCAGCATGAAACATGCTACGCGGAAACGGCACTCCGTTTTCGGGCGCAAATTTAGCTTTTTTATTTGTTATGACGAAGTTGTTTAATGTTTATTTATCAACACAGCCATATTATTGCCTGTAAATGCACCTTAAAATTCACTCTCGACCGCGTTGTAGCTCAAATGATACAACGGTGACGGCGTCGCACGCTTGAGCACATTCAGATAAACATCCTTACCCGGTATTATGCCATAGCTGCGCATCTGCATCTCCACTGCCTTGTATGCAAGCTCGGGATGGTTGTTCTCCTCGCTCAGGTGACACAGCCAGATATATTTCAAATGCTCGTTGAAATTTTCGGCAAGGAAACGCGCCGTTGTCTGGTTGCTCAAATGGCCGGTGCTGCTCGACACGCGCTCCTTCAGGAACTGCGGATATTTACCCATGGCAAGCATCTCCTCCTCGTAGTTGGCCTCGAGCACAAGGAAATTTGCACGGTTGATATACTTGGCAGCAGTATCGGTGATGCATCCCAAATCCGTAAGGAAGCAGAATGTCTTGTCGCCTATCTCGATGCAATAGCCCACATTGTCGCTGCCATCGTGAGGCACCTCGAATGCTGTTATCTTCATGTCGCGGAACAGCACAGGCACTTCCTTTTCAAGATACCTCACATACTGCGCGTCGATAGGTGTGGTTATACAGTAGTTACGCGTAATGCCCTCGTGCACCCCTTTAGTCGCATAGATGGGAATCATTGCCTTGGAGGCAACAACGCCCAACGACTTAATATGGTCGGCATGGTCGTGCGTAACAAAAACGGCGCAAATGCTTTCAAAAGGGATATTCTCCTTTTTAAGAGCAAGCCGTATTGTCTTAACGGGTATTCCGGCATCTATCAGTATGCCGTACTTATCCGTCCCCAAGTAGTAACAGTTTCCACAACTGCCACTACCGATACTCATAAAACGAATCTCCATATTATATTATTTACTTATCTCCTATATATATATCCAACATCAGAAGGGATATCCCACAGCAAAATGCAATGCGAAATCGCGACTAAAATTGGGGTTCAGCAAGGGATATTTATCCCTTCCCGAGTAAGCCGGATCTATTGCCTTCATACCACAGTCGAGGCGGAACACGAAGAAATCGAGCTCAAATCGCAATCCCATACCATAGGACAAAGCAATATCCTTATAAAATGTTTTAACGTTGAACTGTCCGCCGGGCTGCTCCTTGTAGCTGCGGATAGTCCATATATTACCGGCATCGACAAACAACGCCGAATGAATCTGCCAAAACAGGTGCGAACGAAGTTCGATGTTCATATCCAGCTTCATATCACCCGATTGGTTGATGAAATCAATATTACTATTTCTATTCTTGAAAGAACCAGGGCCAAGGCCACGCACCGTCCATCCGCGCATGCTGTTTGCACCACCCGAAAAATAGCGTTTTTCGAAAGGCAGGATGGTCGAATTGCCATAGGGATACGCAATGCCGATGGCCGTATGCAACACCAGCGAGTTTTTGCTATCGAAATTCACCCTTGCCGTGACATCCACATCGCCCTTCACATATTGCGCATAGGCAATATCCATGAAGGTATATTGGTTATTGGAATTTTTGTTCATACCCAACAGGGTATTCATGCCGGTAAGCACGTTACCCGAGCTTTCGATGTTTGTGCGTATGGAGAATGCCGAACGCTGGAACCCGCTTTTTCCGGCAAGCGAATTGTACGAGAATGAATAGCCCAATTTGGTGATAAGCAGATTCTCGTAGTTGTATTTAAGAATAGAATTTCTATTCGAAATGCTATCCAAATACTCCTTTTTGAATGTATCGGAAATCCAGGGAACATAAATGTAGCTCACATCGAGAAGATCGAGTTTGTGCTGCGACGACTCCTTCTTGCTCCACAGATAACTCCACGACGCCGACAACAACTGGCGCTCAAATTCGGGGCGCTCCTGCGAATTGAATTTCAGCGCGAACTGCGTTGCCGATTTAAGCAAGCGCTTGTCGGCGGGTACCATCGACGAAATAATTCCACCGGGAATCCTAAGGCTCAGCTCGGAACCATATTCAAAGTAGCTATCCTTGATATATCCACTCAAGCCCGAAATAGCCTCGTAGGCACCAAAAACGCGCAACGACAACACCTCGGAGCCCTTGAAAAGGTTCCTATCCGAGAAGGTGAACGAACATGCCGCGCCCAAGTCGCCGGCCGTATTGGTACCCTCCACTTCGAAGGAAACCGAACGACGTTTACGTCTCTCGAACATAATGTAACAATCGAGCAACGAGTCGTTTAAGGTATTCTCTCTCATTCGCAGAGTGGTATATCTGAGCGCGCTCAACTGCGAGAAGGAGTTATAGGTTCTATCGACCTTGCTCTGCGAATAGAGCTCACCGGGCGATATGTAGGTCTGGTTGGAGAGCACCGTCGGACGCAAGAACAGGTCGTCGCGGTAGAGCAGATTATACTCGCCCACAAAGGCTGTGTCGCACAATTCCAGTTCGTTGTCATCCAAGCGCAAGCCGGCATCGGAAACGATGCTGACATCGCCAAAATGGTACTGCTTGTGAGGCGACGGAGCATCCTGCACATTCACACGAAAGGCAGCCACCTTCATCTTGATGTTTATATCGGTTGAATGGTGCGCCGTGTCGGCCACGAATGTAATAAATTCCTTTTGGAAACGGTAGTAACCAATATCCTTGAGCATTCGTGTGATGCGCTCGCGTTCGCTGTTCAAAGCATTCAAGCGGAAGGGAGTACCCGGCTTAATCAACGAATTGACGGTATCGGCAAGAACATGCTGTGCGATGAGCGTATCCTCGAATTCGCGGGTAACGCCCACTATCTTATACCTGTTCCTTTCGTGCAGATAATATACCGCATCTACCCTGTTTTTCTTAACGGCCTTGGGTTCGAAATCGACCGTCGCATGCAAATAGCCCTCGTTGCGCAACATGGTTTCTATGTTCGCACGCGTAATCTCGGCCTGCCTGCTATCGTAAATAACCGGTGCCTCTCCTATTTTCTGCAAAGCACGATTTATCCATTTGGTACTGTCGCGTCCCGACAACGAATAGATGTGCAAAGGCACCTTTGCTATGCCGAACCACTTCGAATTGGGGTTCTGCCTGATGTAAGAACGTGCCTGCAACGCCCAGTTGTCCTTATTGTACGAGATAATATCCACATCGTTGAGCATACGCTCCCCTTCCGGTATAAATTTCGATACCGAACACGAAGCAAGCAAAATGCACATCAATATGTATAATCCCCTTAGTCTGGACACAGTTTCAATAAAAAACGGCATTCGTGTACCATAAGTACACAAATCGCCTATTATAACATTAAAATGCAAAGATAGCACAAACGAGCAAGATAATATCAAGCTTGCTTGATTATTTTGCAGCGAGTGCAAGATATTTTAGAGGTTTCACTCAAAGATAACACAAACGAGCAAGATAATACCAAGCTTAAATATTTTGCAGATAGCATCAGACACATTCCCAAATACCGAGAATATTAAAGAAATAGAGCACCACAAAGCAATAATATACAAAATTATTAGTAGTTTTGCATAATATATCGGACATAAGCCCTATCACATGATAAGTAAAAACCTTGTAAAATTCATACACTCATTAGAGATAAAAAAGTTCCGCAAAGAGACGGGGCTTTTCGTTGCCGAAGGCGAGAAATTAGTAAAAGACCTGTTAGCCTCGGGAATGGAATGCACCAAGCTCATTGCAACCGAACGAACGATAGCATCTATCGACAAAAAAAACATACAGGAGATTATTGAGGCGAGCGACGAAGAGCTGAAAAAGGCAAGCTTCCTGCGTGCGCCACAAGGAATAATAGGAATATTCAAACAGCGCGAGTCGCAATACGCCCCCACAATAGCACAGAAGGAGCTATGCCTCGCACTCGACGATGTGCAAGACCCCGGCAATTTAGGAACAATAGTAAGAATAGCCGACTGGTTCGGCATTGAGCACATATTCTGCTCCATAGGCACGGTTGACATCTACAACCCCAAGACCATTCAGGCGACAATGGGCGCACTAGCGCGAGTAAATATCCACTATGTCAATCTGCCCGAATTCATCGCTTCGCAAGCGAAAAACGTACCCGTGTATGGCGCCTTCCTTAGCGGAAAGAACATATACGAACACAAATTATCGCCCAACGGCATCATCGTCATGGGCAACGAAGGCAACGGCATAGGCGCCGAATGCGAAAAACTGATCAGAGAAAAAATACTGATACCCAACTACCCCATCGGACGTAGCACATCGGAGTCGCTCAACGTATCAACGGCAACAGCCATCGTGTGCAGCGAATTCCGCCGCAGGATGTAGAAACAGACATAAAAAAATAGCCACAAGATGTCTTGTGGCTATTTTTGTGTAATTGCATGCCTATTTTTTATCATCCTCAGGTTCATCGTGACCCGTCAGCACAGGAAGACACACATTATACTTGACCGCCAATGTGCGGACAACAAATACCGACAAACTGCACATTATCTGCGACACCAGGGTATCTGCTCCCAACCTGTCACACAAGCAATATGTGAGCGCACCAATGACGCACGCCATGGCATAAATCTCCTTGCGGAAAAACAGCGGTTCCTCGTTTATGAATATATCACGCATGACACCACCAGCCGAACCGGTCAACGTGGCCATGACAACCGCCACCCATATAGGATAGTCGAGCGCAAGTGTCTTCTCGACACCTACCACAACGAAAAGCGCCAAACCTATGGTATCGAAAATGAAGAACGTATTGTTCAGGTGGATAAGATATTTTCCAAAAAGGATTACCCAAAAAAGAGCCAATCCCGAGCAAAGCAGATACATGGAGTTGGTCATCCAGAACGGAGTAACATCCAACAACAAATCGCGGATGGTACCACCGCCGATGGCAGTAACCACACCCACAACGTAAGCACCAAACCAGTCGAAACGCTTAGCCGATGCCAATCGTATTCCACTGATGGCAAAAGCAAAAGTTCCGGCGAATTCCATTATCTCAACAAACGAAGGTAATTGCATTTATTTATCAAAAAAAATTGTTCATATAGATTTGGGGTGCAAATTTACGCGAAAATAAATTCAAAAATACTATATTTGTAAAATTGTTGGAACAAAAATCGAAAATACCATGAAAAAACTTACACTGCTATTGATTGCAACACTGTTTGCATTTGCATTTTCATCGTGCGACTCGACCTCGAGCACCCTCAGAGAGATGAATAACATATGCCGGGATATTGAAAAGAATTTCGACAAATACACCGAAGACGATTTCGAAAAAATAACCGAAAAATTCTCGGCGTTGGAGAAAAAAATGGAACAACGCGAGCTCGCCGACAAAGAAAAGAAAGAATTATACAAGCTCAAGGGACGCTACTATGGTGCATTCACCAAAGGCGCCATCAAATCCACAAAAAAAGAGCTGAAGAAAATTTCCGAGGAGATTGGCAGTGTCATCGAAGGCTTCATAGAAGAGATAAAATAGCCATGCAACAAAAAAATCCAAATAGGGCTGCAACAATATGTTGCAGCCCTATTTCGTTTCATAGCACCTACACTATTTTATGATAACCATTGTGGCACCAAAGCCATATTTCTGGAAAGAGGCATCCTGTGATATGCAACGGGGGTATTTTCGGCGAAGCTCCTGCGAAATAGCGTTACGCAGAACACCCTCGCCCTTACCGTGAATGAAGACAATTTTACGTCCCTTGTCCTTCAGATACAGGTCAAGCGTGCGACGCACCACATCAAGCTGATAATTCAATATATCGAAGCTGTTCATTCCCGCAGTCGTTTCGAGCAACGAGTCGGCATGCAAATCCACCTCGACGATATCGCTGCCCTTCTGCAATTTGGGCGCAGCCGACTGACGAGGAGCCGTGTCACCGCTCTTCTTTTCCATTATCATGCGCTGCATCTCCTGAGCATCGGCAAAAATCTCCTTCACAGGCTTGTCATCGACAACGATTTCATACATCAACGCATTTTCGTCGAAGAAGGGGTTCTCCTTGAACAGGTGCAATTTATAGAATTTCACTACATCTATGCGGCGCTCTACATTCATAGCCGCCTTCATACCAAAGCTTTTATCCTCTTTGAACGGCAACAACTGCACGCACACATGCTCCATGCTGTTCAGGTCGTCGCGACCAAATTCCTCGATGAAGCATTTGGAATTGGGCTCCAACAAGCCACAGCCACGCACTCGCCAGCATTTGCCCTCGGCAGCCGAATAGGCATAATAGAGCGAATAGTTACTGTCGTTTATCAGATAGGCTTCGAAACGGGTATTCGACAAGGCCTTCTCGTCCATAGGCAGATAGGCTAAATGCACATTGAGTCGCTCGCCCTCGGGACGCTCCTTGGGACGATATGTTACTACGGGTTCGTCGTCTATTCTCACCGATTTTGCTCCTCGGCTGTCGTTGCGTTGCTGTTTAGGCGCCTCGGCGGGCTTGGGAGCAACCGTTTTCTTCTCGAAATTGTACTCGTTGGTATCTATCGACACACACTCGCTGATGGGCATTGGTATTTCGAATCCATCTGCACCCTCAACCATCACCATATCCTTTCCACGAAAAGCAGTAACAACGCCACCACCCGTTTCGTGAATGAAACGTACTTTATCTCCTATTTTCATATTCTTCAATTATAATATATGCGAAGATACAACTAAAATAGCTCACAAAACAAATCAACCACTCATTTTTTATGCCACAAAAATCCCCCGGGCCAATATTCCATTATTGCCCCGGGGGATTAAACAGGCTGCGAAGCCCTTGGAAGCGTCCAAGGCTAAATAACCGCGCTACGCATTACTCGGCTACCGCTTGCGGTTGCTCGGCATCATCGCCGCCAAGCGCCATTTCGCTTTTCAGATTTTCCAACATTTCTGTAGGCACGCCCTCCATCGCTTCACCCTGCTTCAACTGCTGCTCGTTGCGTTTGACCGCCTCTAGTATTTTACGCGCATAGGGATAGGTGCAGTTCTCGAGCACGGTCTTCACATCGACAGCCTTTGCACGGAACAGTTCCATCAGGAAATCGTTGGCAACCAATTGGTAGGCAGGCGTATTGTAACCTTCGGCTACCGTCAGGTCAATCTCGGCGTTCTGCACCTTTTCGGGATTGTAATATTTAGCATCCTCGTGATAATCCTTGCCAGCCAGCTCAATGTGACGCTCCTCGTTGTAGTACTGCTGTATGGTCTTCATCAGTTTGGTGTCGCGACGACGACGGAAGGTGCGATAGGCTTCGAACAACCCCTTCAGATTGAGCGAAGAGCTCTGCACTTGCTGAGCATAGAGGCTCGCCGGAGTACCCACCTTGGGTGCCTGTCCCTGCATGGCGCTGTTGACGCCCGAAATTTCGTTTATCAGGCGCAATTGCAGACTGAGCAATTCGAAATCGCCCGCTACCGATGCGCCGCTGTTATATTGGCGCACCACACCATCGATGCTTTGCCCCGGCTTCAGTTTCACGAACAGCACGCCATTGTAACGCACATATTCATCGATAACCTCCTCGCGGCTCATGCTTTCGAAAGCCTCGTCATCGACCACCAGCACACCCTTGGACGATGTACCGCGAATGAAATCGATGAGGGTGGCCGTGCGGTTTATGGCACGTTGCTGATCTATGAACTGCTCAACAAAATTGCCCAACCGTCCCTGCACCAACGGATAGAGATGTAGCACATAGTTGTGTTCGCCATGCCAATAGGGGCTGCGTCCCTCCTGCAACACATCGCCATAGGGTGTCATGTAGCGATAGTACCAGTAGCGTTCAGTAGCATAGGAATATTCCACAAGCAACAGGTCGCGTTCGTCGAGCCCGTTGGCGGCAGCCTCCAGGCGTCGTCGCTCGTTCTCCATGTCGAAGCGACGTTTCTCTTTGGGCGCATAGGGCACATAACCCCACGTACCATTCATAGGATCGTTCCACAGATAGGCATCGCGCGATTCAAGATGCCAACCAAGAATGACGCGACACAAATCGTTGCGCGACGACGAGTAGAACGACAATCCCCTGCTCTCGTCGCCCTGCATACCACGGTTTTCACTGTGATAATGCGACGGGATGTGAGTATATATATTCCGAATATACTCCTTCTCCTTGGCCGTGCGTGCAAAATGGGCAACGACATCGTCCAAAGGCATGTCGAACAGCTCACCTATACAGGTGACATCCCACTGACGCACATCCTCGAGGTTGGTATTGAAAAACAACCGCGAAGGATTCACACCATAGACCCACACATCGCATCTGTCCTTTGCAGGGTTCAGTCCATACTCTATTCGCTGCGCTGTCATGCCGCCATTCAACAGCATACGCATCGAATCGGAATCGACCTCCTCTATTTCGTTTATATCGTGAACATATTCAATGGCCACACTCATCATTTCGCCCACAGCAGCCTCGTCGCTGTCGCGTGCAACGCACACGGGGCGCGTCAACTGCTGCCTGAGCTGTCCATCGATGTTGCTGAGGATAGGAGCAATCATGTTGTTTTTCAAAGGAACCTTTCCATTCTTCTTTATAAGGTTGCCCTCGGTAATCCATTGCCCTGTATCGGGATCCCTTACATAATCGCCCCATTGATCGCCATAGCTATACATAAGGCTTCGCCGCATTTTGCGGCGAGCCTCTTCAAGAGCATACCAGCACGACGCACACATCTCCAGAAAGGACAAATCCTTCTTGTACTCCTTATCGGAGATTTTCGGCGCGACGCAGTCGGTTGCTTTCACACGATGATTCAAGAATTTATTCATAACTATCAGTATAAATATATATTCTTAATATCCATTCAATTACCAAATCAGTTCAAAAGATCTCCATCGTAGTAGCTCTTTTCTATAGGATTTTGCCTACGGGGCCACATTCCGAACGAGCGTATAATATCCAAGGGGCCTCGAATATGATTGCGCATATCCGACACATTCATGGGAGTAATCTGGAAAGAACGCGGCAACGATTCGGTATTCTCGGCCGGGATTCTTCGTCTGAAAAATTCGGGCAGATAGAAGCGCTTCTTCACATTCTCCTCTTCGACATCACCCGACATCATAGTGGGTTTCTCTTTCAGCAACGACAACAGGAAACGCTCCATTTGTCTTTCATCGCCCACAGGGATTTCTCTCACATCGAATCCGTAATTGCTTAAAAAATACTGTCTGAGGTCGTTTTCAAGCTTCGGCCACACATTGGGATCGGCGGAATACTTATTTCTATATTCGATGTAGGTGTCAATAGGTTTTCTCAATCTTTGCAGGACATCGGCGGGCACATATTCATCGGCAGGAATGAAGGTCGAAAAGCCTTCGGAGCGCTGAATCATCCTCTGCATCTCGGCAGCAACGCTCTTGTTCAGTTCAGTTGTTCCAATCGCCTCCTGGTTTATATAAAAAACCTTCTGTGCCGGGTCGTATGCACACATCGTGTTTGTTTCGGCAATGTATTTAACCTTCACATCCTTGTATTCCGGATAGGCCTCGTAGAAATATTTATCGGGCACAGCGTCGGAGAGCTTTACATCCTTATCGCTATGGCGTTGGAAAAATTTGCTCAGCTCGTCCAGTTTTCTTTTGTGCTTGCTGCTTTCGAGTTCCCTGCCATCGATGAAGCCTTTGGTTACATCCATGTAAAAATTATACAATCGGGGGCGTTCGCGGCGCAACTGCACCAACGGATAGTACTGCACGTTGATATCCGAGTCGTCAATCTCGTAACGCCACTGACCATCGGCGCCAACCTCCCAACCCGTGAGTGTCTTCACCTTGTCAGGACTGATTTTTATATCCTCTACGGGCTCTTTGGCAGCCTCGCCTCGTTTATACCACACACCATCACCGGCAAAATTCCAGTCCGACGCGACATCGTCTTTATAGTTACCAACCTGATTTTTCGCGCCCTCTTCGGTAAGCATTTTTGCCATCCTTAGGTTGGAAAGACCGCTTTTCAGTATGCCGGCCTTCTCGAGGTTACCTACGCCCTTGGTACCCAAAAAACGAAAACGGTTCTGTGCAAGCGGCGATATTCTGCCACGCACGGGTGCCTCGCCGTTGCTTTGGCCATAGAATTCGCTTTCGTATGCATTCTCGTCCTTGTGCGATGTCCTGAACGAGCCGAAAATGTCGCGTCTTCTCTTATCGGCGCTCACTCGGTTCTCCAAGGCGCGACGATGCTGCTGCAACAACATTCTTATCTTACCCTCGCTGAGGTCGCGCACATAGGGAATGCGTAGTCTGTTCAGAGCGTCGCCCAAGAAATCGATGGTACGCTGCAACATACGTCGCTCGGTAGGGGTGTTATCCAACGACTGGGCAAGGTCGGCAAGATACTCGTCCAATGCCTGCAGTTCATTATCGTATCCGCGTTTTTTGTACATGTTCACCTTTTTCACCACCTCGGGAGTAGCACGCGATAGCATTTCGTAGAGGAAATTCGCATACTCGCGACCAAACAGATTGTCGAAGCTCTTGTGACCTACAATCTCGTGCAGTGCTGTAAATCCTGCATCCTCGACGCTCTCGTTTGCTGCCAGATTGATGGTTACCTTGTCGTTGCCAGCATCGTGCCATCCCTTGGCAGCCATTTTGTACCCAAGCAGCTCCTCGTTGGGGGTGAACTGGTGCGGGTCGTATATGAGCTCCACATCGGTATGCAGTTTATCGGCTATGTCGCGCACCTTGACAGCCATGCGTGCCAATTGGTCGTGGCTGAACAGATTGGTGGGAGAGGGGTTACGTGCATCGCCTCGCTTGAGCATGGGCGCACCATCCTCGGGATAGGGAAAACCGTACTGTTTGGCTTGGGCATACTCCTTGGGGTGGAAAATCTTATAGCTCGGTATCATATCCGCATCGCCATGCTGCGGACGCGCACGCAGCGAGCTGTTATATTGTCGCTCATACTCTTTTATCTGATCGTTGCCATAGCCTTCGAAGCCATGCTTGGCCATCAACTGCTGTGCATTGGCATGCATATCCGATGAAACACCGGAACGCATAATCTCGTTCTGCTCCTTGATGAGCGCCTCGTATTCATCGAGCGCTCGTAGTTCGGCATCGCTACATTCCGAGGTCTTCTTATCTACTGCCATGATGAGAGCACCCTTTTCAAGGCCATTGCGCAGCTCCACGTTGCGACGAATATCGTGCATCACATTTCCGTGCTCAGCGTCTGTGTAGCTCGCACGCGACATGATTTCGTCAATCATTGCAGCCTCGCGGGCGTTGAGCCCCTTGCCCTGCGCTCTCTTGTACATTGCCGCAGAAATTTCGTTTACATCGGCACCCGTTTCGCGTGCATATGCTCCGGCCTGTCTGAAGAAATTACGGGAATCTATGCTGCGACGAAAAGCGTCCTCTATGCTTGCAATGCGGTTACTGCGCAGGAATCCGCTGTTGCGCTCCACAAAAGCCTCGGCATCGGTGCGGCTATCGAAAGTACGACGCTCCACCCTGCGACCTACATTGTCCTTTACATCGACCACGAAGCCATCGCTCCTCTCGGCCACACTGCAATCGACCGCAACAGGAGGCGTACTTGTGAGCTTGTTCTCCACTATATAGAGCAGTTTGGCACGGGTAGATGCCGAAAGCATGTCGTTGGACATCAACTGCTCGTAACTGCGAATGAAATCGTTGCGCAGGTTACCCCTGAGCCCTTCGTAGCCCGAGCGCAAAGCATGCTCGGCGGTCGAGATGAAGCCATCGGCATCGACGCCGGCGTTTCTCATTTCGCCACGCTCCGAAGCGGTGAATGTGAGCCCTTTCTTCAGGCGGCCATCGGCTCCGAGCTTCTCGCGCACACCGCGAGGCATCCAATGGGCCATGCGCATTGCAAGCAAGGTAGCGGCACTCTCACCAAAATCGCTCAACAGGTCGATGGGCTCAACCTCGATATCGTTGGCCATTTTATCAACCTCGGTGCCCAGCGTAAAGACCGCCGATTCGGCACTAAGGACACCGGCCGATGCAGCAATCTTCTTGCCACCGGTAAGCCCACGCGAAGCACTTCGCAAAGGAGTACCAACGGCGCCGAGCATCATTCCCGTGCCGAAGCCCTTACCAAAGGCACCCGCTGCCTTGCCGGCATCAACACCCTCGCCATAGAGCAGGTCATCGACCACGCTGTTCGTTGCATCGTATGTACCAAGAGTGAGACCCTGTGCAGAACCGCTCTGGGCTATGCGCGCACCTATGTTGTTCATGAACACACGGTCAACAATATTTTTGGCCGTCGCACCGCTGATGCCCTTCGACAAGCCCTTGCTATAGACACGCGAGGCCAAATTATTGGCTATTGCCGATGTGGCCTTACCCGTGATGCCCGACGAGATAGCACCTAAGCCCGAGAAAATGCCCGAGTCGATAAGCAACGAGCCCACGCCCGATGCGAAATTCTCGGCACGGTTGGCATTGTACTGCTGCTTGCCCTCTTCGCTCATGAGGGTGTGCGAATTGGTTTGCGAAAAACCATCGAGCGCCATGTTGGTGAGCTTGCCCGACAGCGAACCGTCCCACGCATTGCGCGCCATATACTCGGCACTGCTTTTGGGCACATAGGATTTCACATAGTCGTCGTGCATGCGTTGCTGCAGCGAGGGTTTAAGCACCGATTCGCGATAGGCATCGGAGTCGAGGCCACCGTAACGCGCATAGGCTCCGGCTATTCTGTCGAGCTCGGCACCATCCACTCTATCCATGGTGCGCCCCATGACCACGGCGGGGTCGGTTGCCTTGCGAGCAGCACCCATGGCTGCAAATGGCTCGCTTCCGGGCACAGCGGCATTGCTGCGATAGATATCCGACGCCTCGGCCTCGGCGCTCATGCGCTGCTTCTCCAGTTCGGGCTTCACATTGCCCTTATAGTAATCGTCCATGGCGTCGGCAACCACATTGCTCGAGAGCACAAAATTGCGACGACGTCGTTCGGGAGTATCGGTCGGCACTATCTCCTCGCGTGCCGCACGACGATAGTAGTCGCTTCGCTGATTAGTATCGGCAAGCACATTATCCAAGCGAGCGATTCTATCTACTGTAGCGCCCACCTGTGACAGCTCCTGCGAAGGCTCGAAAAACTCCACTGGTGTGGCGTTTCCTATTTTTGCACTGTCGAGAATGGTATCCATTCTCTTTTTTTCCTTGGAATTCGAATATCCTAGAATTCCTCTGTTCTCTAAATTGTTGTTCAACATATTACTTTGTTTATAATTTACATTTATTTTCTTTTTTGGGGATAATCTGCATCCGGTACAACCACCGACAGCGAGAAGGAACTGACACCGTCTTTGTCTGCGGCTGATATACCGCGGAACAGAATGGCCTTGGTGGTGGCGGCATCGCTACTCGGGCTCTTTTTCATTGGCTGCATAAGGTCGTTTTTCGCTCCATCGGGCTCCTTGCCCTTCCTGTCGGCAGGGACGAACTTCCCACGTTTCTCTATAGAGGAATTCAGAATGAGCGCCAACGATATCAGGTCGCCCATATTTCCCCATCTGTTGTAGTACCTCTTTTTCATCATAATATTCCGTGGTTATTTTTTCTGTTGCAGATTGTTATTGGGAACGGCGCTACCCTCCTTGCCCCAGTTTACACCATCCACAGCAGAAGCAATCAACGAGAGGCCACCCATCAAATCCGAGTCGGCCTGTCGGGCAATGTTGTTCTGCCATGTAAGCTGCTGGCTGTTCAAATTATTCACATTCTGCTGGTGTTGGGCATCCACCGACATGCGGCGTTCACTTTCGCGGGCAGCAAGATTGTTCAATACATTCTCCATAGAAGTGAGCCCCTGCCCGTTAGCCGCCAACGTATATTCGGGGGTGACGCCATTGATGGCAGCATAGGCCCTGTTCTGTCGGCTGTTGCGGCTCAGGGTATCCTCTACCCTTTTTATTGCAGCACGCGACATACTATTGTTCAAATAATCGTTGTAGTAGTTCCGTTTGTACCAGGCCTCTTCGGATGCGCGCGATTTGTCGAGCAAACGCTTCGCGCTATTATCGCCAAACATCCCCTTCACACCGGAATACAGTTTCAATCCACCGGCTATGCCGGTCAACAATGCACTAATTGGTTCCATAACTTTTTTTGGTGCAAAAGAAACCCCAAACAGCCCCAACAAGGTAGCGGAAATAACATTTAGAGAAAATCGGACGAATAATGTTATTACAGCAACCGGCACGGGAAGCGTGGACACTATCTTTGTATAGATAGCAAACAAGTTGAACCGAAACAGCAATAAGTGATGGCCAAGAAAACAAGAAACGAAGAGATAACCATAGATGATGTCCGCAACGAGATGTTGAATCTTTTTCACAGACTGATTAAAAGGCTCGAAAAACTTACAAACGACTGCGAAGATCCCTCGACAATAAACCAAGCAATAAAGACGATGACCGATTTCCTTGTGAAGCTTAATAAAGAGCGTGACACCGACGACGAATCGTTCGACGCCATGTTGCGACAGACGCTCAAAGGCATTGAAGGGAACTAAGAGCAGCCGCACCGGCAAAAAAGAGGATGCACCATGTAGGTCAATGGCACATTTTTACTACATTTGCAAAACAGATTCCACATATAACAGAAGAATAAGAATATGGCAATAATAAAGGAACTCAACGGAACAGCACCACAAATGGGTGACAACTGTTTTTTGGCCGAAACGGCAGTGGTGATAGGCGATGTGGTAATGGGCGACGACTGCTCAATATGGTACGGCACAGTGCTTCGCGGCGATGTAAACAGCATCAGAATAGGCAACAAGGTGAACATACAGGATGGTGCGGTGATACACACCCTTTACCAGCGTTCGCAGACCATCATAGGCGACAATGTGTCGATAGGTCACAATGCTGTGGTACACGGAGCCACCATTGAGGACAACTGCCTGATAGGAATGGGAGCAATAGTGCTGGACAACGCAGTGGTTGAGAGCGGCGCCATAGTGGCAGCCGGAGCACTCGTTACATCAGGCATGCGCGTCGAAGGCGGACACATATACGCAGGAGTCCCCGCAAAAAAGATAAAGGCTGTCGATGAAAAACAGCGCGACGAAATAATAAAGCGCATTGCCGACGACTACGTTATGTACGCATCGTGGTACAAATAAAAGCAACGATAAAAAACAACAATGAGCAAGTTCTTGATGAACTTGCTCATTGTTGTTATATGGATATTTCAATTACTTTTTTCGTGAGCAGAGAGAAACCACTATAATCACTATTATCGAAATTGGCAAAGCATAGAGTATAGGGTCAATCACGTAGTAGGGATATACATCGATGAGAACCTCGCGTCCGAAAAGGGCATTACAGATGCCCAAAGGAGCCGCCTCGGCCTTGTGCATGAATGCCAGCACAAAGAGCGAAACGAGCAATCCGGTCCACATGCTCGACAGGGCTGCACGACGGGTAGCCTTCTTCCAATAGAGCGCACAGAAATATGTTGGCAGGAAGGTAGAGGCACATACACCCATGAAGATAGATGTACCGCGGGCAATGATATTCATGGGCAATGCGTAGCACACAATGTAGCTGATGATAATAGCAATGAACACACACAATCTGATTACCTTGGTATTGCTGCGCTTCTTGTTTTTCAACGGTACATATACATCAGCACCCATCGATGCACCCATAGTGTGGAACAGCGCACTCATTGTGGACATACTTGCCGAAAGTATGCACAGCATGAAGAGTGCCGAGAACCACGAAGGCATCGACTTGTCGATGAAATAGGGAATGATTTTGTCGATATCCTGAACCACCTCGGTAGCAACCACTCCCTCTGTCTGATAGAAGAAAATATTGGAAAGAGCACCTGCATGATATATGGCACCAACGGTTACAATAAGGAAAAGACATCCGATGAAGACACCGCGGTTCAGCTGACGTGTGCTCTCAACGGTCATAAAGCGTACGGCAAGCTGTGGCTGTGCCAAGCAACCGATACCCACTCCCAGAATGAGCGATGTTACCAGCGAGTACCACTGCGACGAACCGGTGCGGGGCATCGATGTCCAGCCCTCGTGGCCAAGCTCCCTGAACCTTTCGGGGACAAGGTCGCCCATCTGTCCAAGCGCAATGTTGGCCTCGGTGAATCCCATGTTCAGCGTAGAATAGAGGCTGAACAGCAAGAAAAGCATACACAGGAACATGATAGTCGCCTGCATTGCATCGGTGTACATAACGCCCTTCATACCGCCGGCAATCACGTAAGCGGCAATCACAAGTGTAAACACAAGCAGAGCAACGTTGAAATCGATGTTGAACATCTGCTCGATAAACACCGCTCCACCCTTCAGCACCACTGCTGCATAGAGAGGCATGCAGAGGAATATGACTAATCCCGAGAGCACCTGAATGCTCTTTGAATGGAATCGTCGTCCCAATAACTGCGGAAATGTCACGGCATTGTACTGCACGCCCAAACGGCGGGTAGGACGACCGAATATGATGAACGCCACAATGACACCCATGAACATATTCAGCAGGCAGAGCCACTGCAATCCCATTCCATAGGCAGCCGCTGCGCCTCCAAAGCCCACGATAGCCGATGCCGAAATAAATGTGGCACCGTAAGAGAGAGCCATTACAATGGGGTTCATTTTTCGGCCACCAACCAAATAGTCCTTGGCGCTGGTAGTCTTTCTATATCCCAAATATCCCAAAAATGAGATTGACAACAAGTATAAAATTACAATCAATCCTAATGCGAATGTATCCATTTTCTTAATCCTCCTCCACTAATTACTCATTATCATTCTCGAATTCCTTTTCCGTTTTTACGAATGCGTCGGATTTGTCATCCTTGTTCCAACGCGACAATCCCCACCATGCCGAAAACAGCAGGCAGACAACTGCCAACAGGTAGGGCAACCAAATACCCGGGTCTTCAATTCCAAACATATCTCTTTCAATTTATTTATATACATTAATATCGGGCGCGAAGTTACTCATTTTACGCGACACAGTACCAATAAACCCCGAAGAAGATGCAGCAAACGTGTGTATTTGTCGTATTTTCTTCGGGAAAAGCTATACAAAAGCCCTCTCAGCATGAGAAAGAAGCCTCGTTGCTATTTCTTCTCTTCCGCCTTTTTTGGTGTAGTACCGTTGATGGTGATATTGTACTTCCACTGTGTATCGGCCTTGGCTGCATCGTGGGTGTCGGGAACGGCATTTACCACCAACCACAAATGCGATATACCATCGGCGGGCACGCTATAGCGTATCTCCTTGCCGACGCCATCAACCGTAGTAGCACGCAAAGCCTCGCTGTAGTCGGCGATAGAATCGCTCTTCACGGGAAGGAGAGCATAGTTCCATTCACCCTTCATGTTCTCGGGCATTACGCCGTTGAGCGACACGGTAACCTCGCTACCGGGCTCGGCCACTTCGAGAGCAATACCATTGTAGCCATAGCACTGCGGGATGCATTTATCGGAAACGGCATACTCGCCGGCCTTGCCCTCTATTGCCACAAGCTTGCTTCTGTGAGCATTGCGATAGGGCTTTGTATAGGGACGTATTCTGTCGAGGTCGTAGGTGATGAAGTGCAACGCCGCATCGAAGCACTCGGCATTGAAGGCCTTTTGGTCTATGCCGGTCTGCAACTGGTAAAGGAGCATGGGATCGTGTTCGTCGCTGTTGTTGCGCCATATGCGGCTCATTATCTCCAAGCCATGCTTCTCGGACCACCACTCGGCAAGATAGGCATTGCAATACATGATATCCTCGCAGAACGGATATATGTGTGTCTTGTTCATGTAGTTAACCCAATGGTAATTCTCCTCTTCCATCCAGTAGGGGTTCACATGGAAAAGCATCCACTGCGAAGTGACCTCCCACAGCGAACCGCTTGCGCTGGTCAATCCATCGGCAGCAATCTGTGCCTGGAAAGCATGACCAAGCTCATGCGCTATGCAGTTGAAACGCTTCTCGTGCAAGCGCAAGGGAGTAACCCATATAGCACCGATGGTGTTATCATACGAACCGCCATAAGCGGTGCTCTCTTTCGAGTAGTTTATCATCACCATCATTCTATACTTATCGGCAAGAGAACCGGGATAGATAAACTTGAGCGTGTCGCGATAATATACATAGAAACGCTCGGCAGCCGCCTTCAGCCCCTCGAAATCGAATGTCATATCCGTACTATCAATCATAGGCGCTTTCGAAATGTCGTTACCGAAGCCCTTCTCCCAGAAAAATACAATATTAGGGGTAGTATCCATACGCTGGAAACAATATCGGCTGAGCGTGTCGTTGAAATCCATATCGGCAAATTCGTTGGGAATGTATATCTCCTTTCCCGAAAATTGCTCACTGCGACCGCCACCCGTGCATGAACTCACGAGCAGATAACCTGCTGATAAAAACAGAGTAATCAGAGAGTAAATAGTTTTGTTCATAGATATTTATTTTGTTATCTTTACATTTATTTCTATTCAAATAAATTCCCGAGCATTGGTATTGCCCGAGAAATATTGCAACAGATTATAACCGACCGCGGAACCTCGAAATATGGCTCCTAAAAATAGTTCCACAAAGTTACGGAAAAAATGTCATTTCTGAAATAATATTTACTAACTTCGCGTTAGAAAGAGAAAAGCAGACACAATATGGCAAACAACTTCTTCCGTTTCAAGCAATTTGTTATAAATCAAGAAAATTGCGCAATGAAGGTAGGCACCGACGGCTGCCTACTGGGTGCATGGGCCAACCTCGAAGCGAGCCACATGATTCTTGATATCGGATGCGGAAGCGGCCTTATTGCCATCATGGCGGCTCAACGATGCCCAAGCGCCACCATCACCGGCGTCGAGATTGAAGAGGGAGCATCGCAGCAGGCGCGCGAAAATGCCGAAGCATCGCCATGGAGCAATCGCATAGAAATTATAAACAGCGATTTTTTGAGCTATTTCCCAAATGAGAAATTCGATACGATAGTGAGCAACCCGCCCTATTTCGTAAACAGCCTGAAATGCCCCGACAGCGTGCGCAGCAAAGCCCGTCACGACGATTCGCTCGCTAGCGACCAACTGCTATCCCATGCACGCAATCTGCTCACCGACGATGGACGTCTTTCGGTGGTTATCCCCACAGACATATACGACAAATGGTGCACCGAGGCTAAAGAGAGCGGCCTTTATCTATCGCGCACCACATATGTCCACACCCGTGCAGGAGCCACGCCCAAACGCGTCCTGGTGGAGTTCAGCAAGACCGAAACGGAGTGCGTCACTACTCATTTCACCCTCGAGGAGGCGCCCGGTATCTTCAGTGCCGAAGCCACAGCATTATTAAAGGATTTCTATCTGAAACTATAAAAGGAGCTATCACTCCCCTTTCCCACGACCGGCAGCGAACAGATACACCGCTACCCTAGGCCTGTATATGTATGAATTATTTACGGTTCTTCTTATCGATATTCTGCCACGGCAACGATATGAATTTATCGGATATATCCATTCCGGGGAACGAACCATTGAAAAGACCCAAGAACTGTTTATAGACCGGAACCGGCTGATACATTCCATCCCAATCGGGCACAGCAAGCACTTTCATGCCGTTAGGTACAATCTCCACGAACAATTCCGAATCCATCTCCACGGGCTCGCCGTCGAAATGCACCACACCCGGAGATTTACGGCGCACCTTGAGCCATTTGGTATTCAATGTCTTAATATGGCTATTCTGGTCAATAGTGTTGCTCAGCACCTGACCGATGAGTATAGGAATATCGACAACCGAGAATGGCTCGAGGATTGTTACGTTCAGCAAGCCGTCCTTCATGGACGCCTGAGGTGCTATATAGACGTTGTTTCCATACTGCGCTGCATTTCCACAGGCAATAAGAAAAGCTTTGTTTTTCAGAGCACCCTCCTCTGCTTCAATCTCGTAAACCTCGGGCTTGTACATTACAAGATCGTGCAACACCTTGTTGATATATCCTATAAATCCGCGACGTTTGCTCTCGGAGAAGCTACGGCTGACAATAGCATCGAAGCCCATTCCGCATGTGCAGAAGAAGGGAGTACCATTTATCTTGCCATAATCCACTGAAATTGTTTCGGAGAGATTTATGAAATCTATTGCGCGTTTCAAATCGACGGGAATTCCCAAATGACGGGCAAATCCGTTACCCGAGCCACAAGGCAATATGCCCAACGCCGTGTTTGTACCCACAAGTGAACGGGCCACCTCGTTGACCGTTCCATCGCCACCGACAGCCACCACGGCATCTACGCCCTGCTCTACGGCGCTATTGGTAAGCTCGCAAGCATGAGCCTTGTATTGTGTTTCGGCAATAGCATAGTCGAACTTAGTCTTATCGATATAGGTTTCGATAAGCTTGGGTACAGAGCGCTTGCCATGTACCCCCGACTTAGGATTTATAAGAAATAAAAGACTTCTTTTTTTCATTTATATGCTATTATCGAAACTATATTCAGCAACAGCCCTCGGCGGACATTGCTATGCAAAGATAGAGCAAAAATTTCAAAAAAATCGAAAACCTCGCAATACAATATCAACAGCTACTACTTATCGCCACTCTTTTGCGAAGCGCGCTCCATTAGTCGGCGCTGATCCTCGGCACGTTTCTGCTGGCGTTTCTTAAAGCCCTCGCGTGTACGTTTCCATCGCTTGTGCGTCCACAGCCACAACCACGGTTCGCGTGCAAGGTCTTTCTCAATCAGCTTGAAATACTCGTTAGTCACCGAGAACTCCTCAGTCAACGATGCGTCGTCACATATTTTCACAAACGAAGCCTCGAAATAGCCTCGTTTGGGACGTGTCATCGAAAGATAATAGACCGAAGCACCCACGCGACGTGCAATTTTTTCGGTACCGGTAAATACAGGAGTATCCTGATGCATGAATGTAACCCAATGGTTTATAGCCTCCCATGTAGGAACCTGATCGGCTACAAAACCAATGATGAAACGACGGTTCTCCCTGCCGAAATCAACGACGCGACGCAACGTATGAGCCATAGGTATCGACATCGAACCGAAACGCTCGCGCAGCTTAATGAAGGCATTATCGAAATATTTATTCTCCAAAGGATGGTATATCTGAGCAATCTGGGCGTCGATGTTATTCATATGCAACGGCAACGAAGTAATATACTCCCAGTTCATACTATGGGCTATGTACACAACCACCGATTTGCCGGCATTAGAGGCATCAACCACATCCTGAGTACCATTGAAACGCATGCGACGACACATCTCCTTCTCGCTTATTGTGCGCATCTTCATGCACTCAAGGAAATAGTCGCACAAGGTCTTGTAAAATTTCTTCTCTATATCCAAAATATCCTTTTCGCTCTTGTCGGGAAAAGAATTTCGCAGATTTTTGCGAACGACACGCCTTCTGTAGCGCACCAAATAGAAAATCACGAAATAGATAATATCCGAAATAAGATATATGACACAGAATGGGAGTAATGCCAACAGATAGCATGCCCCCCAAACGATTCTATATAATAACTGCTTCATTGTCGCTTATTTTATATTAGTTTGTGTTGCAATATGATGAATGCGATAGCCGGAATGAGTGCAAACGTTCCATACAATACCATGAGCATGAAATGAATATCCGAAACCGAATATCCGCTTTTGGTATAATTGTCCGAAATCCATCCCCTGTTGTTTGTACGAGTGTGATTGCTAATGTATGAATAGAGGCGATACATCAACACGCCGCACAATATGCCAACCAAAGCACCGCACAATATATCGCCCGGATAGTGAACACCTAGATATATGCGTGAATAGCAGTTTATTGCAGCCCACAGAATGACTGAAATGCTCAGCAATCTATTCTTCACAAGCAGCAACACGAAGACAGCCACGCCAAACGAATTGGCAGCATGGCTCGACATAAATCCATATTTATAGGCCCTATAACCGTTCACCACATCCACCATGTACATTATTTCGGGGTCGTGCGTGGGCCTTAAACGGGCAAACAGCGGTTTACATATTGTCGAGGTTATTCCATCGGTCAATGCAATCAGAATAGCAATCAACAGCAACAGAAGAAAGAAGTTCATCAGGCTGTTGTTCTTTATCAACAGATATACAAGGGCCAATGCAAAAGGAATCCATACCAACGTGGTGGTATATACACTCATTATACCATCCCAGAACAACGAGTCGCTACCATTCAAGCAGAGCAGCAACTGTTTGTCGAAATCTATTATCTGTCCTAAATCAAACATATTCCCCTTGCATTAAAAATTCATTAAATATTCTCGAGCGACGCGGTAGGAACCCAACCGACATTTCCATCCTCGAGTTCAATTTCCTTCCACTCGCGCATTGAATCATCGGAAATCTTCACCTTGCGTCCTTCGTGTATCACAAAAAGGTCTGTACCCGAATTGCTGGGAGTGCTCTTGGCCGTTACCGATGGCTGCACAATGATTGCATCGTTTCGCACGGTCAGATAGTGATATAGATGCAATGCCGACATGTGGGCAAAGAAGGTGGCAAAGAGCGACACCAATGCAACAGCAAAGCAGGCCTTACGCATGACAATATTCTTGCCAAAAAGAAAAAGCAGCGCTGTTGCAAGGAAGATAATAAAAGCTACCACCGCTGCTACAGCCCAAGTGTGCATACCAAGCAGATTTACAATGCTTTCAATCCACGACACAAGGAAAAATTTATGTGTGGGAGCTACCTTATCGACGGTTTTGCTACGCGCAAGCTCCAGATTGAACTTGATGTCGTCGTCCGAGGGCGACAGAAGCAATGCCCTTTCGAAATTCAGTATGGCCTTGGCTATATTATCCGCCTTGTAATAGGCGTTACCCAAATTGTAATAGAGGTCGGCCGATTCGTTCTCGTCGGCAATAATCTGCTCATATATTTCTATAGCCTCGGAATAGTTTCCATTTACATATGCACTGTCGGCAGCAATCTTGGCTTCGCCCAACGCTGATGCCTCACCGGCATGTAGGAACATAGGCGCTGCACACAGCAGAAATATATATATTATCTTATTCATAATATGAACTATCTTTTTATGGTATTTTCCAATTTACTAATTACATCTATGGCCATTGAATATATCTTGTCCATAGTCTCGCCGGGGTTGCCGGGTGCATAACGTGCAAATTCGCTCTCGCTAAGCACCGCTTCGAATTCCTTGATCAAAGGCTCATCCACTCCCCTGTTTGCCAAGCAAGCAGAAATATTGTCCTTTGAAAGCTGCGAAAGCGAAATGCTCAGCTTGTCGCTCACATATCCCCACAAGGTTTTCAGTATTTCGTCGTAGAACTCGCTGCTCTTGTTCTCGGCCAACAGTCGTTTGGCTATCTTCAATCGTTTCACAGCAACCTTGTTGGCCTTTTTGGTACGCAGTTTTGTTATATTTGCATTCTCGGCCATCTTCTTGCGATAGACGATTATATATACCACAAAGAACATGAAGGGTACTATGTAGCACAACCAATAGAGCGACGAAGCGAAGAAATATTCACCCTTGCGGCTGAACGACGCCTTACCTGTTTTTATGAAGCGTACATCCTTGCCCAGTAGCTTGAGATCCTCCTTGCTCACATACGATGTAGATACCTGCGAGCCTTCGTTTTTGCCCTTGGCCACGTTCAATGTGTAGCTATCGGCCTCGACGGTTCTGTACTCCTTGAGCTTAACATCGAAATACGAGAACTTAATGGGGGGTATTGTAAATGTGCCCGAGTGACGGGGGATTACAAGATACTCGATAATTTTATTTCCCGAGAGACCGTTGCTCTTGACGCTGAAATTGTTATCCACCTTCGGATCATACACTTCGAAATCGGCGGGGAACTCTATTTCGGGGGTTTTCAGCAGCTTCATATTACCAACGCCCGAAATCATCACACGCAAGGTAACAGCCTCGTTAGCATTTACTTCGGTAGCGCTTATCGACGATTTTATACCAAATTCGCCTACACCGCCAGAGAAGCCTGCGGGCTTTCCGGCAGGAAGATTCTCGACCTTCAGTTTCAGTTTGGGGGTATTGAGCGCCTTCTTCACCTCGACATACTGGCTTCCACCATTAAAGAAAAGGTCGAAGGGATCCATATTGCTACGCACCTGCATAGCCACAATACCTTCGAAAGCGACCGAGGGTATCTCTATCTCGCCACTCTTTTGCGGAAAAAGCAGATATTGTTTCCATGTCAATGCGCGATAGTTGCGGCCGTTATAATGCTCGAGCTGCCACTCCTTTTGCTGCGGAAGGTCTATTTCCTGTGTATGGAAGTCCTTCAAATCGGGCATCTTACCATTCAACGAAGTTAGATTTACAGCCGAATACACTTTATATGTCAGCAGGACTGCCTGTTGCTCAAATACAGTGGTTTTATTCAGTGTGGCGGTCATGAACAGCTCGTCGCTACCCACATTGGTCGATGATGCCTGATTTCTTGAAGCCGAGCCCGACTGTGCGGCGGGCTGCTTGTCCTGAGGAAGCACCTTTATATCTACCTTGTTCGATGTTATATTCTCGCCATCGACAGCCACCGTTGCGGCCGGCAACACGAAAGAACCCTCCTTATCCGCTTTAAGTATATAGGTATAAGTTAGCGATTTTGTTTGTGTTACCTGTCCGTTATTATTCATGTAGCTCATTTCGGACGAGCGTGTAGGCCCCATAAGAATGGTAAAACCATCTATAGCGGGAATACGAGGCTCCTTTGCGTTACCTCGGTTTATTTTATAACTCAATTTGAACTGCTGGCCCACCACCACTGCATTGGGCGCAGAGGCTACGAATGTTATCTCGTCGGCAAAGGCCACCCCTATTGCAAATAGGAATAATATTACGGAAAAAAATATTCTTTTCATCTGTATATCGTTAAAAGCAACTATATATTGCATTTACAAAATTACCAATCTTTTTCAAGTTTGCGTCCACGGAGCTGCATCATTTTTTTCACCTTCTCCTGAACATCCTTTTCATCCTGCATTGCAGCCTGCAAAATTTGATCGGCATTCTCTTTGGACATTTCTTGCTGCTGCTCTTGCTGTTGTTGCTGCTGTTGCTGCT
>JAFYOS010000033.1 GCA_017560125.1 Bacteroidaceae bacterium | reverse complement strand
GGTCCTGTTGCGAATGATAAATTGTATGCCACTATCGCTCTTTACGAGAATGGTGTTTTGGATGCTAATGCTGCTATTGAGCAGCTTAATACTCATCAGTTGTTCGACCAGCTGTCGTTTCATTCTGCAAGGGCGTGTGGGATTTTGCGTTTTATCGAGGCGTTTGAGGTGTAATGAGGGAATGGGGTGTAGAAAAGTCCCTCCTCTTGTCGTATTATAAGCCTTTCTTATTATTGAATATACTTAAAGATTATACGTCCTTTCTGTGCCGACAGAAAAGCACGATTAAGCGAGCGCAATGCAAGCTTGCTTGTAAATTGCCGAGCGTGAGTGCTTTATGCAAAGCACCAGCGAACCCTACAAATGATTTTCATTGCAAAGGTAATCTTCTAAACCCTTCGGCGACATCAAAACACCAGCCGCAGGGCATTTGGGCTTTTGGAATAGCGGTAGATATGTGTGAGTGCTAGTTAGATGCGCTTTAGCGTAGCTAACTGAACGAGTTATCGAGCCGCCCAAAAAAGCAAATAAAGACCAAGGCGACAAGGAGCGCCCGACCGAAGGATATTTCCGCAGGAAATTCCTGAGCAAAGGTCGCGACGACTTGTTTTGCCGACGCCGAGACCTTTTGGTTACTTTTCAGTCATGAAAAGTAATGACTGAAACGATTACCTATAAAACTGCAACAAAAGGTTAAGGGTAAAATATAAAGTGAATATAATGAGTGCCCTTGCACAGTTCCAAAAATCATTGACGCCGTTTGCCTAAAAGCTTTAATGTGCACCGGTGAACCTATAAATGATTTAATAGCACGAGTAATATTCTTAGGTTCTCCCTATATCCCTCATACCCCTTATATATAAGGACAAACCCTATTTCGGAGTTATTGCATCCCAACAACGTCAGTTTTGTACAATAAAACGTAATATTGAGCGATTTTTGTAGAAAATGTGGTACTTTTTTACTTAAATTTTTGAAAATATAAAAAACTGCTCTATATTTGCACGTTAATGGCATATTTGTGAAATGTTGCATCGCGCTCGGTCGGGATGTACAGAAAAATAAGCCCTATTACAGATAACGAATTTATTATTAAGGAATATACAAATATAAATATGCGTAAATATATTTTTCTCGCCATCGGCATGATGGCAGCGATGTTGAATACATCATGTAAACAGGATGACCTAGGTAGCTCTGCAAAGAGCAAATGCATTGTGGCAAGCATGTTGCCCGCCGAGGCTGCACGTACAGCGGTAGGCAGTGCAGTTGATGGTAGCAATGCCGTTGGTATTGTGTGGAGCGAGGGCGATCAGATAGGTGTGTTCGATAGCGAGAATGGTACACAGAAGTGCTATGCCAAGGTGGGCCCGGGCGAGGCTCCTACAGCTTCGTTTGCAGCTTCGGGTACAGCGGCTTTCGACGCGCCTATGTTTGCGTACTATCCCTATAGCAGCGACAACGAAGGTGCTGATATTTCGGCGCTCAAGGGTGTGCTGCCTGCTACACAGAACATGGCAGGTACAACCTTGCAGGGTGACTATAAATATGGCCGCGTGAAGGAGGCTACCGCCGAAGGACACGAGTTTGTATTTGCACATATGTTCTCATTGGCTCGTGTTGTTGTCGATGCAGCCAACACACCCATGGCGGGTGATGAACTAAAGGGTGTAAAGGTGAGCGTTCTGCGCGACGGTACCCCCATTGCTATTGCCGGTAATTTCGAATTCAACGCACGCACAGGCACATGGGCTATGACTGGCGATGGTGCTACAGCCATCACACTCGCTTGCAACGAAACCATAGTGCTCGACGAGGTTGTTGAGTCGTATATGAGCATATTCCCTAATGCGAAGAAGGGCGATGTTTTCAGTTTCGAGGTAACATCGGCAAACTACACAGCTACATTCACAGCTGCAAGCCTTGTAAATTTCAGCCGCGAGCAGATTTATAATTTCCCCGTGGCACTAAATAATTTCAAGAGCATAAAGGTTTACGATAGCAACGGCACGCTTGTGCAGGATGGCCCCAACAACGGCGGTGGTGGCGATACTCCCGACCCCGATCCTACTCCCGAGCCCCTGCCCGAGCCTATTATCGGTGCATTTACATGTGCAGCCCTCAATGTGGATGGTTTGCCCGATATTAACTATGTTGTTGGCAGTGTAAATCCCGATGGTCCCGGTTCAAGCGGTACAACTACAATAGGACAGACGGTAAACTCCCTTGGTTGGGATTTTCTTGCAGTGAGCGAGGACTTCGAGTATCACGACGAGCTTGTTGCAGCCATGACCAACTATAGCTGTGGTAAATATCGTGGAACAGTAACCTCTTCGGCGTCACTTAAAACAGCCGATACCGATGGTCTAGGTTTCTTCTGGAAGAACACTGTTTCTGCTGCCAACGAAACGATAGTTGAATTTAACGACGCCGAGGGTAGCTTGACCTCGGGTGCAAATACTTGCATTAAGAAGGGCTTCCGTCACTACGAAATTACTGTTGCCGAGGGTGTTGTGGTCGATGTCTATATTACTCACATGAATACATATAGCGGAAGTGGTAACACCGAGAGCAATGGCCATTGGGCTGCTCAGATGTCGCAGTTGAAACAGATGCGCGACTATGTTTTGAACAAGGCTAAGGCAAACAGTCGTCCTGCAATTATCATTGGCGACACCAACTGTCGTTACACACGCCACAAATTAGGTGAATATCTTATCGATTATATAAATAACAACAGTGGCGACTATGCTGGTTACACCATTTCGGACCCCTGGGTTGAATTCCATCGTGGTGGTGTATATCCCTCGTGGAATACAAAATCGCTTATGACACGTGCAGCCTTTGCCGGTGACAAAGATAACGATATTTGTTGCTCCGACGACCAGCGTGGCGAGGTGGTAGATAAGTGCTGGTACATAAATGTGCCCGGTGCCGCTGTGCAGTTGAAGGCAACAAGCTGCAAGAACGATGTAGATAATTTTATAAAAAGCACCGAATCGGTTTCGTACTCGGGTGTATCTGTAGAGGATGCAAATGGTAATGTAACTGCCGGCCAGACTGTAAGCTACACAAAGAATAAAGGTCTTGCCGACCACTTCCCCGTTGTTGTGGAATTTGAATACACATACACTCCTCAGCAGTAGTTCGCGATTATACATAAGATAAAATACTATTGAAACAAATACTATGAAAAAGATTTTTAGATTTTTACTTGTGGCCACTGCCGTCTTCGGTGGCTTTACAGCATGTAGCGAGGATGAACTCGCTCCCGAAATGACATTCCACAAGGAGACAATAAGCGCCACCGTGGTCGAGCAGCTTGACCCCGTCGGCTCGAAGACTTGTGTCGATATCAATAATTTAGGCCATGGCTATATGGGCTTTTTGTGGCAGCGTGAGGACTCAATCGGTGTGTTCGGTAAGGGTACTACACGTAACGAGATTTTTAAGAATACCATTTTCCACAAGGCGGCTCAGGCCGATTTCAGCGGAAATGTAGCCGATGGCGACAAGACATGGCGTGCATACTACCCCTACAACCCTGCGAACGAGGGTAGAAACTACAACGAACTCCTTGGAAATATTCCCGCAGAGCAGCCCTTCGACCACGAGAGCGGTCGCCTGGTTGCCGACTATAAGTATGGTGCACCCATTGCCGATGGTTCGAGCCAGTTCAATTTCCGTCACATGTTTTCTATGCTTCGCTTCGATGTCGATGCAACCGGTAGTACACTCGAGGGGGAGTCTCTCGAAAGCATTGAGCTTACTATTACTGACGCCAATGGCAACCCCCGTAATATAAACGGTTCGTTCACCTTCAGCGCCGAGAATGGCGAGTGGGGTAATGTGACCAATGCAACAAACAAAATCCGTATGCCTTGGACATCGGCGCCTGTCCTCTCTAAGGACAAGAGCTATTTGGGCTTCATGACCTTGATGCCCGATGTTAAGGCCGGTGACAACATTGCGGTTACCATCTACACAACCGACCACAAGGCTACTTTCACAGCAAAATGTCTTGTCGATTTTGTGAAAGAGACTGTATATAACATCCCCTTGAAATTGAAGGAGTATATCGATAGAAAAGATAAATTTGGTTACACAGAAACCTCTCTTCCCAAAATCAATTCCTTCAAATTCGAGGTTAGCAAGAACAGTGGCAAGCTGCTGAATAACAAACTTACATGGAGTAATAAAAAGCCCAGTTTCAGCAGCGTGTCTGAGCATACAACAACAATTACCTATGGTGAATCGAGCAACGACATCACTGTAACTATTCCCTACCTCTACGATTTTAAGCTTAAACCTACATTTACAGTGCCTTCGGGTTGTACCGTTACTGTAAACGGAGTGGT
>JAFYOS010000032.1 GCA_017560125.1 Bacteroidaceae bacterium | reverse complement strand
GCGCAGCCCAAAGAACGCGCTCTACAAATTCGTGGCCTATCACTTCATAGAACGCGAACTTATATATAACGAGCTTATCCCACACAATATAGACAAATATCACTATAACAGCGAACATGCAATGTTGCCCGGCAGTGCAAGGTATGACTATTTCGAAACTATGGACGGCAATATCATTAAGGTTGAAAAACCTATTGATACCGTAGATGGAGCAAATGTGTATATAAATTACAACAGACGCGAATCGCCTTTCAATAAAGAAATGCACAGCCATCTAAGTGTGCGCGTCGTTCCGCTAAGCGAATTTACGGCAAGTAATGAAGAATACTCGTTGTTCAACCAAATGGCGCATAACGGAATAATACATCCCATAGATAAAATACTCGTTCACAACGAGGACGAAATGGTGGGTAACATCCTTAATGAACGCATAAGGATAGACGCGGCGTCACTTATACCCGAACTACAATGCAATGCCGTGCGCTTCAACTATCCGTCACAGACGCTCCTCCCCTCGGAGTATAATATACCCAATGAATATAGCAACAGCCTTCATGTACGAAGCGGCCGTTTGCTTTACGACGTTGATGTAAATTCCTATTTTGGCGATATTATAAGGTTGGATGATATTTTTGATGTGTCGTTCCGGTTGCCGCCCTTGCCTGCTCGCACATACGAAATACGTTTCGGCTATTATGTGAGTGCAAGCACGACAAAAGGACGCAATCTGGTGCAGGTGTATGTAGATGGGAAGGTGGCCTCGTTGCCCGAAGATATAGGGGTTTTGTCGAGCTCGTACGAAAAGGGGTGGATAGCCGACAGCGACACATACGACAATGGAGCGGAGAACGACAAGCAAATGCGATTGAAGGGATATATGAAAGCTCCCGATGTCTTTCGCACTGCATACAACGCGAGCGCCAGGGATGATGCCTCGCACTTCAGGCGCATAGTATCTACGCAATACATTGGCAATGGCGACCATTGGATAAGGTTCAGAAATATCAGCGACAATAAATGTACTTTGGAATTGGATTACATAGAAGTTGTCCCGTTGCACATAGTCAGCGACCCCACCAAACCCGAGGATAGGCACTGATTGTGATGCAGATGCCAATCGCGATAGCGTGGTGCGAGGACTATTTTATGCCACGTAAACGAAATCTGATATATAATAACTTTGAGCAGTTCGTATTTTATCACTATCTTCGCAAACAGAATATTATAGAATAAATAAAATGAGGGGGTGCTCGGATGCGTTCCATTGCCATCTCCTTGTACTATCTAAAATAATTGTTATGAAGAAGATTTTTTCAAAAGCAGTGATGATGGCTGCCCTTTTGGCCGTTGTGGCTTGTGGCGGTTCGTCCGAACAGGGTGGCGAAAAGGGTGAGTTCGGCTTGCAGCAGCTCAATGTGAACAGCCCCGACAAAGACCAGTATGTGATGATTGAGACCAATCGTGGTAATATAAAAATTGTACTATACAAGGAAACCCCCTTGCACAGAGCGAATTTTGTGAACCTCGTGATGAACAAATATTACGACGGTCAGTTGTTCTTCCGTGCCATCAAGGAATTCATGATTCAGGCGGGCGATCCGAAATCGCGTGGCGCTGCTCCCAAGGTGAAGCTGGGCGAAACGGATGTGAGCTACAAAATACCTGCCGAGATTGATGTCACTAAGCGTTGGCACAAGTATGGCGCCTTGTCGGCTGCGAGCTTGAACCCCGCAGTGGAGTCGTCGGGCAGTCATTTCTCTATCATCACCGGTCGCAAGGTGAACGACAAGGTGCTGAACGACCACGAGGATAAATATAACAAAACCTTGCGCCGCAAGACCTACGAGGCTCTTCAGGTACCTTATCGCGACAAGATAAACAAGCTGTACGAAGAGAGCAAGAAGAGCTCGAAGAAAAAACAGGAACTGAACGAGATGATACGTTTCTTCACAGCTAAGACCGACTCGGCGATGGCGGGCAAGGAATTCAAATATACTGCCGAGCAGCGCAAGGGCTATATAGAGGAGGGTGGTGCTTTCCACCTCGACGGATATTTCACAGTATTTGGACAGGTGCTCGAGGGTATGGACGTGGTCGAGAAGATTTCACGCGAGCCCTACGATGTATATAATCGCCCTGTGAACGATGTGGTTATCAAGCGTGTAGTTCTTCTTGATGAATAAAATGGAAGCATCGCGTTTTCTACTCGATAATGGTCTGCGTCTGGTGCATGTACTCGACGAGAGCACCGAAATGGTTCATGTGAACATCCTCTATGGTGTTGGCGCCAAGAACGAGGAGTATGAGCACACGGGTTTGGCCCATTTGCTCGAACACCTGATGTTCGAGGGCACTGAGCGTTTCCCGTCGTTCGACGAGCCCTTGGAAGAGGCTGGCGCCGATAGTAACGCATTTACCAACAACGATTTCACGAACTATTTTATATCGCTGCCGCGCCGTAATGCCGAGCTTGCTTTCTGTATGGAGGCCGACCGAATGTGCAACCTGGTGCTCGACGACGAGAAGGTCGATGTGCAGCGACAGGTGGTGATGGAGGAATTCAAGCAGAGCTATCTGAACAAGCCCTATGGCGATGTCACCACCTTGGTGCGCAAGATGGCCTTCAAAAAGCATCCCTATCGTTGGTCAACCATCGGGCGCAAGCTGAAGCATATTTCCGATGTCCCCCTCGAGGTGGTTCAGGATTTTTATCATAGGCACTACACCCCCGGTAATGCGGTGCTTGCCGTTGTGGGAAATATCTCGTTCGAGCAGGTGAAGGAGTGGACGCTCAAGTGGTTCGGCTCAATCGCGGCAAGGGAGTGCGTGAAGCGCGAGATACCCGCCGAGCCCCGACAACAGCGCATGCGACGAATGACGGTGCAGCGCAATGTTCCCGGCAACGCTTTGTATATGGCCTTCCACATGGATAGCTTCAACGGCAAGGGTTATTATGCCTGTGATGTTATTTCGGATATTTTTGCAAATGGCTACTCGGGACGCTTGAATGAGCGTCTTGTGAAAAGGAAAAAGCTCTTCACGCGCGTGGATGCCTTTATCACCAACAACGAGCACCCCGGCCTGTTTTGGATATATTCGCGTTTGGCCGACGGCGTTTCGTATGAACGTGCCGAGGAGGCTTTGTGGAACGAGCTCGAGGCGTTGCAGCGCGAGCTTGTGCCCCGTGCCGAAATGGAGAAGGTGCGCAACCGCTTCGAGTCCGACCAGGTATTTGCCAATATAAGCGGAGAAAATTTTGCGGCCAACCTGGCACAGGCCGAGTGGTATGGCGATGTGTCGCGTGCATGGCGCGAAACGGATATGTATCGTCGTGTGACGAGTGAGGAGGTTATGCTGATGGCTCGCGAATTGTTCCGTCGCGGCAATGCCTCTGTCCTCTATTATCATGCGAAGAAGAAATAGGGCGCTTCACTGTTGTGCCCGAAAAGAAAAGCTCCTCAACGGTTGGTTGAGGAGCTTTTTATATTATGCCTTCTCGAAGCTTTGCCACAGGGGCTCTTCGGGAACGGGGGCTGTTATTTCTATCAGTTGCTTCGATACGGGGTGTATGAATTTCACGCTGCGTGCATGGAGCGATATGCTGCCGTCGGGGTTCGATCGCTTGGCGCCATATTTAAGGTCGCCCTTGATGGGGCATCCGATAGCTGCAAGCTGGCAACGTATCTGGTGGTGGCGTCCGGTGAGGAGCTCTACCTCCACAAGGTTATACATGCGCGATGCGGCGATGACCTTGTAGCGCAGTGTGGCGCGTTTCGAATTTTTTACCTCCTTTTCGTGAACGAAGCTCTTGTTCAGTTTTTCGTTGCGTACAATCCAGTGGGTTAGTTCGCGCTCGGGCTCGGCGGGTACGTCCTTTACTATTGCCCAGTATCTTTTATCTATTTTGCCGTCGCGGAACATTTCGTTCAGTCGTTCGAGCGCCTTGCTTGTCTTGGCAAAGACGACAACGCCGCTTACGGGGCGGTCGAGACGGTGGGGCAGACCGATGAATACGTTTCCGGGCTTGCAATACTTCTCTTTAATGTATTGCTTCATGGTGTCGCACAGCGAGGTGTCGCCGGTCTTGTCGCCCTGGACTATCTCGCCGGCTTTTTTGTTTATGACGATTATGTGGTTGTCTTCGTATAGTACCTTCATCGTGCTGTTAATTGTGTATTGCGCCCAATGCGCTGAGTATTAGTTTTTCCGAAAAGTTCTTTACGAATTCCTCGTCCTTGTGCTTGTTTATCACTCCTTTTATAAAAGGTACTTCGAGGCCGTTTATGCAGAAGTGGAGGAAACGTGCTGTGAGGTCGGGGCTCTCTACGTTGAAAATACCCTGCTGCTGGCCGTCGGCTATGATTGAACGGAAGAGGGCTATCTCCTGTCGGTCGAATGTGCGGCGAATGTGCTCTACTATCCACATGTTACCGAAATACTCGGTGTGCAAGCCGCTGTTGCGACGTACTATGCTTCGAGTGATTCTGAGGCGCACGAATATAAGCTTGATAAGCTTTTTGTCGGGAGTGATTTTCTCGGAAGCCACTTTCATCATTGCAGCGGATATTTTCTTCATCTCGCTTTCGATGGATGCTTCGAGCAACTCCTCCTTGCTCTTGAAATAGGTATATATGGTGCGTCGGCTTCTGTTCGATGCAGTAGCTACATCGCCTATAGTCGTGTTTTCGATACCTTGCTGTGCGAACAGACGACGGGCAACGTCAATAATAAGTTCTCTTGTGTCGATAGTCGGCATGGGTAGAGGGCTTTTTATCTGTTTGTTGTTATCTTATATTTTGACTGCAAAGATACTAATTTTGCACATATTTGCACATATGTGTATCTGTTTTTGTGTGGAAAAATGATGAATAAATGTTAAAATTGAAAAAATGTGCTGCAAAATTTGGTGGTTACGAAAATAGTGCTTACCTTTGCATCAGTTTTGAAAACCGCACCGCGGGGTGGAGCAGTGGTAGCTCGTTGGGCTCATAACCCAAAGGCCGGAGGTTCGATCCCTTCCCCCGCTACAAAAGGCAATCGATTAGCGTCGGTTGCCTTTATTTTTTTCTCTCTGCGGATATTTTTTTCAATAATTTAACGTGCGTATCGAATTAGTGATTACATTTGCGGTTACTATCAACGATATTGGATTTTATAGAATATGATGCGCCTGATTACAAAATTGTACAATTTCATTCGCCGATTCATCAAGAGAAGTGCGGTAAAGTATTATCGCCAGATGAGTCAGTATCGCATTACCTGGTCGATAATAAAGCTTGTTGAGAGCTTCAGCCGTTTGCAGCAGTCCTCGGCGGCGCTCACCTATCACACGATATTTGCCATTGTGCCCATTATGTCGTTGATGATTGCCATTGCCAAGGGATTGGGCTACGACGAGCTTTTTGTGATGCAGGTGCAGAAATTGTTCCAGGGACAGGAAATTATATCCGAGAGCCTTTTGCTCTATGCCAACAGCTATCTGAACAATTCCAAGGTGACCATGTGGCTGGGTGTCGGTATCGGATTGTTGCTGTTGCTCTATTCGGTGTTCTCTATATTCAGCACCATAGATTCCACGTTCAACATGCTGTGGAACGAGAGCGGACGCAGTTTCAAGAAGCTCTTGAAGACGTTTGCCATCGTCATGGTGATGCCTTTCGTGGTGGTGCTGGCGCTAGTGCTGTGGTGGAGCGTGTCGTCCATCTTCAACGGCTCTATAGTAGAGGAACTGAATATACTCATTGTGTCGGTATCGACCTATGTACTCATACTTTTTGCGGCATATAAATATATTCCCAAGGCCAAGGTGAAATCGAAGTACGCGGCTATTTCGGCAACGGTTTGCGGTTCGATATTCGCTGCCATGCAGTATTTCAGCTACTACATCATATCGTCGTTCAATTACAGAAATATATACGGCGACCTTGCAAGCCTCATGATATTCCTGTTGCTTATCTATTTTACATGGACGGTGTGTCTGGCGGGTTCGAAGTGGAACTATTTTCTGCAGAAGGCCGATGAGCAGGAGCGCGAGAACGATTACAAGAATGTAAATCACATATATCACAAATTTTTGTGCCTGTTGGTTATAGAGCGCATCGAGTCGATCTATCCCTTCTCGAGCCGTTTCAGTGCGGCGGCGCTTGCCCAGAATGCCGAGAGCGAATATGGCTTGCCCGAGCATCTGACCATCGATATTTTGGAATATCTGCGCAATAAGAAAATTGTCTTTTCGGGCAGGGGCGACACCCTGTATATGAGCAAGCGTTATTGCGGCCGCACGGTGCGACAGCTAGTGAGCGACCTCGATGTTGCCGGTCGAAACGGCGATGTGATAATGACGCTCAAGGATATCCACGGTAACAGCGGGCTCAACTATCTGTGGAAACTCATCAACGGCGAGGCGGTGGATGCCGATGGTGCAGCGCTCGACACCCCGGTGCGCGATATTCTTGGCATCAAGGCCTGAGCCCGTTGCCCGCTTTCGCTAAATGAGGTTTTCGTAGAGGATGGCGCATGCCACTGTCATGCAGCCGGCAACGGCTATCGACAGGCTGCTCATGGCGCCCTCTATGCGTCCCATCTCCATAGCCTTGGCTGTTCCCATCACGTGGGTTGATGTTCCAATGGCTATACCCTTGGCCACGGGATGTTCAATCTTCAATATCTTGCATATTTGCTCGCCGGCGATGTTGCCGAACAATCCGGTGATGATGATGGCAGCAACGGTTATCGATACATATCCCGACAGTTCCTGTGACAGTCCTATGCCTATGGCGGTGGTTATCGATTTGGGTAGCAAGGTAACATATTCGTGGTGGTTCAATGCAAAGAGCATCGCCATGATGAATATGGATGTGAGGCTGCCTATTACGCCCGACGCTATTCCAAGCGTGATTGCCGTGAAATTCTTTTTCAGCAGCGTCATCTGCTCGTACAGAGGGATGGCAAGGCACACGGTTGCCGGTGTCAGCAGGTAGCTGATGTACTTGGCGCTGTGGTTGTATGAGCTGTATTCGCAACCTGTGAGCAGCAGTACGACTATGCACAGGGTGATTGCCACCAGCACTGGGTTGAAAAGAAAAAATCTGAATTTGCGGCGTGCCATGATGCCTATGCCGTATGCAAGCAGGCTTAGTATGATGCCGAAGTACTCCGAATGGTTTATGAATTCTTTCATTTCTCTCCCTTTTTTCTTTTGATGATAAATTGTGTGACGTGGCCCGAAACGGCTGCCACGATTATGGTGCTCACAAACGAAATGACAAGTATGGCTACAAGAAAATTTTTCATTGTGTCCCACGACGCAATGAGCCCCACGCCTGCCGGAATGAACAGTATGGGCATGATGCCTATAAGGTATTTACCACACTCCTTTATGGACGATAGCTTTATGGCGCCTGTGGTGAGTGCCACAAACAGTATGGCCATTCCATAGATGCTGGCCGGTATGGGCAGCGGTATCAGGTAGTTCAGGATTTCGCCAATGAAGGTTATTCCAAGGATTATGCCTATTTGTTTCAGGTATTTCATTTACGAGAAAAGTGTGAGTATAAGGAAAAATATGATGGGCACCGCCAACGAGGGGAGCATGTCGATGGTCTTGCAGTCCTTTATTTTAAGTATCGACAGGCCGGTGCATACGATGAGTACTCCGCCCACGATGGATATCTCCCTGATGATGGTGTCGGATAGTATGTCGCCGCAATAGAGCGTAAGCATATATATGGAGCCCTGCCATGCAAACAGTATGGGCGCCGCCCAAATAACACCAATTCCGTACGAGGCCGATAGGATGATGGAGGTGACGAAATCGAGCGTGGCGTTCGTTATTAGGAATGTGTTGTCGCCATGCATTGCGCTCATGATGGGGCCTACAATCGACAGCGTGCCAATGCAATAGAGCAGTGTGCCGGTGGTTATTCCCTCGGCCAGCTTGTTGTTGCTGCCCTTTTTCATGGCGCCTTTCAGCCGTTCGTCCAGCCTCAGCATGCAGCCCACAAGCGTTCCCACTGCAAGGCTTATGATAAAGAGCACGGGATATTCGCTTTCGTTCATGCGGGTGGCACAGGTGTTGAAGCCGAGCGCCAGGCAGGCCAGTCCCAGGGCGTTGAAAAGCCCTGTGCTGTATTCGGGTTTTATACCACGCTTAATTATTGAGCCAATGATGCTTCCGGCTACTATTGTTCCGGTGTTAATTATTGTTCCTAACATGGTTCTAAAGTGTGTTTTTTATCGTTTCGGGTGCAAATTTACTGCTATGATATTTTTTTTGCAAAAAAAATTACTTTTTGCTGAACAATTCGGTGGGTTCGTTTGTTATATAAAAAATATGAAAAAATATTGTGCGATTTGTGATTGTTTTTGCTCTATTATATGAAAATGAAAAATAACACTATTTATTATGAAAGATCTATTGAATGTTTTTAAGAATGAAAGCCACAAGAAGGGATTTCAGTGTATTGTGGTTTCGAGCTACGACGATTTGTGTACCAAGCTCGATTGTATGGGTGGTTCGTACAAAGGTTTCGTCATGTCCGACAAGCTCGAAGGCTTCTGTATGTTCTATATAGACACCGACCGCATGCGCGAGGAGGTAGAGGAGTGGCGCATGAAACTGGACAAAGTAAGGTTTCGTTGCAACCCCGAGGACAAGGCCTATGTGGCGCATCAGCCCGAGGAATATGCCAAGCGTTTTATCGACGGCAACAACCTCTATTCCTTTTTGGATGCCTATTACAAACGCTCCGAAGCGATTGCAACCAAGCGCAATAAATGCCTCTTCAGGCGCATATTTGGTGTGTAGGTTATATTGGCTTGGTCTATCGATTGTTTTTAAGAAAATAGTTTATATATTTGTGCATCGTGTGCAAAAGGCATGCGGTGCACATTTTTTTTCATATGAATCGATTGCTTGTTATAATAATATCGCTCTTCCTGTTTGCTGCGGGTGGCGTTATGGCGGCCGAAAAGGGTGTCGTCATAAACGAGGTGATGCCGGCCAACGTGTCCTACATTTTCGACCACTCGTATAACTACGGCGCTTGGGTGGAGCTCTACAACACGGGCGAAGAGAATATAGACCTCGCTGGCTATGGCCTTACGGACGATTTGGGCAATAGGCGCAAATTTGTGTTCCCGTCGTCTATTGGTTCTATAGATCCGGGCGAGTACAAAATTATTTTTTTCGATAACAACGACCTCGATGAACGACAGGCCGGTTTCAAGCTCGACTGCGATGGCGGCATGCTCCATCTGCTCTCGGGCGATGCCTCCTTGCTTTCTAGTGTGGAATATGGTTACGCCTATCCCAATCTATCGTATGCGCGAAAAATCGATGGTGTGGGGACATGGGCTACATGTACCACGCCCACACCGGGCTATAGCAATGTAGGTTCGGAATTTTCAGCGCAGCGCGTTGCCATGCCCGAGCTCAGTGTGGCTCCCGGAGTGTATAAGCGCGGATTTGTGCTGCGCATGACCGCCCCCAGTGGGACAACAATAAGATACACCACCGATGGCAGCGAGCCTAGTGAATCGAGCAAGATATGGAGCGGCTACACGGGTATCAGTGGCACGACGGTGCTTCGCGCCAGAGCATTCAAAAAGGGTTACATCCCCTCGGAGATACTGACTGCAACGTATATCATAGATAACAGCAGGGATTACGACTTGCCGGTTATTTCCATCGTCACCGACCCCGACAATTTCTTCGACGATATGATAGGTATCTACTGCACTGGTACGAATGGCAAGCCAGGCAACAGCGTTAGCTATCCCGCTAACTGGAATATGGATTGGAAACGCCCCGTGAATGTAGAAATCTTCAACGGCAAGTACGACGACTATTTTTCGCAGCAGTGCGAGGCTTCCATTGGCGGTGGTTGGTCGCGTGCCTACGATTTGAAATCCATAGAGCTCAATGCCGAAAAGAAATACGAGGGCAAGAACTTTTTCCTCACACGTTTCTTCCTGCAAAAGCCCTATTATCGCTTCAAGAGCATCAATCTGCGTAACAGCGGTAACGATTTTTACCATTCCATGTTCTCCGACGGCATGCAGCAAAGTTTTTACGCTGGTGTGGTCGATGTCGATTATCAGGCCTATCAGCCGGCGGTGCATTTTATCAATGGTGAGTATTACGGCATTTTGAATATTCGCGAACGCTCCAATCAGCACTATGTGTATAGCAATTGGGGATACGATAAAGAGAATATCGACCTCATAGAGCAGCACGATGCTGTTGCCTTCAATGGCGATATGGTGGCGCTCAACAAATTGCTCGCCCATGTGAGAGATGTGTCGTCATCCCCCTCGGCATACGATAAGGTGCTGCAGTTGCTCGATGTGGATGAATTTATAAACTATGTCTTCATAGAGAGCTTTTCGGCAAATACCGACTGGATGGGTAACAATGTGAAATTTTATCGTAGTCGCGACAATGGTCGCTTCCGTTGGGTGCTGTTCGACACCGATTTCGGATTTAAGGAGCTCGATTACAATCCTTTTGTAGCCAATGGCTCCGGTTTACTGAACACTAGCGCATACACCGGTCGCATATTCAGCGGTCTTGTCGCTTGCGATAAATTCAAACAGAAATTTATTGCCCATGCGCTGGCTATCATAGGCGGAGCCATGAGATATGATAGGGCGTCGGTGATGGTTGATAGTGTAAAATCGCTGATAAGCAACGAGATTGCCTATCATAGTGAGCGGTGGAATATGACATATCGGTTGGATAACCGTGCTAGCGATTTTAAGAATTTTGCCAAGAAACGTGTACACAATTACTTAAAGCACATGGGCAAATACTTCTCGTTGGGTGAACCAATGAAGGTGAAGATTGTACCCCAAGTGCCGACAGCCCTTTTCCTTGATGGTGTGCAGGTGCCGACCGGAAAATTCGATGGCTATCTCTTCGCACGCAGCATGTATAATGTGTCGGTCGATGTTCCCTGTGGGTATAAATTCAAGCAGTGGGATGTGGAGATAACCACCACCGAAAGCGCCACAGGCGACAAGGATAAAAAGCAGGCACGCAAGCCCAATATCTATTCGACTAAGTATGAGCTCCTACCCGTTAGTGGTGAATACACGCTCATTCCCCGTTTCGAGAAGCTCGATTCGTTGAACGGTCATCTGCCGCCGGCTGTTCGCATCAACGAGCTTGGTGCAAACAAGGAACTTGTTCAGAATGACTACTATGATAGGAGCGATTGGGTGGAGCTGTATAATACTACTGATAGTGCGCTCGATATTGCGGGGCTCTACATAAGCAATAGCGAAGAGGCTCCCAGGCTCTATCGCATTCCTACCGGTCGCCCCGATGTTACAAGCATCGCCCCCCACGGACACATTGTGCTGTGGGCCGACGAGGAGGCTGATAACCGCGACCTTCATCTGCCGTTCAAATTGCCGTCGTCGGGTGGCCGCCTTATTGTAAGTGCCTATGCCGAGGACGACTGCACACTGCTGTGGCGCGACGAACTGGAGTATGGTTCGCATGACGACGACCGCACATTTGCGCGCTTCCCCGACGGTGCCGATAAATTGTATGTGATGAACCGCCCCACGCCCGGATCGACCAACCTCTATAGCAGTTTCAACCGCTTTGTGGCCAACGATACGCTCACCGGTTACCATATAGATGATACGAAAACCTCTGTGAAACAGGTGGAAACGGATGCCGAGGTCCTTTCGGTTGTCTATTACGATACAAACGGAGTGGAGCAGGGTGCTTCGTATGACGACCTGCCCGCCGGCATTTATGTTCGTCACACCCGCTATATGAACGGTGCTGTTCAGACATGTAAAATATTAAAGAGATAGGCCTGCCATGAGATTGTCGCGCATATATATATTGCTGCTGCTTCTGTCGCTTGCAACCGGCTTGCAGGCGAGGTTGCAAAATCTGGTCATAAACGAGCTTATGGCAGCCAATGTTTCTTATATGCTCGACGACACATATAACTACGGCGGTTGGGTGGAGCTCTACAACAATAGTCGCAAGAGCATAAATCTTGCAGGTTACAGCCTTAGTGACGATGCATCGAACCCGCGCAAATATGAATTTTTTCAGAATGCGGGTGTGCTTGCACCGGGTGAATACAAGATTATATATTTCGATAACCACGGGCTCAATGCCTACCACGTCGATTTCAAGCTCGACGCCGACGGATCGGCGCTCTATCTTTACGATGCAGCCGGGGTGTCAATCGACCATGTGGAGTACTCATTTGCCTATCCCGAGACATCATACGCCCGCAAGGGCGATGCCGAAGAGGAGTGGAGCACATGCATCACTCCCTCGCCGGGTGCAACGAACAACGGTGCCCAGTTTTCGGTGAAGCGTGCCAGCAAGCCGCGTGCCAATACCCCCGCGGGATTGTATTCCGATAACATAATGGTGGAGCTCTCCTCGGACGGTGGTACCATAAAATATACCATCGACGGCAGCGAGCCCGACAACCGTAGTGCAGTGTGGAGCGGCAGGATGTATATAGGCGAAACTACAGTGCTGCGTGCGCGCACATTCAAGAAGGGATGCATTCCCTCGGAGATATTTACGGCAACCTATGTCATCGACCGCGACCGCACCATCACATTGCCCATCATATCGATCACCACCGACCCCGACAACCTGTGGGACGACACCATTGGTATATATTGCGAGGGTACAAACGGCGAATCGGGCAATGGCGTATCGTACCCTGCGAACTGGAACCGCGACTGGCGCCGTCCAGCGAATGTGGAAATCATCAACAACCCTCACGACCGCTATTTTTCGCAGCAGTGCGATATCTCCATCGGCGGAGGATATTCGCGTGCCTATCCCCTGAAATCGATTGAACTGAATGCCGAGAAGAAATACGAAGGACGCAATTCGTTCGATGTGCGCCTGTTTGCCCAAAAGCCCTACTATCGCTTCAAGAGCCTCAATCTGCGCAACAGTGGTAACGATTTCTATTCCTCTATGTGTCGCGATGCCTTCCAGCAGTGCATATATGCCGGTACGGTCGATGTCGATTACCTTGCCTATCAGCCGGCGGTGCATTTCATCAACGGCGAATACTATGGCATAATAAACATACGCGAGCGCTCCAACCACCACCATGCCTATAGCAACTGGGGGTACGAGAAGGAGGATATTGACGTTGTCTATAACAGCGCATCGGGAAGTGAGGTTGCGGGCGACGATACGGCCTTGGAGCGATTGCTCGCACTGGTTGGTGCGGATGTAACCGATGCTTCGTACAAGGAGATTCTCACCCTGATAGATGTCGATGAGTATATAAACTATATTGTGGTGCAGAGCTTTTCGGGAAACAGCGACTGGATGAGTAACAATGTGAAGTTCTATCGCTATCGCAATGGCGGCGGCTTCCGCTGGGTGCTGTTCGACCTCGACCACGGCTTCTCCAGCCTCAGCTACAACCAGTTTACAGCCACCGACCGTTCGGGCCTCACCAATGTGAGGGTTCCCACCGGACGCATTTTTCAGTCGTTGATAAAATATGCTCCCTTCCGCGACAAGTTCATAGCCCACGCGACGGCCGTCATCGGCGGTGCCGTGCGCGAGGAGCGTGTGCAGAGCATCATTGATGATATATATAGCCGCATATCGGGTGAGATGCCCTATCACGCCAAGCGATGGAGCACAGACAGTAGCCTTGCCTCGCAATGCAAGCAGTATGTGCAGTATGCAGCCGACCGCAAAGAGGTGTATGCAAGGCAGATGGCCGACTATTTCTCTATGGGCGAGCCGGCCATGCTCACTGTGAGGCCAACGGCGAAGACAGCGCTCTATGTCGATGGGGTGGAGGTTCCCACTGGTGTGTTCGAGGGCTATGTGAGCAGAGACAGAAGCTACCGCCTCTCTGTGGAGGTGCCCTATGGCTACAAATTCAGCCACTGGACGGTTTCGGCGAGCAAAAATCCGGCATCGGAGAATGCAGTGGAGTATGCTCCCAACTACACCGATGTGGAGCTCAATCTCGAAGTGGCTGCTTCGACCTATACGGTGACGCCGCGTTTCGTGCGCAAAGATACGCTGCATGGTCATCTTGTCCCCGCAGTGCGCATAAACGAGCTCGGTGCAAATAAGGAGCTTGTGCGCAACGACAATTTCGAAAAGAGCGATTGGATAGAGCTCTATAACAGAACCGATACGCTGTTCGACATTGCAGGGCTGTACATAAGCAACCGCGAGGACAGGCCCAAGCTCTATCGCATACCCGATTCCTCGCCGAGAATGACGCGCATCGCTCCCCACGGACACCTGATGCTGTGGGCCGACGAGGAACCATCGAAGCGTGAGCTGCATCTGCCGTTCAAACTGCCCTCGTCGGGTGGCCGCATCATCGTGAGCGCCTATGCCGATGACGATTGCACACTGCTGTGGCGCGAGGTCATGGACTATTCGCCGCACGCCGACGACCGTACATTCGGCCGTTATCCCGATGGTGGCGAACGCCTCTATGTGATACATCGTCCCACGCCTGGTAGCACAAATCTTTTCAGCAGCTACAACCGTTTTGTAGTCAACGACACGGTTACCGGCTACCAAATGAGCGATGTGACCTCCATTGACACCCCCGTGGAATGCGATGTGGTTGTCGCCGAGAAATATTACAATCTGAAGGGTGTCGAGGTGTATGCCGACGACCTCCCCGCGGGACTATATATACGTTGGACCAAGTATGGCGATGGCCGTGTGGTGACGCGTAAGTATATCAAACGATAACATGTAAATAAATGTAGTATGGAAAATAGTAACCTTTCTTCGGTGCTGCTTATATATACAGGCGGAACGATTGGTATGATACAAAATAGCGAAACAGGCGCGCTCGAGAGCTTCAAATTCGATAAGCTCATAGAGAATGTCCCCGAGCTCAAGCGTTTCAATTACCGCATAGATTCCTATCAGTTTTCTTCGCCCATCGACTCCTCGGACATTGAGCCTACGGCGTGGAGCAAATTGGTGCAGGTGATTAACGACAACTACGACAGCTACGATGGTTTTGTGGTGCTGCATGGCACGGATACCATGGCCTATACAGCTTCGGCGCTCAGCTTCATGCTCGAGGATTTGCACAAACCTGTGGTGCTCACCGGCAGCCAGTTGCCCATAGGCATGCTGCGTACCGATGGCAAGGAGAACCTTATCACCTCCATAGAGATTGCGGCTGCACGCAACGACGACGGTACCCCCGTTGTGCCCGAGGTGTGCATTTTCTTCGAAAATCATCTGCTGCGCGGTAATCGTACAACGAAAATAAACGCCGAGAACTTCAATGCCTTCCGCTCCTATAATTACCCACCCCTGGCGACAGCCGGCATCAACATAAAATATGAGCGTGACAGGATAGCCAAGCCCGATTTTACTAAACCGCTGAAGCCCCACTATGCGTGCGACACCAACGTTATTGTGCTTACGCTCTTTCCCGGCCTGCAGGAAAATATCATACGCAATATACTGAATACCCCTGGCCTTCGCGCCGTTGTGCTCAAAACCTATGGCGCCGGCAATGCACCGCAGAAACCGTCGTTTATAAAACTGCTGCGCGAAGCAATAGAGCGGGGTATTGTCATCGTCAACGTATCGCAATGCCTTGCCGGCACCGTGCAGATGCGCCTCTACGAAACAGGTCTGCGACTACTTGATGCCGGAGTCATCGGCGGCTACGACAGCACGGTAGAATGCTTGCTCACCAAGCTCATGTTCCTGCTCGGTCAGAATAAATCGTCGCAGGAGATAACCGAACTGATGAAAATTCCTCTCGCCGGCGAATTTACGCTCGAGTAGTGCGCTGCATGTAACATCGCTATAATGAGTGAGTAACACTTTTTGTATAAAAAAACTTCATCGAAAAGTGATAAATTTTTGCAAAATTACTTGCTTATGTAAAAAGGAATGCCTACCTTTGCATCGCTTTTCTAAGGAAGAGCGCACATAACAGATGGTGACTATAGTTCAGTCGGTTAGAGCGTCAGATTGTGGTTCTGAATGTCGTGGGTTCGAATCCCACTAGTCACCCAGAGAAATTCCTCGATAATCGTATGATTATCGAGGAATTTCTCTTTTGTGGCCGGTTTTTTAGATGGTGGTAGGTGAACCGTAATGGCAAACCGTTAAATGTTATACCCTATAAATCCTCTTTAAGTAGGTAATTAGTACTTCTACCACCTTCATTGGCTGGTACCAATATGCCTTTATCTATGAGGTCTGTAATATCACGCAAAGCCGTCGCCTGCGATGTCTTAGTTATCTTCGCCCATTTCGAAGTGTTAAGTTTACCCTCAAAGCCATCCCAAAGCATATTTACTACTTTAACTTGACGGTCATTCATGGATATTTCTCGATTTTTCTGCCAGAAAAAAGACTTTGCAACCACTCGTTTAACTGTTACCTCTGAGCGCAATATTGCACTACGCAGGGTCTGCAAGAACCATTCAAGCCACAGTGTTATATCCATTGTTCCGGTTGTGGTTTTCTCCAATGCTTCATAATACCCTTTACGCTCTCGCAATATCTCGGCAGACATACTATAAAAGCGATGTGGCATGCCATCTGCTTTTGCTAAGAGCATATCAGTTATAGTGCGAGTTATACGACCGTTGCCATCATCAAATGGGTGTATAGCAACAAACCAAAGATGCGCAATTCCTGCCTTTAATATCGGGTCTATGTTCTGTTCTTCATTTATCCATTTCAAGAACTCGTCCATCATAACCGGGACAACCTCTGATGCAGGAGCTTCATAATGCACTTTTTCTCTACCCATAGCACCTGATACTACCTGCATAGGTTCTGCACCCACACGATAAGCCGCAACGGTTATAGGATACATTCCACTGCGACCAGTCGGGAAGAGTGCTGCGTGCCAGTTGAATAGTCGTTCATGTGTTAATGCTTCATTACTATTTCTCACCGCATCGAGCATTACTTGTACAACACCCTCAGTGTAGTGGTCAGGTTCTGGTAATCCTTCGGTATTAAGACCAAGATGACGGGCAATAGATGATCGCACTCTATCGGCATTGAGCAGTTCACCTTCAATCTCAGACGAACGTAATACATCCTCAACCATCACATCAAGAGAGGTTGCATTCTGCACATTAAAGCCAACACCCTCCATCAACCCCATAATGCGACCTTCGAGATTTCGCACCTCGGAAAGAAGTGTTATCAACCTCTCATTATCCCATTGAAACTTCGCCCAAGTGGGCTGTTGCCATATATATACTGCTCTCATAATCGCTTAATTTTAGTGCAAAGATAGTACAATGATGTGAAAAAACAAGCTATTCGCATCAAAATATGACGAGAATAGCTTGTTTAATCGCTTCACTTGACTTTATGCCGTTACTGGTGTAATTACATTATGGATATTATCGATGTACTTTGCCAGTGGTAGCATGTATGCACTGAACACAGCCAGTTTCTCATCAAACGGAGCTTCGTTTACAACAATCTCCTTTGTGATGTCACCATTCTCGCACACGTATGATATTATTGTAGTCAAGAATTCCTCCTGCTCATAGTTCAACTGCGAACCAGATATGAACGTAGCGAATTTCTCAACCGCCTCTTTGCGGTTCACACCAATGATAGAACGTATGAACATCGCCACATTCGTTCCGCAAGGCATTCCAAGAGTATATTTGTCATAGTCCTGCCTATCGCCCAGTTCCTGCCACAATATGCGTTCCAGTTCCCTTATATCGGCAATGGTAAGCTGTTCCATCGCATATATCTTATCAAGCACTGGCAGATGTCTGTTCTCGGCAAGGAAATCCATCACTTTCTGTTTGTATGATACCTTTGGAGTGACACCAACAGTCTCGCCACCGAGAGTAACCACGTCCTTTATATCGACTACGAACCACTGCTTTTTGTCGCCAATGAGGAACTTAGTCAAGTCTCTCAAATCCTCACGTATCTTCTCCAACCAACCCAGAGAAACATTCTCCCAATATACAGGATTAAGCACCTCGTTTATAGTACCCATCTTAGCCTTAATCTGTGGGATAGAAGCCTTCTGTTGCAGTTTCTCAGCCACGAACTGTACGTTCTGGATAGACTTATGAGCATTCGTGTCGTCATCAAGCAGAGAGAGCTCTATCGCCAATACCAGTACATCAAATTTCTTGGCATTCTCATCTAACGTGTTCTTTGCAAGCAGTGAAGATATGTCATTCTTCAATGTCAGTGTATCAAGCTCTGATATATACACCCACGCTGAGGCTTCCTTAAAGTGGCTTACCTGTTCCCATTTTGCTCTTACCGAGATATGACTATCAGATAACATCGTTACCTGTTCCTTCAACATAGCCTTGATGTCATCGTGAAGTTTCTTTGCAAATTCATCCTCTTGGTACTTCTGATGTTGCAGGTGGAAAGCAATGTCGGTACGCAAGCCAAACAATTTCTCAGTCAGCGATATTGTCTTTGGAGCCTCTTTGCCATCGGGGTACTTCTCAAAGTAATCAAAGTTACAGCACCAGTCGAATATATAGAACACCTCCTTGTCCTTGTCACCGAATATGCCTTTTGACAAGCGTGTTCCTCGTCCAATCATCTGCAAGTATTTGATTTTGGATTTTACTGGCTTGAAGAACACCAAGTTCAATACATCGGGTACGTCAATACCTGTGTCGAGCATATCCACAGATACTGCAATCTGCGGTTCTGCATCCCTTTTCTCGAATTTGTCAATCAAGTCCTGTGCGTATGTAACATAGTTGTCAATCAGCACGCAGAACCCCGAACCGTACTCTGGGTACAGGGCATTGAAACGCTCTACAATCAGTTCAGCGTGGCGGTGGTTATATGCAAAAACAATGCTCTTGCCAATTCTCTCGCCACTCTGCACCTTCAAGCCGTTCTCCATCAAGTCCTGAATTACGGCATCAATGGTATCAATATTGTAGATGTAACTAAATATCTCATTGTTGTTGATGTCTCGCACATACTTAGCTTTGATATATTCAGCACCATCCTCAGCCACTAACATAGGGTAATAATCAAGTGCCTTGCGGGTCTGTTCATACTCCCAGATTTTTTCCATCTGTTCCTTCTCATCCTCGTTCAGACTGCTATACTTGATACCCTCTTTAAGTATTACCGAACCACGCTTGAAACCTGCATAGTTCACCAAGTAACCATCGGCAACAGCATCTTCCAGTTCGTAGGCATAGTTGGGCGAACCCTGCTCCATTTCAAAGATGTCGTATGTGCTCTTATCTACCTCATCACGTGGGGTTGCGGTAAGTCCAATGAGCATTGCATCAAAGTAGTTGAAGATTGCTCCGTACTTGCCAAAGATTGAACGGTGTGCCTCATCAATGATAATCAAGTCGAACCGACCCACAGAGAAAGGCTTTTCCTCGGTGTCGATGAAGTTTATCATTGTCTGGTACGTAGAGAAGGTTATGCGGGCATTCAAATCACGCTCACCGCCCTCGTTCAACACACAAGTAGTCTCGTTGGGCAACAGCTTAACAAAGTTCTTGTGAGCCTGTTTCACCAATGATGTTCTGTCGGCAAGGAACAGCACGTTCTTCACCCAGTCATTGCGTTTGAGAACATCAACCAGTGAAATGGAAACACGTGTCTTTCCGGTTCCTGTTGCCATCACAAGCAAACCTTTCCTGTGCTTGCTGTTGTAATGCTCGCAAACCGCCTTTATAGCAGTTTTCTGATAATATCTGTCACTTATATTGTCGTTGATGGTAAAGTCTGTTATATCCTTTCTGCCACGTTTTTGAAGCATACGCTCCAAATCATCCTCAGTATGGAAACTGAACAGTTTGCGTGGAGGATAACCAAGTCCATCAATGATGAATGTCTGGAATCCGTTGGTGTAGTATATCACTGGGCGTACACCATATTTAGCCTCCAAACAATCGGCATACAACTCTGCCTGATGCTTGCCCTTCACAGGTGATACTGATGTCCTTTTTGCCTCAATTACAGCAAGAGGCTTACCGTTACTGCCGAATAGTACATAATCGGCATAACCTACATCGTGAGTGTTAGGCATACCCTGCAATTCTACCTCAATACAAGCCTTTGAGGGTTGAATCAGTCCGTTGGTGTCGAGTATATCCCATCCCGCCTCTTTTAGCATCAAGTCAATATACAATCTGCGGGTCTCAGCCTCTGAAATATCCATTGGAAGCACCTCAACAGGTGCTTTTGATTCAACGGCAACTTTATCAACTACTTCGAGTATCTTTTCGGATGGGGTAATTGCTTTTACAGGAATAGGAATCATTACAGGGGCTTGTGGTACCTCCGGTATCAAGTTCCTGTCAAATGGTTTTACGCTTTCTACAACCCTGAGCTTAATGAGGATAGCCGCAACTACATTGTAGATGTTGAGCAAGCAGAAGAATGACTCCTTCTTGCTTACCGTTGCTGCATGAGCACCACAGTTACCAACCTTGCGCACATAGTGAACTGCCATCATCACCCTGTCATCACCAATGAACTCCTTGAATGGCTCGCCATCCACCAACTCAAACAGTGATGTCCTTTCGGGAATGTCGATGTTCTTCATTTCGTACAAGGCACGCACAATGTACTCCAATGCTCGCCTTGCATTGATAGCACTGATGTCCGGGTTAGTTACCTGTTGCTCCTCTGCTATCGAGCAGAAACGGTGCAACTCGGTTATCCCCAATTCCTTTATGTAGTCAAAGTTCCTCATATCTTTATTTTATCCTTAGAGGTGTATCTCCTAATTCGTATGTTGAAAGATAAATACGTGTATAGTCACTTTCAACGCTTAGTGTATCGTCTGGTTTATATATAACTCCCTCGTTAAAAGGTATATTGATGTTCAACCAATATTCATCAATAAATTTATTCTTTTCAAGTTGCTTATAACCTGTCAGTTTTCGTTCTTTCTTTTCAATCAGTGTCTTTATTGTTGAGTAATCGATTTTATTGCTGAAAATTTTCGTTTCCATTCGTAGAACTCTTACATTGTCTTTCAGTATGTCAGAACGCATACTATACCAAACAAATCTTTTACCAACTTCTCTACCTCTGCTATATTCAATATCCTCGATTACCTCTTTGCTCTCAAGTCGTTTAACGGAATAAGCATATTCGCTAAAATGTACATTTAAGAAAAAGCCAACTTCTCCACGTTCTCTTAATATATCCTCGTACTCTTTACATATTTTGGTGAGTCTTTTATCTGTTCTTTGTCTATTTTGCGTAGGGTGATACTCAACATTCTCTACACCAATCACCTTGCCTTCATAGTTCCTGATAATTACATCTGGTTTATCGCCAATCTTTACATCTTCCAAATTAACACTTAGATAATTTATTATTGGCAAGATATGATGCGTTTCTATTAACTTTTGATGCTCTCCATTAGTCATAATGTATCAGTTGAAATAATAATCCATACGGCTATTGAATAGTGTTTCAGTTTCTGCAATGGATTGCTTTATCAGTTCCTTTTGCTTCTCTATTGCTTCAATCTTAGATGCAAATTCTTGTTGAAGAGCAAGAGGAGTTATGCAAGTTGGCATATCTTTAAGATTTGCAATAGTAAGTGCAGAATATGCACATCCATTTGCCATCATTTCTTTATACTCATCAATCAAAATCGTTAGTATATATTTGAAATAAATAGGATTTGTATCGTCTTTAATTTTAAGCCATAAAACATTACCATCTTTAAAATAGAATGGTTCATCAGAATCCACAACCCAGATATTACCAATTGTTCCAACTGCTGTAACTAAAATGTCACCAATTGCCGGAATACCATATTTTAATTTTATTTCTTCAAATCTTTTCTGAGAAATGAATAATTCAACAGAGATTGGATTTCCTTTGCTTTTTTCTGTTATCTCTTTACCACGATAAAAAGGAATGCCACTGTCAGAATATTCGTTTGCAAAAATTCTCTTACTGCTTGAAATCTCAGCCTTATTACTAAGTTTTTCATATTCCCATCCCTTTTCATTGTCAATAGGATTGCCGAACATTTCGTAGAATATAGACTGCGCCAGTGTTTCATATTCCTTCAACTGTTGCTTCTTCTTCTCAATGATACCAGAAAGACAATCCAACTCTGCAACAATCTTTTCCTGTTCTGCAAGAGGTGGAATTGGTATAGGTATATTTCTTAATGCTTGTTGTGTTAACTTTTGAACAATGGCACCTGTAATAAACTCATTCAAATCTCTAAATACTAAGTAGTATTCTGCGAATTTATCTATAATGTTGTTATACAACTTCAATATGTGAGCATGATTATTTACCCAGCACTTGCCTTCTGCAATGAATGCGGTTTTGTCATTTGCACCCCATTTTGCTCCGTCCTCGCCAACAAGTAAGTACCGTCCATCAAAAATATATGAATCAACATAATCTTGGATTCCTGTCGCTCCATAATAAGGATAGCATCCTTCCCTTCTATCTTTTTTGGCAACTGGTTTTCTCTGAGAATCCAAAATATCACAAACGTCACCCAGTTTCTTTATTTCCCAACCTTGTTTCATATTACATAAATTTAGTTTGGAAATCATTGATGGCATTCATAATCTCGCTCTCCAATGATGCTATTCTGCCGAAGATTACATCACTGCTCTCATATACCACCTTTTCACGCTCAATCTCCTTGTACTTGTTGATTGATAAGTCATATCCCTTTTCACGAATTTCCTCAACTGGTACAAAGAACGATTTATCCTTTCTGGTTCTGTCAGCCTCCGCATCGAGGTTATGGAATCGTGAAACAATATCCTCAATGTCATTGTCGGCAATGGGGTTGCGTTTGTCATCGAGAGAGAAACCGTCGGCAGTCATATCATAGAACCAAACCTTGTCTGTACCTCCTGCATTTGTCTTGGTAAATACGAGAATAGCGGTTGATACTCCTGCGTATGGCTTGAACACACCGCTTGGCATTGAAATCACAGCCTGTAATCTCTGGTTATCTACAATCTCTTTGCGTATAGCCAAATGCCCTGTACTTGTGCCAAAGAGAACACCATCGGGCACAATGGATGCACATCTACCGCCTAACTGAAGCATTCTTACGAATAGAGCCATGAACAAAAGCTCTGTCTTCTTTGTTTTGGTAATGGCGAGCAGTGATTTACTTACTGCATCATAGTCGAGGCTTCCCGCAAATGGTGGGTTAGCCAAGCAAAGAGTATATCTGTTCTCATCGATATTGTCGGTTGAAAGGCTGTCCTTATACTCTACATCAGGGTTATCCACACCGTGTAGCATAAGGTTCATTGCACCGATACGAAGCATTGTTGTGTCGGTATCAAAGCCGTGCAATAGCCCGTTCTTGTAGTGCTTCATGTTCTCCGGTTTCAGAAGTTCTGTCTTGTAGTGCTCTTGAACATATTTTGCACTCTCGACAATGAATCCAGCCGAACCCATTGCGGGGTCGCACACGCTGTCCTGCAATGTGGGTTGCATCATATCAACCATCATTTTGATAATATGTCGTGGAGTGCGGAACTGTCCGTTATTACCACTTGCAGCCATCTTGCCAAGAACATACTCATAGACATCGCCCATTGTATCACGGTTGTTCATATCAAGGGCATCAATGCCTTCTACAATCTTAACCAGAGTACGTGGGTTCTGAATGAGGAATGTTGCATTCGCCATGAATTTGCTGTATGCCGATTCCTTGCCAGTATTCAAGTTCTTGATGAAAGCAAAGGCATCACGGCTGATGATGCGGTACATTTCCTCAGCTTCCTTGTTCTTGAATACGCTCCAACGCAAAGTGTTGTATTCAACATCCCTGTCGCTCTCTGGGTTGTGCCACATTCCCTCTCCGAATGTAGGGTCTTTCACCGCTACACCCATAATGCTCGCATTCGCCTCCTTTGTCTTCTGAGCATCATCGAGCATCTTCATAAAGAACAGATATGTCATCTGCTCCAAAATGGTAATTGAATTGGTTATACCACCAGTCCAAAAGGCATCCCAAATAGTATCTATGCGGTTCTTAATTTCTCCGGTTATCATAGTCTTGTCTTGTTTAATCTTGTAAAGTGTTAAGAAGTTCCTCCAAATCCTTGCGGCTGTAATACATCAATATTATTATATAATTTTCAACAAATATATAGAAGTATTATTGAACCCCAACAAAAAACACGAAAAATTATCTGAAATATAATTTTATTATATGTCTTTTAGGTTGATTTTTAGTTTGTACCTTTGTTCATGCAAACGCTCGACATTGCAGAGACGCTAAGTGGCTGATTTATATGGGACCGCAGGCCGTGGGTTCGAAGGTTGTTTTATATTGCTGCTATTAAAAAGATTATATGCCATTGGCTTGATAAAATAGCATAGCTTTACTATTTTTGCAATGCTTGCCCGTTGTGTAATATGCAAGGGAGCGTCTTTCTATTTAAGAGGTATTAAAACAGGTTTCCACAAGGTTAGGATGTCCGCAATGAGAACTATTAAACAATTGCTGATGACGGTAGCAGTGCTACTGTACAGCGTAGCCGCAAGTGCCTACGATTTCGAGGTCGATGGAATATATTATAAAATTACTTCTGCAAGCGATTTGACCGTAAGTGTTACTCGCGGCGATAACAAATATGCGGGCGATGTTGTTGTGCCATCGGCGGTAACACACGAATCTAATACTTATGCGGTTACAAATATCGAAGGAAATGCGTTCAATTTCAGCATGGGTCTTACAAGCGTAACAATTCCCGGCAGTGTGAAATACTTCGGAATTTTTGCGTTCAGCAGCTGCTTCTATCTTGAAAGCGTGACATTCCTCGATGGCGTAAAAAGCATAGCTGATTATGCGTTCGAGAATTGCAAAGGCCTTACGAGTGTTACAATTGGTAACACCGTTACATATATAGGTGAGTATGCATTTGCATCATGCAACAGCCTCACAAGCGTAAGTATCCCTAACAGCGTAACAACGATTGGACAATTCGCGTTTCAGGGTTGTGGCAACCTCGCAAGTGTAACTATTGGAAACAGTGTAACAACGATTGGACAATATGCGTTCCAGTGGTGCGGCAATCTTGCAACCATAACAATCCCTAGCAGTGTAACAATGATAGAGGATTACGCGTTTGCTGCTTGTGGTAAGCTTGCCAGCATTTATCTATTGGGCGAAATGCCGCCTTCTTTTTACAATATGACCGAAGAGCAATGCGCAAAAATAACGTTGTATGTACCAAGCGGCTCGTTGGAAACATATCGAAATGCTGATAAATGGAAAAATTTCCAGAATATACGCGAATTCGATGTGACAGGAATAGGCAATGCCGCTGCAAACGATGTGGCAATCAGGGTAACAGCCAATGGAATAATGCTCACAGATGCCGAGGGTAAGGCTGTTGCTGTTTATTCGGCCAACGGTGCTTTAGTGGAAAAAACAGCCTGCTACACAGGAGAAGAAATCGCACTCGGCAGGGGTGTATATATTGTACGTGTAGGGAATAAAACGCTGAAAGTGAAGAAGTAATATATAATCATTGCCTTAATTATGGAGCTTTTTGATATTACCGAAATTAAACAATTTGCCGAGAAGGGGTGGACGCTGGGCGCCACTCACGGCCTGTCGCATTGGCAAAGGGTGGAGCGGAATGGTGTGCTGCTGAGCACCGAAAATGGAGCTGTTCGCGAGGGTATCAATATAAAGGTAGTTCGTGCTTTTGCTTATTTGCACGACAAATGCCGTGTGGATGATTGGGAGGATTTGGAGCATGGTGTAAGGGCTGCCGATATGTTGCCCGACATCAGGAATACCATACTCAGGGATTTTACAGACGAGGAGGTCGCCTTGCTGGAACAGGCGTGCAGATATCACACTACCAGGCGCCGCATGGGTAACCCCACTGTTGATGTCTGCTTCGATGCCGACCGTTTAGATTTGGGTAGGGTGGGCATTACTCCCGATCCGAAGAAAATGGCTACGGAGCAAGGTGCTTACTATGCGGTAAATATTCATTTGGTTGAAAATTACGAAATATAAAGAATGTCATGGATGGAATAGAGCGTATGATTAGACACAAGGAGCGCGAAAGCGTTCTGCGATTGGCCTGCGAGCCGCTTGATGTAGTGCGTTTGGGCTTTGTGGGCCTTGGCGTAAGGGCCAAGCGCGCATTGGAGAGGATGATGAATATCGAGGGAACCATGATTACCGCCTTGTGCGATTTTGTTCCTGAAAATATCGATGCGGCAAATGCCATTGTGCACAAGTATGGAGGTCAGATTCCGGTCTCCTATTCGGGTGGATATGGTTGGCGTTCGTTGTGCGAGTCGGACGATGTGGATGTGGTCTATATCTGTACCGACTGGATGAGCCATGCCGAGATTGCGCTCTATGCTCTCGAATGTGGCAAGCATGCGGCTGTGGAGGTGCCCGCTGCCATGACGGTTGCCGATTGCTGGCGACTGGTCAATGCGGCCGAGGAGCATCGTCGCCACTGCATCATGCTCGAAAACTGTTGCTATGACGAATTTGAACTTGCCACGCTGAATATGGTGCGCGCCGGTGTTCTTGGCGAGGTTGTTCATGCCGAGGCCTCTTATATGCACGATCTCAGGAAGCGTCTATCGACCAACGACGACGGCGGTCGTCTGTGGACCAATTGGCAGGTGGAATATATGAATACCCACATTGGCAACCCCTATCCCACGCATGGCTTGGGCCCTGTGGCGCTTGCGATGTCCATCCATCGTGGCGACAGGATGAAATCGCTGGTGTCGGTATCTACGCGCAGCGTGTCGTCGAACAGCGAAACGGGTGTGGAGCTGAGCGGTACGATGAATTCGTCGCTCATCACTACCGAGAAGGGCAAGACCATCCTTGTGCAGCACTGCACCACATTGCCTCGCCCCTATAGTCGCTCGTTTGTGATAAGTGGCACTAAGGGCTATGTGCAGAAATATCCTGTGAAATGCCTTTCGTTCGCTCCCGATAGCGACAATATTATTTGTGGCGATGCGTGCGACGAATTCCTGAAGGAGTACCGCCACTCATTTGTAGAGGAGTATGCCTGGAAGGGTAGGGAGCTCTGTGGCCGTCGTTGGATAGATTATTCTATGGACAGGCGTCTTGTCTATTGCTTGCGAAACGGATTGCCGCTGGATATGGATGTGTATGACGCTGCCGAATGGTCGTCGCTTGTGGAATTGACCGAGAAATCGGCATTGGCAGGTGGAGCGCCCGTGGAGATACCCGATTTTACCCGTGGTCGATGGGATGTGATTGGTGACGATTCATTTGCGGTGTAGTTGTCGCTGCCGTTGGTGCAGTGGCTGTGGCACATCAGCCTTTTGACCTTATCTTACCGTCTTCGGATACTATTTTTTCTTCGGCAGCAAGCTGTTGCAGTGCTGCTGTCAGTTTTTGCTTGCTTAGTCGCAGGCCGTCGAGTTCCTCAATGGCGTGGGGCTTGCCGTCGGCGAGCATGTTCATTATGGCGTTTTCGGCCTCCATGCATCGTTGGTTGCCACCCGCTTCTCTTGCCTTGCGCTTGCATGTGTCGCAGTTGCCACACTCCTCGCCCTCCTTCTCGTCGAAGTAGGTGAGTAGCATCTTGCTGCGACATTCGTCGCTGCTCTGTGCGTAGTGTATGACGGAATTGATGCGCTCTTCGAAGGCTGTTTTTCTATCGTCGTAAACCTCCTTGGCAAAGCGCAGCTCTTCGGGGAGTACGCGGTGGCGTGTGAAGGTTATGAGTGGTGTCTTTTTCGATGGCTTGTAGTGTATGATGCGACGTTGGGCGAGGCCTACAAGTATTTCGTATATCCTGTGACGCGATATTCCTGTTATCTTGTTGAGCAGTCGCTCGTCTATGTATGTGCAGTCGCTGAAGAGGCCGCAGTAGTTGCGCAGCAGGGCTGTCACGAGCGCCTCTGCATCGGGGCTTCCCTCGTTTATCTTGTACATCTCGTCGCGGTCAATGATAAACTGCACGCTCGACGAGAATTCCATCTCCTCGACATATTCAAGATAGCCCATGCGGGTAAGCAGGCGCAGTGCACTGTCGGTCTGCAAGGTGGGGAAATGATATATGCGGCAGAATTCCGACAGCGAGAACTCGAAGGTGCAGTTCATGCCATCGCCGAGCGCCATTTGATAGTAGTAGCAGATGTGTTCGTAGATGGAGCGTATGAAATCCTTTTCGGGGTAGTTGTCGGGGATGCGTTTTTTCAGTATGCGGTTGTCGCTGCCGGCGTATAGCGCGACGGCATACGAGCGTTTGCCGTCGCGTCCGGCGCGTCCTGCCTCCTGGAAATAGGCCTCTATGGAGCTGGGCATGTCGGTGTGTATCACTAAGCGTACATCGGGCTTGTCGATGCCCATGCCGAAGGCGTTGGTGGCCACCATGATGCGCGATTTGCCGCTTTTCCATCGCTCTTCGCGCTCGTCCTTGGCCTCGGCCGAGAGGCCTGCGTGGTAGTACTCGGCGGTAAATCCGTTGGCAATAAGGAATTCGGCAACCTCCTGCGTCTTGCGGCGGTTCTGCGTGTATATGATGGTAGAGCCCTCTATCCTGCCTAGTATGTGCAGCAGTTCCTGTGCCTTGTTTTCGGTGTTGCGCACTATGTACGAGAGGTTGGTGCGCTCGAAGCTCATGCGGTGGACGTTGGGCGCGCGGAAGGCCAATTGCTGTTGTATGTCCTCTACTACCTCCTTGGTGGCCGTTGCCGTTAGTGCCAGCACCGGGGCGTCGGGGAACAGCTCTCTGATGGTGGCTATCTCGCGGTATGCGGGGCGGAAGTCGTGTCCCCATTGCGATATGCAGTGGGCCTCGTCGATGGTTATCATCGTGACGTTGACGCGACGTATTTTCTTCAGGAATATCTCTGTCGATAGGCGCTCGGGCGATACGTACAGGAATTTGTAGTCGCCGAATATGCAGTTTTCGAGCACGGCTATCACCTTGTCGTGCTTCATGCCCGAATAGATGGCGGCGGCCTTTATGCCTCGGCTTCTGAGGTTGGCTACCTGATCTTTCATGAGCGCAATGAGCGGGGTGACGACAAGGCACAATCCCTCGCCGGCCAGTGTGGGCACCTGGAATGTGATGCTCTTTCCTCCGCCGGTGGGCATCAATCCGAGAGTGTCGCGTCCCTCTCCTATGCTTTCGATTATTTGGCGTTGTATGCCGCGAAAATCGTCATACCCCCAATATTTTTTTAGAATATCGTTGTACTTGTTGTCGGGGTATGTGCGATTGTTCATGCTCTATGTTTGTTCGATTGTGGCGGGGCTATTTCCCTTTGGGGCGTATGCTCTCTATTTGCAGTTGTACCTCGCCATGTTTGTATGTATTGTCCTCGAGGGTGTAGCAGATGTCGAACGACTGTTTCGATTTTATGTATCGTGCCTGCTGGCTTTGGCCGAAGGCGATACCGTTTATCACGTTGTTCGATTTGTTATCGACGAGCTCGAGCTTTATGTGCTCCTGTCGGCGGCCTACCACCTTGCTTGTTCCGTAGTCATATACTCCGTATGTGCAGAATATGGGCTTGGGGTTGTTGGGGCCGTGGGGACTGAATTTCTTGAGGTCGTTGAAGAATTTTCGTGTTATGTCGCGGAAATCGAGAATGGCCTCTATGTCGATGGTCGAGTCGGTCTGTTCTGGGCGTATGTTCTCGGCCACATACTCCTCGAAAAGCTCCTTGAATGCGGGGATGTTCTCCACGCGCAACGAGAATCCCGCTGCGTATGTGTGACCACCGAAATTTTCGAGCAGGTGACGACAGTGCTCCATGGCCTTGTACACATCAAATCCGGGAACGGAACGTGCCGAGCCTGTTGCTATCTCGCCAGTGCAGGTGATGACCACTGCGGGGCGGTGGTAGTCCTCGGTGAGGCGTGAGGCTACTATGCCTATGACGCCGCGATGCCATTTTTCGTTGAATATGACTATGGCGCGCTTCTCGTCGAGGTTCTCCAATTCGGCTACAATCTTGTTTGCCTCCTCGGTCATGCTCTTGTCGAGGTCCTTACGCGTTTCGTTGAATTCGTTTATCTGTTGGCTCATGGCGAGCGCTTTGGCAAGGTTGTTCTCAATGAGCAGATCGACTGCTACTTTGCCTTGCTGGATGCGTCCCGATGCGTTTATGCGCGGTCCAATCTTGAAAATGATGTCGTTGATGGTTATCTCCTTCTCCTTCAGTCCGCATGTCTGTATAATTGCTCTCAGGCCGGTGCTGGCACAGTGGTTTATCTGTTTCAGTCCGTGGTACGAGAGTATGCGGTTTTCGCCCATGTTGGGCACAAGATCCGATGCTATGCTCACGGCTACAAGGTCGAGCAGCGAGTAGAGCTGGTCGGCGGGGATGCCGTTGTCCTTGGCAAAGGCTTGCATGAACTTGAAGCCTACACCGCAACCCGATAGGTGGGGGTAGGGGTAGGTGGAGTCGGGGCGCTTGGGGTTCAGAATGGCTACGGCGCATGGCATCTCCTCGTCGGGCACATGGTGGTCGCATACGATGAAGTCGATACCTTTGCTCTTTGCGTATGCAATTTCGTCTATTGCCTTTATTCCGCAGTCGAGCACTATAATCAGTTTCACGCCTGTTGTGCTTGCGTAGTCTATTCCGCGTCGGGAAATACCATAGCCGTCCTCGTTTCTGTCGGGGATGTAGTAGTCGATGTTCGACGAGAATTGCTGCAGGAATTTATATACCAATGCTACAGCTGTCGTTCCATCGACGTCGTAATCTCCGTAAACAAGGATGCGCTCTTTGCGTCCCAGGGCCTTGTTGAGCCTTTCAACGGCAATATCCATGTCGTTCATCAGGAACGGGTCGTGAAGATTGCTCAGTTTGGGACGAAAGAAGTTTTTAGCCTCCGCTACGCTCTTTATGCCTCTGTTGAGCAGGAGCGCACAGAGTATGGGGCTCATGTCCAACTCCTCGGCGAGGCGTTTGGCATCCTCCTTCTGTTTGTTTGTAGGAGGTTGGTAATTCCACTTCTGACCCATAGCGTGTAGTTTATCTTCTTGTCTTATAAATCGTTACTTATCTGCTCGGCGGCAGATAATCAGCGAACGGAGCATTATACTCCAATTCAATTCGTAAAGTTATAAAAAAAGAAGCTAAAAAGCGGGACTTTTTCGAAATATTTCGAAAAAGTCCCGCTTTTTAAGATTTATTCGTATATCGATGCGATATTACTTGATGCCAATTTTCTTGCGGATAGCCTTGGGAATAGCGTTCTTGTGAACTACGATGTTCATAGTCTTGTAGCGAACGAATGCCTTTGAAGCATAGTAAAGGCCTTTGTATGCGCCACCCTTACCCCATGAGTTCTTAACCATGTAGTACTCGTTGCCGAGCTGGTCTTTTGCGATACCGTAGATCTGCATACCGTGGTCGTCTGTTGTCTCCCAGTTGTCGTATGCTCTCTGGCGCTCCTCCTGAGTAACCCACTTCTGGGGCTGGGGCTTTGTGTGGAGCTTCTTCTCTGAAGCGGGGAGGTTCAACCATTTAGCCATGTCCGAACCGCTCATCTCCTGTGCCTTGTTCTCGTCGGGAAGTGATGCTACGCTGTTGTTGAAGGCGGGGCTTACGTCGCTACCCCATGCAATGGTGTAACCCTCGTTGATTGCGTAGTCGAATACCTCCATGAACTCGTCCAAGGGAAGGTTGTATGAGTGTGCCCAACGCCAGTTGTCCTGGATTTCGAGTGCAAATGATGTGTAGAAGGGGTGGTGTGTGTAAGATGTCAATGAGATGTAGTCATCTGCATTCAGACCCAATGACTCATAGAATGACTTGGGTGTATATTCCTTGCCATTGTATGTGAATTTCTCGGGGCGCTCACCGAGGTAGATGTTGTGGATGGCCTCGATAGCCTTCTTCCAAAGGGGCATGCCGTTTACATCTGTCTGGAGGCTTCTGCTCTTACCCTCTGCGATAGCTGCAACAACTGCATTGCTTACTGCAGTGAGCTCGCCGTGGTTGCTGAGTGTGTCACCGTACATTACACCGGGACGCATCTCTGCCTCGGGTACAAGACCGAATGTCTTCATACCGTACATTACATCGTAGAATGAACCACCCTGTGAGAATGATACATCGCCGTGTGTGCGAACTGCTCTGTCGGCACGGTCGAGGTATGTGTTGTGAACGATGAACATCTCGCTGAAATCGAACTCGCCCTTACCCATGCGGATAAGCTCCGACTCGATGAAACCGAGGCTTGAGTAGCACCAGCATGTACCTGCACGGCTCTGGTCTTTTACACTTGTGATGGGGTTCTCTTTTACCACTGTAAATTCGAAACCATCTTTGTTCTCCTGAGCGAATGAGCCCATAGAAAGCAGCGCGGCGGCTGCCAAAAGGATTGTTTTCTTCATTTTTAATTATTCTAGGTTGTTTGAATTTTTCATAGCTTCGCTGATGAGTGCTTCGAGCTCCTCGGCCAGTTCGGGGTTGTCGGCGATAATCTGTTTTGTGCGGTCGCGTCCCTGTGCCAGCTTGGTGTCGTTGTAGCTGTAGAATGAGCCGCTCTTCTTTATTACGCCGTACTCGACGCCAAGGTCAACAATTTCGCCTATGCGCGAAATACCTTCGCCGAACATGATGTCGAACTCGGCCTTGCGGAAGGGGGGAGCTACCTTGTTCTTCACTACCTTCACGCGCACCTGGTTACCGATAGCCTCCTCGCCCTCTTTGAGCTGTGTAACACGACGGATATCGAGGCGTACCGATGCGTAGAACTTGAGCGCGTTACCACCTGTGGTTGTTTCGGGGTTGCCGAACATGACGCCAATCTTCTCACGTAACTGGTTGATGAAGATGCAGGTGGTGTTGGTCTTGCTTATTGCCGATGTAAGCTTGCGCAGTGCCTGTGACATCAGGCGTGCCTGAAGGCCCACTTTGTTGTCGCCCATTTCGCCCTCAATCTCGGCCTTGGGTGTAAGCGCTGCAACCGAGTCGATGACGATGATGTCTATTGCCGATGAACGGATGAGCTGCTCGGCAATCTCCAGTGCCTGCTCGCCGCAGTCGGGCTGCGAAATGAGCAGGTTGTCGATATCTACACCCAGCTTCTGAGCATAGAAACGGTCGAATGCGTGCTCGGCGTCGATGATGGCTGCAATGCCACCGTTCTTTTGTGCCTCGGCTATTGCGTGTATTGCAAGGGTGGTCTTACCTGATGACTCGGGGCCGTAGATCTCGATTATTCGTCCGCGGGGGTAACCGCCTACGCCAAGCGCGTTGTTAAGCGCGATAGAGCCGGTGGGGATAACATCAATCTCCTCGACGTTGTCGTCGCCGAGCTTCATGATGGAGCCTTTACCGAAGCTCTTCTCTATTTTGTCCATAGCTGCCTGAAGAGCTTTCAGTCTCTCCGATGCTGCTACATTCTCCAGTTCTTCTTTTTTTGCCATTGTTTTCCTTATAAAGTGTTATTTATATATGTAAATGCACTTCGATTGCAGTGTAATATAGCGAAAAATGCCTTTTACCGCAATCTTGTGCAAATATAGTTCAATATGTCGGTAAAAACAAATTATGCGTTTTAATATTTAATTATTAAATAAGATATAATAATTGTTGATTTGTGTCACAAATATGACATCTTGTCACATTATGTGCTTTCGTTTATGGCAAAAAAGTCATTTTTTGTGGCAGAAAAAGCGATTTAATCATTTTGGCACGCAGTTTGTTTTATATACTGTGAGCTGGGCGCTAATCCCGAGCTTGGTAAATGATTTTTTAATTTGAAAAGTATAAATAAAAAATAGGAGATTTTAATTATGGGAAAAATTATTGGAATTGACTTAGGTACAACTAACTCATGTGTATCAGTTTTCGAGGGCAACGAGCCTGTGGTTATTACCAACAGCGAGGGTAAGCGTACAACTCCCTCTGTAGTGGCTTTTGTAGATGGTGGCGAGCGTAAGGTGGGTGATCCTGCAAAACGTCAGGCTATTACTAACCCTCAGCGCACAATTTTCTCTATCAAACGATTTATGGGTGAGAACTGGTCGCAGGTTCAGACCGAGACCTCTCGCGTTCCTTATAAAGTAGTAAACGAAAACAACATGCCTCGTGTCGATATCGACGGTCGTCTTTACACACCCCAGGAGATTTCGGCTATGGTGCTTCAGAAAATGAAGAAAACAGCCGAGGACTATCTTGGTCAGGAGGTTACAGAGGCTGTTATCACTGTGCCTGCATACTTCTCGGATTCACAGCGTCAGGCAACCAAAGAGGCCGGTCAGATTGCAGGCCTCGAGGTTAAGCGTATCGTTAACGAGCCTACAGCTGCTGCGCTTGCATATGGCGTAGATAAGGCTAACAAGGATATGAAGATTGCTGTATTCGACCTTGGTGGTGGTACATTCGATATCTCAATCCTTGAATTCGGTGGCGGTGTGTTCGAGGTGCTTTCTACAAACGGTGATACACACCTTGGTGGTGACGACTTCGACCAGGTAATTATCGATTGGTTGGCAGATGAGTTCAAGGCCGAGGAGGGTATGGATCTCAAGTGTGATCCCATGGCTCTTCAGCGTCTTAAAGAGGCTGCCGAGAAGGCAAAAATCGAGCTCTCATCTACAACATCTACCGAGATTAACCTTCCCTATATCACAGCAACAGCTACAGGTCCCAAGCATCTTGTAAAGACACTTACACGTGCTAAGTTCGAGGCTCTTGCTCACAACCTCATCCAGGCTTGTCTTGAGCCCTGTAAGAAGGCTATGAGCGACGCTGGTCTCAGCACATCGGAGATCGACGAGGTTATCCTCGTAGGTGGTTCAAGCCGTATCCCCGCTGTTCAGCAGCTTGTTGAGGATTACTTCGGCAAGGCTCCTTCGAAGGGCGTTAACCCCGACGAGGTGGTTGCAGTAGGTGCAGCTATCCAGGGTGCTATCCTTAACAAAGAGGGTGGTGTAGGTGATATCGTGCTCCTCGACGTAACTCCCCTTTCAATGGGTATCGAGACACTCGGTGGCGTGATGACAAAGCTTATCGATGCCAACACAACTATCCCCTGCAAGAAGAGCGAGACATTCTCTACTGCTGCAGACAATCAGACCGAGGTTACCATCCATGTACTTCAGGGTGAGCGTCCCATGGCGTCACAGAACAAGTCAATCGGTCAGTTCAACCTTACAGGTATCGCTCCCGCTCGTCGTGGTATTCCTCAGATTGAGGTTACATTCGATATCGACGCTAATGGTATCCTCAAGGTTTCTGCCAAGGACAAGGCAACGGGTAAGGAACAGGCTATCCGCATCGAGGCTTCATCGGGCTTGAGCAAAGAGGAAATCGAGCGCATGAAGCAGGAGGCTGAGGCAAATGCTGATGCCGACAAGAAAGAGCGCGAGAAGATTGACAAGCTCAACCAGGCCGACTCAATGGTATTCCAGACAGAGAACCAGCTCAAGGAACTTGGCGACAAGATTCCTGCCGACAAGAAGGCTCCCATCGAGGGTGCATTGCAGAAACTGAAGGATGCTCACAAGGCTCAGGATCTTGCTGCAATTGATGCTGCTATCGCAGAACTCAACAACGCATGGCAGACAGCAAGTGCTGAGATGTATGCTCAGAGCGGTGCACAGCCCGGCGCACAGGGCGCAGGTCAGGGTGCTCAGGGTGGCCAGCAGACCTCAGGCGGTGCTGACGATGTTCAGGACGCCGAGTTCGAGGAAGTGAAGTAATAGAATATCGCATTAAAACGATATAAATAGCAAAGCGGGTGTGTCACACGACACACCCGCTTTGCTATTTGATTTCCCTGCATGTCTGATTTCTATCCAATTCGCTTGGGCTGCTAATCTTGCGGGCTGGAATATCCTACATAATAGCGCATTTTATTAAATATTTATCGAAAAACGATAATTTATTGTGTTTTTTTTCTTTGTCGTTTCAAAATTGTATTATACTTTTGCATATCGATAAACGATAAATAATCTTAAAGTATATTGTTATGAAAATGACACCGGAAAAGAAAGTCTCATGTATTATTGCCGTGGCAATGACACTTATGGTTGTAGTATTTATAGCTGCAGTCAGCTATCTTAAATCGTTATTCAATTTGCCGACACTAGTTCTGTTCGCGTGTTGCGTGCCAATGCTTGTTTTGGGACAAAATCTTCTTTCTAAATGGCTGTTGAAGAGCAAATGGAAAGATACCGTTCTCGAGATGGAAAAGAAGTGCGTGGTCGAGAATGCTAAATCTAAGCCAAAGGCTAGGATGGTGGGGTTGGCAATAATAGCAATCCTCAGTTTGTGGTATTCGCTCTCCTTGGGCTCCGGAGTGGTGGAGGATATCGTTTCAAACCAATGCGAACAGGGATATTTTTCAGAGGTGGTGGCTCCGAATATTGTAAGCGTTGTGACATTATTCTCATGCAGCGTGCTCATTGCTGTGATTGCATATAATGTATATAAGAAAAAGGTATTTGATCGTTCAAACGCGAGGCTCATATACGGCATTGGAATGATACTGATTTTCAGTGTCACCATACAGAGGTATTATTGGGAAGCAACACCCATGATTCCCAACGATACTGTTGCCATCAACTTCGGATTGCTGGCAGTATTTATATTATTCTTTGGCCGAATATTCAGTATCGGTGTGAAAATGCAGGAAGAACAAGACCTAACCATCTAAACAGACAGCCCTATGCCAATTATTGTAAATCTTGATGTTATGATGGCGAAACGAAAGATTTCGCTGGGTGATTTAGCCGAGCGGGTGGATATCACTCCTGCCAATCTCTCTATCCTGAAGACCGGTAAGGCCAAGGCTGTGCGTTTCTCTACGTTGGAGGCCATTTGCAGGGAGCTTGATTGCCAGCCAGGTGACATTTTGGAATTTCGCAACGAGGAATAAGTGATATATAAATCATATGCGAACAGCGTATAGCATGCGGCTTGTACGCTGTTTTTCTATTCTCGGCTTGGCCCTTTGATTTCAAAACTATGTATTTTTTTGAAAAAATTGTGCGTGATTGAGATTTTCTCTCTATATTTGACAAATGACTAATTTAAATTCGATATAATATGGCTAATTATGTAATTGGTATTGACCTTGGTGGAACAAACACTGTGATAGGTCTTGTTGATGTCAATGGCAAAATTCTTGCTAAGGACGATTCTGTAAAAACACAAAAATATACAGAACTGGAGGATTATGTGGATGTCGTGTCTGCTGTAATCAAGAAGCTTGCTGTAGAAAATTCGGTGTCTATGGATGATATTGAAGGTATTGGTGTGGGGGCTCCCATGGGCAATTATTACAGCGGTGACATTGAGAATGCAGCCAACCTTCCCTGGAAGGGTCGTGTGCCCCTTGGCAAGCTGCTTACCGAGAAGAGCGGTCTTCCCACAAAGGTAACCAACGACGCCAATGCGGCTGCTATCGGCGAAATGAAGTATGGTGCAGCTAAGGGTATGCGCGACTTCATTGTTATTACCCTCGGTACCGGTGTTGGTAGTGGTATTGTGTCGGGTGGTAATCTCATTTACGGACACGACGGTCTTGCCGGCGAGCTTGGTCATGTGACTGCTTACGAGCGCGAGGGACGTCAGTGTGGCTGTGGACGTATCGATTGTCTTGAAACATATGCATCGGCTACCGGTTTTGTGCGTACAGCCAAAAAATGGCTTGTGACACGTAATGATGCAACAATGCTTCGCGATATCCCAATGGAAGAGCTTACATCGAAAATGATTTACGATGCGGCTGTTGCAGGCGATGCTTTTGCCAAGGAATTGTTCGAATTTACAGGTGCTATTCTTGGTGAGGCCTTCTGCGATTTCATTGCCTTCTCGGTACCCCAGGCTATCATCCTTTTCGGTGGTCTTGCCAATGCCGGCGAGCTGTTGCTGTCGCCCATCAGAACCCGCATGAACGAGAAGGTTGTTTCGTTCTGGAAAAACAAGGTCGATATTCTTCAGTCGAGCCTTTCGGGTGCCGATGCTGCAGTGCTCGGTGCTTCTGCTTTGGGTTGGAAGTAATTGTAATTCAATGCATAACGAAATGCGCTGCCCATGCGGGTGGCGCATTTCGCTTTTATTATGTAGAACAATCTTGTCGCCGAATTGTTCTTGTCGAAAGGAAAAATGTTCATAATTTCTTTTATTATAACATAAATTAAGTGTTGCATGCTATTTAATTAAGGTTTAATTACTACTTTTGCAATAATTATATTATAATGCGTTTGCTGTATCTATGGGTAAAGTGAGCGCACGGTATTTGTGGTTTGTAAAATCTTAGAATTATGAAATTTGATATTAAATCTTGGGGAAAATCGATGGTTTCTACATCGACCTTCTTTGCGATGTTTTTGCTATCTGTCGTGCTGTTTGGCACCGGTGAGGCCAAGGCGCAGACAGCGGCCGGCGATTCTGTTTATTACGTCTATCGAAACACAGGCGAGGGCGTCTATGCCTTGCCCGATTCGTTGGTGAAGATATATGAGCAGACCGCGTCGGAACTGAATTTTACATTGCTCAACGACAGCCTTATTTCTTTTGCGAAGAGTGATGTCGATTCAGTGTCGCGCTCAATGTACGCGGCACCCAAATTTACATCGTTCAAGATAAACAACAAATACAACAAAGACCTCGACAAGGATGTCTATTGCGTGATAAACGGCAATCGCATCTATGGCGACATGGGCAATATGATTGGCAAGGATTTGCGTCCTTCGTTCGAGACCGACCGCCCCGCATCGGTGTTTGTCGATACGGTGAAACAGGAAACCCGCGTGTCGCGTGTGCGCTTCGACAAGGAGGTTACATACACCGTTTCCGATGACACCCCCGGAGTTATTCTCGACAGATCTTTCGTGAAGGTTATTTTCAATAACGATTCACTGCTTGAGATACCTTTGAGCGTAGATATGCTCTCGACAAATGCTCCCACAGTGACAAGCCATTCGTTGGAGTGTGCAATAGACAACCTGCCCACTACATTCTACCATTGTACAAGCTCGGCCGACAGAGGCACATACGATGTGCTGCCGCTCGACTCGTGCCCCTATATTGACATCAAGCTTACAACCCGCAAACAATACTTTGCATTCTACTACATGACTCGTCATGACACCGACCAGCGTCAGCCCCTGGCGTTTAACATATATGTGAGCAACGACAATCTCGATTGGGAACTCATAGATACGTTCGGGGTAGAGGATGGCATACCCGACACCGGTGCTAATGCCACATTCCTCTCGCCTATAATGGATGCCGGCCGCAATGTACGATATGTACGTATTGAGTGCTGCAAGAGCAACTACAAAAATTATCTCTGTCTTGCCGAGCTCAAATTGTACGAGCCGAACCCCAATGTCGCAACACCCCCTCAGGATTACTATCAGTACTTTACACGCCCCATTGGTCGTGAATATAAGGTTGACCTCAGTTACCGCGCCGATACGGCAGCCGTTCCCCGCATCGATATCGATATTGACGGCGGCAAGAGAATTACAAGCAAGGAGATATGGCTGAAGGCTAAATTTACCCTTAACGGTAACGGCATGTACGAATCGGTTGAGGACTCGATACAGATTAAGGGCCGTGGAAACAGTTCGTGGGGATGGTCTAAAAAACCCTATACAATAAAATTTGCCGAGAAGACCAAACTCTGCGGATTGAAGAAGGGCAAACGCTGGAATCTGATGTCCAATTACCAGGATGTAACGGAGATGATGAATGCTACCATCTTCAAGGCTGGTCGTATGGTTGGTGCACCATATCAGCCCCATAGTATTCCCATCGAGCTCTATGTGAACGGCAGCTATTACGGATGTTACACCCTTACCGAACACATAGGCATACACAACAACTGCGTGGATGAGGACGATTGGTCGGTGATGATCGAGCTCGATTCATATTACGATGAAACATATAAGTTCTACTCGAGCTTCTATGGCTTGCCAGTGAATGTGAAGAACCCCGATTTTTCGGAGGAGGGTTGCCCAATTACATTAGCTGAGGTGAAGAACGATTGGAATGAATTTGAAGACCTGTTGCGTCGCAAGAAAGACCTCACAGAGCGTCTGAGCGTCGATTCGTTTGCGATGTTCATGTTCATGAACGACCTCTGCGGAAACACCGAGCTCAACCACCCCAAGAGCACATTCCTTTACAAACCTACCGGAACAGACCGCTTTATCTTCGGCCCCGGATGGGACTTCGACTGGGGATTTGGTTATCAGACATATGGCTCATACTTCCGTTCATATTCATACAAGACCATCGGCGTGATGAGTGGCTCGGGAAAAACATTCTTCTCGGCAATGATGAGCCACGAAGATATCCTTCGTCAGTACTATTTCGTTTGGAAAAATTTTGTTGAGAGCAACGGCCTCGAAGAGCTTCTGAACTGGATGGATGACTACTATGCATACGCTAATCCCTCGTATGCTCACAGCGTACAATATGGCCTTGCCAACAGCTCCTATGCGTCATACTTTTCTACATTCAAGACATGGCTCAAGAACCGCGTGGATTACATCTACAGCAACCTGACGGTGTTTGATGTTCCCTTGGGCATCGAAGAGGAGAAGTGGCTCGAATGGAACGACAAAAAAGAGGAGCACAATGGAATGGTTGTCACCGTCAAGGGTGGTGCATTGACCATCGAATCAACCGTTGAAACAACCCTCAAGATATACCGCGTGGATGGTACCGTAGCCGGCGAAATAGAGGTCGGCCTCGGAGAAAATATTTATCCTCTTGCGCCCCGTGGCATGATAATTGTAAACGGCCAGCGCATATATCTTAAACCAATGTAATCTGCAATAGTGTACAATGGAATTGAAGGATAAAATAGCGAAAATAGCGTCGTATGCACTGATTGGTGCGGCCGCGTTGCCCATCGTCAGTTGCCGTGAAAAGGTCGAAGAGAAGAGAATGAACATACTCTTCATCATGTGTGACGACCATTCGTACCAGACGATAAGTGCATATGACAACAGATATATAAGTACACCCAACATCGACCGCATAGCCAACGACGGTGTGAAATTTGCAAACAGTTTTGTGGCAAATTCGCTCAGCGGCCCCAGTCGTGCATGCATGCTCACCGGCAAGCATAGCCACACTAACGGTTTCACCGACAACACCCGCAGTTTCGATGGCTCGCAGCAGACGTTCCCGAAATTGTTGCAGAAGGGTGGCTACGAAACAGCCGTAATAGGTAAGTGGCACCTTGTGACCGAGCCTACGGGCTTCGACCATTGGGATATACTCATAGGGCAGGGCGATTACTACAATCCCACATTCATCTGCAACGGCGACACATTGCAACGCAGTGGATATGCTACAAATATCACCACTGATGTGGCGCTCGAGTGGCTCGACAGCGGTCGCGATAAAGCGAAGCCCTTCTGCCTGTTGTTGCACCACAAGGCACCCCATAGAACGTGGATGCCCGACACATGCGATTTAGAGCTATTCAGCGATAAGCAGTTTGAGCTCCCCGCGAACTTCTACGACAACTACGAAGGTCGTGTGGCAGCAGCTTCGCAGGAGATGTCGGTGGTGAAGGATATGGACTTGGTCTATGACCTGAAGCTCGCCGACAAAGAGAACGAGATACATTCAAACGAAAATCTCGAGAAGATGGGTCGCCGCATATATAATAATATGGATGCAGCGCAAAAAGCAGCTTGGGATGCCCACTACGATGCGGTCATTGCCGATTTCAAGCAACAGGGGCTTACAGGAAAAGCACTCGACGAGTGGAAATTCCGCCAATATATGCGCGACTATCTCAGGGTAATCACATCAATCGACCGCAACGTGGGCCGCGTGCTCGACTACCTGAAAGAGAGCGGACTCGACGAAAATACCCTTGTGGTATATACCTCGGACCAGGGTTTCTATATGGGCGAGCATGGTTGGTTCGACAAGCGTTTCATGTACGAGGAGTCGTTCAGAACCCCGTTGCTAATGCGAATGCCCGGCGGAGCGAAAGGCCAGGTCGATGAGCTTGTACAGAACATCGACTACGCTGCCACATTTCTCGATGTAGCCGGTGTGGAGATTCCCGAGGATATACAGGGTGTGTCGTTGCTGCCACTGCTGAAAGGCGAGCAGAGCATCGATGGCCGCGATGCCCTATATTACCACTACTTCGAATATCCGGCCGAGCACATGGTGAAGAAGCACTATGGCGTTCGCACCGACAGATACAAGCTCATACATTTCTACGACGATGTAGATGTATGGGAACTGTACGACCTCGAGAACGATCCTTCGGAAATGAACAATATCTATGGTGCCGAGGGTACCGAGGAGATAACCGCGCAGTTGAAAAACCGTTTGACCGAATTGCAGCGCGAGTATGGCGAGGATGAGTATATCGCCCGCTGACACCCCTGCAATAACCATTAAAGCAATATGAAGAGCAACAAACGTAACAATATACATCTGGCCGATGTCGCAAAAATGAGGCGCAACCCGGCCTTCACCACTATGGTGAAGCCGGTGGGTGCCACATGCAACCTCGACTGTGCCTATTGTTACTATCGCGACAAGGCCGAGATATACAATGCTCAGCGCATGGTCATGAGCGAACAGTTGCTCGAAATGTATATAAAGCAATATCTCGAGGCGGTGGATTTGCCCATCGTTACATTCTGCTGGCATGGTGGCGAGCCGTTGCTTGCCGGCATCGATTTCTATAGAAAAGCCGTCGAATTGCAGCAGCGCTACGCAGCCGGTCGTCGCATCGAGAACACCTTGCAGACAAATGGCACGCTCATCGACGAGGAGTGGTGTCGTTTCTTCCGCGAGAATGATTTCCTTGTAGGTGTATCGCTCGACGGCCCCGAGGATGTGCACGATGCCTATCGACGCGATTGTGGCGGTGCACCCACCTTCGCAAAGGTGATGGATGCAATTGCGCTCATGCGCGGCAGTGGCGTCGAGTACAATATACTTGCTACGGTGAACGCCCGTTCCGAGGGTAGGGGAGCCGAGGTATATAATTTCCTTAAAGGGATAAGCCGTTTCATTCAGTTCCTTCCTGTGGTGGAATATGTGCGCCGTCGCGACGACGAGGGTAAACGACCGTTGATAGTGTCGCCCGACGACGAGGGTGCCGAGCCGGCGCCGTGGTCGGTGTCGGCAACAGCCTATGGCCGCTTCATGTGCGACGTGTTCGACGAATGGATGAAGGCCGATGTGGGCCACTGCTTCGTACAGCTGTTCGATATAACGCTTGCCAACTGGTGCGGAGTGCCGCCGTCGCTGTGTGCCTTCTGCGAAACATGTGGCGATGCCCCTGTTGTGGAGCACAACGGCGATGTATATTCGTGCGACCATTTCGTCTATCCCGAATATCGTTTGGGAAATATCCTGCAGGGCTCCCTTGCAGATATGTACACATCTGAGGAGCAGCGCTCTTTCGGACGCGACAAGCGCGAGGCTTTGCCCATGGAGTGCAAGCGATGTACATACAATTTCCTCTGTCGTGGCGAGTGTCCGAAGCATCGTTTCGCAACATCGCGCAACGGCGAGCCATATATGAATGTCCTGTGTGAGGGTTATAAAATGTTTTTCCGCCACACCGACCCATATATGCGGTATATGAAAATGTTATTACAAAAAGAGCGTTCGCCTATGGAGGTCATGCAATGGGCTCGGCAACGCAATAAATAAATACTAAGTATAAAATTATGGAAAGTAAATTTGTTTTGCCTAAAATCGGTGAATTGTCAGCCTCAGTTTCTGTTGACAGCATATGCCGATACGAGAAAGTCCCCACGAGTATTCATCCCACAGAGGTTGAGGGTGCAAAATATGCGGCGTCGCTTGTGGTGAAAGCCATAAATGAGCATCAGGGCGATTCTAAATTTGTATTGGGCTTGTCAACCGGCCGTTCTCCCGTAGGACTATATAAGGAGCTGGTTAAGATGTATAAGGACGGCGAGGTTACCTTCAAGAACGTAGAGGTATATAGCCTCGACGAGTTCTATCCCATGGCGCCCAATTCGCCTCAGAGCCGTAACTACCGCATACACGAGGAATTTTTGAACCACGTAGATATCGCCCCCGAGAATGTACACTTCCCCGACGGTACCGTTCCTATGGAGCAGATAAATTCATATTGCGAAAAGCTCGAACGCAAAATCAGCGGTAAGATTGACCTTATGATTATGGGTGTGGGCGAGCTTGGTCAGGTGGGATTCAACGAGCCCGGAACATACGCGAAATCGACAACACGCCGAGTGCAGTTGAGCTACAATTCGCGCAAGACGCAGAACAGCTTCTTCTCGAACCCCAACGACGTGCCCAAGATGGCCATTACCATGGGCCTCGATACCATCATGAAGGCCAAGCAGTTGGTGCTTATCATCTGGGGCGAGGACAAGGCCAAGGTGGCCTACGACCTTGTAGAGGGTGTAGAGAACGACAATATACCCGTTACATGCTTGCAGGAGCATGGTAACATTCATGTTGTGATAGACGAGAATGCTGCACAGGAGCTCACACGTGTGAAGATGCCTTGGCTCATCGCTCCTCCCGTTGAATGGTCGCCCAAGCTCATCAGAAAGGCGGTGCTGTGGTTGTGCGAAACTGTTGATAAACCTATACTGAAGCTCACCAATCAGGACTATGTGAAGAACTCGCTTACCGACCTTCTTGAGCGTGTAGGTTCATACGACGAGGTAAATATCCGTGTCTTCAACGACATACAGCACACTATTTCGGGCTGGCCCGGAGGAAAGCCCAATACAGACGATTCTACACGCCCTGTTCCTTCGAACCCCTATCCCAAGCGAGTGATTATATTCTCGCCCCATCCCGACGACGATGTTATTTCGATGGGTGGAACTTTCAACCGACTTGTGCAGCAGGGACACGATGTTCATGTGGCATACGAAACCTCGGGTAACGTGGCAGTGTATGACGATGTAGTTCTTCAGAACATCGATACAGCACGCGAGATGGGATTCGGCGACATCTACGACGAAATAAAAGAGGTCATCGCATCCAAGAAAGCGGGTATGCCCGAGCCGCGTCGTCTGCTCGATATCAAGGGCGCCATCAGACGTGCCGAGGCTCGCGCAGCTTGTCGCACACTCGGTCTTGATGACAGAACAAATGCTCACTTCCTTAATCTGCCGTTCTACGAAACAGGTGGTATCAAGAAGGGCGAGTTGACCGAAAAAGATATCGATATCGTTGTCGAACTGATGCAAAAGGTTAAACCTCATCAGATATATGCTGCGGGCGACCTTACCGATCCCCATGGTACACACCGCATCTGTGTAGAGGCTGTGCTCAGAGCTTTCGAGCGCCTCAAGGACGAGGAGTGGGCCAAGGAGTGCCACATATGGCTCTATCGCGGTGCATGGCAGGAGTGGGATTTGGCCGTAGCCGACATGGCTGTGCCCTTGAGCCCCGCCGAGATGATCAGAAAACGACACGCAATCTTCCGCCACCTTTCTCAGAAGGACATTGTTCCCTTCCCCGGCGAGGATTCACGCGAGTTCTGGGAGCGCGCCGAAGAGAGAATGCAGAATACCGCGCACATATTCGATAAAATCGGATTACCTGAATATCAGGCAATTGAATTGTTTGTAAAACTTTGTTGATTAGATGAGAAAAAGTATAACAATCTTTTATTCCATACTACTTATTGTTACCGCAATGGCTTTTATGGCCTGCGGTAACAATAAGCGTATTATGAGCATTGAAAATGCGACGTTCATGCTCGATGGAAATCCCTTTGTGGTGGCATCGGCCGAATTGGATTATGCCCGTACCCCTCGCGAGTACTGGAGCAAGCAGCTCGACCTTGTGGCCGGAATGGGTTACAATACGGTGACCGTTAAGGTGCCCTGGATGTTGCACGAACCCACGAAGGGCAATTTCGATTTCACGGGAATGAACGATGTCAAGGAGTTCTGCCGCATTGCTCAGCAGAAAGGCCTGCTTGTGTGGTTGCACATTGGCCCCTATGTGGGTGCCGAGTGGGACATGGGCGGCTTGCCTTGGTGGTTGCTCAATGTAGATGGCATCAGATTGCGCAGCAGACAGCCGCAGTTCATGCAGCTGGTCGATACCTATTTTGCTGCGTTGGGTGCCGAGCTCGGTAAATCGCTCATCCACAATGGTGGAAATATAGCCATCGTGCAGATAGAGGAGTCCGACGGCATAGAGAAGAAGGACAAGGAGTATCTTCAGGCGTTGCTCGACTGCGCCAAGAAGCATGGCTTCGACAACCTGCCTATCTTTACGGCTGCTACAAAGAACAATTTCATGCAGACCTCGTTGAAGGATGCATACTTCGCAATCGATATGAATTCCGAGGTGAAGGCCGATGAGCATTTCGTAGGAGTAACCAAATTCCGTGTCGATGTGCCCCTAGTATGCTCGTCGTTGGGTGGCGACTACAAGACTGTGTGGGGTGGCGAATCGGCTAACCGCAACTGGAACAAGGTGTTCATGCGTATGTTCGAGCTTTTGCAGCGTGCCAATTCTGTGAGCATGAACGGCATTGTCGGCGGTAATTCATTCGGAGCTACTGCCGGTGCCCGCATCAGTACATCGGGTAAGTATGAGCCCTATACCACTGTCCACAATAGCGATGCGCTCATCACTCCGTATGGCGGTTACAACGACGACTATTTCCGTTTCGGCAAAACACTGCACATATATGCTCAGCCCCATGGCGCGACCGTTCAGAAACCTGCCGATGCAACACCGCTTACCTCGTTCAACGATGTGAAGCTATCTATGGTGGCACCCCTGTTCGAAAACCTTCCTGCTGCCATCGAATCGGGAAAACCTCTCACTATGGAGCAGTGCAATGTGACCGCCGGAGCACTCCTTTATTCGACCAAGCTGCCCGCTGCAACCGAGGGCTGCAAATTGCAGTTGAAGGGTGTGCACGATTACGCACAGATATTCATCGATGGCAAGCCCTTTGCCCGTGTCGATAGACGCGAGGTCGAGGATGCCGAGATAGCTTTGCCCTCGTTGTCGGCCGATACCAAACTCGATATTCTTGTCGATGCAACTGGTCGTGTGGGCAATGTGAAAGGATACAAGGATTACAAAGGTATAACCAAAGGGGTAGCGATGGCTACGGCCGATGGCGCTTCGATGGAACTGACCGGATGGAGCATCACTCCATTGCCTTCGGACCATTCGCTTGCGACGGCTGCAAACTACAAGCAGTTGCCCGATGCCAATGTTCCTGGATATTACAAAGGAACCATTCTGAAACCCGGCGACGGCGATTTCTTCCTCTATATGGGCGATTGGGGCAAAGGCCATGTGTGGATTAACGGTCACCACATTGGACGTTTCTGGAGCGATGGCCCGCAGCAGGCACTCTATGTGCCGGCATGCTGGTTGAACAACGGCAGCAACGAGATTATAGTTCTCGACTGGATAGGCCCTGAAAAAAACATTGTAAAGGGACTCGATTACGAGATAATGTAACTAGCACATAATACACAAAATGGATGTACGAACAATCGTACATCCATTTTGTATTTAACGGGGGATTGAAATCTTTTGAAGGCGAAACGCCCGATTCAATGACACACCGTTGTCTGTTTTTTGCTTTTTTATCTTGTTGAAATTTCATATTATCCCATCTTGCCGGTCAAATATGCTTTAGTGCGTTCATCGGCAGGATTTGAGAACATTGTTGCAGTATCTCCATATTCAACAAGTTCTCCCAAGTACATGAACATCGATTTTGAGGATATACGTTTGGCCTGTCCCATGTTGTGGGTAACAATGAGGATTGTAACCTCCTTCTGCAATTCCAGTAATAGCTCCTCGATATGCTTTGTTGCAATAGGATCGAGAGCCGATGTAGGCTCATCCATCAACAGCACATCGGGCTTCATTGCCAAGGCACGGGCAATGCACAGACGTTGCTGCTGGCCACCCGAAAGGAATGTACCCTTCTTGTTCAGCACATCCTTTACCTCGTCCCAAAGGGCCACGCTACGTAAGCAACGTTCTACGGTAGCATCCTTCTCGGCCTTTGAGAGCTTTATGCCGTTAAGGGCAAAGCCTGAAAGTACGTTGTCGTAGATGCTCATCGTAGGGAACGGTGCAGGGCGCTGGAATACCATACCCACACGGCGACGCACATCGATGGGTTCCATTGAGAGAATATTATCGCCATTGAGCAGTATTTCACCATCGACGCGAATATTATCATATAGGTTGTGCATAAGGTTTACGGCACGCAGAAGTGTGGATTTACCACAACCCGAAGGTCCCATAATAGCAGTGATTGTATTTCGCTCGATAGCCGCAGACACATATTTCACCGCCATAGTCTGCTTGGTATATGATACACAAGTCTTCTTGAACTCCAATATAGGTTTTACTGATTCCATTTCTTTGCAAGATATTTAGCTGTAAGATTCAAAGTGAGTACAAATAACAAGAGGAAGAGCGATGCGCCCCAAATAAGTTCCTGTAGGTTGGGGTCGTTGAAGAACTCCCAGATAAGTAGTGGTACTGCCGAGATTGGCTTGTCGATAGACCATCTGATAAGCGAGCAGCCGAGTGCTGTGAACATCAACGGTGCAGTCTCGCCAATCACACGTGAGATTGCAAGCAATACACCAGTAAATATACCGCCAAATGCCGCAGGCAACTGCACCTTGAGCATAACACGCGCCTTGTTGCCACCCAATGCCAAGCCCGCCTCCTTGAGCGATGCAGGGAGAATTTTCAGTGTCTCTTCTGTAGAACGGATTATAAGCGGGAGCATCATAATGCATAGAGCAACGCTACCGGCAATGGCCGAGTAGCCCTTCATTGGCACAACCACCCAAATATAGGTGATGATACCGATAATCACCGACGGTGTACCTTGCAGGAGGTCTGTCAAGTAACTCACCACTTGAGCAAAACGCTTCTTGCTGTTCTCGGCAAGGAACGCACCGCACAAGATACCTACGGGGACAGCAACGACTACTGCCATACCCAGCATTATCATCGTACCGATAATACCATTTGCAATACCGCCGGGTATAGGTTCACCCGCCTCGATAGCCTTCATAGCCTTATAGGCGGTGGGTGTAGATTCGGTAAAGAACGACCACGAAAGCTGGTCATAACCACGCAATAATACTTCTCCCAAAATGGCAAGCAGGGGAACGGCTGTAAGCGCTGCAAGAATGCAGACACCCCAAAGCATCAGCTTGTCCTTTGCCAATCGATTTTTTATTTTGAATGTAGTCATATTATACAATTCTTGCACGTTTAATCATTATCTTACCCACCATATTTATTGCAGCCGTAATAAGGAACAATACAAGGCCTATTGCAATGAGCGATGAGAGTCGCAGGCCATCGGCCTCGCCGAACTGGTTGGCAATGATCGATGCCATCGAGTTTCCGGTAGAAGTAATGGAATCGGGGATGTTGTTTGTGTTACCAATGAGCATAGTCACAGTCATTGTCTCGCCCAGGGCGCGGCCTATAGCTAATACATACGATGAGAATATTCCAGAACCTGCAACAGGGAACACCACCCTGCGGATAACCTCGGCACGTGTCGCACCAAGACTGTATGCACCCTCCTTAAGGTCATTCGGCACCATCTTTATAAACTCGGCGCTCAGCGATGCCGCATAAGGGATAATCATAATTGCCAGCACCAATGATGCTGTGAGAATACCCGAACCCTGTGGCGATATATTAAGTGCCATAATGATTGGGCGCAAGGTGTAGAAACCCCAAAGACCATAGATAATCGAGGGAATACCTGCTAGCAGGTCGGTAACCGTACTCAGCACAGCAGCAATCTTAGTCCCTTTAAAATATTCGCCAACGAACAATGCTACCGGCAATGAAAAAGGAATACAGAAGATAAGTGCCAAAAGCGTGGTCATTAGCGTACCCGTGATGAATGGCAATGCGCCATATTGCTCAGCGCCATCGGTGTAACTCCACTCAGACGAAGTGAGGAACTTGAAGAATCCGAAATGTTCAAAAGCCTCATAAGCGTCAGTGACGAGAGCGTAAACTACGCCCCCGCACACTACAGGTACAATTAATGCTGCTATGAATAGAATTACTCTATATATTTTATCGTTCATAAAGCTCTGTTATTGCAGTATTGCAACTCCGTCATAAGTCACAGTCTTCAGATTCTTTAGGCTCAGTTCCTTTGCCTTTGAAGGAAGCGGTGCATAGTGTACCTCCGATGTAATCTTCTGCGCCTCGTCAGAGAGAATGTACTGCAAGAGGTCGAGGGTTGCCACTGCCTGCTCCTTTGAACGGTTAGAGTAGTTCTGCTCCTTGTATATAATCATCCAAGTGAAGGTTGAGATAGGATATGCTCCAGTTGCATCAGAATTGGTGATTGAGCAACGTGTGTCCGCAGGAATCTCGCCCGAAGCGGCTGCAGAAATGCTTGCTGCAGTAGGCTCCACAATCTCGCCACACTGGTTCTGGATTTTTGCGTATGCAATCTTCTGTGCAAAGGCATACTCCGAACCTACATAACCGATAGAGTTCTTTGTCTGCTTGATTACACCTGCAACACCGGGGTTACCCTTTGCAGCCTGTCCTGAAGGGAAGTTTACAGACTTGCCGGCGCCGAACTTCTCTTTCCACATAGGGCTAACCTTTGTAAGATAGTCGGTGAACACGAATGTGGTACCCGAGCCGTCTGAACGGAATACAGGGATGATTGCCTCGGCAGGGAGTTCTACACCGGGATTGAGTGCAGCCAAACGCTCATCGTTCCACATCTTGATATTGCCTGCAAAGATATCAGCAATAACATCGCCTGAAAGGTTAAGGTTGTTTACACCATCAAGGTTGTAGGCAAGAACCACAGCACCCATACAGGTTGGAACGTGAATTACAGCGTTCATATCAGACATTTCTTTGTCGCTGAGGAAGGCATCGCTGCCCGCAAAATCGACAATCTTGTCGCGTAGGTTACGCACACCGCCACCAGAGCCGATACCACCATATGCTACCGCATCGCCATTTACCTGAGCAAATTCTTCGAAAACCACATTGTAGAAAGGAAGAGGGAATGTTGCGCCCGCACCTGAAAGTTCCTGTGCACTACGGACTTCGTTTGTCGCATTGCCGCCACAAGATACTACTGCAATGGCAACCAGCAATGTCATTACTGATGAAATAATCTTTTTCATATTCTTCTTTATTAAAGTGTGTGTATTAGAAACCGAAATAACAGTTTACATAAGCTGAATATTTATTGTCTGCACCGTCGGCCTTGGGCATGCTCATTCTTACGTTAGGAGCTACTTTTACATATTTTCCCAATTTGAACTGTGCGCCGAGAATGGCCGCTTGCTCATCCTTTGATTTATTCCAATCGTTCTTTGAGTATAAGTCGTCGAAACGTGCATACACCTCGGCGCTCTTTGACAATTTTGTCGAGGCAAAAAGCGAGTATCCGCTCTGGTCGGCATCATTCTTGTTAGAGGCATTCTGCATATAGTTGTATTCTGCACCGACGGTGAATGTTTCACATTTGTAGCCTATGAATGCTGCAAGGTTTTTGATATCCTCTTTTCCGCTCTCGCTTCCTTCGTTCAATCCGCCGTACAAGCGTACATTAAGACCCTTAAGCGGGGTAAGTGTAACACCCAATCCATAGTTCAAACCATCGTTTTTCTGTATCTTTTTGTAGCCTTCGCCATTTACGATAATAGCATCTGCCGAGATCCAGTTTGCAAATTTGTAGGTAGCCGACAATCCGAGGTCTGCGCTGCTACCAAACTTGTACTGGTCCTGGAAAGATTTCATAATGTAACGGTAGCCCCAGAATTTCTCTTGGAAATTGAACTGAGTGGTTGAGATAAGACCGCCGTTCAATGTGAGGTTTTCTTTCTTCCATGATACCATTGCGTTTTTGATGTAAGCGATGCGCTGATAATCGGAAACGTCGTTTGATTTACCGATATCCATTACTCCTTTTACAGAAAGCTCTTTGTTTAGTTTGTACTCGTAGCCCAAATAGCTGCGCTCCAATTCGAAACCTCTGTCGTCATTTTCGGCCCCGAATCCGCTGTGGAAATTACCGAACATCTGCACGATTGCTTTTCCTTTAGGTTCTTCACTCTTTGCATCCTGCGCCTGAGCAGTGATACCGATGCAGGCTAAAAGACCTGCCAAGATTACTTTTGTTTTCATTGTCATTTTGTGTGTTTTAATTTGACACTGCAAAAGTATCCCGTTGAGGTTTCATAAATATTTCAAAAAAATTAGGTTTCGGTTAAATGCGTTTTCTATGAAAATATTACATTTTTATTAAATCTGTTTTTGGGGTGTAACAGAATAAATATTTCTCTATAATTTTGTACAGGAATAATTATTAAGGTATATATATGGCTACAGAACGCATATTGATAGTGGACGACGAGGAAACCCTATGTGAGGTCCTTAAACTTAATCTCGAAAACGAGGGCTATGATGTTGATATAGCTTTCAGTGCAGAGGAGGCTCTGACCCTCAATCTTAGGAGCTATTCTCTTATCCTGCTCGATATTATGATGGGTGAGATAAGTGGTGTCAAAATGGCCAAGATGTTAAAGGCTGATGTTACCACGGCAGATATACCTATTATCTTTTGTACCGCGCGAGATACGGAGGATGATATGATAATGGGGCTCAATATTGGTGCTGACGACTATATAGTGAAGCCTTATACCATACGCAATGTGATAGCTCGGGTTAAGAGTGTATTGCGTCGCACGGCGGGATATAAGGGCCAAAATGTACAAGCAGAGAAACCTCATATCCTGGAGGTGGAGGGACTGAAGCTTAATATGGAATTTAAGCGTTGTACGGTGGACGGTGTCGAGGTGAAGCTCGCCCGTAAGGAATTTGAGCTGTTGGCATACCTCATATTGCATCGTGGCAAGATACTTTCTCGTGAACAGATTCTTAGTAAAATATGGAGCGATGAGGTAGTGGTGCTGGATCGCACTATCGATGTAAATATCACCCGAGTACGCTCAAAAATAGGTGCATACGGCTCTTATATTGTAACCCGTTCAGGTTTCGGCTATGGCTTCCGTGATTAAACTATCCTATCACAAGCGACTATTTGTGATGTTGCTTGCATTCTCGTGGACTATAATCCTTTGCTCCATAGGTTTTCAATACCTTAGAGAGAAACGATATAAATCGGAGTTTATAAGTGCAGAGCTACAGCTATACAATAGACTTATTCTAGAAACGGTAGAGGATGGTCTATCATACGAGGAATTTATAACCACATATGAGAAGCCATTTGATGATTTGCGTATATCCATCATTGCTCTCTCTGGTGCTGTGGTTTACGATAATATGCTGTCGCTCGATTCGCTCGATAATCATCGTTATCGCCCCGAAGTAGCCGAGGCAATAAGGAACGGTTCGGGCTATCATATAGGAAGGCAATCTACAAGTGATGGTCGCGAGTATTTCTACTCTGCAACACGAGGCGATAGAGTGGTTGTTCGTACTGCGATACCCTATTCGGCATCGTTGCGCGAGCTGTTGAAGGCTGAATGGGACTATTTGGGTGTGATGCTTGCCATTAGTCTTACGGTGAGCATTGTGGCATACTTCGCTACACGACGATTGGGTAAAACCATAGAGCGTCTTAACCGCTTTGCGGCAAAAGCTAAGAAGGGGGAATCGTTTAACGAATCTGAGCCATTTCCCAACGATGAACTAGGCTCAATATCTAACCACATAGTCCAGTTGTACGCACAGTGGCAGCAGACTATAAAGGATAGAGATATAGCACACGAAACGGCTATGCGCGAGGAGCAAGAGAAGATTCGCATCAAAAGACAGCTGACAAATAATATCAACCACGAACTAAAGACGCCTGTAGCATCTATTCAAGTATGTTTGGAGACGCTGCTTTCGGGTATTAACCTTAGCGAAGAGAAACGCCAGGAACTAATCGAACGCTGCTACGCTAACAACGAGCGTCTAAGACGATTGTTAGGCGATGTTTCGCTCATTACCCGTATGGAGGATGGTAGTCAGCTCATATGCAAGGAACTTGTAAATATAAACAGTATCATTGACGAGATAGCCGATGAATTAGATATAATGCCCGAAGAGGAGCGATTTACACTGCATACAGATTTCCAAGAACAGGTTGTTATTGAGGGCAACCTATCGTTAATAGGCTCTATTTTCCGCAACCTTACAGAGAATGCGATTGCCTATTCAGGTGGTCGTAATATCTACATTTCGCTAATAGAGAATGATGATAAGATGTGTAAGATACGCTTTGAGGATGATGGCTGCGGAGTAGAAGACAAGCAGTTGTCACGACTGTTCGAGCGATTCTACCGTATAGATAAAGGTCGTTCACGCCGAATGGGTGGCACGGGGCTCGGATTGGCTATTGTTAAACATGCTGTTCAATTTCATGGTGGCACTATTCTCGTCACCAACCGTCCGATTGGTGGCCTGCAATTTGATTTCACGCTACGGAAATAGTATTAGGTGTAGTCATCGGATGATGGCGACAATATCAGAATCACTTTTTATGCGTGCGTAGATGTCGAGGCTTATTGATAAATCGCGTATCGGCAGGCAATGGAAAGCCTGCCGATACGCGATTCTCCGATAGGGGAAGCTCTATGTTGCTATCCTTCTCGGGTGAGAATGTTTCTATCTCTTTTTTCATTTTTTTGTGATGGTGGTGGGGGGTTATTTGCCGAACTTGCCTCCCATTTTGCCACCCATTTTACCCATCTTTGCTCCTTGAACGGTTTTGCCCGAGAAAATGTTGTCGCCGTAGTTCACAACTTTTTTGTTGGCGTCCTGCTGGCGGCGTATTGCTATCTCGATGAGCTTATCTACCAATGTGCAGAAATTGATGTTGCTGTACTCCCACAGGTAGAACGACAGCGAGCCGGGGATGGTGTTAATCTCGTTTACGAATATCTCGTCGGTTGCTTCGTCGATGATGAAGTCGATGCGCGATACTCCGTCGCATGATAGTGCGCGGAAGGTTTCGCATGCTGCGTTCTGTATGAACTTGGTGGTTGCCTCGGGCAGGTTGGCGGGTATCTCGCGCACTGTCGATTGCATACCTTGCGACTGCTTGCCGCCACCGTTCATGTATTTGTCCTGATATGAGAGGATTTCGCCACTGCGTACGGGCACCTCGCACACCGATGCTTCGCAGTCGTAGTAGTTGCCGAGTACGGCGCAGTTGACCTCCTTCAGTTTCTGAACATATTTTTCTATGATTACTCTGTTTGTGAACTGTATGGCGTTCTCAATGGCATCTACGAGCTCTTCCTTGTTGTGTGCAGCCTTGATGCCGACGCTCGAACCGAGGTTGGCGGGTTTTACGATTACGGGGAAGCCGAGCTTGCTCTCGATCTTCTCCATCACAGCCTCCTGACGGTCGAACCACTCTTTGTCCGAGAACCAGCAGTAGTCGATTACGGGGATGCCGCACTCCTTGAGTATCATCTTCATGGTTATTTTGTCCATGCCGTTGGCCGATGCAAGTGTGTTGCAACCTGCATAGGGGATGCCGGCAAATTCCATGACACCCTGGAATGTTCCGTCCTCGCAGTTTGTTCCGTGAAGGGTGGGAACTACTACATCGAGCTTGGCAACGACTGCGCTCTGGAACAATCCCTTGTTGCAACGATAGAGGTTGGTGTCGCCATATACGGGGCGTACATATACCTCCTCGCACTGTGCAAGCAGTTTCTTAGTGTCGCGGTAGTTATCGACGTTCATCAGTGCGTCGCCGCTGTACCATTTTCCGCTTTTGGTTATATATATAGGAATTATATTGTACTTTTCGGAGTCCATTGCGTGCATCATCTGGTTGGCTGTAACAACCGAAATTTCGTTTTCGACAGAACGTCCGCCGAATACTACGCCTACATTTGTTTTCATCGTTTTTCTATGTTTTTGTTGTTTGTTACTATTTGAAATTGTCGGGAAGGTCGTTTTCGTACAGCACCACGTCGCCTGCTTTCAATATTGTGGCAAGGTGGGCGTGTGCGTCTGTGAGGTTCGCCGCCAAATATACTTTGTTCTCGTTCATGCCGCCTTCTTCGATGCCGCTTTTTATGGCCTGGCGGTTGGTCTCGTTAACCACTATCGCGTAGTCGCATCCTTGGGCTATCAGGCGTCCCAGTTGCTTGTTGGCTTCGAATTGCCTTGCGCCCATTTCCACGAATCCGGGGGTTATGATTATGCGTTTGTTATCGCTGCCCACTGCAAAGCCTTTGAGCACATCTATTGCCATGGCAGCGCCTGTGGGGTTCGAATTGTATGCGTCGTCGAGCACCGAGATGCCATTGGCGCGACGTAACGACAGGCGGTGTTCCACCGGTTGCAGACGCGAAATGGAGGCCTTCTGTTTGCTTACGGGCACCTGCAGTCTGTTGGCTACTGCTATAGAGGCCAATATGTTCAGCAGGTTGCCGCTGCCGAGCAGGCGGCTTGTGTATTGCTCCTCGCCATTGCCGTCGCTGTATGTGAAGCCTACTCCGCTTGCTCCATATTCAATGTTCTTAGCCTTCAGCATGGCGGCGCTGTTCTCCACACCGTATGTGAGGATTTCGCAATTCGATTTAATGTTTTTGTAGCTGCTTATTCCTGCCGAATCGTAGTTCAGTACGGCCAAGCCGTTCTGTGGCAGTGAATCTATGAGCTCGAATTTCGTTTTCTGTATGTTCTCGAAGCTTTTGAATGTTTCGAGGTGCATTTCGCCAACGGCGGTGAGTATGCCTATCTGTGGGTGCACAAGGTCGCATATCTCCTTGATGTCGTTGGGCTGCTTGGCGCCCATCTCCACAATGAATACCTGGTGGTAGGGACGCAGCTGCTCGCGTATGGTGCGCACCACGCCCAACAGGGTGTTGAAATTACCGGGTGTGACGAGCACGTTGTATTTTTCGGAAAGCACGCTGGCAAGATAGTTCTTGGTGCTTGTCTTGCCGAAGCTGCCGGTGATGCCGATGATTGTGAGCCCTTTGTGCGATTCTATTATTCGCTTGGCGTCGTTGTAGTACCAGCGTGTGATGCTTTTCTCTATGGGGGTGTTGATCACATTTGCAAGCAGCACCAGTATGTTCGACAGGAGCAGGGTGGTGGCTGCAGCGACGGGCAGAGCGGCGCTACCGCCCGTAAGGGCTACGATAGCCATTGCGATTGTCATCATGACGATGGCAGTGGTGTACAGGCGCTTCACCCTCATGGTGAATACAATGGGGGTTTTGTATTTTTCGGTAAGCTCCTTGTATATGCTCAGGGCGGCCATTGCGGCTGCTACCGGCATGAGCCATTTGCTAAACAGGCATGCGAGCATGACTATGGGCCACCATTTGCGGTGGGTGAGTATGTTCTTGGGATACCACCAGCGAAAATAGCGGTCGTAGCGGTATGAACTCAGTTGGAACATCTGCATGTCGTAGCGCAATGTCACGATGCAGCAGATTACGCATGCTACTGTGTATATGATTGAGAATATATCCATTGTTCTATTTTATTTTGAAGAAACTTTTCATTACCGATGCAAAAAGACCGGGGTTATCGAGGAACGAGAAATGGCCGGTGCCGTGGGCTATCACCAGACCGGCGTCCTTTATGTGTTGCTCCATGTATTTGGCGTCGGCGAGCGGTGTAGCTGTGTCGCGGTCGCCCCAAAAGAGCAGTACAGGTGCTTTTATCAGTGGCATCACATGTTTCAAATCCTCGTTAACCACCTTCGACAGTATGCGGCGCATCATGGGCGATGCGTTGTTGTAGTCGGACGAGCCGGCATTCTTGCGGAAACGGTTCAAGGCTGCTTCGGCTTTCTCTTTGGGCAACAATGTGTTGCAAAGCCATTTAGCACATTTGTATGTATATACCTTGTAGTAGTATTTCCACGAACGCTTGGGCTTTATGCCGGCAGCATCGACCAATACGACCTTCGATACGCTGTTGCGCGATGAGTAGAGCAGCGATACGCGGCCGCCAAATGAGTGGCCTACGAGTGCCGGCGATTCAATGGCGTTGTCCTTGACAAATTTTTCCACAAGGCGTGTGTATTCTTCCACTCCCCACACTTCGTCGGGTTCCTGCGATGCTCCGAAGCCCGGAAAATCGAATGAATAGACCCTGTATTGTGTGGCAAGTAGCGATGCCAACGATTTGAAAATGTCGTGTGTACATCCCCAACCGTGTAGCAGAAGGACTGCTTCGCCTTTGCCTGTAACCTCTATAAAAACCTCTTTGTCGTCGTATTTGTATATCATATTTGCGCTAGCTTTCAACAAAGTTACAAATTTATGGAATTTAGGTCGGATATGCGAATAATATTCAAAGAATATTGCGTGCCTTGTCGCTGTTTTTTTTATTTCTTTATGTGCAGTATGCCATCTATTTCGTGTTCGACGAAGGGGCCCTCTTTCACTTCGAAAATTACGCTGCCCGATTCAAGGCACTCAAGGTTGTGCCATGTGTTGCGGGGGATGTCAACGCCTATGCAGCCTTTTTCTCTGTCGAGGATGATGCTCTCCACGATTTCGCCGTCGTCGTTATAGGTGTTTACGCGTACGCGACCCTGCAACAGGATGAAGGTTTCGTCCTTGGTCACATGGTGGTGTACGGGTACCTGTGTACCCACCTCCAATGCGTTCAGAAAGCGGTGGCACTTGTCGTCGAGGCTTTGGTGAAAATTGTGGTTCATGCGCAGGCGGGGCGATGTCTTGGCCTTCTCTACCACGCTGTCTATTAGCTTGTTGTCTATTATTTTCATCATGTTCTAAATTCACAGAGGCTGTGCCAAATTTCTATTGACACAGCCTCTGCACTATTTGTTTGCAATTATTCCTTTATATCAAGTTTGATGTTGAGCTCGTCGAGCTGTGATTGCTCGAGGGCTGCGGGGGCCTCAATCATGGTGTCGCGTCCCGAGTTGTTCTTGGGGAATGCGATGCAATCTCTGATGCTGTCGAGTCCTGCGAAGAGGCTCACCCAGCGGTCGAGACCGTATGCAAGACCTCCGTGAGGAGGTGCACCATATTTGAAGGCGTCGAGCAACCATCCGAACTGCTGCTGTGCACGCTCGGGTGTGAAGCCTAGCAGCTCGAACATCTTGTTCTGTAATGCGCTGTCGAATATACGTATTGAGCCGCCACCTACTTCAACACCGTTGATAATCATGTCGTATGCGTTGGCACGAACGGCACCCATATCGGTGTCGAGCAAGGGAATATCCTCGGGCTTGGGCGAGGTGAAGGGGTGGTGCATTGCCATGTAGCGTCCCTCCTCTTCGCTATACTCGAACAAGGGGAAATCGACAACCCACAGGCACGAGAACTTGTTCTTGTCGCGAAGGCCGAGCTGCGATGCAACCTCGAGGCGGAGCTCGCAAAGCTGTTTGCGTGTCTTCATGGTGTCGTCGCCGCTGAGTATGAGGATAAGGTCGCCGGGCTCTGCTGCGAAGGCCTCTTTCATCTGCTGGAGCACCTCCTGTGTATAGAATTTATCGACGCTCGATTTTACTGTACCGTCGGCCTCGACGCGGGCATATACCATTCCCTTTGCGCCAATCTGCGGACGACGTACGAAGTCGGTAAGTGCGTCGAGCTGCTTGCGGGTGTATGTCGCTGCTCCCTTGGCACAAATACCACCGATGTATTCTGCGCTGTCGAATACTCCGAAGCCGTGGCCTTTCATTATATCCATGAGCTCTACGAACTTCATTTCGAAGCGTGTGTCGGGCTTGTCGCTTCCGTAGTATTTCATTGCATCGTGCCATGTCATGCGGGGGAATGCATCGTTAATCTCCACGCCGCGGATGGTCTTGAACAGGTGCTTGGCCATTCCTTCGAAGAGTGAAATTACATCCTCCTGCTCCACGAAGCTCATCTCGCAGTCAATCTGTGTGAACTCGGGCTGACGATCGGCGCGAAGGTCCTCGTCGCGGAAACATTTTACTATCTGGAAGTAGCGGTCGAAGCCCGATACCATGAGCAACTGCTTGAACAACTGGGGGCTCTGGGGAAGGGCGTAGAACTGTCCGGGATTCATGCGTGAGGGCACAACGAAGTCGCGTGCGCCTTCGGGGGTTGAGCCGATGAGCATGGGGGTTTCCACCTCGATGAATCCCATTGCATCCAAGTAGCGGCGCACCTCCATTGTCATTTTGTGGCGCAGCTCGAGGTTGCTTCTTACACATTCGCGACGAAGGTCAAGATAGCGATATTTCATGCGAAGCTCGTCGCCGCCATCGGTGTTGTTCTCGATGGTGAAGGGAGGTGTTTCGGCGCTGTTCAGTATGTTGAGCGTCTCGGCTATGATTTCAATATCGCCTGTGGCGATGTTGTTGTTCTTGCTCTGGCGTTCGCGCACTGTGCCGCTCACCTGTATCACGAATTCGCGTCCCAGGTGTGATGCTTTTTCGCACAGCTCGGGGTTGGTGTCCTCGCTGAATACCAACTGTGTTATTCCGTAGCGGTCGCGAAGATCGACAAATGTCATTCCGCCCATTTTGCGTGCGCGCTGCACCCAGCCGCTAAGGGTTACTCTCTTTTCTACGTCGGCGATTCTGAGCTCGCCGCAGGTTGTTGTACGATACATATATGTTCTTCTTTTTTATGTTCTCGATAGTGTATTATATTCAATCTGCGAAATTAGTGAAAAAAATAAGATGCAGACCGATTTTCTTTCAAAATTATTGCCCCATGATGAAATACCAACTGCTTTTATTCTCATTTTATGCTTTTGCGGGGCTCCATTTGGGCTATGTGGCCGAAAAAAACGAATATATTTGTATAAAATCCCTTTAATTCGTACTTTTGTGAAATAGTTTTGAATACATAACAGTAAAACAAGAATGTACAAGGTAATCCTGTTGAATGGCGGCAACAACGGTAGTTGGATATTGCGTCAGACGCCCGGTGGTAAAGGTATTTCCAAATGTGGTAAATATCAGTTCTTTGTGAACGAAATTATACCCGACCCCGATTTTGTGGTAATCAGAGGAAAATCGTTGAAGAATCCGACGGTGTTCAATGTCGCTCCCGAGAATGTGGTGCTCTCTACGAGCGAGCCCTATTCGGTGCTTGCCTATCCGGCCGACTATTGCAAGCAGTTTGGAATGGTCTGCTCGTGTCAGGAAAATCTAAAGCACAGGAATGTGGTATTTACTCCCGCCATGATATTCTGGTTTGTGGGTGCCGTCTTCGGCAAGGGTGGAGTAGAGAGCCGCATTAGCTACGACCAGTTCAAGGCTATGGGGCTGCCCGAAAAGAAGAAGCTTATTTCTGTGGTTACCAGTAACAAAGCCTTCACACAGGGCCATCAGGACAGAATAGATTTTGTAGAGAAGCTGAAGGCCTATTACGGCGACAAGCTCGATGTGTTCGGTCGCGGATACAACGATTTCGACGATAAATGGGATGTGCTTGCTCCATACAAATATCATATTGCGATAGAAAATTCGGCATCTAAATATTATTGGACCGAAAAGCTCTCCGATTGCTATCTTGCCGGTTGCTATCCTATATATCATGGTTGCACCAATGTGAACGACTATTTCCCCGAGAAGGCCTATTGCAAAATAGATATACACGATTTCGAGGGTAGCGTCAAGGCTATCGATGCATTGATAGCGGCCGATACCTACGAGAAAAGCACCGATGCGCTGCTCGAAAGCAAGGAGCTCGTTCTCGAGGATTACAATATGTTCAACTACATTGCATCGTGCCTCGATAGACTGAACCCCGCCGCTCCCAAGAGCGAGGTACTCATCCGTCCTGCGAAATCGATGCACGACCTACACAATGTATATCTCTATTTTGTTGAGCGCAACCTGTTTAAACTGAAGAAGTGCGTACGCTCGTTGTTTAAGGGCAAATCGATATTGGAGCAAAAAAAATAGATACAATATCTATAAATATAAACTGAAGGGTAGAATCGCTTGCGGTTCTACCCTTCAGTTTTATAGGTGTCTTTTGTTATCAATGTAATTGCTTTATTCCGTTAGGGGTTTCTATTATTCCCGAGCGGCGTGTATTGCGGCGTATGGCTCTGTTCTTCTCTATTGATTCCTTTGTCTTGTAGGGACGCTTGTGGTCGAGGTGCAGAACTATTGCCGAGTAGCGTATCTGTTTCGATTTGATGCCGAGGTTGAAAAGACGTTCGCCGAATTCGCGATCCTGACCGCCGTATTGCATCTCCTCGTTGTAACCGTTTATACGCATCATATCTTTGCGCCAGCCCGAGGCGTTGCAACCGTTCCATGTGGCCTTGGCGGGGGTTATGAAATTCATGAATGCGGCGAAGGCTGTGCTTCTGAATAGCTTGGTGCATTTGAACGATATGGGCAACTGCTGCTCTTTCAGCCATTTGAGCTCGAATGCTCGCTTGGTGGCCACATCGTCGTGTGTGAGCTGTTTGCTTATATCCATAGGCAATTTGAAGTAACCGCCCGACAGCAGATAACCCTCCTCGGCAAATTTCTCGTGTGTGGCAATGAAATCTTCACGCGGAATACAATCCTGGTCGGTGAATATCAAGTACTCCGATTCCGAAGCAATGAGGGCGCTGTTCAGTATGCGCGATTTCTGAAAGCCGTTGTCCTCGTGCCATACATGTTTTATGGGCAGTCGGTCGCGGAAGCTGTCGATAAGTTCTTTTGTGTCGTCGCGCGAACCGTCGTCGGCTATCACAATTTCGTCGGCCATACGTGTTTGGTACAGATATCCCCACAATGTCTTTTCGAGCCATGCCGGGTTGTTGTATGTGGAAATTACCACTCCTATTGTTTTGGGCTTCTTCATTTTGTCTTTGTGTTTTACAGTGCACATGGCACTGTGTTCAAGGTTAACTTCAAAGGTAGTGAAATATTTGCAAGGAACAAATATAAAATCTTTTTATTTACCTTGCAAATGGTAATTTACCTCTTTGCGGAAGCGGAAATAGTAGAGCAGGGCTGCTGCTGTCAGTCCGAACGGAAGGCCCATAGCCACGCCTATTGCTCCCATTCCCATGGTAAATCCGAACAGGTAGCTTGTAGGTAGCGATATGCAGATGTATGCCACGAATGCGTATCCCATGAGTGGTTTTGTTACGGCTATCCCGCGCAGGGCATTTGCGTAGTTGGTCTGTATGCCGTCGCTTATCTGGTAGGCAAGCATGGGGATGATGAGTGCTGCATACATTGCCTGTATATTTGCATCCTGTGTGAATAGTTGTGCCAAGTGGTTCTGTGTGAGTGCTATCATGGTCGATAGTATTGCGGCTGCAACCATTATTATGTGGAATGCCGCTGTGGCTGTGGTTCGCAGGCCCTCCCATTCGCCCCGTCCGTAGTGGTGGCTTATGCGTATGGAGGCTGCTGCGCCTATTCCATAATATATAAGGAAGCATAGCGAGCCAGTGATGCACATCACCTGGAAAGCTGCCAGTTCTGTAGCTCCTAGCCACCCCATGAAGAGCGATGCAAGCGAGAACGATGCTGTTTCCATGCCCATTTGCATGGCAAGCGGTGTGCCTATTTTGCATAGGTGTGCTATTGCTTTGTTATCCCTTCCTCGGCTGTGGAAGCCGTTGGAAAATGCCTTGAACCGTTTTTCGCGTTTTATGAATACCACGAACAGCGCTATCATCAGCAGTCGTGCCGTGAATGTGGCTACGCCGGCGCCGGTGAGTCCCATTTCGGGGAATATGCCTATGCCGTATATCAGCAGGTAGTTGAGCACTATGTTCGTGATGTTACCTGCCATTATCACCCACATGGCGGTCTTTGTGGCTGCCACTGTGTCGGTGAACTGTTTCAGTGTATTGAAGAGCACTGTGCAGGGCAACGATAGCAATAGTATCAGGAAGTAGGGGCGCATCAATGGGAGTAGTTCTTGCGGTTGTCCCATGTTGTGCAGGTTTAGGTAGAGCATTGTATATATTGCGAAAACTATTGCTCCTGCTATGCTGCCTGCCCATATGCTGTCCTTGAAGGCTGCTCCTACATTGTCGTTCTCTTTTCGTCCGAAATATGCTCCTATGACCGGTGTGGCTCCATAGCTGAAGCCTATCAGCGATATGATGCCAAGGTTGAAGATATTATTTACGAATCCCGAGGCAGACAGTGCATCGGCGCTGTAGCGGCCCACCATGATGGTGTCGATGAAGCCTAGTATGATGTTTCCCAACTGGCCTATTACGATAGGTGTTCCCAGACGGATTATCCTTTTGTAGTTCGAGAGGTATTTTTCGGATATAGTGTGCATGTGTTTTGTTGCGTATGGGCTGGTGTTATTCAACAAGGGCGTGTCAAATGCTTGACACGCCCTTGTCCTGTTATGGTTGTTACCCTTTTCTATACATCAGGTGTTTTTACCTTATATATATTATACGGGGATTGCATCTATTCGGCGCTGGTGGCGACCTCCTTCGTATTCAGTATCGAGGAATGTCGTTACACACTCTTTGGCTGCCTCTGTCTCGATGAATCGTCCGGGCATCACAAGTACATTGGCGTTGTTGTGCTGTCTTGCCAACGCTGCTATTTCGGGCTGCCAGCAAAGTGCACTGCGAATGCCTTTGTGGTGGTTCAGCGTCATGTTGATGCCGTTACCTGTACCGCAGATGGCAATACCTGTTGTGAATTCGCCATTTTCGATGGCGTTGGCCAACGCGTGTGCGAAGGTGGGGTAGTCACAACTATCTGTGCTGTTGGTGCCGAAATCTATGTAATCGTAACCTTTGGCTGCAAGCCACTCTTTAACCTGCTCCTTCAAGGGGTAACCGGCGTGGTCGCTTGCCAATCCTATAATCTTTTTCTCCATTATAACATTGATTTTACCTGGTTATATACATTCTGTGCTGTGAAGCCGAGCTTCTCGTCGAGTACTTTGTAGGGGGCTGAGAAACCGAATGAATCGAGGCCATATACTTTACCATTATGTCCTACGAGGCCCTCGAGGTTTACGGGCAAACCGGCTGTGAGGCCAAAGATTTTTGCACCGCAGGGAAGGATGCTCTGCTGGTACTCCTTAGACTGCGAACGGAAAAGACCCTCAGAGGGTACCGATACAATACGTGTCTTGATACCATCCTCTTTGAGGAGCTTGGCACCATCGACAAGCGTAGAAACCTCTGAACCCGAAGCGAGGAGTATTACATCGTACTCTTCGTCCGAACCAGCAACGATGTATGCACCCTTTTCGGTCTGCGAGTAGTCGTTACCTGCGGGAAGATTGTTCACATTCTGGCGAGAGAGGATAAGTGCTGTGGGGCTGTCGGTGTTCTCCATTGCCAATTTCCATGCCATGGTTGTTTCGTTTACATCGGCGGGGCGCAAAACGAGCATTGAGTTCTTGCCGTGGTGGTTCTTCAGTTTCTCCATCAGGCGAATCTGTGCCTCCTGCTCAACGGGCTCGTGTGTGGGACCATCCTCACCTACGCGGAATGCGTCGTGTGACCAGATGAACTTAACGGGGAGCTCCATGAGGGCTGCCATACGGATGGCGGGTTTCATGTAGTCGCTGAACACGAAGAATGTACCGCATGCTGCGAGCACACCGCCGTGCAATGTCATACCAATGCAGAGGCATGCCATGGTGAGTTCCGATACACCTGCGTGGAGGAATGCTCCGCTGAAATCGCCGGGCTCGATGGCGTGTGTCTTCTTAAGGAAGCCGTCGGTCTTGTCGCTGTTGCTGAGGTCGGCCGATGAACAAATCATGTTCTCGTATTTCTCGGCAAGAACGCCAAGTATTGTAGCCGAAGCGTTACGTGTGGGGGCGTCGGCCTTCTGCTCTATAGAATTCCAATCGATTTCGGGCTTTTTGCCTGCAAACCACTCAGCCTCTTTAATAGCGAGGTCGGGATGCTGTGCAGCCCACATAGCCTTCTGCTGCTTGCGCTCGGCTACAATTCCTTTCAGCTCCTGAAGGCGTGCATCGTACATTGCTTTCACCTCGGGGAAGAACTGGAAGGGGTTCTCTACATCGCCGCCAAGGTTTTTGATGGTGTTGATATATGCGTCGCCACCGAGGGGTGCACCGTGTGTAGCGCAGTCGAACTCGTAGCTTGTGTTGTCGGCGCGACGTGCTCCCTTACCCATTACGGTGTTACCGATGATGAGGGTGGGGCGCTTGCTCTCGGCCTTAGCCTCTTTGAGTGCTTCGCGGATGGCGTCGCAGTCGTTACCGTCGATGGTGATAACCTTCCAACCCCATGCCTCGTACTTCATGGCTGTGTTCTCCAACATCACCTTGTCGCAACGTGTTGACAACTGTATCTGGTTGGCGTCGTAGAACATGATAAGGTTGTCGAGGCCAAGGAAACCTGCTGTGCGTCCTGCACCCTGTGAAATCTCCTCCTCGATACCACCATCCGAGATGAAGGCATAGATGGTCTGCTTCATTGTCTCTTCGCCCAAACGTGCTTTGAGGAATTTAGCGGCAATAGCTGCTCCCACTGCATATACGTGACCCTGACCCAAGGGTCCTGATGTGTTCTCTATACCGTGCTTGAGATCTACTTCGGGGTGACCGGGTGTGCAACTGCCCCACTGGCGGAACTGCTGGAGTTCGTCGAGCGTGTATTTGTCGCAAAGCGAAAGCACCGAGTAGAGCATGGGTGACATGTGACCCGGATCGAGGAAAAATCTGTCGCGCTCTTCCCAAGTGGGGTTCTCGGGGTCGAATACCATAAACTCGGAATATAGTACATTGATGAAGTCTGCACCTCCCATAGCACCTCCGGGGTGTCCCGATTTTGCTTTCTCTACCATAGCTGCCGTCAATATGCGTATGTTGTCGGCGGCTTTGTTCATCAGCTCTTTATTGTTCATGTCTTTACAATTATATATATTGTATAAATGTTTGTTTTATATGGTTTATAACAACTGGTCTGTTGCTTTTATCTGCTATATTTTGTTATTTTTCTACACCGAACTTGAAAATACAGTGGCTTGTGTATTTCTCACCGGGCTTGAGTGTAGCCGAAGGCCACTCGGGCTTGTTGGGGGTGTCGGGGTATTTCTGTGTCTCGAGGCAGATAGCCGAACGCTGGGGATATGCGATGCCGTTCTTACCTGTTACTGTGCCATCGAGGAAGTTACCTGTGTAGATCTGAATGCCGGGCTCGTCGGTGTAAACCTCGAGTGTGATACCTGTCTCGGGGCATACAACCTTGGCTGCAACTTGGTTGATGTCGCCAGCTGTGTTGAGCACCCAGTTGTGGTCGTAACCGTTACCGTTCTTCAACTGCACGAAATCGTAGTTGTTAATCTCGGCGCCAATTGCTTTTGCTGCGCGGAAATCCATGGGTGTGTTCTCAACGGGTACAATCTCGCCTGTTGTCATGAATGTGCTGTCAACGGGTGTGTAGTTGTCGGCGTTGATGGTGAGCAAACAGTCGGTGATGGGCTTCGATGCGTCGCCTGTGAGGTTGAAGTATGAGTGGTTGGTCATGTTGATGACTGTTGTCTTGTCTGTTGTAGCCTCGTAAGCGATGTCGATAGCGTTGTCGTCGGTGAGTGTGTATTTTACCTTTGCAACTACGTTACCGGGGAAATTGGCGTCGCCATCGGGTGAGTTGAGTACCAATGCGAGTGTGTTCTCTGTTACCTGCTCTACATCGAATACCTTGTACTGCCATCCCTCGGGACCTCCGTGAAGACAGTGGCCGAAGTTGTTCTGGGGCAACTGGTATTCAACGCCCTCAACGGTAATTTTACCCTGGTTGATGCGGTTGGCATAGCGGCCGATGCATGCACCAAAGTCCGAAGATATGTTTTTGTAGTCGTTTGCGTTGTCAAATCCGAGAACAATGTCTTTCTTAACACCGTTCTTGTCGGGAACCATGATTGATGCGATGCGTCCACCGAGGTTGGTGATGCATACTTCAACGCCGTTCTTGTTGGTGAGTGTGTAGAGCGCAGTCTGTTTGCCGTCGAATACCTGAACGAATTTTTCAGGGTTCAGACCCGACTCGGTCATTGTGCACTCCTGTTGCTTCTGGCCACCGCATGAGCATAGCGCTATTGCGGCAAAGGCAATACCCAAAAGGTTTTTTGTTGTCTTTTTCATATTTGATGAGTTTGGTTTGTATTTTACGGTTTCATAATTTTTTGTAAAAATACTACAAATTGTCCGATTGTGGAGTATGTTTTTTTAAAAACCTTTGGTTTTTTTTAATATTTCTTGTTTTTGGCCGTTTTTTTGCTTGCTGATGCACGAAAAAGACCGCAGAGTGAATTTGTTATTCACCCCACGGTCTTTAGACGGAAATGCGTTTCTGTGCTCTAAAGAACAGGCTTTTTATATACTATATTTTTGAACCTTTCGTCTATTTCGCGTAGTTTGACCTTATTGCCACTGGTTCCTTTCAGCTCAATGAATAGCGCTTCGGCCTCTTTCACCTTGATGTCTTGTTCGTCGTTTAGGGCTATTATAAAATCCTTGGCTTCCTGGTCGTCCGTTTCTTCTAATTCATGTCTTACTATGTCTATGTGCTCTTCATTGTCTATTTCGGACGTTGCAATAAATTTTAACACATGTATGATGGTGGTAATCAGATTGGGCATGTGTTTTATACCTGTGACGCGTGTTATCACCTTGCGGGAATGCAGATAATTCATGGTTCTTAAAGCGCGTGCAAGTCGTTCTTGATATTCGGCGTATATCCAATTGGCAATGCCAAAGTATTCCAGGTGCACGGCTGTGTTGTACATTGTTAAGAAACAATGAGCCGAGCTCAGGTCGGCGTTAAGGGCTATGTTTATTAGTTCTTTGGGGTTGCGTTTTTTGCTTATCATGGTTTTGGGGTGTTTGATTTCTTCTCAATATTAAGAATTGCACAAATGTATATATCCGAACATCTTTTTTGCGCATTCAATAGATGTGTACTACCTCTTTATTTAACACGCTTTAACCTTTGCGGGACGTTGTATGTGGGCAACCTATTTGTTTCGTTGTTTGTTTCCTTACCGATGGATTTTATTTAATAACTGATATTGGATAGATTATGGATTTTATAGAACTATTGAAGAAAAGGCGTTCGCACTATTTGTTGAGCGAGGATGTGGTGGTTTCCGAGGAGGTTCTTTGCGAATCGTTGCGACAGCTACTTTTGTATCTGCCCTCGGCCTATAATTCACAATCGACTCGCTTGGTGCTGTTGCTTGGCGATGCGCACAAGCGTTTGTGGAATGCTGTGTGTGACAAAATAGCGATGCTGGTCACGCCCGAGGCTTTTGCGAAGAGCCGCGCGAAGATTGAGCGCTGCTTTGCTTCGGGCTTGGGTACTGTGCTCTTTTTCGAGGACGAGGCGGTGGTCGATGGCTTGCGCAGGGAGTATCCGCTGTATGCCGATTCGTTTGATATCTATTCCGAGCATACATCGGCCATGCACCAGATTGCTGTGTGGCTGCTGCTTGTCGAAAATGGCTACGGAGCTTCGTTGCAGCACTACGACGCCCTGTTGAAGAATGATATAAATAAGATGTTCGGTCTTCCGGCTACTTGGCGCCTTATTGGGCAGATGCCTTTTGGAAAGGCGCTCGATGTGCCCGGCGAAAAAAGCGTCGTTTCGCTCGATGAACGTTTCAGGGTGGTGCGATGAAAAATTAGCGGAAAAGGTTGCTGCTTTAAGCCTCTTTTTGATTATCTTCGCCCGATAAAACAACAGAAATATGCTGGCAGGGATAATAGCAAAGGAGCTTCATCTGTCTATTAAGCAGGTGAACAATACGATAGAATTGTTGATGGATGGTGCGACCGTGCCTTTTATTGCGCGTTATCGCAAGGAAGCCACCGGTTCGTTGGACGAAGTGGCAATAGGCAATATAAAGGATTTGCACGAGAAATATTCCGAATTGCAACGCCGTAAGGCTACCGTGCTCTCGACCATCGAGGAGCAGGGCAAGCTGACCGCCGAGCTCAGGGCGCGCATTGAGGGCTGCTTCGATGCTGTGGAGCTCGAGGATATCTATTTGCCCTATCGCCCCAAGCGTCGCACTCGTGCCACTATTGCCCGTGAGCGTGGCCTTGAGCCGCTTGCCGATATCATCATGGCACAACAGATTGCCGATGTGAAGGGTAGGGCGCAGGCGTTTGTGAGCAACGATGTCCCCACCAAGGACGATGCCATTGCCGGTGCGTGCGACATCATTGCCGAGCGTGTTTCCGAGGATGAGTATGCGAGAAACGCAGCCCGTCGCAGTTTTGCCCGTTACGGCGTGGTGACCACTAAAGTGGTCAAGGGCAAGGAGGCCGACGGTATAAAATATTCCGATTACTACGAGGCGTCGGCACAGGTGGCGCGTGCCTCTTCGCATAGGATTTTGGCCATGATGCGTGGCGAGGAAGAGGGCTTCCTGCGTCTTGGAATATCGGTGGAAGCAGAGCCGTTGCTAGAACAGCTCGACAGGCATTTCATTAAGCGCAATTCGGCCTCGCGTGCCTATATGCAGAGTGCTGTCGAGGATGGATACAAGCGTCTTATAGAACCTTCGATAGAGAACGAAACCAAGAACATACTGAAGCAGCGTGCCGACGATGAGGCAATCGCTGTTTTTGCGGAAAATTTAAGACAACTGCTGCTGTCGGCACCCTTGGGGCAGAAGCGCGTGATGGCCATCGACCCCGGCTTCCGCACCGGTTGCAAAGTGGTGGTGCTCGACTCGCAGGGAAACCTTTGTACCCACTCGGTGATATACCCTCATCCGCCACAAAACGACAAGGAGGGCGCTGCCGAAAAAATATCTTCGCTTGTGCGCGACTATGCAATAGAGGCCTTTGCTATTGGCAATGGTACTGCCGGTCGCGAGACGGAACAATTTGTGCGTAGCTTGGGGCTGTCGCCACAGATTTTTGTAGTGAACGAGGATGGCGCTTCGGTCTATTCGGCCTCGGCTGTGGCGCGCGAAGAATTTCCTAATGAGGATGTTACAGTGCGCGGTGCGGTGTCCATCGGTCGCCGATTGATAGATCCGCTATCCGAGCTGGTGAAGATTGAGCCACGCTCAATCGGCGTCGGTCAATATCAGCATAGCGTCGATCAAAGCAAACTGAAAGATAGGCTCGACACGGTGGTGGAAAGCTGCGTGAATATGGTGGGTGTGAATGTGAATACTGCCACCAAGCAGATACTTACGCATATATCGGGATTGGGTCCTGTGCTCGCATCGAATATAGTGAACTATCGTGCGGCGAATGGTGATTTTTCTTCGCGCAAGGAATTGCTTAAAGTACCTCGTCTTGGTAGTAAAGCATTTGAACAAGCAGCGGGCTTTTTGCGTGTCATTGGCGGCTGTGAACCACTCGATGCCACGGCGGTGCATCCCGAATCGTATGGCATTGTAGCCAAGATGGCCAAGGATTGCAATGTGTCGGTTGGCGAATTTGTGCTGAACGCCGATGTGCGAAAAAATGTCGTGCTCGAAAAATATGTCACCGACAAGGTGGGAATGCCCACCCTTAACGACATTATGGAGGCGCTCAACAAGCGCGGGCTCGACCCTCGCGAGCAGGCAACGGAATTTGCCTTCGATGCGAGCGTGCACGAGATTGAGGATTTGCGTGTGGGAATGATACTCCCCGGTCTTGTTTCCAATATCACCGCTTTCGGTGCGTTTGTGAATATTGGTGTGCATCAGGATGGATTGGTGCATATATCGCAGCTCACAAACAAATATATATCGTCGCCCGCCGAGGTGGTGAAGCTTGGCCAGCAGGTGATGGTTAAGGTTGTTGAGGTCGATTTCAAGCGTCATCGTATCAGCCTGACAATGAAAGGTATTTAATTGCTGCGAGTGTGTGGCGGTAGTATATGTCGCATTGGGGTTTTTACAAAATTCCAATGCGACACTTAATTATATATACTATTCTTGCGTTTTCCGTTGCTATTTCGGCTGTTTTTTGTAATTTTGCGAGGTTTTTTGCATCAGTTCGGGTTTCCGGACTGATGCTATATTGATTTACAGGGTGATAGACGATATTTCTTCATATCTTAACGAGAAGGCGCAACGCTATAATTGCAAGGATTTTATAAAGAACGATCCCGTGCAATTTCCGCATGCTTTCAGCGACCGGCGCGATGTCGAGGTGGTTGCTGTGCTGGCCTCCATTATTGCTTGGGGTAACAGAAAAATGATTATAAACTCGGGCAACAGGATGTTTCGCGACATCATGCATGGCCGTCCGTACGAATATGTGATGGGGCGCGAATGGGAGAATGTGGATGGCTCGGTCAACATTCATCGCACGTTCTTCACGCGCGATTTTGCATATGTTTGCCGCGGGCTTCATAGCATATATTCGAATTACGACTCGCTCGAGAGGGTTTTCGATGCCGATGATTTGTGGCAGGGGATAGATGCTTTCCGCACTCTGCTTATCGAGGCCAACGAAGGCAGTGCCACACGGCACATATCCAACCCCGTCGCCACCAAAGGGCATCCCGCATCGGCATGCAAGCGTCTGCACATGATGTTGCGATGGCTCGTTAGGCAGGATGGAATAGTGGATTTGGGCATATGGAAAAATATATCTCCATCGAAGCTGATGATTCCGTTGGATGTGCATGTAGCGCGAATCAGTCGCGAACTGGGGCTTTTGCAACGCAAACAGAACGACAGACAGAGTGTGGAACTGCTCACTGAGTGCCTGCGCAGCCTCTCGCCTGACGATCCTGTGAAATACGATTTTGCCCTGTTTGGCATAGGCGTAGAAGAGAAAAGTGTAAATAGTTAACTATATAAGAATGAAAAGATTTGTTTTATCGGCAGTAGCATTCGTTTGTTCAATGACGATGCTTTTTGCCAACGAGGCGCGATTGTTGCGCTTCCCTGCGGTAGGTGGCGAAACAGTGGTTTTCAGCTACGCCGGCGACCTCTATTCGGTGTCAATCAATGGTGGCGAGGCCAAGAAGCTTACCTATGGCGACAGCTACGACATGTTTGCAAAGATATCGCCCGATGGCAAGACCATAGCTTTCACCGGACAATACGATGGTAATACCGAGGTATATACCATGCCCATTGGTGGTGGCGAGCCCAAGCGCATTACATACACAGCCAAGGTGGAGCGCGACAATGTGGGTGACCGCATGGGCCCCAATAACATTGTTCTCGGATGGACACCCGACGGCAAGGAGATTATTTTCCGTTCCAAGTGGTATGCCTTCTGCGGCACACGCGGTTTGGTGTTCAAAGTGCCCGCCAACGGTGGACATCCCGTGCAGATACCTATGACCGAGTGCTCGTGGTGCTCATATTCTCCCGATGGCAAGCAGTTTGCCTTCAACCGCATGTTCCGCGAATTCCGCACATGGAAGCACTATGTAGGTGGTCAGGCCGATGAGATATGGCTCAACAAGGTAGGCACTACCGAGATAAAGAAAATTACCGACAACAAAAACCAGGATCTTGTTCCCATGTGGGTGGGCGATTGCATCTATTTTATGAGCGACCGCGACTACACAATGAACCTGTTCAAGTATGATACAAAGAGTGGCGCAACCACAAAGGTTACCGATTTCAAGGAGTACGATGTGAAGTTCCCCGCCGCTTCCGGCAAGTATATCGTTTTCGAGAACGGTGGCTATATATATAAATATGTGGTGGCTACCGGCAAATGCGAGAAGGTGACAGTGCATTTCAACGACATTAACCTTGCGTCGCGTCCCGAATTCCGCATGGTGGGTGGTCGTGCCACATCAATTTCGCCCGATGGCGAACGTGCTCTTGTGGTTGCGCGTGGCGAAATCTTCTCTGTTCCTGCCGAGAATGGCGCCATCTATAACCTGTCGAACACACCCGGTGCTCACGAGCGCGATGCAGTGTGGTCGCCCGATGGCAAATGGATTGCATATTTTTCGGATAAATCGGGCGAGTATCAGCTCTATCTGCTTGCTACCGACGACCTCGACAAGCCCGAGAAGGCCAAGGCTGTGACATCGTTCAAGGATGGCTATCCCTCGTCGCCCAAATGGAGTGGCGACAGCCGTTTCATCCTCTTCAGTACAGACAAACGCGAGGTTTATCGCTACGATGTAAACGGTTCGCTCACACGTGTGCTCGCAAGCAACGACGGCAATATATACGATGTGAATATATCGCCCGATAATAAGTGGGTGGCATACTGCATGCCCGGCGACAACGACATGACACGCATATATATCCACAATCTGGCATCGGGAAAAAGCCAACCTGTGACCGTTAAATGGTTCGATGCCGGCTCGCCCCGCTGGAGCGAGGATGGAAAGTATCTCTTCTTCGTTTCGGACCGTACATACAATATCAACTATTCGTCGGTTGAGTGGAATACAAGCTTCAGCAAGAGCAACCACTTGTTCGTGCTTCCTTTGACCAAGGATGCTTCTCTGCCCAACGAATTCAAGGCCAACGAATTTGTAGCAGCCAAGGCCGATTCCGACGAGGCCAAGAGCGAGAAGAAGGGTGGCAAGAAATCCGATAAGAAGAAAGAGGATAGCAGCTTCGCTATAGATTTCGACGGCATTGAAGACCGCGCTGTGGTGCTTTTCGACGAGCCCGGCGGATATTCGCTCAACGGCATGTTCAACGGCAAGCTCTACTACTCGCACAATGGCAAGAACAAGTCGCTCGACCTTGCCAAGATGGAGAGCAAAAATGTGGATATGGCATCTATCATATGCTATTTCCCCTCTACCAAGAAGGCGCTCACATATGGTAACAAAATCATCGATATAAACCATCCCTCTTCGGGCCGAAGCATCGAGGCGAGCAAGCTGCCCATGACCATCGACCACCGCGCCGAGTGGAACCAGATGTTCAACGAATCGTGGCGTGTGTTCCGCGATGGCTTCTATGTGGATAATATGCATGGTGCCGACTGGAAGGCTATGCACGACCGCTATGCTGTGATGTTGCCCTATGTGAACCATCGTCACGACCTTACCTATCTCATCAGCGAAATGATTGGCGAGGTTAGCGTCGGTCATGCCTATATCACTTCGGGCGAGACACCTGCACCCAAGGCTGTTTCGGTAGGTCTGTTGGGTGGTAAATTCAGCAAGGACAAGAATGGTAACTATTGCATCGATTATATTTTCGAGGGCGAGGATTGGAACAGCGGCGCCAAGTCGCCCCTTCGTGCTCCCGGTGTGAATGCAAAATGTGGCGATTATATTGTAGCCATCGATGGCGTTCCCGCAAGCAAATATACCGACATCTACGAGGCGCTTGTAGGAAAAACTGGTATCACCGTTGCGCTCGACATAAATACAAAATCGTCGGTCGATGGTGCTCGTCGTGTCTATGTGAAGCCCATCGCTTCGGAGCAGGGACTCGCTTACCACGATTGGATTACACGTAACATCGCTATTGTCGATTCGCTTTCGGGTGGCAAGGTGGGCTATATCCACATTCCCGACATGGGCGCGAACGGCATGACATACTTCACAAAGTATTTCTATCCTCAGCTCGAAAAGAAGGCTCTGCTCATTGACGACCGTATGAACGGTGGTGGCAATGTGTCGCCCATGATTCTCGAGCGCTTGCAACGCGAGGTATATCGCATCACCATGGGTCGCAACCGCAAGGGTGGTGTAGTGCCTGCCGAGACACATCATGGTCCCAAGCTCTGCCTTATCGATAAATATTCTATGTCGGACGGCGACCAGTTCCCCCACGGATTCCGCAAGCTCGGTATCGGCAAGCTGATGGGTTGCCGCACATGGGGTGGTATTGTCGGTATCTCGGGCTCGCGTCCTTATATCGACGGACAGGACATGCGTACTCCCTTCTTCACATCCTATTCGCCCGAAGGCGAGTGGCTCATCGAGGGCGTTGGCGTCAGTCCCGATTTCGAGGTGGATATCAACCCCTTCGAGGATTACAAAGGCAACGACAACCAGCTAAACAAGGGTGTCGAGTATTTGTTGAAGGAGATAGAGAAATATCCCTCATTGCCTGGTGTTCCTGCCGCTCCTGTGAGAGTAAGAAAGAAATAAAAACAATATATTTTACATAAGAAGATGACTAAAATTACAAAAGAAGAGGCTCTTAAATATCATGCCGGCAAACGTCCCGGAAAGATAGAAGTTGTTCCTACAAAACCCTATTTCACCCAGACAGACCTCAGTTTGGCCTACTCGCCTGGAGTAGCCGAGCCCTGTCTTGAAATCCAGAAAGACCAGGAGAATGCATATAAATATACAGACAAGGGTAACCTCGTTGCCGTTATCTCGAATGGTACAGCCGTGCTCGGCCTTGGAGATATAGGCGCGCTTAGCGGCAAGCCCGTTATGGAGGGTAAAGGTCTGCTCTTCAAGATTTATGCAGGTATCGACGTATTCGATATCGAGGTGGACGAGAAAGATCCCGATAAATTTGTAGAGGCCGTGAAGGCTATCTCTCCTACCTTCGGTGGTATAAACCTCGAGGATATCAAGGCTCCCGAGTGCTTCGAGATTGAGCGCCGTCTGAAAGAGGAGCTCGATATTCCCGTTATGCACGACGACCAGCATGGTACAGCAATCATTTCGGCAGCCGGTCTTATCAACGCCCTCGAGGTGAACGGCAAGAACATCGGCGACGTGAAGGTTGTTGTCAACGGTGCAGGTGCTGCCGCTATCTCATGTGCCCGCCTTTATGTATCGGTGGGTGTGAAGAAAGAGAATGTGGTGATGCTCGACAGCCGTGGTGTCATTTCTGTAAACCGTCCCAACCTCACACCCGAGAAACTGGAGTTCGCTACCACTCGTACCGACATCAGCACACTGGAGGAGGCTATGGTTGGTGCCGATGTGTTCCTTGGCTTGTCTAAGGGTAATATCCTTTCGCAGGATATGATTCGCTCTATGGCCAAAGATCCCATTGTCTTTGCTCTTGCCAACCCTGTCCCCGAGATTACATACGAGGAGGCAATGGCGAGCCGTCCCGACGTGCTCATGAGTACAGGTCGTTCCGACTATCCCAACCAGATAAACAATGTAATCGGTTTCCCCTATATCTTCCGTGGTGCGCTCGACACAGCCGCCAAGGCTATCAACGAGGAGATGAAGATTGCTGCAGTGCGTGCTATTGCGGCTCTTGCCAAGCAGCCTGTCCCCGAGATTGTAAACAAGGTATATCATGTGAGCAACCTCACCTTTGGTCGCGACTACTTCATTCCGAAGCCTGTTGACCCCCGTCTTCTCACCGAGGTTTCAACCGCTGTGGCGAAGGCTGCCATCGAGAGCGGTGTGGCTCGTAAGACTATTACCGACTGGGATAAATATAAAGAGGGATTGCTCGAGCTCATGGGACGCGAATCGAAGCTCACACAGCAGATGCACGACACAGCACGTACCAACCCCCAGCGTGTGGTTTTTGCCGAGGGTATGCACCCCACCATGTTGAAGGCTGCCGTAGAGGCCAAGTCGATGGGTATATGCTATCCCATCCTTTTGGGTAACGAGGAGCGCATCGAAAAGCTCGCAGCTGAGCTCGACCTTAATCTCGAGGGTATCGAGATTGTGAACCTTCGTCACGACCGTGAGGCTCAGCGTCGCGAAAAATATGCGAAGATTTTTACCGAAAAACGCCAGCGTGCCGGTTACACATTTGATGAGGCGAACGACAAGATGTTCGAGCGCAACTACTTTGGTATGATGATGGTAGAGGTGGGCGACGCCGATGCGTTCATCACCGGTGTATATACCAAGTATTCTAATACCATCAAGGTGGCTCGCGAGGTTATCGGTTTGCAGCCCGGCTTCAATAATTTTGCTACAATGCACATCCTGAACTCGAAGAAGGGTACCTATTTCGTTGCCGACACATTGATTAACCGTCATCCTTCGAAGGAGGTGATGAAGGATATTGCCCGTCTGTGCGAGAAATCGGTACGATTCTTCAATCACACCCCTGTTATGGCTATGGTGTCATACTCGAACTTCGGTACCGACACAGGTGGTAGTGCCGCTGCTGTGCATAGCGCGATAGAGGAATTGCAGCATGAATATCCCGATTGGGCTATCGATGGCGAAATGCAGGTGAACATCGCCATGGACAAGGAGTTGCGCGATAATAAATATCCCTTTACACGCCTCAAGGGTCTCGATGTAAATACCCTTGTATTCCCTAACCTTACATCGGCTAATGCTTCGTACAAATTTGTGCAGGCTATGAGCCCCGATACCGAGGTTATCGGCCCCATCCAGATGGGATTGAACAAGGCTATTCACTTCATCGATTTCGAAAGCTCGGTGCGCGACATTGTGAATGTTACCGCTGTGGCTGTTATCGATGCTATGGTAAACAATAACAGATAGTATATACTGTCTTCGTGATACACTTGAAGTGGGCGCATAACCGTGCGTCCACTTTTTGTCGCTTAATAATGTAAATCTGTTTAGCTATGAAAGAAATCAATCCTAAAACAACCAGCCGGGCCTATGCCTTCGAAATGTGGATGCAGGCTCCCATGCCCATGGTTACTTTTTTCAAGAGGCTCGATGTGTCGCGCCTTGTGAAGATAAGTCGTCGCAAAGGGCTTAAATTCAATATGCTTATGTGTTACTGCATAGGACGTGCCGCTACTGCCGTCAAGGAATTTTATATGTTGCCGGTGGACGAAAAACTGATGCAGTACGATACCATTGCCGTAAATACTATTGTGGCCAACTGCAAGGGCGAGGTTAGTTCGTGCGACATCCCGTTCAGCGCCGATTTGCAGCAGTTCAATAGCGACTATCTGCGCCTGACGAAGCAGGTGGCCGACAGCTGTATCGACCACGACCTGTCGCAGAGCTCTATGGTTATTGGCACATCGGCCTTGGCAAAATACGAAATTGATGGTGCGGTGGGCATGTATAGTGGTATATTTAATAACCCCTTCCTTATTTGGGGACGCTATAAGCGCTCGTGGCTGAAAACCGTGTTGACGGTTTCGTTCCAGTTTCATCATACACAGATGGATGGTATGCATGCTGCTCGCTTCCTCGATGGCTTGCAGCGCGAGATAGATGCTCTGAAAGGGTAGGGCTTGTCTTCGCCCATCCCTACGCTGCCGCGGGCGTCTTTTTTTCGTCCACCCACTTTTTCATCGTATGGGCTTGTCTTCGCCCATCCCTACGCTGCCGCGGGCGTCTTTTTTTCGTCCACCCGCTTTTTCATCGTATGGGATTGGCTTCGCCCATCCTTGCGCTGCCGCGGGCGTCTTTTTTTCGTCCACCCGCTTTTTTTATCGCATGGGATTGGCTCCGCCCATCCCTGCGCTGCCGCGGGCGTGCTTTTTTTCGTTCACCCGCTTTTTTCATCGCATGGGATTAGCTCCGCCCATCCCTGCGCTGCCGCGGGCGTCTTTTTTTGTCCACCCGCTTTTTTCATCGCTTGGGATTGGCTTCGCCTATCCTTGCGCTGCCGCGGGCGTCCGTGCGATAAAGTAATAAAAAAATGCACTCAAGTGAGCTTGGTGCATTTTTTATTGCTTTATCGCGGAAAGAGTGGGATTCAAACCCGCAAAAAACAAGGACAAAGTACCGTGGGTTTGTACCTTGTCCTTATTCGCGGAAAGAGTGGGATTCAAACCCACGGTACGATATAAACCGTACGCCGGATTTCGAGTCCGGTCCATTCGATCACTCTGGCATCTTTCCTTAAAATGGCTGCTTTCTGTTCAAAAGCAACGCAAAGGTAATATATTTTTGAATAGGTTGTATATGTTTTCTTGAAACTTTTTTCTAAATTTGCAAATCATAATTTAAGGGTATTTTGGACTTGTTATATCTCTTTACAGGTTTCACAATATCCGATATATTTTTGTGATAATGAAAGTTACAGTAGTACAACAAAATATAATATTTGATAACGTCAGAGCCAACTTGCGTCACATGGAGGAACTGTTTGCCCGTGCGCCCAAGTCGGATATATATCTATTCCCCGAATTGTGTTCTACAGGCTTCAGCTTGAAACCGCAGGCTATGGCCGAGAAGGTGAACGGCCTCACTGCTCAAAGAATGCTTGAATGGGCGGCAAAGTACGACGCGGCTTTTGCCGGCTCGGTGTTGACGGTCGATGACGAGGGGCGCTTCTATAACAGAATGTATTTTGCTCGTCCCGACGGCACGCTCGACTATTACGACAAGTGCAACCTGTTCGTATATAGCGGCGAGGACAAGGTATTTACTCCCGGCAAGGGTGCAGTTATATGGGAATTCCGTGGTGCACGCATCCGCCCGGCGATATGCTACGATATTCGCTTCCCTGTTTTTCTGTACAACAGGAACGAGTACGATATTCTGCTGATTTCGGGTGCCTTCCCTAAAAGCCGCATGTTGGCTTGGGATACGCTTGTGCGTGCCCGCGCAATAGAAAATCTGTGCTATGTTGCAGCATCCAACAGGGTGGGCGTCGATGATTTTGGAACCTATTGCGGTCACAGCGTTATCATTAACCCCTATGGCGAGAAGGTGGGCGGTTGTCGCTCCGGTAGTCAGGGTACTACTACTGTGGAATTGGATTGGGATTTGATGATGAATCTCAGGAACCGTTCACTTTTTTAGAGATATTGACGATTATTTTCGAATTTAAAATATAAGACATTGAAAAAGTTATTATTAGGAGACCAGGCTATTGCTCTGGGCGCGCTTAATGCCGGAATCAGCGGTGTATATGCTTATCCCGGTACTCCCTCGACGGAGATTACTGAATTCATACAGTCTTCACCTATTACTAAGGAGAGGGGAATTCATTCACGTTGGTGTACTAACGAGAAGACAGCTATGGAGGCTGCTCTTGGTGTTTCGTATGTAGGCAAACGTGCTTTGGTATGTATGAAGCATGTCGGTCTGAATGTATGTGCCGACCCGTTTGTGAACTCAGCAATGACCGGTGTAAACGGTGGTCTTGTGGTGCTTGTTGCCGATGACCCCTCGATGCACTCGTCACAGAATGAGCAGGACTCACGTCACTATGCCAAATTTGCGATGGTTCCCTCGTTGGAGCCTTCGAACCAGCAGGAGGCATACGACATGGTGAACTATGCTTTCGAGCTCTCTGAGCAGCAGGGATTGCCCGTAATGCTTCGTGTAACTACACGTATGGCTCACTCGCGTGCCGCTGTCGAAATAGAGGAAACAGCTCGCGAGCAGAAGGAACTTACATTTCCCAAGGAGCCCCGTAACTGGGTGCTTTTGCCTGCTATTGCTACACGTCGTAACAAGGAGATTATCGCTCAGCAGCAGACCCTTGAGGCGTTGGCATGCGAGTCGAAGTACAATTCGCTCACATTCCCCGAGGAGGGCAAGCGCTACGAGAAGGGTATTGTTACATGCGGTATCGCTTACAACTACCTGATGGAGACATTCCCCCAGGGTGTTCCCTTCCCTGTATTGAAGATTACTCAGTATCCCGTGCCCAAGAAGCTTGTCAACGAGCTTGCAGCTGCATGTGACGAGATTTTGGTGTTGGAGGAGGGTCAGCCTATCGTCGAGGAGATGATTGGCGGCGTTCTTGGTGCTGCTAAGGTTAAGGGCCGTCTTACAGGCGATGTAAACAGAACCGGTGAGCTCACACCCGACAGCGTGAAGGCTGCGTTTGGTCTTCCCTGCGAGGTTGTTTACGAGAAGAGCGAGGTGGTTCTTCCCCGTCCTCCCGCATTGTGTCAGGGTTGCAGCCACAGAGATGTATATACAGCGTTGAACGATGTTATCAAGGATTATCCCAACGCCAAGGTATTCAGCGACATCGGTTGCTACACATTGGGCGCATTGCCTCCCTTCCGCACTATTTCTTCGTGCGTCGATATGGGTGCATCTATTACAATGGCCAAGGGTGCTGCCGATTCAGGCCTTTTCCCCGCGATAGCAGTTATCGGCGACTCTACATTTACCCACTCGGGTATGACAGGCTTGCTCGATGCAATCAACAGCAAGGCTTCAATCACAGTGGTTATTTCGGACAACCTTACAACAGCTATGACCGGTGGTCAGGATTCAGCCGGCACAGGTAAGATCGAGTCAATCTGTCTTGGTCTTGGCGTTGAGCCCGAGCATGTGAGAGTGATGTTGCCTATCCCCAAGAACCACGACGAGCTTTGCAGTATCATTCGCGAAGAGATTGAGTACAAGGGTGTATCGGTAATTATTCCCCGCCGTGAGTGTATTCAGGTGATGAACCGTAAGTTGAAACAAAAAAGAGCGAATAAAGCATGAAAACAGATATAATTCTTGCCGGAGTAGGTGGTCAGGGTATTCTTTCCATCGCAACAATTATTGGTGAGGCTGTAATGAACGAGGGCTTGTACATCAAGCAGGCCGAGGTGCATGGAATGAGCCAGCGCGGCGGTAGCGTGGAGTCGAGCCTTAGAATTTCGTCTAACCCCATCTACTGCGATTTGATTGCAGAGGGTACTGCCGATGTTATCATTTCGTTGGAGCCTATGGAGGCGCTCAGATATACTCCCTATTTGTCGAAGAGCGGTTGGATTATCACATCGTCGAACCTTTTTGCCAACGTGCCCAACTATCCCGAGGCCGAGGCTTTGAAGGCCGAGCTTGCCAAGTATCCCAACGTGGTGCTCGTAGATGTTGAGGGCCTCGCTGCCGAGAACAATATGAAGAAGAGCGGTAACATGATTCTTCTTGGTGCTGCTTCCAAGGCGCTTGGCCTTGATTACGCTTTGCTCGAGAACGCTATTGCTACTGTCTTTGCATCGAAGGGTGCTGAGATTGTTGAGATGAACAAGAAGGCGCTCGCAATTGGCGTGGAGAACAGTAAGTAATATTTGAAATATTTTCGGAGAATGCCGGGCTGTGGCCATGGCGCTCTCCGAATGTATATATCTGGTAGCAATGCACTTTTCGCGGTGCTGCTGACGGCTTACAAAAAAACCGATGAACAATTTGTTCATCGGTTTTTTTTGACCTCTAGCTTTATCTATTTTCAAGATATGTCTGTATGTCCTTGTCGCCTCGTCCCGACACGGTGAGTACCACGATATCGGTGGGCTTGAAATCTATCTTGCTGAGCGTTGCAAGCGCGTGTGACGATTCCAACGCGGGAATGATGCCCTCCATGCGTGTGAGCTCGAATGCCGCCTCCAATGCTTCGCTGTCGGTAATGGCAAGAGCCTTGGCGCGCTTCTGTGCAGCCAGGTTGGCATGCATGGGGCCTATTCCAGGGTAGTCGAGGCCGGCGCTTATAGAGTAGGGCTCGCGTATCTCGCCTGTCTCGTCCTGTATGACGAGTGTCTTGAAGCCGTGCAGTACGCCCTCACGTCCTACGTTTATAGTTGCTGCTGTCATGTCGGTGTTGGCGCCTTTTCCTCCGGCTTCGGCAAGGACTATTTTCACGCGCTCGTCATCGAGGTAGTGATATACTGTTCCTGCCGCGTTGCTTCCGCCACCTATGCAGGCGATGAGGTAGTCGGGGTAGTCGCGTCCTTCGTGTGCGAGCAACTGCTTCTTTATCTCCTCGCTTATCACAGATTGCAGGCGTGCCACAAGGTCGGGGTAGGGGTGTGGGCCCACGGTTGAGCCTATCACATAGAAGGTGTCGGCCTGGTTTTTGCTCCAGTCGTTGATGGCTGCATCTACGGCGTCGGTCAGCGTCATGCTGCCATCGGTCACCGCGCGCACCTCGGCGCCAAGCATTCTCATCTTCTCTACATTCACGTGCTGGCGCTCGATGTCGGTCTTGCCCATATAGACGATGCACTCCATGTTCATCAGTGCACATACGGTAGCTGTTGCCACTCCGTGCTGACCGGCACCTGTCTCGGCAATGATGCGTTTTTTGCCCATGCGCTTGGCAAGAAGCACCTGGCCAATGGCGTTGTTTATCTTGTGTGCTCCTGTGTGGTTCAAATCCTCGCGTTTTAGGTATATTTTGCAGCCATATTTATCGCTCAGACGTTTGGCAAGGTAGAGGGGCGATGGACGGCCTACGTAGTCGTGCAGCAGCATGCCGAATTCCTCTTTGAACTCGGGGGTGTCCATTACCTTTAGGTAGTTTTCTCTCAGTTCTTTCACGCAGGCTTCGAGGCTGGCGGGGATGTAGGCTCCACCGAATTCGCCATAGTAGCCTTCGTCGTTTACTTGGTAGTTCTTCATTGTATTGTATGTTCTTTTTATCGGGTAACATAAAAGACCTGCCGTAAGTACGACAGGTCTTTTGTTCTTATTTTATTGATACACATCACACCGCCTACTTACTATTTCGTTTGTAAGCAGCGCCACCAATTTCTGTTTGTAGTGTGTGTATTCATCGTTTTTCTCATTTACGGGCGCAAATGTATGCTCTTTTTTTTAATATACAAAATTTTACGTGTCCTTTTTTGTGGATAGCTCCATATATTATAAATAAGGTACGCCAAAATGTATTTGGCGTACCTTATTACGGTTTAATATCATTGGTGTCGTGGTGTGTGACACCGCTTTATCCTTAGAGCTTTACCTTTACAGCCTTGTTACCTACCTTGACGATGTAGTTGCCTGCGGGTAGTGCATATTCGCCTGCTTTGCCGGCTGCTACCTGCTTGCCTGCGAATGTGTAGATTGCTACATCGGCGTCGTCCGATACGATAATCTTACCGCTCTTAACCACTACCTGTGCATCTTCGGTTACGGGAGCAATGGTGGTGAGGTACTGGTCGTAAGTGATGATGTTACCGAAATCCTTCCACTGCTTCTGTGCCTTGTATGCTTCGATGGCTACCTCGTTGGGAACTACGAGTGTGGCTGCTGCAAGGTCGGCGCCGTCGAATACCTTAGAACCGAGGTTGGCAGGTGTTTCGCCCTCGCATATTACGCATGTAATGGGGCAACCCTTGAAGGCGTTACGTCCGATTTCCTTCACGCTTGCAGGGATGGTCAGGTTTGCGAGTGATGTGCATCCGCTGAATGCGTAGCTACCGATATTGGTTACCTCTTTGCCCAAATCGACCTTTGACAGCTTGGTACACTGATATGCAGCGTAGTTGTTGATCAGCTTGCAGTTGGCAGGCAAAATGAGTGTCTCGAGGTTTGTCGCGCAGAACATTCTTATGCCTACGACATCGTTTTCGCAATTGTATTCACCGAAATAAAGGTCTTTGCTTTCAATGATTCTTGCTTGACCGAGGTCGAGTGCCACGAGCGATAGGCTGTCGCGCATGAATACTATGTCCTTACCCGAAATTCGTCCACCGACGGTCAGTGTGGTTATTGTATCCTTTACAGCTGCCGGCACGAGGTTTTCCAATTGGTTGTTTATGCGTGCGGTGTATGCGTTGGTGCCTTCGGCCCACTTAATGTAGTTGAAATTGATAGTTTGGTGGGCTATCTTCTCGCCTTTGTATTTAAGTGTAACCTTAGCCGTTGATGTAGAGCTTACATATTGGTCGTTGATGTTTAATTTGATAATAAGTGTGCTGTCGATGTCGTTGCGTACGAGTCTGTATTTCTTGCTTGTACAATTGGCATCGTCGCCGAAAGTAAATGTGGCATTTTCACCTAGTTTTTCTACTTCAAGCGATACCTCTACCTCTGTCTCCTCGATCAACGGGTTCTTGATCTTGATGGCGATGGGCATGCTACCGTCCTCTTCATCGAAGTAGTATGTGTCTATTGTAGCTGTTGTACCAATAGGCTTGCCGTTGTCGTAGTATGCGGGTATCTGTCTTTCGCGCCACTCTTTTACTTGCTTCAGTTCTACGTAGTTGGCATTCACAATGTCATCTGTTTCGCCGTCGATAAGGAGTACGATGAGGTTACATCTGGTGATGTCCTTTATTGCAGCGGGAATGGGAATGTCGTTAGTGTAGATATATTCCGTGTCGTAGATAACGGTGTCGGGGAAGCAGTTTTCGAATCCGTTCTTGTTGGGATATATGCCACGAGCAAGGTAGTTGTATGTTACACCATTGAGGCTTACACCATCTTCGGTATATACAAACGCCATTCTGTATTTGCTTGCATCGATTTGTGTCTTGGGGAACAATGCCGAAACAGATACCTGCATTGTGGTGTCCGATGAGTATGCCGCATCGATATCCATTTGCGCGGGTGCATCGTCCTCGAAGCGCTCGCGATATACATTTGTGAATGTGGTCGTGGTGATATCCTCGGTGAGCTCGGCGCATCTGTCGAACAGGATACCGTTTATCTGGCCCAAACCTTCGAGATATGCATTGGCCTCCTCCTGACCATCGGCTGTGAGTATGGTAATAATGGTCTCGCCATATTTTGATGTCTTGTCAACCGAATTGATGGCGGTGAGGATTTTCGAGCTTTGCGAATTCCAATCGCCAAGACCGGCTTCCACCACAACGCGACGTGTAGGCGACTCGGGTGTGAGCTTTCCTACAGGGTGCAAATGGCGGTAGTAGTACATTCCGTTTCCGTAGGGTACGGTTGGGGTGGGGGCAATTTCGTAATATCCGTTTGAGCTACCGTTCCATCCAAGGTTGAAGTGGAACAGACCGTTCAGATCGTAGCCGTCGCAGATGTATGAGTGAGCCGCGTTGGAACCCGAGCCGGCACACCAGATGGGACGACCTTGGCTGAGCTCGTCGGCAAGTGTGAACTTGTAGAGGTCGTAGTCTGTGTAGTTATCAAAATGGTCGCCAATGTAGTCGCTTGAGTAACCGAAGTGCTTAACTACATTTTCGGGGCGGAGCGAAGCTGCTGTACCGCCTGTACCATATTTTGCCTGCATGGCAACGCTGCAATGGTACATGAGGAGTGCTACTGCATTGGCTTGCTCGTCGGTGTATCCACCGTTCTTGTATGTGGGAATCATGTTGTCCCAATCGTATATACCTACTGAGTCGTAGTCAACGTAAAGGGTCATTTCCTTTGTTACGGTTACATCGCTTCTGCTGTCGGCGTCGTAGCTGAAGGTGTGTGTCTTGTTTCCGGTTGAGTGCTTGGGCCACTTCCAATAGCGCATAAGCGTGCCAAGGGCTGTCGATGTACAACCTACAATCGATTGACCAAGGTATTCTGTACCATTGGCTTTAATCATATTGAGCTTGGGGCACATGCGGTTGTAGGGCGACGATTGGCCATAGTTGATGTCGCCAAGGAGTGGCGGAACATTCTGTCGTAGCGAGAAATTGCTTTCGAGGAATGCCTTTGCCTTAGCTTTTTTCTCGGCCTTTGCTGCCGCCGGGTCGTTGGCCGCCTTTTTTGCTACCTCGGCATATATGTCGAGCCACATCTGTGCCGATGGGGGAAGGTCGTCGGTGTCGAAACATTCGTCGTACGAGTAGGCGAGGATGTCGCTCATTCCTTCCTGACCGCCCACGATTACAAAACCTCCTTTTTGTGTATCGTTGAAGATGTAGTAGGGGGTTATTTCGCCGGCTTTCTCGGTGCTAACCTTGTTGATTTTTGGTGCCTTGGTTATATTGAAATTATAACCGTTGTTTTGCATGAATGCGTTGGCGATGGCCGCTGCATCCGCTTCCGTTCGTTGTTGTGCGATAGCCGGTGTCAATACGGCTGCTGACAACATGAGTGAAAGTAAAAAATGTTTCATAGGTATATGTTTTTGGTTTGAGTATTGGTTTGTTCACGATTTTTCGCAAATATAACAACAAACGAGCGAGAAAAAAATGAAGGTTGCTTCTTTTTTTTACAGCGAGTGCAGAAAATATTCGAGATTTTCTCAAATATTGTAATAAACAATCGAAAATATCAAACTTGCTTGAATATTTTTTACAGCGAGTGCACTTTATTTTGTAAAATAAAATTTTATAATATATTTTAATATTTTTTTTTTGATGGTCAAAATAAATTTATTATCATTACGGAAAATTATAATTTATACATACCTATGAGACGCAGATTGTATTTAACTGCAATGATATTGGTTATAGCAGTGTCATGTATAGCGCAGATATCTACTTGGCCTATAACGCTAACCTCGTCAGATGGTCTTCCGGGTAAAAAGGAACCGTTAAGCCATTACTACGAAACCTCGCTTTATTTGTTTGAAGAGCCATTCAGTACACTCCGTTTTACGGTGGTTTCCACTAACACGGTAGATGCACTTGGCGCAGGCAGTTACGACGGTATGTCGGGCGGTTGGGGGCCTGCGTTCCCCTTTTTCTCCCTTGCTGAATTGCAGTTAGTCGATTGTAACGGCAATCCTATCGAATATGTGGCAACATCAAACGCGGTGGAAACCACGGGTGACGGTTCTATCGCCAATCTGAACGATGGCAAGCTGACTACATATTTTCATTCGCTTTATAGCAGTGAAGGTTATTCTCCTCAGGAGTATCATTATATCGACCTTAAATTCGAAGAGCCTATCAGCGGGTTCAGAATGAAATGGTGTACACGGGACAACTATGCAAAGAATATGCCCACATACATTGGTCTTACACCCGGTACAAAGTATCTTCCTTTTCCCGAACAGGAATTCAGTCTCGGCAAGCAGGTAACCTCTGTCGATGAACTTGCCGAGGGCTCTCTTTTTCTTATTGAGAGCAATACAGATGATTATGTCTTCTCCGACACACGCACAATCACCGGCGGTGGTTTCTATCATTCGCCCTATGGTGGGCATTTGACAGCCAATGCTGCCTCTTTGGTCTCTCTTATCCCCTGCAACGATAACAATACATACAAGGTTGAATGGTTGAACAACAGACACTATATTTCCAACCCGGGATCAAACCTGGTGGAGTGGTTGCAATGGACGGATAAAGAGGGTGATGCAGCTAATATCATATTCACGCCATGTGAAGGGGAGGGTGCCGGCGACTTCAGTATGAGAACTTACGACGAAAGCACTTCGATAAAACATATAATCGTATCCGATGCACTTGGCAAGATGGCAGTATGTGTTCCCGATACATTGTCACTTCTTTCACGTCCATACAAAACAAATTTTACAATCTGGAAGGCCGATGTCGATGCCGGCAGTATTAAATTCCTGCTCGAGGAGATGGTCGATGAATCGAAAAGACGCATAGAAACCTTGCTCGACAATAAATATTATGTCGAAGGCCGCTTCGATGAAGATTACAAAGAATTTGTAAAGGCATTGACCGAAGCCGAGAATGTTTTGTGGGACAAAAATGCCACGGTTGCCCAAATACTCAATTCGCGCAATACTCTCAAAGAGCTTCTTATCCCATTGGTCTTAACCGACATATATGTATATTTGGATTCAGCCGATTATATTCTGCAAAGCATCGAAGCTGAAAATAAAATATCAGATGCTCCCAATTGGATTACAGGTACCTATCCGGAATCGGCTGTAGACAGATTACACAATATAGTGGATATATATGGTACTTTTCCTGTTTGTTGTAGCTATGGTTCTATTGATGAGGTGGATAGGGCTTGTGATGAATTGAAACAGGCTATCACAGAATTTCATGCTACCGAAATAAAAGAGATAAAGACTCTTCCTTTCCGTGTGGGTGATAAAAAAGAGGGGCTCCCCGGTGACATTGCCAGCTATGGCGGTTACGTATGGGAATCTCCATTCTATTATTTGTCGGAACCGATTGATACCCTTCGCTTTACTGTGTTTCAAACCAATAATAACGTAAGGTTCGGTAATTATGTTATTGTTGCATTGAGCGAGTTTGAGCTGTACGACATCAATGGCGATAAGATTGATTTGACCAAAGATTGCTTTACTTCAAATTCGCGTAATCCTGTGGAGTGTAACGTCTTAGATTATCTTTGTGATGGTGAGCTTCCCAGAAATTCCAGTAACTATTTATCCAAGTATGCCGGCACTATCGATTTTGAGGGGCATGTTTATATAGAAGTGGCGCTTCCCGAACCAATAAGTGCATTTAAGTACAAACAGTATGGATATTATTATGATCAGAAATTTACTCCTGTTGATTTTGCGTTCGGTCCCGGTGGTGTCGCTCTGACTACCGATGATGTAAAATCGTACGATGAATACAACGCTGTTCTCGGCGAAAAAATCACCGACGCCTCTCAAATTACCGACGATGGTATATATGCCATACAGGGGCTTTACAGTTGCGATCCTGTCAACCATTTCGTAGGCGATTTTCGTAAACCACATTTCTACTCGGGTACCAATCCCTATGAAAATAATGTTCATCCATCTTGTGCATTCAGCATAACAAAAACAGCTGATGGTAAATACAGAATCCAAAGTCTTGCCGATGGTAAATATTGGTCGAAAAAGCTCGATGCGGATGGTTGGAATACTGTTACATCGACCTCATATCCTTCCGATGCAGCGGAGCTATTCATTGAGCCGAACAACAATGATTCTCTCCCCGGTTCATTCGTAATCTATATGTATGCCGAGGATAATGTCCGCGACGGCAAGCCTATGCCTTACATCATATTTCAGGACTGGAATGATAAGCTTGGCGCATATTCTGTGACCGGTTTAGACGCCAACGACAAGGATGGCGAAGGCGAATGGTTCCTATACAAAATGAGTATGGATAATCCCCATTACTATTGGTTGAGCAATCTTGTAACTGCTGCGAAATCGATATGTATATCCAGTCTCGATCCCGGCTGTTACCGCGACTTAGGTGAGCTCCCTACGGTGCTTGAACAAGCACAGGCTGCCGTTGAAGCAAAGGATTATTCCAATTGCCGAGCTCTTGTCGAGAGGCTGAATGCGGCAATCTCGTATATGGATTCTGCTACACCCAATCCAATATACGAAGGAATGTATGTGATAGAGGCTGTCTATGAGGCGTTCTATAATTCGCAGGGGGTAGGCAAGGCGCTCTTTGTCTATCCCAACGGCAGCACTTCGGACTATAAACTGTATTGGGGCGACGCACCCGAAGGCGATTACAGGATGGCTTCAAACGTATATCAGTACGAACTTATTTCGGCCCGAGAGAGCGACAAAGTGGAGCAGTGGGTAGCAGACGGTGTAATTACAGCCGAACAAGCCAATAATGCCTTTTATATAAGAAATCTCGAATACGGTGTATATATTGGCGGTCATGATGGTCTGTCCAAGGTTGTTGGCACAACAGCCAAGCCCGAAACTGTATATATTATTCGTAATCAGTCTCATGCAATCTTTGATATATGGAACCCCGAAGATTCCGGATGGTCGCTTCATATGAGCGGGCACGAAGAGGGCTCGGGCAAATATGGCGACATTGTCTATGGGCATGGTCTGGAGGATGCTTCGCAGTGGCGATTGCGCCCTATTGCAAATTACGGACCTTGCAGGTTCAATCTTACCCTTGAGGGTGAAAATGGAGCTTTATCAGGTGCCGGATGGTATATGCTATGTTCAACAGCGAAGGTAAAGGCTGTTCCTGACGAAGGTTATAAGTTCGATGGTTGGTATATCAACGGTGAACTTGTCAGCACCGAGGCTGAGTATAGTTTTATGATTTATGACCACATAAACCTGATAGCGAAGTTCTCTCCTGTTACGGGTATCTCGGTTGCAGAAGCCGATGGACTAAAAATATATGCTTCTGGTGGTGCATTGGTAATAGACAGCAATATAGAAATAACCATTGCTGTATATTCGACCAACGGACGCCTTGTGAAAAGATTGCAGGTTGCTGTTGGAAGAAACCGTTTCGCAGGCTTTGAAAAGGGTGTGTATGTCGTAAACGGCGTAAAAATAATGATTGGCGAGGTTGTGTAAATCGGTTAACCGAACAGAACCCGCCAGCAGAGAATTGTAGTTATTCTGTGTAGGTGAAATAGGAGTATTTCCTTTTGAAGATGGATGCTTTTCGCTTGATTACCGAAACCTCTTCTTTTGAAGGGAGAGAGGCTCTTTTTTATCGCTTCTTCCTTATTATAAAAATAAAACGGTGCATGAATTCATGCACCGTTTTATTTTTATATAATCGTATAGATGATTACAATCTTACCTTAACGGCTTTGTTACCTACCTTAACGATGTAGTTGCCTGCGGGCAGCGCATATTCGCCTGCTTTACCGGCAGCTACCTGCTTGCCTGTGAATGTGTAGATAGTTACATCGGCGTCATCAGAAACGATAATCTTGCCGCCCTTAACAGTTACCTGTGTCTCCTCTGTTACGGGAGCGATGGCTGTGAGGTACTGATCGTATGTGATGATGTTACCGAAGTCCTTCCACTGCTTCTCTGCTTTGTAAGCCTCGATAGCAGCCTCGTTGGGTACTACGAGTGTAGCGCTTGCAAGGTCGGCGCCGTCGAATACCTTAGAACCGAGCTTAGCGGGTGTTTCGCCTTCGCAGATTACGCATACGATGGGACAACCCTTGAATGCGTTACGTCCGAGCTCCTTCACGCTTGCGGGGATAGTTACTCTTTCGAGTGCTGTACAGCCGCTGAATGCGTAGCTACCGATGTAGCTTACCTCCTGGCCCAAAAGGATGTGAGAGAGCTTCTCGTTCTGGTAGAATGCATAGTTGTCGATTTTTGTAATGCCCTCGGGGAGGTAAATCTTGTTGATTTCTACACCGTAGAACATTCTGACACCTACGAGGTTGTCTTCGGTTGTGTAGTCGCCGTAGTATGTTCCGGGGCCTGCTACAATCTCGGTCTTTCTCATGTCGAGTACGTTCACCTTCAAGTTCTCGCGGATGAACGAGAGGTCGAGACCGCAAAGACGACCACCGAGTGTGATTATAGACATAGTATCGGCTGCCTCAGTGGGAACAATGTTTGCAAGTGTACCCTTGATGCGAACGGTGTAGGGGTTGATACCGTCAACCGACTTGATGAAGCCGAAATTAACAGTCTGCTCTGCAATTACATTACCATTGTACTTCATCACCAGTTTGGTTGATGATTCAGAGCTCTGGAATTTGTCGGTGATGTTCAAGTAGAGCATCAATGTGCTGTCAACGCTGTTTGCTGCAGCATTGTGTATGAGAGTGATTACGTCCTTCTCCTCGCCAAGCTGTGTGTAAGCGTTGTCGGCGATGTCGATATCCTCTACAGAGATCTCAACGGGCATTTTTTCGTACAAGGGGTTGCTGATTCTTACGGGAACAGCCATGCGGCTCTTCTCCTCGTCGAAATCGTATGTATTGATTACCGATTCACCTGTAAGCAACTTGCCTTCGTTGTAGAACGCGGGCTTCTGGTTGGCACGCCATGTGTTAATCTGCTTGAGCTCGATAACGTTGGCATTGGCAATAACGCCTGTCTCGCCGTCGATGAGCATAACGATGAGTGATGCGTTGTTTGTCTCGTTGATGGTTGCGGGGATGGGAATCTCCTTCTCGTAGATGTACTGCTTGTCATACTCGATGGTTTCGGGCAATACATTTGCGTAACCCTCTTTGCCGGGATACATGCCTCTTGCGATGCTATTGTATGATGTACCGTCTATTTTTACGTTGTCCTCGGTGTATGCAAATGCAAATCTGTAGTCCTTGCCTGTGCTTGCCTTGTAGAACTCGGTGAACACTGTTACAGCCATTGTGCTGTCCGATGTGAACATAGCGTCGATGTCAAGCTGAGTGGGCGAGGGTGTGTTGAAGCGTACCTTGTAAGCTGTTGTAACCGATGATGTAGAGATGCGGCCTGTTACAGTGTCGCAACGGTCGAGGAGCACACCGGGGATCTGGTTGAGACCTACGAGGTGCTTGTCGCCATCCTCTTCAGTGTCGGCTGTTACGATGCAAATCATGCTCTCGCCATACTTGTTGGTGGTGTCGAGCGATTTCAATGTGCTGATGATGTTTGTAGTCTGCTCGTTGTGTGCACCAAGGCTTGCCTCTACGATAACACGGCGTACAGGCTCCTGGGGTGTAAGACGACCTTCGGGGTGGATGTTGATGTACGATGTCATCTGGTGACCGTATGCACTTGTGGGCACGGGAGCAACCTCGAAGAAACCGTTTGAGCTACCATCCCAACCGAGGTTGAAGTGGAACAAACCGTTCATGTCGAAACCGTCCATTACGTATGCGTGACCGTTGTACTTGTCGGGGTCGTTACTACCTTTACAAAGCATGGGGCGGCCCTGGCTGAGCTCCTCGGCGAACATTGCACGGAGTACCTCGGGCTTGTCGAGGTAGTTGTTGCTTACGATGGTTGTGATGTTCTTGTCATATCCGAAGTATGTAGCATACTTTGCACCGTCGGTTACAGCACCTGTACCACCAAGACCATAACCTGCACCAAGAGCTACACCACAGTGGTAGAGCAACTTAGATACAGCCTCGGCCTCTACTGTTGTGTAAGAGATACCGCTGCGGTATGTGGGAAGCATGTTGTCCCAGTCGTAGTCACCAACCGAGTCGAAGTTTACAGAGAGTGTCATCTGCTTTGAAACGTCCTCCGAGTAGTCGTAGTTGAAGGTGTAAGTCTTTTCACCTGTTGAGTGCTCGGGGTATTTCCAGTAACGGAGGATCATACCGAACGCTGTTGCAGAACAACCTACAACGGCTTTACCGGTCTTAACCTTGCCGCCTTCCAATACCTTGAGGGTCGGACACTTGTTGTTGTAGGGGGTACCCTGGTTGAACTTGATTTCGCCGAGCAGGGGCTGAACGCTCTTGCGGAGTGCGAAATTGCTGTTGAGGAATGCTTTTGCAGCCTCTCTCTTCTCGGCTTTAGCCTCCTCGGGATAGTCGGCTGCCTTCTTTGCTGCTTCGGCATAGTGTGCAAGCCATGCTGCTGCTGCGGGAGGAGTGTCCTCGGTGTCGAAGCACTCGTCGTAAGAGTATGCGAGAATGTCGCTCATACCCTCCTGACCACCAACGATTACATAACCGCCCTTCTGGGTGTCGTTGAAGATGTAGTAGGGAGTGATTTCTCCGGCCTTTTCGGCACGTACTTTGGTTGTTTTTGCAGTCTTGGTTATGGTGAATTCATAACCGTTGTTCTGCATGAATGCATTAGCTATGGCTGCTGCATCCGCTTCGGTTCGTTGCTGAGCAACAGCCGGTGCCAATACCGCTGCTGACAACAAGATTGAAAGTAAAAATTTTTTCATAGAATATTGATTGGTTTAGTATATCCACAGTGTTTCTATTTGCAAATGTATGTCTTAAATATCAAATTTCAAAATAAATTATATTATGTTTTTTATATAATGTATAAAAGCGTTAATTGCGTATATTTATACATGCTTTTCGTGGATTGCGTGGTGTTTGCGTGTGGCGATGTTGTGTGGGGTGATGTTCGCTTTTATTGATAAAAAAGACATCCCCACGCAGTGAAAAGGGTGGGGATGTCCGATGTTATCTATCTCTTATGATACTTTGCTGCCGCTATTCTATGCTGAAATCAATGGGCAATGTGATTTTTGTTCTCACTGCTTTGCCGCCCTGTGTGCCGGGCTTCCACTTGGGCATGCCGTATAATTTGCGTATAGCATCTTTATCGATGTTTTTTTTGTTTTTTGCATTGACTGATACTAGGTTAACGCTTCCATCGGGTTCGATTACCATTGTTACGATAGCCCTACTTTCTTTTATACCGGTGGTTGCGAGGTCCTTGTTCTCTTTTCCCAGGTATTTCATTACCGCTTCGATGCCGCCGGGATATTCGGGCATGTTTTCGACCACATTGTATATGAGGCCCTTGTTTTCACCTTCAGGGGCTTGTGCGGGGTTTTCCGTTGTGGTGTTGAGAAAATAGCTTATAGGCAGGGTGAACTGCACCCTTACAGCCTCGCCACCTTGTGTGCCGGGTTTCCATTTGGGCATGGTGGAAACAACGCGCATCGATTCCTTGTCGAGCGCTTCGTCACCGGCGCTTTTAACGATGGTAATGTTGCTGATGCTACCGTCGGTTTCCACTACAAAACTTACGAAGCTTCTGCCCTGTTTGTTCTGCTTGCGTGCCTCGTCGGGGTACTTGATGCTGTCGCGGAGGTGTTTCATCAATGCTGTCATTCCGCCGGGGAATTCGGGCGCTTTTTCCACTACTTGATAAATTGGCTCTTGAATTGTGTCGTTAATTTCGACATTTTTACTAATTTTGTCGATGGCAACGGTCGCCGGTTGAGTGCTTTCTGTTCCTGTGGCCTTTTGGGGCGATGCAAACAGGCTCAACGCAATTGCTGTTGCCGGGAGAAGGTACAACGCTGTTGCGCTTCTCCATGGATTGGATTTTTTCTTTAACATCATGGTGATACGTTTTTTAAGGTTACTATGATTAAAGCTGTTGGCCAATGTGTAGGAAGCGTGGTCAACGGCTTTTTTTACTATCAGCATCTGGTAGGCCTTCGTGTCCTCTCTGCGTTGTAGAACGTATGCGTCGGCTTCGTATTCGTGTGTGTCCTTCAGGTCGTTAGCGAGCATGTGTACAAAGGGGTTGAACCACTGTATGGCCTCTACAATTGTGAGCAGCAGCATATCCCACGAGTGGTGGTTCACTATGTGCCCCTCTTCGTGCAGTATGATGTCGGTGCCATAGCGCTCGTAGTCCTCCTGCGATATCACTATGTGGCGCATCCAGCTGTATGGGGCCGTGCGTGCTGCGTGGCAATGTATGGTGTATTTATCGTTTTCTTCTATCCATAGGGTGCCCTTGGCGATGTTCGATTTTATTTGTGCTATCTGCACCATTCTAAACAGGGCTATTGCGATGGCCACTATAATATAAGGGATCACAAGCGCGTAGTAGAGCAGTGCTTGCAGGCTTATTCCTTGTGTGGCTGCGGGGGCGTTCTCTATCGTGGCTGCTTCGGTGGTGGGTGCGTCCAGTGTGGCGACGGCAGTTTCTATCTGCGGATAGATTGAGTAGGGCACTTCTATGTATAGTGCGGGAACCTCGATGAAGGGGATGACCATCGAAAGCACCAAGGCTGCAAGCAGGGTGTAGCGTGCCGTGCGGAAGTGGGTTTCCCCCTTGAGCAGAAATATGTAGGGGATGTATAGTAGCGAGAGGGCTATCGCCATCTTCAGTGCATATGCGGCGATGGTGGTGAGTGTGGTTTCCATGGTTGCTTATTTGCTGTTTATGAGTGCTATCAGTTCGTCTATCTCCTCGCGTGTGAGCTGTTCCTTATCGACAAAAAATTTTATCATCGATGTGCCCGAACCGCCGAAGAATGAGTCCTGTACATCCTTCATCACCATGCGCGTGTATTCGGCTCGCGTAATCTTGGGGAAGTATGTGAATGTCTTTCCGCTTAGCTTGCGGTAATCGACTATTCCTTTGTTGTAGAGTATCTTGACGAATGTGGCGACGGTGCTGTAGGCGGGCTTTGGCTCGTCGTAGCGTTCTATGATGTCGTGTATGCAGCCACCTGAAGGCAAATCCCATAGTATGTTCATCACCTGTATCTCTGCTTTTGTGAGCGTTTGAAATTTTTTCATATTTCTTCTGCCTATTCTATGTGGTTGGAAATAATCTTGAACTGTGACAAAGTAAATTTAATAATTTAGATATCTAAAATATTAGATAATAAAAATGGTGTCTGCGAGCGATATTTAACATTTATTGTTAGATATTCGCGCTACGATTATTAGATATTAACTAAACGTGTGGCGGTCGGGTAGTGACGTTGGCGATGGCATATACAAAAAATGGCGACCATTTTGGTGGTCGCCATTTTTTGTGGTATTATGGTTTCTTATTTGATAATCTCAAATTCTGCACCGCCTGCGAAGTCAGCGCCGTTCTGTGCGCTGAGTGCTGTGAAGCGTATGTAGCGCATCTTCACCGGAGCGTCAAAGAGTATGTTCTTTACGGCTGTACCGGGGGCAAATGTACCCTTCTTGATGCTCTTCCAGTTTTTGCCATCCAAGCTGATAGAAATCTCAAAATCCTTGACGATACCGTTGGTGCCGCCATCCTGACGAGGCAGATATGAGAATCCTTTCACTGTGCACTCTTCACCTGCATCAAAATCAACCCAGTGGGGATACTGTGCAACTGTTACCGAATACATGGTGTGCCATGTGCTGTTCACATCACCATCTACAAGACAGCTTGCGGGTGCTTCAATCTCCTGGCTCGAAGCGTATATCACTTCGATAGGCTGAATGGTTACGGGTTTGTAGTTATATACCGATGCCATAGCAGGACGATTCTTGTCCCATACGGTTATAGTGCCGCCCTGATCCATCTTGATAGGCTCGCTGTACTTCTTGCTCTTTGCCTTGCGACCTGTTCCCTCCTTGTAGTATATCTCAACAGAGGCATCCTCGCAACGCATAGAGACGTAGCCTCTGCGGTCGCGTACAACCACGATAGGAGCAATTGCCGATGAAGATACGTTTGCTGCTTCGGTGAATTTCGCTGCCTTTACGGGACGCATGATGAATCCCATCATATTGTCGCCTGCCTTCACGCAGTCGTCTTCAAGAGGACCGCCCTGACCGCAGCTGTTACCACCAAGACCGGTAACCTTTCTGTCGAGGTTGAGGTATGTGCTGTTCGACTTGGGAAGCTGATAGGGGTGACCAGCCTCGGCAAGCTGTACCGAATTCCACTGGAGAGCAGATGTAGCCATACCCTCAGTTGCAACGAATACGACACCGTTACCTGAGTAGTTGGTGAGTGCACACCAGCGTACATCCTCGCGGTTGGCCATATCCTGGGGCTTGGGGAAGTGAACGAACTGGTCGGCTACCTTGCTGTCGTACTGCTCAATGAAGGCACCTGCCTTACGGTCGTTGTAGTTGTTGTGGGGGCCTGCACCATAGTAGTGGTAGTACTTGAGCTCTTCGGGGAACTGTATTTCGTATCCAATGCGTGCAAGGTTGAGAGCGCTGTTGCTGCCGAGGATGCTGCTCTTGAGCTCAACAGAACCATCCTTATATATAGTCCAGATTCTGTTTGAAGTGAAGAAGAAACCATTCTCGCCAAGAGGAGTCTTGTTGTCAACGATTGTCATCGTATTGTCCTCGTTGCGTACAATCTTGCCGCCGAAGGGTGCCTGTGTATGTACGATGTACTGTATTACAACTGTACCATCTGCCATGGTCTGTGTATTTTTCGACAGTACGCTATCGACAAGGTTGTAAAGACCGTTAGCATACCATGCATTGCGTGCCCAATTGTCGTTATCGACGGGAGCACGGAAGGGGCTAAGCTTCATTGTATTTCCGGCGGGAAGTATCTCCTTGCCACCGTAAACCACGTTGTAGAGCACACCCTTCTTGTCGTCGAATGCAACGGTGAATGCGTTGTCGGCACCCTTAACGGTGGTTATCTGCTTGTCGCTGTTGCTCTCCATTGCGAGGTCGCCGCCCACGTTGGCTACTGTTGCGATTGCAGGCTTCGTAGCGGGGCTCTGAAGCAGCAGCTGCTCGGCCATCTGTACGTAGTTCTTCTTTGCCCAGTCGGTGTTCTCCTTCAACAGGAATTCAACCTTTACGAAGTACTCCTTGTTAGCGTCGCGTTTGTAGTCGATGCCAAGGTCAACGATTGCCTTTTTGCGGGGGGCAACCTTTACATCGGGAAGCATCTTGCTGTATGCCTCCTTGCCATCCTCCCAAAGCGATACCTTGACAGCAAGGTCGCTGAGGTCGCAGAAGTAGCGTTTGTTGAAGATCTCGATCTTGCTCTTTGCTTCGTCGGCGAACTTCACGCCTACATTCTGATATACCTTCTTCACCTCGTAGTACTCGGGCTTCGGAGTGTGGTCGGGCAACATCACACCGTTCATGCAGAAGAGGTGGTCGTTGGGACGGTCGCCGAAGTCACCGCCATAGCCCATGTACTTGTTGCCTTTCTTGTCGTAGTTGTAGAATGCCTGGTCGGCCCAGTCCCAGATAGCACCGCCACAGAAGAAGTTTGTGCTCTCCATGGCGTCCCAATAGTCCTGAAGGTTACCGCCGGCGTTACCCATTGAGTGGGCATACTCCGAAATGTGGAAGGGATACTTTATGTTGTAACCGCCCTTAACGGCGCCGCGCACCCATGCGATTGAGGGGTACTGGTTGGAACCCATATCCACGATGTTGTTATTGCGCTCGTACTGAACAGGACGCGATGCATCGAATTCGTGCAATTTCGCGTAAGCCTTCTCGAAGTTCACACCGGGGCCGGCCTCGTTACCGAGCGACCAGATGACGATAGAGGGACGGTTGATATTTGCGTGTGCCATCTCCATTACGCGTGCAACGTGTGCTGCCTCAAATTCGGGAACATGAGAGAGAGATTCCTTATCGTAGTAATACTCGTGACTCTCGATGTTTGCCTCATCCTCAAGATAGATACCGTACTTGTCGCACAGATAGTACCAGAAGGGAGCGTCGGGGTAGTGTGAGCAGCGCACGTGGTTGATGTTACCGCGGAGCATGAGCATAACCTCGTTGTACATCTGCTCGCGTGTGATGGCGTGACCGCGCTCCACGTTGCTTTCGTGACGGTTAACACCCTTCAGTTTCACAGGCTGGCCGTTTACATAGAAGTAGCGTCCTGCCAAGCCGAACTCGTCCTTCTCGGCGGGAGTGTCCTTGATTTCAACCTCGCGGAAACCGAAGTGTGTAGATGCGGTCTCCACCACTTTGCCCTTCTTGTTCTTCAGCTGGACAACGAGGGTATAGCGATAGGGCGCCTCGCCCGACCACTTGTTGGGAGCCTTCACTGCAATCGACATTTTCGATGTGTTTGTAGCGCCGGCAGAGGTTGTAGCTACGCTTGCGCTTGTCTTAGAACCGTTTACAAGTTCGTTCTCGTCGCTGAAAAGCTTGTTGGCATAGAGGGTTGCCTCCACTGTGTAGTTCTTTGCATCCTTCTTTGTGAGGTTGCGCACGTCAATCTCGATGTTGGCTGTACCGTCGCAGTAATTGGCGTCGAGGTCGGTGCGCACGCGAAGGTCGCGAAGCTGCACGGGTGCTGTCGCTGTGAGCGACACGGTGCGGAAGATACCGGGCAGGCGGAACATATCCTGTGCCTCGAGGAACGATGCGTCCGAGTTGCGATAAACCTCCACTGCTACAAGGTTCTCGCCCTTCTTGGCAAGATACTTTGTGATGTTGAAGGCTGCAAGGTTGCGCGAGTTCTTCGAGAAACCTACGTACTGTCCGTTAATCCACAGGTAGAAGAACGAATCGACACCATCGAAATTGATGTAGATTTCGCGGCCTTCCCACTCCTTGGGAATGGTGAATGTGCGGCGGTATGAACCTACCTCGTTGCGGTGCTTGTAGGTTGTGTGGTGGGGTGCGGGCTCGCGCATAACGCCGTGCTTCCAGTCGCCCACTGCCACCTGGTGCTTGAAGATTACAGGCTGGTTCACATAGATGGGAGTACCATACTTCTGGCTACCGTCTTTCTGTATGCCGGCTACGTTCCAGTTCATGGGTACCTCTACGTTGTCCCACTTAGTGTCGTCGAAATCGGTCTTGTAGAAGTCGGCGGGACGCTCTGCGGGGTTGGGTACCCAGTTGAAACGCCATGTGCCGTCGAGCGACTGATAATACTCGCTTGCGTCGGGGAGCACCTTGCGTGCGCTCTCGATGCTTGCAAAATTAAAGAACCATGCCTTGGGCTGCTCCTTGTTCAGCGAGAGCTGCTGAGGCGATTCCCATTCGTTGCCCGCAGGAGCGGCAACATCTCCGTAGGCAAATCCTACAAGGCCTTGTGCACACAAGGTTCCTGCAAGAAAAAGCGCGGAAATGAGTGTCGAGAAAAACTTTTTCTTTTGCATAATTTATGGTTTATTGTATTGATTTTTGATGTGTTTCCTATTAAAAAGGCAAATTTATATAAAATTCGGCGATTTTTCAAATTCGCTACGCTTATATTGCAAAATTTGTTTCTATCTGCTATTTATATTATCTTCGCAAGGAATTTATGACGCTTTTTGGGAAGTAATTATGATTAAGCACAGTACAGACTATTCGTTGCTGCCTCACAATACCTTCGGCATTGATGTCAAGGCGGCGCATTTTGTGGAATTTTCTTCGGTGGAGGATATAAAGGCTATTGCCGGCCGATTGGATAGCGTGCGCCACCTGGTTATTGGCGGTGGTAGCAACTTGCTCTTTATGGGTGATTTCGATGGTGTGATACTTCACTCGGCTATCAATGGTGTCGAGGTTGTTGCCGAGGACGACGACACACTGCTGGTGCGTGCCGGCAGCGGAATAAACTGGGATGAATTTGTTGCCTATACAGTGGAACGCGGTTGGCAGGGCCTCGAGAACTTGTCGGCTATCCCCGGCGAGGTGGGCGCAAGTGCCGTGCAGAATGTAGGTGCTTATGGCGTCGAGGCAGGCGACTTGATAGAGCGCGTCGAGTGCATTTCCTTGTCCGATGGCAGCGAAAAGGTCTTCACGAAAGAGGATTGTCGCTTCGCTTACAGGCATAGCGTCTTCAAGGCCGAGGAGAAGGGAAAATATGTGGTAGCTCATGTTGTGTTCCGCTTGAACAAGGTTGGTAACTATGTGCTTACATATGGCAACTTAAAGGAACAGTGTAATGCTCTTGGTGGTGTCAACGCGGCGAATATTCGCAAGGCTGTGTGTGAAACGCGCGCTGCGAAATTGCCCGATCCCGCCGAAATAGGCAGCGCCGGCAGTTTCTTTATGAACCCCGTTGTAGAGGCCTCTGTTGCCGAAGAGCTGAAGAGCCGTTTCCCTGCGATGCCCACCTATGCAGCGCCTGGCGGCGTGAAGCTCTCTGCGGGATGGCTCATCGACCAGTGTGGATGGAAGGAGCGCAGCAGTGCAACTGTTGGTGTGTATCGCAATCAGGCATTGGTGGTGGTAAATTTGGGCGATGCAACAGGCGCTGATGTGCTTGCGTTTGCAGCGCAGGTGCAGGCTTCTGTCAAGGAGAAATTCGGTGTCGATATACATCCCGAGGTTAATGTAATAGATTAGGTTGCCGTTTATAACGATATGAAGGTTACTATTTTAGGTACAGGTACATCGACGGGTGTTCCCGAGCTTGGTTGCTCGTGCGAAGTGTGCACATCGACCGACCCCAAGGACTCGCGTTTGCGTTCTTCGGCGCTTATCGAGGATGGCGGCCGAAGGCTGCTCATCGATTGCGGTCCCGATTTCAGAGCACAGATGCTGCATAAGCCCTTTGGTGAGATAAATGCCGTGCTGCTAACGCATAATCACTACGACCATACTGGTGGGCTCGACGATTTGCGCCCCTATTGTCGCAAGGGCGATATTCCCATTTATGCCGACGCACACACCGTAGAGCATGTGAGAACTGTTCTCCCTTACTGCTTTTCGAGTGTGAAATACCCCGGTATTCCCAATCTTGTATTGCATGCTATCAATCCTAAAGAACCGTTTGAAGCGGGCGGGTTTAATATTACTCCTATCAATGTGTTACATGGCCGCTTGCCCATACTTGGATATAGAATAGGCTCGTTTGCTTACATTACAGATATGCGTACGGCTGATCTTAAAGAATTAGATAAACTAAAGGGCGTAGATACGCTGATAATAAACGCTCTACGCTTTTCAAAACCTCACGGTTCGCACCAAACGGTGCTCGAGGCATACAAGGTTATCGATTACATTGCTCCGCGTGTGACCTATTTCACCCATCTGATGCACCATATAGGGCTCCATTCCAAAATAGAAAAGGTGCTTCCCGCCGGGGTGCACCTTGCATACGATGGTCTTGTTTTGGAGGTTCGTTAACCTCCTTTTTTATTTCCTATGTATAGGGATTTTTGTCTATTTGATATAAACAAGCGGCGAATGTATTGCGTTTGATTAGTGGTTGCAATATATTCGCCGCTTGTTTTGTTCTTTTCGATATCTTTTAGTTATCTTCTTCGACGGTGATGACAGGTGTCTCGACCACCTCGCGGGGAAGCATTTTACCGGTGATGTAAATCTTCACCATTTCGTTTCTGGCATTGGTGTGCAGTGTGATGCTGCGTCGCATGCTGCCGGGTGCTTTGCGCATGCCGTTGTACTCGACCTTTATCACTCCGCTCTCGCCGGGCTTGATGGCCTCGGTGGGAATTTCGGGTGCGGTGCAGCCGCACGATGCAAATGCCTGATGGATGTAGAGGTCGGCATTGCCTGTATTCTTGAACTTGAATTCGCAATGCAGCAAGGCTGTGTCGGCAGCAAATGTTCCGAAATTGTGGGTCGTCTTTTCGAACTTAATTTCTGCATATTTCTTTACCACACTCTCTTTATTCTCTTTTTTTACCACCTGTTTTACCTCCTGAGCACATGCCGGAAGGATGGCGATGGCCAACAGCAGGGTTATTATTATTTTTCTCATAGTTCTCCCTTTTTTTAAAAAACGGTGCAAAGTTATTCTTTTATATCCATATGCGATGCCTGTTTTTGGATTTTTTAATATGGATATAATGAACATTTTCGGTTGTTACACTCGAGACACCTGTTTTATGCCCTTAATTGCCTCTATCTTTCGTATCACTCTGTTTACTCGGCTGTATTCGTCTATGAGCAACGTCAGTGTGCCCGAGAAGAGCGAGTCGTGCGAGTCGATGTTGATGCTTCGCAGTATGATGTCCTTCTCTTGGGTAATTAACGATGTCACATTGGTTACAATGCCGATGTCGTCGTTTCCTACAATGCGCAGGTTGACAGCATAGAGCGTCTTGCCGTTCTTGTCCTTGTCGCTCCAGCGTGCTTCGATGACACGCCATGGGTAGCGTTCGCGCAGTTGTCGTGCGTTGCTGCAATCGGAACGGTGTATGGAGATGCCGCCGCTTATGGTGACAAATCCGAATATCTCGTCGCCGAAGACAGGGGCGCAACATTTTGCAAATTTATAATCGACGCCTTTCAGGTTGCGCTCGATGACCAGGATGTCGTGCGATGTATTGACGTCCACATCGTTCTGCAGGGTGAATTCCTGTGCGCTGTGCGTGGTCTCGTTCGTGGCGTTGTCGCTGGCGAGCATATCCTGATAGCGCTGCAACACATCGGTCACATCGATAAATCCGTCGGCTACCTGCTGATAGAAGTCGGTCAGGCGCTTGAAGCCCATTTTGCGTACAAGACGATCCATTTCACGCTCGTCGAACTCCATTTTGTGGTTCTTGAACTTGCGCTCTATGGTTTCGCGTGCCAAGGCGGCCTGTCGCGCGCCTATATCCTTCAATGCCTGTCTTATCTTGGCCCTTGCGCGTGAGGTCTTTACAATTTTCAGCCACGCAGCCTTGGGTGTCTGGCTGTTCGAAGTGATGATTTCAACCTGGTCGCCATTGTTCAGCGAGTGCTTGAAGGGTACATTGCGGCCATTCACAAGCGCGCCGGTGCAGTGGCTGCCCACCGTTGTGTGTATGCAGAATGCAAAATCGAGTATGGTAGCTCCCTTGGGCAGGTGGAAAAGGTCGCCCTTAGGGGTGAATACAAAGATGTCATCCTTGTAGAGCTCCATTTTGAATTTGCTGTCGTTCACATCCTCGTCGGAGATATGCTCGAGCGTGTCGCGTATGGAGGCCAACAGGTTGTCGAGCCCCTTTTCGCTCTTTATACCCTTGTAGCGCCAGTGTGCGGCCAGACCGTGCTCGGCGATGGTATCCATGCGCTCGGTACGTATCTGCACCTCTACCCATCGACCTTCGGGACCCATCACCGTGGTGTGCAACGATTCGTATCCGTTGCTCTTGGGCACCGACAGCCAGTCGCGCAGACGGTGGGGATTGGGGGTATATAGGTCGGTAACCAGCGAATATACCTGCCAGCATTCGCTCTTTTCGTTGGCCGGTTCGCTGTCGATGATTATTCGTATGGCGAAAATGTCGTAAATGCCCTCGAACGGACGTTTCTGCCGTTTCATCTTCTGCCATATGGAGTGGATCGATTTTGTGCGACCTTTTATGCGGTATTTTATGTGCGGGTTGCTCTTGAGCGCCTTCTCTATGGGATGGATGAAATTTTTCATGTAGTCCTCGCGCGAAGCGGCAGTCTCTTCGAGCTTCCTGCTCAGTTCGGCATATACATCGGGCTCGGTGTATCTTATTACAAGGTCCTCGAGCTCCGATTTCATTTTGTAGAAACCGAGTTTGTGGGCGAGCGGGGCATACAGCTTCGATGCCTCGTGGGCCACTTGCAGGCGTGCCTCTTCGTTGTCCGAATCGTATATGTGACGCATGAGCACCAATCGGTCGGCTATCATTATAAGAATGATGCGCATGTCGTTGGTGAAAGAGAGCAGCAGATTGCGGAAATTTTCGCTATCCACTGTGGGGCTCTTAGCATAGAGCGAATTTATCTGTGCCAGGCTTGTGAGTATATTTGTTACGCCGCTGCCGAATATGGGTGCAATCTCGTCCATGGTGATGGCGCCCGCCTGCATGCATCGGTTGAGCAGAATGCTTATGGTGATATCCCTGTTGTGACCAATCTCCTTGCTCACAAGGTAGGTGGTCTGCATGTCGAGCTCTATTGGGTTCAGACCGAAACGGTCTTTGGTTATTTTCCCCTCGGCCACAGCTTGGTCGATACATTTTTTCAGAAAACGGAAATCGGCAGCCGAAGGCCTTTCGCCCATCTCCTTGCGGAGCATGCGATACAGGCTCAGCAATTTTTCTTTTTCGCTCGGTGTAAGGACAATTTTCTCGGACATGGTGTTTTGGTTTAATCGTCTGTTCGTGTTACAGGCGCTTCGCTTGCGCTGCGCCTTATCGATAACAAAGATAATTTTTTATTATCTTAAAAGAACTATTTTTTTTGATGTTTTTAGAAAATTATTTTTATTTTTGTAAATCGAATGTGTGTATATCGTTTTTATGACATGCACCGTTTCGCCATTATGCGATGATATTTGTTGTATTAGATAATAAAATGTAGTAACTATGATAAGCAGTGCAGATCAGGAATTACTGAACAGAAAAGGTATTTCGGAACAGAAAATGTCCGAGCAATTAAAGAATTTTGTAACCGGATTCCCCTTTTTGAAGGTGGAAGCGGCTGCATCGGTCGAAAAAGGCATACTTGTTCCTATGGCTTCCGAGGTCGAGAACTACCTTGCTGTGTGGGATGAGTATTGCAAGGGTGGAAACAACATCCTGAAATTTGTTCCCGCTTCGGGTGCGGCAAGCCGCATGTTCAAGGACTTGTTCTCTTTCCTCGACGGCGAGGCGAACGAGCCTACAAGCGATTTCGAGAAGAATTTCTTTGCCAACATCGAGAAATTCGCTTTCTATACCGAGCTCGACGAGGCGTGCGTGAAGAACAATTCGGCTACTATCAAGGAGCTGATGGCCGCGGGCAACTACAAGGCTGTGGTCTTTAATCTGCTCGATGCAAAGGGCCTCAATTATGGTGCATTGCCCAAGGGCTTGCTCAAATTCCACAATTACGACAACAGCAACCGCACTCCCGTAGAGGAACATTTTGTCGAGGGCGCTTTGTATGCGGCAATGGGAAGCAAGGTGAAGCTCCACTTTACCGTGTCGCCCAACCATCGTGCTCTGTTCGAGCAGTTGGTGGCCGACAAGAAGGCTGTATATGAAAATATGTTCGGTGTTGAGTACGATGTTACCTTCTCGGAGCAGAAGCAGAGTACCGACACCATTGCTGTGGATGCCGACAACAACCCCTTCCGCGAGAATGGCGAGCTGCTTTTCCGTCCCGGCGGTCATGGTGCGCTCATCGAGAACCTTAACGACATCGATTCGGATATCATTTTCATAAAGAACATCGACAATGTGGTTCCCGACAGATTGAAGAGCGACACCGTTACATATAAAAAGGTAATAGCCGGTGTGCTTGTGTCGTTGCAGCAGAAAGCATTCGAATATCTGCGCCTGATTGATTCGGGCAAATATACCCACGAGCAGGTCGAGGAGATTATCCATTTCGTGCAGCAGAAGCTCTTCTGCCGTTGCAGCGAGATAAAGCACCTCGAGGATTGCGACCTTGTAATCTACCTTCGCAAGAAGCTCAACCGTCCTATGCGCGTGTGCGGAATGGTGAGAAACGTGGGCGAGCCGGGTGGTGGCCCCTTCCTTGCATACAACAGCGATGGCACCGTGTCGTTGCAGATACTCGAGAGCTCGCAGATTAACATGAACAATCCCAAGGCGAAGGCCATGTTCGAGGAGGGCACTCACTTCAACCCCGTTGACCTTGTCTGCTCGGTGAAGAACTACAAGGGCGAAAAATTCAACCTTCCCAATTACGTTGATCCATCGACCGGTTTCATTTCGCACAAATCGAAGAATGGTCGCGAGCTGAAGGCTATGGAACTCCCCGGATTGTGGAACGGCGCCATGAGCGACTGGAATACCGTATTTGTAGAGGTTCCTCTTGCTACCTTCAACCCCGTGAAGACAGTTAACGATTTGCTGAGAGATACACATCAGTAACAGAGCATATCCTACAAATAAAAAGGCGTGTCAATAGTTCATTGACACGCCTTTTCGTTATATCGTGCTGGGCTATTTGTTGCTCTTTTCGTATTTATCGATGATGGCAGCTATTGCGCCGTCGCCTGTGACATTGGTGGCGGTGCCGAAGCTATCCATTGCAATGTAGAGCGCTATCATCAGTCCCAATGCCGTCTGGTCGAATCCCAAAATAGATTCCAACACGCCCAACGAGGCCATGATGGCTCCACCGGGAACGCCGGGGGCTGCTATCATCGTCACGCCGAGCATCAGTATGAATGCAGTCATTGTAACAAGGTCGTACTGCATGCCGTTGAGCATCATGATGGCAATGGCGCAAGCCACAATCTTCAGTGTACTTCCCGACAGATGGATGGTGGCGCACAAGGGTATCACGAAATCGGCAATCTCGTCCCTGACGCCGTTCTTCTTCGTCTGTGCCAATGTGACGGGTATTGTCGCCGCCGACGACTGTGTGCCCAATGCAGTGAAATAGGCCACCAGCATGTTCTTGAGCATTTTCAAGGGGTTCTTGCCCGATACGGCTCCGGCAATGCAATATTGCAGCAGCAGTATGGCGCAGGCAATCAGGAATATAAGTATTATAATCTTTATGAACACCGAGAAGATGCTTGCAATTTGTCCGCTGACGGTAATCGCAAGGAAAATGCCGAAGATATACAGCGGCAGGAAGGGGATGATGATTTTTTCTATTGAGAGCATTACTATGGCGCGGAAATCGTCCATCGCATTTTTCAGTGCATTACCATTGATGGCAGTCATTCCTACACCCAGGATGAACGATGTCACCAGTGCGCTCATCACACCGAACAGTGGCGGCATCTCGATGGTGAAGTAGGGGGCAAGGGATGTGCTCTCGCTCTCTACGTGGCTCAGCGATTCGCCGCTGATGAGCATCGGGTACAGCGCTTCGCACACTCCATACGAGAAGAAGCCCGAGAAGACGGTGAACGCGTAGGCTATGGTCGCCGTCGCCACAAGTAGCTTGCCGGCCTTTTTGCCCACATCGGCAATGGCGGGAGCTATGAGCCCTAATATAATAAGAGGTATAACGAAGCTTAGTATGTTCGAGAACAGGGCGTTGAAGGTGGCAAAGATGCGCGATAGCCATTCGGGGAATATTGTTCCGCACAGCACACCGAAGGCTATTGCGGCGATTATCTGTGCAAGTAGGGGGATTTTTTTCAATCTCATTGGTTGCTTTTTTATATGATGGTTATTAAAAATCTGTTTTGGAACGCGAATATACGAAAATATTCCTTCACGCAACCAATGCATCTGCAATAATTAAGGTGGCTGCACAGCTCTTATATATTCCCGTTTGCATAAAAGAAGATTTTTTTCACTCGTTTATACAATCTTTATATATATTTGAGCAGAGCTCTAAGATACGCTGCGCTCGCTTTAAAATATTCAAGCAAGTTTGATATTATTTTGCCCGTTTGCACGTATCTTTGCAAGAAGATAAATACAAATAAATAATATGTTGGAATTTAAGGATAAAATCGCCCTCATCACCGGCGGTGGTACAGGCATTGGCGAAGCTATGGCCTATCAGTATGCAAAGAAGGGTACAAACGTAATACTCACAGGTCGTCGCATGGAGCCGTTGCAGCAGGTGCAGAAAAATTGCGAGGCGCTTGGCGTGAAGGCATGGTGCCGCTGTGTCGATATGGAGAAGAGCGAAACCATTGACGCGCTTGTAGAGTGGATTACAGAAAATAAATTCGAAATAGATTTTCTGCTGCTCAATGCCGGCATTTCGCAGCGTGCACTCACGCTCGAAACAGATATCAGCGTCGATCGCCGACTGATGGAAGTGAACTATTTCGGTGGCATATACCTTGTGAAATCGCTCAAAGAGATGTTCCTTGCGCGTGGCGTGCATATTGCCGTTGTTTCGTCGGTGTCGGGCGTCTTCGGTTTCCCCGTGCGCTCGGCCTACTGTGCATCGAAGCACGCTATACATGGTTTCTACGAAACCATTGCGCTCGAGTACCCCCAGATAAAGACAACCATTCTTATCCCCGGTCGCATACACACCGACGTATCGAAAAATGCGCTCGATGGCACCGGCAAGGCCACCGGCATCATGGACCCCGGACAGGCCAATGGCTACGATGTGAACCGTTGTGCCAAGGTGGCTATTAAGGCCATTGCACGTGGCAAGCACCAGAAGGTCATCGGTGGTTTCGACACCATCATGGTGCCTTTCTACAAATATATCCCCTGGCTGTTCCGCCTAATAGCCCGCAATGTATCGGCAAGATAATCACATATAGCGTAAATAGCGCATAAAAAACGAGTCGGGATGTTCCCGACTCGTTTTTTATATATACAGCTTATTTCTTCGGAGCTATTTTGGCCTTGCCACTGCCCAGCTTGCCTTTGGGGGTGATGGTTGCAGCGTCGGCCTCCATTCTGTGGCAACGACCGTTGTTGTAGAACGTGATTTTGGCGTTACCCTCGGCATCGGTGCGCAGAAGCGGGTTCCAGTAGAGGGTGCGACGGTAATCGGTTTCACCCGGAAGGGGAGCGTTCTTGTAGTCGGGCGCGAAAAATTCCTTCACCGTCGAGTAGCCATCGACATATGTGGAGCGTTGTCCTTTCAGTTTGTACGGAACGGCTGCTCTCTTGCGCGGATAGACAAGCATCATATAGTGTCTGTCGGCATCGTTGGAGGCCAACAGAGGGGTAGATGAGTCCATGTTCTTGTGCGAAATGCGCAAGTGCGTGTGTGCAAAGGGGTTATTGAAGAAAAGGATATATTCAATGTCGTCGAGGTCCAACAGCGCCATGTTGTTATCGTGCGTCGTTGGTATTGTGGAGCTCCAAACACTGCCGTCGGTGCGCATGGGGATGATGGTTACCTCCTTGTTCTTATAGTACAGCTTGTTGAGGTCTATAATCTCTTTACTACTGTCCGCAGGTACGTTGCTGAAATATTTAGGGGCCTTTTTAGGGAAGTATTCTGCGACATTACCCATGAGCAATCCCTTGTCGTAGAAATCCTCGGCCTCGGCGTGTATGTAATATACTTCGCAGTCCAGAAGGTCTTGCTCCTCTTTTACAACCACTCCGGGCAACACCATGAAGTCTTGCACCTGTGTGGCCTTGTCTATGGCAGCAGCGGTGGTGGCGTAGTATATTATGGGTTTGGGGGTGTTGGTTTCCCACTGGGCATATGTGCGTAGTTGCGACATGGGGGCGCGGTTTATTTTTATGCGCGCATTTTTGTTCAGTTTCTCATTTTCCTTTGAAAGCGATAAGGTGAGGCGCCAGTCGTCGTAGAAATCCTCGAGCTTGAAATTGAATTCGCCCTTTTCGTTGGTTATCACATTTTGGTCTTGAACATACTTGCCGTCGGGCGACATTGCACGCATGAATACCTGTATATCCTTCAGGGGCTTGTTGTGCGACAGGGCGAGCACTTCGCCATCGACGCTTATTCCGTCCTCGAGATAATTTGTTATTTTGAAAGGCTTCAGGCCTGCCATGGTCTTCCATTCGTAGCGGCGCCATCCCTGCACCATCATCAGATGGTCGAGGGCGGTGTTGCGCTCCTCGTCGTCGCTCTCGAAGTAGTATTCGGGGTTGGCAATGTAGCCTTTTAGGTCGCTCGACAGCAGCAGGTCGGTGCACAGGTTGTCGCTGTAGTTGCCACCGTTCTCTACATCGCCGTCGCGCACGGTAAGGCTTATGTAGGTTTCTACGGGCGTGCCTTTCGTGTCGGTTACCTTGGCCTCCATATTCACCTTTTCGAAGGGCTTGTAACTCTCCTTGTCGCTGCTAATGGCTATCTTTACATTGTCGGGCATGTTGCCGTTGCGCACGAAGAGCATGCGCTCGGCAAGTATCTCGCCTTTCTCGGTGAATAGTGTTATCTGTTGCACTCCGGGCAGCAGCTTCTCTTTGCCGATGGTGAATGAGGCCTTGCTGTTGTTCAATTTCAAGGTGTCGAAATAGGCAAGATGGCCGCGACACATCAAGGTGGCGCCTATAGTCTTCGGTGATACCTTGCTACAGCTGATGCTGACGCGTATGCTGTCTTTCTTGCTGTTATCGACCTGCATTGCATAGCCGTTCTTCTCGGCCTTGGGCAGCTTGAACTTGTAGTTTTTGCCCTCGTAGGTTACATTTACTTCTCTTTCGCTGTTCTCAGTCGGGGTGTAGAGGAACGAGCCCATACCATCGTGCCCGATAGCAATATTCTTGCCGTCGATTTTCATGGCCTCGGTTATTTTTGCGGGGAGCCCGCAAGCATCTGTAGCTTTGAATGCCACGCGCGACTCGATGCCCTGAATGAGTGCGCCGCCCTCGGGGTAGAAATCTATATTAAGGTCGTCGGCCTTCTTGCTCTTTTTGCGTGTTTCGGTGCTGCGCTCTGTCTTGTTGGTGGTAATTTGTATCTGAGCATAGTCGCCGTCGTTGTCGGGTGTGTCATACACGGGGAATACGCGCGAGAAATAGCAACCCTCGCCGAAATTCTGCATTTCGCGGGTGTAGGCCCTCACTTCGTAGAAGCCCGAGTGCAGGGCATTTATCACGTTTATTTCGTTCGAGAAGCCCTCGGAGAAGGTTTCGCTGCGACCAATGAGGTCGAGGTTTCCATAGCAACGACCGGCAACGATTTTCAGCTTTTTCGATGCCACGATGTCGCCGTCGGGGGTGAGCAGCTCCACATAAAGTACTTTGCTCTTGGCTATGGGCAGCAGGGTAGCGGCATCCACCACATAGGCGCTGAACCAGATGGTTTCGCCCAGGTAGTAGGCCTTGTTGTCGAAGTGCAGAAAAACCTTCTCTTGCGGGCAGTTCTTGTTGAAGCCGACGATGTGTGCCGCATACGACTTCAGACGTTCGTATGGCGTCTCTTGTGCCACAGCGTGCGAGGCCGACAGCAGCGTTGCTGCAATGAGCGATAGTATAAAATGCTTTTTCATGGTTGTTCCTGTTTTTTTTGTGTGGCTGCTACGGTTTGCATCCCTCAGCAGCGGCTGTTATTTCTTGCTAATCTGCACATCCACATATAGCGGCAGGTGGTCGGACTCGATGCTGTCGCCCACAAGCACGCGGCTCTCCGATACATTGTAGCTGTAGCCGTTGTTCATGGCATAAATGTAGTCGATGCACTCGTTGGCGTTTATCGATGGGTAGGTACATTCGGCGGGGTTGTTCAGTGTGGTGAACAGACTGCCTATAACCGCTTGCTCGTGGTCGGTGGCAATGCAGTTCATGTCGCCGGCAAAGAGCAGGGGCTTTTTGTACTCCTTCACCGCGTCGCACACTATACGTGCCGATGCCATGCGGTCGTCGGCGTTCAGTGCGAAGTGGGTGCAGCACATAATATATTTATCGTATTCGGCTACCAGCAGACGACGCGCCTCGCCACGGCTTACTAGCGGCACAACCACTGTCTTTAAGGGCTTTTCCTTCGATAGTATGCCTATTCCGTAGCTGCCGCCACCGAAATATATGGCCGATGCATAGGAGGCGTGCATACCCGTTTCGCGTGCAAGCTCGTCGATGCACACCTTGCCGTTGTTGCGTGTGGTGGCGCTGTCGAGCTCCTGCAATGCCACGAAATCGGGTGCCACGCGGTTTATCACGTCGGCTATTCGCTTGTAGTCTATGATGTTGTCCATACCGCGACAATGGTGTACGTTGTAGCTCATTATGCGCAGGTTGTCGCTCTCGCTGCACGCAGCCAGGCAGAGTGCAAGTGTGGTTGCAATTACTATTCCAATGTGTTTCATGATGTTTTTTTTTCAAATATAACATATTTTAATATAATACGGACAAAAATATTCATATAAATGCAAGATAGGGAAAATCGCCCGCATGGTTTCGAGGATTTTCCCTATCTGATGAATGTGGTTGCCGGCTGCTATTCAATCTTATCGGCAAAATAGAGCTTCATGAATATCATGTATAACCTCATGTGCGTTTTGGCGGGGGTGCTCTGTGTGTAGATGATATTCTCTTTGTCGCGTTGCAGCGTGATGTGGTTTATCTCCTTCAGCATGTTGCTCAGACGCGAAAAGGCCACGTTGAAATTTTTCCTCTTGGCTGCCGATTGCGAATCGGGCCACACCTCGTCCTCGATGACACCGATGGGCGTGGTGTGCTCTCTTTCCAGAATGCGAAGCATGGCATATTCGTTCGAGCCCAGCTTTTTGCTTGTGCAGTCGGCGAATATTATGCTGTTGTCGAGCATATGCAACATGGTGTCGCCCATGAACAGTATGTACTTGCGGCGGTAGTGTATGGCGTCGTACAGGTATATGCCGGCAAGCAGCAGTATGTATATGAGCGCTATGGCTGCAATGATGGTGTAGGGCAGTTCCAGACGTTTTATTATGCTCAGCGGCGATACAACCGCGTAGCCTTCGATACTTGCGTGGTTCTGAAAACTGATGCTTATGCTGTCGGTGCGGAATGCCCTGCCGAATGAAATCGTGCGACTGGTGTCCGAGTGAATGGGGGCATTTATATTAAATGAATCCTTTGTGGGGAACATTTCCTTTATGTCGCGCCAATTGGCTACAATTGCCGTTTCGGCATCTATTTGTGCCCGCTTCAGCGATTCGCACCACAGCGAATCCATTTTGCCGAGTACATATGTATCATGGTCCAACGTGAAGCTTACAAATAACCGAAATCCACTGAATTTGTTCTTGTATTTATATATGTTAGGCTCACGGACGTATTTGTGCGCTATGATAATGGTATCATCAGCTGTGTATGTGATTATGGGCCTTTGGTGTTCCAGTCTGATATTATGATGGTCGCTGGTCCGTTCTGGTGAATAAACGAATATATCTTGTATATACGTTATACTATCGAACATATGCGGCATTTCGCGCTTGAACTCGTTGTTCACAATGTCGGCAACGGTTTTTCTTTCGTTTATGTATAGCTGTATGGCTACGAACAGAAAGAATGCCAATGGCAACATAAATATATAATGACGTTTTTTCACAATCGCTCCTCCTTGTTATTTATAGTCCGTGTTTCAGTATGTAAAGTACCAATCTCGTTTCGCGTATGAAGCGATTGAAGAAATTGCTCTTATCTATGTATATTATTTCGTTCTTTTCGCGCTTGAGCGACACGTTGGCGGCATTTTCGAGCGACTTGCACAGTTTGCTGTATGCGCTGTTGAAATTTTTGCGTGCCGATTCCTCGGTGAAGCCGTTCCAGCACTGCTCGATGATGCACTGTATTTCTACTCGTCCGTTGTTCTCATTCAATATTTTCAGCATCTCCAGTTCTTTGGTCATCATCTTGTGTTCCTTGCCGTTGGCACACAGCATTATCTTCTCTTTTTTCACTATCACGGCGTTGCCTATGAATATCACCTTCCTGTCGAGGTTTTTCAGATTGAGCCACACGAGGCTCTTCATGGCTATGTAGAGCAGATAGAGCAGGAATATGGCGGTGAGCATTATCATCATCAGGCAGGTGCGTTGCAGTATGAATGTAAACGGTATCTGCGCGAAGCCTACAATGCCGACGAGGTCTCTGTGCGATATGTATGCGGTGTCTGTCCTGAAGGCGGCGTCGAAATCTATCGTGCGGCTGGTGTCCGACACGGCCACGGCATGCAGGTTGAGCGAGTCCTTTGTGGGGAACACATCGCGCAGCTTCTTCGTCGTCATTATGAGCGCCGTGTTCACATTCAGGCCTTGGCGACGCAATTGCGCCTCCCATATAGAATCGGCATACACAATGTCGTACATCCCCGATGATGCAAGCTCCAGGTTGCTCTGCTTGTTATTGTGCAGGAAATAGTTTTTCTCGTATATGTGCTTGCCCGGAACGGTGCAGTTGCCATGGTGGTCGGCTATCACTCGGTGCTTTTGTACGCGATCTACTTTATACTTGGCGCTGTGGTAGCCCTTTATGGTTATTTTCATGTTTTTTCCATACCTGATGGAGTCGCACCAGTGTGGAGCCTCGTAGTGGAAATATCTGTTCACCTCGCTCTCTATGTTGCGCTTTTCGTTATCGTAAATGATGAACATGGTAAACAGGTAGGTAAGCGTCGGCAACAGCAGATACAGCAGTATCAGCAGCCTTCGTCCGGGGCGGTAGTCCTTCTCTTTCTCTTTATCGTTCATTTTGTTTATGTGTGTAAAAAATCGTTACAATATTATATAGGTACACTATAATACAAATTTAGGCATTAGGTGGGATACTACCATAGAAAGTACGATAAATTTCGATAATTTTTTTCGTCACTCACCCCACATATGAAATTTTATCCCCATTTATCGCTAAAATGAAATAATAGATATAAATTTGTTGGCTACTGATATAGCCCTTTGCTATATGGAATATATACGATACACGAGTAATATATATTTACATATAATAGATATGAAGAAACTGCTTTTTATACTTTTTGTAACCCTCTTCGTTGCTTGTGGCAAGCAGGAGTGCAACGAGTGGAGTAACTGCGTCACCGGCAATGGCGACATTGCTTTTTTCAATGTGGGCAAGGTGTGGTTTCACGCCGACCGCACCGAACTGCTTCTGCACATCGATTACTATTACGACCTGTCGTTAGGCCGTGGCATGCGCTTGCAGGCCGATGGCAAGGAGTATGCCTTGATTGATAGTGTGGCGCCCATTGGCTACGGTTTCCCCGACAGCACGGTGGTCGAATATGAAAAGACGTTCAGTATGCCCAAAAGCGGCAAGGCCGATGTGCTTCTTACGTTCGAGCCGCTACCGGCCGATACAAAAATGTTCAACCTGATTGCCGGCGATGCATGGGCTCTGAACAGGGTGCGCAATGGCGATGCTTTGCCATCGACCCTGGTCGATACCTATTGGCGAAGCAAGGCGACAGGTGAGTGGCTCATCGGCTTTGCGCAGAACCATGTGGTGTGGGATTGCGCCGTATGGGATATTGTGGCGATGGAGGAGCGCGATGGCGAATATGCCCTCAATGTGAAGCGTGGTGACAAGTGCATGGCAATAGAGGTGGGCAAAATGCGAGGCGACACACGCAAAATAGCTGTCGATGGCGGCAAGGCGGTTAAATGCACTCCCATCGGCGGTGCCTCGCTCTGCGACTACCCTGTGAAGGACAAACGAGTGGGCATTAAGGATAACGGCTACAGCATGGGCGACAGCGTTACCATCGTTGGATGGTTAAAGGATATGCCCGACGAGGTGCGCAACAATTGTGGCAATGAATTTTGTGCCACGTTCGAGAACCTTTTTGTGCACGAGAGCGATTATCTCTTCTCGGCTACTATGGACAGCCTTGGTCGCTTCACGCTCAGCTTCCCGCTGATGAATTCCACACAGGTTTTGCTCGATTGGCGCCGAAACTATGTGAGCACGGTGCTCTCGCCGGGCGAGCGCTATTTCTTCATTTACGATTTCAAGACCGGTAACCGTCTGTGGATGGGCGACGATGTGCGCTTGCAGAATGAACTGCTTGCGCTTCCGCACGGATGGATGAATTGCCGCATGGATACCAAGAACTCAACCGCCGAGCAGGCGATGGATTTCCTTCGCACCACCGCCGAGAAGCGCAACATGCTGATGGCTGAGCTCGCCGAGAGGGTGGAGCAACATCCCCGATTATCGACGCGCTACATCGATTATATTACGGGCTACTATACAGTCGGCATGGGCGAAAGCCTCATGCAGGCGCTATATCGCATGGCCGGCGATACATTCCCCGATGAATATATGGCCTATGCCGATAGCATCTGGAACTGCACCGTGCAGCTGACGCCATATACCATCTATCGCGATTTCAATAGGTTTCTTTTCGATTATATGTATTACAAGAAGAGCCACGACCCCGTATCGAGCAAGACAGCACCAACGCTGTTGCGCCTGGCGAGCGATGGCAGAATCACCCTCACCGACAGGGAACAGGAGATAGTGAAGGGGTACGATGCCGCGGTGCAGCGCCTGCAAGAGTACGTTGCTACCCACACCGAGAAGGAGAACGAAGCCGCCGTTGCCGAATTCAATGCCGGCGAGTATGCATCCACTGTTTCGGATATCTATTATAGAAATCTGAACGTTATTCAGCAAGAGGGGGTGTGTGGCAATGCATGGCGTGCAATAGGCAGCGTGCAATCGTCGCCGGCGCTCACCGATATATATATGGCAAGCGTCATCTGCGGCGAGATTAACACGCGTCGTTCGCCCCTGCCCGAAAATATCATAGAGTGGGCCGATAGCCATCTGCAATTGCCCGCAGCACGCACCGCGACAGCCCAAATGCAAGAGAAATATCTTGCCCTCAGCGGCAAGGTGGCCAATGGCAATTCCATAAAATCGGCCGATAGGGTGAAGGGCATGAGCAATGGCGAAAAGATATTGCGCAAGCTCACCGAGCCCTGTCGCGGCAGATATGTGCTGGTCGATGTGTGGGGCACATGGTGCGGCCCCTGCAAGGCGGCGCTTGCCAAGAGCAAAGAGGTGTTCGAAAGGCTTGCACCCTACAACATGGTGTTCCTCTATCTGGCCAACCGCAGCGAGGATACCTCGTGGAAGAATGTAATAAAGGAGTACAACGTGGTGGGCGATAATGTGCTGCACTACAACCTGCCACCCGAGCAGCAGTCGGCCGTAGAGAACTATTTGGGCGTGTCGTCATATCCCTGCTACAGGCTCGTTTCGCCCGATGGCACCCTGCTCGATGTGAACGCCGACCCGCGCAACCTCGATGCCTTCGAACAGATGATGAAATCTTTAATGAAATAGAATAGAACGTATGAAATTAGTGAAACTATTCGCCATTGTGGCAGTAGCGCTGCTGGCCTCGTGCACCCCGAAGGTCGATAGCGACAAATACCTGATTGAGGGCTTCTTGAAGAGCACCCCCGACAGCGTGGTTATTAAATTGTTTGCACAGAACGATGGCCGGCTGTGTAGAGTGAGCGAGGATACAGTCTTTGATGGTCGTTTCTCGTTCAGCGACACTATATCCGATGTGAAACAGCTGTTCCTGGTGTTTTTTGACGACAGATTTGTGCCTGTCAAATTTCCTGTTTGGGTGGCACCGGGCAAGTATGTGCGTGTCAGTGGCGAGGATAATGTCCACCTGACATGGAAGGTAACCTGCGACCTCGCCGAGCAGAACGACCAAAATACCTTGCAGGAGTATGTCGTGGATGCTTGTCGTGAATTTACATTGCTCTACCTCGAAGCAGTGGCTACCAAAAAGCAATGGATGGCGAAAATGGGTGAGGATATAAACGACAGTGTCCTATTGGAAAAATATCGTTCGCTTGATGCAACGGCAATGCAGGTGCTTACCCGTAAAATGGAGGCCGAGATTGAGTGCATGGCAACCATGCCTCGCTCGCGTGTGTGGATGACTACGTTGCTCGAATATGCGATGATAGCAAATGTGAACCCCGAGTCGCTCCCTAACAGTGAGGGGCTGAAAGCGCTCTATAATACATTGCCCGACGAGGTGAAGCAGTCCGAAGAGGGAAAGAGCATCTATCACTTCCTTTACCCCGTGAAGGGCATAGAGGTTGGCGACGACATGGCCGATGCCACGCTCTACGATGTGGATGGCGGCACGCACACATTCTCCGAACTGGCCGGTCGCTACATATTGCTCGATTTTTGGTCAACGGGATGCGGGTGGTGCATTAAAGCATTTCCCGAACTGAATGAGATTGCCCGTGCCTATGCCGGTCGTTTAGAGGTGGTGAGCCTGTCGGTGGATACCAAGCAGGAGTGGACGGAATATGTGCGCAAGAATGCTCTCGAAGGTCATCAGTGGAACGAGCTTGCACCCCAATTCACCGGATTGGCAGCTCAATATAAGGTAAACAGCTACCCCCACTATGTGCTCATAAATCCCGAAGGCAAGGTGATTGCAAAGTGGTCGGGATATGGCGAGGGCTATTTGTGGAAGAACGTAAAAATGTATCTCGAATAGATGGTTGCCTGTTTTCGGTGATGACCATTGAAAAAATAATCGTTAAAATATATTAAATGCGGGGGTGAAAGGTTCCCAATACTAAAAGACGTATATTTGTCTTGTGAATAAATCTATGGTGAAACGAATACTATACATATTGGCAGTGCTCTTGTCAATCGTTGCATGTAGCGACGAGATTGACAAGAGCAACCGTTATACCTTCACGGGTGAAACGGTTGCCGATTATCTGCTTAACCGTAGTGACAGGTATTCCCATTTCATCAGCCTGCTGAAAAGGGCTGGATTATTCTCGCTACTGAATACCTACGGACAATACACCCTCTTCCTGCCTGACAACGAGGCGGTGGAAAAATTTGTGCAGGAAAAAGACAGTATCTATTGGGCAACAAAAGATAATGAGATACCCATGTGGACAGGAATAACCTCTCCGTTTGTTGAAGACCTCAGCGACTCGATGGCAAATGTAATAGCCCGCAACCATCTGATAGAAAGAAACTACCATACAGCCGAGTTCGGCGAAGGAGCAATCGGAAAATGGAATTTCAACGACAGGATAATCACCATAAACTATAAAGTAACAGATGAGCATTTCTACATCATGCTCAACAACAGTTCAGCAATAATCAGCGGCGACAATGATGTGGAAAATGGCGTTGTTCACCTCATCGACAGACCTATAGAGCATATGAGGTCATTGATAGTCATGCAGATTGCGAAGTACGATTTTTTTAGTCTGTTCAGCGGTGCAATATCGCTGACCGGCTTTTCCGATGCTGTTTCACAGGCAATGGACTACACATACGAAAAGTCCGATATTTGGCGTGATGAACCCGACCGGAAATATATAAAATTCACAGCCTTCGTCGAGCCCGACGAAGTGTTCCACAAGTATGGAATATACACACTTGAAGACCTTATAGCTTTTGCCGAAAAATGGTACGGCACAGAGGATAAAGGGAAATACAGAAGCCCTAAAAATGCACTCTACAAATTCGTTGCCTACCATTTTCTTAACGGCGAAATAACATACGACAAAATTGTACCCTCAGAGTTAGGGCTTGGAAGTGAGATTTATAATCATTTCAACAATCCAGGGTACGACCATTATAATTACTTTGTGACGAAGCATGGCAAGCTGATGAAAGTTGTAAAGCCGTTGAGCACTACAGAAGGCAAAAACATATACATCAACTACTCCAAACGCAAGATTCCCTATAATTTTGAAATGCGCAACCACCTGAATGTCCGCATCATAGAGCTTACGGAATTTACACAGATGGACAGTGAGTATGCAGAATTCGTCCCTGCTGCCGACAACGGCATTATACATGCAATAGACAAAATACTCATTTACAACGAGGATGAAATGGCAGGCAATATACTGAACGAACGAATGCGGTTCGACATTACAGCGCTGCAACACGAACTTGCAAGCAATAATATTTGGCAAAATGGATTTGCTGATATTCCTCCAGGATATTGCGAAGGAATAAGGAGTGAACAATTTTGGTTTTATAACCTGGGATGGTACAATGGCGACAATATAAATCTTTTGGGAGCTTATGATTTTTCTATAAAGCTTCCGCCGGTCCCAAATAGAACATACGAAATAAGATTCGGCATTTATATGCGCGGAAAGAATAGTAATCCCTCAAAGGAATATAACGACAAGTTTCAAATATATTTCGATAATGAAATATGTGGGCTGCCCATTAGTCACGAACTTCCGGTGACCGACGAAAGTATTGGTTGGATCGCAGATGAGGCTACTTATGACGACGGTATCGAAAATGACAAACTCTTAAGAAATAAGGGATGGATGAAAGCTCCTGACAGTTATTTGCAATATAGTACAGAAACCGGAACATATATTCCTGCAAGAGGTTGTTACACAATGGCACGTAAAATCATCGCTAAAAAGTATTTTACCGAAGGTGAGCATTGGTTGCGTTTCCGATATATTGGCGAATTAGGAATTCAAGAAGATTATACTAATATTTTGGACTACATTGAAATAGTGCCGCTGCACATAGTAAATGACCCCACTAAGCCCGAGGACAGGCACTAAAGATAGCAAAAGAAGAAAAAACAGAAAAAAATCAAACTCCTCCGTCCTGACGGCCACCTCCTCTTATCCAAGAGGAGGAGTATAAAAATAACACGAAAAATGAAACAAATGATGAAACGATTACTCTACACACTCACATTGACCCTGTCAATCCTCGCCTGCACCGACGAGATTGACAAGAGCAACCGTTACACCTTCACGGGTGAGACGATGGCAGACTTCTTGCTCAACCGCAGCGAGAAGTATTCACATTTTATAGATATTTTGAAGCGGGCCGAGCTATTGAGTCTGCTCTCCACCTACGGGCAATACACATTGTTCCTGCCCACCAACGCGGCAGTGGAACGCTTTCTTGTGGAGCAGGATTCGCTCTATTGGGTTTCGCGCGACTACGATGTGCCGTACGAAACGGGTATTACCTCGCCACTGCTTGAGGACTTGAGCGACTCCATGGCAGCTGTCATCGCAAAGACCCACCTTGTGGAGGCGCGCTACACCATGGCCGATTTGGGCGAAGGTACTTTGCAACGCCACAATTTCAATCTGCGTTCGTTGGGTATCAATTACAAGGTCGATGGCGAGCGCTTCTACATAATGATTAACAACCAGTCGCCGATAATAGATGCCGACAATCTTGTAGAGAATGGAGTGGTACATGTCTTGGGCAAGGCGATAAACCCCACATCGAGGGTGCTGCCGGGTGTCATTTCCGATTACAGCTATTTTTCGCTTTTCAATGCAGCGCTCGTTGTTACGGGTTTTCAGGATTCGTTGCTGCTCGATCGGGACGACAGCTTTGCACCTTTCGACTACAACGCATTGGGCTATGGTGGCGATGCCAGCGTGCCCAGGATAAATATCGAAACAAAATTTTTTAAGTACACCGGCTTCATAGAACCCGACGAGGTTTTCAACGAGTATGGCATCTACACCCTTGCCGACCTTGTGGCATTTGCCGAAAAATGGTACGGCACCAAGGAGCAGGGAAATTACAAGCATCCCGATAATGCGCTGTATAAATTTGTGGCCTATCACTTCGTAGAGCGCGAGCTTGCTTACAATGACATCATATTCTACAATTTCAAATACACCAAGAAATATAACACTCACGAAGTGGCGAGCAGCGAGGATGTGATGGTTGCAGGGTACGACCGCACCGATTATTTCGAAACCATGCAGGGCCCGCTGATGAAGGTGACAAAGCCATTGAGCACATCGAAAGGTGCCGACATATATATCAACTACAGCCATCGCGAAATACCCTCCAACCCCGCATTGCGCCACCATGTAAATGTGCGTATAATTCCGCCAACGGAGTTCGTTACCATGCGAGAGGAGTATGCCGATTTCAATCACGTCACGCTGAACGGAATAATTAACCCCATCGACCGAGTGCTCATATATAACGAGGACGAAATGGTGGGTAACATCCTGAACGAGCGCATGCGCTTCGACATTGCAACGCTGCTGCCCGAGCTGTCGTGCAACAAGATAAGATACTACGAACCGGTTGACGGCTACAACTATATTGTGCCGCTCGATTATTGCAAAAATGTCACATATAGGGTTCAGCGCCCGTTGCTCTATCTTCCCGGAGTAGATGGGTACTTGGGCGATGTGGTGAGCATGCTGTACGATATGGATGTGAGCATACGATTGCCCAATGTCCCGCCCCGCACCTACGAGCTGCGTATATCGTTCTATGGCGTCGGCGTTGTGCAGGCATATGTCGATGGCGAGATTACCGGAATACCCATCAATTTCTATACCAATCCCAATGTGACAGGTTATGTCGCTGATGAGAAAACAGAGGACGGAGGTGACGAGAACGACAAGCTTATGCGCAACCGCGGATGGATGAAGCTCCCCGATACCTACAACCTTGCTATGGTGGATGTCGCACGTAACTCCGATGTCAGAGCGCGAAGGATTCTTACAAGAAAATATTTCGGTGCAGGTGACCATTGGCTGCGCTTGAAACGTGTAAGTGACGGAACGTTCGAGGCTGACATGGATTTTATAGAACTGGTGCCGTTGAATATAATTAGCGACCCCACCAAGCCCGAGGATAGGCACTAAATATGGCTTGCTTTTGCTAAGGATGCCGCCACGTAGGAAAGGTTGAAAGGGTTAAGAAATGTTAAAAATGGGGGGGTAAAAGGTCTTCCATCCCCAATAGGCTATATTTGAAACATATTAGAATATACACAGCAGAAAAATGAAACGAATACTATACATATTGGCAGTGCTCTTGTCAATCGTTGCATGTAGCGACGACATTGACAAGAGCAACCGTTACACCTTCACGGGTGAGACGGTGGCCGACTATTTGCTCAATCGCAGCGACAGATACTCGCATTTTATCAACCTACTGAAAAGGGCAGAACTGTTCTCGCTGTTACAGACATATGGGCAATACACCCTCTTCCTGCCCGACAACGACGCAGTGGAAAAGTATCTGCACGAACAGGATAGCATATATTGGGCAACAAAGGAGAGTGAAAATCCTATATACATTGGAATAACCTCACCACTCGTTGAAGAGCTTAGCGACTCGATGGCAAATGTCATAGTCCGCAATCATCTTCTCGATGGCCGCTACATGACAGCGCAATTCGGCGAGGGAGCACTCACCAAATGGAATATGAACGATCGTTACCTTGGCGTTAACTACCGGGGAAGCGACGAGGGATTTTACATCGTCATAAACAACAACGCCGTGGTGGTTGGTAGCGACAACGAGGTGGAAAACGGAGTGGTACACATGGTTGACCGTGTAATCGATTCGAGCGTAGAGGAGGTGCCCGTTATGATAGCGAAGCAACCATTCTTCTCTATCTTCGCCGAAGCGCTCGATGCAACGGGTTTTGCCGATTCGCTGTTCCGTACTATGGATTTGGAGTATTCTCCGAAAAATTATTCGACCTCTGAGACTTATCCGCCATTCAGGTTCTACAAATACACAGGATTCATAGAGCCCGACGAGGTGTTCCGTGCAAATGGAATAAATAATTTGACCGACCTGAAGGCTTTTGCCGAAAAATGGTACGGCACAGAGGATAGCGACAGCCTGCAAAGCCCCCGTAATGCGCTTTACAGATTCGTTGCGTACCATTTTCTCGACCGCGAGCTACCCTACGACAAGCTGGTGATAACAAAGTACGTCAACGATAATTGTTACTATCCGCGCTTCGACCTGTACGACTATTTTGAAATGGCGAACGGCAAGATGATGAAAATAACCAAGCCGCTGAGCACGGTCGATGGCGGCAGCATATTCCTGAACTATTCGAAACGCGATGTCCCCTATAATTTCGAAATGCGCGAGCACCTGAATGTACGCATCTTGGAAACCACAGAATTTACCCAATCCAATGAAAGGTATGCCAATTTCCAGCAATATGCGTCGAACGGCATCATTCACCCTATAGACAAGATATTGGTATATAACGAGGAGGAGATGGCCGGTAATATACTGAACGAGCGTATGCGTATAGATATCGTGTCGTTGCTTCCCGAACTATCGTGCAACAACATACGCTTCGCCGACATTACAATGCAGTATATACCCTTTGATTATTGCAAAAACCTGAAGAACAACTCCTTCGTTGACGATTTCCAATACTTTCGCACACCGTACAGATATTTCAACGACGAAATAGCATTGAATGGTATGTTCGATTTTTCGGTAAAGCTACCACCGGTTCCGGCGCGCACATACGAAATACGCATGGATGTATATCTCCAAGATTACTGGGTAGCCGACGTCATACAGGTGTATCTCGATGGCAAGATATGCGGTTTGCCTATAGATATGCGCCTGTCGGCGAAAGACCCCGTGCTGGGATGGGAACATGACTATCTTACTGACGACAACGGGGTAGAGCTCGACAAGCAGATGCGCAACCGCGGATGGATGAAGGCTCCCGATTCTTATCTGGTGTACTCGTTAGATGGTCCAATCCCGGCCCGCAAAAGCAGTTCGCATGTGCGTAGGATAATCACTTCGTGCTACCTTTCCGAAGGAGAGCATTGGCTGAGAATACGAAAAATCAGCGATATTAACTGGGTACAAGACATGATGAAAAATACCAGCGGATACGACTACATAGAGCTTGTGCCACTGCACATAGTGAGCGATCCCAATAAGCCCGAGGACAGGCACTAAATATGCCTTGCTTTTGGGCGGGTTGTAACCCCTATGCAAAAGGTTAAGGATTGTTAAAACGGGGGGGTGGAAGGTTTTCCGCAACCAATGGGTTATATTTGCGATATGAACATGAAACGAATACTATATATACTTGCATTGGTGCTGTCGATGGTGGCCTGCACCGACGAGATAGACAAGAGCAACCGTTACACCTTTACGGGCGAGACGGTTGCCGACTATTTGCTCAATCGCAGCGACAGCTACTCGCATTTTATCAATCTGCTGAAAAAAGCAGAACTATTCTCGCTGCTGAATACATACGGGCAGTTCACCCTATTTTTGCCCGATAACGAGGCGGTAGAAAAATATGTGCAGGAGCAGGATAGTATCTATTGGGCAACAAAAGAGACAGACAAGCCTATATACACTGGAATAACATCGCCGCTTGTGGAGGAACTGAGCGACTCGATGGCTAATGTAATTGCCCGCATGCACTTGATAGAGGAAAATTATCTCACAGCCGAATTTGGTGAGGGCGCAATAGCCAAATGGAATTTCTACGACAGAGCGCTGGTTGTCAGTTATAAAACTATCGATGAGCGCTTCTACATAATGATAAACAACGATGCAGCAATAATTGATGGCGACAACCAAGTGGAGAATGGTATTATTCACCATATTGACCGACCGATAGATGTTAAACCGAGCTATTTGGCAGCACATATTGAGAAATACAGCTTTTTCAGGCTGTTCAATCAAGCTATTGCCGAGACAAATTTTGGCGACAATATATCCGAAGACATAGACTACTCGTATGCGGTGGATAAAGATGATATTGACTATAAATGGTTTCCAAAGAAAAAATATATTAAATATACTGCATTCATTGAGCCCGATGAGGTGTTCCACAAGCGCGGCATATATACAATAGACGACCTTAAGGCTTTTGCCGAAAAGTGGTACGGCAGCGAGGACAAGGACAATCCGCGCAGCCCCAAGAACGCGCTATACAAGTTCGTGGCCTATCACTTTATCGATGGCGAAGTACCTTATAACAGAATAGTGCCTTCGCGTTCGGGTAGCGAAAATTTTAATGTTATTTATGTTCCTGGACACGACCTGTATAACTACTTCACCACCTTGCAGGGCAAGCTGATGAAAGCACTGAAGCCACTGAGCACCCCCAACGGACAAAATATATACATAAATTACTCCAAGCGTGCCACTCCGTATAATTTCGAAATGCGCAACCATTTGAATGTGCGTGTGATAGAACTGACGGAATTCACACAGATGGATGAACAGTATGCCGATTTTGTACCCAATACCACCAACGGGCTCATTCATCCCATTGATAAGATTCTTATCTACAACGAGGATGAAATGGTAGGAAACATCCTTAACGAGCGTATGCGCTTCGACATTGCCACCATGCAGCCCGAGCTTTCGAGCAACAATATATGGCAACAGGAGCAAAGTATGATGATTCCCGACGGATATTGTAAGGGATTCAAGAGGCATGGAACAGAAATTCGTTGGGGATATCAATCCGGAACTGAATATAATTGCGATCAATTATACTTTGTTAATCAATACGATTGGGCAATAAAATTACCACCCGTATCTACAAGAACATACGAAATAAGGTTCTCGGTAGTTATGTTTCGTGAAGATGAAGAAGGCTACCAAGTATCAGGAGAAAATTTATGCCAACTATATTTCGACGGTAAGGTATGTGGATTGCCATTGAATCTGAGTGTTGCGACAAAGAGTGAACGCATCGGTTGGCAGGATGATTATATGACATTGGACAATGGTCTGGAAAACGACAAGCTGCTTAGAAACAAAGGTTGGATGAAGGCTCCGGACGTTTATAATTCTTGGTATTTGGATTATATGCCGGCGAGACACAACTTTAGAAGTATGCGTAAGATTGCTACAATACAATATCTTGTGGAAGGGGAGCATTGGTTGAGGTTTAGGAACCTTGTAGAGCACGTGACAATGCCGGGTACAAGCGGTTCCATATATATTTTTTTGGACTACATAGAGATTGTGCCACTGCACATTGTGAGCGACCCTACCAGGCCCGAGGACAGGCACTAAAACGGGGTGGGCGATGGCGCCCCGTAGGAAAGGATGAAAAGGTTAAGGATTGTTAAAATGGGGGGGTGGAAGGTTTTCCGCAACCAATGGGTTATATTTGCGATATGAACATGAAACGAATACTATATATATTTGCATTGGTGCTGTCGATGGTCGCCTGCACCGACGACATTGACAAAAGCAACCGTTACACCTTCACAAACGAAACGGTGGCGGACTATCTGCTTAATCGCAGCGACAGGTACTCGCACATGATAACCCTATTTGAGCGTGCAGGGGTGTTCAGTCTGCTGAATACATACGGGCAGTTCACCCTATTTTTGCCCGACAACGAAGCGGTGGAAAGATATCTGCAAGAGCAGGATTCAATCTATTGGGCTACCAAGGGTACTCCTAATTTCATAGATACGGGCATCACTTCGCCATTTATCGACGACCTTAACGATTCTATAGCCAACGTGATAGCTCGCACCCACTTAACGGAAAATAATATCAGCATGGCCGACATGGGCGAGGGTGCTCTCCCGTCGCGCAATTTCAATTACCGTTTCCTGGGGGTGAACTATGTGGTAAAGGGCGAACAGTACCACATAATGCTCAACAACAGCGCGGCCATCATTGATGGCGATAATCAGGTGGAGAATGGAGTGGTGCATCATGTGGATAAGGTTGTCTATCCATTGCAGAAGAATATCCCCGAACTAATCAGCAATACATTGTTCTTTAAGATATTTGCTGCGGCACTGCACCGCACGGGTTTTTCGGATATGCTGAGGCTGGATAATGACGATAGTTACGACCCCGAAGAGCACAAATCACAAAGTATATTCGGTTATTGGCGAAACCCGCCTAAAACGCGATTCTATAAATACACCGGCTTTATAGAGCCCGATGCCATATTCAACAGCAACGGCATATACAATGTAGATGACCTACAGGCATTTGCCGAAAAGTGGTACGGCACAGAGGATAGGGACAACCCTAAGAGCCCTCGCAATGCACTATATAAATTCGTTGCCTATCATTTTGTGCCACGCGAGCTGCCGCACAACAAGATAGTGCCATACGACATAAATTTCGCGCACACCACCATTGACCTTGCTATGGGTACAACGTGCGACCGCTACGACTACTTCGAGAGCATGCAGGGTACGCTGATGAAGGTGGTGAAACCGCTGAGCTCTGCCGATGGTGGGAATACATATATAAATTACCATAAGCGTACTGTTCCGTACAATATAGAGATGCGTCCTCATGTGAATGTACGTGTAATCCCACTAACCGAATTTATACAGATGGATGAAGAATATGCCAATTTCGATCAGATGGCAATAAATGGCATTCTGCACCCTATAGACAAGATTCTCGTATATAACGAGAACGAAATGTATGGCAATATACTAAATGAGCGCATCAGGATAGATTTACCCAGTCTTGTCCCGGAGCTGTCGTGCAACGATATTAGGTATAATACCTCTTTGAACAACAATTTCACTATACCTCGTGGATATAGCGATAAATTAAAAATCAGTTCCGGTGTTGTGAATATCTTGGGGGGATACACGGGATATAATGCCGATATGTTTGTATTGGATGATGACTTTGATGTGGAATTTACCCTTCCCCCACTGCCACCGCGCGTGTATGAGGTGCGTGTGGGATTGTTCCAAAATGGTTGGTCAACACCTATGGGTAGTGAAGAGGCTGTTCAGGTATATATAGACGGCAAGGTGGAAGGAGATACCTATAATATAAATTTCCAGGACCCTCAGCCGGGAGTGCAGACCGGCTATGTGTACGATGAAAGAACATACGACAATGGAATGGAGAACGACAAGCACATGCGCTATTTAGGATGGATGAAGGCTCCCAATTGCTTTTACTGGGGGGAGGATACCCCGGCAAGAGATGTTCCATATTACATGAGAAAGATTATAACAAGAAAATATTTCGATTCAGGGAAGCACACCATAAGGTTCAGATATGTGGGACCTGATATGATGTACATAAGCATGGATGTCGATTATCTGGAATTTGTGCCGTTGCATATCATGAGCGACCCCACCAAGCCCGAGGATAGGTATTAAGGAATGGCACTGAAAAGCCCCTCTTCTCTTTTTTCAATGAGGAGAGGGACTTTTAGAATACAAATACTCTATATATTTTCTTAAAAAGGTGTTAATTTTCGTTCTTCGCTGCTAATCTTTGTCATTTTATTAGGATAGTATATCTTTTTTTGTAAATTTGCCACTGGTAGCGAATGTGCGATGCGGTTCGGAGGAAAATATAAATAAATTTCTTTTCTTCGCTCGCCTTGCACTATATTCGCGATAAAGAGAAAGCACTTCCGATGAAATACGTTGCTTTGCCTACAGAAGAACAACACAAACTGCCTTTCTACTTGGCTATGGAGGAGTATGTGGCTCGTCACCTTTCGGCAGACGAATATTTCTTTATGTGGCAGGTTGAACCTACGGTTATCTTCGGTCGCAATCAGCTGCTGGATACCGAGGTGGATGTGGAGTACTGTCGTGCCAATGCCATCGAGGTGTATCGTCGCAAAAGCGGGGGAGGCTGTGTCTATGCCGACCGCGACAACATCATGTTCTCGTATATAACCCCTGCCGTCAATGTAAATCTCACTTTTAACAGCTATATGATGATGGTGGAGCATCTGCTGCGCAAGCTTGGCGTGGATGCCAAGACCACCGGCCGCAACGACATCCTGATTGATGGCAAGAAGGTGTCGGGCAATGCCTTTTATCATCTGCCCGGACGTAGCATCGTGCATGGTACCATGCTCTACGATACGGATATTGAGAAGATGTTGCGCTCGACAACCCCGTCGCAGACCAAGCTCAAGAGCAAGGGGGTGGAATCGGTGAGGCAGCATATTACCACGCTCGGCAAATATATTTCCCTTTCAATAGACGAGTTCAAGGATTTCGCAAGGAGAAACCTGTGCGATGGCGAGATTGTGCTCAGCAGCGAGGCGGTTGCCGCCATCAAGGAGATTGAGCAGGAGTACTTGACCAACGAATTTATTTATGGTCGCAACCCGGCATACACCACCACGGTGAAGGGACGCATCGAGGGCGTGGGCGAGTTCGAGGCGCAGATGGAGCTGCGCGACGGCGTGCTCAGACGCATGAACCTGGCCGGCGATTTCTTCCTGGTGGGCGACCTCGACGGCGCTCTGCTCGCAAGGCTCGCAGGTGTGCGCTTCGCCCCCGAGGCGGTGGAGGAGAGGCTCGCCGATGTAAAGCTCGAGGATATAATAATGAATTTAAGCAAACAACAATTTATAAACTTCTTATTCGAAAAATAATGGAAAACAAGAGAACCTGTCTTTACGACAAACATGTGGCGTTGGGTGCACTTATCAGTCCGTTCGGCGGATTTGATATGCCTATACAGTACACTAATATAGTAGAGGAGCACAATGCTGTGCGTAAGGCGTGCGGCATTTTCGATGTATCGCACATGGGCGAGGTGCTTGTTACCGGCCCCGAGAGCGAGAAGTTTGTGAACTATATTTTCACCAACGACATCACCGATGCTCCCGATGGCAAGATTTATTATGGAATGATGTTGCACCCCACAGGTGGCGTGGTTGACGACCTGCTTGTGTATAAGATGGGCGACAAGCGATTCTTCCTTGTTATAAATGCTGCCAATATAGATAAGGATGTAGAGTGGATTATGAAGCATGCCGACAATTTCGATGTTGTCGTCGAGCACCAGAGCGACAAGTATGGCGAGGTTGCTGTTCAGGGCCCCAAGACCGAGGAGATTGTAGAGAGGATTTTGGGTATTCCGTGCAGCGAAATGCCCTTCTATACATGCAAGGAGATCGAATACGACGGCGAGACTGTCATCATTAGCCGCACGGGTTACACGGGCGAGGATGGCTTTGAGCTATACGGTTCGCACGCATTCACCAATTATGTATGGGACAAGCTTGTGGGCAGTGGCGAGGTGCTTCCCTGTGGATTGGGCTGTCGCGATACGTTGCGCTTCGAAGTGGGATTGCCCCTCTATGGCGACGAGCTCACAGACGAGATTACTCCGTTGGAGGCCGGCCTTGGGATATTTGTGAAACTGGAGAAGGAATATTTCATTGGCAAGGAGGCGCTTGTGCAGCAGAAGGCCGAAGGACTGAAACGCAAAATTGTGGGCATTGAGCTTGCCGACAAGGCTATTCCCCGTCACGGATACGATGTGGAGGTCGATGGCAAAGTTGTGGGTTCTGTGACCACCGGATACAATTCGATATCTACTGGCAAGAGCGTGTGCATGGCGCTTGTGGATGCCGAATATTCGAAACTGGGTACCGAGGTGGCTGTACGCATACGCAAAAAGGTGTTCCCCGGCACTGTTACCAAAAAACGCTTCTACGACAAGAATTACAAGAAATAGCAATCAGAAATATAATATATTAACACTTAAAATTTTATACTATGAGCAAGATTATAGACGGACTCTTCTATGCTGAGTCACACGAGTATGTAAAGATTGAAGGCGAATATGGTTATGTAGGTATCACCGACTATGCACAGCACGAGCTTGGCAACGTGGTATATGTGGATATGCCCGAGGTTGACGACGAGGTGGAAGCGGGTGAGGATTTTGGCGCCGTGGAGAGCGTTAAGGCTGCCAGCGACCTTATTTCGCCCGTCAGCGGCACTGTTGTAGAGATTAACGAGGCTTTGAACGACAGCCCCGAGCTCATCAACGAAGATCCCTATGCCAACTGGATTATCAAGGTTCAGCTGAGCGACGTGGCAGAGACCGAGAAACTGATGGACGCTGCTGCTTACAAGGCATTTATAAACGAATAAAAAATTACAGATGAAATATTTCCCGCATACACAACAGGATATTGAGCAGATGCTGCAGGTGGCCGGCTTGAAGTCGCTCGACGACCTCTTTGCCGAAATTCCTGCGGAACTGCATTTCAATAGGGAATTTGCGCTGCCCGAGGCTATGTCCGAGGTGGAGATACGCAAATTTTTCGATGGCTTGGGCAAGAAGAACAGCAATCTTGTATGCTTCGCCGGCGCGGGTGTGGAGGATCATTATGCTCCTTCTATCATCAACCCCATAATTTCGCGTGGCGAATTTCTGACCGCCTACACTCCCTATCAGCCCGAGATATCGCAGGGTACATTGCAGTATATTTTCGAATATCAGTCGATGATTACCGAGCTCACAGGTATGGATGTGACCAACGCCTCTATGTACGATGGTTGCACTGCCACTGCCGAGGCTATGATGATGTGCGTGGCTGCTGCCAAGAAACGTAACAAGGTGCTTGTGTCGGCCACTGTAAATCCCAAGATAAAAAGGGTGGTGGAGACCTATGCTAAATTCAATGGCATTGTGGTGGAAACGGTTGCCGAGAAGGATGGTGTAACCGATATTCAGGAACTGCAGGAAAAACTGGCTGCCGGCGACGTTGCAGGCGTCATTCTTGCACAGCCCAATTTCTATGGTATCATTGAGGACTATTCGGGCGTGGCCGATGCTTGTCATGCACAGAAGGCTCTGATGGTGATGAACGCCAATCCCTCGACGCTGGCCGTGCTTAAAACCCCGGCCGAGTGGGGCGCCGATATTGCTTGCGGCGATGGTCAGTCGTTGGGTATTCCCATGTCGTATGGCGGCCCCTATGTGGGTTACCTCGCATGTAGCAACGCGCTTGTGCGCAAGCTACCCGGTCGCATCGTGGGCTATACAAACGACGTTGACGGCAAGCGTGCATTCGTGCTGACGCTTCAGGCTCGCGAACAGCACATCCGTCGCGAGAAGGCCAACAGTAATATCTGCTCGAACCAGTCGCTGATGGCGCTCTATGCTACAATCTACATGTCGCTCATGGGTAACAAGGGATTGAAGGAGGTGAACGAACTGTCGTACAGTGGTGCTCACTATCTTGCCGAGAGCCTTGTGGCAACAGGTAAATGCACCATGGCATTCGACAAGCCCTTCTTGAATGAATTTGCCGTGAAGACGAACGTTTGTGCCAAGAAGATACAGGCTGCACTGCTCGAAAAGGGCATACTCGGTGGTGTGCGCATTGCCGACGATATGCTTCTGTTCTGCGTGACCGAGCAGCGCACTAAGGCCGAGATTGATATGTTGGTGGATGTAATTAAGAACATATAAAAGAGGAGGATATACGTATGATTAGAAATTATGACAAACTGATTTTTGAGCTTTCGAAAGAGGGCCGTGCGGGATATTCTCTTCCTAAGAACGAGCTGTCGCAATATAGCTTGTCGGCACTTCCCGCCGAATTGCAGCGCGCATCTGCAGCCGAGCTTCCCGAAGTTACGGAATTTGATGTGGTGCGCCACTATACCAACCTGTCGAACAAGAATTTCGGCGTCGATACGGGCTTCTACCCACTTGGTAGCTGTACCATGAAGTACAATCCCCGCATCAACGAGGAAATTTGTGCCTTGCCGTCGTTCACAGGATTGCATCCCGAGCAGCCTGTCGAGTCGGCTCAGGGTGCACTGGAGGTTTATTACAACCTTGCTGCATCGCTCGCCGAAATAAGCGGTCTTTCGGCCTTCACATTGAACCCCTATGCGGGTGCTCATGGCGAGCTTGCAGGCCTTATGATTATGCGTTCGTACCACATGCAGCGTGGCGACATGAAGCGTACCAAGGTGATTGTACCCGACAGCGCTCATGGTACCAACCCTGCAAGTGCGGCCGTGTGTGGCTTGCAGATTGTAGAGGTTAAATCGACCCCCGATGGTACGGTCGATGTGGAGGATTTGAAACCACTGCTCGATGACACCATTGCCGGCATTATGATGACCAACCCCAATACGCTTGGTATCTTCGAAACCAAGATTCCCGAAATATCGCGCCTTGTGCATGAGTGTGGCGGTTTGCTCTATTACGATGGTGCCAACTTGAATGCGCTTCTGGGTAAGTGTCGTCCCGGTGATATGGGCTTCGATATTATGCACATAAATCTACACAAGACCTTCTCGACACCTCATGGTGGCGGTGGTCCCGGCGATGGCCCTGTGGGTGTGCGTGCCGGACTGGAGAACCTGCTGCCCAATCCCCAGGTGAAGAAGGATGCCGATGGCAGATTTTATATCGATACGGACGAGAAATCGTTGGGCTACGTTTCGAACTACCTTGGCAATTTCGGCGTGATTATGCGTGCCTATACCTATATCCTCACACTCGGTAAAGAGAATGTGAAGATGGTGGGCCCGCTTGCTGTGCTCAATGCCAACTACGTGAAGGAGTCGCTGAAGGATGACTATTATCTGCCTATCGAGGGTGTCTGCAAGCACGAATTTGTGTTCGATGGTCTGGCCGACAAATCGACAGGTGTTACCACACTCGACATCGCCAAGCGCTTGCTCGACTATGGCTATCATGCTCCTACCATTTACTTCCCGCTGCTGTTCCACCAGAGCATCATGATTGAGCCGACTGAAACGGAGAGCAAGGAAACACTCGACGAATTTATCGCGGTGATGAAGAAGGTGGCCAAGGAGGCTATAGAGAACCCCGATGTGGTGAAGAGCGCTCCGCATACTACTCCGGTGCGTCGCTTGGACGAAACCACCGCAGCGCGTTTCCCCAAGGTTACCTATAAACAGATGAAGGGATAATCCCTCGTCGAAAGGTATAATATTTTAGGAACCGGTTGTCAACCAATGGCGTTGGCTGCCGGTTCTTTTTTTGTGCTGGGTGTAATCCATTGTCGGTTGCTCGTTGTTGGCTGTTGGTGCTAGCGCTGTGGGTGGCGGGTGGTGATTTTACAAATTTTCAAATCTTTGTTAATAAATGCTTTGTAATTAACATTATAATTGCTAATTTTGCTAATTGGAGCAGGATGGTGCTGTTGTTGACCTCTTTTGCCATACTTAAGAAGAGAAATTATTATTAAATATTAACTACTTACTTAATTAAATTTATGGATTACAATGTATTATTCTGGTTCGTTCCGGCGGCAGCAGTGCTTGCATTGGCATTCGCAGCTTACTTCTACAAGCAGATGAAGGCCGAGAGCGAAGGTACAGAGCGTATGGCGTATATCGCTAAGGCGGTTCGCCAGGGTGCAATGGCCTATTTGAAACAGCAGTACAGAGTCGTTATTGCTGTATTCGTATGCTTGGCCGCAGTTTTTGCCGTTATGGCTTATGTATTCAAAATTCAGAACGAGTGGGTGCCTTTCGCATTCCTCACCGGAGGTTTCTTCAGCGGTTTGTCGGGCTTCTTCGGCATGAAGACTGCTACATACGCTTCGGCTCGTACAGCCAATGCTGCACGTAACTCTATGAACAGCGGTCTTCGTATGGCATTCCGCAGTGGTGCCGTTATGGGCCTTGTTGTCGTTGGTCTTGGTTTGCTTGATATCTCTATCTGGTATCTCGTTCTCGATGCTTTCGTAGAAACAGCTAACCCCGCGGTTAAATTGTGCTTCATCACCACTACTATGCTTACCTTCGGTATGGGTGCTTCTACACAGGCTCTCTTTGCTCGTGTGGG
>JAFYOS010000031.1 GCA_017560125.1 Bacteroidaceae bacterium | reverse complement strand
TATGAATCAACTGAAAGCCGGGGCGGTACTGAACTATACCGTCATCATCCTCAACATCTTGGTAGGACTACTCTACACACCCTATATGCTCCATCGGTTGGGGCAGAGTGAATACGGACTATACTCGTTGGTGGCTTCCGTTATCGCTTATCTCACTATCCTCGATTTGGGGTTGGGCAATGCCGTGGTGCGTTACACCGCTCGGTACCGATCCGAAGGGCGAGGCGAGGAGCAGTACGAGCTGTTTGGCATGTTCCTAGTATTGTACTTAGGTATCGGGGTATTGGCTTTGGTAGCTGGAGGGGTGTTTATGGCACATTTCGATACGTGGTTTGGGCATACGATGACTCTGTACGAATTGGAGCGGGCACGGCAAATGATGCTCCTGTTGGTGGTTAACGTGGCCTTTACTTTCCCGATGAGTATCTTTGGCTCTATTCTCACAGCTTACGAACGTTTCGTCTTTCCGCGGGTGTTACAGATAGTGCGCATTTTGCTGAACACGGTCGTGATGATAGCCTTGCTTGCTATGGGTTACAAGGCCTTGGCGCTGGTGGTTGTACAGACAGTGTTCAATGTACTGACTCTCACGCTCCATTGGCTCTATTGTCGGTATCGCCTGCGGGTGAAGATACGTTTTTGTACTTTCCAGGGCGAGTTACTGAAGGAGGTATCGGTATATTCCTTCTGGGTGTTCCTGAGTGTGGTGATGGACCGCATCTATTGGAGCACGGGACAGTTCGTGCTGGCGTTGTACGACGGGACGGGAGCCGTAGCTGTCTTTTCCGTAGCCATCCAACTGAGTTTACTCTACATGTCGTTTTCCACATCCATCAGTGGGGTGTTTTTGCCACGAGTGACAGGGATGGTGACTTGTCGGGCATCCGATGCCGATATCTCGTACCTCTTTTTGCGCACGGGCCGCATCCAGTTCATGGTGATGGCACTTGTTCTTACGGGCTTTGCGGTATTCGGACGGAGCTTTGTGTACCTTTGGGCCGGACCCGGGTACGACGAAGTATATGCCATTGCCTTGCTGCTCTTTGCTAGCCTCACGGTGCCGATGATTCAGAATTTGGGCATTACTATTTTGCAAGCACGTAATCAGATGAAGTTCCGTTCGTTGCTCTACCTTGTAATTGCGCTTGCCAGTCTCTTTGCACAATTTCTATTGGCACGGAAGTATGGTGGGATAGGCGTTGCGATAGCCATTAGTGGGGCTTTGTTGTTGGGGCAGGGCGTAGTGATGAATGTTTATTACCATCGGTGCCAGAGACTTGACATGCGAGCTTTTTGGCGCGAAATAGGACGAATGTCCATAGTGCCAGCATTGGTGGCTCTCGGTGCTTCTATAGCCTTGCAAGGCATCGTTCTCGATACATGGATGAAGTTGGCCATGGCTATCGGAGGTTATCTGTTGGTCTATGTCCCGCTCTTTTATCGTTTTTCTATTCGTCGCCCTATATGATACAAATCAATGATAAGAAAGATTGCACAGGTTGCCATGCTTGTGCGTCCGCTTGCCCTCGTAAGTGCATCGTCTTGCGTGCTGATAATGAGGGGTTCCAGTATCCCCAAGTCGATACCGATACATGTATCCGTTGTGGGGCGTGTGTGCGGGTGTGTCCTGTGCTACATCCGTATGAATTACGTCGTCCTTTGAGGGTTTGTGCCTACCGGCATACTTGCGAGGCTGTACGGATGCAGAGTTCTTCGGGCGGTGTGTTCACACGTTTGGCCGAGGAAATTATCCGCAAGGGTGGCGTAGTGTTCGGAGCGAAGTATGATGAGCGTTGGCAGGTCATGCACACCTGGACGGATACGATGGAGGGTGTAGCCTGTTTACGGGGGGCGAAGTATGTGCAGAGTGACATTGGCCAAACGTTTAGCGAGGCAAGAACTTTCCTCAAGCAAGGGCGTTGGGTGCTCTTTACGGGTACACCTTGCCAGATAGCGGGTTTGAAGCATTTCTTGAAGGTAGAGTACGACACACTTCTTACTGCCGATGTAGTTTGTCATGGTGTACCTTCGCCACGTGTGTGGCAAGTGTACCTTGATGCTGTTAATCCCCGTCACGAGCCGATAACGACTCTTACGATGCGCAACAAGAGTCAAGGATGGAGTCGTTATTGCATGGAGATACGAACGGCGAAGCATTGTCTGTATTCGGGACGGGCATCCCGTAATGTGTTTTCGCGGGGATTCTTGGCCGACTTCTATCTCCGTCCTTCGTGTCATGCGTGCCTGGCTAAGCAAGGACGAAGCGGGAGCGATCTCACGTTGGGCGATTTTTGGGGCATCGCCGAGGTGTGTCCCTCGATGGACGATGACTTGGGGGTGAGCCTTGTGGTTATCCACTCTCCTCAAGGAATGAACTTCTGTGGGGCTTTGGGTGTTTGTCAGAAAGAGGTGACTTATGAACAAGTTATCCGGGCGAATCCCGCCCTTGAACGGAGTGCCCCACTCACCTCTTACCGGGCGGAGTTTTGGGAACGTTTCTCAAAGGAAGGGATGCGTGCAGTGAGCCAATTGTGGTGGAAGAAGCGGGTATGGAAGATATTACGCTTGATAATGATGATTAAATGAAAGAACAACATAAAAACATTATCGTATGAAAATAGGAATACTCACTTTTCACTGGGCGCAAAACTACGGTGCCGTATTGCAATGCTATGCCCTGAAATCGAAGTTGCAAGAGATGGGACACGATGTATGCATCATTGACCGTGTGCCGCAATACCGTGGCTTCTTGCGTAACCTCTATCATCGCATCTCGTACAAGTACTTTTGGTCGTGGCTAAAGTTTTCGGATTTTAACCGTAAGTATCTTGTTCCCAAGACGCGTCAGTATAACTCGATGGATGCTTTGATGAAACAATTCACCCAAGAGAAATTGGATGCAGTGGTAGTGGGGAGCGACCAAGTGTGGCGATGGGGGATGATGGGCTATAACTATTTCCTCGATTTTGTTGATAAGTATCATACTCGTAAATATGCATACGCTGCTTCTTTCGGCCTCTCGTATTGGACGGACAACGGGTTGAGTACGGCTCATGTCACCCGTCTGATGAAGGAGTTCAAGGCCATCACCGTACGCGAGCATACGGGCATTACGCTCTGTGAACGTATCTTTGGAGTCCAGGCAAGGTTGGCTGTCGATCCGACATTACTTTACGATGCCTCTTTTTATGAACGTACCTTGTTGGAAGGCATGCCTAAAGTGTCACAACACAAGGTCGTTTCGTGTATCCTGGGCGATGAGAACTTGGATCAGTGCAAACACATCTCCAATTGGGCGGAGAAAGAAGGCATGGCATACGAGGAATTGTTTTGGACAGATTGGGGCTTCCCTGCTTTACGCAAGGGCAAGGCCAGATGGTTGCACTTGTCTGTGCAGGAGTGGTTAAATGCCATCCGTGGGGCGGAGTATGTCATCACGAATTCGTTTCATTGTACGGTATTCGCTATCCTCTTCCGCAAGCGCTTTCTGGTGCTCGACAATCATAGCGGAGGCATTGACCGCATCCGTACCCTCTTGTCAACTTTAGGTTTGAAGCACCATTCTTTAGCCACGTTGGGCGATGAGGAAGAGCTTCACCGAAGACTCGATACCCCCATCTCGTATGATGATGTAGATGCAAGGCTGAATGCTTTGCGAAAGGAATCATTGGCTTTCTTGCAAGAGATTGCATGATGGTGTTCACGTTGCTTTATATCTATTGTCCCTTGTTCGGCATCTTGGCTTATTCGGTGTGGATGACCCGTCGGGAGGAGGTGTCCGTAGGTAAGGTCTGGGGGCTTGCGGTGATGCTTTCGTTGTATTTGGGATGCCTCGGTGCCACGAAGGAGTTATTGGGCGATTTCCTCACATACAGCCAATACTTTCGCGAGGTGCCCCGATATTCATTGGTTTCTTATCTGCTGTCCTTCGGCAAGGAGCCTTTGTATTATGGATTCACCTGGGTGTCCTATTACCTCTTTATGGGCAATTGGAAACTATTTGTCATCGTGCTTACTACGCTGAACTATCTTTTGCTCTCGTATGCTATCATTCGGGTGGGTATTTACCTGCGTACCTCGATCAATAAGGTGGTGGTTGCACTCTTCTTCATGGCATTCTTCTTCCAGGAGTTTGCGGCCATTGGCAACATGCTTCGTCAGGGTTTGGCACAATCCATCACATTAGTTTTCTTGGTGCGTTGGCATGTGGAGGGGAAACGCTCGTGGTGGATAGCCTTGTGCGCCTTGGGGGTACATACCTCATGTCTGCCCGTATTGGGTGTGGGTTTGTTGCCCATGATAAGGAATCGTCTTTCGTGGGGGACTTTTTTACGCTTGGCTATTTCGTTGGTGATGCTTGCCCTAGTGTTTTTCCGATTGGGCGATTATCTGTCACACTTGCCTTTCATTGGGTATGTCTTCGAGCGTGCCACGGCCAGCGAACAACTCCTAGCTGCCGATGCCTGGCAAACGGAGGTCGGTCTTCAACCCTCGATGATAGCCTTGCTTCTTCTTTTGGGTGCGATGATTGTCGCCCTTTATCGACGCGAAGAGGCTACGAGCTTGTATATATTCGTTAATCTTAACCTGATGCTTCTCTTGTTAATGGTGGTGTGCAATGCCCTCGGCATGTATTACCTGTTGATGCGTTATTTTTTCTATCTCTATGCCTTCCAGAATGTACTTTTCCTGCTTTATCTGCACGGGAGTACGTTTTGGCAAGGCAGTGTACCCCGGTGGATGCTGATGTGCACTCTGGTGGTGTATTTCTTTTACGAGCTTTCTCACGGCATATTCAGTTATCTGCCTGTTGTGGAGGCATTGGTTAACCCTTTACCCATATATATAATATGACTGGACTTTTGATTTTTCATCCTACTGTTGCGCCTTATCGCATCGATTTCTTCAATGCATTGAACGATGCGTTCCGTACCCGTATCTGTTTGAGATATTGGAATTTGCGTGACCAAACCTTTGATTATGGGAAGCTTTATGCCCTTTTTCGTTTCCGTCCCTTCTACTTGAGGGAATTATTTCGCATAGGCGGCCGTTCTTTTTCCGTGGGCTACTGGAAGCATTTGGATGAGTTTCGCCCCGATGTGGTA
>JAFYOS010000030.1 GCA_017560125.1 Bacteroidaceae bacterium | reverse complement strand
TGCAAATTTACGGATAAATTCAAAAAATCTTCTTATCTTAGCGCAACTTTTAATATCTCATACTATGAACAAGACATCGAAAACCCGTATCCCATACCTCGACTTCCTGAAATTCTTTGCCATCGCCAGCGTCTTCCTCGGCCATGCCACCGAACAGACCACCGGCAACGATTTCTGGGACAATCCCATCTGGTCATTCATCTACACCTACCACATGCCGCTCTTCATGTTGTTATGTGGATACTTCTTCGGTTCGTCGCTGAAGCTTCCCTTCTTCGAGATGCTCCGCAAGAAGTTCATGCAGCTGGGCGTTCCCTCCATCACGGCATGGATACTGATGTTCCTTTTCGTGAAGCTCACAGATTACAATCCCTATCCCGAAATTGTAGACCTCAGTTGGTTGGGATTCATGAACGCTATGTGGTTCTTGAAGTGCGTATTTTTCTGCTACCTCATCGGTTGGATAGCCGTCAAGTCGATGCAGAATGTATGGATAGCCGCGCTCACCTCCACGGTCATCGTCCATCTCGTACCCATATGCAGTATCGATAGCGTGAACTTTCTTTTGCCAATGTTCTGGGCAGGTTACTTATGCCACCTCCACCAAGCATGGATAGACCGCCGCCGGAAGAAACTGCTGAGTGCAAGCCTCGTAGCTTTTGCAGCACTGCTTCCTTTCTGGTCGGGACGCCTTACCGTATATATGGTACCCATCGACTTTTTCCATTGGGACACCCTCACGCTCGACGCCGACAACCTCGGCATCGCACTTTACCGACTTGCCATCGGCTTGACGGGCAGTCTGATGTTCTTCCTTCTTTCTCCATGGGTGTACGAACGGATCAAGAATTGGCGCATCACCCCTATCCTCGATAAATTAGGCAAGTGTACCCTTGGATTGTACTGGATGCAGACCTTCCTTCTGGAATGTACCTGGCATAGCATCGGGCTGTATGTAAGTACCGCCACCACCTTCCTCATAGCTCCGCTGATAGCCGTTGCCGAGCTGTTCATCTGCTACCAGGCTGTGCTTCTTTGCAAGAAAAACAAGTACACCCGGCGTTTATTCCTAGGAGAAAACATGTAATTTTTTTTAACCCTCTTTAAAACCGACATGAATATGCGATACAGTCTAATCATCCTTTTCCCGATACTCCTCATGGCAGGTTGTCGTCCACAAACCGACATGCGTGCCGAATTCGTGCGTACCTACCTGCAGAAATACCCCGAAGCTACCTTGCAAGACATTTACAAAGGCAGCTTTCAGGATGTGTTCGGCCCAGCTCATATCCTCACCAACCGCGAAGCAGTAGAGCGCTACATCCACCACGAAATCAAAAGTGCCGAATCGTTTGAAAATGAAGACTATACTCCTTGCGGATGGCAAGGTAACTTCCTGCAAGTAAACTTGAAGGTCATAGCCGACGGACGTGTACCGATAGACGTGTTCGTCGATGCGTTCATGGCAAGCGCCAACGGTATCGACACCACCCTAACGCAAACATTCGTGGAAGATTGGCAACATATTCAGCGAGCCGTCCGTGCGACAGCTCCCCAATTGGCTGGCTTCCCGGAAGATTCCACCCTTCTGGCTAATCTGCTGCGCGAAGGTAAGTACATGGTGCATCACAGCACGAAGTTCAACGAGCATTACCATCCGCATTACCGCATCATCCGCCGCGACTTGTTCGAAGCGAAGATTCTGCCTTTATTAAAGTAATCGAACGTATCAAAATCACCAATCCCGGTACTCTTCCCAGCAGGCGAAGGCTATTCTCTTCATATTGGGCTGTATCGACATCCCGATACCCATAGGTTCGGATTTTGTCTTGTACTGATATAGGTTTACACTTTTAGCAGAGATAATAGTTAAATAGTTAAATGCTAAAAGTTAAATTTATATCAGTACAAGACAAATGGCGAATGCGCCCTGCCGGCACAAATCGTGAAGGCGATTTTCTGAATCGTGAAGGCGAATAAAAAAATCGCCTTCATGATTAAAAAAATGATGAAATGAATGCAGCAAACAAGATTCACATTTTTTGCAATTCCACTTGCATTTCCAAAATATTTCCCTACCTTTGCACTCAGTCTTGTGTCCGCAACCTCCGATAGCGAGAGAGCGGATGAAAAGGGAATCAGGTGAAAGTCCTGAACAGTCCCGCTGCTGTAATCCTCATCCCCCGACGGATGGAGTTTACTTATCACTCCTAGCCACTGCCTATAGTAAGGTGGGAAGGCAAAGTAAACCGAGGTAAGTCAGAAGACCTGCAAGACGGAAGTCATGCTTCATGCTTTCGAGGAAAGAGCGTGAAGAACGTGCGAAATGTATAACTTTAACTTTTTGGGACAATGAAGACTCCTTATCATGCCCTTCGTGTATGGGTATGGATGCTATGGGTATTCTGTCTGCTTCCGGCATCGGTGTATGCGCAGGTACAGAAAGACAGCATCAACGGACAAGTACACCAACTGGATGACGTGACCGTAACCGCCCGGCGCATGCCTGCCAAAATCTCGTCGGCTACCTCCGTACAGGTATTCCGGAAGGAAGACTTGAAGAACCTCGGTCTGCAGAATATGGGCGACGCCGTGAAGCGATTTGCCGGTACAAACGTGCGCGACTATGGCGGCATAGGCGGACTCAAGACGGTATCCGTGCGAAACCTGGGTGCAGCACATACCGCCGTGAACTACGATGGAGTGGCCATCAGCAATACGCAAGCGGGGCAGATTGACATCGGACGTTTCTCGCTGGACAATGTGTCAATGCTGTCGCTAGCCATCGGGCATGATGATAACCTGCTACAACCGGCACGTCTCTTCGCAGCAGCAGGAGTACTGAACATCGAGACGGAGAAACCGAGATTCGAGGACGGACGCAGCACACTCACACAGGTACAGATGCGCGGTGGTTCGTTCGGCTACCTCACCCCGTCCATCCGTCACTGGCAGAAGCTGGGCGAACACACACGCCTCTCCATCGAAGGGAATTACCAAGAAGCGGACAGCGACTATCCGTTCATCCTTAAGAACGGCACGCTACGTACGGAGGAACGGCGCATCAACTCGGACATCTCCTCGTATCAGGCAGAAACGAACCTCATCCATACCTTTCGCGATGACAGCGAACTGAACGCCAAGGTGCATTACTTCCACTCGGAGCGTGGTTTGCCCGGTGCAGTGATTCTATACAACAACGAGAGCGACGAACGCCTGTGGGACGAGAACTTCTTCGCACAAGCACAATATAAGAAGGTATTCAATCCGAAATGGACACTCCAAGCGCAAGCTAAATACAACTACTCGTGGAACAAGTACGAGGACATCGGTACGGAATACGTAAACGGCAAGCAGACGGACACGAACCGACAGACAGAGTATTACCTCTCGGCAGCGGCACTCTATCGTCCGGCAGACGGCTGGAGCTTCTCGCTCGCGCAGGACGGATTCATCAACCACTTGCACACCAACGGGATGAACTCGCCCGAGCCAATACGATATACTTCGATCACTGCCCTAAACGCACGTTATCAGCAAGACGGATGGAAGCTTTCGGGCACACTGGTAGGCACATACATCACCGAGGAGGTAAAAGCTGGCAACACGCCCGACGACCGCCACCGTCTCGCGCCTACGCTATCCGCTTCATGGCAACCGTGGGAGGAAGAGCAGTTCTTCGTACGTGCCATGTACAAGAGCACCTTCCGCGTACCTACGTTCAGCGACCTCTACTATCTGCGTGTGGGCAACACGAATTTAAGGCCGGAAAAAGCAAAGGAATACACTTTGGGCATGACATGGAGCGGTACCCCGCTGTCTTTCACCGACTTCGTATCCATCACCGCCGATGCATATTACAACAAGGTAAACGACAAGATTATCGCCTTCCCGAGCACGTACGTGTGGAAAATGCAGAACTACGGCAAAGTACACATCACGGGTATTGACGTGACGATGGCTACGGCTATCCCACTGGCCGAGAAGATAAACATGAACCTGAGCGGAAACTA
>JAFYOS010000029.1 GCA_017560125.1 Bacteroidaceae bacterium | reverse complement strand
CGAGTGCATCTTCCAAAAGGTCGCTGACGTCGTTTACCTTATAAGAAATCCAGTTGTCGTTAGGGGTAATAAGGTAACTTACATCCTGCGCATACTCCCACTCGTCCATAAAGTCGAGTCGAATCTCGCTTTTAGGCGGACGGCTGGTGCGTTTTTTATATTTCTTTGAGGTTACATCAACAGCTTCAAGTTCGTTTGTTTCGTCGAGGAACGTGGCTGTAGCTGTCGCTTTTTTCTGCTCAACGCTGCTACCTGTGTTGCGCTGCCAATAGTCGAACAGGCGGAATTTAGGCGAGAAGTATTTGTCGAGCGAGAATTTAAACAGCGTGTCCTGTATCTGCTTGCCGGTGAGTGTGGGAGTCAGCGAAGCGTACTTTTTGCCGTAAAAATCCTCAATCTCAAGAGTGAATTTTCCTTCGTCGCCTGTTACAAAGTCGTAATTGGAAATTACGCTGTCCTCGTAGCAAATGTCGAAACGAACGTTTACGTCCTTTAGTGGAATTACCTTAAATGTTCCTAATTTGCCCCATTTTTTCACGGGGACTTTCTTCATAAAGTAACCTTTCACTTGAATACCTTTCTCGATTGGGTGCTTTATAGAGAATGTACTATTTGTGCCCGCAAGCATGCTCCAATCGTATGCTGTCCAGCCATGAGTGAGCATCAACAGGTCAAGGTTGTTACGGGTACTTTCGCTGTCATCGGCAAAGTACTGCGCCGCGTCGGGAATATATCCTTTAAGCTCCGAGGCGAGCAACATTTGTGTGTAGATGTTGTTCGAGTAGCTTGTGAGGATGCTGTTCTCTTCGCCTGTGACAGCCACCGAGTAACTGCCATCCTTTGGCAGGGGAGAGCCATCTTCGCTGCTGATTTTTACTGTCAGTTTGCGGTAGGGCTTGAAGAATGTCTTTTCCTCGGATGAAATTCCGTTGATTTCTGCTTTTAATTTCATCGGAACAAGGTCACCCTGCTGCGGTGCAGAGTGCTTAACGAAAAACATTCGCTCGCTAATGGGTGTGCCGTCGGCTGTGAGCAGCAGACAGCGGTTCACTCCCTCGCGCAGCTTGTCGCGGTGCATGGCAAGCTCTTTGATGTTCTTTTTATATACGTACGCAAGGTTGCGATTAAGAATTACAAAGCCCGTTGCTTGTGCGGGCAGATTGCTTGCAACAGAGAATCGTATGCTGTCGCCATCTTGTTTTACAGCAATGGTTGCGCCACTATTTTCAATAGTAGGAAGGTCGAATTTATACTCTTTCTTGCCCTGCTTAACCTCGGCGTGATATTTTACGTCAGCTTGTGGAGTGAACATAAAGTATCCTTTTCCATTGTGAGTGGAAGCGGTGGTCAGTATTTGCTCCTTATTTGCAAAAATTGCTATTGTATCGTTAAGTGGCTTTCCGCCTTTGTCGCGCAGTTCAAAGGCTACTTTTGTTTCAATGCCATTTATTAAATGCCCACCCTCGGGGTAAAAATTGAGCGTAGGTTCTTTGCTCTCTTGCGTCACCCACTCGCCACGGTACAGGAATCCTCGCTTGCGGTCGAGGATGTTGCGAAAATCGTAATTGTCGCCGTTCACCTTATCATACACAGGAAACACGCGGCTGAACACCGCATCGTCGCCCCAATTAAGCATATAGCGTGTGTACGCGCGCACCTCATAATAGCCCGACAGCAACGATGGCTTAAGCTCAAATTCGCCGTTGCAACAGCCTTTTTCATCGAGTTTGAACTTTTTCGTTTCTACCACATAACCCTCGGGCGCGCAAAGTTCCACATATAGCACCTTGCTCTGCGGAGCAGCAACGGTCGCGCCGTTGCCACTCACGCAGTATGCCTTGAACCACATTGTCTCGCCCAGATAGTATCCGCTATTATCAAAATGCAGATACACGCGTTCCTGCGGCAGGGCACTGTAGGTTGCTAGGCTTTTAAGCACAAGGGTGTCCAAATGATTATTTGCCCTTACTAAGGAACTGGTAAATAAAAATAAGAATAAAAAAATATAATACATATTTTAATTTAAAGGTGGACATACTCCTCTAACTTCCTCACAAATATTACATGGTCCTCCATCGTATATACAAATAACAATATCAGTTGTAACCATATTTGTTATCTCACTTTTTTGTACATAACATACATCTAATGGTGCTTGTGGTTTTATATTTGTTTTAGTAGAATCACGATATATCTCTATCGAATCACAATTATAGAAAGTCCATACATATCCAGTTACACATAGTTGTGAAGCAGGAGACTTACTTACTGAAATATTACAAAATCTCGAATTTGTTAAGTCAAAAAGTGTATCACAACATTCATTACTTGATGTAAAATTATTACCCCAACTAGTGTCAGACTCAGAACCGGAACCAGAATCAGAGTCTGAGCTTGAATCATCACTTGGTGGTATTCCCGCATGAGCGACCTTTAACAAATTCGACGATGTATATCCATAACCACCTATTGCATAGTTAACATTTAAGATAACTACTAATGCAATTACTCCAACTGTAATTAATTTTTTTATTTTCATAATACTACTTATTATATATATATTAATATTAAGTTAATTACTCATTTACAAAGCATTGTTTACCATTTTCATCAAAGACAAATGGCGATTCTTCTTGGCCGGTTGTTATATTCTTCAGCCAATAAAGACAGCCGGGTTGTACACTATCAAAACTGAGATAATGTGCTGTTGCTTGTTTTTGCGCTACTTGCTCCCAGTCTATACCAGCCCATTTGTAAAGAATATACTTATGTTCAGGAAAGATGTTATTCTCGGCATTCAAAGGCGCAAAGCGTACTTTCGTCATATATCGTTGTTCCTTGAACCGCAGGTTCACGCACGAAGTAGCGCTTATTGTCTGCATATTGCCATCATTTTCGGCACGCCGTAGAAACTCTTCTTCGGGTACGTCTCTGAATCGAACATATTCAACAGTGTCGTTGTACACCACATCAGAAAGAATCGGTAACTCCGGAGTCGGAAGTGAATTGCTGTATCCGTATGATTTTGGTGCAAGGAAATAAACCTCTGAGAGGTTCAACCAATCATGACTGCCTGTCTGTATGCGATAGTATTTGTATGGTCGCTCCCGTTTCAATGGCAAATCCTGCAGCTGAGGTTCGGGTAAAAAATCTATCATAGCCAATGTGTCGCAATCACTGTAATCGTAATTATCCGAAGCAATCACATGTATTCCGACCATATTTTTTATGCGTTCTTTTGTTGACCGCTTTATCGGATATTTGCGTGTGCATATACCCGTGGTGGTCTTATTTCCTTCGTTGGTGTATTCAATATAACTGTAATTTTTGTGCTGGCTATAGTCGCTTTTCAGCAGAAACGGTGATGCAAAGGGGGTAATGCTACCGTTATTGTATATAACAGGGAAATAGAGTCTATCAAGCATCACGTTATCAAAAATATAAGATTTTCCACTTTTCCTTCCCCATGTAACAGGTATCAATGCTCCTGTACTGCTGAACGATGCAAGATAGGCAACCGGATAATCTTCGTTGCCGTTATATTTTATATCATATTGCACAGTCGGGGTTGCATTTGCTGACACATCCTCACAAAATTGTTTAAAAGCACCGGGAATATAATTGCTTTGATAGCAATGTGATAAAACCGTTTTTTTAGGTAAGGCAAACGAATGACGATGAATGTTCATATATCGTTTTTCTTTCATATATTCTTCATTGGTCCCTTCGAACAACCACTCAGGGTCATAGAATTTCCAACTGCCATTCTTATCCATAGAGGCGCAGAATACATGCTTTCCATTAAGGTCTTGATAAGCTAAGTTAAGTGCAACATATGTAGGGATTCCTATCGAACGGAAAATTCCGGCACACAGATATGCCATGTCGTAGCAATCGCGGGTGTCTTCGTAGAAAGCGCAGCACAGTCCTGGATTCATAGTATATCCATACTTAAAGTTTCCGAGATAGCGATGGGTATTGAGCATTGTTGTATGGTAAAGTTTTAGATAGTCAGCAAGCGAGTCGCAACCAACATTTGTAAAATACTTACCGAACCACGAATAGAATTCTACATTGTTGTCCAAATGTTTGTATCCGGGTATTGAGCGGTAAGGAAGCAGATATTCACAGAATTCATCGAACGAGAGGTTTTCTGCATATGGTGATGTTTCCCACATTTCAAAAGCGTGGTCTATATGCTCTATCAAGAACTTTGAATCAATTTCTTTGTAATCATGATGGAATCTATTGCTGTACTTTACAGAATCGTATGATAATTCCCCAAGTTTTTTGCAATACTCTTTGCCGGCATTGTCCATTTTACGTTTAATATCATCGGACAATATCTCTTTGTGCGACATTCCTTTTACATCGTTGTAATATGCAACATCTGCTTCACGTGCTAGAGAATCTATACGGTTATCTAGGTATTCTATTTTGCCATACGAACCATGATACTTCATATTGTCTATGAGGTAACATGCTGCGCGATATTTCTTGCGCTCGCCACTGTTTTTGTAGTGAGTAAGCACTTTTTCCAATTCTGCACGATTTTCGCCTGCTAGTGAAAGAGTTTTATCAACACCTGCATGATTGATGCATGATACAAGGAGTGTACTTGCAAAAAGTAAAGAGTATATAAGTCTCATATTTAATTGGTTGTTTATAAAAATTTCAATATTCTGTCGTATTTTATCTCATTTGTGTTTTTATCTATTGCATAAGGAATAAACCCTACCACTCCTACTATGTAATCTTCGGGAACAAAGCCCCAATAGCGCGAATCTCCGGAGTTTATAACATTATCGCCAGCCATAAAATAGTAATTGTTAGTGAATATATGATAACTGGCCGGTTCGTCACCAAGATAAACTTTACCGGCACTATCCACTCTTATCTTCTTCCCCGTTTCAAACTCCAATATATTTGAATAAAACAATGCATTCTCGGCATTTAATTTTATTACATCACCTTTGCGGGGTACATATATAGGTCCGAAATTCTTTATACTCCACGGATATTTATCGCGCGAAGGAGTAATTGTATTTCTAATACTTTCGTGCAGCATAGAATCGGGATAATTGCTCAAATACTCTTGAGCTTTTTCATAGCCTAACGCACTTTCATAATTACTGTTTTTATAAAACCCTTCAACAGCACTTATGCTGTCACCTGGCAATGCTATGCATCGTTTGGCATATACATAATTTATTTTGAATGATATTCTATTGTCATTAATAGGATAGTTGAATATAAGAATATCGTTTCTTTCAATATTTCTCATACCCCTTGTTCTCCACGATTGTAATGTACTGCTATTCGCCGAATCAATATCATTATAAATACGAGCCCCTGCAACCAATTTATTCACCCACACTCTGTCGCCTATTTGCAGTGTCGGATACATTGAATCACTTGGAATGATAAATTGGTCGGCAATGAATATCCTGCACAGATAGTAGCTCGCAACAACTATTATTGCTGCAAGCGAAGTATAGAGGAATATATCCATTGCTTTATTCAGATATTTGAGTATCAGTTTCATCGTTCCTATATTATAACTTTATTAGTTTGTCTCAATAATCTTTTAATATATGCACATTCTTTACAATCCCATTTTTAAGCACAATCACTCCATTCTCTTTACTCCTGACAAGTGATTTAAGCATCAAGATATCTGCATAGTATTGATTAATGCCGTTAGGTAACTTATACTCATTGTGTGCAAGCGAAAAGCAATTGATACTATTACCTTTACATTTCTCCCAAATATCTTTCATCTTGAATTCATCCGATTGTGTAGGCTGTTGTTTCAATACAAAAATATATACCTCATCAGACGTGCTCAGCAGACTGTCAGTAACGTTTTCAAAGTTGTCGTCAAGCACTACAAAATCCTCATTTCCTCTTAAATCAGTGCCTTCGCCATAGCCGGTAGGGTTGTAAAGACTCAAATTATTTGCTGTATATATCGGTAGCAGCAGCGATGCAAACAAACATCCGAAAATACCAGCTACATATTTTTTATTGAACTTAATCTGTACATTTCTTGCACTCCACAATAGATAAGTTGCAAGCATAAGGATTACTATATTTTTTAGTAAACTTGCACTCATCCCCATTGGCAATATCTCTCCGAAGCACCCGCAATCGGTAATGTTCTTTTCGGGATTAATCATCAGGTAAATTATTGTTCCCGTGAAAAGAAACGTTGTTGCAACAAGCAGGCTCAGCGATATTGTACGGTAAATGAATATCATCAACCATAGTCCCAAGAATATCTCGAATGCACACAACATTACCGACAAAGGCATATTATACTCAGCGAGGAATTGAAGTCCGGTGCTGTTTGCATATTCAATGAACTTCAGTTCTGTACCATAAATATCCATAGCCTTAAGTACACCCGAAACAACGAATGTCAATCCGAGCATCAGTTGTGTCGATATTTTCAATATTTTAATCCCCTTTTCCATATTCTGCTATTCTTGTTCCTTGGTTAAATACTCTTTTGCAAACTTCTTCATATCATCAGTGGCCTTTGAACGTATCTTTGGATTAAAATCCACTATACGTTGTGCCATTTGCCTTGCATTTATTGTATCATTAACATCAATGTACATCTGCAACAGTTGATAGAGAGGATACATTTTATTGGGATTCATATAAAATGCTTTTCTGTAATGTTCCTCTGCCTCTTTATATGCCCCAAGCTCTTTGTAATTGTTGCCCATTACAACATGAAACATAGGGTCGGTACTTACTTTCAGTCCATCTCTCAATGCGGCATTGCTGTCATTATAGCGTTTCATACTATTGAGCATTTTGCCGTAAGCGAAAAGAAATTTAGGATTGTCAATAAGTGTGTTATACTGTTCGGCATAGTCATCGGCAAAAGCGGCACTTTGGTAACCCGATATTATCTCCCAGTTTCTGTTTATGCTTACCTTATGCTCCACGCGAGGAATAATTTCGGATATAATTATTACGCAGAGCGATAAAATGACAAGATGTGGCAGTTTATATCTTATCTTATAGTTATCTTTCTCTTTTCTAATGCTACCGGCTGCACAAGCAACAAACAGTACTGCCATTATTCTTAACGGTTGCAATGAGAATGGGTAGGAGAAGAATGAGAACACCAACAATGCTAGCCAAGCATATGCAAGTTCGTTTCTTTTGCGCAGCAGTATTATAAATGTTGCGATTGCTATTATCGCAAAGAACAACATTCCAATCACGCCCTGTTCGACACCTATCTGCATCAGTTCGTTGAACGCGTATTCCGGTGTTCCTGCGACATCTACAAACGGTGAATCGGAATTCTCCTTGAAATATTCAGCCTGACTGTTTGCAAAAGCATTGGCAAAACCTCCGATGCCACATCCGATCAATGGCTCTTCTTTTATTGCACGCATAGATACTATGTTCATAAGGGCGCGACCATTGGCAGAGCTTTGCTTTGCAAAATAGAGACCGACACCGGCAAGTGCTGATGCAATAATAAGCCCCAATACCCATTTTTTGTGTCTCTTATAGAATAATACCATCAATACGGCAAAATATGCGACAAAAGCAGCACGGCTCCATGTGGCAGGCAGTGTGACAACTGTAGCATAAAGTGCAATCCCTATAATTAGATATATACAAGTGGGCAGAATGCGTTTAAGCGGCATTCCTTTTTTGAAATAGGGATAGTTGTATATTTTCCTGCGTTTATAGATGTACGCAGTTGCCATTGCTAGAACAACTACAAGATATGCAGAGTACGGCCCGGGGTTGAAAAATGTACCTGTAATATCAAACAGCGAGTGTCTTGAATACTCCAATCCTAGCAATTGCATTATTCCAAGCACAGCCTCATAAATACCGCCGATGGACAAAACAAGCAACAATATATGTTTGCTGTTTTTCGAAATAGTGTATCGTAAAATAATATATAACAGCAGCGAAGACAAAAATGTAAAGTATCGTTCGCCGGCAGGATAGGGAGATATGAACCAATAGTTGAATGTGATATACACGAACCACAACAGGACAATTTTATCCAACCAACAGATTTTGTTTATTTTGTCAATGAATAATACAGACAGAAATGCAATAGCATTTACTGCGAGCATCACATAAAGCAACTGTGGCATCTCCTCGCACCAGCCGGTGTTTACATCAAGCAGTGTAAGCCACAGCAAGCATAATGATACTATAGATACCATTATGTAGCTTGCAATATGTGTTATATTTTGTCGTGTCATAGTCTGTTATTTTGTCTTTGTAGTTTTCAGGGCATATATGGGCAGGAATATGAATAGTCCCGCAAGAGACATTAGCAATCCGCCGATTGTTCCTGCTGCCAACGGGAACCAGAATGCCTCTTTTGAGCCGCCTACGATAAATGGAATAAATCCGAGGATTGTAGATATTACGGTAAGCATTATAGGAGCAATCTTCACGTTCCATGCTTTCAAGTATGCTCTTATGCTGTTCATATTCGGGAACTTCTCGCGTATATTACCATATTCGTCAAGCAGATATATTGCTGCGTTTACGGTTATTCCGCAAAGCAGAATCATTGCAGCAAAGCCTCCCTGGTCGAAGTTTAGTTCAAAGAACCAGAATGTAAGGAATAGTCCTATGAACGATACGGGAATCACAAACAGTATGGCAAACGGCTTGCGCAGTGAGTTGAACAGTATGCTTGTTACTATGAATATGACTGCTGCGATGAGCAACAGCACCAGATATTGGCTATTGTCTTTGCTTGACCAGTAACCGCCTCCCATTTCAGAGTTTGCTTCGTAACCGGTCGGCAACATCTTTTTGAATTTCTTCAATTCTCGTTCAAGCATCTTAGTACCCATCTGATATGCTCCGACATACTCATATTGCAGGCACAATTCATAACGCTGGTTATATTTTATCACTTCCGAAGCTTGCGGTGTTATGCCAATATCGGCAAGTGTGTATAGCTTAAATTCTTTTTCACCGCTATGCAAGGGACGATACGACAACTGCCATGTATCGTACCTATTGGCTTGCGATGAGGAAAGGCGTATATATTCGTTTGTGCCGTCGGCGTTACGGTGGCTGCTGCAATATATGTCGCGTGCAAATATTCTTCGCATGGAATTGTATAGTTCCATCGGAGTCAGGTTCGCTTCGGCTAATTGTTTGGTGGATACATCAAACAGGAACTCGCGGTAGTCATCTTTGTGCCATTTGAAACGTGAACCTATCTGTACATCGCGTACACGCCGATGGGTAAGCAATGAGTCTTTGAGTATTTCAGCATATTCATATAGTTCATCATAATTGTATCCTTTCAATTTTACTTTGTACGATCCTGCCGATTCACGTACATCATTGTTGAAGCCCTGGTCTTCCAGTCCGTATACGCTCCAACTGCCACCGCCAAGTTCAAGGGCACGCGAGGTGATTTCTGATTTCAGACGATAGGGGAAACTACTATATTGGTGCTCTTCGGGGAAGTAGATGTCTATTGAGGCACTGTAAGCACTGCTGACCTGTGTGTGGAACTGCTTAATCTCACTATATCCTTTCAGCACCTCCTCCATACGCGCTATGAGGTTATTCATCTGCTCCAGTGTGCTGCCATTGGGCAGTGTGGCATTTACATGAAGCACAGTCTCGTGTTTCTCGTCGAAGTAGCTGCCATTATAGACCTTCTCCACAAAGAGTCGCCATGTACCGCCAAGCGCAGTGTTTACAATAGGTTTAATCTTTTCTTTGTAATAATCACTGCCTATTGTCTCGTTATAGAATTTATGCCAGCCTTTATCGTCCTCCATCTTTTCGGGGATGAGAAATACCGGCAATCCGAATATCAGTATAAGTATTGCACAAGCCCACACTTTGTGACGGCATGTAAAACCTATTATTTTGCCATATCCGCGAGTAAAATGGACAATTATACGCTTTGCACGCTTGCCACGCGACTTGCGGTTCTTCAGCCCGAGCCTGTTCATCATAGCAGGTACAAATAGCAGTGCGATGGCAAGTGACACTGCAAGGTTTATGATGACAACAATGGCAAAATCCTGCAATTTAGCTCTCAGTCCGTCGTTAAGGAATAGCACGGCTGCTAATGCACATATTGTCGTTAGTGTCGCTGCAAGAATAGCAAGGTAGGCTTTCATATTCTTGCGTTGCAGGATATGGTCGGTCATCACAATGGTATTGTCTATGATTAAGTTCAGCGATATTGTGATTCCTGCAAGGGTATATAGTTGTATGTCTATTCCTGCGAAGTAGTATATGACAACTGCAATTAGCAGATTTACAGCAAGGCTCGTTACTACAAGGAAGGTGTACTTCCATTGTCGTGTTATAAGCAATACGAACAGCAGCAGTATAAGTACCGTGAGTCCGCAACGGAAATAAATTTTGTCGAGTTCTTTGTTTATGTATTCGGTTGCATCGTAGCCAATGTGTGTTTCATAACCCTTTGGCATCGATGCTTCGAATTCTTTCATCAAACTTTTTATCTCATCGCCGAGGGTTATCTGATTGGCATTCTCTTCGGCTGTAACGGATAGATATATTGAATTGAGGCCGTTTATGCGATAGAAACTTTGCGGGGCAGACTCCACGTGCAATACACTCACAAGTTCCGATACGCGTAGTAGTTTACCATCCTTGTTCTTTACGAACATACGGTCGAGTGGCAATTTGTCGCCGATGCTTTTTTCGGGGACTATTGCCAGTTGGTGCCATCCACTTTCTTCTATGTGTACCTTGCCGATAAATTCAGTGCCATAATATGAACCTATCGCACTTTGAATATCGCCGTATGTTATTCCGAGTGTTTCCAGTTGGTGCGGATTGTATGTTAAACGCCACTCCATTGGTGATGCTCCGCTGACACCAACCTTATACACTCCCTTAACGCGAGACAATAGGGGCTGTATATACTCCTCGACATATTTTTGAATGCTTGCCGGAGTTTCTGGGGCATTTATGGTATATGTGAGAAACGGGCTGAGTTTTCCTTCGTTTGGAGTGTTCACCGTCACCTGCGGATAGCTTGTTCCATCGGGAAGATCGGGCCATGCCTGACGAATTATCGACGATGCCTCCAAACGCAAAGATTCTATATTGGAATGTTTGTCAAGGTATACCCATATATTACCACCACCGTTGTATGAATTAGAGTTTATTCCACGAACACCCTTCATTCGTGCCAACAATCCTTCGAGTTTGGAGGTAACTTCCATCTCCACCACACGTGCCGAGCTGCCGTATATACTGAAGCCTACCGTTATTGTTGGGTTATAATGGAGGGGGTTCAGACGTACAGTTAGCAACGGCAACATTGCAGCACCTACCAATGCTATGCAAAGGAAGGAGACAACGATGGTGAAAGATGTTTTATTTGTGGAATGTGACATTTTTATTATATCAAAACTTTAATTCAATTTTGAGAGTCTCGAAACGGGAAAAACACTATCGGTAACTGGTTACTTCCCGTTCCCTTTTCTCTCTATTTAACTTATTTTTATGATGAAAAAATCTACCATTTGCTAATTATCTCTTTACCTGAATCTATCAGACAATCATTCGTAAAGTCATACATCGTCAGTTTGCGTATCTTGTAGTAACTGAGCCAATAGTTACGCAATGCATATATATAATTCTTCTCAGCAGTATCCTTGCGTGTGAGTGCCATTGAAAGACTGTTGATGTCAGATTTTCCAATGATAAAGCGCATACGGGTATCTTCGTATGCCGATTCTGCCAACATACGAGCCTCCTCGGCACTCTCAATCATTCCGCCTTGTACATTAAAGTCGTTCACTGTCATTATCACCTCTTCCTCAATCTGCTGTTTGGTCTGACGCGAAGAAATTTCCACTACATTAAGATTGTTCTTTGCCATATTGTATTTTCCCTTACGCACTCCCCAATCGACCAAAGGGATAGAAAGCCCGACTGAGACCATATCCTGTTGCAGCAGATTGTGCCATACTTCATTAAATTCGCTACCCACCTGGTTGAAACCTATGCTGGCATTGAATGAGGCATTTATTCCACTCTCTTTTTTTGTACGATCGACAGTCTGACGGCTTTCAAGAATATTCTGTTTCAATGTCAGGAACTGCGGGTTATTTTCGCGGGCATATTCCAATGCTTTTGCAGCAGATATTGTAAACAATTCGGGACGTTTCGGCAGCTCTATCTTCAGTGTCTGCTCTTTGTCCATATTCAGGAATGATGCCAACTGAAACATTGCACGGCGCAAGGATATTTCGCAATTCTTGAGGGTGTTGTTTGCATTTATCACATCGAGTTTCAGTGTTTGCAGGTCGGCTTTGGAGATTGCTGCAATCTTATGGCGGTCGCATCCAATTCTGTAAAGTGTGTCACACGATGCAAGATTCTTCACAGCAAGGTCATATTCAGCCTGTGCTTGTGCGAGTGAGAAGAAGTATGTTATTGCCTCTTCGGATATTTGCTCAATATTATATGTAAGTTCTTTTTTTCTCTTCTCGTATTTCAGTGGCTCGATAAGCTTGTCCCATTTGAATTTGTTGTATCCCAAAAGGCTCTGTGAGTAACCTATTCTGAAAGGAACAGAATTGAACTGCGAGTAGGATTCATCGCCGAAACTACGCAAGAAATCTAGACTGGAGTTAAGATATAGTGTACCTCCCGTCCAATCGACATTCTGCACGATGGAGAACCCGCCTGAAGCGTAGTAGGATTGCTGTGTACGGAACACGTCGCGGTCGTTCTGCGAGTCGTATCGCTGCACGATATTACGGTTGTATTGTGCAGGAGTAAGGTTAAGTGTAAGACTGGGCAAACGTGCAGCTTTATATGAACGATACTCCCAATATCCCGATTGGTAGGAACTCTTTGCCTTTACTGCCGACAAAGAGCTATCGGTAGCCAATGTTATTGCATCATCGAGTGTGAGACGTATCTCTTGAGCATTAGCAACTGTTGCAAAGAGCAATAGTGCAAGTGTCGTATATTTAACAATCGCGTTCATACTATATGTTTATTTATTGTACTTTAATCTGTCTGTTACGGTATATGAACCAATATATGAGCGGAATGACGAAGAGGCTTACAAGCGTTCCCACTGTCATTGTGGCTATCATTGCTATGGCAAGTGGCTTTTGTAGTTCCGATCCGAAGTCGTGTGTGAAGAGCAATGGTACCATTGCAAGTATTGTGGTGAGCGATGTCATCACAATGGAGCGCAAACGTCGGCTTCCGGCAGTGTGTATTGCTTCCATCAATGGTGTTCCTTCATTACGAAGTACATTAATCATATCCAATTTAAGAATAGAGTCGTTGATGATGATACCGCAGCTTACGACAATGCCGATGGCACTCATCAGGTTCAGGCTTATGCCGAGCATACTCATAATTACCAATGCAAAGCCAACATCGATTGGTATTTCGGCAAGCACGATAAGCGGTTGCACGAAACTGCCGAACTGTGATGTAAGGATGAAGTACATCAGCAGCAGAGAGATAAAGAGCACTACCACAAGTTCGTTTATTATCTTATTGCTTGAGAAGAATGCCCCCGAAAAACCAGCCTCCCAATCATCGCTGTTGCCACGCATGGCATCCTTTATGTTGTTGGTTATTTTCTGTGCATTCTCGGTCTCGGCAAAGGTGTATGGAATGTATTCGCCTGCAGTTCCTGCGGTAATAGTCTTTAAGTCTTCACCAAGTGATTGCTTCACAAATGCTCTCAGTGGCACTTGATGCCTGTTTTGTGTTCCATCGGTTGCTCTAATGGTTACGAACGTGCGGTTGAGGATACCGTTCAATGTCTGCTCGCCACCGGCAATGGTTATGGGCAGATAGTCCTGGAATGAACGAAGTGTTGCAATCTTGTTATCGCGCAGTGCGTTCTTCAATAGAGTGGTTATTTCGTTGTACGTTACGCCGTACATAAGAAGGCGTTCGCGGTCAATGGTAAGGTTTATCTGCTGTCCTGTGGCAGGGGCTGTTGCTTTTTCTCCTGCAATATCGTTTATCTTGCTCTCCATTTGACGAAGGAGGGCAATGTTGTTCTGTTTCTCTTTGTCTTTGTTGTATAGTTCTACAACGAGTTCAGGCTCATTGGTGTCGAAGATACGCTCGAATACATTTTCCGGTTCGTGGAAACTTATTGTTGCAAGAGGGTATTTCTCCGAAAGTTCTTTTTTCAATGCTTGTTGCAACTGCTCTAAATATTCGGTTGTTGCTGTACGCAAATAGAGTTCGGTCTCGGTTGTGGAAACAAGGCTCTTCTCCAACAGGTACTGCTGTATGCCTATGTGGGTGCTGCTCTCCTCGGCGTATGCGGTGCAGAATGCTTCCAGTTCTTCCATACGCTGGCGATTGTCATCGAGGTGTATATTCTCGTTCCAATCGATATATACCGACAGCTCTGTTTGGCTTGTTTGTGGCATACGTTCTTTGGGTAGGATGTTGAACATAAGTACACACAAAGGAATTGAGAGCAGTGTGAATAGCACAGTGAGTGCTTTATGTGAAAATACCCATTCAATGCCTTTGTCGTAGAAATGTTGCAAAGGGGTATTCAGGTTTATGCTGTTTACCTTATTAAATTTTACGGTTAGTTTGTCTGTTTTTATGCGTTTCTTTATCCATGCAGGTAACTTTGCACTGAACATAATTTTATAAAGTACGGGAAGCAGGATTATTCCGGTGATGTATGATGCAATAAGTCCTACGGTTACCGAGAATGCCTCGTCATAGAATATTGCACCGGCTATTCCACTGATGAATACCAATGGGAAGAATACGGCTATGGTTGTCAGTGAGGATGAGAGCATTGGTGTTATCACCTCACTTGTACCTCGGGCGCAAGCTTCATCGACGCTATAACTCATGTCTCGGTATTGGGTGATATTCTCAGTTACTATTATGGCGTTGTCTATCATCATACCCTCTGCAAGGATAAGTCCTGAAAGGGAAATAATATTGAGCGACATTCCGAAAAGGTAGAAGAATATGAAGCTGATGACTATTGCCACCACCATACAGATACCTATCACCACAGGTGAACGTACTCCACCCATGAACAGAACAGCAACGATAAGTATGAACAAGAAACCGAGTGTCAGGTTCTGTTGCAGATTGGTAAGGGTGTAATCGAGCAGTTCCGTCTGGTTACGGCTTACATCGAAATTTATATCGGGGTTGGCATATTTAAGCGAGCGCACAGTGCCGTTAAGCGCAGCCTTCATGCGCTCCATATTCTCATCGGCCTGTTTAATTATTGCAAGACTCACACTGCGCTTGCCGTTGTACTGTGTGAGTCCTGTTTCTGTTGTCGGCACAATGCGTATGTCGGCAAGCTCTTTCATCTGCATTATGCGTCCGTCGTGCCTTAATGGGATGTTCTCTATATCTTCTACTGTACGTACTATCGTAGAGAAACGTATGTTGTACTCATAATATCCTTCTCGCACTGTCATGCTTCCCGGCTCGACATTGTTGCTTGCGAGTGCATTTTCAATATCTTGAACGGTTATTCCCAAAGCTTCCATCTTGGAGTGTTTGGGTACTATCTGTACTTGCTTGTGCGCAAGTCCTGACATATCTACCATTGCTACCTCCTGCAATTGTTCGAGACGGCGGCGAACAACATTCTCTGCGTAGTCGCATAGCTCAAGGAAACGCTCTTCGGCATCGGGAGCATCAGCTTTCTCCTCTTTTAATGTAAGGTTGAGGTATAGAACGGGAATATCTGTTGCACTTGCCTTTATCACGCGAGGACGTGTGGTGCTTTTAGGCAAATAGCTCATTGCGACGTCTATCTTCTCGTTTACCTCTATAAATGCAAGGTCGGTATTTGTGCCATGCTCAAAACGCATACGTACAATGCCTGAACCGTCTCGTGTTTCGCTACGCAAATCCTCAAGCCGCCCCACCTGCATAAGCTGGGAACGCAGGGTGCGCATCACGGTGTTTTCTAATTCACGTGCCGAAGTGTTCTCGCCTGTTACCTGTACTGTAATCTCAGGAATGGCGATGTCCGGCAATAGCGATACTGGTAACGTTTTGTACGTTACCACGCCTATGATGAAGCAGGCTGTGAATGCCATGAATACGGCAATGGGGCGGCGAAGGAGGAAGTATATCATGTTATTAATCTAATTTCGCTGTAATAAAAGTATCCTCATTCAAAGAATAACTGTAAAGGATTTTCTTGTCCTCATCAACACTAAATGTATATATTGGCTGGCTTAAATGATATTTTTTTATAGGTTCTCCGTTCCATGAATATACAAATAGTTGGGTTCCATTAGCCCAGTTTTCTTCACCCTTTTTAGCACCTGAATATAATGCATAAATGTACTGGCTTGTTACATAGGTGTTTACAAAGGCTTTTTTTGTTTCTTTAGTTTTATTTGCTCTTTCTGCGGTAGGATGTATCATTATATCGGAACGTTCAGGACCATATGATGAGCATTTAAAATCCCCATTAGGCATGTATATTTCTAGTAAATCTGTATATCGATATAACAAAGCAATCTCATTTGTTTTGGGATTACACTTTATATAACATCTAGCTGCATCATTTAATGCAGGGAGACTAATATTTTCATTATAATAATCATAAATTCCTTTTCTAACAACGCTTGAAGTTAAGATATTTTCATATGATATTTTGTTATCCGAATTAATATTGTTGGTGCCCAACAATATTGAGTCATTTAACATCGCAAATGAATAATAATTGCCATTATTCAAATTGTATTTACATAATTTAAATTTATTATTTAATATAGAATCTATATTAACATAATGTATCGTGTTTTGAGATAAATCATAAAGCCATAAATTATTATTCAAAATACACATATCACATGCCAATAATTCTTCTGGACCATTCCCGTAATTTGCAAAAGATGCTATAGTTTTACAATCATTTAAAGAAAATAGTTTAATGTGTTTTCCTTCTCCAGATTTAAAATCTTGAACAAATAAGTGATTCTTATGATATAAGATTTTCTTCGGGTTATATAAAACAGAATCAACATCTTTAGCTTCTATTGTAGTAAAAAAAAGAGAGTCTTCTAAATGAAATTTATCAAATTCAATTGTAGATTTATTAATAACTATATTTTTTTCTTTTTGACAAGAAGTATATATCATGCACAATATGGCAATAATAGATATATATAAATATTTATTAAACATGATGAGTTGTCTTATTTATGTTAAATAAGACTGACTGTATAATCAAATTACATCACAATATGTATTTAAATATTTACAATATATTGACTATATCAGTCAGTCTCATGAAATTGTTATAATTATGAATTAGAACCAGGTGTCTTCATCCCAATCTGGCACATCTGTTACGCCCACCTTACATGTGTCTCCTGGGTCGTATTCGCATGTTACTTTTTCTCCCTCTGCAGCCAAAGCTTCAATATTTACGAGTTTGAACCATTCGAGATTACTTTTATTTTCGAACTCATAGGCTGTATACCCAGCAAACAAAGCGGCTGCAACAGCCATTGTATAAAATATTTTCTTCATTGTATCTCAATTTAAATTTGTATTTCATTTTATTTTTACTTGCGCCAATTTTCTTAATGCGAGCAACCGACACTTAAACTCGCTTGCAAAATCATAGTATCCTATGCGTTGCAAAATCAATAATTCTTTTTATCTTCGCAGCCGATTCACCTCCTTTCTTGTTGGGTGAGAGTGTCGGGGACGGGAAAGCACTTTTACAAACTGGTTGCTTCCCGTTCCCTTATTCTCTCATTAATCATTCAATACAGTTTCGTGTGCAAGATTAAGATTACCCGAAACAATAACGGAATCTCCGACAGAAAGGCCCTCGTATTCCTTGCTGCGAGGTGCGACAACACACGAATCGCTATTCTCTGCTGTAATCAGCACATAGTTCCACTGCGCTTTACCATTTACGCGAGTAAATACGACAGTTTTTCCCGAACGCATTACTACCGCACTTTTAGGTATTACAAGTGCTTGCTCCATTGGCTGACGTAACAGTATGTTTACATTCATGCCTTGCAATAGAGTACCATTATTCTTTACTTGTGCTTTGACCTTTACCATTCCGTTATTCTCAACTATTGGGTTTATTTCGGAAACACTTCCTATCAATGCTTCTGAGGTACTATTCACAAAAGGTTGTATGTATACAGGGTATCCGCGCTTTACTAATGACAATTCGCTTTCAAGTACAGAGAATTCCACTTCAGGATTCTTGTCATCTATTACCATACAAAAGACATCATTGGAGGATTGATTATTCTCTTTTGATTTTAAGTTGGCTATCACTCCATCAAAAGGAGCTACAAGTGTTGCTTTACGTAAATTATTCTCTGCAAGTTCGTAGGCTATTAGAGCTTTATTATAGCCACTCTTTACTTTTGCGAGTTCAACTTCATCGGCTGGAGCTGAGGCTTGCGCGTCCAATGAATAGCCACGGCCTATAAGCACATCCTGCAAGTCCAGTTTGCTTTGTTCAAAATTGTCTTTTGCTTGTGCAAGTGAACGCTCAAGCGCAAAAAGGTCGAGTTGTGCCAATTTCTCTCCTTTGCGTACTTTGTCTCCATTTCGTACCCATATATGTGCAATCTGTTCTGATGATGAGAATCTCATCTCTGCAGAACGCTTTGCAACGACCTTGCCGTTTCCCGAAAGTTCGCGATTAAATGTACTTTCACAAAGTATCATTGTTTCTATCGGTTCGCTGGTACGACGTTTTACAGTGAGTACGCTATCTTTTTTAACCTCACTTACGGTTTCTTTTTCTGAATTATTGCTTGCACAAGATGTAAGCAATAATAAAATAGCCAGAATGTGTAATACGCAGTTTTTCATATTGCAGGTGGTATTATTTACTGATGGCATTCAAATAAAGTTCCCGTACAGCATTATTGTGAATGGGATTACCTATTATTTGCACTTTGTTTTTCGCATCCAAAAGGAACGTATGAAATGTATCCTCTTTGGGGAAATTGTTTTTACTGTTTATCTCATTCTTAAGGTCTATACACATTGGGTACGTAAAATCATCACGTCTTGTAATGTAACGTGCCTCTTTTACACTTTTTGGAGCTAGATAAAACAAGAATTGTACAGGCTCTTTAGCTACTGAATCCACCTTAACTATAAACTCTTTCCACTTGTTTAACTGCAAACGACAACTAGTACAACCGGCAGAATCAACATATACCAAAATCTTATGTTCCGCATTCATGTTTACATTAACAGTGTCCTTTCCTTGTATTGTAAAAGTACTATTTGTAGGGAACTGAATTTCTTTCCCCTGCCATTCGGTAACCATGCGTGTTATATTAGATCTATCTTTATCTTGGCATGATAGATGAATACAAGTACAAATGATTATGATAAGACTTCTGGTAATGTAACTTTTCATCTTAATATAATAAGTGTTCATTCTCTAGATTATAAAAAATATATTCTACATAATTGCCATCAGGACATAAAAGAGTTCCAACATTGAAACAATCACCAGTTTTGTGGGGATTTTCATTGGCTGATAATGCCTCTATATTTTCTAACATAATTTCATTATGCGCAACAAACCCTGTTTGAGATTTATACGCTACAATCACTCCTAACATGACGCTTAAGATCACTAATAATTTAATTTTTCGCATAACTTTTGTTTTTTTTATTTTTCGGCAAAATTATATAGAGGGAAGTCCTACTACATAATTATAAAACTAAAAACAGTCGCTTTAGTCTCTAAAAATTTAATATTTAGAGTTTTGTTTTGCTTAGACTACGCATATAACTAAATGGTATTCAAGCATATAGCAAACCTAAAGGAGTTTCATCATAATACGCATTTATTTTCTCTATATACAGATATTTAGCATTAAAATTAGAAAAATACATATACTATTTTTTTAAAAAACAAATCTGCGAAGTTAAAATATGTAAAAATAGGGGGGGGGGACTTTTTTATTATTAAAATTTTATACTTATCTTTGTCAAAAAGAAGAATTATTATGAAAGGAACGACAGTATTTATATGGTCAGTATTACTATTTATCACTTTTATTTCACTAGGCCTATCGTACGTCTTTAATTATACAAAAAGTAAAGATGAATTATATCTTCAAGTTGATAGCTTGTTTCAAAAGCATGCTCGCGAGTGGGGAGATTGTATTATGGAGTCAAAAGGTATACCATACAGCGGAGTATATAATTCACAAGAGTATGCAAACAAGAAAAAAACTACAATAATTTCTGTTGATGACACCATAGATATTTCTAAAACTTTTTTTCATCCTGAATCATATTATGAATATCAAATGAAAAGCAGAGAAACATTTTTAATTATGAGTGATGCTTATGATATTGAAATAATAGATTCATTATTTAAAAATATATTAAGAAATGCCGGGGTTATTGCTGAGTCATCTGTTGAACTTAAAATAAGGAACTTGAAAGACATGTTTCCTTGCCCTGATTCTATATGTAAAAATGTTCCTTTTGTAAAATCTTTATCAACAGAATCTATCGACGGACATATTTCGTCACCAATTGGAGTAGGTATATGTGATCATGCACTACTTTATGGATATGTTAAAATAAAGCCTTCTATTATTATATCTAATATTAATTGGTTTGGGTATTCGCAAATATGTGTTATTATTCTTTTTGTTATCTTGCTTATTCTGAAACATTATCTTCTTAAGTATCACCCTATATATTCTTTGTTCAAAAGAAATGTGGTACTTATTGGCAATACTTGTATTGACATATCATCTCAAGAATTGTTTTTATGGAGCGGGGAATGTAAACATATTACTGGAACAAAAATGCAACTTATGCAGATGTTAATTGATGCAGCTCCTACATATAAATTATCCAAAGATGATGTATGTCGAAAAATTTGGAATCGTAACTCTAAAGATGGACAAGCTCTATATAATGTAGTAATGACAGAAATGCGTGGATTGTTTATAACAGATGATCCATCATTGGAATTAAAGTCTCTACCAAGAGAGGGTATGCAATTATTGGTCAATGGTACGATGATTAATAAGAGACGTAAAATGCATTTTTTGTTAATATATTTGAAACACAACATTAGAAAATAACTGAATCAGAGAATTGTCATCTACGTTGTTTTCAATAGTTTAAATTCTAAAATGCATTTTTTTAGAGTCTTAAAGCCCGACTTTTAGATTTTACATTTGCCAACATAAGCCTTTTACACTTCTTTTGCATAAAAAATGCAAATGAAAAAGAATGGTTTATTGTTGTGTTGCGTCGTGTTATTGGGAGCACTGTTATTCATTATGTGTGTTTCTGTTCGAACGGAAAATAGTACAGATGAAATTTTAGTACATTACTCACAGTTCCCCAAAGAAATTCAATTAACAGGAGAAGAATTCATGATTAAAGGGGAATATGTACGATTCCCATTTCGTATTCGTCAAAAAGGAGAATATGTTTATATTCTAGATATGCATGGCGAAAAGAACTTTTGTCATATATTAAAGAAGGAGAATATGGCAATTATATCTTCATTTGCACAAAGAGGAAATGGGCCAGAAGAGGTGCTTCAAGCTATGAATTTACATGTTGTTTCAGAAGATTCCATATGGTTATATGATACTAATAAAAGAGAAGTAACATTATGGGAATACTCCCCCAAAAAACAAACAGTATCATATAAAGACTGTATTAAATTCGAAGATAAAATACAAAGTTCTTCTAATTGTGCTTGGGAATCTGATTCGGTTTTCTTTTTTACTGACAAATCAGGATATAATCGGATTTTGATGTGTAATAAAGGTGGGGATATTAAAGAGTATATAGGCGAAATTCCATCTGAAAACAATAAAGAAGCAAGTAATCTTGGAATAATGGCACAAGCGTGGAATAGTTACATACATTATAATCCCCGTAATCAATTATTAGCCACAGCTACACAATTGGGAGAAGTCATTGAAGTTTACGACTTGAAGACAAACTCAAGGCAAATTATTGTAGGGCCACATGGTGAGCCACAATATGCTATAGCAAAAGATGGCTGGGCTGTACCAAAAGGAATTATGGGATTTAGTGATATACAAATTACTGACAATTACATATATACTGTATTTCACGGACGTACATTTAAAGAAATCATTAAAGACCCCAATAATACTCTTGATGGAGGAGAGTATATACATATATACAATCTCAATGGAGAACCTATTTGTCGTTTAGTGTTGGACCATGCGATATATGGTATAGACGTAGATGAAGAAAATAAAATTATTTGGGCTACAGACGTGAATTCAGAAGAACAAATATTAAAATTTCAATTACCAGAAATTTAAAATATCAATTAATGCGTTGAAATATCATTAAGAAAATCAAATCATTTACGCTTGAAAAACAAATTATAAGAATTACTTTTCACATTAATTCTATCTGTTTAATTTTTTTTTCAAAAAATATAGCATAACATCATAACTATCCCATCCACGGGTTGCAGTAAGGGTCGTAGTCAGTTTGAAATGTAGCCAGTTGCCAATCGGGGTTAGTAACATTTCAGAACGCACACAACATACCACAAATCGTAGATTGAAGATATGGCCTTGATAAGATTTGCTACCTTACCCTTAGGATTATTCCTTCTGCTTTATTATATACCTCCAACACTTCACCCAATTGTGTTGCCACAACAATAATGCTATCATTTGGAGATGTGTACATATATGGACTCCATGCTTGAGAAATAATAGCAGGTTTATTTTTGTCAATGTCTGATAAAATAGGGATATTGCCTATCCTGTTTATAGATGTACGGTTGTTTAAATTCATTTCAAACAATCTGTTTTCTCCTGACGCATCCGGAAATATAAGAGACGTATCTGAAGATATAGCGAAATCAAACAACGATAGGCGTTCGTCATCAATTTTTATTCTATTAATAATTGTTGGTTTTATACGTCCTTTGGAAAAGTCCCATTTGGTTATTTCTCTTTTCATTTCGTCACATGTCAAGATATTGTCTGAGGAAAAACAATATATATTTTTAGCTTGTAATGTTTCTTCAGGACCTTCTCCTCTTCGACCGAAAGATGTTACATATTCAAAAGACTTCTTTTTAAATACATGAAAAAAATTTTCCTCTCCATGCAGATCCAATACATATAATAAGTCGCCACACTCCCTTATACGAAATGGGAAACGCATTATTGCATCATCTGAAATATAACCTTCAGCTTTCAATGAAATCTCTTTAGGAAATTTATCGTACTTTATATAGCCTGATACGGTATTATCACTTTTGCAAGAAATAAGCAGAAGAGTAATAAATAAAAGTAATGTATGACAATTGTTTTTCATATGCATATATATAGGATTAATAACTTATGCAAAGTTATTTCCCATTAAAATATGGCGCAAATTATCTGCGCTTCATTGATAGCCCTCCGTACTTTATTTTTATAAATCCATAAAAGATATGATAAAGTATAGCATTTTGTCAATGATAGTCATACAAAAAATGCATTCAGCTTTATTATTTTGCCCTCTTCTTCGCAAAAATCTCATCAATCATCTCCTTGACATCCTTATTAACTTGCAAGAAATTAGCATATAGAATACGTTCCCTCGCATCACGTGACTTGAACGTATAGAACTTGGGAAGTGGTACATACTCCGCTTCCTCTTTCTTTATTTCCTTCATGTCAAAGTCAGTCTTGCAGTAGAATTTGGAGGTCTTGAACTCTTCTGATTCCTGTATGTTCATTTGGTCACGCATACCCACTTTGGTTTTCACAAAGTCACGTGCCACCTGACCGCATACCCAACCTGTCGGCAAATCTGAGATTTTGCTTGCCGGAACAAGATTGTCCATGTTCTCGTTTAGATTGATGGAGGTCTTGTCACGGTCAATAGTCACACCTTTCTTCAGCTGTACTACCTTGCCGAAAATGTCATTGGAGAGCCATTCCAAGGTTTCCTTGCTTCTTGCCGAACCGGACACCACATTACCGACAGTCGTAATGATTTTCTGCATCCCAACCTTTCCATAGTCCGCTTCCAACTGAGGTAACTCTTGAAAACCGAGTGCCACACTTACCTTGTTACTACGTGCAGTACCAATCAGACGGTCAATCTTGTGAAAGTAGAGTGTCGGCAACTCATCCACAATGATACTGACAGGTATGTTCTTTCCTTGTCCTGTGTTCACACGGGTAACAAGACGGTTCAAGATAAGCGCATTCAATGCACCGATGATACTTTCCATCTCTGGATCATTTGCTATCAGCAGATAGGAAGGATTTTTCGGGTCTGACACCTTTAGGTCAAAATCATCCCCATCCTTATGGAATATCCAGTATGATTCCTTTGTAGCCAATCGAGAGGTATAGACTCGTAGCGTACCAATCATACCTTCCAACTGTTCCATCGCCTTGTTCTTCAATGCCGTCTGGAACGGGCCAAGTAGGGGCGCAACCTCATTGTCTGTTTCCAATACCTCAAAGATAGTCTGGTAACTCTCATTGAGGAACGAAAGGATATGCGGCATGTCCGAGTATTTGCCCAGCCAATATGCAGGCTCCACTTCGTTGCCATGCTCATCAAACACCTTGCCGGACGGTTTCAACCGTTTGGTCAATGGTTCTTCAATCTTCTCCGCTATCAGTTTCTTTCCGTTCTTATCATACGGTTCACGCTCATAGTTCACGAAGAAGTAGATACAGGCTGCCAGGAAGTTCACCGCAGATGTCTGGAAGAACTGGTCACTGCCACCGCCACCTTCTTTCTTTCCTTTCTGCAAGGATTCAAGGAGGGTTTCTGCAGTTTCACTGGCTGCCGCCAAATTGTTGATGTACTTCTGCTGAATCGGATTCACCCGTCGGCTGTATTCTACATCCACGAAATTGATGATGTTGAACTTGCATCCCTTCGGCAGATTACCGTTCTTCTTGTTCTTCAGATAGTGGTAGTAAAGCTTGGTTGCCAATGTGGGGAACTTATAGTCATATACCACCATGGCAAATCCCTTGGCACTATGTTGACGGATAAACGGCTCAATGATGGAGAATGTCTTACCTGAACCGGGAGTACCGACCACCCATGTACCACGGAAAGGATTCACCACGTTCACCCATCCTTTACGGAACTTGCCCTTGTAATAGTAACGCATCGGGATGTTCACTGAATACTTGTTCTCCTGCAAGGTCTGGCATTGCTCAAACGATTCGTTCTCCAAGTTGAAACGGTCTTTCAACAGCCCTTCCTTCAGGAACTTTGAGATATTATCTAGCGCAATATGTACAAGAACCGTTCCCAAGATGGAAGCAACCATATAAAGGATAACATTCAGACGCAAAGTATAGAGACGGAAATCCATAGAATAACCGAACAGCCATACAGCCAAGACAAGCAAACCGATACCGCTGACAAGTGGGTATAATACCTGTTTCATTGCATCAAACTCCAGATGTTTCTTGTTTCGGGTTCCGATACAAGTGATGCAGATGAGTATGACCGTAGCAATCTTGCTATACACCAAGTTCCCGTCCTGATAGATGAACCACCGTTTGATACGGTCGTGCAAGTCACAGACGATACCGTTCCAATGGTCAAGCATTTCTGGGTCAATGGCATATTCAAAGAATTCCATCAGCAGGGAGATATAGATTACCGCCCTGAATATCTTGTACGCGCCTTGAAGTTCCTTACTCTCTTCCACAATTATTTTGTTTTAAGTTACTGCTATCTGTTGATGGTTATGATGGGACGTGACTTGTGTGCCTGGTCTTTAGGCGTTTCCTGTAGCGAACCGCTTCCCATGGAATATAGCCATGCCTTTGCCGTTTCCTGACCATCCACTTCAGTAGATGTCCAATACCAACATTCACCGGCTTTATCAGGCAACGGCTCACCGCCACATTTCTCAATGATTGGATTGACAAACTCTTTGGAAGCATGTAACAGTCTCATTTGAGCGACCGAAGGGATATAAGCACTCTGTCCGTATCTCCATAAGGCAAATACGCTGTTTGCCAATGGCGAACCCATACCGCTTGAACTGAACATGCTGAACGTATTCTCATTTCCGTCAAATGCGGACAGATTAGCAGAAGTCTTTTGTGCAACACCTATACTGTCCGCAAACATTTCCGGATAAAGGTCATTCAGATAGACAGCATATCCTTCACCTTCTATCTCTGTATTTTCATTCGTATAGAAAATAACACCTATGGCTTCCTTGTCTGATACTTCATATTGTGGATAACTCATTACGACTCCATCCGTACAAAGGACATGGCCGACTTTCATTCCTGTATCGAGGAAATCACGGTGTTCATCACAAGCCGTGAACATAGTTGTAGCCATCATAAGACAGCCATACATGATTGTTTTGATATTATATTTCATATGCTTCTTAACTTGTAGGTAATTTGATACCAATGACCACGCCTGTACGGAAGAGGTCTTTTCCTTCAATTATCAAATCTGTCTTGACCTGCCAGAACAGTTTCCAACCGCCACGCAGGGAGTAGTTATGTTCATAGCCGACATGGATTCCACCCAGAACATCGTGACGATCTGAACCGAGTGAACCGCCTATGCGGAGATTACCATGACTGTTTCTTCCTCTGATGACACACGGCTTGTAGGCGACTCCCAATCCCCATGTATTGTAGTTCTTCCAAAAAGATTCGGGGCAGATATGTCCGCATGAAGCGCATTCATCCCATTTCAGATAGACATTCCCGAAGTATTCCCATGCGTTATGATAACGAGTCTCATGCTCGTAAGCTAGAGTCATATCCATTCCTTTTTCATACAACAGACCGACACCTAACTGGATTCTTCCCGTATTCTCCTGTGCCTTTACGGAAAGGACAGAAGAGACGATAATGACCAGCAATAATATTGTCTTTCTCATAAACCGTTATTTTGAGTTACACTTAATCTTCCGTCAGCAATGAACGGTTGAAACTGTCCGCATTCAGCACATCCTCGTAGTCGATGTTCACGCTGATGGTTCTTCCTGATATCTGCTTCTCGCTCATCTCGATGGTCAGCACCTTGTCATTGGGGAAGGTCATCTTCCGAACCACCATTACATTGCGGTAGCCATGCAAGAATGACTTGGTTTTCTCCAGCATCATTTCCGGCTTCAGTTCGATAATCTGTGAGTTGGTCGCTTTGGATACCTTCTTATCTGCCAGCTTGACACGTATCTCGTCGATGTCGAAACGGATATCCGTGCGGTTCTCCACAGAAAAGTCTATGAAGAAATATTCGCCCACTGCATAGATGTTGTTCAACCGCATGGTCATCCGATGCTTGCGGTTGCTTACATCCCTATAACGGGCAGGAGACGTCCATATCTGACGGGCGAAACGGTACATGTCTTCCGTTGAAAGGCTGACGGCAGGATTATGGAACGGCTGTTGCTCTACCATTTGCACCTCCTTGTCCGTCACCGCTTCCTGAAGCCGTGTCGTATATATCAGCGCATATTGTACACGGTACCGTTCCGTTACGATGGTCACGATGGCAAGCACATCACCGTCCGCATGTCCGGCTTCCTTCGGTTTCAGTCGGATGGTATTGCTGATGGGTTGGTCACCCGCTACCTTGTCCGTTGATATATCCACGAAGCGGATTGGTTCGGTTGCCGTGATGACAGTTGTGACCTGCTCATTGACTGTAAGCAGTTCCATTTCCTCATACGTTGTCTGTGCATTGGCACCACAGACGGTAAGCACTCCTATAAGAAAGGTGCAGATTTTCTTTGTTACGTTCATAATCTTCCAATTATTGAGTCATTTTATTTGTCTTTCTTTTCCCTGCCGTTGACCAGATAGACGAAAGTACCGTATTTAAGTTTCACCCGGTTCTTTCTGACAGCTTTTGAAAGGGCATTGCTCGTTTTCTGGTAAGCATTTTGTATGGCCTGCATTCCCCATTGGGTAAAGCTGTTGCCTCCGGTTCCCGTGTTCATGTTCACGCTACCGCTCATCGCACCGCTGGCTACATCCTTGGTAGTTTCACGGAACTGGCTGCTGGGTACGTACAATCCTTCCAGACCGTCCGTGTCATACAAGGAGAGATTCACCTTTACCAGTTCGTCCCCTACAAGGACGCTCTTGATGCTTCCCTTGACACGCTGGCTTCCGAAACCGCTCATAGTGGCATACAGATATGCTCCTTGCGGTACTATGATATCATTGATTTCCACATCGTCTAGCAGACGCAACCTGACCCTCGAACCGTCCACCGCCTTGATGTCCTCGTCGATGATTGCCTTTATCAGCTTCGGCTCAGGCTCATTCTCCGCCAAAGTATTGAAGTAGGATGATGACGGCCGTTTCATCTTGGTTACAGTCTGTGATTCATCGTTCTCATCCAACGAAGTGACACTCCTTTCATTGATTTCCACTTTCCCCTTGATGACGGAACCTGTTGTCGCCGAATCCTTCAGGGCAAGGTCTTTGGCTGACTCATTGACATTCTCCAGCCCTTTCCTGCCTTGCAGACGGGCTTCGGCCAGAGCCTTGTCAAGTGCAGCAAGGGCTTCCTTTTCCCGTGCCTTGCCTAATGCTATCCGTTCTTCCTCCGTCAATGGAGTAACTATAGCAGAGTCTTTCATACTTTCGCCCTTGTCCGCACTTTGGCGCAGGCGTTCCTGCATCTCACGTAGCCTTTCCAGCTCTTCCGTCCTTTGTGCCGCTTCTGCATCAAGCAGGGCAAGGTCATCTTCGGAATACTTGGAGTCGTAGTTTTCCTTGTTCTCATTGTTGTCATCACGTTCAATATTTTCTACCGCACTGTAATCCTGGATCCGTCCGTAGGATTTTACCATACTCTCATACCTTCCTCCGATGCCGTCATTCTTGATTTGGGCTTCGGGCAGTTCGGGATTCAGGTACTCGGTCGTCTGCATTTGGGTGGGAACCTCTGCCAGTTCCGTGTCGAACAGGTCGAAGATGAAGTATCCTGCACCCAACAGCGGTAAATAGATTATCAGCGGAAGCATGTACTTCGGCTGTCTGAAGTTAATCTTGTCTGTTATCATCATCATTATCGGAATTAATATGTTTCACTGTTATCGTATCCATTCTTTCCACATGCCGTTTCTTCAGCAGCCCTTCCTGTCTCTCTGTTGCGGTAATCCTTTCTCTGGGCATATTGGCTACCGTTGCTATACGGTAAATGTTATAGCCCAGGCAGAAAATAACGACACCGAACACCAATACCAGGAAGAACCTCGGAAACCTGATGGCGAACCGCTGAACAGAGGCTGCCGCCTTGTCAATTCCCAACAGTCTTGCCGTCCTTCTACCTGCATCCACTTCCTTCTCATACTGTTTCCTGTACTTCGGATCATCCTTGTCCGGCATCTTTTCGCCGAAAATGAGTTTCTTCCATCCCATAGCGTCGAAGATTAGTAGGTGGATTTTGTCTTCTGCTCAATATCCTTGTTGAGCAATGTTCTCCAGTTCACGATTAGGAGTCCATGGGGATTGTTCTCCGTCCTCGGTACACGCTTGAGTTTTCCGCCTGTCACCAGTTCACGGGTCAGGATGCTTGTGCGTCTCTCGATACGCTGACGGCCATAGTAGGTGAACTCCATCTTTTCCTCATTGAAGTTGATACTGTCACAGAAGATGGAGAAGACCGCACTTGTACCCATGATGTTGGAATAGAAGCCTTTTTCCTTCAAGGTATTGTACTGTGCCAGTCCCGTTTCATCCACCAGATACATGGCTTTCTCCATCGTATATTTGATGTACTTGTCATCAGGAGCAAGCGTGAAGAAGAAATGGTGGAACATTTCGATGTGACTCTTTGCTTCCACATCCAAGGTCTCTTCCATGGTGGTACGCTGTACCAGTATGGGTACGTTCCCGTCCAGTACATACACCTTCTGTTGTGCATCCGACACCATGCCCCGGGCCGTCCAGATGCTGGAGATGCTGATAAGGATGCAGCCGACCAGGAAGCAGCTGCAGATGATTGTTACCAGCTTGATTTTGTTTTCAAGATTCTTGATTACCATAATTTACTGTTCTTATTACCTATATTATTGTCTATCTCATCATGCTTGAAATGGCTCCAGTAGTGGATGCCTTGGCTTGCTGTGCCACACCCTCACCGAAGTTACGGGTAGAGAAAGCCGTGTCACCTTCAGGAATCATCCATGCCGCCAAGTCAGGAACAAGGTTCAGGCATTTGAGGGCCACAATGCTTGCCGCCATCAGATAACCGGCAGAGAAGAAGGAGTTCTGAAGATATGCCGCCATGGTCGTTTCACTTTGTGTGATGGCAGTCAGATTCTCCACCTGTATGCATAATACGATATCGAAGAGCAGGAGGACATAGAAACCGACGAAGTACAACATCGCTCCATAAAAATGGACGGTCAGATAGCGTATCATCCACTTTGCCCATGCACCTTCCCATTTCGGAAGCAGGGAGAATGCCCATTGTATCGGCCCGAAAATGGTCAGCATACCCAAGAGTATCTGCTGGCAGTAGATGGTTGCCCACCAGCCTATGCGGAATACAATGAGTGCAATCACCATGACAATCTTGTCAATACAGACGGTGACACCGCTGACAAGCGAGGTGAACCAAAGTCTTGAAGCATCCGTTTCCATCTGTGTCACCTCATCGACTCCCGTCTGTTCCATGGTGGACTCAATCAGATTGGGGTCACTCGTACCCGAATGTGCCACATCAGCTTTTGCCTGAAGGCTTGTATATAGGGTGTCACGTACATAGATAAGTTCCTGCACTTCCTGAAACTTGTCACCAATCTGCGTCGCTTCCGCCTGATAGAGGTCATGCGTATAGGAGCCGATGGCGTTAGGGATATAGGAAAGGAAGTCCAATACGCACCAGCTGTTTCCGCTGTTGTTCATGCCTGTATCTGCAGGTGGATACCACCATGTCATAATCAGGGATATGACCAGTGGCTTGAACAGTTTCATCACGTCAAGCGGTTCATGCTTCACCATCATCTTATAGGCCATGTTTGCCGCCACGATGAGCGAGAAGAGAGCTGCCAATGCCATACACATCTGTAGGATCCACCAGAAAGGCCCTTGTGTACCCGTGAATGTCGCGTCACACAGGAACTCGTTCGTCTGGAATATCACGTCGTCAATCTCTTCTTCGAGTATATTTATTCCGAAATCGGAAAGGATATTGTCTGCCATAGTCGGATATATGTTGTTTCGTTTATAGTCTATTCATTTGCACCTGCCGTTTTCCAACCTGCTTCCCTCCATCGGTTCATTGCCGAACGGATGATATGCATCTTACTGTCTGGACGCTCATACGTGGCGTTCAGCAGTTCGGATGTCTTTTCGGCATTGGATAACCTGACGATATAATGTATAAGGTCTTCGTTTTTCTTTGCCACATCCGCATAGATGCGCAGGTATTCCTTTTTCCGTTGTGCATTCGGCATGTAGGCTTCCTGTGTCGCCTTGATTGCACATTGGTACATGTTGTAGTGCTCTTTCCAATGGCTTTGCTCGTTGGCTATACCGCCTGCCTGTAATATGCGGTTGATGTTCCGTTCGAAATCCTCCATTTTGGCAGTAAGTTTGCCGCCTTCTGCCACCCATGCAAGGTCAAGCGCACCACCGCTTCGGTCAGCCACATTCAATGCTTCTATCTCTGCACGTTTGGCAAGAGCGGAATCCAATGCCTCCGCTTCATCGACCTGGTTATATAGGTTGATGCCTGCCAATGTACGGAATGACAGTTTGTTTTTCCTTGCTGCACTTTTGGAATAATTTCGGTGAAGTGCATCATAGTAGATGGATGGTGTCAGACCGCCCGACCCGATTTCCATGATGGTAATCTGATTCATTTTGGCTGCATCATGGTTATAGCTCACGCTTTGCGCCATCATGTCCGATGAACATAACAGGACAAATGCTGCCGCCATTCCTCTGAGATGTCCAAATGCTGTTTTCAACTTCAAGTTTTCTTTCATATTCCGTTATTTTAAAATCATTCTCTATTGCCGGGATTCAGCCCTGCTTCCCTCCATCTGCCGAAAGCATCATCAATCAGTTGCTGCTTCGTCTTTGTCCGATAGACAGCCTCTTTCCAATATCCCATTCGGAGTTGGATATACCTCCATGTCTCGAAGTAAGAGCGGTTCAGATGTCTCTCGATGTTGTCCAATGACGTGTTGATGCTTTCCAATACCAGAAGCAAGTCGGAAGTCGAACAGGCAGCTGCACCTGTCGCATACAGTACAAGGTCACTGACCGAACGGTAAAGATGCTGTCCTTCATCGGCTATCTTCTGTATGCATCGCAAATTGACACTGATGATTATCGTGTCGGAAACGGCTATCTTGTTCCTTTCAAGTACTTTTTCTCTATAGTCCTCCAGCAAATTCTTGTAGTCAGTTATCCTGTCACTCACCGTATTGTAGGTGGAATAGACATTCAGACTGGTACGCAAGGACTGGTAGAGCACATCTACCACATCGAACGCCCTTGTGTATTTGTCCAAATCTACGTTCAAGGTCTTGTATTCTACGGTGGCATCACTGCTGTATTCGTGCAACAGTTGGTTGCTCAGTTCCAAAGTGGAACGGGCTAGCAACAGACTCCGCTGTTTCTTGTGGTCATTGATGTATGCTTCTACAGAAACGAAGTCAAAAGCCCATTGCGCTTTCGTTATCTGAGGCATCATCATAAACAAAAGCAGTATCAATATGGAAAATGGTCTATTCATCATCAATGTCCTCCTCATATTTTCCGTTATATCCGATAGCGTGCAGGCTGTTTGCCGCTCCACGCAGCCATCTTCTCCTGCATTGTTCCACCAATGTCAACCGTCGTCCTTGGTCTTCATTGATATGTGGTCCAATATCCTTCAATACATCGATGATGGACAGTTTGTAATGCATCATTTTCTCCAATGAAATCAGGTCGGCATATATCTTTGTCAGCCTTACATCAATACCTCGTGCGATAGCCAGTCGATCAGATGACCACAACAGATGATAGGTGTCTTCACTGTTGTCTGTTTCCGGCGGTTCATTACGTACATATTCCGTACTGAGCTGGCAAGTAGGATATTGTCGGGCAATCTCTGAAAGCCGGTCGTTGACGAAACGGGTCTTTTCCTGTTCGCTCATATCGGTATCGAGAGATATAATGTCAACTACTTCGGTATCTGTATAGTCTGCCGTCAATTCCCAACTTATCTGCATGATGGCACGGTGTATCTTGATACCGAGAAAATACTTCGGCTTACGTGCTATCGAAATGGTTGCCTTGAAGGTGATGACTCCATTAATGTTTGGTGCTGTCGCCTCCCGGTAATAGGTATATCCCGACCACCATCCTTCACCGTTCCAGGTGAGATTATAGGCGGTCTTGCAGTCCTGCATGATGGCAGGAATACGATAGTAGTCATCCGTCTGTGTGGTATTCTCACTTTCTGCTTCAGCCCTTGCTTCGGTCAGGTCTTCCAGTTTTTTCTGCCAGTCGGACAGTTCCTTTTCCAGCTGGGTGATACGGTTCTTGTTGGCATTGTATTGTTGTCTGAGAACCGCTGCATCCTCTACTGTCGCACCTGCTATCTGTTTGATCAGAGAGGCATTTGTCTCTTCCAACTGCTGTATCTGACTTTGCAGAAGGGCTATCTGCTGTTTGTATTCCAGTTCCAACTCATCCAGTTCCGAGAGGTCAAGCTCGTTTTCAGTCAGGGTTGTACGCATGACACATTCCTTTGAGTGGGCATTCAGAATGCCTCCACATGTACGGCATTTGTATTGTGTAGAACCGCTAATAAGTGTTACACCGTCGCTGCATGTCACACTGACAATGACACTTTCACATCCCTTCAGTTTGGTTTCATCCGTTGACTGGTAGTACTGTTTGGAATCACTGCCGATATAATAGACATAGCCGTCTTCGTTGTCGTTGAACTCCGTCAGTCGTGCTTGCAATACACTCTTGAAGGTGTTCAAGTCCATGGAATAGGAATCGAAGACATCTTCATAGACCTCTTCCACATGGTTCCAGCTCTTGGTTACACGGATGGAATAGGCATATGATTTCTTGACCTGCTTGTTCTTCTTGCTGATGACATAGGCATAGCGTGAGTAGCTGATATTATAGGTATAGCCATCATTCTGCCTGTTCAGTTGGTTGACCTTTTCCCGTGACCATCCGGCATAGTTCTCCGAATTACAGAGAATCTGCTCTGTTTGTGACGAGTTGGGATAAAAACTCGGATCGGAAGTATTGAAACGTGTCCATTCACCGCCATTGATGACGCTGTTGTCATCTGTCGGAGGATAATAGTCGCAGAGTACTTCCGAACCTTGGTCACGTCTGGCGATGTACCATCGTTGGGTATAATACCTTCCCATCGTCTCATTGAGATAGTCTGTCACCCATGGGGTGAGATTATAGTTTGACACGTCAAACAGTCCGGCCACGTTTTCCTTACCGCCAATCATATGCAGGAGTGTGTTGCCGACAGAACGGTCAAGTTGCTCATACAGATGATAGGTACCTTCAACGGTATTGATGATGGCTGTTGTATTTCCTTGGAACAGTTCGTTGAAACTGCTGCCGCCCATCAGTGTGTTCATGAAATTCTCCGTTCCTGCCGTAGCCAGTCCGACCCCCATATTATACAGGTTGTCGATGTCTGCCATCAGATTCTCCTTGGTGAAGTTGTTCGGTATGTCCGTAAGGTCATCAATCAGTGTTTCCCAGTCAATGCCTCCTGATTCCGACAATCTGAAAAGCGGAGCGATGGACGGATTCATTTCAAGGAAAGCGATGTCCGCAAACGACAGCCTTCCATTGGTAACAACGGACTCGAACTGCATACAGAGGCTTTTCACTTCTGTGCAGATCTTCATCAGGTAACTGCCCCAATAGAGTGCGGTATGCGGACTTTCAAGCATAAGGCCCGCTACCGTCCAAATTTTTGGCATTATCTTGGCACTGACAAGGTTGTAGATGCGGCGATAGTAGTAGTTTTCGGTACTGCTGCTCCATATCCCCAATTCCGTCAGAGCCTTACGGTCAAGGAACTTTGACGTAAAAATTCCTGCCGCTGCCACTTCTGCCGCATTGTAATGTTTCAATATGGCTTTCACCTGCTCATCGTAATAGGCTTCAGCGGCTGTCTCAGTGGCGTATGCACCGGCCATGGCTGCGACCGTCTTCTGGTCGTAGTTCACACTGACCTGTGCCTTGGCTGTAACCAGGACAGAACAGATAACCGAAAATATGAGTAGGATTCTTTTCATCTGAATATTTTGAATATGGCTTTAATTTTTGGATTTTAAATTGAGTACATGTCCGGTCTGATTGACCTTTTGGGCAAACGGCAATGACTTGTCGATACCCGACAGTTTCCAGTCACGACAATAGGCTTCGATAGCCTGTTGATGGTTACATCCCAATTCTGACTTATATAGTTTGAGGGCTTCCTTTTCAGCACGTTCCGTTGTATAGGTCATATAGCATTCCCTCGGCTCTTCCACACCATAGACTCCGCTGACCTGACCACGGCGGATGAATACTTCACGGAAGAAACTGCGTCCTTCCTTATTCTCCAGACGGTTCACGGTAAATATCTTCTTGCAGTCCACATCCGTCAAGCCAAGAATGCTTTTGATTCCGTCAAAGCGTTCACGGAACTTGCTCTGGTCAAGCAGCATTACCACATCAGAATTGTTGATGATGGCCTCCTTGACGATTTCACTGCCGATGATGTCCTGTATCTCCTGTGTCACGACACCGACAGATGCCCAAAATTTACGGGCTGTCTTGTAGAGGTACTTGATATATTCTGCCATCAACGGTGAAGCGATGGCTTTCCACGCCTCTTCAATGACCAGCACTTTACGGTTCTTCTTGATGCGCATCTTTTGCAGGAACACGTCCATGATGATGAGGGTGACCAACGGGAACAGCAAGGGATCATCCTTGATGGAGTCAATTTCAAATACAATGAAGGTCTCGTCAAAGAGGCTGCTGTCCAAGTCCTCATTGAGTGTCTTGTCATGGTTGCCGCCTCTGTAGAAGTCCTTCATCATATATCGGAAGGTCGAATAGTCAATATTGGTTATATGGTTCTCGTGACAGATGTCAGGAACACGTTGCATGGCATATTCATAGAAACTGTTGAACGAGAGCGTTTCTACTTTCAGTTCTTTGCGTCTTCGTTCAATCTCATCTATTTCCTTTTCAATGCGCATAGCTTTCTCACTCTGTGACTCATTCGCTTTATCCTTGTTGTTACGGTCATCGATGGTCAGACTCTTACGCAAGTCCTCACGCTGTGGAGGAGTGAAGCCGTTGAAGCCGTTGAAGAAGACATCATAATATTCGGTGATGACCTGTTCAATCAGTCTTTCCTCCGTCTTGGTGACAGTTCCCTGTGAGCCTTTCCAAATGAGCAGTATCAGGTTCTTCAGGAACCCGACCTTTTCCACGTTCAACTCTTCCTTATTGATACGGAACGGATTCATGGTGATGGGGCGTTCTTCCGTATAACTGATGTACTTGCCGCCGAGGTATTCACAAAGTCCTTCATAGGAGTTACCTGTATCTACCATGACCACATCCGTATGCTGTTCATGCAGTTGTCTGACAACAGAGTTCATGTGAAAACTCTTTCCGCTACCAGATGGACCAAGGCAGAAGAAATTGCTGTTGTCCGTAATCTTGTTCTTGCCTTCCTTACCGCTGATGTCTATGGCTACAGGCACGCCCTGACGATCTGTATAGTAGATTTTCAGTGGTGTCTCTTCACTGTGCTGGATGCGCTCCTTGTACATCAAACAAGTGGCGGCATCGCTCAACGTGAGGAAACGGTCATATTCGGGATTCATGCCGTAGCAGTTTCCTGGGAATGAGTTGACAAACAGTTCAAGCTGGTTGTAGGCACGTTTGGATATGTGGATACCCATTCTGCCGAAGCTGTTCTCCAGATAGTTGGTTGGTTTCTGAAGGTCGGTATCCTTATCACAGCACACAATCAGGTTGTAGTGCGTATAGACCAACTGCTTGCTTTCACGGGCAATGACTTCCTGCACACGCTTGATGTCCTCCACAGCCATTTGGTTGGATGGGTTAGGTATGGAAGAATGACGGTTCTTCTTTTTCTCCAATAGGGACATTTCCCGTTTCTGGTTCGGCATGAATATCATCTGATTGTAGATGACAGTCTCAGCAGCCGGTATGCTGTCTATCAGTGAGAGCAGGTCAACAGGCATACTGGTATTGTTCACCTCAATGTTCGTGAAAGGACGGACAAGTCCTGGCAAATTGGCACAATCCACATCCACAAGCGAATAGACCTTGCACTTCTTGTTTCCCATGCCGATACATTCTTCATCGACCTTGAAGTTGCTCATGGATATGGTCTTGTCACGGAAGTTCACCGCAAAATAGTGGTCAACATAATCAGTGGCTTCCTCTTTGGTGAGGAAACGGACACTGATACCTGCATCCTTCAACTGGTCCTGTACCTTGCGTATCTTGACAAGGAAATCTCTCCATTTCTTGTTGTCAAAGGAGAACAGACGGCTTCCTTTGGATTCCTGTGTTACAGTCAGATAAGTAACGCTGTCCGTATAGTGGCGACCTTTGAAATATCCGAAATAGGCTGATGACAGGAACTCACGATTAGCTGAATCCTCCACGTCAAAACGCTTACGGGTAAAGATGTCCTGCTTGTGCAGGGCATATCCTTCGCCCAATGTCTGCGCTATGGCATTGAACAGATGGGAGAACTCATAATAGCTGTCGGCATTGGCAGAATACTTCTGTACAGGGTTGTCCATCTTCAGAATGGCTGAGTATTCGCCAGTCTTGGTATAGAGGACACCCACACCGTCGGTATCTTCCACGGAGAAATAGATGTCCTGAAAGATTTTCTTCCGCTTTCCTCCTGTGCCGAATGCTGCAACCGATATGGCCATTCCAATCAGTAAGGCGATGAAAAAGAGTATTACATATAACGTCATCTTGCAATTTTATGGGGTTATAAGATTAGTTTTGTCATCAGAACAGATAAAACAGCCTGATACGACCTCTGGAATAGGATTTGGAAGCACTTCCGTTGATGATGCCTTCCTGCATATCCATCATATAGAAGGAGTTTCCGGAAGATTCACTGGAGGTAAGGTATTCTCCCTGCAATGGAATCAGACTGTCGGTCATCTTTATTTCGCTGTAAGGCTGTAACAGATAAAACAAATGAACCATTTCACCAAGTGAGGGGATGTAGCTTCCCTTATGGCGTGACAGGACAGAAAGCATCTGTTTGGATGGTTTGAACAGTCCCGTGTGTGCCTGTCTGACAGCATCTGCCAGACTATTGTTATCGGAATGTCCGACAAGTCTCTCCGTCAATATCTCTCCATTGGTATGTCCCAATGCGCAATTGTCAGGATATGGCATTTCGGGTTTGAAAATGATTCTCTCATCTGTATCTGCCGCATTTTCGTGTGTAGAATTTACAATACCTTCTGTAAGTTTGCCGTCAATTGTCGGGAAAACTTTGCCGCTTGACAAGGTTCTTTTTCCGAATGTATATATCCCTTCTACATCATCTAAAGCCACTGCCTTGCCATGTCTGCCGTTAGTTTCTATGACTACACCAATGGAAAGGCTGTCTTTCTTCATACTGATAGTTCCGTCATATTGTAAATAACAGCCTATTCTTACGCTATCAGCTTTTGCCGTGAACGGAACGGATAAGGTTCGTTCGGATTCCACCCAACTGCTTTCTACGTGTAGCTGACCGCCTTTGCCGACTTTGAGGTTCAGCTGTATCAGACTTCCTGCCTGTAGTGGCGGTAAGGTGGTCTTCAAGGCATGGTCACGTTTGTTTACCTTGGCAAAGAGTGTGATGGGAGTCTGCTTTCCCGTTGGCACAAGATGGAAATCATGGCTGCGTCCGTTGTTCAGCAGACAATCGTCTGATTCCGTTGTCTGGATGCCGTTTTCTTTTCTGTTCAACCATTTGCCATGATAGGGCAGGTAGTCTGCTTCGGAGATAAGACTTTCGCCATAAATCCAGAGTTCATCCAACATGTCGGAAAGGTGGTCACTTTCGATGTTGATTCGGAGCATGGAAAGTGAACTATGCAGTTTCATACCTACGCGAATGTATTCCCCGATGGTGCGAGACTGCTCAATGCCGTAAAGTCGTTCACCGAAAGGTTGCTTCAGATGCAACGTGTCTTCGGATGAAAGGTCTTTACGGTAGGGAAAACAAAGACGGACAGAGACGGTGGTGTCTTCACTGGAAACTCCTTTTCCATCAGCCTGCAATCTGTTTCCCTTTATACGGCATGGAACACTGTTGCCAGTCATGTCCGTACATACTGAGAATGTTTCGGATTGGAACGAACTGTTTGAGGGAAGTCCTTCCACTTCTATGTGAATAGGCTTTTCCGCCTCTTTCCAATGGTCGCGTACCTTGACGGCTGTCTCCTGGGCTGCCAGCGGTTGTTCTTTAGTTTTCTGCTCCTTACAGGAAATGCCCATCAGGAGGATGACAAGTAGTAGATAGATATTTTGCATAACGGTTCTTTATATGACAGGCCCGGCCCTCACGGAATCAGCGGTTGTATGCCGTTGATGCCTGAGAACTGAGCCTGCCGGTTCACTTGTTTTGTTTTCTGACGATGTTCATGTGATCTTCTTTCAGATAGACATGGTTTTACATTTTCTTTGAATACGCATAGATGAACACGCCCTTGTCTTCCTTCTTGGTGTGAAGCCCTTTCCTTTGCTTGAGGAAAACTAAGGCTGCACCGCCGCCGAGGGTGACAACAAGCGTAATCAGGCCAGCAAGAAAACCTATCAGACAGTAAGCAAGGATGAAACCGACAATGGCTCCACCAACAGCACCTGCCGCCCAATAGATGTACCGCCCCTGAATACCCATGAACTCAAGTGGCTTCTGAAGCCCTTTGAACAGTGGGTATTCAGCATAGCGGTCTTCTTGTCGTTTCTCCGTTGCCATCGGTTATCAGTTACCTCCGACACCGAAGAACAACGGCAATGCCTGGGCTGCTGCCACAAGGAAGATACAGGCTCCGACAATCATCATGATAGACTTCTTGACATCCTGTTCCTCGTTGTTCATCTTGATATACACACTGATTGCACCGACTACGGCAACTACACCGGCAATGGCATAACAAAGTTTCACAACATACGGAACGTACTTGGCTATTTCTTCCGTTACAGTGGTGAGGGCAGCTGTACCTTGTGTATAGTCACCGGCAGCACTCTGTGCAAAAGTTGCTGTGGTTCCAACCAACAGCATGAAAGCGAGCATCTTCATACGCTCGCTGGACGCAAGGCGTCTCAAATAGTTCTTTACTTTTTTCAGCATTTTAATGAATTTTTTAGTTAGTCAAATGATACTCTTCTGCAGTTGAGTCTTTATGTTGCTATGTCTGATAGCCGAAGAAGGCCGGGAAGACGATGGAGGCACCGATGATGAAAAGGATGGCACCGACCAGCATCATGAGTTCCTTGATGATACCTTCCTCACGGAGGTTCATCTTGATGTAGATTTGCAGACTGGCGTAGATGACCACGATGGCGGCTATGGAGTAAATGAGGTAGAGCACATAGAGCATGAGGGTCACCACATAGTCGTGCATGAGGGCAAGGGCATCGGCACCCCAGCTGTAGTCCACACCGCCACATTTGGCCGATGCGGACATACAGGCAAGAGAATACAATCCGAATAGACACAATCTTTTTACCATATATGAATTACCCTACATCTTGTCTTTTACAATCACTTTCTTGATTTCTATACCGTTAGCTTTGGACACCTCACCGCTGAGGAGAGCCTTGTGGAGTTCGGAACTACCCATGGCGTATGAACTGCCGGGCATTGTCTCTTCCATGTTTTCTTCCAGATGGGCAATCTTCTTTGCCGCTATGGACTCTTGCGGTTCTTCCTCAGGCGGGTTATCAGTTGCAGTCTGATTGTTGTCAGTATTATTTATCTCTTTATTCGGACTATTTTCAGACGTGCTTTCATTGCCTATGCGAAAACTGTCACCGTCTTCATCTACCTGAGTGGATTCCTCAGTGTCCTGCATCGAGGAGACATCAAAGTGTTCCTCATTGGTGTTTTCCTGACCTTTCTTTCCATAAAGGTCATGGGCTATGACAATGCCAAAATAGAAGACATAGCCTATTGTAAGCACGATGGCGAAAATTGCGAATGGACTCATAATTAAATCTGTTTTTGGTGTTGCTTGATTTTGATTTCGCAGCAAAGGAATAATGAAAATCGTGTATGAGAAAATAATCCGCAATAAAACAGTATGAATTTAACCGCATTTATAAATAGGCGATAAATCATACTCTTATTTCATACTCAAAAAAGAAGTTTTCTGTGTTTCAGTTGATGTATTATACAAAAGATAACCCCAAAATGATTCTATTCAAAAAGAAGGTAATAATATGTTGTTTTTTAAGTCGAGATAATTGTTATATATCGTTCATGCTATAGGACAAACAGACTATTAATGTAAAGTCTATCAACTCTTTTGCTAAGAGATAGCGGATTCCCGATAAAAAGTTGTAATTTTGCATCCGTTAAGATTAAGTTTAAAATCAATGGCAAAGAAAACGAAGAAAGCCACAACAGTGGCAGAACAAATAAGTAAGATGATTAACAGGGGCGTAGTTATTGCTGATACAAAAAAGGCCGAGGAGTATCTTCTTGATATAGGGTATTACCGATTGGGCTTTTATTTGCACCCTTTCGAGGTAACCTACCCGGAACTCGGTAAAAAGCGACGTCACAGAGTGAATGCAACTACACGGATAGAGGATGCTGTCGCCCTTTATTATTTTGACTTTGATTTGCGAAACATTTTGAATCGCTACTTGTCGCGCATTGAAGTTTCCATTCGGACTACAATGATATATGAACTGTCCAACAAATACAAAAATAATTCTGAATGGTTTGTTGACCAGGCAGTGGTTTCAACCTCTTTCATTACAGATTTTCCAAACAAGGTTTATAAGACCATCAAGGACAAGGAGGTAATAAAGCGCCATCATCGCCGTTATCCAACCGATGTCTATGCACCTGCATGGAAAACAATGGAATTTATGGTATTTGGCAATCTCACCACATTGTATAATAGCCTTTTACTAAATGATGATAGACGATTGGTGAGTCAACGTTACGGTGTAACACAAACAAATGTTTTTTTTGATTATATCGAAGCCGTAAGACTAGTGCGAAATGCTTGTGCTCACGGAAATGTACTTTTCGACTTTAACCTATATACTTCTGTTAATAACGGTCCTGCTGGCAGATTCACAGGAAAAACACGTCACAATTTAGGAGTAGCTCTTGAAGTCATTAAGTTTTTATTAAAAACAGTATCATCTAATAGATGTGATGAATTAGAACGTGACCTAATTAAGGCTGCACGGACACTTTACAAAAAGTGTCCGTCATTAGAACCGCTAATAGAATCAAAAACGGGTATTAAAGTACCTGAAATTGTTAAAAAAACTAAACTTCCAGATAAGATACAGAGTGAAATTAGAAAAATTCATAAAAAACTTATTCGTATGCTTGCTAACGCCAATAAAAATACCTAACTTTGTAGCATAGAAATACAAGCAGTGTACACGGTAGCCCCCGTCGCTCCGATTTGCACTTTAAAAAAGAATTTAAATCGGGTTTTGTCTCTTTGAGATGAAACCCGTCTTTTTATATCTTCTATAACAGCGCGGAAGTACTACAAATGTTGCTAACTGTAGTATTTTCGCGCTGTTTTTATTTGAATCTCTGGGTCATTTTTTACTTTAAATCAATGAAAGTGCTATTTCAGCAACCGTTTTCCCCGCAAATAATCATTCAAATCCTTACAATCGTTATACCGGTATGACTCATCTACGGCTTTTGTTTGTTGGATGCCAATGATGTATTCTGTTGCCACTTTTCCTGCACGGTCGTTGTCGAGATAACAGTGAATATGGTCATATTCGTCTAGAATGGACTGCACCTTCTTGATGTTGTTCACTGAGTTGAGGATGATATAGTCTGTAGGGTAACGAATGCAGATGTGAAAGCAGTTTCTCTTCAACAGAGTCAGATAGGAAAGATAGTCCATAAATCCCTCGAAGATGCAACAGGCTTTCTGCCATCCGTCTGTGCTCCCGGCTATTCGGGATATGTTCTTTTCACCCATACATCCTTTGAAGTAGGGATTGCGTATTTCATAGCCACCGGAGATATTAGCAAAGCCGATGGAATAATAAGGCTTGTTGTAGAGAACATAATGGATTTCCACGCACTCGTTTCTGGCGGTATGAAAATCAATACTTCTTGAAATGAGGTAGGACAACAAGGCATTGCTTGACAACGGGATTATTTCGACTCTGTTGTATGGAACGGTCTCCCTTTGTGATGACCTGTCGGTAAGCGTGACTCTTGTACATGCCGGAGCCTTGACTGCTATACGGCGAAGGACTTCCGAGATATTGTTGGTGTTGTATAGCAGCTTGCCCAATTTGATGATGCCGCCTCCTTCGTTACTTCCATAATCGAACCATTCGTTCCTCTTGATGTTGAGTTTGAACGATGCGATGTTCTCATCCCTGAAAGGCGAGAGATACCAGGCACTGTTGTGTTTGATGCGCATAGGTTTGTATCCTAGTTGTTCAAGAAAGTCCTTCAGGTTGATTTCTTTTGCTTGGTCTATATTCATGTGAAAAACAGTTTATTCGTTTATATTATATATAGGCTGGACTAAACTAAACCTTTTTTTGAACTAAAAACAAATACCTAATCTTCGTTCTCAAAAAGTCCTTTTTCCAAAGGGACTGTAGTGAAATGATAGCATTTACCTTGCTTTACTATCAGTTTAAGTTCTTCCTGTAGATACTGTAGCAATTGGATGGTGATGCTACGTTTCCTCTCAAACCCAATGGCAGCATAACCATTGATAAGTGCTTCTATCACATTGTCGAACCCCTTGATTGGCTTACCGGCAAAGGCATGTTCCAATGCTGTACGATGTTGTGCCTCTGTCAGGTCGGTATAGCTGTTTTTGATTTTCTTGGGCGTATGTTGGTCAAAAGAATAATCACTGACCTCAATAGGCAGACCATTCTCATCAATGCGGAAAGCAAAGGGGGAAAACTCCTTGTCACGGATGTGCATGGAGCGGACTTCGCTGATGTTGTTGTCCTGACTGCTCTTGCTGATGACAAGTACAGTTTCCGCTTTGTTGTTCAGTTCCGTTCCAATATGTCCACGCACGTTGTCATCCCCCTTGTTCAAGTGCAATACACAATGGATGTGGAGGTCATAAATGCTTGACCATTGCATCAGTTTGTTTATCACCTCTACGGATTCGCCTGCATTGTTGATGTCAAGCATCAAATCTCTGATACCGTCGATGATGACAAGCCCGTAGCCTTTGTTGTGGCTGAGCGCATAGTCGATGATTTTAATGCGCAGACTTGGACTGTACTCCCTCAATCCGATGAAATCCAGGTTCTCGTTGTCAACCGTTGACGGAAGTCCTGCTAGTCTGAGAATACGATCAAGCACATTGCGGCAATGGTAACGACTTTGTTCCGTGTCTACATAAAGGATTCTTCTTTTGCCCTCTGGAAGTTTTGCGCGGTATTGGAGCACCTGTTTATTTGCCAACGATGCTGCTACAAGAGCGGTCAGGTTGAACGTTTTCTTGCTTTTGGCCTTACCTGTCGATGCACTGAAGTTTCCGAATGTGGCAATAGTGGATTTATCTATCCAGATTATTTGTGGAGGAAGCGAATAAGTATCTGTGGCCTTTATGAGTGCATCGTTGAGAATCTTTGAAAGTTCATGCTCATGATTCTTCACTCGTTGTTCTTTTTCTTTAATCTTTTCCATGTCACTTATTTTTCTTGCTTATCTATTATTTCAACCATTTTTACTTATTTTACTTTTGATATTTTTTATAGAAATAATGCATATGTCTAGGAGGCCAATAAGACATGAATCTGTAAGGTATGATCTATCAATGCCTAAATCTATTCTATTGCAAAGGTAGAGGATGAGTGTTATCATATGTCTAATTGCTGATAGATACGAACAAATGTTTAGTAATTATATAGTTAAATTTATTTCATATGCTTCGCATTGTTTGTGTTTTTATTTTTTTACAGCATCTCAAAACATATCTTTAATATTTGTTTTTTACTAAAATTTAAAAACATATTATAGATTCCACAAAATAAATACTATTATTTAGGTGTATTTTTTAATCAAAAAATTAAAATATGAGTTCAGTAAATGATAAAATAATTATGAATATGAGAAACTCATGTATATAATATATTCAATTATTTAATAATGTTTTATTAACGAAAAAGAAAATTATGCAATCAAAGAACAACAATGTTCTCTCTCTTTTTGTGTCCATGCTGTATAAGCTGCACCAAGAAAACAGAGAAAGAGTTGCCTGAAAATGAACTATGGCAACTGTGTCGTACAGCTTTCGAGCAGTACAAATCAGAAATCAAAAATGGCGAGAAATCATATCATCGCTATGTGAATGATTTTGTTTACTACCATCTTCCAGCATATGGTATGAATGAAGTAAATATGAGAACGCACGTTCTGCATGTCTGTACAATCAGAGAACTATTAGAAGAACGCCGTGATCTAGTTGAAGAATTCTTCTCAAACGATATATTTGAAGAGACAGATTATCAACAGATGTTCAGTCTGTTCAACTCTGGTCAAAATATAGAACCACTAAAGGATTATCTAGCACATTTCTCTGATAAGCAAATCATGCATATATATGAATTTGTAACAGCAACTAGTTTATTTAGAGCAGAAACTACTGAGGAAATCATCAAAAATATGTTTGAATGCAGGCTTGAAAAACCACTTCAAGCAAATAACAACAGAAATGTCGCCTTGTTCTTTGGAGCTCTTCGTGATTATGGTCTTTTACCTTTTCGGTGGCAAATGATTATAGAGAGAAACAAACTTATAGCATCGTCCACAAACAACGAGGCTCTACGCGCAAGTCAAATGCGCTGCAGCCTTTCACAAGCAAAAAAATCAAAACTTTGCAAGAAGAAGAGTTCTGATCAAAAGGATTACGAAGTTGGTTTTGAATACACATGCAAAAGTTTTGTTAAAAGACTTAAAGAATGCATGTAAAATTTACAACTTAATATAAATTTGAGAACTATATAATGACGATATATAAGTTTCTATATATACGTTATTTACATGCTAATAAATACAAGAAATTACCTTTGTGGATGTATTCATGCATAGAGGTAACTTTCCCTATTAAATAACACAATTAACAACAATAAATATGGACGATAAATCTGTACTTCAATTCACAGACCAAACTGTTACATTTGAACAATTCGTAGACTTCCTTGCAACAAAAGTTGCATTAAGAATCCATCAAATTGAGAAAGGAAAGCTTGAGATAAGCCAGTCACAGGCTTATCGACTATTTGGAAGAGCTGACGTTGAAAGGTGGATTAAAAACGGCAAACTACATCCTGTAAGAGTGTCACCTGGCAAGAAACGGTATAGCCTTGTTGATCTGCAGAAATTAGCAAGGATTCAGCAAAACTATCTTTTGTAATAAAAAATCTACACCTTAATAATACTGACTAAAAAGTTAAAATTTACTAAATTGAGGTTGATTTGCTCGAACTCTTTTTGGGGAGCGCGAATCCAAATGCCTCAATTCTTGCTAAGTAAAGGTTACTTTTTAGTCAGCATTATTTTACTTTCTCTGTTGAAATTAATACTAATGAACCAAACGTTGATACATCTGAACGAGGTTTTTGTCAATATTAGTTATTTTAAATTGCACTCTAATATTTCTTATATTCTTAGGTAACATGGCAATGAGCTTGTCAATTATCTGATCTACGTTTGAAAAACCGCTGTCTTCAATACTGCAAACTTTTTTACCCATAACAAATGCTTCAGCTCGTACATTATTATATTTAGATATTTTCTCAAATGCCATATATTCTTTCTCTATGTACTTGGATTCGTTATCAGTAAAGAAAACAAAATTAATGACTTTTTCATTCAGAATCCAAGCAGGACTATAATCAACTTTTACATATATTTTAGCCATCTTATTAGTAGAATGGTTGAGACCAAAGTCAACCTCATTCATTGTTGCACCACATTCATTTTGGGCAATTGTGGCCCAACTATGGCGAAACGCATATAACGATGCTTTATAATTCGGATCAACTTTTTCCCAAATCTTTTTAATACCAATATTTACATTTGCACAGAAAGAGTCAGAAGTTGACAATCGATCATGGAAATTAAAAAGCCATGGTGAATCAATATTATTTGAAAGATATTTCTCGAATGTTGGTTTTAAGAACTCTGGAACACGTATCTCAAAATAACCCTTATCAGCACGAGTCTTTCTTGTCTTCTGGCGCTCGTAACTGAAGATTCCATCTACATACTGATTTTTCTTTGCATTAAAAATATCTACTGCATTCAAACCACACAAACAAAACGATATTAAAGCAACATCTTGCCCAACCTCCATCAATGGATTTGTAAACCTACTTCTATCTGGAAGAACATTGAAAAATTTACGTATCATACTTGCAGGGATAGCACGTTTCTCAGGAATATCACTTCTTGGAATAGTAACGTTACACCACGGATTCTTTAGTATGGAAATACCTTTTTCCTCGTCATTAAAATCTTTTATTGCTGCCTTATATACCTCTCTTATGCAAACAGGGTATTGTTCCTTACAACGATTAGTTCCTGAAAGTGAATTTATCCAACGGTTAAGAAATGCTGATGTTAAATTAGAAAACAATATGTTGTCTGTATGTGCAAATCTTTCCATGTGATTCAGCGCCCATTTGTAATTACGTGATGTGCGTTCTTGTCCTCTTTTAATTAATTTTACAATATGTTCCCTTGCATAATCTGAAAATGATAAATTTTCTTTAGATGTAGTAAGATAAGTTACAACTTCTGAAACCGTCCAGTTTGAACTATCAAGTTGGTTCAATTTATTATAATAACATGATATCAGATTTGACGTTTGTTGAATAACAAAAGGATCTATTATGTCTTTACCTTTTAATCCTTTATCATTTACCATCCATGCAGTTCTTATAAAAGAACTTTGTCTATTGTGCACTACTCGAATGTAAACAATGTACATTCCTGTCTTTAATTTTGATTTCACTGTAGGTTTAAGCGTTGCCATAATAAATTAATTAGTGATTAAATACTTTTTTAAATTTGTTTATCAGCAATTAGAAACATGTGTAAGCAAAAATTTTCTAGTCAACTTTGTCTAAAAATCTGGTCAACAACAACTGAGAATCTGGTCAACAAATAGGTATTATATTCGTTTTTACAGATACCAGCTTATTTTGTTTGGTCAACATGGCCTGAAATTTTAGTCAACAAATTAGGGCATTTTAACTACGTATTCTGCATATATAACATGCAGAGTATGAGTAAAAAGAACCGAGGCAAGGACCTGCTTTCCAAGTCCTTGCCTCGTATTTCACTAATTATCAGCATTCAGAGGTTTATTCCTCCACAGCAGCCTGAGCCGCAGCCAAACGTGCGATAGGCACGCGGAAGGGAGAACAAGAAACATAGTTAAGACCAACCTTGTGGCAGAACTTAACTGATGAAGGCTCACCACCGTGCTCACCACAGATACCGCACTTGAGTGCAGGACGTACTGCACGACCACGCTCAACAGCCATCTCAACGAGCTGACCTACACCGTTCTGGTCGAGTACCTGGAAGGGGTCAACCTTCAAGATCTTCTTCTCCAAGTAAACGGGGAGGAAGCTAGCGATGTCGTCACGTGAGTAACCGAATGTCATCTGTGTCAAGTCGTTTGTACCGAATGAGAAGTACTCGGCGCGGCTTGCGATGCGGTTAGCTGTAAGAGCAGCACGAGGAATCTCAATCATTGTACCTACCTGGAAATCAACGCTTACGCCTTCCTCAGCGAAGATAGCAGCAGCTGTTTCGCGGATAACCTTCTCCTGTGCCTCGAACTCGTAGAGGATACCGGTGAGGGGAACCATGATCTCGGGGATGGGGTTGTAACCCTCCTTCTTCAACTGAACAGCAGCACCGATGATAGCGCGTGTCTGCATCTCAGTGATCTCGGGATATGTGTTACCCAAGCGGCAACCACGGTGACCAAGCATGGGGTTAGCCTCGCAAAGGCTCTCAACGCGCTGCTTGATGTACTCAACAGTTACGCCCATAGCCTCAGCCATCTCCTCCTGACCCTTCTGATCGTGGGGAACGAACTCGTGCAAGGGGGGATCGAGAAGACGTACGTTAACGGGACAGCCGTCCATTGCCTTGAAGATACCATAGAAGTCAGCCTTCTGGTAGGGCAACAGCTTAGCGAGAGCAGCCTTGCGACCTTCAGCGTCCTTAGAAAGGATCATCTCACGCATAGCAACAATCTTCTCAGCCTCGAAGAACATGTGCTCTGTACGGCAAAGACCGATACCTACTGCACCGAAGTCGCGAGCAACCTGTGCATCGTGGGGAGTATCAGCGTTGGTACGTACAACGAGCTTAGTATATTTCTCGCAGAGAGCCATCAACTCGGCGAAGTCGCCTGAAAGCTCAGCAGCCTTTGTCTCAACCTGACCGTTGTAGATCTCACCGGTTGTACCGTTCAAAGAGATGAAGTCACCCTCTTTCAATACGATACCGTCAACCTCAACAGTGCGGTTCTTATAGTCGATATTCAATGCACCTGCACCTGATACGCAGCATTTACCCATACCACGAGCAACAACGGCAGCGTGTGAAGTCATACCACCACGTGCTGTCAAGATACCCTGAGCAACAGCCATACCTGCGAGGTCCTCGGGAGATGTCTCGATACGAACCATGATTACGTTCTTGCCATCCTCAGCCCATTTAGCTGCATCGTCAGCGAAGAACACAATCTGACCTGTAGCAGCACCGGGAGATGCGGGAAGACCACGTGTCAACACCTTAGCGCTCTTGAGAGCAGCCTTGTCGAATACGGGGTGGAGAAGCTCGTCGAGCTTATTGGGCTCGCAACGCTGGATAGCTGTCTTCTCGTCGATAAGGCCCTCGTGGAGGAGGTCGATAGCGATCTTAACCATAGCCGAACCAGTACGCTTACCGTTACGTGTCTGGAGGAACCAGAGCTTACCTTCCTGTACGGTGAACTCCATATCCTGCATATCGCGGTAGTGGTTCTCGAGCTTGTTCTGGAGAGCGTCGAGCTCTTTGTATATCTCGGGCATAGCCTCTTCCATTGAAGGATACTTAGCAATACGCTCCTCCTCGCTGATGTTAGCACGCTCAGCCCAACGCTGTGAACCGATTTTGGTAATCTGCTGGGGTGTACGGATACCTGCTACTACGTCCTCACCCTGAGCGTTGATAAGGTACTCACCGTTGAAAAGGTTTTCACCGTTACCTGCGTCACGAGAGAAGCATACACCGGTAGCCGATGTCTCGCCCATGTTACCGAATACCATTGCCTGTACGTTTACAGCTGTACCCCACTCAGCAGGGATACCTTCCATCTTACGATAGAGGATAGCACGCTCGTTCATCCAGCTGTCGAACACAGCACAGATAGCGCCCCAAAGCTGCTCGTAAGCGTCGGTGGGGAAGTCCTTACCGGTCTGCTCCTTAACGGCAGCCTTGAACTTCTTAACGAGCTCCTTCAAGTCCTCAACTTCGAGCTCGTTGTCGAGCTTAACGCCCTTAGACTCCTTCACCTCCTCGATGATAGCCTCGAACGGATCGATGTCCTCTTTGTTAACAGGCTTCATGCCCAATACTACGTCACCGTACATCTGTACGAAACGACGGTATGAGTCCCAAGCAAAACGTGCGTTACCTGTCTTGCGTACCATACCCTCAACTACTTCGTCGTTCAAACCGAGGTTGAGGATTGTATCCATCATACCGGGCATTGAAGCGCGAGCACCTGAACGTACAGAAACCAACAAGGGATTCTCAATGTCACCGAACTTTGAGTTCATCAAAGTTTCAACATGTGCTACTGCTGCGTGAACGTCGTCCTTCAACAACTCTACAACTTCAGCCTTACCCAAACGATAGTAATCGTTACAAGTGTCTGTAGTAATGGTGAAACCGGGAGGAACGGGCACACCAATCAGGTTCATTTCAGCCAGATTGGCACCTTTACCACCGAGCAGATTCTTCATATCTGCCTTACCTTCGGCTTTACCGTTGCCGAAAAGATAGACTCTTTTGTCAGTCATAAATCTTAAAGTTTGATAGTTATGTTATTGATAATAAAAATTTTACAGTATAAACACCATAAATCACCTACACCCCGCTTGTACACAAGGCGTCGATAATGTGCAAATTTACAAAAAATTCGGGAATAACGAAAGCAAGAAGAAGAAAAAATAACATAATATAAAGTTCAATAAAGAACATAGTATGTTTTTCGCGAAATATGAGTAACTTTGTTGGTTCAAACAGTGGTGCGCAGAAAAACGAACAGGAGCGCAATCCATTATATAAATTTTACATCGATGGCAAGAAAGAAAAAGGAGTTCCCCATATTGGAACAGATTAAGATAACAGGCGTTGCAGCCGAGGGTAAAGCGCTGGCGCGAGTAAACGACCTTGTTGTATTTGTACCCTACGTTGTTCCCGGCGACGTTGTGGATTTGAAAATACGCCGCAAGAAGCATAGCTATGCCGAGGCCGAGGCTATAAAATTCCACGAATACTCACAGGAGAGAGCCGTACCCTTCTGCAAGCACTACGGCGTATGTGGCGGTTGCAAATGGCAATGTCTTGCATACGAGCACCAGCTGAAATACAAGCAGCAGCAGGTATTCGATGCCCTCACCCGCATTGGAAAAGTGGAGCTACCCGAAATAACCCCCATCCTGGGTTCGGAGCAGACACAATGCTACCGCAACAAGCTCGAATTCACATTCAGCTACAAGAGATGGCTCACCCGCGAGGAGGTCGAGAAGGATGTACAGTACGACAACATGAGCGCACTGGGTTTCCACATACCCGACGCCTTCGACAAGGTGCTCGACATTGAGGAGTGCCACCTGATGGAGCCTCTTAACAACAAAATACGCAACGGGTTGCGCGATTTTGCCATCAAGGAAGAGATACCCTTCTACAATCTTCGTTCGCACACAGGAGTACTACGCAATATAATGATTCGCACATCGACCACCGGCGAGGTAATGCTGCTCGTGCAGGCACGCGTGGAGAACGACACCGACCACGAGCAGCTGATGAAGGTGATGAACTTCTGCGCCGAAGCATTCCCCGAAGTAACATCGTTGCTCTACGTCATCAACAACAAATGCAACGACACCTTTGGCGACCTTGAAGTGCATACATTCAAAGGAACAGATTTCATATATGAGGAGATGGAGGAGCTCAAGTTCAAGGTGGGCCCCAAATCATTCTACCAGACCAACAGCGCACAGGCATATAATTTATATAAGGTTGCACGCGACTTCGCAGCCCTCACCGGCAACGAGGTTGTATATGACCTATACACCGGCACCGGTACAATAGCCAATTTCGTAGCACGCCGCTGCAAGAGCGTAGTAGGCATCGAGTATGTACCCGAGGCCATAGAGGATGCAAAGGTAAACGCATCGATAAACGGCCACGAGAACATGCTGTTCTATGCCGGCGACATGAAGGATGTGCTCACACGCGAATTCATCGACGCCCACGGACACCCCGATGTAATAATCACAGACCCTCCCCGCGCCGGAATGCACACCGACGTAATAGACACCATACTATTTGCCGCACCCAAAAGGATTGTATATGTAAGCTGCAACCCCGCCACACAGGCACGCGACCTTGCACTGCTCGACAAGGAGTACAAAGTGGCAGCAGTTCAGCCCGTGGATATGTTCCCCCACACCCACCACGTAGAGAACGTAGTGCTGTTGACACGCAGGGATACCATTGAATGATAAATAATTACGATAATGAAAAGAGGACAGAAAAACAATATGCTCACCTTCAGAGTAACCGAGAAAATGGAGCTGATACAGTTCCTGATGAAGGCGATGCACGGAATAAGCCGCAACCGCGCAAAGGCATATCTCGTAAACCGTTTGGTGCTGGTCGATAACACCATAACCACCCACCCGCTTGCAATGGTACAGCCCGGCCAGACCGTACAGCTCGACCGTTCGAAGCAGAAAATGTCATTCCACAGCAACGACCTCGGAGTGGTTTACGAAGACCCCTACCTGTTGGTAATAGACAAGCGCGCCGGCCTGTTGTCGATGAGCAACAACACCCGCCAGCAGACAGTGCAGATGGTGCTGAACCGTTACCTTGAAAAGGGCGGCTCGCGATGCACCTCGCACCTTGTACACCGCCTCGACCGCGACACCTCGGGACTAATGATTTACGCCAAGGATGTAATGACACAGCGTTCGCTCATCGAAGGATGGCAGCAGCTTGTGACCGACCGTCGCTACGTGGCATTGGTTACCGGCGAATTCGATAAGAAGCAGGGCGCCATACGCTCATGGCTCACCGAGGACAAGCGTTTCATCACCCACTCGAGCCCCACAGACAACGGCGGTAAATATGCTGTCACACACTACAACGTGCTGCGCAGCGGCAACGGCTATTCATTGGTAGAGCTCGACCTGGAAACAGGACGCAAAAACCAGATACGCGTACACATGTCCGATATGGGACACCCCATTGTAGGCGACTTCAAATATGGCAGCAGCGACGAAAGCCTGCGCCGCATGGGACTGCATGCCTACATATTGGCATTCCGCCACCCTGTCAACGGCAAATATCTGCGCTTCGAAACGCCCATACCCGAGTCATTCGAAAAGGCGCTAAAGGAATAACAACTACCACCTATATAATAAAAGGCCGATTCGCAATGAATCGGCCTTTTGTATTTTCATCATCTGTATGATAGTGCGCCAATGACACATCTAAGGTCATTACCTACAATATATCTTTTCGGTTACATTTTTTGAACGCAGCACATATACCCCCTTGGTAAGCTCGGGCATGCAACCCATTGCACCCTTGTACACCGAAACACCCGAAAGGGAATACACTTCCACATATTCGTCATCGGCACAGGGCGATTCTATCGATGTGTCATCGCCAAGCTGCACTTCGCCTACAAGCGAGTAATCCGAGTCGATGCCCTTCTCTATCGCCCTTACGCGATAGCGGTAGCGGCCTGTCGTTAGCGCCTCGAACGTATAACCGGTTGCCGAGGTTGTGTAGCTGCCGAGCAAGCACTCCTTTTCGGTGCTCTCCTGCGTCGCTACAATATCATCGATGCATACACGGAACGATGCGGGAGATTCCTCGGTGGTGAACAGAAGAACAAATTCGTCGCCCTCGTTAGTGAACGTAAAGCTATACTCCTGCCAATCGTTGCCGATGGTGAAAACATCGTAATCGACCGCCTCGCCATCGAGCGAGCCGGCTTGCACGGTAAGCTCCACTACACCATCGGATGCGCGATACTTCTTGGCCATGAACGTAAGCGTGATATCGCCATCGGCGACACATTTCAGCGTAGGGCTCTCTATCTCGCCATACTCCGCAGCGCTACCAATGCGCAACACACCCGTTTCGCTCCACAGGTTCATGCCTACCCAGCCCTTGTCTATTGTATAGTCATCGACATTGTCGGTGATGTCGCTGTTGGCAAGCGTGCAACCGAGAAAATCCTCTTGCAGCAAAGTATAGATGACCCCCTGCCCCATCGCCACCTTCTCGACGCGCTTCAATTCCACCTCGTAGGTCGAAGCATACTGCACCGCGTTCCAATTAGCAGTGAACCCTGTGGCCGAAACTGCGCTTGCAGGCAACAGCACGGGTGTCGCCAATTTATCCTTCATGAACGAGAAGGTTATAACGCCATCGTGCTCCTCGATGTTCCTGATGGATTTACCCATATAACCACCCGTATATACCTTTGCGGCAGGCTCGCTGTTGTCGGTGAGCTCGTTGTTGCGCGAAGTGCCCGGCCACACGTCGCCACGCAAATTGGCATGATATTCTTCGATGCTGTTCGCGCGGTAAATGGGCAGCAGCTTGTTATCGGCGGGGATAATGGTATATCGCGGATGGGCCATATTGTAATTAACCTCGTTCACACGCCACAAATCCTTATCGTAATCGACATGATGCACCAGCATACCACCGTTGGGTATATAGGCATCGTAGCCCTGCTGTTGGCGGTTTTCGAGGATGTAATATTCGTCGCTGTTGGCGCCGTTTACTATTTTATATCCCACGCCGCCGTCGGTAATAGACTCCATGCTGTAATCGCCACGATCGGTGAGCACCTGCAATTTGCGCCATCCCATAAAATCGCGCTCATATGCACTGTAACCTATGGGCACATAGCCATCGGCATTGTAGCAACCATAGTCCATTATATCCCAATAGTCCATTCCGAAGAGAGGATAGTTGCGTCCCGATGTATCGTAGAGGTCGGGAAGGCCTATGCAGTGCGAAAATTCGTGGCACAATGTACCGATGCCATCGGGCTGGGGGCCGGCATCGCCCTGCGTAGCTTCGTTGAACGCCAGTTCGCTGCTTGTGGCATACACATCTATCTTCACACCATCGACGGTCAACGATTTGCCGGCCGACGACAGTTCCCATTTATGGGGCCATATGGTATTATCGGACGCACCACTCGATTCGCTGTAGCCTGCATACACGCAATAGATGAATTCCACCGTGCCGTCGCCATTATTATCGAAGATGGAGAAATCGACAGCGTCGTCAAGCGCAAGGCATCCCTCTATAATCATATCCTCGGCACGAACATCATCGCCGTTTTTGTCGTTGGCGCCATAGTAGGCCATGTTATTCTCGAGCGTCACAATGCCCATAACCACGAAGTTGGGCTGAAAAAGCGAATCGGACTGCGCTATGAAATAATCCCTTGCACTGCCAATGCCCTTGCCACACAGCCCCACAAAATTCGAGCCGTTGTAGTTTTCTTGAAACAGCTCCTTGCCAAATGTAAATTTCACATCCTTGTATTGCACCAACAGCAGTGGCACGTTTATGGTACCCACCGGCTTCACATCCTGGAATATATCGCCATCGAGAGGCTGGCTGCTTGCGCCCTTGGTGGTCATTTCGCGACGCGACAGCGCCTTGCGTCTGAGCGAAGCATCCATATTGCTGTACATATTCGTAGCCAGCACCTGCAGCTCTTTCATTGTGCGTTTGCCCTTGTCGTGAGCAAGAACACTGCTGCTTGCAAGGCGACCGTCGCTATCGAGCACCGCGTATGAAAAATCGCCGTTCGCTTCACGAATGAGAGGCTTGCCGTCGGCCGTGCAATAGTAATGGAACAGTTCGTCGCCGGTCAAATAGATGGTAAGCGTAGTGCCATCCGATTGGGTGACGCTTCGCAATGTACGCAGGGCCGGCTTGGCCATAGCCGCAACCGAAACCATGATGAGAAAGAGAGTGATTATATTCCTTATATATCTATGCATAGTGTGTCTTCATGTAATACATGCAAAGATACGCCAATTTTGGAATAATCTGCCCATAGCAATTTGCTTTCATTATATTTTGCGAAGAAACGATACAATTTTCATTTTTTAAGAGTAACTTTACATTCAAAACCATAGACATCGAAAAGCAAATGAGTTCACCGCTTAAAGTATATAAGGCATCGGCCGGTTCGGGTAAGACATTCACCCTTGCCGTGGAATATATAAAATTGCTCATAAACAACCCCAAAGCATACAGACATATATTGGCTGTAACATTCACCAACAAGGCAACCGCCGAGATGAAGGAGCGAATACTGAGCCAGCTATATGGAATATCGCGCTCATTGGAGTCGTCAGCAGGATATTTTGCCGCGATACGCGCCGCATATCCCGACCTTGACGACGAGCAGATAAGACAACGTGCACGCACGGCGCTCGAAATGATGCTGAACGACTACAGCCATTTCCGCATACAGACCATCGACGCATTTTTTCAGACCATACTGCGCGGCCTTGCTCGCGAACTGGAGCTGAGCGGCGATGTTGTCATCACCCTCGACAGCGAAAAACTGCTCGAGGAGGCGGTCGATTTGCTCATTACCCGCCTCACCCCTACATCCAAGGAGATGGCATGGCTTGTCGAATATATCGAGGAGCACCTATCCAATAACAAGAGCTGGCGCATAGGCGAAGCCATAAAGAACTTCGCCAAGAACATCTTGAGCGAGGAGTACCAAGAGCGCGGCGAAGATTTGCGCCGACAGATTGACGAGAACAACGGCACACTGCTTACCGAATACCGCAAAACCATATCCGGCATAGAGAACGAGATAGTAGCGGAAGCCAGTTCGTGTGCCAACAGGTTCTTCGAAATAGCAGCGAACGCCGGGCTCGGTGAACGCGATTTTTTCCAAACGACAAAAGGCGTGTGGGGCTTCTTCACCAGGCTGAAAAACGGCGAACTGATTGAGCCTAATAGCTACGTAACCACATGCCAAGCTGCACCCGATAAGCTATCGAAATCATCGGCACTGTCGCAAAGCGCGCGCAACGAGATTGTGGGGCTATTGGATAAGGCCAAAGAGATACGCGAAAAGAACCTTGCCATACTGAACAGCTGCAAGCTGTCGGTGAAACGCTTTCATCAGCTGCGCCTGCTCAACAGCATCGCACGCATGCTGAAGGAAGAGAACAACCGCGAAAACCGTTTCATGTTGGCACAGACCACCTTCCTGCTGAGCAAGATGATTGCAGGAAACACATCGTTCATATTCGAAAAAATAGGCACCGAGATACACCACATATTCATCGACGAATTCCAGGACACCTCGGCATTGCAGTGGAAGAATTTCAAGGTGTTGCTTCACGATGTAATATCGCGCAACAACAGAAGCCTTATCGTGGGCGACGTAAAGCAATCGATATATCGATGGCGCAACAGCGATTGGAGCATACTCAACAACCTCGAAAAGGAGTTCCCCGGCTACGGCATCAAGCCCGACACGCTGAAGGTGAACCGCCGCAGCGAAAGAGGCATAATCGAATTCAATAACAGCCTGTTCAAAAGCGCCGCCGCTGCCATAAGCAAAGACTACACAGACGAGCTTGGCGAGAGCGGCGAGGAGCTCACCCGCGCCTACAGTGATGTGGCTCAGGACATATTGCCCGAGAAGCCACAGAGGGGCTACGTGGAGGTAAAAATGGTAAACAAGGGCGAAAGCAGTTTCGAAGAGAGCATATACGACGAACTGATGAAGAGCCTTCGCACACTAATGAAAGAGAAGGGTGTCGCACCGTCGGACATCACCATATTGGTGCGCAAGAACAAGGAGATAGCCCCCATTGCCGAAAGGTTTGGTAAGGAATTTCCCGAATACGCAATCACCTCCGACGAGGCCTATCTGCTCTCTAGTTCAAGGGTTATTAACATACTTGTAGCAGCGTTGCGCTACATTTCCAACCCCGACGACAAGGTGAACCTTGCATACCTTACAGCATGCTACAGCACAGCCATAAAAGGGCAGGAATACAATCTGTCCGAACTGACCGGCACCTGCCCACCCCCACCCGAAGGGCTGGCCGACGAAAGAGAGGAACTACGCAAAAAGCCCATTTACGAACTGCTGGAGAAACTGATAAACATATTGCAGCTACACACCCTGAAGGAGGAGAATGACTACATATATTCATTCCTCGACCACGCCGCCGCATTCCTGAAAGAGCGACCGGCAAGCATCGAGGAGTTCTTGGAGCATTGGGACGAAGAAATGAGCGAAAAATCCATTCCAGCGGGAGAAAGCGGCGGAGTGCGAATACTGAGCATCCATAAATCCAAAGGATTGGAGTTCCACACGGTCATCATTCCGTTCTGCACATGGGAGCTCACCGGTGGCGGACATGTGAACACTGTATGGTGCACACCAAGCGTGGAGCCGTTCAACATGCTTAACCTGCTGCCCATTGATTTCCAGAAAAGCATGCGCGACTCCATATACAGAGCCGAGTACAACCACGAATATCTGTACCAGCTTGTCGATAACCTGAACCTGCTATATGTGGCATGTACACGTGCCGGCAAAAACCTCATTATCTTCTCCGACGCCGGTGGTGGCAGGGGCGACACCCTGTCGAAACGCCTGCCAGGGTGGCTCGGCAAACTGGATTTACCCGACAGCGAATACAACGCCGAAGAGGGGCTCTTCACATACGGCGAAGTGGTGCCGTCGCGCACAAAAGCGGAAAGGAGCGACGACAACCCCTACACGGCAAAGACCACAGGCTGCGGACAACGCTTCGTGTCGTACGACAACAAGCTCAGCTTCAAGCAATCGCGCAGTTTGAAACGGTTCCTGGCGCAGGAAAAGAGCGAACAAAAGATACTCGACTACATTGCACGAGGCGAGCTGTTGCACGAACTGCTATCGCGTCTGCGCACCGCAAACGATTTGTCGCGCCAACTGAAGAAAATGCTTCTCGAAGGACTCATTGCAACCGACAACGACTGCACCAATATAGAGAAGCTCATACAGCGCGCATTGTCCCACCCGACGGCAAGCGACTGGTTCAGCGGCAAATACAGGCTGTACAACGAGTGTACCATCATAGACAGCTCGGGCAGCAACGAGGAGATACGCCGCCCCGACCGTGTGATGGTAGATGGCAACAGCGCCATAGTGGTCGATTTCAAATTCGGAAAGGCCAAAAGCGAATATAACGAACAGGTAAAAAACTACATGCTACTGCTGAAAAAAATGGGATATACCGACGTCAAGGGATATCTGTGGTATGTATATAACAATAACATAGAGGAGGTGTAACAATATGAAGCCGTTTCTGAAACACGTAGCCGAGGATTTATATAAAAAATATGGCAACCGCCTTGCCGACATTGCAGTGGTATTCCCCAACAAGCGAGCAGGGCTCTTCTTCAACCAATATCTGAAGGAGATGAGTGAAGCGCCGCTGTGGAGCCCTGTGTATATGACCATCAACGAGCTGTTCGAGGAGAACAGCGACAGCGTCGAGGGCGACCCCATATTGCTGGTGAGCAAGCTCTATAATATATATTGCAAACACACGCATAGCGAGGAGAGCCTCGACCGTTTCTACTATTGGGGCGAGTTGCTCATCAAGGATTTCGACGACATAGACAAGAACATGGCCGATGTGGAAAAGCTGTTCGGCAACCTGAAGGAGCTGCGCGAAATGGGCAACGCCACCGACACCCTCGACGAGGAGCAAAGAGAGGCAATAGAGCAGTTCTTCATAAATTTCAAGCAGGAGGATAAGAGCGAGATCAAGCAACGCTTCCTTGCCGTATGGGAGGTGTTGCTGCCCATATACAACGACTTCCGCGAAGCCCTGCGACACGAGGCAGTGGCCTACAGCGGCATGCTTTGTCGCAATGTGATAGAGAACAGGGAGAACCTGCAGTTCCCCCACGAGAAATATGTCTTTGTAGGCTTCAACGCGCTCAACCGCGTAGAAGATTCCATGTTCCGCATTTTGCAGGAGCAGGGGAAAGCACTCTTCTATTGGGACTACGACAACAGCTACGTGGCAAACAGAGCCCACGAAGCAGGCCTCTTCATGCGTGCCAACCTGAAGCAATATCCCAACGCACTGACAAGCGAGAGCTACGACCACCTGTCCGAGGAGAAGAAGATCACATTTGTCGCGGCATCGACCGAGAACATACAGACACGTTTCCTTGCCGACTGGCTCGACAAGAGCGTAGGCGAAAAGGAGATTGAAACCGCTGTGGTGCTATGCAACGAAGGCATTTTGGAACAGGTATTGCATACCATTCCACCCGTTGTAAAGAACATAAATGTAACCATGGGTTACCCTGTATCGCACACACCCATATACAGCTTCATGCAGAGCCTCGCCGACCTGCAGACAAAGGGATACGACGAGATGCGAGGCGCTTTCCGTTACGACGCCGTACGTGCCATACTGAAGCACCCATACACCATGCAATGCAGCGAAAAAGCGATAAAAATAGAGCGCGACATCACACACAACCGCGACCTGTTTCCATCGTCCGAGGTGCTGCATGCCGACGATTTCCTGAAAAAGGTATTCACAAGACACACCGATAACAACGAATGGATGATGGGGATGAGCGAAATACTATATACACTTACAAAAGCCGTAGCCGATGGAAGCGACGATGTGTATGGCGAGCTGTTTCACGAATCTATTTTCTCGGTATATATTCAGGCACAGCGCATGATGGGATTGCTCGAAACAGGCGAAGTGCAATTGCAACTGCGCACATTGGCCTCGCTCTTCATGCGCGTGATAGGTTCAATTGCACTACCCTTCCATGGCGAGCCCGTGGTAGGTTTGCAGGTGATGGGATTGCTCGAAACGCGTAACCTCGATTTCAAAAACCTTATACTGCTATCGGCCAACGAAGGCAATTTGCCACGCAGCGGCAGCGACAATTCGTTCATCCCGCACAATCTGCGTCGAGCCTTCGGATTGATGCTCACCGAACAGCGCAACGCCGTGTATGCATACAATTTCTATCGTCTGATACAGCGTGCCGAAAACGTCACCATGCTCTACAACAGCTCGGCCGACGGAGCAGGACAAGGCGAGCGCTCGCGCTACATGCTGCAACTGCTTGCCGAGCGCGGAAGCGCCATCGAACAGTTCTCTTTGAGCAACGGACAAAGCAGCACACGCGCCAACGCTGTGGCGGTAACAAAAACACCCGAAATAATATCGCGCATGCGCTCTATTTTCGATGTCGGCTGCAGCAAAAAACCGTTGGTGCTATCGCCCAGCGGCATAAACCGTTACATAAACTGCCGATTGGAATTTTTCTATTACTACATAGCCGACCTGAAGGTGGAGAAGGAGATTGAGAGCACGGTAGAGGCGTCGGATTTCGGTAATATATTCCACAAGGCCGCCGAGCTTCTCTATAAGCACATTGTAGCAGATGGCGGCAGCGAGTATATCACAAAATCGCAATTGGAACCATACATAGATAAGGACGCACTGCTCTATCCATTCATCGACAAGGCCTTCAAGGAGTGTTTCTTCTTGAGCGAAAAGAGCGAGAAGCCCGAATATGACGGCATGCAATACATAAACCGCGAGGTGCTCCACCGCTTCATGTTGCGCCTCGTGAAGATGGACGCCAACCACGCACCATTCAAATATGTGGGCAGCGAGCAGCAGGCAAGCTTCCTGATGACGACACAGACGGCCGATGGCAGTCCTGTGAAGCTGAAGATAGGCGGACGCGTCGATCGCATCGACCAAAAGGGCGACACGTTGGAGATTATCGACTACAAGACCGGCGGAAATCCCGACACGCTGAAGGATGTAGCAGAGCTTTTCGTACGCACGGGCAAGCGCAACAGCTACATATTCCAGGCCCTGCTCTACTCTGCCGCGAAGGCCGCGGAACAGAGCGAGCTCAAAATTTCTCCATCGCTGCTCTATATACACAAGCTGGCAGAGGGGGAACGCGAAAAATTCGTCGTGAACATCGGCAAAAAACCTGTCACCGATTTTTCGGAACACCAAAAGAGATTTCTGGAACTGTTGCAAAAGGAGCTCGACGAAATATTCGATATAAACACACCGTTCAACCCCACCGACGACAAAGACAGGTGCAAATATTGCGACTACAAAGCTCTTTGCGGTCGTTAGAACATTGCTCGCAGGCAGTGCGTTTAAGGGGTAACAGAATATAGCCGTCATGACACCCCTTAGTATATGGTCGTTGCTGCCATTCGCACTGATGCTGGCAGGCATAGCCCTTGCACCTGTAATATTTCCACGGTTGTGGGAGAAGGAGCGTGTGAAGGCCGCTTATTCATTAGCCATGACGCTACCCGTGGTTGCCTACCTGGCCATCATGGGGTATGGCGACGATGTGACCAACCAGATGCTCTACGACTATATGCCGTTCCTAGTACTTGTGGGCACGCTCTATGTGGTAACAGGGGGAATAAACATCGCATTGAACCTAGCACCATCGCCACGCAACAACGCCGCCGTGCTGCTTACCGGCTTCGTGCTCTCGTCGATAATGGGAACCACCGGTGTGTCGTTGCTGCTCATAAGGCCACTGCTCGCCATGAACGAACAGCGACGCTACAAGGCACACCTGATACTCTTTTTCGTTGCTCTTGTGGCCAACTGCGGCGGCCTGCTGACACCGCTTGGCGACCCACCGCTTTTTATGCTGTTCCTGCGAGGAGTGCCGTTCGGCTGGTTTTTCAATCTGCTTCCATCGTGGCTGTTCATGGGCATTGTGATGCTCGCTATCTATTTCGTAATAGACCACCACTACTATAAAAAGGAGGATAAAGGCGCCATGCAACCGTCAGGGAACAGTAGCCACATAATAGCGCTGTCGGGGGTAGGAAATATAGTGCTTCTGACCGCGGTGGTGCTCTGTGTGGCCTTCATAAATAGCGAGTACATACCTGCCATGGCCCACAAAGAGGCCCCGCTGCACATGAAATTTCTTCGCGAGACGCTGCTCGTGATAATAGCATTCATTTCGTGGTTCTCGACGCGAAAGAGCATACGCACGGCCAACGACTACTCGTGGGAGCCACTGAACGAAATAGCAATCCTGTTCATGGGGGTATTTGCCACAATGACGCCGGCGCTTATATTCCTAAGAGAAAACGCGACCCACATAGCCTTGCACTCCCCCGCGGGGTTCTATTATGCAACCGGAATACTAAGCTCGTTCCTCGACAACACGCCCACCACAGTAGCCTTCTACACGCTTGCCACGGAAACAGATGCGGGCGGCGCAAACAGCGTCGGAGGCATAGACGCCACCATCCTTGCCGCGATATCCACCGGCGCGGTGTTCTTCGGCAGCATGACATATATAGGCAACGGACCCAACCTGATGGTAAAATCCATTGCCGAGCATTGCAAGGTGAAAATGCCGTCGTTTTTCGTGTACATGCTTCGGTTCGCCCTTCCTTTGCTGCTACCGCTATTCATTTCGGTACAGTTGCTCTTTATAGGCTAAGGAGCATCCCCCTACGGCATCTATTTGAATATGTGCTTGCCGTAATTCACACCCTTCAAACGGTAATAGAGGGTGTCGGTCTGAATGCGCTCCACAAAATCGTTGTAGTCGCGTCGTTCTTGAGGAGTCCATCCGGCCTCGGCAACAGCGGCAAGACGGGGCAACATCAGATACTCCACCGTCGAAGCATCCTCTACCCACTCGGTCCAGAAATTGGCCTGCACACCAAGATAGCGCTGCTGCAATTCGCCCTCGACACCACGCATGGGTACGTAGTTATAGACCGCCTCGACCGTTTCCGTACCATGGCCCTGCGAACGCGGCTCGGTGGGCAGTGGCGACTGGCGTCGGTTGATATAATAAGGTATTTGGGGCGAAAGGATGGTTGTCATTCCGCGCTTCGCAGCCTCCACGGCAGCACGGTCGGCACCCACCCATGCCATGATTGTAATATCGTCGCCAAGTGGAGCGGTGTTGCCATGCAGCACCTCGTTCCAGAAGATAAGCTTGCGCTGCTTCTCTTGTGGTTTTGCTGCGATGTGGTCTTTCAATTGCTTGTAGAAATGTATCTGCAGGTCGCGGTAGTTCTTCGAACCTATTTCGGAGAGTAGTTCGCGGCACTCGTTGTTACGTTCCCACTTGGCGGTCGGGCACTCGTCGCCACCCAAATGGATATATCCGAACGGGAAGAGCTCGGTCAGTTCGTCGATGACATCCTTGGCAAAGCGCACTGCATTGGGATCGGCCACATTTATCACATCGGACGAAACGCCTTGCCACAACCACACCTCGTGCCAGTTGTTTATGTCGCAGGCGAGCAATCCGGGATAGGATGCCACCGCCGCTTGCGAGTGACCGGGGATATCCACCTCGGGAACAATCTCGATAAATCTTTCGCGAGCATATTGCACTATCTCTTTCACATCGTGCTGTGTATAGAAACCACCGTAACGAATGCCGTCGGGCTTAGTGTCACCCCATCCCAGCACCTTGCTGTTGCGCCACGCTCCCACCTCGGTGAGCAACGGGTATTTCTTTATTTCGATGCGCCATCCCTGATCCTCGGTAAGATGCCAATGGAAACGGTTCATTTTGTAGGCCGCCATCACATCGATGATTTTCTTCACAGCCTCTTTGCCATAGAAATGGCGTCCCTCGTCGAGCATGAAGCCTCGCCAACCGAAACTGGGAGCATCGGCTATCTGCACCACTGGGAGCGACCACTGCTCGACCGTAGCAACAGGCACACCCGCAAGCACATTGCGCGGCATGAGCTGTTTCAAGCTCTGCAAAGCATAAAAAAGGCCGGCAGGAGCAGACACCTCGATAACAATCTCGTTGGGCTTCACATTCAGATTGTAGCCCTCGGCAGGAACATCGCCGTTCAAACAGATTTTCATCTGGGCCGAACTACTCTTGCTCTTTTTTACACGAATGCCCGTCGCACGGGAAAAATCCGCAGCGAATTTTTCGACCACCGGATAGAGCTCGTCGGGGGTATTAACCGTCAGGCTTTTACGAAACAGAAACTTACCTGTACCGACCTCAACCTTTGTGGGCAGAGGAACAATATTTACATTACCCGCCACTGCCGACATCAGAACGAACATCGACAAAAAGAAAAGAAATAGTTTTGCTTTCATAGTGTCTGTTTATAAAAAAAAGACTGCCCCCGAACATGCGTCCGGGCACAGTCTTCTATAGATTTGCTGATTATTCCAAGCCACTTACGTTGTTGGCAATATCCTCGTCGCTTATAGAATAGTTGTTCAGGTCGCCCGACAAATATTTGTCGTATGCAGCCATATCCATAAGACCATGACCTGTGAGGTTGAAGAGGATAACCTTCTCTTCGCCAGTCTCTTTGCAACGCTGAGCCTCGGCAATGGCAACTGCAATTGCATGGCACGACTCGGGAGCAGGAACGATACCCTCGGCCTTGGCAAATTCCACACCCGCCTTGAATGTATCAATCTGGGCCACATCGGCAGCCTCCATGAGGCCATCCTTCAACAGCTGCGACACGATGACACCGGCACCATGGTAGCGCAAGCCACCGGCGTGTATGTTGGCAGGCTTGAAATTGTGTCCCAAAGAGAACATGGGCATCAGAGGGGTGTAACCTGTTTCGTCGCCAAAATCGTAACAGAACTTACCGCGGGTAAGCTTGGGGCACGACTGGGGCTCGGCAGCAATGAAACGTGTTTTCTTGCCGCTCAAAATGTTGTGGCGCATGAAGGGGAACGAGATACCCGAGAAATTGGAACCGCCACCGAAGCATCCGATGACAATATCGGGATATTCACCCGCCATCTCCATCTGTTTTTCGGCCTCGAGACCGATGATGGTCTGGTGCAGACTGACATGGCTCATCACCGAACCGAGTGTATATTTGCAATTAGGGGTTGTAAGCGCAAGCTCCACCGCCTCGGAAATTGCAGTACCCAAAGAACCCTGATGGTTGGGATATTGTGTAAGGATATCCTTTCCGGCACGTGTTGACATCGAAGGCGAAGGGGTTACCTGTGAACCGAACACCTGCATCACGCTGCGACGATAGGGCTTCTGCTCGTAGCTCACCTTTACCTGATAAACAGCGCTTTCGAGACCGAAAACCTTGGATGCATAGGCCAACGCAGTACCCCACTGACCAGCACCGGTCTCGGTGGTTACATTGGTTACGCCCTCCATCTTGCAATAGTATGCCTGGGGAATAGCCGAATTCAGTTTGTGTGAACCTACGGGGCTTACGCTCTCGTTCTTGAAATATATGTGGGCAGGGGTACCGAGCGCCTTCTCCAATCCGTATGCGCGAACAAGAGGGGTCGAACGATAATATTTATACATTTCCAGCACCGGCTCGGGGATATCAATCCATCGGTCGGTCATGTTAAGTTCCTGACGGCTGGCCTCAACCGACAACAGCTTCGAGAGCGACTCAACCGTTACCGGCTCGCGGGTAACAGGGTCGAGCATGGGCCCGGGCTTGGTTGTCATATCCGCCTGTATGTTATACCATTGTGTAGGCAGTTCATTCTCCTGTAGAAAATATCTTTTCTGTTTCAACGACATTTTTATAATGTTTTTTATTGTTATCTATCATAATCTGGTTAAAAAACCGGCATCAACCACATTTGGCAAAGGTACAACAAAGAAATGAAAAGAAACAGAAGAGAATAGAGAAAAGTTCTTAAAGAAATCATAAAAGAAATTCGTTATCCTAAATTATATTCCATTTGATTTGTTTTGGTAACATTTTTTTGTAGTTCTGCATTGTAATTGTATTTTTGCATTCCGAAATATAAACGATTATTACCATAAAAAATAGAGAAAACCACATGGACACACACTGCAAGCTGGCTTCAACAAGCATTACAAGAACATTTAAGAGCGTATGCGCGGCTGCACTATTGGCGCTTATGCCCGCAACAGCCACCTATGCAAATGACAATATTTCTGTAAACGATTGCAACCAAACCGAGACGACCGAAAACGTGGAATTCAGCCTGAGCAAAACCACATACAGCCCGGCGGTGGTGGCAGCAGCCGACGCTACAGGCGCTCCATACAATTCGCTGAATGTGGAGATAGGACTAAGCAAATTGCGCATTTTCGGATATGCCCAATCGACATATTACTACAACCGCAACAACGGTGTAAACAAGAATGCACTGGATGTGCAGCGAATAATATTGATGGCCGATGCACACATAACATCGAAGCTGAGCTTCTTCCTGATGTACGACGCTGTCAAATCGGAGCTCCACGAGTACTACGCACAGTATGAATTTGCGCCCTATGCCAAGCTGCGCGTAGGACAGTACAAGCAACCCTTCACACTGGAGAGCACATTGTCGCCCACATATATGAGCACAATACAGTTCGACCCCTCTATTCTATATTTGGCTGGTATTGCCATAGACCCCTTGGTTGGCCCCCACGTTGCCCGCGACGCAGGAGTGATGCTCACCGGCGACTTCCTTAACAACGGCGAGCGCGACCTGTTCAACTACAGCATAGGCGTATTCAACGGACCGGGTATGAACATGAAGGAGAACAACAACCAGAAAGACATTGCCGGCATGTTGCAGTACAAGCCCACAAAAAATTTGCTGCTCGAGGGTTCGTTCCTCGCAGGTACAGGTAATGCACAGGTAGCATCCCCCTACGGTTTGTTCCCCCAGGGATACAATTACGCCCGCCACCGCTGGAATTTGGGTGTGGAGGCTAAATTTTCGCCCCTGTACCTTCGCGCAGAATATATTCAGGGCTACGACGGCGGAGTACATTCACATGGCGGATATATAAATATGCTGTGGCACATTTACAAGAAATGCGACCTTATATTGAACTGGGACAACCTTGATAAAAACACCCACACAAGCCTTGCCGAACAGGAGGCCATATACAACAACAGCGGATTTGTAACACGCCTGAATACATACACCGCCGGCATGCAGTGGTGGTTCCACAATCGTTGCCGCCTTTCGGGACAGTTCATATACACCATGCCCCGCACAGGCGAAATCACCCGCGAATTCATCACCCAGTTGCAGCTGGTTTTCTAAAAACATCATCGCACATACGACACCATAACAGAATATGCGTACATCCTATATATTTATACTTCTTGCCACACTCGTATGCTTCGGATGCGGAGTAGCCGAACCGGTACAAACATCGTCAAGCGGCAGCGATTCGCAGTTCGCAGCCACCTTCAACGACACCACTACCCTCCACTTCAGAGTGACTGCCCCGGACGAGGTGGAACTCACTTGGGACGCATCGGAGGGCAAAAACTACAACACCCCGACGCGCTATCAGCATAAGGGCAGACTGGTTATTCCTGCCAAGGTTGAGCACGACGGCAAAATGTACGCAGTGACAGCCATCGGCAAAAATGCGCTTTTCCAACAGCGCTGCATCACCGAGCTATATATTCTCGACGGTGTACGCACCATAGACGAGAGAGCAATAACGGGCTGCGATAAGCTGAAGAAACTGCAGCTGCCGGCCACCCTCGACAGCATAGGAGCATCAGCCTTCTCGCGCTGCAAATTGCTAACCGAGGTGTCGTTCCCCGAAGGGGTGAGAGCAATAGGGAAATACGCCTTCAACGATTGCAAATCGCTAAAGGAGATTGCCATTCCACAAAGTATTTCCGTGCTCCCCGAAGGCATGTTCGAAGGCTGCTATTCACTGAAAAAGGTGAAGATGCACGAAGGCATCAGCCTGATAGAATCGCGCGTATTCAACCGCTGCGAAACGCTCGTAAGCATCGAGCTACCCCACTCGGTAAAAGATATGGGAACAGTGGTATTTTCGGAGTGCCATGCGCTCAAGAACGTAAGACTGCCCAAAAGCCTTGAGTACATTCCCGAAGGCTGCTTCCACGACTGCATTGCGCTGGAAACGATAGATTTATCGGGTATCAAGAGCATATCGCATCACTCATTTGCCAATTGCCAGGCAATGCAGGAGGTAAAACTGCCCGAAACGCTCACAGCCATAGGTAACGGAGCATTCTCGGGATGCATAAACATCAAGGAGATAAGAATACCAATCTCGGTGACATTCATCGCAAACAACGCATTTGCCCACTGCATGGCGCTGAAGGATATCTATCTGCTACGCACAAAACCCATCGAAATAGAGAGCGAGCATGCACTGCCCTCGAGCCCATGCCGCATAAACATCCCCAAAGGCAGCATCGATTCATATCAGTTCACTGCCAAATGGAAAAAATTCGATTATAGAGAGGTTCTGGTAGGCAAATAACAAGCCACAGACCAACAGGCACGCTTCCCGCTTTTTGCATTTATGTCACAGGCATAAAACAAAAGGCGGGAAGCATTGTTATCCATACAAAAACTATATTGTATGGAATGGTTTGTCAGTACCCTACGCTCCCACCCCGAAATAGCAATATTCCTTACACTGGGATTGGGAGCACTCATCGGACGCATTCGCGTCAAAGGATTCAGTCTTGGAGTTGTAACAAGCGTACTGCTTGTAGGTGTCCTAATGGGGCAATTAAAAATACCCATAGGCAGCACCCTTAAACCGGTAGCGTTCCTTTTGTTCCTGTTTGCGATAGGCTACAAAGTGGGCCCGCAATTTTTCCGCGGACTGAGGAAAGAGGGATTGCCACAGGTAGCATTTTCCGTTGTCATGTGCCTGTTCATTCTTGCGACCACGTGGGTTGTAGCCCTGCTCATGGGCTTCAATACGGGCGAAGCAGCCGGTCTGCTGTCGGGCGCACAGACCATCAGTGCGGTCATCGGAGTAGCCGACGACACCATCAACGGCCTGGCGATATCGGCCACCGACAAGCAAAATTACATAAGCATCATTCCCGTAGCATATGCCGTTACATATATTTATGGAACAGCCGGTTCGGCGTGGATAATGGCCAAGATAGGGCCGCGCATGATGGGCGGATTCGATAAGGTGAGAGCAGCCTGTCGCGAGCTCGAAAGCAAGATGGGACACAACACCAATGACGACCCCGATGTGATAAGCGCCGAGCGCCCTGTTGTCTTCCGTGCCTACAAGATAAGCAACAGCTGGTTCCAGGAGAAGCGCACCGTATCGGACCTTGAAATCCTTTTCGAATCGCAGGAGAAGCGCCTGTTTGTGGAGCGCATACGCAAGGGAACGCAGATTATCAACGACATCACCCCCGACATGAAGCTGGAAACAGGCTACGAGGTGGTGCTTAGCGGCCGCCGCGAATACGCCATAGGCGAGGAGGAGTGGATTGGCCCCGAGGTGGATGACGAAGCATTGCTCGATTTCCCCATAATGCAGCTGAAGGTGCTCGTAGTGGGCGGCAAGCGAAAAGGTGGAGCAACCACATACGACGGCAAGAGCATCGCCGAACTGCGCAAAGAACGCTTCATGCACGGCGTCAGCATACGCAGCATCACACGTATGGGTGTGAATATCCCCGTATTCCCTGCAACCACACTGAACGCCGGCGACACCATAGAGCTCGTGGGCAAAAAATTCGATGTGCAGCCCGCCGCCAAAGCCATCGGCTACCCCGACCCTGCCACCAACACCACAGATATGGCCTTCCTTACATTGGGCGTATTCATCGGTTGCATCATAGGAGTGCTCACACTCCACATAGGCGGCGTACCATTGAGCCTGAGCACAAGCGGTGGTGCCCTCATTGCCGGACTGGTATTCGGTTGGTGGCACTCGCGTCGCCCGACAATGGGCAGCATCCCCGAAGCAGCGCTATGGGTATTCAACAACATGGGCTTGAACATATTCATTGCCATAGTGGGAATAACCGCCGGCCCAAGCTTTGTAGATGGCATACGCGAAGCCGGTCTATCGCTATTCATCGCCGGTATCATCGCCACCAGTCTGCCCCTATTTTTCGGCATACTTATTTCGTACCGCTGGTTTAAATTCCACCCGGCCATTGCACTCGGTTGCTGTTGCGGGGCACGCACCACGACAGCAGCAGTGGGCGCCGTGCAGGAGGCTGTAGGCAGCGAAACACCGGCACTGGGCTACACCGTCACATATGCAGTAGGCAACACGTTGCTCATATTGTGGGGAGTGATAATAGTATTACTAATTCATTAAAATAACAGCCATGAACAAATTACTGAAAGAAAAAAGCGAAGTACCATCATTTGGCAAGGAGATGGAGAAGATAAGCCCCTTTGAGCTCAAGAACCGCCTAATAGAACTGGCCGACGAGAAGATAAAAAAATCGATGCAGATAATGCTAAACGCCGGTCGCGGCAATCCCAACTGGATAGCAACCCTGCCACGCGAAGCCTTCTTCACCTTCGGACGCTTCGGCTTGGATGAGTGCCGTCGCACCCTCGATCGAAAAGACGGCATTGCAGGAATTCCGCAAAAGGATGGGATAGCCAAGCGGTTCGAAGATTTTCTGAAGGAGAACAAGCACGCACCCGGCTGCGAATTCCTCGAAAAATGCTTCAAATACATGACCACCGAGCACAAGGTCGATGCCGACGAGCTTGTACACGAATGGGCCGAATGTGTGATAGGCGACCAGTACCCCGTGCCCGACCGCATACTGAAATATACCGAAATTGCAGTGCGCGACTACCTTGCACAGGAGATGTGTGCCGGCCGTCCCCCGCAAGGCGAGTTTGACCTGTTCGCCACCGAAGGCGGCACAGCAGCCATGTGCTACATATTCGATTCGCTCGAACAGAATTTCCTGCTGAACAAGGGCGATCAGGTGGCGCTGATGACACCCGTGTTCACCCCATACATAGAGATACCCGAGCTCGAAAGATACAGCTTCAAGGTGACCGAAATCCCAGCCGACCGCATGAGCGACGACGGCCTTCACCTGTGGCAATATAGCGAGAAGGCTATAAACAAGCTGCGCGACCCGTCGTACAAGGCGCTCTTCGTGGTGAACCCCAGCAACCCGCCCAGCTACATGATGGACGATAAGAGCGTAAACCTGTTGGTAGATATAGTGGAGCGATGGAACCCCAATCTGATGATTATAACCGACGATGTGTATGGCACATTCGTCCCCGGCTTCCAATCGCTGATGGCGCGCCTGCCCCACAACACCATATGCGTCTATTCCTTTTCGAAATATTTCGGTGCCACAGGATGGAGACTTGCCGTTGCAGCGTTGCACCGCGACAACATCTTCGACGAACTGCTCAAACGATTGCCTCGCAAGCGCAAGAGCGAACTGCAACGACGCTACGGCAGCATCAGGAGCGATGTGGAGAACATGCGCTTCATAGACCGCATGGTTGCCGACAGCCGACAGGTGGCACTGAACCACACAAGCGGCCTTTCGCTTCCGCAACAGCTGCAAATGAGCCTGTTCGCCCTCTACTCCATCATCGACAGCCGTTCGGGCGATAATTTCCGCCAAGGAATGCTGCAGATAATAGAGAGCCGCCTAAAAACATTGTGGGAGAGCATGGGATTCACGCTACTGCCCGACAGCACACGCGCAGGCTATTACTCCGAAATAGACCTTCTAGTGTGGGCCCGAAAATTCTATGGCGAGGATTTTGTCGATTACCTAAAATACAACTACAGCCCGCTCGACATTGTATTTCGCCTGGCCACAGAAACATCGCTCGTGGTGCTCAACGGAGGCGGCTTCGACGGCCCCGAATGGAGCATACGCGTGTCACTTGCCAACCTCAACGAGAACGACTACTCAACGATAGGCAAATACATTCGCGGCGTGCTCGAAAGCTACGCCGAAAAATGGAAAAATTCGCTACCGGTGGAGGTATAATATAATAATGTAGAAAAAGCTTTCCGTAAGGCCTGTGTACCTAAATGCATATTGGTACACAGGCTTTATACATGAGAGGAGCCGACCTCTTGTCACATTCGCTCTTTTATCGTATCTTTACCAAAGCAAGAAAACAAGAAAAAGAGACATATGAAACTACTCAGAACACTGCTTATAGGCGCAATTGGCCTAAGCACCATTTTGCCGGCACAGGGCCAACGAGCCTTCACGCCGCAAGAACTCGAAAAGTGGGAGCGCATAACATCCCGCAGCATATCTAACGATGGCAAATGGGTAGCCGTCAATTTCACCCCGTGGCGAGGCGACCAACGCATCGAGATACACTCGACCGACGGGAAGCAGAAATATGAATACACCCCCGCAAGTAGCGGCACATTCTCGTCTTCGGCAAAATATTTCGTACTGAAGAAGGTAGCGGCACTCTCAGTCACCGATTCGCTGAAATTGATAAAGGCCAAACAGATGCCCATGGACAAGGTGGCCATACTCGGCCTCGAGAATGGCAAGGAGCAGATAATAGATTCCATCGTGGGCTACCGCACAGCCGAATCGCACGACTACATAGCATACCAGCGTCTGCACAAGGACTCGGCGCTCAACATCGTTTCGCTCGACGGCAAGTACAACAAGAAACTGCCATCGGCAACGAGCTATGCCTTTGCCCAAAAGAGCGCAACGCTGTACTACATCACAAACGACACCACCGATGGTAGAAAGCCCGGCCTCTACATATGGAACGAAGCAAACAACGCACCCACGCTGGTGAAGGCCGGCAAGGGCAATTTCAAGCACATTGCATTCAACGAGCAGGGCGACAAACTGGCCTTCCTCTACACCGATAACAAAAAAGAGGACGACCGCACACAAAGCCTATGGATATATGAAAACGGCGACAGCGCCGCATGCGAAATAATCACCCGCACCACGGCAGGCGTGCCACAAGGATGGGTGATAAGCCCCAACTACGGCCCATGGTTCTCTAAGGACAACAGCCGCATATTCCTGGGCACAGCACCCGAGCCGTTGCAGAAGGACACCACCGTGCTCGACAGCAACCGCCCCGACGTGCAGATATGGAACTGGGACGAACCTGTGCAATACACCGTACAGACCTACAATGTAGGCAGCGAGCTCAAGCGAAGCTACGTAGCCGTATATCACATGGCAAGCAAAAAGCTGGTGCAGATAGCCGACAGTGAGCTACCCAATTGCCAATTGCCCAATAAGGGCGTAGGCGAATGGGCTATACTATCGACCTCGCGTCCCTACTCGCTATCGTCCATGTGGGAGGGCCGCACCCGTCACGACCACTACAAAGTGTCGCTCACAACCGGCGAGCGCACCTCCATATCATCGGCCGACTACGCAAGCTACCGCCTGTCACCCGATAACAAGTACGCAGCTGGCTACAACCCCGCCGACAGCTGCTGGTACACAGTAAATCTGCAAAACGATAAAAACCAGCTGACACGAATAAGCACTCCTGCCACCTTCGTAGCATGGGACGAAGAGAACGACACGCCCGACTACCCCTCGCCCCACGGCTATGCAGGATGGAGCAAGGATGACAGCAGCATACTCATATACGACCGCCACGACGTGTGGTCATTCCACCCCGAGGCACAACGTGCACCCATCAACCTGACCACGAACGGTCGTAGCAAAAATGTAAGATATCGTCGCATACAGACAAAGCACGACGAAACCTATATCGACACCGACGAAGCGGCGCTGTTCGTTGCATTCAGCTATGGCGACAAGACAAGCCACATATACAGCGGAAGCCTTGCCAAGCCACAAGCACCGAAGCAGCTCACCGAGGGCGACTACCACCACACCAATGTGATAAAAGCGAAAAAGGCTGACAGATTTATTTTCGCACGCGAGAACTGCCGCACCTTCCCCGATGTGTGGACAACAGACAAAAAATTCAAGAAGCAGCAACAGCTTACACAGGGCGCCGAGCAGCAGAAGGAGTATATATGGAGCAACGTGGAGCTAATCAAGTGGAAATCGCTCGACGGCATTGAACTGGAGGGCCTCCTGTACAAGCCCGACAATTTCGACCCCACGAAGAAATACCCCATGATAGTAAATTTCTATGAGCGCAGCTCACACGAACTACACCACTTCCCCACACCCGAGCCCAACCGCTCGACCGTTGACTACAGCATGTACCTGAGCAACGGCTACATAATCTTCAACCCCGACGTGCGATACGGTGGCGGTTACCCCGGCAAAAGCTGCTACAACTGCGTGATACCAGGAGTGGAGAAAATTGTGTCGTTCGGATACATCGACGAGAAACGCATAGGCGCACAGGGACACAGCTGGGGCGGCTATCAGGTAGCCTACCTTGCTACACGCACCAATATGTTCGCCGCCATCGAATCGGGAGCGCCCGTCGTGAATATGTTCAGCGCCTACGGCGGCATACGCTGGGGAAGCGGCCGCGCACGTGCGTTCCAGTACGAACACACACAAAGCCGCTTGGGAGGAACTCCTTGGAGCCATCCCGAAAGATACGAGGAGAGCTCGCCCCTCTTTAATATGGACAAAGTACAGACGCCCATACTCATCATGCACAACGACCAGGACGGGCATGTGCCTTGGTATCAAGGCATCGAATACTTTGTGGCATTGAAGCGCCTGAGCAAGCCCGCATGGCTGCTCAACTACCCCGGTGAGCCCCATTGGCCCATGAAATTTGCCAACAGAGTAGATTTCCAGATACGCATGAAGCAGTTCTTCGACCACTACCTGAAAGGCGAACCCATGCCCAAATGGATGAAGGATGGCGTTCCTGCCGTCAACAAGCAGTTCGAGCTTGGATATTAACCCAAGCTTCTGCATAACCAAAATGGCTCCTTGCAATCGCAGGGAGCCATTTTTCAACCGCATAGCACAGCGGTACTGATAAAAAGAGAGCACGCGCATATTTGTGAACAGGCGCGCACCACATATATAAAAGAAGATAGCACACCAAACGATGTTCAGTGTGCTATCTGTAACTATTGAACGGTTGCACCGTTCAGCAAAAGAAAGCTATTAAGCCTCAGCAGCGGGCTCCTCAACAGCTGTCTCCTCTGCATTCTCAGCAGCGGCAGCAGCCTCAGCCTCAGCCTTTGCCAATGCCTCAGCAGCCTTCTTGTCAGCTACCTTCTTAGCAATTGCTGCGTTAGCCTCTTTCTCAGCCTCAAGACGAGCCTTCTTCTGCTCAGCCTTAGCCTGCTCATTCTTTGCAATGATGCCCTTGAGTGAGTTCTCCTTAGCGCTCTTCCAAGCCTCGAATTTAGCCTGTGCAGCAGCCTCGTCGAATGCACCCTTCTTCACACCACCCTGCAAGTGCTTCATCATGTAAACGCCCTCGCGTGACAAGATGCTGCGTACAGTGTCAGTGGGAGTTGCACCTGTGTTAACCCAGTACAAAGCTCTCTCGAAGTTGATATCAACTGTCGCGGGGTTTGTGTTGGGGTTGTAAGTACCGATTTTCTCGGTGAACTTTCCATCACGTGGAGATCTCGAATCTGCAATTACAATTGAGTAGAACGCGTAGTGTTTGCGACCTCTTCTCTGCAATCTGATTTTTGTTGCCATTTGTTTAGTTTTTAATGGGTTAATGATTTGAGTTAGCCAATATCCCGTATTGGCGGTGCAAAGGTAATACTTTTTTTGGTTCCGGCAAACATAATTGCCTAATAATTGATAATTTAATTTGCACATTGCCGGTGCATCACCGCACTACGATAACCGCCACAAAAAATGCAGATAGAAGCCGCTGTTATATTTTGAAATTTCTTTCATAGAAATCGACCACCGCCGAGGCCACACGACGCAGATTGTCCATTGCCACATCCCTGCGCATAGCCATATGCAAAGGCTGCGAAGCGTCGGACGAAGCAAATATAGCCGCGAAACCGCTGTCACGCAAGGCATCGCACCACTCCACGCTGCCACCGACAGCAACCACTGGCACGCCCATGCGTGTTGCTGCACGCAGCACTCCGGCAGGAGCCTTGCCCATCAAGGTCTGCGAATCGATGCGTCCCTCGCCCGTAACCACCATGTCGCACCCACGAAGCATAGCATCGAAATGGAGAGCATCGAGCACCATATCCACGCCGGGGCGCAGTTCAGCACCAAGCAGCGCCATGAAAGCCGCGCCCAGACCACCTGCCGCACCGCCACCCGGCACACCGGCAAGCTCAACGCCGTTATACACCCTGACAACACCGGCAAAATGGCGCAATCCCGCATCGAGGCACTGCACCATAACCTCGTCGGCACCCTTTTGCGGAGCAAACACACAGGCTGCGCCATCGGGGCCATAGAGAGGGTTACGCACATCGCACGCTACGGTAAAAGAGCATGCATGTAACAAGGGATTAGCCTGCGAAGCATCTATTCGAGCAACCGCACGAAGCGCCGCGCCACAACCATCGAGCAGCATGCCGTCGGCATTGTAGAAACGATAGCCCAAGGCGGCAAGCATACCCATGCCGCAGTCGTTGGTGGCACTGCCACCTATACCTATATAGAAATTGCGGCAACCGCGACCTATGGCATCGGCTATCATCTCGCCCAGACCATATGTAGAGGTCTTCATGGGGTTGCGCTCGTCGGGGGCAAGCAGCGGCAAACCACACGCAGCAGCCATCTCCATCACCGCCGTCGCGCCGCCATCGACAATGGCATATCGCGCCATCACCTTGCGCCCCAACGGGTCGGCCACAGCCACGGAAACATATTCGCCACCCAAGGCATCGCACAACGCCTCTACAGTACCCTCGCCACCATCGGCGATGACCGCCTTGCACACCTCGCAACGGGGCGCGCTCGTCGCAAGCCCGGCCGCAAAAGCATCGGCAACCTCACGCGAAGTGAGCGAGCCTTTGAACGAATCGAATGCAAGAATAATCCTATTCATAGTCCCTTTTGGCTGCAAAGGTAAAATAATCTAAAACAAATGGAGCTGTTTCACATTATTATCTATAAAATCCGTAAATTTGTAGCAGTAAAACGAATCGCATGCAGAGAAAAATATATAAACTGACAGCCACTTCGGGGCTCATACTCGAAGGAGGCGGCATGAGGGGAGTATTCACAAGCGGAGTACTCGACAATTTCATGGATAGAGGCATACGCTTCCCCTATACCATCGGAGTAAGTGCGGGAGCCTGCAACGGCCTCTCATATATGTCGGAACAGCGCGGCCGAGCAAAATATTGCAACATCGACCTGCTCGCAAGGTACAACTACATAGGCTTCAAGTACCTGCTATCCAAAAGAAATATAATGGACTTCGACCTGCTTTTCCGCAGGATACCCGAGGAGCTGTTCCCCTACAACTACGACAAGTATGCCCAAAGGGACGAGATATTCGAAATGGTGGCCACCGACTGCAAAAGCGGTGCTGCATGCTACATGCGCGAAAAGCAGGACAGACGACGCATAATAGAGATAGTGAAAGCATCGAGCAGTCTGCCATTCGTTTCACCTATTGCCTACGTCGATGGCGAGCCCATGATGGACGGCGGCGTATCGGATTCCATCCCCCTGCTGCGAGCACGCTCATTGGGATATACCAACAACGTGGTTGTGCTCACCCGCAACAAGGGCTACCGCAAACCGCAAAAGCGCACCAAAGTACCCCCGTTCATGTATCGCAAATACCCCGAACTGCGCGAAGCCATAAGCACACGTAACACCATATACAACCAACAGATAGCACTGGTCGAGGAGCTCGAGGAGCGTGGCGAGATAATCGTCATACGCCCCGAAAAACCTATAACCGTTGACCGTATGGAGCGCAACACCGACAAACTGCTCGCCCTATACAACGAGGGCTACGAGTGCGCCTCTAAAATAGATTTCAAATAAAGCGCATAGCACCATGAGCACACTGGAAAGAGCCATCGAGATAGCACACGAAGCCCACAGAGGACAGAGCGACAAGGCCGGCCGTCCCTACATAGAGCACCCCCTGCGCGTGATGGCGGCAGGAGCGAGCGAGGAGGAAAAAATAGTAGGCATACTGCACGACGTTGTCGAGGACAGCGAGCTGACCATCGACAATCTGATAGCCGAAGGCTTTGCGCCCAACATAATAGAAGCGCTCCGCTGCATCACCAAGCTGTCGGACAGCGAGCCCTACGACCATTTCATTGCCCGCATCAAGGGCAACCCCCTTGCAACGGCAGTGAAATTGAACGACCTCACCGACAACATGGACATCCGCCGTCTGCCCTACCTGTCGGAGAAGGATATAAAAAGGCTGAAAAAATATCTGAAGGCATACAAACTGCTCACAGGCAAGCCACGCTACTCGGTGGAGGCATGCAAACAGGAGTATCCCAACGCCTACGAGCCGTGGAGCGCCGACGAGGACAGCCGCCTTGCCGACATGTGCTCCCAGGGAAAGAGCCCCGAGGAGATTGCAGTCGTCCTGCAACGCAAGCCCGGCGGCATACGCTCCAGAATGAAGAAACTACAATTGCTGTAACGGCCGCCACCATTATATCATCTCCTCGGAATCGCCATTCATAAATTTCGTGGCAAACAGCCGTGCCGCATAGCTCTCGGGAATAAATATCTTCTCTATATTCATGGCCGACAATATGGATTTGTGGGTAGCATCGAGCGCTCGCGCAAAAATGGATTTCATTTTCAGTTCCTTGAGAGCCGCAACCACACGCAACGAAAAATCGAGGCTGTGACCAATGGTTACAATGGCGCTGTCAATCTCGTCGAGCGGCAGCACCCGCAGTGCCTCGCGCTCGGTTGCATCCATTATGTAAGCCACCGATATTCTATTCTTCACATCATCCACCCGATGCTCGTTCAGGTCGATACCTATGACCTCGTGCCCGTTGTCTGTAAGTACCTCGGCCAATGTGCGGCCAAAATGGCCAAGCCCGATAACAAGATATTTCATAAGAAAGAAAATAATCAGTTAATAATGACATCGTCCATAGGCAGGCGATACCTTGCCACCCCACCCCGTCGCACAAATCCCATAAGCACGGTTATAAGCCCCACGCGACCAATGAACATCAGCAGCGTCACCACTATTTTGCTCTTGGCACACAGCAGCGAGGTAACACCAAGGCTCGCCCCCACTGTCGAATAGGCCGACACCGCCTCGAAGAGCAACCCCTTGAGCGACATCCGCGGTTCGAGCATCACCAACACAAGCACCGATGTAAAAACCACAACCACCGAACCGAAAACGACAGCCAACGCCCGTCGCACCGAACCCTCCGATATTTCGCGACGGAACAGCGTTGCTACACCCCTACCCTTAACCACAGCTAGCAGATTGGCCACAGCTACCGCAAGGGTATTTACCTTGATGCCGCCCGCCGTCGATTGCGAAGCACCACCAATCCACATGAAAAGCGTATATAGCAACAGTACGGGGAGCGAGAAGGCGGTCAGTTCCACGCTATTGAAACCAGCCGTGCGAGGCGCCACCGCATTGAACAGCGACTGCACCACCTTATCGGCAACAGTCATGCCGGCAAAAGCAGCCTCCCACTCGGCAACAGCAATGAACAGCGTACCCACCGACAGAAGCAGAGCCGTTGCCGCGAGCACTATTTTCGTATTCAGGTTGGCCACATGTGTCATTTTATGCCCCATGCCACCCCTTGCAAAAACAGCATCGTAGAAACGCCGCAGATGATAGGCAAGCAGTTCCTTGAAATTTACAAGAATGGGGAAACCAATGCCACCAAGCACCACCTGCAACGATATAATAATAAAAAACATATTGTGCCCCGACACCACGAGGCTGTTACCCAGATTACCGCTCAGCGTCGAGAAGCCCGCATTGCAAAAGGCCGACACCGAATGGAACAGCGCAAAAAACATCTCTTGGTAAAGCCCCATGCCCAACGTGCCACGCACCGACAACCATATGGCCAATGCACCAATCAGCTCAATAACAAAAGTGAAGCCCATAATGTAGAGCAGCGTGGAGATAAGCGAATTCATTGCATCGGTGCCCACCATGTCGCGCAGTGCAAACTGGTTGTAGAAGCCGGCGCCACCCATAAAGAAGAGGGCAAAGAAACTGGTAATCGTCATCACCCCCAAGCCGCCAATCTGCATCAGGAGCAGGATGACGCATAGCCCCTCGAACGAAAAAGTGTGTGCCACATCCACCGACGACAGGCCGGTAACGCAGACAGCGCTCGTAGCGACGAACAGAGCATCGACAACGGGCAGGCGTATCCATTCGTGCGTGGAGCGCGGCACAAGCAGCAATATCGTCCCCATGGCAATGATAACCGCAAAGCATGCAGCCATCAACAGCGCCGGATTGGTGCGCTTATTGATGAAAGCCACCACCCCGCGAGACACCTCGAGTACCGAAAAGAGCGCCAGCAAAGCTATCAGATAAAATTTACTATCCAGGAAGTGCCACAACAGCTGCATCCAGCGAGGTGCATCGGCAAGCAGAAATATTTTGGGCAGGGCAGACAGAAACATATTCGCCCCAAGGAATAGGGTGAGCAACAGCGTCTTGCCCTTTATATAGCGATGGTAGAAAACGAGCCGCACGATGAACATGATAAAATATACCCACCATGCAACGGCATATACATCGGCTACGGCAGTGCGCTCCACATCGTCGAGCACAAAACCATAATCGACCACAATGGCGGCCAACGTAACAACGGAAACGAAAAAGAGCAACAGCTCGAACCCGAACACAATCCTGTTTCGGAGCACGGGTGGCAGCGTATCCGACAATCTATCTATAAATTTCACAATGACAGCCATAGGCGGCATATTCAAAAAACAGATATATTGTAGCAACATTTCCCATCCGTTTTTGTTTAATTACATGGCGAACATCGAAACGCCCCGCACCCAAAGTGAAAAAAATATTCACTCATTTATGCAAGCATTTACCAATTTGTATATATCTTTGATGTGAACAAATATAAAAAAGAACAAACAATAAATATAACATTCTGATTATGAAAAAATTTCGCTGTAAAATTTGTGGATACGTCCACCAAGGAGAAATGAGTGCAGATTTCATCTGCCCCGTATGCAAAAAGAACGCATCGTTTTTCGATGAGGTAATCGAATCGGAGCCCAAGAAGAACAAATATGCCGGCACCAAGACCGAAAAGAACCTGATGGAAGGATTTGCAGGTGAAAGCCAGGCACGCAACAAATATACATACTTTGCCGAAATAGCCTCACGCGAAGGCTACGACCAGTTGGCAGCCATATTCCTGCAGACAGCACGCAACGAGCAGGAGCACGCCCGTCTGTGGTACGATGAGCTCGGCGGCATTGGCAACACAGCCGAGAACCTTCTGCATGCAGCCGAGGGCGAGAACTACGAGTGGACCGACATGTACGACCGCTTTGCCAAGGATGCCGAGGAGGAGGGATTCACTGCACTTGCAGCATCGTTCCGCCGCGTAGCAGCCATCGAGAAATCTCATGAGGAGCGCTACCGCAAGCTGCTCAACAACGTTGAGATGCAGCAGGTATTCGAAAAGGGCGAGCAGGTTATGTGGGAGTGCCGCATATGTGGTCACCTTGTAATTAGCAAGAAGGCGCCCGGCGTATGCCCCGTGTGCAAATATGGCCAGAGCTTCTTCGAGGTAAGAAAAGAAAATTACTAATGCGACATCGCACCACTACGGTGGAATATAAAGCAAAGCACTCCGCAAATATGCGGAGTGCTTTTGTTGTAGCATAGGCGCTACTCCCTGCGAATGACATCGGCGGGGTTCACGCTCATAATCATCCTTATCCGGTGCCATGTAACAAGGGCAAGCAGTAGCAGTATGCCTACATACATGGCAACGCCATAGCCAATCACAAAGCCCACGCTCATAAAATCCGAATAGGCGCCGGCAACCCTCCAATAGATGATAGCTATCAACGGATAGATCACCAGGAACGTCACAGTGAAGATAATCACATAGGGCACGACGAAGCGACGCAGAATATCCCTGCCGCGAGCGCCGTTAATCTTCCTGACAGCAATCTCCTTCTGCTTGGTGGTGGCATCCAACGATATTGTGGAGTAAATACTCATAATCACCACCAGCATGCTGATGAATGCCATGATGTAGGCAAGCGACTTCATCATTCTGCCAAACGCATTCAGTTCGTCGAGACTCTCTTTCAGCGTTTCTATCTGAACATCGAATGTCGATGACATAAATTTATAGTGCACATCCTTGAATGCCTTTCGCGCCTCGTCGAGCGACACGCCATCCTTTATGCGATAGTAGTACATATTATAGTCACCCTTGTTCACAAAAAATATTGAACCACTGAATGGAACCTCTCCATGATGGTCGGCAAAAACAGTCTGCCCATCGTAGGTGAACGAACGGTCGAGCACGCCCGCCACCCTGCATGTACGTCCACCGGTGCGCATAATCGTTCCATCGTAATTGCCACGCTCAAGCAGGCTTTTGTGGAGCTTCTTGTCGATATATACATAGCCCTCCTCGTCGGGCGAAACGACCTTGCCCTCCATGGGGATATTGAACATGGTGAAATAGCTCGCATCGCCGCCATAGGCTATCACATCGGCATATATAGAATCGCCGCCCACATACAATTTTTCGTAATTGTAGCTCTGCTTGCGACGGGTTTCCCATTCGGTGTAGGTGTAAGCCTCCACTATGGGCAGTTTCTCGAGCAAGGGGCGTATATCGTCCCAGTTTTTCACCCATTTGCTTGGAACAAGAATCCTATTGAGCTCCTCGTCGGACATATAGTCCTCGAGCCTGCCGCGTTCGGCCGATTCCATCTTGAGCGTCACGCCCAGGAAACCGAAACAGACGATAGCCACGAAGAACTGAAGCCCCACCATGAAATTGCGCATCTTGGTGCCGGGAGTATGGCGCAACAGGCTGCCGCGCATGCCGGTGCGACGCAGTTTCAATATGGGCACCAGTATAACCACAAGAGCAACGGCAAGCGCAATAAGGGTCGTCTGCAACTGCATGGTAATAAGCATCGGCAAGGTCAATTCCACAATACTGATATTGAGATAGCCCATGTAGATATAAGACAATTCGGTGGTGATGCACGATAAAAGGAACGACACGGCAAGCATGATGAGCACCTCGCACGCCAGCAACAGGTAGAGCCCGCGGTTACCCGAGCCGAGGCACTTGCGCAAGGCAAGCTCGCGCTGTCGCGAGTAGAACATCTGTATCATGAACTTCATGAAATTTATCAGTCCGGTGGCAAATATCAGCAGCGAGAAGAGCGTAAACAGCGCCATGGAGCACCAAAATTCAGCGTCGTAATTGTACCTGTTCTTCACCGTCACCTCGTAGGGAGCAGCATCCTTCGATGCCCTCCAAGTGATGCCATCGACAACGCGCTGAATGTCGTTGCACGAGTAGCCATCCTTGCGAAAGGCTCTTACACATTCACATCTGTCGCCATCGGCAATAGGAAGATAAACCTCGTACCTAAAATTGCCGTTGCTGCGTTTTTTGCACACACCCACTATGCGGTAGGTCTTACCCGAATAGAAATCGTAGCGGGTGGGCATAACCGTATCACGCAACATGGTAAGGCTTTCACCAATGGGGTTTCTGTCACCGAAGATCAAGGTGGCCAATTCGTCACACACGATAACCTCGTTCTCGCCTATGGAGTCGCGGCCCGATATCATCAGCGAACCTCGCGGATCGACATAATATCTGAAAAATTCGGGCGACACACCGGTTGCGCTTATTTCGTAGAGCTGCTCCACATCGTCGGTGTAACCCCACAGCCACTCGCAGAGAATGTTATGCGAGTGAAAACCGTGCACCCCTTCGATGCCACTGGCAACCATCTGTTTATACTCGGCACCAGTGATATACTCATCGGTTTTTTTAACGAAATCGACCTGTTCAGTGACAAGGAACTGGCATCGTACCATATTACCTATGTAGCCGTTTATGGTCAATCCCACCGCCATGCAAAGCGCCGATACTATAGTGTGGAATTTATATTTCACCAATTGGCGAAATGCCATTTTAATATAGTGTAATAGCATATTTTCTGTATAATTTAATGTACCATATTACTCCCGGCGAATGACCTCGGCGGGGTTCACGTTCATAATCATTTTTATACGATGCCATGTAACAAGGGCAAGCAGTAGCAACACGCCTACGTATATCATGGCGCCTATGGCAAGAAGGTCACCCGCGCTCATGCCCAATGTAATCGTGTTTAACAAGGAGATTAGCAGCGGATAAACGACCAGGAAGGTAACGGTAAAGGTTATGAAATAGGGCTTCGTAAAGCGCCTGAGGATATCACCCCTGCGAGCACCGTTAATCTTTCGGATAGCAATTTCTTTCTGCTTGGTGGTGGCATCCAACGATATGGTCGAGTAAATACCCATGACCACCACCAACAGGCTTATGAACGCCATTAGATATGCTACATGCTTGAGCGTTCTGTTCACTGCATTCATCTCATCGAGCACCTCAGCAAACGTATTTATTTCCACATCGAAGGTGTTTGGAATAAATTTATAGTAAATATCGATGAAAGCCTTTCGCGCCTCTTTCAAAGGCACGCCATCTTTTATGCGGTAGTAGAAAATTTCTCTTTGCGGGCTCACAAAATAAATAGATCCACTGCTCTTCACATTGCCATAGCCGCTTGCATAAAATGTGTGATTGTCATCGGTAAATACATAATCGATGATGCCGGCAACGGGATATTTGCGTCCATGGGACAGCTCCACCGTTCCATCGTAATTGCCATGCTCGAGCATGCTGTTATGTAGTTTCCTATCTATATACACATAGTTGCTTGCTTCGTCGGCGACAATCTTTCCATCGACCGGGATATTGAAAAAGCTGAAATAACTAGGGGCACCATAGGCTATGGTAGTTGCATGAATGGAATCGCCACCCACATATATTTTTTCGTAGTGTATGGTGCTCTTACTAAGATTTTCGGCCTGGCACGATGTATATTCCTCTACTATAGGCAATTTTTCGAGCAAAGGACGTATGTCGTCCCAATTGCGATTAGTAGCATAGATGCGGAATATTCTGTTAAGCTCCTTTCCAGATATATGCCCCTCGAAGTGGGAGCGCCCTTTCCTCTCGTGGTGCATGGCAATGGCCAAAAAGCAGAAGCTGACGATGACCACCAAGAACTGAAGCCCTACCATGAAATAACGCATCTTGTTTCCACGGCGACGGCGTAGCAAAGAGCCACGTATGCTTGCTTGACGCAATTTGATGATGGGTAAAAGTATCACCACAAACGCCACGAGCAGTGCAATTACAGTCGTTTCAGCCTGTATGGATAGCAGCGCGCCCAGTGTAACCTCGTCGAAGAATTCAAAGCTGATATAATTGAGATATATCAATGACAGCTCGCTTGTCACACACGATAAAAGGTACGACACGACAAGCATGATGAACACCTCGCACGCCAGCAGCATGTAAAGCCCGCGGTTACCCGAACCGAGGCACTTGCGCAGAGCAAGCTCACGCTGTCGCGAGTAGAACATCTGTATCATGAATTTCATGAAATTTATCAATCCGGTAACGAATATCATCAACGAGAAGATTACAAGCAGCGCAATCAATACCCATAAATCACTATCGAACATGGGAATAACAGACAGGCTGTATGGCTTAGCATCTTTCGCACCCTTCCACTCCATTGCACCTATTTGCTTATTTACCTGCGCTGTCGAATAACCATCCTTGATGCGGGCATAGACCAATGCGCGACACTCCGCCTCATCGTGCAGCGTTATATATATACGGTAGTCGCCTCTGTTAATTTCTACATTGTCGCACACACCCACTATGCGGTAGGTTTTTCCTACATAGTATTTTGTGCCCGAACTGCGCGTGGTGGCTACCGTATCGTCCACCAATGTAAGGGTCTGTCCTATGGGGTCGTTTTCACCAAAAATCTTATCGGCAAGCTTGTACGATATCATAATCTCATTCTCGCCCAAGGTGTCGTTACCCGATATGACCAATGAACTGCGCTGGTCGCGATAGTATTTGAAAAAATCGTGCGAAACGCCCTCAATCAGCGCCGGATAAAGCTTCTCGACATTGTCGTTATATGCCAACAAGTTTCCGCATTGGCCTTCGTAGGTATAAAAACCATATAACCCATCGATGCCGCGCCCAACAATATCTTTATATTCGGCATATGTAGTGGTGTTGCCATTTACCTTCATCACCGTAACAGTATCAGTATAAACGAGCTGCGACTTGATGATATAGCTGATGTAGCCGTTAATGGTCAATCCCACCGCCATACATAGCGCCGACACTATCGTGTGGAACCTATATTTCGCCAGCTGGCGAAATGCCATTTTTATATAATGTGTAAACATAGTCCGTAAAATTATTCCCTGCGAACAACCTCGGCAGGATTGATACCCATAATCATCTTTATCTTATGCCACGTTACAACGGCAATCAAGGCCATTATGCCGAAATATATCATTGCACCTATGGCAAATATTATTCCTGTGCTTATCATACGACCGTTGCCGTCCGTAACGCTTATGTAGAAGCTGGCTAACAGCGGATAGACAATAAGGAACGTAACGGAGTACACTGTGGCATACGGCACTACAAAGCGTCTGAGAATATCACCCTTACGGGCACCGTTTATCTTTCTGATTGCAATCTCTTTCTGTTTGGTGGTAGCATCGAGTGCTATTGTAGAGTAGATGCTCAGCACCACAACTAATAGGCTTATGAAGGCCATGATGTATGCAACGTGCTTCATCATTCTGTTGATTTTGTTGAGATCGTCGTTAATCTCCTTCAGTGTAGGAATCTCAATTTCGAATGTCTTTGGGACGAACTTATAGAACTCTTTTTCGAATGCCTTGTGTGCCTCTTTCATCGAAACTCCATCCTTTATGCGGTAGTAGAATGTAAGTCCCAGCTGAGATACAAAGAAAATACTTCCTGCGGTCGATACATATCCGTGGCCGCTTACATATACATTGTCCCAATCCCTTGTAAATACCTTGTCTATCACTCCGGCAACGGGATATTTGCGTCCATCTTCCACCTCCACTGTTCCGTCGTATGTGCCGCCGGCGAGCAGCGCTTGGTGCAGTTTCCTGTCGATATACACATAATTGGCATCGGGCGGAACAATCTTGCCATCCACCGGCAGTTTGAAGAATTTGAAGTACGATGGATTGCCGTATGCTATAAGGTCGGCATAGATGGAGTCGTTGTTCACATACAGTTTTTGAGCGTTTAACGCAGACTTGCGCATATTCTCATTGCTACTGTAAGTAAATTCCTCTACGATGGGCAATTTTTCGAGCAACGGCCTTATCTGCTCCCAATTGTGCTGTAGGTTGCCGATGACAAGAATGCGTTCAAGTTCCTCCTCGGACAATTGCTCTTCGTGACGGCCGCACTCGGCTTTCTCCGTCTGCAATGCAAGGGCAAGGAACGAGAAACTGATGATGGCTACCGCAAACTGAAGCCCTATCATGAAGTTGCGCATCTTGTTCCCCTGACGGTGGCGCATAAGTGCCCCGCGCATGCTCGCGCGACGCAGTTTCATTATGGGCAGGAAAATGGCTGCAAGCGAAACGATAAATGCCATTATCGCAGTGTGCAGCTGCACGGGGATTATCATCCTCATGGGAATTTCGTCGAATATATCCACGTTCAGATAATCGAGATACATCACAGAAAGCTCGCTGGTTATGCAGGAGAGGAAGAACGACACTGTGAGCATTATAAATACTTCGCTCGCCAGCAGCATATAGAGTCCGCGGTTGTTCGAGCCGAGGCATTTGCGCAGGGCAAGTTCACGCTGTCGAGAGTAGAACATCTGTATCACGAACTTCATGAAGTTGATGAGTCCTGTGGCGAATATCAGCAGCGAGAATAGTACAAGCAGCACCATCGACAGCCAAAAATCACTGTCGTAATTCTGTTGGATTGCTATCATACCGTATGGCTTGCCGTCATCAGCCGAACGCCACTCTACCTCGTCGATAGCCTTTCGTACCTCGTTGACTGAATAGCCATCCTTTAAATAGCCATAGACCATTGCACATTCGCCCTTGTCGTGCATAGGCACATATATCTGCCACTGATGGCCGTTTGTGTAGATATTCTCGCAGACACCGGCAATGCGGTAGCTTTTTCCGGAGTAGAATTTCTCTTTGCGGCTGTCGTCGTTGCTTAATGTATCATTCAGCAACGTAAGGGTGCGGCCAATGGGGTCCTTCTCACCGAAAATCCTCTCAGCCAACTGCCGTGCTATAAGAATCTCATCTTCACCGATGGAGTCGCGTCCTGAAAGTACCAAAGAGCCTCGCGGGTCGTAGTGGTTCCTGAAAAAATCGTTCGAAATACCTCTTGCCCTAATGGGATAAAGTTCTTCTACATTGTCGCTGTAGGCCAACAGTTTTTCATGTGTATAGTCGTGGGTGTGGAATCTGCACACTCCCTCGATGCCCTTATCAACTATATCTTTATATTCGGCATAAGTTGTCGTCTCCCCGCTCCTTTTGGGGATGCTGACTAAAGTTCTATCTGTAAACTGGCATTTTACGGCTGTGCCTATGTAGCCGTTTATTGTCAGTCCAACCGCCATACAGAGTGCCGACACAATTGTGTGGAATTTGTATTTCAGCAGCTGGCGAAATGCCATTTTAATATAATGTAATAGCATGGCTACAGGTGACTAAATGTTCTTGGTGGTTTCGAGGGTTACTTCGCCGTCGAAGAGGTTTACTATGCGGTCGGCATACGAGGCGTCGCGCTGCGAGTGGGTCACCATGACTATTGTAGTGCCCTCGCTGTTCAGACGGCGCAACAGCTCCATCACCTCGATACCGTTCTTGGAATCGAGGTTACCCGTGGGCTCGTCGGCGAGGATTATTTCGGGGGCGGCAACCACTGCGCGTGCAATTGCCACACGCTGCTGCTGTCCACCGGATAGCTGCTGGGGGAAATGCTTCGAGCGGTGAACAATATCCATGCGTTCCATTGCCGCTTCGACACGCTCTTTGCGCTCCTTCTTGGGAATGCCCATGTAGAGCAACGGCAGCTCAATGTTTTCGAATACGTTAAGGTCGTCGATAAGGTTGAAGCTCTGGAAAACAAAACCTATCACTCCCTTGCGCAGGTCGGTGCGGTGCTCCTCGGTGAAGCTGGCAACGTCGGTGCCGTTAAGATAGTAAGAGCCCTCGGTGGGGTTATCCAACAGGCCTAATATATTGAGCAAGGTAGATTTTCCACAACCGGACGGGCCCATAATTGCCACAAATTCGCCTTTAGCCACTTCGAAATCTACACCATTCAACGCCCATGTTTCAAGCTCCTCTGTGCGGAAGGCCTTCTTAATCTTTTCTGCTTTAATAATCTTTTCCATAATAGTTACAAATTAAATAATTTTATTTCAATCTATTTTCTTTCACTGCAAAATTCTTTCCGGGCGAGGGAGCCCCCAATATTCGCGTGGAGCTCCCCCTCGACCATAACTTTTTTTTATTTTATTCTTAATCGTTCTGCATCTTTATAATCGGTGTATTCCGATATGATAACCTTGTCGCCCTCGCTCAATCCCTGCATCACCTCGAACTGCTTGGGGTTCTGGCGACCAATGACTATGGGGATAAGGTCGGCTGTTGCCCCCGAGGAACTCAGTTTATATATTTTTCGTCCACCGTTGGAATTATAAAATTTGCCACGCGGAATGACAAGGGCCTTTTCGGGGCTTCCAAGCTCTATTTGTATATTGTAGCTCTTGCCCACGCGGGCGTTCTCGGGCTTCTCGCCGGTGAAAACGAGCTCCACGCTGAAGGTCTGATTTTTCACCTCGGGCACCACCTTCGATATTTTCATCGGAAATTTCACGCCCTGGTAGGTTACGCTCGCCGGCAGCCCGACGCTTATTCTATCGACATAATATTCGCTCAGGTTCGCATGCACCTTGTAGTCGTCGAGGATATTTATCTCGGCTATGCTCTCGCCCGACGACACGCGCTGTCCGGGGATTGCCGACACGTAGCTGAGCTGTCCGCGCAAGGGGCTGCGCACCACAAGGTCGCCAAGGCGGCTGCGGGTGCGGATGTACTTGTCGCGGCTGTTTTCCAGTTCGTTGTCGAGCAGTGAGCTCTGTATGAGGTTCACCGCCGAATCGTGCTTGAGGCTTTCGAGCGTGAGCTTGCTCTTTTGCAGGTTATAGTTGTACTCATCCTCGGATACTTCGAGCTGTGCCTTGCTCTTGATGCCCATGCGAGCCTCCTCGATGTCGAGGTTGTGGCTCTTTTCGAGGCGCCTCATTTCGTATTCGGCCTGAAGCATCTGACCACGCAGCGACAGGCTTTTCTGCTCCATCTGATACTGTTGCAGACGGTGGTTCATCTGTTGCTTTTCCCACGCGAGGCGCTCCTCCTCGATGCTGCGAATGAGTTCGGGGTTCTCTATCACCAATATGGTGTCGCCCTCGTCGAGCATGACGCCGTTGCCGGCCACTATGCGCGATATGTAGCCACCCTCGCGGCAATTGACCTTGATGTTCAGTATGGGCTGCACTATGCCGGTGACATCAATGTATTCGTGAAAATCTGTCATCGTAACCTCGGCGATTTCAAGGTCATCGGCATCGGCTAGTTTTGTGCGAGGCCCCACGACGAGGCTTATATTCAGCGCTATCAGTCCCAAAGCTGCTACGCCGGCCATTAACCAATATTTGTGGCGTATGTACCACGCCCGTTTTTCCAATTTTATATCCATCGTATATTATTATTTTATTTATTTTCGAAAATTTTTCCTCCGGTCATGCTGCGCAGTCCGTAATAGAGGTTCCAGAAATAGCTGAGGGCATTTATGCGACCACGTTGCGCCGCGTCCTTCTCTGTGATGGCCGCGTTGAGGTCGAGTATGGTTGCCTTGCCCATTATATACATGTGGCGGGCGACCTCGTAGCGCTGTTGGGCAAGCGCGGCGCTCTTTTCGGCAATCTGGACGCGATGGGCCTGCAGATTGAAGAGCCCTACCGTCCTTGCGACATTTATTTCGAAGTCGGTTGCGGCACGCTCTATCTCAATCTCTACAAGCTCGGCGTTCGATTCGGCAATCTTCACCCTGCCCCGTCCGCGCCCCCAATCGAGCAGAGGAAGCGACACGCCTATGCCTGCATATTGCATGTTTTGTGGCGAACGGTAGCTGTCGGCAAGGTTGTCGGCCGTCTGCGAAAGGCCCAGCTGGATGTATAGATCGGCCTTCAGTCCGGCGTTGGCCTTGGCCTGAGCAAGGCTGCTTTTGACCTCGCGACGACGCAGTTCGTGGCTCACCGGCTCGGGACTGTGGGCACGGGCAAGAGCAATGGCCGTTGCTACATCGGCCTTGCATGCCGGCAGCTGCGAATCACTCTCTACTACCACCGTCGTTCCCTTGTCGATGGCAAGATAGGAGCGCAGGGTGGTCATTGCATTCTCCAAATTGCTTTGAGCGCTCAACACATTGGCCTCGGCGGTTATTTTGTTCAGCTCCAATTGCAGCATTTCGCTCTCGGTGATGGTGCCAATGCCGTAGCGACCACGAGCGTAACGGCTGAGCGTGTCGGCCGAAGCGTAATTGTATTGCGCTATGAACAGTTCGGTCTGCGCCGATGCCAATGAGAAAAAATAGGAGCATGCGCGCGATGCAATCAGTTCCATATTTTCGGTATAGTTTTTCAGTGCCGCCTCGTAGCGCAAGGGCTCCAGGCGACGCTCCCACTTGAGCGAATTATAGCCGAAGAGCGACTGCTGATAGCCAATGATAACCGGCTGCGAATTGTAGGCCGTGGTTTTGTTCGACAGCTCATCCTGACGTTGCAACGAGCTCTTTAGGAAGAACTGGCCGCCGGTGAGCGCCACATTTTGGGTGACGCTCAACGCTACATCGCTGCTCAGCTGGTTCTGCTCCACGAACGAGGCGGTGCCGTCGGGTTGCGTAATCTTGCTAATCACTCGGTTCAGGCTCGGCGTGGAACTGAGCGACACTGACGGTAGGTAATTGGCCTTATAAAATTTATAGCTCCACTCGGCTGCAAGGAATGTGTGACGTGCCGACCTTGCATCGTAGGAGCGCTCACACGCCATGGCGATGGCCTGGGGCAAGCGCAATGTAAGCGTGTCACCATAGAGGGCGGTCACTGCGAACAGGGATATTAAAAAAAGTATGCGTTTCTTCATAATGCGGAAATTGCTGTGTTCATACATAAAGCATATTACAAAATCCGTGCCACAATCGTAAAGCACTATATACCAGCCATATAAACAAATACGCCCTTTGTAAATGGTGTGCTTTTTCGCACAAAAGGCGTGCGCATTCGCACACTTTTTTATATCGTTTTAATAATTTCTTTATTTATCTTTGTAACGATATATATATAAATAAACAGCCATGTATAAAGGAAAGGTACTTATAGTCGATGACAACGAGGATGTAATCTTCTCGCTGAACCTGTTGCTGAAGCCCCACTGCGAGGCGGTGAGGGGAGCCACATCACCCGAAAAGATTGCACACTTCATGAAGACGTTTGAGCCCGATGTGATTTTCCTCGACATGAATTTCACACGCGACGCGGTGAGCGGCCACGAGGGGTTCAAATACCTTGAGGAGATATTGAAGGCCGACAGCGATGCGGTGGTTATTTTCATGACCGCATATGCCGACACCGACAAGGCCGTGCGCGCCATCAAGGCCGGAGCGACCGATTTTATCACCAAGCCGTGGGACAACGACAAGCTGCTCGTTACGCTCAAGTCGGCGATGGAGTTGCGATACTCACGTCTGGAGGTTGCGAGCCTGAAGGAGCGATTGGCAACCATAGGCCATTCGGGAAGCGACGACGGACTGGCCCTCATAGGCGAGTCGCCCGCCATGCTGAAAATAAAGAGCGAGATAGAGCGCTTCGCCATGAGCGACGCCAACATACTGATATTGGGCGAAAACGGTACTGGCAAGGATGTTGTAGCCCATCTGCTGCACAACGTGTCGCAACGACGCGAAAACCCATTCGTGGCCATAGACCTGGGCTGCGTGCCCGAGCAACTGTTCGAGAGCGAACTGTTCGGCTACGAAAAGGGAGCCTTCACCGGCGCTGTATCGGCCAAGGCGGGACGCATGGAGGCGGCATCGGGTGGCACGCTTTTTCTGGACGAGATAGGCAACCTGCCCATGCAGTCGCAGGCCAAGCTGCTGACGGCCATCGAAAAGAGGGAGATAACCCGCGTGGGCGGTACCAAATGCAAGCACATAGATGTGAGGCTGATAAGCGCCACCAATTGTGACATACAGAGGATGGTGACCGAAGGAAATTTCAGGCAGGATTTACAGTTCAGGATAAACACCATAGAGATACACATTCCGCCGCTTCGCGAACGAGGCGAGGATGTCATTTTGCTTGCCGAATTCTTCCTGTCGAAATTTGCAAAGAAATATAATAAGGATATACGCCGCATAAGCCGCGATGCACAAAAGGTGCTGATGAAATATGAATGGCCGGGCAATGTGAGGGAGCTGCAACATGCCGTGGAGAGAGCCGTCATCATGGAGGATTCGAATATTATGCGACCGGACAACCTGATGCTGTCGCCATCGAAGAGCGCCGGCAGCCAGGCGACCGAGGAGCTCACAATGAACCTCGAGGAGCTCGAGCGCGACGCCATCAGACGCGCCATGAAACGTGCCGACGGCAATGTAAGCCGCGCCGCCGATTATTTGGGAATAACCCGATATGCCCTCTACCGCAAACTGGAGAAATAGATGACCATGAAAAGGAAATTCACCATAAATTTCATACTGATGCTTGCCGCTGCATTCACCACGCTGTATGCAACGAAGGCCGGCATATGGTTCACGGCATGCGGGGCGGCGCTGCTGTGCGCAATAGTGATATACAAGCTGTTCAAGCAGTTTGATGAGTGCACCGATGCCCTGAACGACGAAAAACAATGCTCGCGACTGACCGCAAAGAAATCGGCAGACACCGAACGCGAACTGCTCTTCTACAAAACCATAATGAACGGGGTGGATACGGCTGTGATAACCGCTACCGACAGCGGCCACATTGAGTGGGCCAACACGGCGGCACAAGCCATCACGCAGAACAGCGATATACTGCGCAACGAGATTGTAGCCGCAATAAAGGAGGAGAAAAGCGATGTATGCATCGACGGCAAGGAGTATGCCATAAGCGCATCGCTCATTACCACACGCAACAGCTCGCAATACATCATAGCACTGAAAAATATACACAGCTCCATAGAGAAGAGCAAAGTGGAGTCGTGGCACAAATTGGTGAGGGTGCTCACGCACGAAATAATGAATTCGATGACGCCCATTATATCGCTCTCCTCTACCCTGTGCAACAGCATAAAGGGCGAGGATATAGAGAACGACAATATGGAGAACGTGCGCCACGGGCTCGAAATAATAAGCCGCCGCAGTAGCGGATTGCTGTCGTTTGTAGAGAACTACAGAAAGCTTACCCATTTGGCAGCGCCCGAGAAGCACCCGGTTGCAATGAAGGAACTGATTGCCGACCTACGCAAGCTCTTCCCACAGCCATACATTGCATTCGACACGGAAGGCACAGCCGACACCACCATACAGGCCGACCGCACACAGATGGAACAAGTGCTTATAAACCTGCTGAAAAACGCGGTGGAGGCCTGCGACGAGCGCGAAAGGAACAGCAACAAGAATGATTACCATAAGCAGATAACCGTGAGCACTCGGGTGGATGCAAACAAAAAGATGCTTACAATAGGCATCAGCGACAACGGAATAGGCATATTGGAATCGGCGCAACAACAGGTATTCATCCCCTTCTTCACCACCAAGAAGAGCGGCAGCGGAATAGGCCTGAGCCTGTGCAAGCAGATTATAATAAACCACGGCGGCGACATCGACATCAGCTCGCAGAACGAAAGCGGTTGCTGCGTGGAGTGCAAGCTGCCATTGTGATAACAGGCTGTGGCAAGCATGCAAAATATTGCATACGGTTAATGCTATTTACGCTTTTTATTATACATTTGCATGATAGCACCCATGCGGGTGACACATGACAACCAACCAAAAAAAATGCAGACAATGAACAACAATGCTACAACAACATCGCGCATCGACGTGGCCGATGTGCTCAGAGGATTGGCCGTGCTGGGAATAGTATTGCTCCACAGCCTCGAGCACTTCAATTTCTATAGTTTTCCGGCAACCGAAAACGTATGGTTGAAATTTTCGAACAGCGCCATATGGGATTCGGTAACCTTCGTGCTTGCTGGCAAGGCCTACGGAATATTCGCCCTGCTCTTCGGATTCAGTTTTTTCATACAGGACAATAACCAACAGACGAGGGGCTACGATTTCAGAATGAGGTTCATGTGGCGACTGCTGCTACTGTTCCTGTGGGGACAGCTGAACGCGGCATTCTTCACTGCCGAGGTGCTGGTGCTATATGCGCTTGTGGGTTTTGTGTTGCCACTGTTCGCACGTTGCAGCAACAGGACGGTGCTGATTGCCGCTGCAATAATGATGATACAGCCGCTGGAAATTGCCGAGCTCATATATGCTCTGCTGAACCCCGAATACACGGCGCCCGCCCCACTCGACAGCCAATATTGGGGGCCGGCATATAAGGTGCTTGCCGAAGGCTCGTTCATGGAAACGGTGAAGATGAATCTGTGGGAGGGACAGCTCGCCAGCCTTACATGGGCTTGGGAAAATGCCCGCTTCTTCCAGACACCGGCTCTGTTCCTGCTTGGTATGTGGATAGGACGCCGCGGGCTATTCTGTTACAGCGAGAGCAACATGCGTTTTTGGATGGCAACAGCCGCCATTTCGTTGGCAGCCTTCTTCCCGCTCGACGGCCTTGTACCCATGCTCCGCAATTTCATCGAGAACAGAGCGGTGGCAGGCCCCGCCACACTTATCGCAAGCTCATTGGCTAAATTTGCATTCATGATGTTCCTTGTATCGGGCGTGGTGCTGCTCTACTACCTGTCGCCGCTGAAAAAAGCGATGAGCAAGATAATCCCCTATGGCAAAATGAGCCTTACGAACTACATTACACAATCAATAATAGGTAGTGCTATATTCTACAACTGGGGATTGCACATGCAGCTCGACCACACCCGCAGCCTGCTTGTGGGAATAGCTATTTTCGTTGCGCAGTTCCTGTTTGCACGCTGGTGGTTCAAATCGCACGCACACGGCCCGCTTGAATACATTTGGAAAAAGGCTACATGGATAGGCAAAAGAAAATGATTACCATAGAGCGAATTACCACAAGTAGCTGCGAGGAATATCTCTACACCGAGAGGCTGCTCACCGCCGCATTTCCGCGCGACGAGTATCGCGCACTGCACGAGCAGCGAAGCAACGTAGATAGCAAAGAAGCCTTCTGCATGAATATCCTGTGCAACGACGGCTGCCCCATTGGGCTGCTTAGCTACTGGCAATTCGACGGCTACATATATATAGAGCATTTTGCCATTGAGGCATCGCAGCGCAACAAGGGCTATGGCGCCATGGCACTGAAGCAGCTGCTGAAAACGGAGAGCAAGGTGGTGCTCGAAGTGGAACTGCCCACCGACGAAACGAGCCGCCGTCGCATAGGCTTCTATGGTCGATGCGGGCTTGAAATGTGCGACAGGGAGTACATGCAGCCCGCCTACCAAGCCGACAGCAACGAAGTGCCCATGCGACTGATGGCGTGCGGGATGGAGATGGAAAGCTGTTTCGAACAGATAAAGAGCGACATTTATCGCACGGTATATGGAAAAATATAAAGAAGGACTATGGACGAAAAGCAACAGAACGGTGGCTTCGAACTGAAAAAATACGAGAAGGAGTACTCCGAGAGCAACATGTGGAAAAAGATTGGCGCCGTCGCAAAAACGGCGGGTTCCAAGGTAATATACCATGTGCTACTGCTTTTCTATGCCCTGCAATCGGACAAGATATCGTCCAAGGAAAAGGCACTCATCATAGGCGCATTGGGCTATTTCATTCTGCCTGCCGACCTTGTACCCGACGTAATACCCGTGGCCGGTTTCATGGACGACGCAGCCGCCCTGCTTGCCGTAATAAAAATGCTGTGCAGCATTGACGACGAGGTAAGACGACAGGCCAAGGAGAAACTGTCGGAATGGTTCGACGGCAACAACCCCGACAAACCGGGGCCCGAAGATGACGAAGCATGATATAACAAATCCATCGGATGCAGATGCATTCGATGGATTTGTTTTTTCGGGCAAGCCTACAGATTGTAGAACTGCTTAAATGCTTTAATGGTATATTCGGTATCGACCAGCGCCGAGGTTTCGCGCACCGAATGCATGCCCCACATGGGGTTGCCCATATCGACGCCACGCATGGGAAGCTGTGTGGTCAGGGTGTTGCCAAGCGTACCACCACCCACCATGTCGGAACGATTCACAAAATATTGGAACGGTACACCGGCCTTGCGACATATCTCGGCAAAGACGGCAGCCGAATCGGCATCGGTGACATACTTCTGATTGGCATTGAACTTGATGACCGGGCCGCCACCCATTACAGGATGGTTCGTGGGATCGTGCTTCTCGGGATAATTGGGGTGCAAGGCGTGTGCCATGTCGGCCGATATCATAAATGAATTCTCCACTGCACCATATAAATCGCCGGGCTTGCCGCCACGGTTAAGGATAATGGTGTCGAGCAGGTTGCGCAATACGGGCGAAGCCGAGCCCTGCTTGGTGACGTTGCCCGTTTCTTCGTTGTCGAAGAGGGCGAGCACCTGTGTCATGGACGAGGGGGCGCTACCAAGCATTGCCTCGAGGCCGGCGAAGGCCATCAACAGGTCGTCCTGTCGGCCACACGATACAAATTCGTTGTTGAGCCCACATAGCGTTGCGGGCATCACATCGTACAACGACAAATCGAAATCGAGAATATCAGAGGCATCTACATTGAGCTCCTCGGCAATGATGCGGAGCAACAGATTGTCCCTTTCGAAGTGGCCGTTGATAAATCCGAGCACTGGCATCATGTCGCGCTGTCGGTTCAACGGGTTGCCGTCGTTGACCTCTCTATTGAAATGGATGGCAATGTGAGGTATCAGCAACAGCGGACGCTTCACATGCAACAAGCGTGCATCGGGACGCAACGGCGACTGGCCGCGCAAAATGACGCGTCCGGCAATAGACAAGGGACGGTCGAACCATGTATAAAGTATAGGGCCACCATACACCTCGGTGTTCAATCTTATCATACCACCCTCGGAGTACATTTCGGGCGATGGTTTTATGCGGAAACCGGGGGAATCGGTGTGAGCGCATATCAGCTTGAAGCCCTCGGTGGCACTACCCGTACCTACGCGGAAGGCAAAGAGCGCCGAACCGTTTTTGGTCATATAATAGCCGGTGCCGGGCTGCAACTGTGGCATATTGCCGAGCTCAACCCTTATGAAGCCATTGGCCTCGAGGCGTCGAGCGGCATAATCGACTGCAAGAAAATTCACAGGCGAGCTGTCGAGCATATTCAACAAATTATTCATAGTCCTATTTTTATATATCTGTTATCAACCCTGTTTTTTTAGATTCGATGGTATATTTCCGGTTCTGCATAATGTGGTTGACCACCACCTTCACGCCATGCTTCTCGGCAATATGCTGCGCGGTGTGCTCGGCGCTATAGACCGAGCGATGCTGTCCACCGGTACATCCGAAGCATATCTGTATGTGCTTGAAACCGCGCTCCTTGTAATTTGCAACCATCATATCCACAATGCCATACACATTGTCGAGGAAGGATTTTATGTCGCTTTTCTCTTCGAGGAAACGAATTACAGGCTCGTCGAAGCCGCACAGTTTCTTGTACTCGGTGTAGCGACCGGGATTGTGAATGGCGCGGCAATCGAATACGAAGCCACCGCCGTTGCCCGAATAGTCGTCGGGGATGCCACGCTTATACGAGAAGCTCATGACATCGACGGTCAGCTCGTCGTCCTCTTGTTTCATGAGCATGGGCATGTTCGATGCCTTTGCCATGAGGTCGGCAAGAACGGGAAATTCGCCGTTCAACAGGCCGAGCACATCGATGGCCTGTGCCAACGCCGCAGGAATGCTCTCGACGAATGCCTTTTTACGCTCCAGCAGTCCTCGGAAGCCGTATGCACCCAGATTTTGCAACAGGCGGAAGAGGCGGAAATAGGATAGCTCGTGCATGAAAGCCTCCCTATCGACCGCGCGGTAGCGCTGCAACGATTCCAGATAGGCATCGAGCATTTTGTCCACCGCCTCGTCGGTATATTTTGCACGCGCCTGTCCCACGAACGATGCCACGTCGTAGTAAATGGGGCCGCGGCGTCCACCCTGGAAATCGATGAAGAAGGGGCGTTCGTCGTGCCACATAACATTCCGCGACTGGAAATCGCGGAACATAAATGTATTTGCGTCGTCGCGGAGCAACAGGCTGCACAGTCGCTCGAATTCCTCTTCGAGGGGGGCTTCGTTGAATTCCACACCGACTGCCTTCAGGAAGCAATATTTAAAGTAGTTCAAATCCCAGAAGATGGAACGACGGTCGAAACGGGCCACGGGATAGCAGACCGAGAAATCGAAATCCTCGGCACCAAGATATTGTATATCGGGCAACAGCGCCATCACCTTGCACAGGTCGGCACACTCCTCGTCGGTGAAAGAGCCGCGCTCGCGGGCGGGCTTCAGTCTTTCGTACAGGTTGGTATCGCCCAGATCGTTCTGTATGTAGCAGAGGCCGTCACTGGAAATAGCCATAACCACGGGGACATCGAGGCCACGAACAGCCATCTGTGCCGAGAGGGCAAAAAACGCCCTGTTCTCCTCGACCGATGTGCCTACGGTACCTATGAGCGACACCTCGCCCGAGCGCATGCGATAGTAGGCGCGGTTGGAACCGTCGCCAGTCAGTTTTATAACCTCATCGGGGAGCGCCCCGGTGACCGTGTGAAAAAGCTTTCTGAGTATATTTGTCATAGTATTTATCATTATTCGTTACTGGTGAGCACCTGCATCATGCAGTTTCTGCAATCGAACTTCAGCCTGAAACGGCGGCCGTCGGCAGATACAAGGTAGAGGGGCTCGTTATATGGAATTTTATCGCCGTTCTTGCTGCACCACCCCATGCTGTAGCGTATGCAATGCTTGCAGTACATTATGGGCACACCCCTTTCTGGTGCTATTTCGAATGCCGGGCTCAGTTCGGCTACTCCATGGTCTTTATAGAAATCGGCGGCAAGGCGGTTGGCCACATTGCCCGTGTAGTCCATGCTGTTTTCTATAAACTGCAGGTCGGCGGGAACGGGGCGCTGCGTGTCGCGCTTGTATTCGGTCAAATGGCTCTGCAAGAGCTTTTCGCACACTCGACGACGCATATCGGCAACCATCGACGATGGGATAAAATAGTCCTCATCGAAGGCGACCGTAATATTCCTTACCTCGAAGGGGGTGTTACCCCACTTGGCAAGCTGGGCCAACAGATTGTCGCGCTGCGGTGTGCGGGCAGCGCTTTTCTCGTGCTGCAACGACACCGTTGCAGAGATGCCGGCCTCGTCGGTGGCCACAAGCGCAAATCCATCGTCGGTGGCTTCGAAGCGGATATCCAGGGCCAAGCGACGAACAGCGTTGGAGTGCTCCACCTCGCGTTCGAAGGCTATATTGTGGTTACGATAGAGCCTTGTGCCGGCTGCAATATCGGGCATGGTCTGCGGAAAAAGCCTGTCGCCCTCGACGCGGTTCACCCTGAAGCCATGCAACGTGCCGGCGCCATCGATGAAGCATGCACCGTCACCATTCGAAAAATCGCGGCCACCATCAACCACCAAATAGTTCTTGAAGACACGGCGCACTACACCCATTTGCTCGCCCAGCGATTTAGGGGTATTGAACGAGGCTACATCCTCGGTGCGGCCATCGAGAAAATAGTCGGTGAAGCCACGGTTGAAACTTTTTACGGGCGAGGGCTCGAAGGTGGGAGCCGATGTACCGTACGAAGCACGCACGTACTCGGGACGGCGGGCAAATATCTCGTCAAGGCAACGGCGATAATAGGCGGTGACATTCTTCACATAGGCGTTGTCTTTCAGACGTCCCTCTATCTTCAGCGAAACGACACCCGCATCGAGCATACGCTCCAACGAGCGGCTGCGGTTCATGTCCTTGAGCGAAAGCAGATGCTTGTCCTTGATGATTACTTGCTCGTCGGCATCGACCAACGTGAACGGCAGACGGCAGAACTGCGCACATGCGCCACGATTGGCGCTGCGTCCGAAGCAGTGCTGCGAGGCGTAGCAGCGTCCGCTGTAGCTTACGCACAGAGCACCATGCACGAAGGCCTCGAGCCTTGCCTGTGGCACTCGCTTGTGGATGGCGGTAATCTGTTCGAGCGACAATTCGCGCGCAAGGACAATCTGTTCGAAACCGGCGTTGTAGAGAAATTCGGCCTTGAGGGCATCGCGGTTATCCATTTGAGTACTCGCGTGCAGCGCTATGGGCGGAATATTCATGCGGGTAAGCGCCATATCCTGCACAATGAGCGCATCGACGCCTATTTTGTACAGGTCGTTCACAAGCGCCTCAACCTCGGGAAGTTCCTCGTCGTAGAGTATCGTATTCAGTGTAACATAGACCTTTACACCGAAAAGATGGGCATATTCCACCAGTTGCGAAATATCGTCCAACGAATTACCGGCGGCTTGTCGTGCACCGAAACGCGGAGCACCTATATATACTGCGTCGGCGCCATGGTTGACGGCATCGATGGCCGTCGCCAGATTGCGGGCCGGCGCAAGCAATTCTATCTTAGTGGGATGTTGTGCCATTGTATGGTTCTCTTTATACAAATATGTGCGAAGATAATGATTTTAGCGCGAAGAGCAAAAGGGTTTACACCGAAACATTTTCTCTATGGGCACGCCACATTGTCGGGTGGATAAAAAAGCAAGGCGACGGACACTCGTCCGTCGCCTTGGCACTATCTATAAGCAGCTTGTTATTCGCTGATTTTCACATTCTGGCAGTTCTCCATCTTCACATAGCCCTTCTTGTTTGCCATGTTGTTCTCGACAACAATGTTCTCGGCATCCTTCAGGAGGATTGCAACATCCTTGTTGGTGTCGAATACGTTGTTGCGGATGACAATGTTCTTGTTCAAGCAGGGAGGAAGCTCGCGTGCCTCGGTGCTGAGTGTGATGCACGAAGGAGTAGAAGGACCGGCTGCATAACCGCAGTTGGTGATGTAGTTCTCCTCTACGAGTACATTCTCGGCAGGACCGCTCTCGCGCCATCCTAGCTCGGCACCGAGTTTAATGGCTGTGATGGTGCTGTTGAGGATGCAGTTCTTGGCTATAATCACATCGCGGCTCTTGATGAGGAACGAACGAGCGAGGTGGCTGTGAACCGAGTTGTTGTAGATGCGTACGGCGGGGAAACGAGTATAGTTCCACATGTAGCCGTTCTCGAAGTACTCGGGCTCAATGGGCTTGTCAAGGCCGATAACCACCTTCCAATCTACAGAAGATGTATCGACACTCTGCACTGTGTAGCGGCCAAGCTCGGACATATTCTTGTTGTCAATCACACACATGGTGTCGCCAATCTGAGGATAGTCGAGCGAAAGGGCGTGAAGATCGGCACCCTCGATTCTGATCTCAATCTTGTTGTCGGCCTCGGGATACATTTTATAGTAGTAGCCGTGGATGTTGGTACAGTCGTCGCCCTGTCCCTTGAACTTGGAGTTCTGTATGGTGATGGTACCCGAGCACGATGTAAAGTGTGTAGCATCGGTGTTCGAAGAGATTACGCTGCCCACCTCGGGAACTACCTGCAGGTTGTCGATAAGTACATCCTTTGTAAGGTGACCTACGATACCCATACCCGGCTGGCTGTGGATTTTCACATCGCGAATAACCACATTCTCGCACTCCTTAACCATGATGGCAGGACGGTAGTGACCACCGTGACGCAATACGAAACAATCGCCTACAGCGGGGTTCGATTTTGAGTAGAAACGTATTTTTCCGGGCTCGATGAGCTCTTTCTTATGCGCCCAGCCTGTGTAGAGGCGGTTGCGCACATTGTCGAAGAAGTGAAGACGACCGGTAACCTTGTTGTCGATGAAACGGTAGCGCTCGGTGTCGAACTGAGCATCGAACCACTCTTCGTTGCTCTCGGTGATGTAACCGATTGTCGAGGGGGGACGATTGTAGAGGATAGATATACCCTCGAGTGTGATATTCTCGGCACCCTGCATTGTCACAACCTCGTACCAACCATGAAGGAAGAGTGTTGCACCATGTGCCTTGACGGTTGTATTGTCGCAATCTCTGAGGTCGAGGGCTGTTACATAGGGACCATCGGGACGGAAGAGCACGCCCTGCACATTCTCGCCATAGGCACCGCTGATGGCCTCGAACTCGATTTTGCGAGCCTTCTCGTTATCTATATCATACTTTCCGGGAGGGAAAAAGAGGGTTGTCCCGGGATTTTCGCGACAGTAGGCTGTAGCCTTACGAAGTGCCTCGAAATCGTTTTTACCATCGTTGGGTATTGCACCAAACTGCTCGACAGACACCTGCGACGACGAAGCGCCACATGCAACAAGCAACATTCCTGCTGCAAGTGCTGCGAAAGATAGACTTTTTCTTAGATTCATAGTTTAAGAAACTGATTAAAAAATTATTACTATTTATCTCTATTCAATATTGGCAAGGCCGACGACGCACATTGGCTGTGACATCGAAAGCCACGCAGCCCCACTCGCCAGAAGCGAGCCTATTACTGCTTTGAAAAGCGAAGATAGAAAAAAATTATCATATATTCACCATTTTTTTAGTAACTTAGCGTCGCTAAACATAAAATGATGATACTACACGGGAAAATATACGCAAAAGCCATAGTAGTCACACTGCTATTGTGCTTGGGTGTAACCGCAATGGCACAGGAGAGCCACTTGACATATTTCATGCAATCGAGCCTGCAAACGACCGACGGCGACAATGCGCCTTTCTGGTTCACTGCCAACAGGCAGGGATTGTCGTCGGTGCGATGCAACAGCTATTTCAGGCGAACAGGCATCGAGTATGGCGGCACATTCAAGAACAACAAATTCGGCTATAACGCTGTGGCCGACGTTGTGCTGTCGCACAACTACAATGCCGATTTCTTCGTACAGCAACTGTACGGCGAATTGTCGTGGCGATGGCTCCGATTGAGCATCGGTAGCAAGGAACGCTTTTCGGAAACACGCACCCACCTGTCGCAATTTGCTGCAACGGCCTATGCCGCAAACAGGGTGAACAGCCTATTCCCCGCCCTGCACTACGAAGGTGGCACCATGCTCAGCAGCGGTAGCATGGCATACAGCGGAAACAGCCGCCCCATACCACAGGTACGCATCGAAGTGCCCGAATACACCAAGATATCCGGAACAAACGGCTGGCTGAAAATGCGCGGACACATCGCCTATGGCAGATTTACCGACGACCATTTCCAGGAAAAATTCAGCCGCAACAACGACATCACGCTATATGGAAAGAACATCCTCTTCCACAGCAAGGCAGGCTTCATCGAGATAGGAAACGCCGAGAAATTCCCGCTGCTGTTCGAGGGTGGCCTTGAAATGTACACACAATTCGGAGGCGACATATACACCCACGGAGGCGGATTGAAGCTATCGATGCCCAACACCCTGGCAGACTATTGGAAAGCTTTCATCCCACTAAGCGGAAGCGACGACACCCCCGAGGTGGAACAGACAAACATATCGGGCAACCAGATTGGCAGCTGGCACGCCGCCTTCACCGTCCCCATGAAGCAGATGGAGGTGAGGGTGTATGGCGAACACATGTTCGAGGATTTCTCGCAGCTGTTCTTCTTTGAATACCAGAGCGACAGACATGGCGACCGCAACATCATCTACTACCCGTGGCGCGACATGATGCTGGGCGTGAGGATAACGAACAAATCGAAAAAGCTGCCGTTCATTTCGGCCATACAATATGAATTCCTGACCACAAAAGACCAAAGCGGAGCCCTGTACAACGACCCCAGCGTAAATTTCCCGGAGCAGATGGATGGTGCCGATAACTACTACAACCACGGCATATACCCCGGATGGCACCATTGGGGAATGGGCATTGGCAACCCGCTGATTGTGTCGCCGGCATACAACGACAACGGCAGCTTGAAATTTCGCAGCAACCGCCTCGTTGCACACAACGTGGGCATGAACGGTACATTGGAATGCATAAAAGTACCCATACACTACCGCCTGCAATATGCCTACAGCGAGAACTGGGGCACATATTCCAACCCGTTCGAAAGCAAAAAATATTCAACCTCGCTGCTTGGTGAATTCACTTACGCCCCGGGCAAGGGTAAGTGGCTCGGCAGCATAGCCGTCGCCTACGACAAGAGCGACTACATAGGCGACAATACAGGAGTAATGTTCACCCTTACAAGGGTAGGAGAAATATTCAGAAAACGATGAAGAAGACAGCAATCATACTGATGCTTGCCGCGATATTGGCCGCATGCGACAAGGTATATATAAACGGCGACCTCGATGGAATGTGGAAACTGCAACAGGTGGAACAAGGCGAGGAGAGCCACCACCCCACCGACATATACTACTCGTTCCAGCGCCACATGGCACAGGTGAGTAAGCACTACGACGAGAAGCCGCCACTGCGCTTCATAGGACACATGACATACCGTGGCGACACAATAACCATGAGCGGATTCCGCAAATACCTCGAGGAGGATAAAATAGCCACCCCCGACATACTGAAAGGCTTCTATCTGTACAACGACAGCAGCGTACTGAAAATAGAGAAGCTCGACGACGAAATGCTGATAATGAGAAGCAACGAGGCGAGATACGTACTGCGAAAATGGTAACACCATCCATATATAACAACCTTGGGCACCAAAATGTTCAAGGTTGTTTTATTTTTTTTCGAAAAAAGCGGAAAAAGATGTTACAAATGACAAATATGTACGTTTAGCTTAATAGAAAGCACACAAAAAAAGGACACCAAAATGAGCGAAGAGCTACTGACAAAGACATTTACAGCCATGCGCAGGAAATTCCTGCACATAGCCACGCTCTTCCTGCCCCAAAAAGAGGATGCCGAAGATGCCCTGCAAGATGCTTTCTGCCGACTATGGTCGCGACGGCAAGGAATAAACAGCCCCAGCGAAGCGGAAGCGCTTGTCACCACCACAGTAAAAAATATATGTATAGACAAGCTTAGAAAGAAAAAGCTGGACACGATACAGATAGACGAGGAACGCGACGACACAGCCGCCCCCGACAACGAAGATCGAGAGGAGCTGTTGCAGGAAATAGAAAGCATAATAAACCGCGAGCTCACTCCACAGCAACAAAAAATAATAGCAGCAAGGGAATACGACAACAAAAGCATAGAAGAGATAGCAGCCACCATGAACATGCAGCCCACCGCAGTGAGGATGCAACTATCGAGAGCGAGAAAAAAAGTACGGGAAATTTATAAACAACGAGAGCTATGAACAAGAACAACAGAAATAACGAACAATGGCTTATGCTCATTGAGAGATATTACGATGCTCTCACCACCCCGCAAGAGGAGCGCGAGCTGAAGGAATTTTTATCCACACCGCAAGCCGACGCCCCATGCTTCGACGAAATAAAGGCCACGCTCGCCTATTTTGCCACCGCCAAACAGAAGCGCAAAAGCACTAGGAGCATAGCAAGCACCATCACCCGCGGCATTGCAGCCGCAGCCATATTGGCGGCAATAATATCTATGTGGCACACAGGCCGGGAGCAGGATATCTGCATAGCATATATCGACGGGCGCATCGAAACAGACGAGGCTATCGTCATGCAACAGATGCGCAACACCATGGCGATAATAAGCCACACAACTACGGAGCATTCCATAGAAAATCAGCTCAGAAATATGTTCAACACACCAAACATAGAGGAGGAATAGAGATGAAACGACATATAACAGCACTACTGCTCACCCTGCTCATTGCCATAACAGCAAGCGCACAGAGCCATTTGAATGTAGCCCCACTATTCAAAGGGTTATACAAAGGGGTCGCGTTCACAGCATCGCACCTCGAAGGCAAAATGCTGAAGCCATACAACCTGACACTGTTCCGCAGCATAACCACAAGCGACTACCGCATATACGACGACATTGAAGCACTCGTCGAGAAGGATGGCAAAGCGGCCATAGACAAGGAGAGCGGCTACATGGGCGAAAAGCTCTACTATGCCTTCTACCAGTTCAAGCCGAAAAACAATAAATACCAGTACCTCTTCTATCGCAACAGTTCGCTGCGCAAAAACAGCCCCAACGAAGTGACGGTAGTATATATCGAGGGCTATGTGACACTGAAAGAGCTTAAAAAAATGTTCAAATAAACCATAAACACATAAATATATGAAACGAACCATTCTCACCACAGCATTGCTGCTGATAATATCCTTCGCAACCACAAATGCACAAAGCAATACACACAGGGACAGCACCGTGGTCATATGCCACCCCGACACGGTGAAGATTACCAACAACGAGCAATTCATTGCCATCGAGGTAAACAACAACGGCAACGAATACAAACTGAAGCGCGAACTGACGACAGAGGGCGTAACCGTCATTAACGAAAAGCAGGAGTGGAATTTCGATATCCCTTTCACCAACAAGCGGAAGAAAAAGGAGGAAAAACGCCACAATGCCACAATGGAAACAAATATTCTGTGCGACATGCAGTTCGGCATAGGCCTTGTGACAGCCACCAATCAGGCCGAAGGCATGGATGTGAAGATGGCCAACTGCGGAATGGAATTTACACTGAACAGGCTCATCAGCATCGAATACCGCCTCACAAGGAACAGTGTATTTGAAACCAATTTCGGTGTAAACTGGCGCAACTATCGCATGAAGGGCGAAAACCGTTTTCTGAAAGAGGGCTCACACGTGGTCGTAGCTCCTTACCCCGATGGCGCCGACATAAATTTCTCGCGACTGAAGATTTTCAGCCTTACAACGGAGGTTATGCTCAGGCGAAAGTGCTTCGGTATAGGCGCGGTGGTTAATTTCAATACACACGGTTCGCTGAAGACACGATACAGAGTGGGCGACGAGCGCTTCAAGGAAACCAGTAACAATATCCACCAAAATGCTGTAACAATAGATTACAAGGCCGAAATGAGGATAAAGGACATTTCGTTCTACTTTAAATACTCACCTGTCAATATGCTCGACACAAGCTACGGGCCCAAATTCCATTCGATGTCGGCAGGTATGATGCTTAATCTCTGAGCGTAATTCACCCACAAACGACGCCATCATAGAAAAAGGCCGTAAATGCATTTACGGCCTTTTACTATTGTAATTGTATCTTGCTGCTGAGCTTACCCTTGAAGGAAATGGAAACAACGATGTTTTTCTCGAGGCGGTTGTACTTGCGAGCAACCTCGCCGTCGGACATCTCCACCGACAGGGCATTATCGAAAATAATTTGCGCTACGGGGGTAACCACCCTATTGCCATCGAGCGCGACATCCACTCCCGGAGCAAAATGCAGATAGGCCTTGCCACATACATTGCCCGACAGCGTATCAGTTATAGCCACGCCCGCGTCGCTCCATGCAAAGCTACGTGTATGAAGCGCGCCATGCTTGGAATAGCCGTCGTGCGTAGCGCTTATCGAAGCTGCATCTTTTTTAATATCGAAGACCTTTGCACGCTGTGCACAGCGGAAGGCCGCCCACACACGGCTCGAATTCTCGTCGTTGACCGTAACCGTATTGTGCGCCGCGGTAGAGCGCTCATATTGACGCCTCTCGCACCACTGATAGGTGGATATTCCGCTATCAACAATGAATGGACGGCCCGCAACGCGTAGTTCGAAATTGAAGGTATCGGCATGTGAATGGCCGGGAATGTATGAAGCCGCAATGCCGCCCATATCGACGCGCAATTCGTAGTTGGCGCTATCGATGCAGTAGTAGCCCGAGGCATCGGAAGCACAGGCCTGCCACTCGACGCCCAAACGCGAGGCGTAATCGAACAGCATGGCAGAAGTGGGAGCTATACCTTCGGCCGAATCGTTGAACAACGGGAATGAACCGTCGGCATAACATATCGCTTGCAACCAACCGAGCATGGACGATGCTATATGGCGCAATTGGTCGCACAGAGCCTTCGTATCGGGGAAGCGGGCATTGCCTTGCAACAGATTTACTGCATCGAGCACTCGGTCGAGAATGATGCAGTGGTACATGGGCGACTGCTCGAAATTGGCGCCATCGGCCAAGGTCTGCTCCCTGAGCTGTGCAACCAGGTTGGCAGCCGCTATGCGATACATTTTTTCGTCGGCGAAATAGATGCCACCCCACAGCAGGGCAAAGAAATCCTCGAGCAAATGGTTGCCCGCAAGATTATATTCTAGATTGTCCTGCAATATGCGGCACTGCGAATAGAGCGATGTTTCTATCGTTGCTATATCCTCGGCGGTCAACGCAGCGCGGTTCGCCGTAAGGAATTTTATCCAGTTTACGCTCCTAAGCGCAATGCAATAGGGCGAAAGGCCGATTACATTGGTTGTTTGCGAGGAAATAAAACGCATAATCCACCGGCGGCCCGTGGCCACATCCATCGACGGTTGCAACAGATACTCCATATAATTTATATTGAAGCTCCACAACGCGCCAAGATGCTTATATTCCCAGCTGCCATCGAAACGCTCGCTCAGATTAAGGAAGGTAAAGCTGTCGCCACTGCACGATTCGTATTTATTGATGGGCGCATCCAATTGCAATGCAACGCCCTGTCGATAGAGAGAAAAATCGTACTGCTTGCGCAGCAACCTGCGCACAGTCTTACGCAAACGGTTCAGGCACTGATAAAATACCTGACCGCTGCGCAAATGTATTATGGTATTGTAATATAGTTCTAGTTTACCCATTTACGACAAGAGGTTATAAACACCTTTCATTATTTCTACAGAACTACTGAAAGTATAATTCTCGATAACATGCTTGCGTCCGGCTTCTCCCATTTTATCAGCGAGTTCTTTATCCGATATAATCTCCATCATACGGTCGGCTGCGGCTTGTGCATTATTTTTAGGAACAACATATCCGGCAACACCATCGGGAACAACCTCTTTGAAGCCATCGGCATCGGCTACTACCACAGGGACTGCACATGACATTGCCTCGACAACGGCAACACCAAAGCTTTCGCTATCACTGCGCGATAGAGCAGCATATACATCCAATTGCGACAAAAATTCAGGAACAGAATCATTGGGTATGCGACCTAAAAAATTAACCTTATCCGTCAATGAAAGACGTTCCGTTTGCGCCTTAAGATTTTCAAGCTCCGGGCCATCTCCGGCTATATTCAACCTCAGGTTCATGCCTCGGCACCTGTCAACAACTATAGCAAAAGCATCAATCAAAGTATCTATACCATAAATATAGGATAGTGTCTTTACCGTACCAATGGTAATAACATCTTTATCTGTTGTTTGGGATATAGGCTTGAATTTATCAACATCAACACCAAAAGGAGTGACGGTTATATCCTTTTTGGTATATTGAGCGACCTCGCGCGCCATGCAGCAACTTGTTGACAGTATTTTGTCGGCTTTCAACAAATTGAATTTAAACAAGCTGCGATGAATAAACGACACCTTGGGGAATAAATATGCATCGGAGCCCCACAAAGAGATTATCAGCGGATGAAATCCCGATAGCACGCCGAGCATTCCATAGCTCGTAGCATAATGAGCATGAAGAATATCGGGCTTGAACTCGTTGATGTGACGTCGCAGATTAAAAATGGGTTTAAGGTAACTTATCTTTTCAAAATGGCCGTTTTTTCTTTGCGCTTTGATTTTGCCGAAAATATCATAAAAATACAATTTCACATTTTCTAGATTACGATAGTAATCATAATCTTTGTTGTTAAGGCTAAAGAGCGCTACATCGTAGCCACTTTCGGCAATAGCTTTAACCCATCGTTTGGTGTGATCGCTACTCGAATCTGAAAGTATCATTATACGCTTTTTTCTCTCTTTAGGGATTCTTCCCCAGCCCGAATTAAGCGCAGATGTGAAATCATCGGCAGTAACATATTCTTTAAGCTTAGCGTCGGCGTAAAGCTGCTTGATGAATCTTGTAACAAAACACTTTGGGCAACCAGATTTTATAAGTGTACGCATAATGTACGGCCTGTAAAGTAACGACCATACAGTATAAAAAAGGTTACCATAATGCTGACGCACATTTATAAAGCGATTAAGGTAGTAAATATATGTCTTACCCGGCAACATATTTTTGTTGGTAGCACCACCCACCTTGTGATAAATGACCGAAGAGAGAAGGCAAGCCATCTTTATTCCCTGTGCATTCATACGCATTGAGAATTCGAAATCCTCCTCACCGAAGAAGAAACGCTCGGTCAGCAGCCTTCCCTCGCTATCGAGCAATTCGGGCGAGAAGAAGAGCGCACAACCCGTAACAAAGCCTATAGGTAAATACTCCTTCTCTTTCACATCGGCATCGGTCTGCCCCGCGTAATAGTATTTTCTAAATCCCAAGGATAGCTTGCCGCCACAGTTCCATATCTTCGTCTTATCGGAAAAATAGTGGATTTTGGGTGTAAGCACACGATATTCGGGGTGGCACTGCGAGAAGGCCACCAATTTCGCGAGGAAATCGGGAGTAACCTCGGTATCGTTGTTAAGCAGCAAATAGTAATCGGGATTATATTTGCGGGCGTAGGCTATTCCTTTGTTGTTGCCCATGGCAAAGCCATAGTTCCTGTCAAGCGGAAGCAGTTCGCACGAAACGCTATCTTTGTGAGCATCCATCCACACTCCGATACGCTCAACCGAATCATCGGCAGATCCGTTATCGACGACAAGCACATGGAAATTACCTTGCAATGCCAATATGGAGTTCAGACAAGCAATAGTGTCGTCTGCCCCATTCCAGTTCAGTATGATTATTATTGTTTTTTTCATAAATCTATATCATTCTTTTTCATCCGTAACGGGCAAAGCCTTGCTCTCTTTCTTATCCTTTTTGCGGAATGCCAAATAGAGGATGAACACCCACACAGGCACTTCGAAGAACTGCAGATGGTAGAAATATATCTCGAACCATCCCATGCACAACATACCCAAATAGAAAAAATATACGATATTCACAAAAAAATCGCGTGTCTTGAGTGCAACCAGTTTTACAACGTAATTGATGGCCGAAACCATCACCACCACTATCACAAACTGTATGGCAGTGGTGTGGATATATATGGTACCAAAGAAGGCACGCACGTTGGAGCCGTTTATTCCGTTGTGAATGAAAAAGGGGTTGACGGGAGATACAAATTCGTCACCCGTGACCACATAAATAAGGTTCAATACGTTTACGAGCAGCACATCGAAATTGGCCTGTTCCAGAATACCAAGCTGCAAATCCTGGCTCCATCCCAAAATACCGCTGACGACATAATGAGCGAAATTTCTATAAATAATTTCGAAGATAACATCGAACGTGGCCACCTCCTCTTGTCCCAGCACAAGCGAGAAAGAGTATGTCACAAAAAAGACCACGAATGCAAAGAAAAGCACCTTAAAAATGAGCCCCATTTTCAGTTGCATCTTGCCCGCGAACAGGCGCATGCAGAAACCGGCCATAGCGGGAATGAGCACCCACGATTTCACGCCATACATGAGCGTAACGAAGAACATGCCCATTATGAGCAGTATGTAGTACCAGTGCTTTTTGTCTATTTTATATATGTATATTATCGACAACGCATGAAGCACACGATGCAGGTGTCCCCAAAAGCCGCCACCGCAATAGTCGTAACCGAAATCCTCGGTACCGGGCAGATAGGGGCTGCTACCCACCATCGACACAAAGCGCATGATGAATGCAACTACAATGACGGTGGTGACTATGTTGAGGATGCGCATATCGATATTTTCGTTTATGATGCCACCATTTTCGACAGCAAGTTTGCCACGAAAGGCATAGCCAAAGAACCAGCTGGGCAGTGCAAACAGCGGCAATCCCACCATCCACACCAACAGGCTGGGATAATAGAATTCGGCAACACCGAAATTGCCACAGCACATAAGCGTCACAGCAAGCATGAAGGCGTATGGCAGCATGAGCATATTAAGCGGCGTGTACATCGTACGCCACAGCTTCCAGTCGATGTAGGCAAGCACGCCCATCTCGACATATAATGCTACGAGAGAGATAAAATCAGTCAGCCCCATTGACCAAATTCATATTTCTGTTTTTAATACTTCGTATAGAGAACAGGCAGAGCACAAACAGCAATGTCTCGGCAATGCTCCACGCTGCTGCTGCCGCATAGTATGTATATTCCTTGCAGAAGATAAGCATGAGCGCCACCGAGGTAACGCCGGCTATCCATATATTGCGCTCGAATAGATTCGATGCATTCAGATTGACCAATCCCAGGATACCTGCGATGTAATTCATGCAGCCAAAGACAACCACCGGCGACATGAGCCATACGAGGTATTTCGCCACATTGTAGTCGAGCTCCGAAAGATAAAGAACCACCAAACGCGGCGAACATGCAAAGAGCAAGGCGATGACGAAGAGCAGCACGAACGACACGCGCAACATTTTATTCAGTTTGGCTACATTCTGTCGCATGTCGCCACCGTGGAAAAGACGGCTCGCATGGGGGAATATAGCCATGGGCAGAGCATTTATCACAGACTGGCCCACCTTGACGAGCTTCTCGACGGAATTGTATATGCCCAACGCTGTGTCGCCAACCAACACGCCCAGCAGAAAGCTATTGGAATTTCTATACAGTTCCATTCCGATGTTCGACACGAATATGTGCCATCCATCCTTCAACAGTTCCACAATGTCGCTCCATCGGGGCAACGCCAAAGAGAGGCCATACTGACGAAATGCAATATACATACTCAATGCTCCGGCTGCAATGTATCCGCAGGAATTTAGTATAAGTATGTATATGTAGTCGCTCTGCTCTTTTATGAGCACAAAGACCAATACGGCGAAAACTATTTTGGATACCACATTCACAATGGTAACGTAGCGCATCTGCTCCATTCCCTGGAAGAGCCACACGGGTATAAAAACATCGCCAAAGACTATTCCCATGGCGAAGATATACATGAGCATGTCATCGCTATCCATGAGCAGAAAGACAGCAATGCCGACCACCACTGCGGCCGCAGCCGACAGCATGAGACGGGCTGCTATGGCGGCGTTGAATATGGTATTTACCTTCTCGCGATCGTCGCGATGAATGGATATCTGTCGCGTCACCGAAAAGCGGAAACCGTATGTACCGAAAAGTACAAGATATAGGGCTATGGTATATATAAAGCAATAGGCTCCATATGTTTTGAAGCCAAGCACAGCAACCAGATATGGCACAAGAAAGAAACTTATTATCTGGCTGATGGCATTCAACAGTGATATAGAGAAAAAATTCTCTATTATCTTGTTGTACTTTTTAAGATAGGCACGTATATCCATTACCGCTTATTCGTATTTAATCGCGTGCGGCAATCTTGCGAATTCCACTCTTCAAATGTGCACCGGTAATGAGCCACGCTATGTGACCGAACAGTGTGAGGAACAGGAAACCTACAAGGATGAACAATTTGCGCGGACCGGCAGGCAGTTCAGGCACTACGGCGGGCTGCATCACTGTATATACAGGGGTGCGCTCCTGCACCTTGGCCTTGGCAAGCTCCTTCTGCTGGGCCATCTGATTGTATATGCCGAAGGCCAACTGCATTTCGTTCATCAGTCGCTCCTCCTCGGCCTTGTACTGCAATTTCAATGTACCAAGCATGTGGCGGTCCATATAACGTGCATACTCTTCCTGTTTCTGGTGATAGATTGCCTCGGCCTCTTTGAACAGCGTTTCGCTGTACTCGTAGTCCTTTTTAGCCTTGCTTGTACGATATCTTGTCACATACTCCTGCAGCTGCACAGCCACGCGGTCGGCCACCTGAGCCGCTATCTTGGGATCCTGCATGGCTACGGTGATGGTGATGACGTTGTTACCTACATCCACCGATGTCCACACGAGCTTGCTCAACTTGTTGATGACGCTGTGCTCCTTCTCGGAGTAGCTGTAATAGGTAACATCCTCGGGGATGCCGACAGCGCTTCTATCCTTGGGCAGAAGCATCTCTTTCAGGCGCATGGGCAGTATCACTGCATACTCCCACCAAGGGAATTTCTGTTTGTTGCCTATGTAATCGAAGAGGGTTGTATTTATCTCGTCATCGGACGATGTTACGTTCATTGCATAAAGTTCGGAAAGGAAGGTTGTCGAACCCACTATCTGCGGGTAGAGCTCGGGATAGAGCGCATCCTCGCTGGTGAGACCGCCAACATTCACGCCGGCAAAAGAGGCCAACGAACTGAGGCCCGAGAGCGAATTGCCCTGTGCCGATTCGGGAGCAAGCACCACCACACTTTCATACTTGCGAGGGAGGCTGAAAGCAACAATTATTGCAACTACACCAGCTATCACACAGTTGCGCACCAAGCGACGGCGGTCGCCCCATATGCGGCGCAACAAGGGTACTATATCGTCTATTTTCTTGTTTATATCGAATTCCATAGTGAGATACAATCTTTGATAGGGTTAATTAAGCAGGTTTATAAGCGCAAGAACAACCGTTGCAAGTGAAGCCGAGGTTGAAGAGAGGCTCAATATCTCGGTGGTGCTCATGCCCTTGCGTGCAAGCTTCGAGGGGACAATAATCTGGCATCCCGGCTGTATGAGGTCCTTGCTGTTCTTCTTGGCCTTGGCTACAGTACCGTTCATATACACAACGATGGCTTTGGACTTCTTGGCATTCATTCCGTATCCACCGGCCTGCTCTATGTAATGCTTGAGCTTTGCATTCTCTTTGAAAGCAACGGCGTTGGGGAACATCACCTGACCATCCACCTTTACGGTATTGGTCAACTGGGGAATTACAAGACGGTCGCCGTCCTCGAGAACGATGTCGGCATCGCATCCGGGCTCAGAAAGAGCCTTATCGAGCTCGATACCCACCTGAATAATGGGCTTAACCTCTATGGCGCTGATATCCAATGAGTCCATCTGCTTCTGCACGGTCTTCAACGCATCCAATGTTCTCTGGCGCTGCTCGGCAGTCATGCGACGCTCAAGACGAGCACCCTTGATATATGCCTTATTGGTGATGCCACCGGCGTTCTTCACAATATCGCTCAAGCGAAGCTCCTTGCGGTCGAGCACATATGTACCGGCAAATGCCACCTCGCCTGTTATCTCTACGTTCTGCTGCTCGTAGTACATGGGCGAACGACGAACATATACCGCGTCATAGGGTTCGAGCACGAAATCTCTGTCGCCCGACACCACAAGGCCCTTGTTTATGGCAAATGTAAATATCTGTGCAATGGTGTCGCCCGATGTCAATGCCTCGGAATCGCGTTTGCGACGAGCCACATCTATTTTCACGGTAGAAGCCTTGTCCTTGAGGCCGCCGGCCAACAAGATCAAATCCTCTATAGTGGTATTTGCCGCGTAACGATACTTGCCGGGGAAGGCAACCTCGCCATATATCATAAGCAATTTTGTTTCCTCTACATCGTTGATGCTGGGAACAAAAAGTATATCGTTGGGACGCAACTGGATGTCGGCTGTGGTGCCGGCCATGATGCCCTTGACATCAACCGAAAGATTTTCCATGGTCATGTCGGGCAGACGACGGTTGAGCAACGCTCGATTCACGAACGCATCGGGGGTTAAGCCACCGGCTTTCGATATAAGGTCTTTTACGGTTTTTATTTCGCCACCGCACTGGAATTTTCCGGGGCGGAAGAGAGCACCCTTGACCTCTACGAGGTTCTCATAGGTGTCGCGGATGGAATCGACTGTCATTATATCGCCGTCGCGCACTGCAAAATCCTTCTGCTGTCTGTCGTCGATGGTATATATCTGTCGTTCACGCTCGCCCATACGCTCGATGCGTACGTCGCCGCGATAGGCGTCGCGCGTGAAACCGCCGGCATACTTCAGAAGGTCGGCAACGGTTTCGGTCTGCTTCATTTCGTAGAACATAGGACGCTTCACCTTGCCTTCGACATTTACAAGGCAGTTATATGTATCGACAGTGATGACATCTCCATCCTCGAGGCGAATATCGTCGCCGGTCTTTCCGTTCAACAGGTAATCATATACGTCGAGCGTCATTATTACACTGTTGCCACGAGACACTTTTATGGCACGCAGTGTACCTATCTCGTTCACTCCACCCGCCTGATAGAGAGCGTGGAACACCGAAGCAAACGCCGACAGCGAGTAGGTACCGGGGTTCTCCACCTCACCCATGACGCGCACCTGAATGGTACGTATCTGTCCGAGCGTCAGTTTGATGTTGGCGCTGGGCTGCTCGCCGTTGATACCCTCGTAAATTTGGCCGAACTGCTCTTTCAGGTATGCATCGGCCTCTTTTATGGTCATGCCATTGAGATATACAAGGCCCAAATTCTCTACGTTGATGTAACCGTCGGGCGAAATAACATCCTTGGCGGTTGACTGAGTAGCGCCCCATATATCTACAATAACCTCGTCGCCGGGGCCCAGTTTGTAATTGGCCGGTGTAGAGATATTAAGGTTCGGCTCGAAATTCAATTCCTTGTCCTTGAATATATTATGACCAAAGATTTTAATCTTTTTATCAAGTTCGGCGCTCAACAGCAACAGATCGGTCGAATCGGGAATAACCACATCCAACGAGTCCTTGAAGAAGCCCATATCATTGGTTATGCTCTGTCGTTCGCGCTTTCTTTCTACATATTCGTCGTCGGTGAAGAGGTTCTTTTTCTTTTTGTTCTCGGCCTCTACATAGCCCTTGCGAATGCGGTTCAACTGCTCCTGGGTAACACCCTTCTTCAGCAAATTGAGCACAATGGTACGACTAGCAGTTCCCTTGCTCTGCTCCACTTTAATGTAATCGAGAATCTCCTCATCAGTCATTACATTATCAACAGAAACATCTTTCTTGTCCTTACCGTAATCTTTTTGGACGTGATTGCTGTTTTTATAATTTGCATTGTTGTTGCCACTTTGGGCAAAAATCACCTGAGCGGCGCACAACAGCGCCATCAACAATATATTTATTTTTCGCATAAAATATTTATTATGTTATTAAATAAAAGGCACTAACAAAACAGGGCTGTTCCAAAAAATTATCGGACAAGATAAATGGGACACACCCTTTCTTTCGTAAAATTTCGTAAAGATAATGCTAATTTTTCTAAAATTGGCATCCTTAATACCAAAATAAGCATCGCACATTGCAAAATGTGTTAAAATTGAAGGGAGTGAACGCCCGCAAGCAGCGTTCGGCTGCAAGGCAAAAAGGCACTCCCAACGCCCCACCCCAAGGGGCTGAAGCAAAAAAACAAAAGGAATTGTTTTGTATTGCGCCCAATAAGCACTAATTTTGCAAACAAATTATATATTGGCAATATAGTGTACTATAAATAGCTCTCAAAACAAATAACGTACATTTGCCATTTTTATTACATAAAACCACACAGAAATGAAAGCATTTGTATTTCCCGGACAGGGAGCACAATTCACCGGTATGGGAAAAGACCTATACGACAATAACGAAACGGCTAGAAACCTTTTCGAAAAAGCAAACGAAATATTGGGTTTTCGCATTACAGATATCATGTTTAACGGCACAGCCGAAGAGCTGAAAGAGACCAAAGTGACTCAGCCAGCCGTTTTTCTGCACTCTGTAATATCGGCAATAGCCTTGGGCGAGGAGTTCAACCCCGAAGTGGTTGCAGGTCACTCACTTGGCGAGCTCTCGGCACTCACAGCAGCCGGCGCACTCACTTTCGAAGACGGTCTTAAATTGGTTTCAGCTAGGGCGTTCGCCATGCAAAAGGCCTGCGAAATGCAGTCATCGACCATGGCAGCCATCATTGCATTGGCCGACGAGAAGGTTGAAGAGATTTGTGCCGAAATTACCAAGAACGGCAACCTCGTTGTAGCGGCAAACTACAACTGCCCCGGACAGATTGTAATATCGGGAACAGTAGAGGGTGTCAACCTCGCATGCGAGGCTCTTAAAGCAGCCGGCGCAAAGCGCGCACTCCCCTTGAGCGTAGGTGGTGCATTCCACTCACCTCTGATGCAGCCTGCCAAGGACGAGCTCGAAGCAGCCATCGTTGCCACCACCTTCAGCACACCCCGATGCTCTGTGTATCAGAACGTTGACGCAAAGCCCCACACCAACCCCGAGGAGATCAAGAGCAACCTTATTGCACAGCTCACATCGCCCGTGCTGTGGACTGCGTCAGTGCAGAACATGATAGCTGACGGCGTAACCGAATTCACAGAGTGTGGCCCCGGCAATGTACTTCAGGGACTTATTAAGAAAATTAAAGGATAACAACAATACGAGATGTCTAAAATAGTAATATATCAGATGTTACCGCGACTGTTCGGTAACAAGAAAAGCCACTGCGTCCCCGGCGGAGATATCACAACCAACGGATGCGGTAAATTCAACGACATAACACCCAAAGCACTTAAAGCAATACAGGAGCTGGGCGTCACACACGTTTGGTACACAGGTATTTTGGAGCATGCGACATGCACCGACTACACCGCATATGGCATCACACCCGACCACCCCGCCATGATAAAAGGAGTGGCAGGCTCGCCCTACGCCATCAAGGACTACTACGACGTTGACCCCGACCTTGCCGAGGATGTAAACGCCCGCAGAGAGGAATTCAAGGCACTCATAGAGCGCACCCACGAAATAGGTTTGAAAGCCATCATCGACTTCATCCCCAACCACGTGGCACGCCACTACGAGAGCGACAACCGCCCCAAGCGCACATTCGATTTCGGCGCCAACGACGAAAAGGATTTCTTCTTCAAAGGTCACAACAATTTCTACTACCTGGGAGAGCAGCCCTTCGGCGATGACATCGACACCAAAGGAACAAGCGACGTTGCATACAGCGAGAGCCCTATGCGAGCAACCGGTAACGACTGCTTCGGTGTGCCCCACCGCAACGACTGGTTCGACACCGTGAAGCTGAACTACGGCGTTGACTACAGCACCGGTATGCAGCAGTTCACCCCCATACCCGATACATGGGTAAAAATGCTGAAGATTTTGCTCTACTGGGCATCGCAGGGCGTCGATGGCTTCCGTTGCGACATGGTGGAGCTCACCCCCGTAGCATTCTGGCAGTGGGCAGTTCCTCAGATAAAGGCTGAATATCCCGAAATAATCTTCATAGGCGAAGTATATCAGCCCCACCTCTATCGCAGCTATATATATCAAGGAGGATTCGACTACCTGTACGACAAGGTGGGCCTTTACGACACACTGCGAGCAATATGCGAAAACCGCGGTAATGCATGCAACATCACCGGCACACTGCAGCAGACAGCCGACATCAGCAAGCACATGCTCACATTCCTCGAGAACCACGACGAGCAGCGCATTGCATCGGATTTCTTCGTAGGCAACGGCTTCAACGCCATCCCCGCGCTCATCGTGTCGGCCACCATCGGCGTGCAGCCCTTCATGTTCTACGCAGGACAGGAGCTCGGCGAAAAAGGCATGGACAAGGAGGGATACAGCGGCATCGACGGCCGAACAACCATCTTCGACTATTGGAGCGTAGATACATTGCGTCGCTGGAACAACAACGGCAAGTTCGACGATGCACAGCTGACATCCGACGAGAAAAAATTGCGTAACATCTATTCGCAGCTGCTCAACCTGTGCAACAGCGAGGAGGCACTGAGCGACGGCACACTCTACGATCTGCAATACGCAAACCCCAATTCCGAGGTTTACGACGCATACAACGTGTACTCGTACATACGTGCCACCGAAAAGGAGCTGCTGCTCATTGCAGTAAACTTCAGCAAGGAGACACGCCGCCAGGAGATAAGAATCCCCGAAGAGGCATTCGCATTCCACAACATGGAGCCGCAGGACAAACAGGTGAAGGCAACCGAACTGTTTACCGGCAAAACCGTTAAATGCAAACTAACCCCCAACAGCCCGGTACAGGTGAACATACCTGCATTGAGCGGAACAATCTTAAAATTCAAACTAGCATGAAAAAACTGATTACACTTGCCACACTACTCATCGCATTGATGGGCGCGGCACATGCACAGGACAAATTCGACTACAAGCTCGTGAAGGAGATTGTAGATAACGAAAGGAACTATTTCAACGACATAACCAAGCTCTACATCGCCGATGACAAGCTACTGCGCATCGACGACATCGCTCTTGTATATTACGGTCAGTCCTATCTGCCGTCATACAACGCCGGCAACGACATCAACGAGAAATCGCTGAAATCGTTCGTCGCCGAGGGTAACAACAAAAAGACATACGAAACAGCCACAAAAATCCTCACATACAATCCCGTGAGCCTTAACGCGCTGTTCTATGCATGGTTATCATCACAGAAGCTGGGCAAGCCCGAAACCGAAGTATCGTCATACGTAACCAAGTACCTGAGAATATTGGAGATGATTACAACCATGGGCGACGGCAAAAGCAGCAGAACCCCCTTCCGAGTAATCACCCCCGATGATCAGGAGCACGTAATGTATGGCATGCTCGACATCGAGAATGTAAAATCGCGCAACCTCGACACAAAAACGCTCTGCAACATCATCAGCGTCACCCCCAGCGCGAAATTCAATGCCAACGTAATGTACTTCGACGTTAGCCGCTACCTGTCGCACACATCGAAGAAATAGAAACATACACAACCGACTAAGAGGCTGAGTCAAAATTGAGCATATTCATTTTGACCAGCCTCTTTACAATAAACAACAGCGCAAAGCATGAAAAGAGTACTCAAAATAACCCTCGGCGCCATACTGCTATTCTTTATACTGTCGATAGGCAGCGTAATAATATATAAGTATATACCGATACCCGGCACGCCGCTCATGCTCATACGCAACATAGAAGAGGGCACCCCCATCAACTACCAATGGACGCCTATTGAGGAGATAAACCCCGACCTTGCACTTGCCGTGGTAGCATCGGAGGACAACCTATTCATGCAACACAACGGGTTCGATTTCAAGCAGATAGAAATAGCCCGCAAAGAGGCCGAAGCAGGCAAACGCTTTCGCGGAGCAAGCACCATTTCGCAACAGACCGCCAAAAACATATTCCTGTGGCAGGGACGCACCTGGCTACGCAAGGGATTGGAGGCCTACTTCACCGTGCTGATAGAATTTTTCTGGGACAAGAAACGCATAATGGAAGCCTATCTCAACTGCATAGAGATGGGCAATGGCATATATGGTGCCAAGGCCGTAGCAGCAAAAAATTTCGGTACCACCCCCGACAAGCTCACCCGCAACCAATGTGCACTGATAGCAGCCACACTACCCAACCCTCGCAAATTCAATTCGGCAAAGCCATCGAAATATATGCTAAAGAGGGAGCAGGATATACTGAAAAACATGAAAAACCTTGGAGCGCTCAACCTATACAAGCCCAAGAAGATCAAGAAGTAAGCCACTACATCACCCCGGCGCTACGCAACGCATACACCATTGCAAAACCACGGTAGCCGGCACCCCGTTTTTAGCCATAAACATAAAAAGTATCTATTTTTTCGACGAAAATTATAGTATTTATCCAAAAACACCGTATATTTGCTAATACACAACACGCAAAATACGGAATTGATAAATAACGAAAAATAGACAGACATGAACAAAAAGAGAATATACTTCGACATGGACGGAGTGCTTGTCGATTTTCAATCGGGAGTGGCAAAGATAGACGAAGCCACAAAAGAGGAGTACAAGGGAAAGCTCGACGAAATACCCGGAATATTTTCGCTGATGGAGCCAATCCCCGGCGCAGCAGAAGTAGTTCGTCTATTGGCACGTCACTACGACATATTCATCCTCACCACATCGCCTTGGAACAACCCCACCGCCGCATCGGACAAAGTGCAGTGGGTGAAAAAATATCTTGACGACGTGTTCCACAAACGCCTTATAATAACCCACCGCAAAGACCTCCTCGAAGGTGACTACCTCATCGACGACAGGGGCAAGAACGGTGCCAGCGAATTCAAGGGCGAATGGATACAGTTCGGCTCGGAGCAATTCCCCGATTGGGATGCAGTACTGAAATACCTACTGATGTAATAAATAGATACAATTATGGCGGGCAAAACATTTTACACGCCATAATTGCATATTGCCAAAGGGAACGGGAAGTCATGGTGCATTTCAATAACTCCACCAACGTTGCTTAAACAAACATAACCCGCACACAACCTATGACAAACGAAACACCTATCCTAAACGAGCATAACAAGCAGGAGTACCCTCCTATGCACACCGCCGAGCACATTCTGAACCAAACGATGGTAAGGATGTTCGGTTGCACACGCAGCAAGAACGCGCACATTGAGCGCAAAAAGAGCAAATGCGACTACCAACTGACCTGTGAGCCCACAGCCGAGCAGATGGCAGCAATAGAGGCTCAAGTAAACGAGGTGATAGCATCGCACCTACCGGTCACCGAGGAGTACACCACCCGCGACCAGATACCACCCGAAGTGGAGACCGACAAACTGCCCGAAAACGCGAGCAACACGATACGCCTTGTACGCATAGGCAACTACGACCTATGTGCCTGCGTGGGAGCGCATGTGGAGAACACATCGCAGATAGGTACCTTTAAAATAATAAGCCACACATGGGAAAGCGGCACTTTGCGAATAAGATTTAAGCTAATTGCACAATTATAAAGCATTAACAGCCGTGCGATGTTGCAAATTCCAAAAAAAGTCACTACCTTTGGAAAATAAAATAAAACTACCAACATGAAAAAACATACATTAGCAAAAGTATTGCTTATAGCGGCAGCAATATTTTCGTTCTCGTCATGTAAAGAGGATATCGACGAGCGCAACAGATACACCTTTACAGGTGAGACCATTGCCGACTTTCTTTTGAACCGCGAAGACCAGTTCTCGTCTTTCACAGAAATACTCAAGAAGGCCAACCTCGGCACCAATTCTGCCAGCAACATCATGGCGCTATTGGGTACATACGGCCACTTCACATGCTTTGCCCCCACCAACGAGGCGGTTGAGCGTTTCCTCATTCAGCAGGATTCTATCTACTGGGAGAACGTACGCGCTTTGGAGGCCGGCGAAATAGGCTTGAAGGATTTCTTCGACACCGGTATCCACTCGCCTCTGCTCTCGGAACTGACCGATTCAATGGCCAACGAGATTGCCAAGAACCACCTTCTGAACAGAGCACACCTGACCAGAGACCTCAACGAGGGTGCATTCCCCGATGCCAACCTGAACGACCGTTTCTTGAGCATTGCATGGGAGAACGACGAAAACCAGAACGTGTATGCAAAGGTAAATAACAACGCACGAATCATATTGGCCGACACCGAGGTGGAGAATGGTGTCATCCAGGTACTCGACGAGGTGCTCAGCCCCTCAACCGAGCTTCTCCCCGACCTTCTGAAGAGCCAGGACAGCTTCAGCATCTACGCCGAGGCTCTCGCACTCACCGGCTTAGAAGATTCGCTTCGTCTATACAGAGATGATAGCTACGATCTCGGCGGCAAATCGGAGCAGTCGCTCTTTGGTAACGGCAAGGTACCCTACCCCGAGACAAAATACTACAAGAACACAGTGCTTGTAATGCCTAACAGCCTTCTTGAATCGGATTTCGGCATCAAGGACATCGACGGTCTCATCGAGCTTGCCAATAAATGGTACGGCAAAACCTACTACGACGTTGTTGACGAGGACTACAGAAGCCGCAACAATCCCTTGAACCGCTTCATATCTTACCACATCATCGACCGCCAGTTGCTCTATGCAAGCGGTAGCGGTACCGGTGGTTTCCTTATGGAAAACTACAAAAGCGACTACTCAGGCTTCAGCTCGGAAATCAACATGCCCACAACACACGACCGCTACGACTATTTCGAGACAATGATGCCCTACACCACAATGAAGGTTACAAAACCTTTCACCAACGCCGAACTGAGCAACGAGATTGTACTCAACTACGCACAGGACAATGGTAAGCGCTTCTACAACGCCGAAATGCGCAAGCACATGAACGTAATCGTAATGCCCCTCAGCCGCGTAATAGACGAGCTCGGCATCAGCGATTTCGACCAGAATGCCCTCAACGGTATTATCCACGTGATAGACCGTCCCATCATTTATAACAGAAACGAGATGCAGGGTAACATCCTTAACGAGCGTATGCGCTTCGACTACCTCTCGTTCTGGCCCGAGCTCACCAACAACAACGTACGTTGGCGCCAGAAATCGGCTATCGAGCAGGTGATGATTCCCGATGGATATTGCAAACGTCTCCGCTTCAACACCCCCGATGGCAAGATAGCCATGTACTGCCCCACCGGCGGTGGACCCGGAGTATATCAGGGCGACGAGCTTCAGGTGATGCAGAACTACGACTTCGAACACCGTCTGCCCTACTTGCCCGAAGGTACATACGAGCTTCGCTACGGATATCAGGTATGGAGCAACCGTGGTATTGCACAGTTCTATGTTGACGGCAAAGTAACAGGCCTCCCCATCGACATGAACATGTCAACAACCAACCCCCGCATCGGCTGGCTTGCCGACACCGGCGAAGAGGAGGTTGACAACGAGAACGACAAGGCTATGCGCAACCGTGGCTTCATGAAGGCTCCCGCATCAATCCAGCGCTTTGTAGGCGAATCTATTCGCGACTGGAACATGACCGTTCGAGTAATCCTCTCGACATCACACCTGAGCGAGGGCGTTGACCACTGGGTACGAATTAAGAACGTACAAGCCGAGTACTCGGACAAGGCACTTCAGCTCGACTACTTCGAGATTGTCCCCAAGAGCGTAATCTCGAACCCCGACAAGCCGGAGGATAGATACTAACAGAATTTATAATTTATTAAAATAGGATTTGGCAGCCATCTTGCTTTTAAGGAGCAAGGTGGCTGCCAAAAAAAATGTAATACAGTGTGGATTATATAAATATAATAAGAACAGGAATAGCCGAGGCATTTGATGTCCTCAACATATGGATACAACAGATAAACGACGTACTTTGGGGGTGGCCCATGCTCACCATATTGCTCGGTACACACCTATACCTTACATACAAACTGAAATTCCCCCAGAAATATCTGTTAAAGGCCATAAAACTATCTATCACCAAGGATAAAAATTCAAGTGGCGAAGTGAGCCAGTTTGCAGCGCTCACCACCTCGCTTGCCGGAGCAATCGGCACAGGCAACATCGTAGGCGTGGCAACAGCAGTGCTCATTGGCGGTCCGGGCGCCGTGCTGTGGTGTCTGCTGACAGGCTTCCTGGGAATGGCCACAAAATATGCCGAGGGCCTTGTAGCGATTAAATACCGCGTGAAGCGTCGCAACGGCAAGATTGCCGGTGGCCCCATGTACGTACTGGAAAGAGGACTTAACAAGCCCATCCTTGCTGCGCTGTTCTGCATATTCACACTGATAATGAGCCTTTGCGGAGGTAATTTCCTGCAAGGCAACGCCATCTCCGAAGCCATGCAGAACACCTACAGCATCGACCCCTATGCAACAGCATTGGTGCTGACCATACTCGTAGGTTCGGTAATATTCTTCGGACTGAAAGGCATTGCCAACGTATGCGAGCGACTCGTCCCCTTGATGGCGCTCATATACGTCATTAGCTGCCTTACACTTATAGCAATAAATTTCGGCTACATAGGCGATGCAATAGCACTTATATGCAAATCTGCATTCGCGCCACAAGCCATGGGCGGAGGCGCCATCGGTGGTTTCATGATATCCATACAGTATGGTGTCAGCCGCGGCTTGCTGTCCAACGAATCGGGTATGGGCTCGGCACCTATCATTGCAGCCGCAGCAAAGACACGCAACCCAGTGCGACAGGCACTTGTATCATCGACATCAACATTTTGGGACACCCTTGTAGTGTGCTCAATGACAGGTATCGTCACCGTAACAACCATGCTCGCCCTTGGAATCACCGACGCCGACGGAGCAAGCAGCCTGATAATGCAGGACGCATTCGGTCAGATTCCGGTCATAGGCGGCCACATACTGAACATATCAATGTTCACATTCGCATTCAGCACAATACTCAGCTGGACATACTACGGCGAGCGCTCCATAGAATACCTGCTGGGACGCCGCAGCCGAAAGGCCATCCACCTGTTCCGCGCATGCTGGGTGCTATCGACATTCGTCGGCGCCATAATGCCACTGGAGCTCGCGTGGAACGTAAGCTCTACAGCGGTGATATTCATGGCACTACCCAACCTCTTCTCGCTCATCATGCTCACCAAGCTGATAGTAAAAGAGACACGCTACTACCTGTGGGAAGACAGGCTCGACGAAACGGACGACGAAGAAATACCATCGCTATAGCAGAAACAGGAAAGTGGTTGCACGAATATTCGTGCAACCACTTTCCTTATAACCACGCACTCGCCCAAGACAGCAAGAAAATCAGCGCAAAAAAAGAGAGCACTACTATGGTATTTCACCACAAAATTTATTACTTTTGCAAGATATTTGGTTAAATGTATCTGTAAAGACATTTGACCAACCGAATAACAGAAAACAAAAAGCAATATACAATATGATTGAGCAAATAGAAAAATTGCTTGAAGAGATTAAAAGCATTACGGCTAACAACGCCGAGGAGTTGGAGGCACTCCGACTCAAATACCTGAGTAAGAAGGGAATCCTTAACAGCCTGATGGCACAGTTCCGCGAAGTACCCGCCGAGCAGAAGAGAGAATTCGGTGTGAAGCTCAACGAACTGAAGAGCGCTACACAGGAGAAGATAAACGCCCTGAAAGAGAGCCTCGAAAGCAAAGAGGAAGAACAGTGCGAGCTTGACCTTACCCGTCCCGGCTACCCCGGCAAATTGGGTACACGCCACCCCTTGTCGATTGTAAAGAACGAAATAGTAGATATTTTCGCACGTTTGGGCTTCTCTATCGCCAACGGCGTGGAGGTAGAAGACGACTGGCACGTATTCTCGGCCATGAACTTCGCCGACGACCACCCCGCACGCGACATGCAGGACACATTCTTCGTCGAGGCGCACCCCGACATCATACTGCGCACACACACCAGTAGCGTGCAGAGCCGCGTGATGGAAACAACACAGCCCCCCATCCGCATCATCGCTCCCGGACGCGTATATCGCAACGAGGCTATCAGCTACCGCGCACACTGCTTCTTCCACCAGTTGGAAGCACTCTACATAGACAAGAACGTATCGTTCACCGACCTGAAACAGGTACTACTGCTCTTTGCAAAAGAGATGTTCGGCAACGACACAAAAATACGTTTGCGTCCCTCGTACTTCCCCTTCACCGAGCCCTCGGCCGAAATGGACATCAGCTGTAACATCTGCGGCGGTAAAGGTTGTCCCTTCTGCAAAGGCACAGGATGGGTGGAGATTCTCGGTTGCGGCATGGTCGATCCCAACGTACTCGAGCTCTGCGGCATAGACAGCAAGGAGTATTCGGGATATGCTCTCGGCATGGGTATAGAGCGCATCACCAACCTTAAATATCAGGTTAAGGACCTTCGACTATTCAGCGAGAACGACATACGCTTCCTGAAGCTGTTCGAAAGCGCCAACTAACCCCAACGGGAATGAGAATACAGGAGCTGTATAGCAAGACGCTCGAATACTTCGAAAAGGCAATGCCTGTTGCCGAAACGGAGCTTCACTACGAAAATCCGTTCCAACTGCTGATAGCCGTCATCCTGTCGGCGCAATGCACCGACAAGCGTGTGAATATGGTAACACCAGATCTGTTTGCACGTTACGACACAGCCGAGGAGCTGGCAGCAGCACATCCCGACGAAGTATTCAACTACATAAAAAGCATCTCGTACCCAAACAACAAGGCCAAACATCTTGTTGGAATGGCACAAAAGCTGTGCTGCGATTTCGGCGGCGAAGTACCCGCCACGCTCGAAGAGCTCACCACCCTTCCGGGCGTCGGACGCAAGACAGCCAACGTGATACAGGCAGTTGTATATAACAAAGCAGCCATGGCGGTAGATACCCACGTATTTCGCGTGAGCCACCGCATAGGACTGGTGCCTAAGAGTTGCACTACGCCCTACAGCGTAGAGAAACGTCTTGTAAAATACATACCCGAAAAACTGATGCCCAAGGCACACCATTGGCTCATATTGCATGGGCGATATGTGTGCAAGGCAAGAGTACCCGACTGCGCTTCGTGCGGACTGACCGAAATATGCAAGGAACATGCCACACGCAACAGCCGACAAGCACCAACAAAATAAGAAAAAATTCACTAAAATTCAAACAGCTTCTAAAAATAAGAGCTATATTTGCAAAAGTGTAAAGCGCAAAGAGTTACACCAAGCAACAACAAGACAAATTAACCAATATCAAATAACAAAGCAATGATGACAATTGACAATTACAATTTCGCCGGTAAAAAGGCAATCGTTCGCGTAGATTTCAACGTACCCTTGAACGAAGAGGGCAAAATCACAGACGACACACGTATCCGTGGTGCACTCCCCACACTCAAGAAGGTTTTGGCCGACGGTGGCGCACTCATCATCATGTCACACATGGGCAAGCCCAAGGGCAAGGTAAATGCAAAATATTCATTGAGCCAGATCGTTGACGCTGTTGCAGAGAAGCTCGGCGTAGCAGTTCAGTTTGCTCCCGACTGCGCTAAGGCAGCAGAGGCAGCAGCCGCTTTGAAGGCAGGCGAAGTGCTTCTTCTCGAGAACCTCCGTTTCTATCCCGAAGAGGAGGGCAAGCCCGTTGGTATCGACAAGGAGGATCCTGCATACAACGATGCTAAGAAGGCAATGAAAGAGTCACAGAAAGAGTTCGCTAAGACATTGGCATCATACGCAGACTGCTACATCAACGACGCATTCGGTACAGCACACCGTCGTCACGCATCTACAGCAGTTGTTGCCGACTACTTCGACGCTGACAACAAGATGCTCGGTTACCTCATGGAGAAAGAGGTGCAGGCTGTTGATAACATCCTCAAGGATATCAAACGTCCCTTCACAGCTATCATGGGTGGTTCAAAGGTTTCTACAAAAATCGGTATCATCGAGAACCTCATGGACAAGGTTGACAACCTCATCCTCTGCGGTGGTATGACATACACATTCGCTAAGGCACAGGGCGGTCAGATTGGTAAATCAATCGTTGAGGACGACAAGCTCGACCTCGCTCTCAACATCATGGAGCAGGCTAAGACTAAGGGTGTAAACCTCGTACTCGCTACAGACTGCGTTGCAGCTGACGACTTCTCTAACGATGCTAATTCACAGGTTGTTCCCGTTAAGGAGATCCCCGATGGTTGGGAAGGTCTCGATGCAGGTCCCAACGCACAGAAAGCATTCGCTGCTGCAATTGAGGGCGCTAAGACAATCCTTTGGAACGGTCCCGCTGGTGTATTCGAGTTCGACAACTTCACCGCAGGTTCACGTGCTATTGCCGAGGCTATCGCAAAGGCAACAAGCGAGGGTGCATTCTCACTCATCGGTGGTGGCGACTCAGTAGCATGTATCAACAAGTTCGGCATGGCCGATCAGGTATCATACATCTCAACAGGTGGTGGTGCATTGTTGGAGGCTATCGAGGGCAAGGTACTCCCCGGAGTAGCTGCTATCAAAGGCGAATAATCTATAATTGAAAATACATGGGGGCGTGTCAAAATGTGCAGTTTTGACACGCCCTTTTTAATAAGAACGTGCAAATGGAAGAGAAACGAATAAACGAAATATACAGGAAAGCGGACACGCTGTTGCGCGAAAACAGAATGAAGCAGGCCATAGAGCTCATTTCCGAAGAGATAGACTCCCTAAACAATTGGGAGCTATGTACACGTTTCTCCGAAGTGCAGACCGCATACAGATACATGCTCGAATACATGGGCAAGGGCATGCCCGACCCCGACCGCAAACGCCTGTACGGCGAGCTGGTGGGAAAAACCTTCCTGTTGAACGACGAAATAGCCGCATCGCGCTTGTCGGAACACAGCATGAGCGTCTATTGCCAAATGCGTCGCAAGTTCAAGGAAGAGAAACGCATAGAGCGCTATCACGAACTGCTGAAGGAGCACGCCGTAAAGATGGCGCTTATGTGCATGCTCCCGGGCGAGAACAACGAAACCGCCATAAAGGAGCTCACCGAAAGACACCACCGCGACAGCAACGAAATGTTCATGTACATGTGGAGCCGCGGTTCGCTCAGCAGCAACGAAGGAAAGAGCATCACAGATTTCCTTAACGACCTCGAAGTGGATAACAGCGACAAGGCTATGGCAATAAGCGCCATAACCATGAGCCTCATGAAGATATTCGACCCGGTGAAGGCCATCGCTCTGTGCAGCGCTGTCGGCAACGACGAAATAGTAATAGCTCAGCGCGCCTTGGTGGGCCTTGCCATAACCACCTATGCCAACAGCCACCGCATTGAGTACTATCCCGAGCTAAAGGAGGCAATAAAAGGACTAAACGAAATAGCCGGCTTCTCCCATCGTCTATACATCACACAAATACAGTTATTGCGTTGTCGCGAAACACAGAAAATAGACCGCAAAATGCGCGAGGAGATAATCCCCGCAATGCTCAAGAACCCCAACCTGCGCAACCCCAAGCTGGGAATAGAGGTGGAAAAGGAGATTGAGAAGGAGGACAAAAACCCCGAATGGGAGGCATGGTTCGCCGAGGACAGCATAAAGAACAAGCTCGACGAGATGGCGCAATGGCAGCAGGAGGGAGCCGATGTATATATGAGCACCTTCTCGCAACTGAAGCACTACCCTTTCTTCAACGAAATGCCCAACTGGTTCCGTCCCTTCGACATGAACGACCCTGCCGTCACAAAAATCATTCCCAAATCGAGTTCAAGCAAAGAGCTCATCTTGAAAACACTGTTCGAATCGAAGTACTTCTGCAACAGCGACAAATACTCATTCTGCTTCACATTCGGGCAAGTACCCGAGGAACAGCGCTCAATGCTGATGCAGCAACTGGGCGAACAGCATGGCGATGGAACAGCCATCCCCGACACGGCAATGCCGGCAATCCCCCGCAAGGTGGAGGAGGAGCTGCAAAGCAACCAGTACATACAGGATTTGTACCGTTTCTTCAAGCTATCGACCTTCAGCAAGGATTTCATCGATCCATTCTCGCTATCGCTCAACCTGCTCGAAAGCGAGATACCCGGCAATCTGCTTCGCACCCCCGAAGCCATGTCCAACATATTCCACTACCTGATACAGAAGGAGTATTACACCGAGGCATTCGCAATAGGCCGCGAGCTCGAAAAAAGAGAGGCCGCAACAACCGCCGACGCACGCTTCTATCAGGAGATGGGCTACTGCAAACAGCAAACGGGCGAGCACGAAAAGGCTTTGGAATATTATCTGAAGGCCGACATCATCAAGCCCAACACCCTGTGGACCATACGCCACATAGCGCAGTGCCACAGAATGGGCCGCAACACCAAGGCCGCTCTCCCCTACTACATGCAAGCCGAGGAGCTTGCACCCGAAAACCGCTCAATACTATTGCAGACGGGCGAATGCCTTGTGGCACTGAAAAGATACGACGAAGCCTTCGCACGTTTCTTCAAGGTTGAATACCTCGACGCCCAGTCGAAACGCGCGTGGCGTGCCATAGCATGGTGCTCGTTCATGGTCGAAAAATATGAACAGGCACGCAACTACTACAAGAAACTGCTCGACACCCCCGAACGCAACATGCAGGACTGGCTGAACGCCGGCCACGTGGAATTTGTAGCCGGCAACAACGGCGAAGCCATAGAGCATTACAAAAAGGCCGCCACGCTGTGCAAGGACAGCAACGAATTCTCGGAGCACCTGTTCGGCGACAAGAAGGTATTGCTATCCAAAGGCATTTCAATGAACGACCTTATACTGATAAGGGATATAGTAGAATAGCAACCACACAGATAAAGCAAATGCCATTGCGGAAATCCGCAATGGCATTTGCTTTATATACGACGGAGCGCTTAGCGCCACGCCACTATTTCTTGATGTTTATAACGGGGACAACCGCACTATCCGAAGGAGTGCCATCCTCTATATAGGGCCAACCCTCCTCGTCCCACTGCACCTTGTCAAGCATCGACTGACGGCGCAAGCCGAGGTTGCTCAGCTGATAGGCGTGGTAGAACATCCATGTCTGACCGGCGTCGTCCTCGACGATACCTGCATTGTGACCGGGGCCTGTGAACTTGTCATCTCTGTCGAGTACAAGCTCGAAACCATTCTCGAGCATGCTCACACCCTTTTTATCCACATAGGGGCCGAGTACATTCTTCGAGCGTGTAACCACGGTGCGATAGGTGCTCTTGGCGCCACCTGCGAAATTGCCTGTAGAGGCAAACATATAGTAGTAATCGCCACGTTTCCAGATATTTGATCCCTCGTATGCGGTGCTGCCAATCTGAACCATTGTCTCGGGCTTGATAGCGATATCCACGTTGTCGGTCACGTCGAGCTCCACTGCATAGATGTTGCGGAAGCTTCCCCAGAAAAGGTAAGCCTTGCCACCATCCTCGTAATAGAACTGGTCGATAGACTGCTCCACGTTGATAGGCTTGCTGTCGATAAGTATTCCCTTGTCGGTGAAGGGGCCGGTGGGCGAATCGGCTACTGCATAACCGATGGCGCTGAGCCACTCTGTGCCGAACCACATGGTATAGAATATCACATACTTATCCTTGATGTAACGTATCTCGGGCGCCCACAATGTAGCCTTGCGGTCGTTGCGAACCTCCTTGGGGAATGTCTCTTCGTTGAACACCTCGCCCACCTTCTGCCAGTTGACCATGTCGTCCGACTTGTATATAGAGTAATTTCCACCGGTTGCATAGAGATAGAACGAGCCATCGGCAACGCGAATTACCGAAGGATCGGGAGCCTCGGCGCGTACAACGGGGTTTTGGTAATAGACAGGCTCGGCCTGTTTCTGCGCACATGACACCGCCACTATCGACAACAGCGCCACGCAAACTGATCTAAAAAAGTCTTTCATAGTGTTTATTATTTGTTTATAAATTCGTTATAAGCCTCTAGCAACTGCTGCAACGCCTGCTTGAGCGTAGATAGCGGACAACCGACATTCATACGCATGAAGCCCGTTCCCTCGACACCAAAGGTAGAGCCCTCGTTCATGGCTATGCGCGCCTTGTTCACGCAGAAATCTTTCAACTGCTCAACCGAAAGGTTCAGTTTGCGGCAATCGAGGAATACAAGGTACGATGCCTGGGGGCGAATGATATCGAGCAAGGGCATATTCTCGGCAATGAACTGCTGCATGTAATCGACGTTGGCTGTGATGTAATCGACAAGCTCGCCAAGCCACTCGGCACCCTCGTCGCTGAAGGCAGCCGCTGTTGCAATGGTCGCAAAGATATGAGCGTGGTTCAGCTCGCTCTTCATGAGGAAGCCGTTGTAGCACTCGCGCAACTGCTGGTTGGGGATGATGGTGAACGATGACATAAGACCGGCGATATTGAACGACTTGCTCGCCGCCATCATGGTGATAGAATTCATGCGTGCCTTCTCGCTCACAGTAGCAAACGGAATATGCTTGAAGCCTTTGAAGGTCATGTCGGCGTGTATCTCGTCCGAAATTACAATGACATTGTTGTCGGCGCAAATCTCGGCCATGCGCTCAAGCTCCTCGCGACGCCACACGCGTCCTCCGGGGTTGTGGGGATGGCACAACAGGAACAGCTTACACTGTTTGGCCTTCGCCTCGAAATCGTCGAAATCAATCTCGTACTGACCATCGACAAGCTTCAGGGGGTTGGTAACCACGGTGCGCTCGTTCCACTCGGGCACATGGAAATAGGGGTGATATACAGGGGGCTGTATGAGCACATTGTCGCCCTTCTCGGTGAGGCACTGCACGGCAAACGATATAGCCGGAACGATGCCCGAAACGTGCTCTATGTATTCTGCATCCACATCCCATCCATATTGGGTTTTTGCCCAATATTGTATGGCAGGCAGCCATTTGCCGCACTTCTGTGTATATCCAAGAATCTCGTGCTCGACACGCTCGCAAATGGCCTTCATGATGAAGGGGGGTGTCTTGAAATCCATGTCGGCTATCCACATGGGGATAATATCGTCGCGACCAAATGTTTCTTTTCTGATGTCATATTTAAGACAATCGGTATTTTCGCGCGGCACAATTTCGTCGAAATTATATTTCATAGATTTTGTAATATTTTATAGACTAATTTATCGGGGATGCGGGCTGCACGCCCCACTGCATCCAACTATTCAGGTTATTATTATTTTCCTCTCGGCCCTGTCGTAGCGTATGCCCTCGCGGTCGATGAACGAGGAGAGCGCACCACTCTGCGACAGCTGCTCTACCGTGCCTGTGTGCATGCGACCATCATCGATGAGCCACAAGCGGTCGGACAATTGCAAGGCTAGCTCGAGGTCGTGGGTTGAGAGCAATATTGCCTTGCCGCTCTCGTGAGCCAAATGACGAAGGAACTGCATCAGACGCACACGGCTCATAAAATCGAGATAGGCCGTAGGTTCGTCGAGCAGTATGAGCGCTGTTTCCTGTGCCAGCGCCTTGGCAATCATCACCTTCTGTCGTTCGCCATCGCTCAGCGTCTCTATTCGGCGCGAAGCAAGCGAAACAATTCCAAGCATATCCATGGCGTCATCGACCACGGCATTGTCGTGCTTGGAATTTACGCCCAAAAAGCCGGTATAGGGCAAGCGTCCCATGGCAACTACCTCGCGCACCGAAAGGTTGTATATCGGTTCGCGGCCGGTGAGCACTATGGCTAAATGACGCGACAGCTGCGATGCAGCCGTAACCTCGCCACTCATTCCGCGATAGCTTATAGAGCCCGAGAGCGCCGGCTGGAATGCAGAAATGGTGCGAAGAAGCGTTGACTTCCCCGCACCATTAGTTCCCACCAACGACACAAGCTCGCCGCAGTGCAGCGTTGCATCGATTGTATCAACCACCTGATGTTCTCTCTTGCCTACGGTGTATCCGATGGCAAGATTGGAAAGAACAAGAGCCGGCTTATCCATGGTGTATGGTTTTTATTACTGCTTGCGATAGTTTGTCCACTCCTGCAAGAGATCGAGAATCTCTTTCTGTGTCTCCTTGGGCATGGTGCCGATGCGTGCACGGTGGCTGCCATCGGGCTCAATGAAGATACGGATGTTCTTCTTGTTGCGGTCGCGCAACCATGTAACACCGTTAGCTGTCCAGGGGTCCCACTCACCATAGATGTAAATCATCTTGGGATCGTTCTCTGTGAGGTAGTCAACAACCTTGCGGTGTGTGCTGCCGTCGAACTCCACGTCGTACCACTCCTCGCTGAGCATAATCTTCTTGTAGTAGTCCTTCAAAGGCTCTTTGATATACTTTTTGAAAGGCTCGATATTGTAGCCATAGTAACCAAAGTCCTTAACAGCCTGCACCGAGAATGAATCGAGGCGGTTGCCACGTGAGAAATAGCTGGGATCGCAGCTGCTCATAAAGTATTTGAATACAGCCTCGTCGCCAGCCTCGAGTGTGGGGATCTTATCGACGGGTGAACCCCACTGCCAGAATGAGAATGCATACTCAAGAACGCAGTAGTCGTAGATAACCGAGAGGGGCTGACGGAATGTGTATTTCTTCTGACGGCAGTAGTCCTCGAAAAGGGGCATATATACCTCCTTGCGCTCGAGAAGAAGAAGCTGGTAGTTTCTTACAGCGTCACGCTTTGCCTTGGTAGAAGCCTGCTCAAGGAACGACTCGTGACGGCCATCCTCGAGTGCCACGCACAAGGGAGCTACATAGGGAACCGATACATCTACATCGTCGGGATAGTATGCACGGTAGAACATAGACGTAGAACCACCCTTGCTTATACCTGTTGACAACCATTTGTCCTTATAGTACTCTTTGAAGGCTGTTGTAATAGCGTGGTAGTCCTCCATTGAATTGGGGATTGTAAGGTAGTCCCAGTTGCAGGGAGTGGGTGTAGATTCGTCGAAGTATCTGTGCTCAACGAAGAGTACGTTGGCATCGATAAGAGTGGTCAACTCCTCGTAGAAGTGGTTGCTCGAGAAGCTGCCGCCACCACCGTAACCCTGGGTGATGATAACCATGGGACGATCCCATCCGCGGTGTCCCAAAAGTATGCGCTGCTCGAAAGTACCTGCCTTGGGGTTGTCCTTGTCGAGCTGCTGTGTGAACTTCAGAGAATAGTAGCTACGCAAGGTATCTCTTTTCTCTATTTTTTCGAAACTGCTTACCTTCTCAATCTTCTTGAGCATTTTCTCTATGTCGTTCTTCTTGGCGTTGAGTGTCACCGCAAAAACGACCAGCAACATAATGGTAAAATAGCGTTTTAACATAACTGTTTGTGTATTATAAATTTTAATGAATATACTATTGTGCGAATATACTAATTTCCTTTAATATTAACAGAGTGGCATCAGGCTTTTCTTTCAAGCTCCTGAAGGCTCTCCATCTTCTTTGTATCGAGGAACTCGTAAATTCCACCCAGGTGCTCGCGCACTCGCTTGTGGCCGAATTCATATACCTTGGTTACAAGACCATCGAGGAAATCACGGTCGTGGCTCACAAGGATGAGCGTTCCGTCGTAGTCCTGAAGGGCCTGTTTGAGCACATCCTTCGTCTTGAGGTCGAGGTGGTTGGTAGGCTCGTCGAGAATGAGCAGGTTCACCGGTTCGAGCAACAGCTTCAGAATGGCAAGACGTGTACGCTCGCCACCCGAAAGCACCTTCACTTTGCGGGTGCTCTCTTCGCCGCCGAACATAAATGCGCCCAGCAGGTCGCGTATCTTGTTGCGGACATCGCCCTTGGCTACATCGTCGATGGTCTGGAACACCGTCAGTTCGTCATCGAGCAACGACGCCTGGTTCTGTGCGAAATATCCTATCTGCACATTGTGGCCGAGGGTGATTTTTCCATCGTGCTCTATTTCGCCCATGATGGATTTCACCATGGTCGATTTACCCTCGCCGTTGCGACCCACGAAGGCCACCTTGTCGCCTCGCTCAATAGTGAAATTGGCATTGCTGTATATCAGTTTGTCGCCATAGCTCTTGCCCACCTCGTCGCACTGCACAGGGTAGCTGCCGCTGCGGGGCGATGGAGGGAACTTGAGCCTCAGCTGTGATGTATCCTCTTCGTCAACCTCTATTATCTCGAGCTTTTCGAGCATCTTCACACGGCTCTGCACTTGCAAGGTCTTCGAATATGTACCCTTGAAGCGCTCGATGAAATCCTTGGTCTCGCGTATCATCTTCTGCTGCTCCTCGTACTGCTTGCGCTGCTGTTCGCGACGCTCCTTGCGCAGCTCCAGATAGTGGCTGTACGATGCCTTGTAGTCGTAGATGCGTCCCATGGTCACCTCGATGGTGCGGGTGGTGATTGAATCGACGAATTTACGGTCGTGGCTGATGAGCACCACCGCCTTCGACGATGTCTTGATGAATTCCTCGAGCCACTGGATACTCTCGATGTCTAGGTGGTTGGTGGGCTCATCGAGCAGAAGCACATCGGGGTCCTTGAGCAGCAATTTTGCAAGCTCAATACGCATGCGCCATCCTCCCGAGAACTCGCTTGTCTGTCGGTTGAAGTCGCTGCGCTCAAATCCCAATCCAAGGAGTGTCTTCTCGACATCCTCCTCGAAGTGTGTCATGTCGATGGCATAGAATTTTTCGCTGAGCGCTGTCACCTTCTCGATGAGCTCCATATAGGAATCGCTCTCGTAGTCGGTGCGCTCCATCATTTCGTTGTTCAGGCGCTCAATCTCCTGCTCAATCTCTTTGAGGTGGGCAAATGCCTGCGCAGTCTCTTCGAAGACGGTACGTCCATCCTCAGTCATCAGGTGCTGTGGCAAATAGGCAATTACACAATCCTTGGGCGCCGACACCGTACCGCGTGTAGCCTGTCGCACACCGGCAAGTATTTTAAGCAACGTACTCTTTCCGGCACCGTTCTTACCCATAAGAGCGATGCGATCCTTTTCGTTTATCTGAAAGGATATATCTTTAAAAAGCGTTGTACCGCCAAACTCGACGGTCAATCCATCTACTGAAACCATATTATATGCGTGTGTTTAACACGCGAAGATACGCAAAAATACTCACATAAACGACATTTTTTCGATATATGAGCCTCACAGGGCACATATACCCGCCATTGCGCGAACAAAGCACGGAAAATATCCTTACAAAACAGACAAACGACAAGCCTCTTTTCACAATTTTTAGAAAAAATCGGTGGCATCGTGGCATAAAAAACAAATAATTTATTTTGTACTCGTGTCGGGTTGCACTATTTTTGCATCGGTAAAATAATTATTGAAAATATGAAGAAAATAAGAGCCGCAATTGTCGGTTACGGCAACATAGGCAAATATGCATTACAGGCGTTGGAAAGCGCCCCCGATTTCGAAGTAGCAGGAGTTGTACGTCGTTCAGGCGGCGACAACAAGCCCGCCGAGCTCGAGAAATATCCTGTAGTAAAGGAGATCAGCGAGCTTCAGGATGTTGATGTAGCCATTCTGTCAACCCCCACACGAAGCGTCGAGCAGTATGCCAAGCAGATACTCGAAGCAGGAATAAACACCGTTGACAGCTTCGATATCCATTCACAGATAGTACCCCTTCGTCGTTCGCTCAACGAAAGCGCCAAGAAGGGTAACGCCGTGTCGATTATTTCGGCAGGCTGGGACCCCGGAAGCGACTCAGTTGTAAGAACCCTGTTGCAGGCCATCGCCCCCAACGGCATCACATATACCAATTTCGGCCCCGGCATGAGCATGGGACACACCGTAGCGGTTAAGGCCATCGAAGGCGTACAGGCTGCACTCTCGATGACCATCCCCACCGGCACCGGCATTCACCGCCGCATGGTATATATAGAGGTGAAGGAGGGTTACAATTTCGACGAGGTGGCAGCAGCCATCAAGGCCGACGCATACTTCGTAAACGACGAGACACACGTGAAACAGGTACCCTGCGTAAACGAGCTTTTGGACATGGGACACGGTGTAAACCTCACACGCAAAGGCGTTTCGGGCACTACACAGAACCAGTTGTTCGAATTCAACATGCGCATCAACAACCCCGCCCTCACCGGCCAGGTACTTGTGTGCGCTGCACGCGCAACCATGCGACAGCAGCCCGGTTGCTACACCATGATTGAGATTCCTGTGATAGATTTGCTCAGTGGCGACCGCGAGGAGCACATAGCACATCTTGTATAAAAGAGCAATAACATACACATGATACATAAACAAAACGAGCTTGCAATATTGCAAGCTCGTTTTGTTATCCTAATAGCTACACTAACTATTTTGTATAGAATTTGTGAGGCATAATCATCAGCTCAGGCTTGAGCAATTCGTCCAGTTCCTCCTTGGTGAGCAGCTCCTCTTCGAGCACTAGGTCATATACACTGCGGTTCTCTTTGAGCGCACGTTTCGCAATGCGTGCCGAGTTCTCGTAACCAAGCGTGGGGTTAAGAGCGGTTACAATACCTATGCTGCCCATAACCAATTCGCGACAATGTCCCTCGTTGGCAGTGATACCATCGACGCAGAGCGTTCTGAGGCGCGCCATACCCTTGAGCAACATACGTATAGACGAGATGATGGCGTGAACTATCACCGGCTCCATCACATTCAGCTGCAACTGGCCCGCCTCGGCCGCAAATGTGATGGTAAGGTCGTTACCAATCACGCGGAAGCATATCTGGTTGACCACCTCGGGGATTACGGGGTTCACCTTGCCAGGCATGATGCTCGAACCGGGTTGCATGGGAGGAAGATTTATCTCGTTGAGGCCGCAACGTGGACCGCTAGACAGCAGGCGAAGGTCGTTACATATTTTCGACAGCTTAACGGCCAATCGCTTCATGGCCGATGAGTACATCACCGATGAACCGGCATCGGGAGTAGCCTCTACTAGATTGCCGGCAAGCACAAATTCCTTGCCCGAAATGATGCGCAAGGCTGTCACACACGCCTCGGAGTAGCCAGGCTCGGTGTTGATACCCGTACCAATGGCAGTGGCACCCATATTAACCTCGAGGAAAAGACGCGCCATCTCATTCAGACGCTCAACCTCCTCTTCGAGGGTAGAAGCAAAGGCTTCAAACTCCTGACCAAGGGTCATGGGAACGGCGTCCTGCAACTGGGTGCGTCCCATCTTCAGCACATGGTCGAATTCCTTGCCCTTGGCACGGAACGAAGCGATAAGCTTCTTCAATTCGACAACAAGGTCTTCGTTGTGGAAAATGAAACAGAGCTTGAACGATGTGGGGTATGCATCGTTTGTCGATTGCGACAGGTTCACATGGTCGTTGGGGTGGCAATACTTGTACTCGCCCTTCTGATAGCCCATAATCTCGAGCGCTCTGTTGGCTACCACCTCGTTGATATTCATATTGGTCGATGTACCTGCACCGCCCTGAATGAGGTCGATGGGAAACTGATCGACAAGCGCACCGCCGATAATCTCCTCGCAAGCTGCCTTAATGGCCTTGCCTATCTTTTCGTCGAGGATGCCGAGCGACATATTGGCATGCGCGGCAGCCCACTTAACCATGGCAAGAGCCTTCACATAGTAGGGATGATCACTGATTGTAATGCCACTGATTTCGCTGAAATTTTCAATGGCACGTAGGGTCTGCACACCATAGTAAGCATCTGCAGGCACCTGCATTTCGCCAAGCGAATCGTGTTCAAGACGAGTTTTCATAATATATCTGCTTAAAAATAACGACTATTATTGTTGAAAATAATTCCGTGCTAATGTACACATTTATTAAATATATTTCAACAAAAAACGGTTTATTTTTAATGCATTATAATTTGTTCACAATTCCACAGCCCACGCCGTAATTGCAAGGTGCGAAGAAAACGGAAACGAACCGCCGTTGCTCTATACAAAAACAGCCCGCCCCCCGAAGGGAAGCGGGCTGTTATATGATACCCGATATACTAATCCTCGAGCTCGAAATCTTCGAAGCCCATTTCGGCCACCGCCTTCTCTTTGGGCAGGCAGAAGAAGGTAGATACCGCGCGACAACAAAGCTCCTTCTCGCTATTGTAGATGCTGGCCTCTATCTCCACCAGGTTGCGACGCTGGCTCAATATTTTGCCACGAATTTCAAGGCAATCCTCGGTAGTGTAGATAGATTTTTTGTACTGCAGCTCCATCTTGGCAGTAACGGCAGCAGTCTGCAGCTTACGCGACACCACCCAACCGCTTATCTCGTCGAGCAAAAGCGCCTGAATGCCACCATGCAACACATTTATCCATCCTTGGTAACGTTCCTGCGGATGCCAATAGGATACAATTTCATCGCCATCCTCGTAAAACTCCATTTTCAGACCGGCCTCGTTGGTGGGGCAACAACCTACACAAAAATATCCCTCTTTTCCAATCCAGGGATTCTTAATCTTCTTCATTGTCATTCGTGCACAAATTTTTAATTTTGTGCAAAGATACATAAAATTCATTTACCGACCACATTTTTCAGCGGCAAAGGGAATATAAAGCCCTTCGGTTTTTTGTTTTGCAAACAACAAGCACTATTTTTGTGGAAATATATTTTAGTATGAAGATAGCAATAATAGGTTCGGGAAACATGGGCAGCGCCATAGCCATGGGGCTTGCACAAGGCACAAAAATATCGGCCGCCGACATTGTCTGCACTGCAAAATCGGCAAGCACGCTCGAGAGGTTGCAAAAACAGTGTGCCGAGATTGCAGTGACGCTGGACAACCGTGAGGCTGCAAAAGCAGCCGATATTGTGATTATCGCCGTGAAGCCCTGGCTTGTAGCCGACATCATAAACGAAATAAAAGAGGAACTGGACTACGGAAAGCAGATTGTCGTTTCGGTGGCAGCCGGAGTGACGTTCGACGAGCTCGGAAAATACCTTACAAAAGAGGACGAGCAACCCGCCATGTTCCGCGTTATCCCCAATACGGCGATAGCTCTGAAAAGCAGCATGACCTTTGTAGCTTCGCATGGCGCATCGAAAAGCCAGGAGGCAACCATTCTTGGGCTGTTCGACGAGCTTGGTTGCACTATGCTTGTCGAAGAGAAGCTGATAGCGGCCGGCACCGCGCTTGCCTCGTGCGGCATAGCATATGCAATGCGCTACATACGCGCTGCCACCGAAGGTGGTGTGGAACTGGGATTTCGCCCTGCCGATGCACAAAAAATAGTGAGCCACACAGTGAAGGGCGCTGCCGAACTGCTGCTGGCAAGCGGCAACAACCCCGAAACGGAGATTGACAAGGTGACTACCCCCGGCGGCATCACCATCAAGGGACTGAACGAAATGGAAGAGGCCGGATTTACATCGGCTGTCATACGCGGACTGAAAGCGAGCAAATAGGGAAATATATTTACATAAACAATAAGGGTTGAGCATTGCTCAACCCTTATTGTTTTCCGAAGCGCCGCCCGACGATTGCGAGCCATTCTTGCGCTTTCCGTAATATCTGCGTTTCTTGTTACGTGGCGCGCCGTTTTTCGAAGCGGCATCGCCCCGCGCGGGTTTCTGCGTTGCAGGCTGTTGCTTGGCGCTGCTCTTTGCCGAAGCGTCGCCCTGCGCCTTGGGGGCACCACCCTTTTTACCATGCTTGCCTCCCCTACCCGACGACGAATGACCGCGACGACCCTTGCCGTTGCTCTTTTCGGGCTTCTTGGGGTTATACTCAGGCGCCTCGCCCAGCCCCTCGGGAAGCGGTATTTTATCGATATCCTTGCCGATGAAATTTTCTATTCGTTTGAACGCCAGCTGGTCGTTGATGCTCACAAGCGTGATGCCTCGTCCCTGTGTATTGGCACGCGCAGTACGTCCCACGCGATGTATATAATCGTCGCAATCGCCCGGCACATCGTAGTTTATCACTATGCGTATGTCGTCGATGTCGATACCGCGAGCAAGAATGTCGGTGGCAACAAGAAGGTCTATCTTGCGGCTCTTGTACAGGAACATTATCTCGTCGCGCTCGTTCTGTGTGAGGTCACTGTGCATTTCACCCACGTTGAGCCCCATGCGGCGCAAAGCGGTAGCCACCTCGCGCACCTTGCTCTTCTTCGAAACGAAAAGTATCACACGCTCGGCGCTCTCTTTGGAAAACATATCCTTTATTATACCCATCTTCTGTGCCTCGTGGCAGATATAGGCCTGCTGTGTGATGCCGTCGGCGGGCTTGGCCAACGACAGTGTCACCTGCACAGGGTTGCTCAGAAGGTTGCCGGCCAGTTTGCGTATCTCTTCGGGCATGGTGGCCGAGAAAAGCATGGTCTGACGATTGGCTGGCAACTGCTTGGCAATGGTCATGATGTCGTTGTAGAAACCCATATCGAGCATGCGGTCGGCCTCGTCGAGGATGAAGAACGACACCTTGGACAAATCTACATTGCCCAAGCTGATGTGGCTGATAAGACGACCGGGGGTGGCTACAAGAATATCGGCACCAAGGTTCATACCCTTGAGCTCCTGACCATAGCGCACGCCGTCGTTACCGCCATAGACAGCAACGCTCGACACATCCATAAAATAGGTGAAGCCTTCGAGCTGACGGTCTATCTGCTGTGCAAGCTCGCGCGTGGGCGCCATAATCACGCAGTTGATGGCATCGGAAGGGTAATCGCCACGACACAATTTATTGAGCACAGGCAGCAGATAGGCGGCAGTCTTGCCGGTACCGGTCTGTGCCACGCCTATAAGGTCGCGACCTTCCATCAGCGGTATAATGGTTTTTTCCTGTATGGGAGTACACTCCCTGAAATTCATGGCATCGAGGGCATCGAGCACCTCGTCCTCGAAATCTATATCATAAAAATCCATGTATGCAATTATTTGGGGGCCTTCCAATAGAGATAGGCCGCAATGAAGCTATATAGTATATTGGGCAACCACACTGCAATCACCACAGGGGTATTTCCGTTAAGCGCAAATGTCGATGATATGGTCTGGAAAAGAATGTACGAGAAGCTTAGTCCCAAACCTATTCCAAGCGACAATCCCATGCCGCCCTTTGTCTTTTTCGACGAGAGCGAAGCACCGATGAGCGTGAGGATGAAGGCGGCGAATGACATCGCTATTCGTTTGTGATACTCCACTTCGAAGGGCTTCACATTGGCCATTCCGCGAGCCTTTTGCTGCTCTATGTAGGCCTTCAGCTTGGGGCTGGTCATCGTTTCCTGCATACCCAAGGTGATAAGGAAGTCGCTGGGTTCGAAGCGAATAACCGTATCGAGCGCATTGCGCATATCGGAGCGTATAACCTCCTTGTCGTCGTAGAGCTCGCGTATGGTCCAACCCTTGGCCGTCCACTTGTACTTCTCTTCGGGATGATAGGTGATGGTGCGCGCCGTCATGTGGGAAACCAAGCGCTTGTCCTCGAACTTGTCCAACGAAAATCGGTAACCGGTTTTGTTGCGACTTTCGTATCGCTCGATGTAGGCAATGGTATTGGCGTCAATTTCGAGCTGTATATTTCGCGCTGTTTCTATCTGATCCTTGCCCTTGTATTGCACCTCGAAATCGATGCGCGTCTGACTGCTGAGCGGTATCATGTAGGCACCAAGCACATATGTGAGAACAGCAATTATACCGGCCGAAATCATATAGGGGCGCAACAGGCGCTTGAAGCTCACACCCGAAGCAAAAGCCGCAATTATCTCGGAGTTGTCGGCCAGTTTAGATGTGAAATATATGACGGCGATAAACACGAACAATGCACTGAACATATTTGTTATGTAGGGTACAAAGTTCATGTAGTAGTCGAAGATGATAGCCTTCAACGGAACATTGTAATTTGTAAAATCGTCGATATTTTCGTTATAGTCGAACACTACAACGATTGAAATAATCAACGCAATGGCAAAGAAATATGTTCCGAGGAACTTGGATATTATATACCAGTCTATCCTCTTTATGAAAAAACCTTTGAATAATCTTAAACCCATCGTTTTTCGGTTAAGAGGCACCCCTGTCGCACAACGGCAAACCGCGGGAACAACCTCAATAAGAATTATTTATAAAATTCCTGACAATTTCTTATTAAAGACGGTAAGTGACTCTTTCGAGCATCTCCTTCTTCCACGACGCATAGTCGTCGAGCAAAATGTGCTTGCGCGCCTCGCCGGTGAGCCACACGTAGAAGGCAAGGTTGTGCAACGAAGCAATCTGCAATGCCAGCAGTTCGTCCGAAACAAACAGGTGGCGCAGATATGCACGGCTATAGAGCCTATCGACATAGGAAGCACCGTCCTCTTCAATGGGCGAGAAGTCGTTCTTCCACTTTTCGTTGCGCATGTTCATTATACCGTTCTTGGTGAAGAGCATACCGTTACGGCCGTTGCGGGTGGGCATTACACAATCGAACATATCCACTCCACGCTCGATAGCCTCGAGTATGTTGGCCGGAGTACCTACACCCATCAGATAGCGGGGCTTGTCCTTGGGAAGTATCTCGTTCACCACCTCAATCATCTCGTACATCTTGTCGGTGGGCTCGCCCACTGCAAGACCACCGATGGCATTGCCGGCACACTCCTTGGATGCGATATATTCGGCAGAGCGACGACGCAATTCGGGATATACACAGCCCTGCACAATGGGGAACAATGCCTGCTCGTAGCCATACATGGGTTCCGTTTCGTTCAGACGGGCAATGCAACGGTCTAGCCAGCGGTGTGTGAGCTCCATTGAGCGCTTGGCATAGTTGTAATCGGAATCGCCCGGAGGGCACTCGTCGAAGGCCATCATGATGTCGGCTCCGATGGTGCGCTCAATATCCATCACGCGCTCGGGAGAGAAAAAGTGTTTCGAACCATCTATGTGCGAACGGAATTCGACACCCTCTTCGCGCAGCTTGCGAATATCCTTGAGCGAAAACACCTGAAAGCCACCGCTGTCGGTGAGTATGGGGCGGTTCCAGCTGTTGAACTTATGCAGACCGCCGGCATTCTTCAGCACATCGAGTCCGGGACGAAGGTACAGATGATAGGTATTGCCCAAAATTATCTGAGCCTTGATATCGGTCACCAGCTCGGGCATCTGCACAGCTTTCACCGAGCCGACAGTGCCCACCGGCATGAATATGGGGGTCTCGATGTCGCCATGCGCGGTGTGCAACACACCGGCACGGGCCTCGGAGCCATTGTCTTTATGTAATAGGTCAAATTTCACAGTCAGTAAGATTTATGGGATTATCAACCTTGGTATCGAGAAGCGCAATATCGAGCACCTCAGATACATTATTTACATAGTGTATTTCAAGCCCCTTCAGATAGCTTTCGGGAATTACATCTATGTTGCGCTTGTTCTCGGCACAAAGTATTATCTCTTTTATACCGGCGCGCTTGGCAGCAAGGATTTTCTCTTTCAGTCCACCAACGGGAAGCACCTTGCCACGCAAGGTAATCTCGCCGGTCATGGCTATATTGGCCTTTACGCGACGCTGAGTGAACGCCGATGCAATGGCGGTTGCCATAGTGATACCAGCCGACGGGCCATCCTTGGGTATAGCACCCTCGGGCACATGGAGGTGTACGTTCCAGTTGCCAAAGACGCTCTGGTCGATGCCTATCTCCTGGGCATGCGACTTCACATACTCCATAGCCAGCATAGCCGACTCCTTCATCACGTCGCCCAGATTTCCGGTAAAGGTCACCTTGCCCTCTTTGCCGCGGCTGAGGCTGGTCTCTATGTAGAGAATCTCGCCACCGACCGCAGTCCATGCAAGACCAACGACAACACCGGCATGGTTGTTGCCCTGATATGTATCGCGTGTGAATTCCACCGGACCAAGGAGCTCGCTCACCTGCTCGGGGTTGATTGCCGAATAATCGGCCTCGTTGCCCATAGCCTTATTGAATACAATGCGACGGAATGCCTTGCCGATTTTCTTTTTCAGTTCGCGCACACCCGATTCGCGTGTGTAGCCCTCGATGATATTCTCAATGGCCTTTTTCTTGATGGTGATTTTCTCTTTTCCTATACCGTTGGCCTCTTTCTCGTCGGGTATCAAGTGGCGACGAGCAATCTCAATCTTCTCTTCGGTGAGATATCCGCTCACCTCAATCAGCTCCATACGGTCGAGCAAAGGTGCGGGTATCGAGCTCAGGTTGTTGGCAGTAGCAATGAACATCACCTTCGACAAGTCGTAATCGACATCGAGGAAATTGTCGTGGAATGCATTGTTCTGCTCGGGGTCGAGCACCTCGAGCAATGCCGATGCGGGATCGCCATGCATGGTATCCTTGCCCACCTTGTCTATCTCGTCGAGGATAAACACGGGGTTATCAGTGCCGGCCTTCATGATGCCCTTGAGTATTCGTCCGGGCATTGCGCCGATATATGTTTTTCTGTGACCGCGAACCTCCGACTCGTCGTGCACACCACCAAGCGACATGCGCACGTACTTGCGCTTCATGGCAGCAGCAATCGAACGGCCGAGCGAGGTCTTACCCACTCCGGGAGGGCCATAAAGGCAGATGATGGGTGACTTGAGGTCGCCGCGCATTTTTATAACGGCCAAGTGCTCAAGAATGCGCTCCTTCACCTTATCCATGCCGTAATGGTCTTTTTCGAGAACGGCTTTGGCGTTCTTTATATCGAGGTTGTCCTCGGTACACTCGCCCCAGGGAAGGCTCAACATCACCTGGAGGTAGTTCAACTGCACATTGTAATCGGGCGACTGTATATTAAGACGCTCCAATTTTGCAACCTCTTTCTCGAAGATGGCAGCCACCTCTTCGCTCCACTGCTTGGTGCTTGCCTTGCGACGCATCTCTGCTATATCCTGATCCTGAGAAGGCGCACCACCCAATTCCTCGTGAATAACCTTCATCTGCTGATGCAGGTAGAATTCGCGCTGCTGCTTTTCGAGGTCTATTCGGGTGCGATCCTCTATCTTGGCCTTCAGGCGAGCCACCTTCAGGTTTTTGTTCAGCACCTTCAGCAATCTGTATGCACGCTCGGGCATGCTGTCCGCCTCGAGCAATTCGGCCTTTTCGGCTATTTTCGCATCGCAGCTCGAGCAGAGGGTGTTGATGAGTGTATCTTCATGCTTTACATTCTTCAGCATGATGATAAATTCGGGGCTGAGGGGATGTGTCATTCGGGCCAACTGCAAGGCCTTCTCTCTACATGTATCAACCACAACGCTATACTCATTTTGCTTGTTTTTCTCGGGCGCGCCATCGGGAATGCTCTCGACTGCACCAACCAAATAGGGCTGTTCGCTTACAATCGATTTAATCTTTACGCGCTGAAGTCCCTGAAGCAAAACAGTTTTCGTTTCATCGGGGCCGCTCAGCACCTTGACAATTTTTGCCACTACACCCACCGAAAATATATCTTTAGATCGCGGATTATTTATTTCGGGCGATTTCTGACATACTACAGCTATCTGCTGTCCGTTTTCTATTGCCTCGTTCACCAGTCGCAATGACGATTCACGGCCAACGGCCACCGGCATTGCGATGAAGGGGAAAAGTATCATATTTCTAAGCGGCAATACCGGCATTTCATCGGGCAAATCCACGATAAACGATTTCAAATCAGCGCCTTCAATATCGGATATTACCGAAAAAGCTCCCATCTCATTCAGATCCTCATTCATATCTATTACAATTATTATTCAAACATAAATCATTCAACATGGAACATACGACGGCGTCATCAAGTACGAAACACCATCGCACAAACCTCCACTTTTGCAAATTTACAATAAAGTGAGCGCAATACAAAATAACTTTAGTTATTTTTAATGCCGAGCAATAGCAACCGCAACGCGCCCAAACGCCCTACATTGCAGCGAACTGCTCGTTCAGCCATTGGAAACGCTTTTCGAGCCACATCTTCATCGACTGCACTTCGTTCTCGTAAGCGCCCCAAATCAGATTGTTAGGCCATGTATAGTTGTATAGCGTATTCCACTTGTTGTTGTTCTCCACCGCCGAATATTTCAGATAGTCGGCATTGGCATTTATTTCGGCATAAATGCTCTCGCGCGACTCGTAGAAACAGGCAAAACGCTCCTTTATTTTTTCCACAAAACGGGCATCTTCGAACATGCGGGTGAACCACGGCACCCTCTTTATCCAAAACCCCTCGGGATCGTCACAGCCGTTGTAATTCACATTTCCAAATGCTATATCAAAATCCCAAAGAGGGCCCATTTTCAGTTTGCCGCCACGCGACAGGTTCATATAGCAGCTTGTAAAGAAACAGGCGTCGTTGTTCTTGCCTATTTCGTTTATCAAATACCAATCGACAAACGATTCCACATCGAGATATTTCGCATATCCTTCGGCCTCGTCCTTGAAATTCGCACCGAACAGGACTGCATCAGCCTGTTCGATAAAGCGCTTCACATAGCTATAGGCCTCGTCGCCAACCAGCACGGCGGGCTCTTTTATATTTATCGGTTGCCCTATGTGTGCAATATCGAATGTAACATCAGCGGCCGAAGCCTTGGAATCAATCTCTAGCAGAAAGCCGTCGTCGCCCACATTCACTCGCTGTTCCGCCACCTTCAGCTGTTCGCAAAGCTGATAGGTGCCGCTATACACCCCGTTCAGTATCAGCTCTACAAAATGTGTGCGCGGGGTATAATCGAGGTTGCTCATTCGGCCAAGGTCGAAGGCCGTTTCGCCTCGCAACGATGTCTTGTCGGTGTAGTTGGCAAGCAGCACCCACTCCTTGTCGGCAGGCTCGCCAAGCAGCGAAAATTTCTCGTCGAATTTTATTTTATACGGCTTTTTCGGGAAGCCCCATGTAGAATTTCCGCGCCCCCTGATATTGACGGCGCACTCGAAGACATCGCCCGCACCACGCGTCACAATATCCTCTACCACGCGCATTATACCCTTTAGATACTCCTCTTTGGAGGTGATGGCAGCCTTGTTCTCCGTGTCGATATAAACGACGGGCAAGCCTGTGAAGCATTTCACACAGAGGCGGCACGCGCTCGAGTGGTCTGTGCCGACCAGCTCCATATTCAACGGGCGCGAGCAGTCCAATGCCGTCACATCGCTTATCACCTCCTCGCCATTGAGCATGAGCCTACCGCCCTCCACTTCGAACGAGGGAACAAGCACCTTGCCATCGACAATATGGGGAATATGGCAATCGACGAGGCTGTCGCCCACCACCGAGCATTCCACATCGGAAATAAGCGACATGAGGTTATTGCTTGCCAAAAAACGGAAACCCTCGAGCCGGGCGGCCACGGGGGCTTCAACATCCGAAAAATCATTGCTGTCGTCGCACGACGATACTCCCCATGCAACAGCGAGCATGGTCAACAGCAGCCAAACCTTTTTCATATAAACAGGCTCAAACCTATTATCATTCAACTATTATACAAATTTGCACAGAAGCATTGCGACCTCAATCGTAGTCGTCGAAATCCTTATAATGCTCCAACAATTCGTGAATTTCCATTTCGTCAATTATGTTGCGTCTGTCGCGCTCCTTTTTCGTAATAGTGCGCACCTTGTCTATACATTTGAAAACAAAACCGATCGTCACAATAACAAAAATTACCAGCCAGATCATAATCAACAAATTAAAAAATCACATACTAATATCACTCACTCTATTTGTGTGCGACACGCCCGCACGGGGGAAGCGCATCAATCACACCCTATTATTGCTCGCCGCTTCACAGCATCCGTATCAAGCAATATATTTATGAACGCCGCAGCCGAAGCCTTCTGATAGGCGCCCTTCAGCGTCAACATGGAGGCCGTCATGGTGTTGTCCGGCTCGTCGAGCGGAACCGCCTTGAAACGCTTGTTATCAAACACCACCGAAGCCGAAAGCACCGTCACATAGTTGCCCGTAGAAACCAATTGCAACAGAATATTCGTTTCGTTGAGCTCCACTTGCGATGTCAGCGAAAAATCCTTACCCTGCATCAAACGCTCGAGCATCATGCGCGCCTGCAAATCCTTCGATGGCAGCACTAAGGGGTAGTTCTGCATTTCGGCCAGGGATATGCGACCTCTTTCGGCAAGCGGATGCGTGACAGCAACAACCGCCGAAAGGGGATTTTCGAACAGCGATATGGAATCAATCTCGGGCATATCGTTCACAGGCTTGTACGACAGCACAAAATCGAGCTTGCGCTCCTTGAGCAGCTCCAGCAAGCGGTTAACTGTTTCGTAGCATATATTCAGCTTCACATCGGGATAGTGCTTCATGAAACGCATCAATCCCTCGGTCAGCATCGAGCTGAGGCTGTACGTTACACCCACGCGCAACGTACCGGCCTTCACATGCTGCAGGTCGTGTAGGCGCTGCACACCATCCTCGGCATCCCGTATGGTCTTCTGGGCAAACGGCAGAAATTCCTCGCCCGCCTCGGTGAGCACCATGCGACGACTGCTGCGCGTGAACAGAGGAAAACCCAGTTCGAATTCCAATTGCTTAATCTGCTGCGACAGCGTACTCTGCGTAATAAACAGATGCTTTGCGGCCTCCGAAAAATTGAGATACTCCGCGCTCATCACAAAATATTTCAGCTGTCGTAATTCCATATACTAAAATCCTGTTTTTGCGAAGATAGCGATTTTTCGGCAAAAAACAAGCTTTTATGCAACAAACTGCATAAATTCACCCTGCGGATAACAATACTTAATATTTATACAACATATTTAAATAAGCAAAGAGGCGCCGCAATATAGCGACGCCTCTTTATGTATTTATGTTATTATGCTGTTTCTATATTAGAAACCGATGAAAATCAACATCAAATATCCGAGGATAATACCAAGGACACCGATAGTGATACCCACCTTCATCATATCCTTCTGCTCGATAAAGCCTGTTGAGTGAGCGATAGCATTGGGAGGAGTACTGATAGGCAAAATCATAGAAACTGAAGAAGCGATAGCAATACCTACCAACATAGCCTGAGCACCACCTACATTTGCAAGAGCATCCGACATACCTACAGCAACAACGCCGAGCACGGGAACGAGCAATGATGTTGCAGCCGAGTGAGAAATGAAGTTAGAGAAGCCGAAGCAGATGAGACCAGCAAGAATCATCACAGCAATGGGAGAGAATTCACCGAAGGGAACAGAGCTTACAATCAAGTTGCTCAAGCTGTTGCATTCAGCACCCTTGTAGTTGAGGGCAACACCGAGGGCGAAACCACCGGCAACCATCCACAGAACGCTCCAGTTAATCTCCTCAAGGTCGCGACGAGTAAGGATACCTGTTGCACAGAAGATAGCGATAGGCAACATCGCAACTACGTTAGTATCCACACCCCAAAGGTCGGTACCGAACATCCACATGAAGATAGTTACAGCGAAAGCAGCAACCACTGACCATGTCTGGAAGTTCCACTCAATATCACCCTCGATCTTAATCTCGATGTTCTTCTGCTTGAAGGGGAACATAAAGCGAAGCAACATCCAAGCAAGGAAGAGAAGTACCAATACAAAAGGAGTCATTTTGATAGTCCAGTCAACAAAGCTGATACCCATGCCGATAGAAGAGAGGTAATCGAGAGCAATCATGTTGGGAGGAGTACCAATGGGAGTCATCATACCACCGAGGTTTGCACCGATGGGAATTGCAAGTGCAAGAGCGATACGACCTTTACCGTCAGCAGGCAGCTGGCGCAACACGGGAGTAAGGAAAGCCAACATCATGGCAGCAGTAGCAGTGTTGCTCACAAAAGCCGAGAAGATAGCTGTTACAAGGATAAAACCAAGCAACACAACCTCCGAACGTGTACCGAAGGGCTTCAAAAGGAAACGAGCGAGAGCCACATCGAGCTTAACCTTTGTCAATCCGATTGCAAGCACAAATCCACCGATGAACAGCATGATTGTAGGATTGGCAAAACAAGCCATGATGCTCTTGAAAGGAACCAAACCTGAAGCAGCTGCAGGATCTTCGGGGCGAAGGAAACTGAATGCACTTGTAGAAACGGTAAACAACATTACGGTAACCACAATCATAGAGGTAACCCAAGAAGGCAAAGCCTCTGTAAGCCACATCAAAGCAGCAAACACAAAGAGCGAAATAATACGCTGGTGAACAGCTGTCAGTCCTTCGATACCGAACGACTCGGTAGGCAACAACGCCACAGCGGCACTGATAATTGTAATCACAAGAATCTTAATCAGCTTAACGGGAAGCTGTTTTTTTCTTTTCTCCTGCTTGTCCTTCTGAATTTTCTCCAGAATGTTAAAGCCTGCAAAATTTTTAAACATAATTGTTGGTTTTTATAAAATAAAAATAAATTTCTCCAAAACGGGTGCAAAGTTACTTATATTCTTGCAATTTTATAGTATGAAATATTCAGTTTTTACGATAATATCTATCGAAAACGCTAATAGATAGCACAAATTTCTATCGAAAAAAAAGGACAAGCGGCGCTGAGTGGTAAATATATTTTACACACCACCAATAATTTTCGACCACAAAACAAAATCCCTCGAAAGCAATTCGCATACTTTCGAGGGATTTTGCGCACTATACAGGCCGACCTTTCCGCAACCCGAAGAGGACTGTTTACAGCTTTATTTTCATCGTCTTTTCACCAATGCGAATAACATACACACCTCTATCGAGTACTATCCCTTCGCCGTCGTAGTTATCATATTTATTTACAAGAGCACCACTTACCGAGTAAATAGCCACACAGCTATTCTCAGCCCCGGCCAAAGTGATGCTGTTGCCATCGACCTTAACCATCGCGCCAGCCGACACGCTCGAAATACTTGTATGAACAAACGAGCCTGTGATTGTGACATCCTCGGCAGGCATTGTCACGGGCGCCCCACTCCAACCACTGAAAATGTAATTTTCTTTTACAGGAGCATCTATCAGCACAACGCTGTCGCCATAAGCAATCTGCTCCTCTTTGTACTCCTCGCCATCGACCATGTATGTCAGTGTATAATAATTTACACTGAACGAGGCGCTGATTACAATATCATTTGCGGGCATTTTAGAGGGCGCCTCGCTCCATCCACTAAAGGTATAACCCTCTTTCGCAGGAGCTGCGATAGGTGTAATTTCCACACCGTAGGCAATGCTCTCAGTTGCTATCGTGTCGCCATCGACCACATAGACAACGGTGTAATAATTCACTGCAAACGAACCACTTATAGTGATATTTTCCGCCGGCATTTTCTTGGGCGCGTAGCTCCATCCGCTGAAGGTATAACCCTCTTTCGCAGGAGCAGGAATCAATGCCACGTCACCATTAAATACTATGCTATCAGTTGCAAAAGTCACTCCATCTACAATGTATGTAACCACATAAGTATTTATTTCAAACGAGCCACGGATTACAATATCATTTGCAGGCATCGTGGCGGGCGCTTCGCTCCATCCACTGAAGGTATAACCCTCTTTCGCGGGAGCTGCAATAGGTGTAATTTCTGCGCCATAAGCAATGCTATCGGTGGCTATTGTGTCGCCATCGACCACATAGGCAACGGTGTATTTATTTACCACAAAAGAGCCATTTATAACAATATCTTTTTCGGGCATATACGAAGGAATTTCGCTCCAACCCATAAATGTATATCCCTCTTTTGTAGGGGAATCAGGCGTTGGGATTTCCGCGAAACATTCTACCGAATATGTTTCATAAACTTCGCCATCAATCTTATAGGTAACATTGTAGCTTTTCATTCCCTGTATATAGAGGTTCGACCAAGGCTCAGTCTTTGAATATGCAAATTCCCTTCCTTGCGGAACATATAGCAAAGCATTGTTGTAGGTGCTTTCCGAAAAGACATCTTTTTCACAAGATATTGCCATTCTAGGAAACATACATATTCTTTCCAAATTTGTACAATTATTAAACGCGAGTGAGCCTATGCTTGTAACACTATTAGGAATTGTAACGCTTGTAAGACCACTGCAATAAGAGAACGCAGCACTTCCTATGCTTGTAATTCCTTGATATTATTTTGTAGTTTCGTTACATATTAGTAATTTTGTGCATATATAAATTTATACTTTACAATTGTGAAAAGCCACTTTGTAAATCAAGAATAAGATTAACCTATTTTTTTGTATTATGTGGTTAGCCTTCGCACAAAGAAAAAGTTGCCATCACAGGGAAGCCCTGATGGAACTTGGATATATAAATTGGACAATGCACCGAACAAACTTTGAAGTTGGTGATATTGTATTCCTTTTTATGTCTGATGAAAGAAAAGTTGCTTTCAAGACAAAAGTAGTTGCCAAAGATTGTGATAGAACTGATATTGCTTATTGGCAAATTAAGCCCAATATGCACTTCACATATAAGTTGGAATTGGTCAAGGAATACACAGGAAACAAGTTGGATGAAGATGATCTTGCCCAACACGGTTTCAAGGGTGGAAAAAGTCTACAGCATCCCTTGAAAAACAATATTGAATTGCTTAGTTATATAGAATCCACCTTTGAAGAAGATTAAAACATTAGAACAATGTTATGGCAAAAAATATATAACCATAAAAATGAAAGAACTTGGGAATTTTGTTTGGTTGAAAACTCACACCCTTGGATATACGGAGAAACATTGAAGTTATCAGCCCATTATTTGGATGTTCAAGTTGTAGAAGGTCTTAATGATGGTGATATACTTGCAAATATCATTCCTAATAATAACGGGAAACCAATTGAAATCAGCCAATATTATTCATTCACTTTTGTAGAACCCAAAGAAATAGATAAAAACATATTGAATGGATTTAGAGGAGCTATTATTGGTTATCCCAATATGCAGTTTTCTGTTAGGCTTAATACAGAACCCTCTGAAAACAGTAGCAATTCACCATTTATTTGTGATGTTATAGAAATTAAAGGTGGACAGAAATCCCCACATCCTGCATATGGTGCTGGACCTTTCAGTATTAACTTTTATCGGTTTGCTCCCAATGGAGAAGTAGAACTAATTAAGAAAATCACCGATAACAAATGTCAATTCACCATTAATGGTGAAGAATTAAATGGACAAATACTAAGTCAAAACCCAGGAAGCCTTCTTCACCCTAAGGACATTATGGATTTTATACAAAAATGTAAGAGTGGATATAGTGGAAGACCTTCACATAAGTGGGAAGAAGTATTGGGCAATAAAAAAGATGATTCTACTTTTAGTTATCTATCGTTTGATATTAGGAAACAATTTGTATTTTTGACCTATGAAGAAAATCTACATCAAGAAAGCGGGCGAATTTTCAACAAAGATGATGAATGGTTAGATAGTACAGATAGATATTTATGGGCAATTTATAGGTTTCAGTCTTCATATCATTTACTCAAATTTATAAATCAAATAGCCAAAATTGCAGATATTATTCAACAAGACAAACAAGACTATTTTGGTGATATAGAGTATTTGCAAATGTTCAAATTCAAGGGATGTGTTTCAAAAAGTGAATTTGAAACTGCCACAGGAATACACCTATTTGAATCTATCATAACTACCCATAGTAGGTTCTAATTGTGTTGATAATTAAATACCCCACCCAACTAAGGTGGGGATTTTCTTACCCTTTTACCCACTACCCATCCTTCAGGGTAAGGCATACAGCCAAGGATTCTGGCAAATCAATTATCTTCTTTCATTATTCCTCTATTAGCAAAAAACAAAAAAGTAAGTAGCCAATACTACATATAACATCTAAAGAAGTAAACGGATTTGGTGGTTTACTTGGTAGAAAGTGGGAAAACTATGTAACGAAACTATAAAATCGTGTTAAATTTTTGTAACGCTGTTAGGGATTGTTACACTTGTAAGACCACTGCAACCAGAGAACGCATCACTTCCTATGCTTGTAACGCTGTAAGTTTTTCCATTATAAGTTACTTCTTCAGGAATGACAACACTACCCGAATATTCATTAGAATACTGATCACTCCTCTGTCCTTTGAAGGTCACAATAGCGTCATCGTACGAAATTTTATAAAATATTCCATCCACTTCAAAGTCGTGGGCGCTCGCTGCTACGCTGCACAGTAGCACTGCTACTGTCATCAGCAGTTGTTTAATATTTCTCATAAACAAATTATTTTCATTTTAAACCTTTCGCATAATAAGACATTTCAAAATTTGCGTCATTCTCAATATACCCTAATCCTCTAATAAATTTATGAATAGCATTTGAAATCACACTAGGATGTTCACCTACTATATCAGCGTCCAATTCTATATATATGTATGAATCAAACATTTTCACAAGGACTACATTTTGAGGTTTTTCCGAAACTATTTGATTGAAAAGATCTTCTGTTATTTGCCTCATATTACCCCTTGATTTGGGTTATTACAATATTTTTAACTTCGGGAATCAAGGTTTTATCAATAGAAGAATTTTCACGAGATATAAATTGAACATTACCCACTAAAGACATCTTTTTTTCAATTGTTACAGATGTTGATTGTTCAGAAGTTACTACATTGGCTATAGCTTCGAAAGTCCAAAAGTTTTTCACTATTTCATTTATAGATTCTATCGAGACTTTGACATCATAAATATTAATGATTGTCCATTCATAGATTAACGACTCGACACATTTTGCCCAATACTTGCTAAGAAAATTTTCAATTTGAGATACAAGCTCTTTCTTTTCATTTTCGCTCAAGAGACAGTTAATTCTCTCATCCATAATATTTAATATTTTCTTGCCCTCACAATTCCCCGATGAAAGCGGATAAATAAAAAAAGGACGTGGGAACTTCGCTTATATATCTCACTTAGGCTCTGGACTGCCTCAACCGTATATAATAAGCAAAGCCCACGCCCAATGATATATAACAATCCCATGCGGGATATATATACCACAGACGTGGGCGTTTCTTGCTCATTATCCACGGTGTTTGAATTGTCCAGATTCAAGTGAGGGATAATTTTGCTAAACGCCCTATAATTAAATATGTCCGTTCAAAGAACTATTGTCCTAAGAACGATGCAAAGATAATGAAAGGCGAGCGAATAATATCACATTTATTTGAATTTTATTCAGAATCGCATCCTATCTTCAAGATTTATCTCAAAAGTAATTAAAAGGCGTTAGCTATGCAAAAAACAAGTTTGCAAATTATATAATAATTTCGATGTCAAATATAGTGACAAACGAGCGAGAAATATAAAGCTTGCTTTAATATTTTTCAAAGCGAGAGAAGAATATATGCAAAACTAGGCAGGAATACTAGGCTTAAAACAATTTGATGTAATATAAATCCATACGCGCTCTAACGACGCTTATCACATTTAGGTTTATATTTTACCATAAGAACACACAAAACAGCGTTAAACTGCCTTTCAGAGGCCTACAACCAGGCTGAACAACGTGGAGTGCATATACAAAAAAAGTTCCCTCAGTTCGTAAGAACCAAGGGAACTCGAGAAAAAAAGTGGCGACGACCTACTCTCCCACAACTAAATGCAGTACCATCGGCGCGGTTGGGCTTAACTTCTCTGTTCGGGATGGGAAGAGGTG
>JAFYOS010000028.1 GCA_017560125.1 Bacteroidaceae bacterium | reverse complement strand
GCCCCGCATCATGTGATGCGGGGCTCGCTTCTTTGCTATATATAACCTATATAATTACTTCACAAGGCTATTTGTACGCTTGTCGGGGATGACAATTTTCGGTTTGAAGGTAAGTGCCTCTTCGGGAGTCATCGAAGCGTAGGCCATGATGATAACCACATCGCCGGGCTGGAATTTGCGTGCAGCCGCGCCGTTCAGACAGATAACGCCCGAGTCGCGCTCGCCCTTGATGATGTAGGTGACTATACGCTCGCCGTTGTTGTTGTTTACCACATGAACCATCTCGCCCTCGAGAAGGCCGGCGGCTTCCATCAACGCTTCGTCTATGGTAATGCTACCCATGTAATTGAGATTGGCCTCGGTAACGGTTACGCAATGTAACTTCGATTTAAGCATCTGTAACTGCATGGCAAATTTTATTTCACCTCCTTATATTTTATATTATCTATAAGTCGTATTTTTCCACAGAAGAGAGCGATGCATCCTACAACATAGTCGCTGTCGTCCCAATTGGCAATCTCCTGCAATGTATTTCCATCAACAATCTGGTAGTATTCGAGCTTCAGCCCCTCGGTGGTGTTTATAACATCCTCGACGAAGCTTTTTGTCTCGGCCAGGGTGTGGCTCATAGCGTACTCGAGGCTGGCAAAGAGCGTGCGTGATATTGTAAGAGCACGGTTGCGCTCCTCGGCTGTCAGGAGCATATTTCGGCTGCTGAGTGCAAGGCCATCGCTCTCGCGTACGATGGGGCAACCGATAATCTCGATTGGTATCTGAAGGGTTCTTACCATCTCGCGTATGATTGCAAGCTGCTGGAAATCCTTCTCGCCGAAGTAGGCCTTATCGGCCTCGACTGCATAGAACAATTTGCTCACAATCTGTGCCACGCCATTGAAGTGACCGGGACGACAACCGCCTTCCATCACTGTATCGAGTGGCGCAAAGCTGAAAACACGTGTATCGGGTTCGGGATACATCTCCTCGACCTCGGGGGCAAATACATAGGTAGTGCCTATCGATTCCAACAATTCGCAATCGGCTTGCAAATCACGAGGATAATTTTTCAAATCGTTCTTGTCGTTAAACTGCGTGGGATTGACAAAAACGCTCACTACAGCAATGTCATTTTCGGCAACGGCACGTCTTACCAACGACGCATGTCCCTGATGAAGGGCGCCCATTGTCGGAACAAAACCAATGCTCTGGCCGGCATTCCTGCATGCCGAAAGCTCCTGCTTGAGCTCCGAAATAGTACGGATTACTTTCATTTTATACGATTATATTTTTTGCAAAAGGAAGAGCACCGTAGGCCGCACCTCTTGCACTATTCTCAAAAACGACTGCAAAGTAACAAACAATTGCCCATATAACGAAATAAATAAAAAAAAAACTTCACCCTCGAAGCCCTTATTTAATAGGTAGAGCCACTAAAAACCGCAAGCGCGGAAAACGCTATTGTTCTGCAACCGACACGAAAGAAGATTCGTATAACTACCCCCAATTATACTAAAAATAGCTAATAAACGGGGAACATGGGGTTTATTCAGCATACAGATTTGTGTATCTGCTGAATTTTGAGTATCTTTGCAGGGTTGCGGACTACATTCGCAAAACAGAACGACAATGGAAACTAGCAGAATATTATTTATCACACAAGAAATCACACCTTTTGTTCCGGAATCGGAAATTTCAAAAATTGGTAGAACATTGCCGCAGGCTACACAGGAGCGCGGTCGCGAAATAAGAATTTTCACTCCCAAGTGGGGTTTCATAAACGAAAGACGCAACCAGTTGCACGAGGTGCAGCGCCTCACCGGTATGAACCTGATAATCGACGAGACAGACCATCCTATGATTATCAAGGTGGCTTCGTTGCAGTCGGCACGCATGCAGGTATATTTCATCGACAACGACGACTACTTCCAGAACCGTCAGATGACCGAGGATGAAAACGGTTGCGAATATAGCGACAACGACGAAAGAGCGATATTCTTCTCGCGTGGCGTACTGGAAACAGTAAAAAAATTCCGTTGGTGTCCCAACGTAATCCACTGCCATGGTTGGATATCGGCATTGGCTCCATTGTATATAAAGAGCGCATACCGCGAGGAACCTTCGTTCCGCGATTCAAAGGTAATCTTCTCGCTGTATAGCACAAACTTCAATAATGCGCTTGATGAATCGATCATCAAAAAACTTCTGTGCAAGGACATGGATGAGTCGCTTACAGAGGGCATCAACACCCCTGTTACATACGAAGAACTCGCCAAGCTTGCCATCAGATACAGCGACGGCGTAATCGTAAATTCACCCGATATACCCGAGTCGCTCATATCATACGCTAAGGAATTGGGCAAGGAGGTTCTGCCCTATCAAACAGAGGAGAACTACGTGGCTGCATGCAACGAGTTCTACGACAAGTTCCGTTGATATAACTACATGAAACGACTATTCATTTTTCTCACAATAGCGATATCGGCTATCACATTCATCGCTTGCGACGACAACACCGACATGCTCGGAAGCAGCATCGTGCCTGCAGGCGACGAAATGGAGATAGACACTATTACCTTCTATGCCAAAAGCCGTTCCATACTGGCGAACGACTCGATATTGGCAAACACCAATCGCGTATATCTGGGCAAACACACCGACCCCGAGTCGGGCGCCGTGTTCTCATCGGATTTCATTGCCCAGTTCAACTGCCTAGAGAATTACGGTTTCCCAGCAGAAGGCGTTGTTGGCGACAGTGCATACAAAATAGAGATGAAGCTGTTTTACAACAGCTATTTCGGCGACTCGCTCAACCCCATGAAGTGCGAGGTGTATGAACTCGACAGGACATTGGAAGAGGGCACACCCTACTACACCAACATCGACCCCACCGAGTTCTACGACGCTCAAAGCGGCCCCATTGCCGAAAAGACATATTGTGCGATAGATTACGCCATCCACGACTCCATTCGTCATGGCGACAACTTCACACCGAGCATCACCATACCCCTGCCCATTGAGCTTGGCAACAGATTTATTCAAAAATATTACGAGACAAACGCCAACGGCGATTCTATCGGTAAAGAATATTTCGCCAATTCGGAAAAATTCATAGAGAACATACTCAAGGGCCTCTACGTGAAGAGCACACAGGGCGACGGCACTGTAATATATGTGAGCATGGCACGTTTGAACGTACATTTCCAGCACTACATAACAGGTGCCAGCGGCAAGAAGGATTCACTGGTGACAGCCATCGCCACCTTCTCGTCAACCAAGGAGGTATTGCAGGTGAACAAATTCAGCAACGGCGACCTGCAACCACTCGTCGATGATAATTCGTGTACATACCTGAAGACACCGGCCGGTATCTTCACCGAAGTGGAATTGCCCATCAAGGAGATTGCCGAGAATACCGACACGCTGAACCTTGCAAAAATAACATTCACACGTTATAACCAGTCAACCGACTACCAGTACAAGTACAGCATACCCGCCGTGTTGCTCATGGTGCGCAAGAGCGAGATGTACGATTTCTTCTTGAAGAACAAGACATACGACAACAAGACATCGTTCTATTCGACCTTCAACAGCACATACAACCAGTATGCATTCAACAACATATCGCGCCTGATAAACCACTGCTATGCCGAATACAACAATGGTATTGCAAGCGACCCCGATTGGGAGAGCAAGAACCCCGACTGGAACAAGGTGGTGCTGATACCTGTATCGACCACAAAGGACAGCAACGGCAACATCGTGGGCATCACACACGACCTGAAGATGAACAGCATCAAACTGCGCGGTGGCAAGGACAACACAGCGATAAAGATTATCACCAGCCGTTTCAAGGAGGAGTGGTAACAGCGTGGTAACAACAGACTGGCATCAACAACTATCATAAAAAAAATAACAGCCCGATGGGCTGTTATTTTTTTATCTATATGGGAGCGTGGATATTATTCCTCGCTCTTTTTCTTGCATTTTCTTGCGGGTTTCTCTTTAGGCGCTGCACCCTTCTTGAGGGCCGCAATCTCCTTGTTGAGAGCCACAATCTCTTCGTTCTGATTAGAAATCATCTTGAGCAATGAGTTCAGTTCCTCGTTGTCGATACCCTCGGGGAACTGCGCATTTACACGGCTGATGAAATCACCAACGATATTCATGTAGTTGGTAAAGGCATCGAAAGGTGAGTCGTAGATACCACGCTCGATGTGCATACCTGTGTTCTTGGTGGTCATGAAGCGGAAGTTATTGCTTGCCTGCAAGTAATCCCAATCCTGCTTGATGCGACGATCCTGGCACATGAGTACGCGCTCTGCCACGCTGTAGAGCTTATCGAACGCCTCGCGCTGGAGAATATTACCCAAGAAGCTGCTGACATCTCTCTCCTCGTCTGTCCACGACATGGGATAGGGAACATCCACTGCATCCACCGATTTCAGCTTGGTGATAATCTCTGTGGGGGTCGAGAATGTGATACCACGCTCCTTGGCGCAGATGGGAAGCGCCTTCATGAATTCGAGAATGTTCGACGACAGGGGCTGCGCAAAACCAAGAGCAGAAAGCTCCATGAAGATATTGATTACCTGCTCCTCTTCGGGCATATCGGCTATCCAACCGATATATTTATCGGCAAACAGGGGATACTCGTTCCACTCCGAGTTATTGAATCGCAAGCTGATGTCGTCTGACAGCTTATAGTCGCGCAACAACACCTTCAGGTTACTGTTGTATGCACAGTGGTAGAGATAGTGGGCGCTCTTCCAACCAAGCACATGCTTAGCACCCTCGGTCAGGATACCCTTGAAGCCCATATCGGCAATGATTGAACCAATCTCGTTAGAATAGATAAGGCTCGAGTTACGGAACACCTTGGGTGCCTTGCCGAACATCTGCTTAACCTTAACGCGCATGCGCTCTACATCGTCGCGGAAGCAATCTTCGTTAGCCAACGAAGAAAGGCCGTGCGAATAGGGCTCGCAGAGGAACTCCACGCAACCTGTTTCGTTCAATTCGTGCAACAGCTCAATTACTCGGGGAGCGTATGTCTCGAGCTGCTCGAGAGCAACACCCGAAACAGAGAGAGCCACCTTGAATGCACCGTTGTTGCTCTTGGCCATCTCTATCAATGCACCCAAAGCAGGGATATATGAACGCTCGGCTACATCGTTTATAGTGCGCTCATTTTCATAGTCATCGTAGTAATAGTGATCGCGACCAATATCGAAACAACGATAGCGCTTCAGGTTGATAATATTGTGTATCTCAAAATAAAGACAGATTGTTTTCATATCTATTTATTTTATTTATTGTTGTTTCTAATTAATTCGTCATAGATGGCGCGATGACGCAAGCCGACCTTCTCCCAGGTGATGCCGTCAACCTCTTTCTTACCCTCTTCCTGCAAATATTTGAAGAGCGCGGGATTGGTACATATCGAGTAGATGGCGTCGGCCATTGCGTTTATATCCCAATAGTCCACTTTAATCACATTGGAGAGAATCTCGCCACAACCCGACTGCTTGGAGATAATAGAGGGCGTACCGCACTGCATTGCCTCCAAAGGCGCAATACCAAAGGGCTCCGACACAGAGGGCATCACAAAGACGTCGCTGTTCTTATAAGCCTCGTAAACCTGCTTGCCACGCTGGAATCCGGGGAAATGGAACCTGTCGGCAATGCCACGCTCAGCTGCAAGGTTCACCATAGCTTCGTACATATCACCCGAACCGGCGAAGACGAAGCGTATGTTCTTGGTGCGCTTCAAGACAAGCGCCGCAGCCTCGACGAAGTACTCGGGGCCCTTCTGCATGGTGATACGACCAAGGAATGTAACCACCTTCTCTTTGGGGTGCTCTACGCGAGGTATCGCATCGAGCTCGGGCGAGAGGGGATACACAGCATTGTGCATGGCTACACACTTGCGAGGATCCTGATGGTAGTGGTTGATTACGGTCTGTCGTGTCAATTCGGACACACACATGATGCAATCGGCATGATCCATTCCGTTCTTCTCGATTGAATAGACCGTGGGGTTCACCTGTCCGCGCGAACGGTCGAAGTCGGTTGCATGCACATGGATACACAACGGTTTTCCGCTGACCATCTTGGCATGCACGCCGGCAGGATATGTCAACCAGTCGTGGGCATGGATGATATCAAATTCGCGCGAGCGTGCCACGACGCCGGCGATGATTGAATAGTTGTTTATCTCGTCGTGAAGGTTCTGCGGATATCCACCTGCGAATTCCATGCAACCAAGGTCGTTGACATGCATGTACGAGAAATCGGCATAGATATGGTCGCGGAATCCGTAATACTCTTCGGGAGTCACGTAGTTGGGCAAACGATATTTCAAATAGTCGTAATCCACATCGCGCCACACGATAGGCACCTGGTTCATGCCTATAATTTTCAAGAATTTTTCTTCTTCTCCTGTGGGCTTCGGCAGACAGAATGTTGTTTCAACATCACCCTGTAGGCTCAAACCTTTTGTTATACCGTAAGAAGCAACCGCAAGACCACCTAAAATTTTGGGAGGGAATTCCCATCCAAACATCAATACTTTCATATCGGTTCCTCCTATCAATAGTTATACTTGTTCAATAAATACAATGTTCTAAGAATCTCGGCCACGTTCATTGCAAACGACACAGCTCCACGGCCTTTGAACGGCGGGTTGCCATCAAACAGCTCGGGGATTGAACCGATGCAGTGCGAGGTCATCTCGTCCTCGAAGCCAATCATGTGGCGCTCAATGAAGCCGAGAGCGCTCATTTTGTATATTTTCAGATATGCTTCGAAATAGAAACCTGCCAACCAAGGCCATGCGGTACCCTGATGGTAAGCATAGTCGCGCTGGCTCTGAGGACCTACGTAGTTAGGGTTGTAGCCACCGCTCTTGGGGCTCAACGAACGCAAGCCCTTCGGTGTCAGCAGCTCTTTTGAGCAGATATCCACGATGCCCTTCTTCTGGCGTGTATTCAGCGGTGAATAGTCGAACGCCGCAGCAAATATCATATTGGGACGTACGCTCCAGTCCATCATGCGACCATCGACATAGTCCAACAGATATCCGTGCTCGTTGAGGAATGTATCCACAAACGAAGCGGCAGCTCTATCGGCAAGCTCGTTCAAGCTATCTCTGAAAGCACCCTCGCCCGCGATGTCAGCAACGAAACGAAGCGCATTGTACCACAGCGCATTTATCTCGACCACATAACCTGTACGGGGAATAACGGGGCGACCGTTGGCTGTGGAATTCATCCATGTAACAGCCTTGTCGTATCCATTTGTATAGAGCAATCCGTTGGCATGCAGGAACAGGTTGGGGTGCTTCTCCTGAGAGAGGTACTCCATGATATCCTTGAGCAAATCGCCATATTTCTGGATGCACTCCTCTTTGGAAACCATTTTCGCGAACTGCTGGATGCACCATACAGCCCACAGCAACACGTCGGGGTGCTCCATTTCGGTTACCTTCAGGTCATTGGCCTCGCCACTGATGAAAGAGCGTATAGCTTTACATGCGGTAACCATCACCTCGTCGTACTTGAACTGCTCGTTGATAGCCAAGGTCAATCCGGGCAACGATATGAACATGTCGCGCGCACGGCACTTGAACCAGGGATAACCGGCCAGGATATAGGCCTCGCCATTCTGACGGTTTGTAAACTGGTGAGCCGCATTCACCAAGCAGTGCTGGAAATTATCGCGCGGAGTGCGCTCGTCCATCTCCTCCTCGAAGGTCTTTTTCAGACTACGTGTCTTGACCTCCTTGACGCCTGCTGCAAATACAATGCTCTCGCCCTTCTTTATCTCCATTTCGAAATATCCGGGTACGTAGAGATCCTCGTTCGAATCGTAACCTCTCTCCTGTTCTTTGGGATACTCCATGCCACGATACCAATCGGGCTGGAAAATAAATTCGTTTTTCTTGTTGAACTGCATGTACAGATCGGGATAACCGGGATACATGCATGTCTTGATACCGTTATCTATCAACTGGTACTCACGGCTGGCAGCAGCATTCTCGTGAGTATATTGGCGCACGCTTCTGAAAGCAAGGAAGGGGCGGAAACGGAGCGTTGTCGCCGAATGTGCATCCACCAATGTATAGCGTATAAGGATGCGATTTTCGTAGTGCTCGAAAAGAGTTTCCTTCTTAAGGATGACACCACCCACACGATACCATGTGGTAGGCACCTTCTCGCATTCATATTCACGAATATACTTATGACCTCTTGGAGAATAGTTATCACCGCGGAACTTGTGAAGGCCCAGGTTGAACTCAGCACCATGTTGTATTACTGTGGCATCGAGCGATGAAAGCAGCACATGGTTCTCGTCGTCTATTTCCGGAATTGGAATAACAAGCAAACCATGGTATTTTCTTGTATTACAATCAACAATGGTGGTACAATGGTAGGCTCCCGAACGATTCGTGCGAAGAATTTCCTTGGGAAGTGTCTCTTCGAGATTCGTCATGAGAGTCTTGTCAAATCGTAAATAACTCATCTTTACAACTATTTTCTTTTAATATTTTTCCTCTTTAACGGCATGCGCCAGCATGCACCTTTCAAATTTAGTTATTATAAAAGAGATAAACAACATAAATAGCGGTTTTTTAAGAAAACATTAAAAAAAAGTCTATAAAAGTTCAGAAAATATGCTAAATGGTAAAATACGAGGCACCACTCCGATGCCGCGCACAGAAAAAAAGAGGAGCGAAAAAACCGTTCAGTTACTAACGGTCGGAGAACAACGAAAAGGCTATCTTGTAGCCCACCTTATGCAATTGGGCGTTTTGCGAACTGATGAAAAGCCCCATATCGAGATATGGCGTCGCCACGCCATATCCAACCTCCATATAGGGGCACAATTTGGAGAGGAACAGAACGTTGTAATAAATATACTCGTTCTGAAAGAGCTTCACACGCGGGAATAGCTTCTGCAAGGAGCCATACACCGATTCGTATGTGAAATTTGCACGGACATATTTATTGGCGGCGTTATACCATTCCGAATCGAGCAACTGGAACACACCGCCAAGCTCCTCGCTTCGCTCGACGGGAAGGTTATTGTTTTTAAGAAAGCTGTAATCAACGAAATAGACATCCTTGGTATAAAAATAACCACCGGCACCGAAACGCATATACAAGGTGTTACCCCCGCGGGTGGCAGCCTTATATTGCACATCGAGCTCCGAACGGGTATATACACTATTGGAGCCGAGCACCCCATTTACACCCTGCTCCACATCGAGCGCAAAAACCGGATAGCGCGAACCAAGGTTCACCTTCCTACCACCATCCATGTAATAGTACATACCGGGCTGCCAATTGAAACGAATGTGGGGCGCAAACTGGCTGTATCTTTTCTTCAGTACAAAGCCATGGCCGTCCAGCAATTTGTCGGCATTTCCTTCAAGGTGACGACGATGAAAATTCACACCGGCAAGCAGCTCGAAACCATTGAATATCTCGCACTTATGAGCAAGCTCGACATATTGATTGCGGAAATAATTCAGATTAAGATTCTTAAAATCGAGCGAATCGAGCGCCACATTTTTTATCCTGTCGAGCGCCGCACTACTGTAGGTTATATTACCCTCGCCAAGCGCAATGGAGAGCTCGCCCAAACGCGAAGGATTGTACACGAAAGCACCATTGACACTCCAATAAACGGCATCCTGCTTGAAATTATAACCCAACTGCGGTTTGAACTTCACCTCGCGCATCCCAGGCAGCCTGCTACGCACATTCATGGCCAATTTATAGGACAACCCCCTACTCGAACTGTAATCGACATAAGCAGGATTGACCAAGGGAGAAAGGCGAATGCCACCGCCGTTCCAATTATAGGAATGACTGCTAACCATCTCGTCGCCAAGCCGCCACATCCAGTTTTTATCGTTCTTATTATCAGCGACAAGTGCGCTATCGCCCGACAAAGCAGTAGCATCGCCCAGCAACAACGCCTCGGCCTCATCGAGCGGGATCGACCTATGCTCGCCAGCATACTGCCGACGGTTGGTCACCACCGTACTATCCCACACCACATTCGAACTGCCGGTGAGATTGTAGCGGTCTTTATTGCCACGAAAAGCCGCAGCGCGATTTACCGGAAGCACATAGTCGTAATCGAAAACAGCATCGGTGGATATATCGAGCCTGTTACCGAGAAAAGCGTAATCGATATCGACATGCACGCTCTCCACCACCGAGCAGCCACCCTCGCGCACGTTCATTATATATATAGCATCGAAGCGGCTCTGCTCGTCCCAACCGCGCAACGACATCTCTCTGATATTGCACGAATCGTCCAGAAGCACCCAGCCACCATCCAGCAGCCTTATATTCTTGAAACGCCCCTCGAACGACAGCTTGTACAGCACGCTGTCGCCACCAACCAAAATGGTATCGGAACTATATTTGTAATATTTGGAGTAATTGCTGCTCAACGGCGAGAATATGCGCCCCTGCATATAGCAGTCGTCGTATGGATTCATGCGCAGAAAATCTACCGCGCGCTCAATCTCGCCATCTCCATGCTTGAAGCTCGTATTGTAGCTTTTTCGGCGCAGTTCCCATATACCGTAGTCTGTATAATAGAGCTCGTAAAAAAGCTCGGTGACATAGGAATCGATATTCCTGTCGAAGCGAGCCATATCGGGGATAGCATTCAGCAACAGATTTTTCCTGGAAGCCTCTACCCTCTGCTTCACATACATACGACCGAAGAGCTCGCCCACACCGCACTCCCCACGCGCATGCTTGCGCAGAAAACAGGCGAGCAAAGCGTCGTCTGCCGAAGCGGGAATGGCACACAGCGCCACCGACGCAGCCAACAGCCACGCCACAGCAAACAGCAAGCACCTTTTATACATAACGGAAGACATCGAACAAGGGGGATATTACACAACGAGGCCGTCCGGATAGAAATTGCCGGACAGCCCCTGTTATAACATTTTCAAAGCAATATTAACGCACTGCGGCTCTCAGACGAAGCAATCTTTCCAACAGACCTTCGAGCAAATCGAGCTTCAACATATTTGCGCCGTCACTCTTGGCCACCGAAGGATCCTCGTGTGTCTCTATGAAAAGTCCGTCGGCACCTACAGCGATAGCCGCCTTGGCCATCGTCTCGATAAGTTCGGGCATTCCACCAGTAACACCCGCGCTCTGGTTGGGCTGCTGCAACGAGTGGGTTATATCCATAACTACAGGGTAACCGAATGTCTTCATCTGAGGAATTCCTCTGAAATCGACAACCAAATCCTGGTAACCGAAAGTGGTTCCGCGCTCGGTGAGCATCACGCGGCCCTCGCCACCCTCTGAAACAACCTTTTCGGCTGCAAATTTCATCGCATAGGGCGAAAGGAACTGGCCCTTCTTGATGTTCACAATGCGACCGGTCTTTGCTGCAGCCGAAAGCAGGTCGGTCTGACGGCAAAGGAATGCCGGAATCTGCAACACATCGACATACTCGGCTGCCATTTCAGCCTCCTCGGCCGAATGGATATCGGTCACCACGGGGATATTGAAGGTTTCACGCACCTTGCGCAGCACGCGCAAAGCATTCTCGTCGCCAATACCTGTAAACGAATCTATTCGCGAACGGTTGGCTTTTCTGTACGAACCCTTGAATACATATGGAATATTTCTATCGGCTGTGATAGAAACTATCTTTTCGGCTATCCTCATAGCCATATCCTCACTTTCGATGACGCAAGGTCCGGCAAGCAGAAAGAAATTTTCAGTAGCGGTTAAATCACGTATTGTCATTATATTATCATTTTGGTATTATCAAACTCAATTCCTCTTTCAATATGGTTACATCCATGGGGAATGTAGGCGTAAAGGGACGACCGTCGAGGCCGCAACGTGCCACGCCGACCGACTCGATGGTGATGGCTGTGGTACGGAAAGGCACCAACAATTCGTAGTTCATGATGCGACGTTTGTACATCATGTACATGCCTTGCAGAAGGCCGAAGAACATAGGCTTCTTCACTATAGATACATCGAGGTAACCGTTATAAGGAACGGCGCTCGGTGTCAATCCGTAGCCGCGGGCATTTCCCACGCACAACATCATGAGCTCGGTATCGACCGTCTGGTTATTGAGCCTCATTTTCACCCTGTGACTGTTGCGATGGAGCAACAACAGCAGAAAACTGCGGACATAGTAGAGCCATTTTGCAAATGGAGCGGTCACTTTCTTGTTCGCAATCTCGACAACCCTTGCACTGAGACCTATATTCAAAGCGTTCACGAAGTAGCGCACCTTCTCGCCATCCTCGGCAACATATTTGCAACAGCCCACATCGATATTGCGACGACGACCGGCAATGATGCAATCGACAGCCTTGCGATAGTCGCTTGTACTGATACCCCAATACGATGCAAAATCGTTGGCAATGCCGTTGGGCACTATACCCAGTGTGACGTTGCGTCTGTTTGCCGACGACATTATTCCGTTCAGGGCATCCTGCACGGCGCCATCGCCACCGACAACCACTATCGTTTCGTAACCATTATCGACAAGCATGCGGGCCAGTCGCTCCACCGAGCCATAGTTCTCGGACTGTATATAATCGTAGGTCACACCCTTCTCGACGAGATAGGATCGTATCTCGCGCCATTTTTTTATTTTGTTCACCGCGCCTATGCGGGGGCAATAGATAATACCCCATCGGCGACGGTCGTTAAGTCGTGCTGCAACCATAATACATATCTTTTATCATTTGCACCTTCTGCGACATAGGCAGCATGGCGTCAATCCAATTTATTTTCAAACCACGACGCTCCATGCCCCTGAACCACGTCATCTGCCTTTTGGCAAACTGGTGTATCGCCGTTTCGAGCCCCTTGGCCATTTCATCGAACGAGAGTTCGCCAGTCAGGTACAATGTCACATATTTATATTCAAGACCATAATAGATAAGCTGATCGGGAGTAACACCGCTATCGAGCAGAGAGCGCACCTCTTCGACCAGGCCCTCATCAAGACGCGCCTTCAGACGGGCTGTGATGCGGCCGCGACGCACCTCTCTATCCACATCGACACCTATCAACAGCGACTTGAGCAACGGAAATTCGCGCTCCTTGGCCGGCGTGCGCGCATAGTACTCCTCTATTTCGATGGCACGTATGGCACGCTTCTTGGTATCGACATCCGTCGTGTTGTGCAGTTCCTTGTACGATGCTAGCATGGCGGTCAATTCGTCGAGCGATTTATGCTCGAGCGCCTCGCGCAGCTCGGAATTCTCGGGAACAGGGATAAGCCTGTAGCCCTTGAGCACCGACTCGACATACAAGCCACTTCCGCCACACATCACAGGCACAGCGCCACGCGATTTGACATCGTTGTAGGCGTTCAGAAAATCGCGCTGAAATTCAAACAGATTGTATTTCTCGCCCGCATCGACTATATCTATCAAATGATATGCCACCGAACCCTCGCCTGTGCCATATTCACACAAATCCTTGCCTGTGCCTATATCCATACCGCGATACACCTGACGGCTATCGGCGCTGAGCACCTCGCCACCAAGAGCACGGGCAACCTCGACAGCCAAGGCTGTCTTGCCACACGCCGTAGGGCCTACTATGGAAACAAGATCATACATAGGTTTCGTATTATACATATCAACAGACAAAAATAACGATAATCTTCGACACGACGAAACATTATACAAAATCTTTCACTTGCACGGTACAAAAAGTACAATATAATATCCACGAATGGCAGGAAATCAGTTAAATTTTATAAAATAGAGCAAATCCATTCACAAGTACGAAGTATAAGCTTATCTTTGCATAGGTGAGAAGCCGCAACCCGAGCACCCCACCAACGAACTGAATAAAATAACAGGAATTACAAATGTACGAAAGACTACTGCGACAGCCCTACTTCCAGGGAATGAGCAAAGACAACATAACAGCCATACTCGACAAGGTAAAACTGGAATTCAAGCGATTCAAAACCGGCGAGGTAATTGCACGGCAATCATCGCCCTGCAACGACATAACCATGCTGATAAACGGCACGGTCGTAGCCTCGCGCACACCACAGAACGGTTGCTATACATTCTTTGAAGAGATAGAGGCTCCGTTTGCCTTCGAACCAAACTCACTTTTTGGCTTGAAAGCATGCTACAAGAACACCTACCACGCCAAAGAGGAGTGCGACATCCTTGTCATAAACAAATCGTACATATTCACCGAATTTGCCCGCCACGAAATATTCCTAATGAACATACTGAACCTGACCAGCCAGCGCACACAGCAGAAGGAGAAGCACATATGGAAGGACCGCAGCATGAACATACCAGAAAAAATCGCCGACTTCTTTGCTTCGCGCTCCGAACTGCCAGACGGGCGAAAAGCACTGAAAACAAAGATGGAGGATATGGCCGCCATCCTTGGCGAAACACGAATAAATATTTCGCGTGCCTTGAACGAACTGCAAACCCGCGGTGCGGTGGAGCTGAAGAGAAAGGAAATAATCGTTCCGTCGCTTAAAAAGCTTATAGCCGAAGCGGAAAACATAGGTACAGAAAAACCCGCCAAACAACCCGCAGAACAAATTTAAACAATAAATTTCAAATTTAATCAAAAAAATTATTGCTATTGCCACAAAAATACACTACCTTTGCAGTCGCAAAAGCAAAACTAAGGTCGGTTCCGTAGCTCAGCTGGATAGAGCAACGCCCTTCTAAGGCGTGGGTCGAGCGTTCGAATCGCTCCGGAATCACAGAAAAGAACGCACTCAAACGGTGCGTTCTTTTCTTTTTTACACCACCCTTCACCGCCCGACACCATTGGCCAAAAAACATCGAGAAAAAAATATAATCATATAACATACGTTATAATCCCTCACTTTTTTGCTTTAATAACAAATTATATTAACTTTGCAACACATTTGCAGAGCGTCTGCAACAAGCAGAAAAAAGCAAAAGGCCAATAAACAATTATAGAAACAATAAAAAAAGTACAAACATGCTTACACTTGACAGAATATACCATGCTTCATATGTATTGCAAAATGTGATACGTCGTACAGACCTCATCAGCGCCCCCAAGCTCAACCCCGCGAGCAACATCTACCTGAAGCCCGAAAACCTTCAGTTGACCGGCTCGTTCAAAATCCGAGGTTCGTATTACAAAATTTCGCAGTTGTTACCCGAGGAGAAAGAGCGCGGCGTTATCGCCTGCTCGGCCGGCAACCACGCACAAGGCGTAGCATTGGGCGCAACCAAGAACGGCCTTAAAAGCATCATCTGCCTTCCCGCAACAGCCCCCATTTCCAAGGTAGAGGCTACAAGAAACTACGGCGCCGAGATATGCCTCGTTGATGGCGTTTACGACGACGCCTACCAGAAAGCGCTCCAGTTGCGCGACGAAATGGGCTACACATTCGTACACCCCTTCGACGACGAAGCCGTAATTGCCGGACAGGGAACAATCGGCCTTGAGCTGATGAACCAGTTGCAGAACATCGACGCGGTAATAGTACCCATCGGTGGTGGTGGTCTTATCTCGGGCGTTGCATTTGCCATAAAGACACTGAACCCCAATATCAAGGTATATGGCGTGCAGTCAACCGGAGCACCCAGCATGTTCAATTCTATAAACAACCGCAAAATAGAGCGTCTGGCCTACATTTCGACCATCGCCGACGGCATCGCGGTAAAAGAGCCCGGAGCAAACACATTCGACCTCTGCAGCAAATATGTCGATGACATTGTAACCGTTAGCGACGACGAGATTTCATGCGCTATCCTCACACTCATCGAGCAGCACAAGCTCATTGCCGAGGGCGCAGGCGCCGTATCGGTTGCAGCAGCCATGTTCAACAAAGTGCCCATCGAAGGCAAGAACGTAATCTGCGTAGTATCGGGCGGTAACATCGACGTAAACATCCTCGACCGAGTAATCAAACGCGGTCTGTTGAAGGGTGGTCGCACATGCATGCTCACCGTTGAGCTCATCGACAAACCCGGACAGTTGCTCAAGATTTCGAAAATCATTGCCGAGCACGGCGGCAACGTCACCGGAGTACACCACGAGCGTTCAAACGCCAACCTTGACATCAACGGTTGCTTCCTGCGCATAAGCATGGAGACCAAAGACTTCGGACAGATTGAAGACATCAAGAAAGCACTCATCGACGCAGGAGTACGCATTTGTCAATAACAACCTATAAAAAAATATCAGATATGCTTAAAAAAGTACACACAGACAACGCGCCCCAGGCGATAGGTCCCTATTCACAGGCTATAATTTGTGGCAACATGCTCTTCACATCGGGTCAGATTGCATTGAACCCCGCAACAGGCGAGGTTGAGGCTACCGACATCGAAGGACAGACAACTCAGGTAATGAAAAACCTCGCCGCAGTACTCGCCGAGGCAGGCACATCGTTCGAAAATGTAGTAAAGACCACATGCTTCCTTAAGGACATGGGCGACTTTGCAGCATTCAACAAAATCTACGGCGAATACATCACAAGCAAGCCCGCACGCTCATGCGTTGCAGCAAAAACCCTTCCCAGAGACGTATTGGTAGAGGTTGAGGTTATCGCAGTAATCTAAAAGCAGACAACAAAAACAACCCGAAGGGTGTGGCGGAACAAACCTTCCGTCACACCCTTTTATACGGAAAAAAGGAGGACATTGGAAGAGATAATTCCTTATTATGCAAATTTTACTCAAAAAATAATTTGTTGTTTGAAAAAAATAATCTACCTTTGCAAGCCGAATAGCAAATTGCATTGAATAGTAAACATAAAAACAATATACAACGATGAAAAGAACATTCCAACCCTCTAACAGAAAGAGAAAGAACAAGCACGGTTTCCGTGAGAGAATGGCGACAAAGAATGGTCGTCGCGTTTTGGCAGCCCGTCGAGCAAAAGGACGCGCTAAGCTGACAGTATCAGACGAGTACAACGGCAAGAAGAAATAAGAAAAACGAATAAAAAAAGAATGGGTTTGATAAAATCAAGCCCATTCTTTTTTTTACCACCCCTCCGATAAAAAAGCGTCCCACATAACAAACTACACGAAAAATGATTGTTATATGGAGTTTATTTGTACATTTGCAATCTGCAAAAATAATATAGAATAAAAAAACACTGTTACTTATGCCAAATTTATCGGAAAGAGCAATACTGATGCCCTCGTCACCAATCAGACGACTGGCACCTTTGGCAACGGCAGCAAAAGAACGAGGAACACACGTATATCACCTGAATATCGGACAGCCCGACCTTGATTCACCGGAAGTTGCGCTCGAAGCAATAAAAAAATTCGACCAGAAGATACTTGAATACAGCCCCAGCGACGGATTCTTGTCGTTGCGCGAGAAACTGGTGGCCTACTACGACCAGTACCAGATAAAACTAAAGCCCGAAGATATCATCGTCACATCGGGTGGCTCCGAGGCCGTGCTGTTTGCATTCATGTCGTGCCTGAACCCCGGCGACGAAATCATCGTACCCGAACCCGCCTATGCCAATTACATGGCATTTGCCATTTCTGCCGGTGCCGTTATACGCCCCATACGTTCGACCATAGAGGAATCATTCTCATTGCCCCCAATCGAAAATTTCGAGAAGCTGATAAACGAACGCACGCGAGGCATACTCATATGCAACCCCAACAACCCTACTGGATATCTATATACCCGCAAGGAGATGAACAGCATACGCGACCTTGTTAAAAAGCACAACCTATTCCTGTTCTCCGACGAGGTCTATCGCGAATTCATCTACACCGGCTCGCCCTACATCTCGGCATGCCATCTCGAAGGAATAGAAGAAAACGTAGTGCTCATAGACTCCGTATCGAAGCGCTACTCGGAGTGCGGAATAAGAATAGGTGCATTGATAACCAAGAACAAAGCGCTCAGAGAGGCTGTTATGAAATTCTGCCAGGCACGCTTGAGCCCACCGTTGTTGGGACAGGTGATAGCAGAGGCCTCGATAGACGCGCCCCGTTCATACGGCATAAACACATACGAAAAATACATTGAGCGCCGCAACTGCCTGATAGACGAGCTAAACAAACTGCCTGGAGTATATTCACCCATCCCCATGGGAGCATTCTACACCGTTGCCCGACTGCCCATCGACGACAGCGACCGATTCTGCGAATGGTGTCTGTCGGAATTCCAATACGAAGGCGAAACGGTGATGCTCGCACCCGCATCGGGCTTCTACTCGGAAAAGGGACACGGCGCCAACGAGGTGCGCATAGCCTATGTACTGGACAAAGCACAGCTGAAACGCGCGATATTCATATTGGGAAAAGCACTTGAGCAATATCCCTATCGCACAAACAAATAACAACAGACAAGCACGAAACGACCGCAACATTTTCTGTTGCGGTCGTTTCATTTAGCGCCACACAGAGAGCAGCGACGCACAACGCCTTACAGCGCCATCAACAGCCATCGCAACCACCCCACAGCACCCACAAGAGCGATACATGGAAAAAACAGCACATAAATGCGTCATCCTATTTTCACTTATCATTTATTTGTAGTATCTTCGCAAGATAAAGCAGGGGGACAAACCCCACTTGCGACAAAACAACGTGTAACAAATAAAACCATTAAATATGAAAAAGATTCTTCCGCTCCTCATTCTGTTGCTTACAACAACAGTTGCATCTGCACAAATTTTCAAAGGTAAGAACAAAGAGATGAACAAGGCCGAATATGCAATAGGCAATGTGCCCGTTGTGGACGGCAAAGTGGTATTCGAAGAGAGCATCGACGCCAAAGGCAGCAGCGAAGCCATTCTGGCCAAGGCACAGGGCTGGATAAGCAAACGCTTCTCGAATGCCGAGATTATCAAATTCAAGCAATACGACAGCGAAAAGCCCGGCACATTGACCGTTAAATCGGAGGAGTACATCACATTCAAAAAGAAAGCATTGGTACTCGACCGCACACGCATAACATACTTTCTCGACATCACAGCCGGCGACAACAGCTGCACCATGAAGATGTACCGCATAACATACTGGTACGACGAAGAGAACAACGGTGGCAACCACTTCACAGCCGAGGAATACATCACCGACAAGGAATCGTTCAACAAGAAGCAGACAAAAATGTTGAAAATCCCCGGAAAATTCCGCATGAGAACCATCGATTTGAAAAACAAATTGAAGGCCGATCTGCAGGACGCGCTTAACTAACATCCCAAACAACCGAAAGAGTGAACTCGATAGACAAAGCAAGATACATACTGAACATACTGTTCCTTGTAGGCGCAGTGGTTACAATACTGCTATACATAACAGTAGATAGTCGCGAGCCGTTTTTCTATGCAGGAATGACGTCGCTGACACTGAAAGTGGTAGAATATATTCTGCGCTTTATCATTTGACGCATAATCGATGAAAAAAGGATTATTATACATAATACTGCTGATGTTACCCCTTGCCCTACAGGCACAGGGTATTAACGACAATATAGAAAGAGGCCACAACGAAGAGGGTTTCGGAGGTGGTCAGGTGTATAGTCCGTTCAGAAAGCACCAGCACGACAGCACCAAGACCGAACTGAACGTGCCGCAGGAGATTCACCAATGGCACATGAGCGAACTGCTGGGCGAGGTGATACCGGTCGATGCAGACACATTGCAGCACCTGTATCAGAACTGGCACAACACCGACGGTATGAACGGCGAGTACAACTACCTGGGCAACATGGGTTCGCCCCGTCAGTCGCGCATATTCTTCCACCGCGAAGCACTCCCCGTATTCAGTTTCCTTAAGCCCTACGACTATTTCGTAACGCCGGTGAGCAAATTTTTCTTCACCGACACAAAATCGCCATACACCAACCTGAGCTACAACGAGTCGGGCGACAAAATCACCGGCGACGACCGCTTCAGGGCCTATTTTGCCACCAACGCCGGCAAGAAATTCGGTGCAGGTTTCCTGTTCGACTATCTGTATGGCCGAGGCCGATATGACAGCCAATCGACAGCATTCACCAAATTTGCATTATACACCTATTACAGGGGCAGCAAATACTCGCTCTATGCGCTGGCCGCACGCGACCACATAAAACTGGCCGAAAACGGCGGTATCACCGATGATACATACATTACAAACCCTGAACAGACCGACGCCGGCAACAAAAACTTCGGATCGGACGACATACCCGTGAATTTCCACAAAACATGGAACCGCAACGAGGTCTATTCGGCATTCCTAACACATAACTACAACCTTGGTTTCAACCGCGAGCGCAAGGTGGAAGCTACAGAAGAGGACGCACTGCTCGACACACTATCGACAACCGTGGCAGAGGGCGAAACAAGCGTCATAGAGTATGTTCCCGTGGCACGCATCGCGCACACACTGGACATCACATACGACGACCGAAGCTACATAAACTACGCTCGCCCCAATAATTTCTATGCCGACACATACCTACCCTACGACTCCATAGACAACATCAAGCAGACACACATCAGGAACACACTCGGCGTGTCGCTGCTCGAAGGATTCAACAAATGGGCCGTAGCCGGATTGACAGCATATGCCACATACGACTTCAACAGATACATACTGCCCGACACACTGCCGGGTGGAATGGGCGAGGCAAGAAACGCCACCAACGAATATACACTGAGCGTAGGCGGTATATTGCAGCGCGACAAGGGCGAGCATCTCAACTACAAGCTGCGCGCCGAAACAGCCATTGCCGGCGAAGACCTTGGTGCTTTTCTGCTCGAGGGTAACGCACGCCTAAGCTTCGACCTGTGGAAGGAAAATGCCTATCTCGACGCCAAGGCGTTTATAAAGAACAGCAACCCGTCGTTCTATTTCAGGCACTACCATTCCGAGCACTTCTGGTGGGACAACAGCCTCGACAAGGAGTTCCGTTCGCGCGTAGAGGCCTCGATAGGCATCGACCGTTGGCGCACAAAATTGTCGGCAGGTGTGGAAACCATAAAAGACTACACATACCTTGCCAACCGCTCAATAGCCAACGCAAGCGGCACAGGATATCTGAACAGAATAGCCGTTGCACAGGAGAGCAGCAACATACAGGTGATGTCGGCCACACTGAAACAGGACTTCAAGTGGGGTGTACTGAACCTTGAAACCGAGCTCACATATCAGAACAGCAGCAACAAGGAGGTTCTCCCCTTGCCCGACCTGAATGTATATGCCAACCTGTACTTCAAATTCCGTATAGCCAAGGTGCTCAACACCGAGCTTGGAGCCGACGTGCGCTACTTCACATCATACTATGCCCCCGACTACTCACCGGCGCTGGGACAATTCTACCAACAGAACCAGGCCGACAAAATAGAGGTAGGCAACTACCCCATTGCGAACATCTATGCCAATTTCCTATTGAAACAGACACGTTTCTACGTGATGTACCATCACATAAACGAGGGAACAGGCAACATGAGATATTTCCTTGCTCCACACTACCCTATCAGCCCCAAGGCGTTGTGGTTCGGACTATCGTGGAACTTCTATAACTAAAGCAACATGAACAAGATAATAAAGTGGGGGTTCATAGGATGCGGCGAAGCCACTGAAAAGAAAAGCGGACCAGCATTCAACTGCGTGAAGGAATCGACCGTCGTTGCAGTAATGGGCCGCGACAAGGAAAAAACAAAGGCATATGCCAAGCGCAACCGCATATCGAAGTGGTACACCGATGCGCAGGAGCTCATTGACGACCCCGAAGTGAACGCGGTGTATATAGCCACTCCCCCATCATCGCACGCCACATTCGCCATCATGTCCATGAAGGCAGGAAAGCCCGTATATGTAGAGAAGCCCCTCGCGGCCAACTACGAGGACTGTGCACGAATAAACCGCATATCGCAAGAGACAGGCGTGCCATGCTTCGTCGCCTACTATCGTCGCTATCTGCCCTACTTCAGCAAAGTACGCGAGCTGTTGCCACGCATAGGTAAAATACTCAACGTGCAGATACGTTTTGCAGTCCCCCCGCGCGACCTCGACTTCAACCGCAGCAACCTGCCGTGGCGAGTGATACCCGACATCGCCGGCGGTGGATATTTCTACGACCTTGCGCCCCATCAGCTCGACCTGTTGCAGGAGATGTTTGGCTGCATACTCGAGGCTGAAGGCTACTCAACAAACCGTGGCGGCCTCTACAAAGCCGAGGACACCGTGAGCGCATGCTTCAAATTCGAAACAGGCATTCCCGGCTCGGGTTCGTGGTGCTTCGTTGCACACGAATCGGCACGCGAAGACCACATTGAGATTTTCGGCAGCGAAGGCAGCATAAAGTTCTCGGTATTTACCTTCGAACCCATACATCTGTACAGCAGCAACGGACACGAGGAGTTCAACGTACCCAACCCGCTTTATGTACAACTGCCATTGATAAAAAACATCGTAGAGCACTTGCAACAGCGCGGCATATGCACATGCGACAGCGTCAGCGCAACCCCCACCAACTGGGTGATGGATAAAATTCTGGGCAAAATATTATAACAAATACCACCCGGCAATTGTACTGTATATATGAGATACAGCAGATTTGTAGGAACAGTTGTACAGAGAATATCGTTGGCGCTAACATTGTCAACGATAATGGCGTTGCCCTCATTCTCGCAAAGCCTGTTCGACCTCGACTCGCTGCATCTGTTCAAATACCCCAGCTACATATTGGACTACACAAGCAGGGGTATAAAATACACCAACAAGATAATAGACGAGCATCTGGACGAGAAGGACACCCGCTACATCACCCCCAATCTGTACAAGTGGAGCTTCATGATGCAATACAGCAACTGCTACGAATACTACAAGTTCTCGGCACGTCGCAACCCGCAAAGCATAACCCTGTCGCCCGACAACAGCAACAAGTTGGGAGTGTATGTGGGATGGAAATGGATATTTCTGGGCTGGTCGTTCGACCTTGACAGGCACAACACAAAGACCGACTGGAATTTCAGTTTCTATACATCGAAGGTGGGCATAGATGTGTTCCACCGCAAGACAGGCGAAGGGTTCAGAATAAGGGAGCTGCAAGGGTTCAAAGACCCCGTTACCAACAAGGAGATTACCCCCGACGGAAGGCTGTTCGACGGCATATCGGTGGAACAGAGTGGCTTGAACCTATATTATATATTCAATAACAAGCACTTCTCGTACCCCGCGGCATACAGTCAATCGACAAACCAGCGCATCAGCTGTGGCACGTTCATCATGGGGCTCAGCTACTCGAGCCAGTCGTTCCACATGGACGCCGGGCGGTTCGACGAGAAGATAAGGGAGGCGATGCACCCGTCGATAAATTTCAACCGTGTGAAATATCAAGACTTCAGCATAAATGCAGGATACAGCTACAACTGGGTATTCGCAAAGAACTGCCTTGCCAACGTATCGCTGACCCCGGCATTGGGCTACAAGAAATCGAAGATAAACACCGACGAAGACCGTTCCATATTGAACAACATAAATGTAGATTTCATTTCGCGTGCGGCCATTCTATACAACAACAGCCGCTACTTTGCGGGAGCCTCCATAGTGTCGCACACATACACCTACCGCAAAAGCACAATATCCATTGTGAACAGCTTCGGTGTAATAAATATTTACACTGGAATAAACCTGTTTCGTAAAAAGGAAAAAGCGAAGCAGACCAACTAAATAAGGGGGGGCATCTCGGTCATATCCGAATCTATCGAATAGCCGTTAGGATATATCAGCAATATGCTACGACCTGTGTAGTTCCTCTGTATCTGTGTGAAAATATGGTCGAGCGACGGGCGGAAGGATATTGAGCCGCGACGGGCGCTAACCACTATCAACAGGTGATCTTCCTTGACCAGTTCCGAAATGCGCTTAAGGTCGTTGCCGCCATCCGTCTCGAAATATTCGGCACGTATCTTGCTCTTGTTCTCTTTCAGATGTCGCTGAATGAGCGTCATGGTATCTATGTGACCATGGTACTTAATGCGACAATCAAGGCCGGCAGCCAGCCGCTCAGTCTGATCGACCCAGTGGAAGAATCCGGCCTCGAACTCGGTCTTGGCAGGGAATGTAATGTGTATGCACCTGATGGTATTTATGGGCATTGTAAGGCGCGCCATCACTATCTGGCAGTAGAGGCCGGTGAGAAGTTCGGGCAGCACCGTACCGAGGAACGAATCGTTGGGCGACGATTTTTCGTGGAAACCCACAATAAGCTCGGTGTAGTTGTTCTCTTTCATCTCGTGGATGATACCGTGCGAGAGGTTGGTGGTCAATCGCAGTTTGGTGAGCAAAGGCACATTTACGGTTGCTGCAATATCCTCGGCCTTCTCGAGCACCTTGGTACCACGAGCCATCTGCTTTTCGTCCTCGTCGAGCACGACATTTACAGCCGACAAGGGCACTTTGGAGCCCTCTTTGCGTATGAGGAAGGCCAGATTCATCAATCTATCCACCATATCGGGGTTGGCAAGACTGATGAGCGTCTTGTCCATTGTATCGACGGGCTTGTCGATGATCTCGCCCGACATAGCAATCTTGCGCGACGAAGTTTCGGTGAGAATGGAACTGATGACACATGTAACAAGTATGAGCACGATGGTGCCGTTGAGCACATCGTCGTTCAGCAGACGCGAACCATCTTCCAAAATGATATTGTAACCGACAAGCACGGCTGCAAGCGTAGCAGCCGCTTGGGCATTGCTGAGGCCGAACATCAGACGACGCTCGTCGCCCGACATGCCATAAACCTTCTGTGTGACGAGCGAGGCCAGCCATTTACCGAAGAGCGCAATGACAATCATCACCCCTGCAACCATCAAGGCATTTCCCCCGCCGAAGAGCACCTTCAGATTGATAATCATTCCCACACCGATAAGGAAGTAGGGAATGAATAGGGCGTTGCCCACAAATTCAATATGCTTCATCAGCGGCGAAGAACGCGGTATGAGGCGATTGAGCGCCAATCCGGTGATGAAGGCGCCCAAAATGCCCTCCATGCCCACAAGTTCCATGAGCCCGGCACCCAAGAATAGCATCGCCATCACAAAAATATATTGTATGATTCCATCGTTGTACTTGCGGAAGAAGTAACGGGCAATGCGAGGGAAAACAAACACTATGACCATTGTGAGCAGTATCATTTTCAGCAACAGCGCCGTGAAGAACCACGCTCCTGAGTCGCCCTTATATAGTCCACCGATGACAGCAAGCACAAAAAGGGTGAGCGTATCGGTAACAATGGTGCCGCCGACGGCAAAATTCACGCAACGCAGGCGCGAAAGACCGTAACGGGCCACAATGGGATAGGCAATAAGTGTGTGCGAGGCGTACATACTGGCCAGCAACACCGACGCCGCCAAGCCGTAGTCGAGGAGCGTCATATTGGCAACGACACCTATCGCCAGCGGAAATATGAAGGCGGTCAATCCGAGCAGAACAGCTCCACCCTGCGCCATCTTCATTTCCTGCATGTTTATCTCGAGGCTGGCAAGGAACATTATATAGAAAAGGCCCACGTCGCCAAAGAGCTCGAAGCTGCTGTCATAGGCCAATATATTGAATCCGTGAGGGCCTATGAGCAGACCGGCAAAAATCATACCGATGATATGCGGCATACGCAGTTTCGTAAACAGCAAGGGGGCAAACAGTATGATGCACAGCACTATGAAGAATATCCAAGTGGTATCTGTTATCGGGAAAAAGCTATTCAAATCTATCATCACACTCATTTTCTAAATAATCGACACATTATATCCGCTACCACGAATAGGTAAGACCAATCATCATATTCTGGTATATCTGCCAATATCCGAATTTGTCGCTGAACTGGCTGCGCGCCTTGTCGTCGAAACGGCTGTGAATGAACATCGACGCCGAGATATAGCGGTTGAAACTGAACGAGAATGTATTCTCCCAATCATGCTCCACACGCGAATATGTGGTATAGAAATATAAACGGGTTTTCCACGAAAGGTTCTTGAGGATCTGGAATGTACCATTCACCTCGAGGTTGGTACCGAAGTCCTCGTAGTGGTGACGACCCTTACGTATTCCGTAATGGCTCACAGCAAGGTCGCCATATCTCACGAAGCGGTAGTTATATGCCGACAAAGGAGCGCAATAGATAGAGAGCGTACCCTTGGAGATATTGGGCTTGAAATCGATACCGAACGAGAAGTTGGCATTGAAAGGAGCCATGAAATTCGAACGGAAATCACTTTGGTTGGCATCGTAGAACGGCAGGAACTGCGTCCACACCTGAGCCTTCACCGAATAGTAGATATTTTTCCAGCCCTGGTAGCCCAACTTGGTGGTAAAACGCAACAGGTCCTGATTGGTCTTTATGCTGTGCACCGTATCCGACGGCGAGGTATAGAAGCCCAGCTTGGCCTCGAGGTGGTTTTCGAATTTTATTTTCTTCTTGTCGTCGTAATTGAGCTTGAATTCGGCATTGACCAACATGTTCTTGGTGTTCTCACCACCACTGCGCCAGTTGTCCGAGAAAAAGTTCTGAGTGTAATTTATACCAAATCCACCGGTCGTGCGCCAATAATTGGGCTTGACGACCTTGGTCTTAAGGTCGCCGGTCAATGCATCGGGCATAGCTATGGGCTGAATGGTATTAAGGGTTATGCCAGACATCTGCTGTGCAGTCTGATTGGTTGTAACCTCTTTATTTATCTCGTCTTCGGTGGCCCACACGCGAGAAGGATTGTTCTTGTAGAGCTCGAGCAACAGACCGTCGATAATCTTTTTACGCTTGGCATCCACGCCCATTTGGCTGTCGTTGGCATCGCCGTCGAAAGAGGCGTCCTTGTAAAAATTCTCGCCCAGCACCGAACGATAGAGTGTGGGGCGCATATATATACGCACAAACGTGGGATTGGTGCGTTCGCTGCCATCCACATTGCTCAAATCCACATCGAGCGTATCAAATCGGGCAACGATGGAGTCGAGGCGGCGGCTGAACAAATCCTTCACCCCCGAAGCATCGGTTGCAATGAGAACCACCTCCACGGGCTCCTCGGCGGGAATGGTATCGACGCTCAACGACAACGTGTCGGCCGTTTCAACCACAACGGAATCCACGGCGGCAGAATCGACCGCTGTAGTATCGTCCACAACCGTATCGCCGGCAAGCACAAGTTCCTCGGTAACAACCGTTACGGTATCGGCATTCAAGCCGACTATATCATTTTGGGCGCCAACAGAAATAGACACCAGAGAGAGCAAGAGTAACGCAAATGTGATATTCTTCATAATACAAAAATCTGTTCATAAAACCATCATCCCCATTCCAATGGCAAAGATAGTGCAAGCCGAGCGAAAAGCCAAACTTGTTTGAGATTTTCCGAGACGAAGACGATCTTCGGCAAAAGCCATAATAGACAATATGACACCACTCCCCGGCAACGCAACAGCTATGAGCCGGCGGGTTTCGCCGCACAGAGAAATAAATTTACGGCAAAACAGCAAATATTTCCTTATTTTTCTTACCTTTGCAACTTGTTTGAAAGAAAAGACTTTAAAAGATAAAACCTACTAATAAATTATGGACAAAAATAACCTTATTGGATTTGGATTGATAGGCTTGGTTCTGGTTTCATTCATATACTTCAACCAGCCCGACCCACAACAGATTGAGGCACAAAAACGATATCAGGATTCTATAGCTGCCGTAATTGAGCAGCAGGAGGCCGAGGCAAGAGCACTCATCGAAAAACAGGCTCAGGAGATAAAGGCCCTCGGCGCAGACAGCACCTCGATACTCTTCAACGCATTGAACGGCGAAGAGAGCTTCGTTACACTCGCCAACGAAAAACTGAGCATCCGCATATCTACCTTGGGCGGACGCATCTGCTCGGCTACACTTGCCGACTACAACAACCAGGAGGGACAGCCCGTGACACTCTTCAGCGAGGAGGATAACATCGTGCGCAACGCCCGCCGCAGCGACGACAAGATATACAATCAGCTCTACTTCACCATCGACGGCAAAGAGGAAAACATCGACACCCGCAAGCTCTACTTCACACCCGTGAACGCAACCGACAACAGCGTTGTAATGCGTCTGTCGTTCGCCGCCGACAAATATATCGACCTCACCTATCGCCTGTTGCCCGACAGCTACGTAGTTGACCTGTCGATAGAGGCCCACAATACAGAGAACATCTTCTCGGCATCGACCAAGCAGATGAACATCGTATGGGAGCAGATTTTGCGCCAGCAGGAGAAGGGCTTCACATTCGAGCAGCAGTACACATCGCTCACATACAAGACCGAGGAGGATATCGACCACTTGAACGAGCGCAGCGACGACAGCGAAAAGATAAAAGAGCCCGTTGACTGGGTAGCATTCAAAAACCAGTTCTTCTCGTGCATCATGGTGGGCAAGAACAAATTCGACGACGTTGTACTCGAGTCGGACACACTGCACGAAGGCAAGGGCTATATGAAGACCTGCATTGCCGACATGAGCACACCCTTCGACCCCACAGGCAAGGTGGCTACAGACCTGTCATTCTACTTCGGCCCCAACAAGTTCAGCGTGCTCAAGGAGAGCAACGAGCTAATTGGTGGCGAGGACAACGACCTGCAGTTGCAGCGCCTCATCTACTTTGGCTGGCCCATTGTACGTTGGATTAACCGTTTCTTCATCATGTACCTCTTCGACTGGCTCACCGGCTGGGGAATGAGCATGGGACTCGTGTTGCTGTTGCTCACACTTATCGTAAAAGCCATCGTATATCCCTTTACATACAAATCGTACGTATCATCGGCCAAAATGCGCGCATTGAAGCCCTACATAGACGAGATAAACGCAAAATACCCCAAACAGGAGGATGCGATGAGAAAACAGCAGGAGATAATGATGCTCTACAGCAAGTATGGCGCAAGCCCCATGGGTGGCTGCTTGCCCATGCTCATACAGATGCCTATCTTCATCGCCATGTTCAATTTCGTGCCCAACGCCATCGAATTGCGCCAGCAGAGCTTCCTGTGGGCTAACGACCTCTCTACATACGATGCAGTAATCAGCTGGGGCACATCTATATGGCCCATCGGCAACCACATAAGCCTCTTCTGCTTGCTCTTCTGCTTGGTGCAGATTGCCAACACCTACTACACCTCGAAGATGCAGCCCAACATGGGTGGCTCACCCGAGCAGGCACAGCAGATGAAAATCATGCGCTGGATGATGTACTTCATGCCCATCATGTTCTTCTTCATCTTCAACGACTACTCGGCAGGATTGAACTACTACTACTTCCTCTCGACCCTTATAAGCGTGGGAATATTCATTTACCTCCGCTACAAGGTTGACGAGAACGAGCTCCTGAAGAAGATGGAAGCATACTACGAGAAGAACAAGAACAACCCCACGAAGCGCACTAACTTCATGGCAAACCTCGAAGCAATGCAGAAGGAGCTTGAGCGTCGCAACGAGGAGCTTAAGAGAAACAACAACAAATAACCACCATACAAACAGATATCAAAATGGGTTTATTCGATTTTTTCAAGAAAAAACAGGAGCCTAAAGAGAAGGTTGGAGGCATGGAAGACTTCATGACACTCATCCGTGTCTATTACCAGTCGGTACTTGCAGCAAACCTCGGAATCACCAACATAGGCATGTTGCCCGACCTTGCAACATTCAAGCGCACACTGAAGGTTGCCACACAGAACAACAAGCTGGGCATAGCAGAGCGCAGCAAATGTAAAAAGATGCTTGAGCAGCTCTACGGAATGAACGATTCATTCTTCAAGGAGATTGACCTGTCAATCAAGCGCAACTGCAAGACCGTTAACGATGTCCGCACCTATCTTTTCGCATTCCAGGGCTTCAACAACGACCTGATGATGCTCGTCAGCAACCTGATGCAGTGGAAATTCCGCATCCCCGGCATATTCCACAAGCTGCTCTACAGCATGACAGAGAAGGTCATCAACGACATCCTGACCAAGAACAACTGGAAGGACGAAGCCACATTCAAGACCGTATATGCCATACGCCAGCAGAAGGAGCGCTTGGGCTACTCGGCCGAGTGGATGACACAATATGTATATAAGATTGTGACATTGGCCAAAAAGGAGCCACGTCCCAAGGGCGAAGCCGCAGAAACGAAATAAACAGACTACATACACAAAAGGTAACACAGCCACACGGCTATGTTACCTTTTATATTTATAGCCCACCCAAAGGCGGCAACCATGAATAGCCATTGATAATGTGACGTCACACCAATCGTTTTATAATAAAAAATAGGATTGTGGCAACGACAAGCACGAGCAGCAAAAGGCTTGCACACCCCGCCTTCTGTTTTTTCTCGTCTATCTGCCAGTGCTTGATGGGCGCAGTGCCGTCGCAGCAGTTATAGGGAGCATCCTCGTCATCTTCGGGCTCGTCCTCGAACCACTCGGCAAGCTCGCCAGTGTGCTGGTAGCGGTCGTAGTCGTCATTAGCATTGTATTCTTCGTCGTCGTACATGGCAATAGATTTTCAAGAATATCACAAAGGTAGCAACAAATATTGATTATTGAACAGATAGACATGTTTTTTGCTGTAAAATGCTTACCTTTGACATTGCAAATTAGTTAATCCTATTTTTTAATCACATGTGTGATACAGAAAAGCACCCTCTAGAACCATTCATGCCCGAAGGAGCAAAAATAATAATGCTCGGCAGCTTCCCACCCAAGGAGGAGCGATGGTCGATGCGCTTTTTCTACCCGAACTGGATTAACGACATGTGGCGAATAGTGGGCCACATATTCTATGGCGACAGAAGACACTTCGAAATAAAAGGCGAAAAGCGCTTCGACAAGGAGCGCATCGTGCAGTTCTGCACCGCAAAGGGGATAGCCCTCTACGACACGGCTTGCGAGGTGCGACGACTGAAGGACAATGCTTCGGACAAATTTCTCGAAGTGATAACCCCCACCGACCTTAGTGCTCTGCTGCAACAGATGCCGCAATGCCGGGCCATCGTCACCACCGGCCAGAAAGCCACCGATGTAATTGTCGAGACCTTCGGTTGCAAGAAGCCTGCGATAGGCGACATGGAGCCGATAACGCTTGCCGACGGCAGGTGCCTGCACTTCTGGCGCATGCCATCATCGTCGCGTGCCTACCCGTTGGCGTTGGAAAAGAAGGCAGATTACTACCACAAAATGTTTATAAACGAACTAAATTGCGTATCTTAGCAAAGAAAATAGAACAGCACAATGGGCAAACAGTCACTAACATACAAAAAAGCGACAGCTATAGCCATATGGATAATTATAAACAGCGTATTTGTTTTTAAATATTCATACAGACTGTCGTTGCCCGTTGCCACTGTATGCACATTGGCCTACGCTGCAGCATGCTGTCTGCCCGTATGGCTCTGTGGCAAACGCCACCTTGCCCTGCCCGAAAAGGTGTGGTACGTGCTCATGTGCGGCATCACAATTACAAGCGCCATCCTGTTCAACTACATTCCAGTGGAGTCGATAAGGGTAGATAGATGGGAAATGATACAGATTTTCTGGGATTCGGTTCACAACGGCGCATACCCATACGCCGCACACAGCCCCGGCGGTAACTACCCCGGCCCCATGCCCGTATATTTCCTTATAGCCTACCCGTTCTACCTGATACAGGAGATTGGATGGCTCGGAGTGGCGGCGGCGTGGCTCACCTTCATGTACATAAAGAGAAGGCAACTGAAACAGGAGCAATATACATTCATCATGCTGATGACCATGCTGTCGGTCACCACATACTACGAAATTGCCACACGTAGCACCATACTACTGAACACCATAATATTCGTCTTCTACTATTCGGGACTGAAAAACCTGCATAAATACAGCACTGCGCGCTTCTATGGATATGCCCTGCTTGGAGGCATCATTTTCTCGACCAGAAACGTATTTGCAATACCGCTGATACTATGGGGAATGAATGCACTTGTTTCGGGCGAGATAGCATTTGGACGACTGCTCAAGTGGAGCCTGTGCTTCCTGCTGGCATTTGCATTTACGTTCCTGCCCTTTTTTGTGGCTGCACCCGAGCTGTTCCTGCGCTACAACCCGTTCGTGGTGCAAGGCGACGCCATATTGCCATTCGCTCACATTGTGGCATTCGTGGCACTGGCATTCATACTGCCCTTGCTGCTCAAAAAGAGAACGGACACCGTTTTTCTGAGCATAATAATGTTTTTTGCAATTATCACCTACCATATATTCTACGCAATAGCAGACATCGGCATCGATGCATATTTGCGTGGCGGAGCAGATATATCGTATTATATTTTCTGCATTCCGTTTATAATTGAACTATTAGCACAAAAAGAATATGATAAACAATAAGGTCGTAACAGTAGTACTGCCTGCATACAACGCAGAGAGCACCCTGAAAAAGACATTCGACGAGATTCCTTTCGATATAGTGGATCATGTGGTACTTGTCGATGACAAGAGCACCGATTCCACCATAAAAATAGCCCAGGAGCTTGGCATAAAGCACATTATATCGCACGACAAGAACAAGGGCTACGGCGGCAACCAAAAAAGCTGCTACAACAAGGCGCTGAGCTTGGGCTCGGATATAGTCATCATGTTACATCCCGACTATCAGTACACCCCCAAACTACTCCACTCCATGGCCTACCTGATAGCCAATGGCGTATATTCGGTGGTGTTTGGCTCCAGAATATTGGGCAAGGGCGCGCTGAAAGGTGGCATGCCGCTATATAAATACATAAGCAACAGATTCCTCACATTCTTCCAAAACCTGTTGATGAACAACCACCTGGCCGAGTACCACACAGGCTACAGAGCCTTCTCGGCCGAAGTGCTCAGAAGCATCGACTACGAGAAATGCTCGGACAATTTTGTGTTCGACAACCAGGTGATAGCACAGATATGCGACAAGGGATACGAAATAGCGGAGATTACCTGCCCCACAAAGTATTTCCCCGAGGCGTCGTCCATAAAAATAAAGAACAGCATAATATACGGATGCGGCGTGCTGAAAGTGTCGGTCTGCTACTTCCTACACAAATTGAAGCTGATGAAATACGATATTTTGAAATAACAGAACAATATAAATAACAGACTATGAAGAAATTATCATTAGCACTGCTATTGACAGTGCTCGCAACAACCCCCATTTTCGCCGATAAAGGCATGTGGTTGCTTCAGTTGATGCGCCAGCAGAACCTCGAGGACAACATGCGCAAGCTCGGCCTACAGATTTCAGCCGACGAGATATATTCGCCCGACGCGCCCTCGTTGAAAGACGCCATCGGTATATTCGGCGGCGGTTGCACCGGCGAAGTGATATCGCCCAACGGCCTTGTAGTAACCAACCACCACTGTGGTTTCGGCTTCATACAGCAGCTGAGCACCGTAGAGCACAACTACCTGCAAAATGGCTTTTGGAGCCAGAGCAACGAAGAGGAGCTCCCCTGCAACGGCATCGGCTTCACATTCGTAGTGAAGATAACCGACGTCACCGACGAGATTAACGCCCGCATCGCAAACGGCAAAATAAGCGAGGAGCAGTCATTCAACCGCAACGAGCTCGCCAAGATTGGTAAGGAACTCTTCGACGCCGACAACATCGAGGGCAAGGAGTACATGCACCCCCAGTTGCTCCCCTACTTCGAGGCCAACAAGTACTACCTTGTATATTATAAGAGATATACCGACGTGCGCCTTGTAGGAACACCCCCCTTTGCTATCGGTAAATTCGGTGGCGAGACCGACAACTGGATGTGGCCCCGTCACACAGGCGACTTCTCGATGTTCCGCATCTACGGCGACAAGAATGGCAACCCCGCTGCATACAGCAAAGACAATGTGCCCTTGAAGACACCCAAGCATCTGAAAATATCGCTCGAGGGATTCAGCTACGGCGACTATGCCATGATAATGGGCTTCCCCGGAAGCACATCGCGATACCTCACAGCCGACGAGGTAAAACAGCGCATGTACCACAAGAACGAACCCCGCATCGCCATGCGCGACCTGAGCCTGAAGGTCATCCGCGAGGAGATGGAGAAGAGCGAGGATACAAACATAAAATATGCCAGCAAGCTCGCCCGCATAAGCAACTACTGGAAAAACTCGATAGGCATGAACAAGGCCATCATCGACAACAAGGTTATTGAAACCAAGTTGCAGGAGGAGGCCGGCTTCAAGGCTTGGGCAAAAAGCATCGGCAACAGCGATTACGAGAATGTGGTTGAGAAGATCAACGCATGTGTAGAGGAGATGAACCGCACACAGTACCTTACAACGCTCACCGGCGAGCTCGTAGGCAACGTGGAATTCTTCGCGCGCAACCTCTCGGACGGCAACAAGAACCTCTTCGACGCCCCCGAGAAGATAAACGAGCGCATGAAATCCATTTACGCATCGCTGCACGACCGTGACTACGTTCACAGCATCGACCGCCGCATAGCCAAGGAAGTACTCCCCCTCTACTTCGAGCTCACCAAGCCCGAGGAGCGCGATGCATATCTCAACGAGGTTGAGAAAAAATACAAAGGCAAGCTGAGCAAATACATCGACGAGGTTTACGACAATTCAATCCTTGCCAACGAGAAAAACCTGAACAAATTCCTAAAGAAGCCTACACTGAAAAAGCTCGAGAGCGACCCCGCATACAAGCTGCGTTCGGCGATAATCGCATCTCAGCGAGAGCTGTCGAAGAAAAACAGCGAATTTGCCAAGAGAATGAACCCCTTGCACAAAACCTACCTGAAGGGATTGATGCAGAAGGCGGGCAACGACCCCATGGCACCCGACGCGAACTCGACCATGCGCCTCACATACGGCACAGTGAAATCGTATGAGCCCAAGGATGGTGTAACATACAACCACTACACCACACTGAAGGGTGTAATGCAGAAGGAGAACCCCAACAGCAGCGAGTTCATAGTACCCGCACGCCTCAAGGAGCTCTACGAGAAGAAGGAGTATGGCGACTATGCCATGCCCGACGGCGAGATGCCCGTTGCATTCCTCACCACCAACGACATCACCGGTGGAAACAGCGGTAGTGGCGTGCTCAACTCACGTGGCGAGCTCATAGGCCTTGCATTCGACGGCAACTGGGAGTCGCTCAGTGGTGACATAAACTTTGACAACATCAAGCAGCGTTGCATAAACGTAGATATCAGATACGTGCTCTTCATTGTAGAGAAGTTCGGCAACTGCAAACGCCTGATAGACGAAATGACTATTGTAAAATAAGGAAACAACCCAACGACAATCCCGGCTGCAAACCATTTGTGGCCGGGATTTTTCATTATGTAACGCCCGAAAAGCCCTCCACAAGACAAATTGAAGCGTATTGAAACCAAAAAAAGCTCTTTTTTTTTTGATTCTCCCAAATTACATATATATTTGTAAAATGATTGATGTATTATGTACGAGAACGAAAAACAGATACTGACTCAATTCGAAGAGAAATTGCAGACACTCTTGGATAGATATGAGGAGCAAAAAAAACTCAACAAGGAACTATCCGAGCAGGTTGCCGAAAAAGAAAAATCTTTAATGGAGCTACAGGCACGTTACAACGAACTCGAACAAACATATGCCAATCTGAAGCAGGCCAGAATGATAAGCCTCAGCTACGAAGAGGCCGACAATGCCAAAGAGCACATAAACAGGCTTGTGCGTGAAATCGACCAGTGCATTGATTCACTTATAAAAAGACAATAACCAAAGGAATACAAAGCAATGGAAGAGGAATACGTTGGAATAAATTTAATGGTTAACGGCATATCATACCCGCTGGTTGTAAGACGCAGCGAGGAACCATATTACCGACAAGCAGCCCGTCTGATAAACGACAAACTGCTTAAATACAAAGAGCGTTTCGCATCGGAAAGCGATGAGAAGTTAATGGCAATGGTAGCAATAGATATTGCGTTCAGACGCATGAAAGATACCAATCTTTCGGGCACGTCACGAATATCCGAGCGCCTATTGGAACTTACGAAACAGATTGACGACACATTAGAGAAGTAACAGCCAGCGTTACTGACATATTCACGCACGCCTATCGTCCAAGAACATTCGAGGACGACAGATGTGCGTTTTTTATTTTTTGAAACAACATAATATTAACAAAACATATAAAAACATTATGAATACAATCACACTGGTAATCATAACTGCACTGATAGCCATACTTGTAGGCTGCGTAGTACAGTTTATGATATTCCGATATGGTCTTAAAAAGAAATACAACCGTATTCTCGAGGATGCAGCCAAAGAGGCTGAAGTAATGAAGAAGAACAAGTTGCTCGAAGTAAAAGAGAAGTTCTTGAACAAGAAGGCAGAACTTGAAAAAGAGGTTTCGCAGCGCAACCACAAATTGCAGCAGGCCGAGAACCACATCAAACAGCGCGAGCTTCATGTGAACCAGCGCAACGAGGAGTTGCAGCGCCGCAAAGCAGAAATCGAGAAGTACAAAGAGAACGTAGATATACAGTTGGCCAACATCGAGCGCAAGAAAGAGGAGCTCGACAAGCTCCACGCACAAGAGCGCGAGAAGCTCGAAGCCATCAGCGGACTATCGGCCGAGGAGGCAAGAAACACACTCGTCGAGTCGCTGAAGGAGGAGGCTAAGACACAGGCTGCATCGTACATAAACGACATAATGGACGACGCAAAGCTCACAGCCACCAAAGAGGCCAAGAAGATAGTTATACAAACAATCCAGCGCGTGGCAACCGAAACTGCGATAGAGAACTCGGTAACCGTGTTCCACATCGACAGCGACGAAATGAAGGGCCGCATCATCGGTCGCGAAGGACGTAACATACGCGCTCTCGAGGCAGCCACCGGCGTGGAGATTGTCGTTGACGACACCCCCGAGGCAATCGTATTGAGCGCCTTCGACCCCGTTCGCCGCGAGATAGCACGCCTTGCATTGCACCAGCTTGTAGCCGACGGCCGCATACACCCCGCCCGCATCGAGGAGGTGGTAGCCAAGGTGAAAAAACAGATTGAGGAGGAGATTATCGAAACCGGTAAGCGCACAACCATCGACCTTGGAATACACGGTCTTCACCCCGAGCTTATACGCATCATAGGTAAGATGAAATACCGTTCTTCATACGGACAGAACCTGTTGCAGCACGCACGCGAGACAGCAAATCTCTGTGCAGTGATGGCAGCCGAGCTCGGCTTGAACCCCAAGAAGGCAAAACGCGCCGGTCTGTTGCACGATATAGGCAAGGTGCCCGACGAGGAGACCGAATTGCCGCACGCAGAGTATGGTATGAAGATTGCCGAGAAATTCAAGGAGAAACCCGACATCTGCAACGCCATCGGTGCCCACCACGACGAAATAGAGATGAACAGCCTCATCGCCCCCATCGTACAGGTGTGCGACGCCATTTCGGGTGCACGTCCCGGCGCACGTCGCGAGATTGTGGAGGCATACATCAAGCGTCTGCACGACCTTGAGCAGCTTGCAATGTCATACCCCGGCGTTACAAAGACATACGCAATCCAGGCTGGTCGCGAGCTTCGCGTAATCGTTGGTGCCGACAAGATAGACGACAAACAGACCGAGCTTCTCTCGGGCGAAATTGCCAAGAAGATCCAGGACGAAATGACCTATCCCGGCCAGGTGAAGATTACCGTAATACGCGAAACACGCGCCGTGAACTACGCACGATAGTAATTTTTAGTACAAAAAAGCAAAAAACACTTGCATTTTTGAACAAAATATAAGAACTTTGTAGTCCTCCATGTGGGGGACTACATTTTTTGGGGCTGTTTGGTTTTGACAGCGGGCAGAAAAGGTATGTAAGCACGCAGTGCGTCGTCAGTCGGCACTATAATCTCGGCGGACAAAAATTATCTGGCGAAAATAATTATGCTCTCGCTGCTTAATCGAAGTATAGTAGATTAGCTTTATTCCGACACCAGGTGTTGGAACGAGACATCACCCGGACGCAGTTGTTCCGAAGCAATCCGACAAGGTGGTGCAGTAAACTCGGGACTAGTTATGGCAGGCCTCGCTGTCGTGGCGAATTTTTTAGAGGATAAGGTACAAGTGGGTGGCGCCGGTCTTGCTTGTACTCGAAAACCCAACCGGATGCTAAGCGTGTAGAAAGCATATTGTTTCCTCGTTTGGACGAGGGTTCGACTCCCTCCAGCTCCACCACTGGTAGCTCCCGATGGACAACTATAAAAACCACCGGGATATGAAAGCAATCAAAGCAGTAAAGGTTGTAGGATTGACAACAGTCAGCCTGCTATTCATCACCCTCATGTCGGCCGCATTCCATTTCGAAGCAACCCACAAGGCCGTTCAGTTTATTCTAACCCCCACGGAATTCGATATTCTGCAAGTGAACACAGTGCTTGTAACAGCGCTCTGCGTTACATATGCGCTGCTGTTGCTCCCTTGGTTGCTATACTTCACAAAAATAGATAAAAAATCGGGACTGCAATACTTCTCGCTCTACCCCATGACAGGCAGCAGAAGAGGCAAGGTGATAGCCATTGCCCTTACAATACTCAATGCTGTGACCGCCATCGGTTTTTACCTCCTATACATGAACTATCTGAAAAATGTCACCCCCAAACACCCCGACGGGGAATTGTCGATACTCACAATGCTCTGCTGTGCCATTGTATTCTGGGGAGCGACATACCTTATATATTTCTCGCTCTACGGAGTAAAAAGGGTAAAGGATATAATAAAAAGAAAGCGCGAGAAGAGAAGAGCGCGCAGGGAGATGTTGCAACAATAACAGGCGCACCCACCCGATAGACACAGACAACAAAGACACGGAATATGAACAATCACTACTTCGAAAAACTATCGAGACAAGGCTTCTCGACAACCACCTCGGCGCTACAGAAGTTCGTACAACACACATACAAGCTTCAATTTGCCACATTTTTCTGGTGCCAGAGTGGCGAAGCACTGATAACAATAAACGGTTACCGTTTCCGCTTCACACCGGGCTGCATAGCCGTATGCCCCACCGGATACAACATCACCGTACACGACATAACAAGCGATTTTTCGACACGTTTCCTTGGAGTATCCGAGGATATATGGTTGGCAGCACGTTGCTCATTCACCCCCGAAACCATGCAGGCCATAGAGGGACACCCCTTCAAGGGCAAAGGCACCGCCAACGAGCAGGCCTTCCTTGCAAACATTTTCAAACAGGTGGATATAATAGAGGACGAGCTTGTATGCCTTGATCCCGACACGGAATATTGCCGCAAGAACATCATACTGTCGGCCAACGCCCTGCTGCTCTACACCCAGCATGCACAGGCCACAGCGTCGGCCGAGCAGGCTAAAAAGGATATGGGCATAGAGGACAAGGAGAAGCAGTTCCTACAATTCAAAGACCTTATTACACGACATTTCAGAGAAGAGCGCTCGGTGCAGTTCTATGCCGACAAGCTCGATGTATCCACCCGCAATCTGAACTCGATATGCCAGCGCGCAAGCGGACAAAGCGCCAAGAGCATCATAGACCACTACACCATAGTGGAGCTACAAGTAGCACTCATGTACACCCACAAGACATTCCAGGAACTTGTAGGCGAGTACCACTTCCCCGACCAATCGTACCTGAACAGATATTTCAAGCGTCACACAGGTCATTCCCTCTCGGAATTCCGCTCAAACAAGGCTTTGGCGGCAACCGTATAGGGCAAAAATAGGGTAATTACTAAAATTATAGGGAAATCCCCCAATCTTTTAGGGGATTTCCCCCTTTTTTTATTTTTTCGAGTTATTATATTTGCACTGTGAAAGGAAACGAACCCTTCACAGCTCAATATAAACCAATAATTATTAGCATATGAAACAGATTATATTTCTATTGATGGCAGTCCTTCTTCCATTGGGAGCAATGGCACAAGTCGATGATTTATACTTTGTACCTACCAAAAAGAAGGAAAAGAAAGAGAACAAGGTTACCGTCAGCAACAAACAGGTAATCAAGTCCGATGCAAATACTACACAGAACGGTACCAACGTGGTGAGATTGAAAAAATCCACAACAGGTAACCTCGTAAAGGAGATGGACGAGGACGCATACAACCGTCGTCCCGGCACCCGCGTGGAATACACCGAGGAGTATGAAAAGGAATACGACACCATACTCATCAAGGGTGACGAAAGCGGCGAGTATACCTACTCAACCCGTCTTGTAAGATTCCACAGCCCCCGCCATTCGGCCATACTCAGCAGCCCGCTCTATTGGAACGTGGTATATGAAAGCGGTGTGGACAACTGGACCATCTACGACGACGGCACATACTGGGATATATACCCTAGCTACTCGTACAGCACGACCTACTACACACCATCGTACGCAGACTACGGCTGGCAGATGGGTTACAACTGGTACACCGGATATGATTGGTACGTTAATCACGTATGGTATTCGAATTTTTATGGATGGCACCACACACCCTGGGGATGGCACTACAATTCATGGCACTGGTCAATCAATCCTTGGTTTTGGAGACACCCGTATGAATGGTACTCGTTTGCATGGGGATATCACCCCAACCACGGCCTGAGCGCACATGGCCACGGCGGTCACCACTCGCACACAGGTGGCTATCGCAACGCCGGATACACCGGCCGCAACGGCAACAGCGGACACCGCGGTGGCAACTATGCACCGAGAACATCGGGCCCGTCGAGAGCCGATGCTGGAGTACGCGCTGGCGCAACACCTAACCGCGACCGAAATACCCCCACGCAAATAAGCAACAGAAGGGGCAACAGCAGCGAAAGGGTGTACAACCGCCCCAGCAGCACACGCAACAACACATCGCGCACAAACGTATCGGGCGAGCGTGGCGGTAACGATGCAAACAGAACAATTGTGAACAGCAACAGGCAGCAGCGAAACAGTTCATCGATTGTACGCCCCACAAGGAGCAACAGCTCGAAAAAGCAGACACGCAGCTACGAGAGAGGAACCTCGTCGCAGAACTACGGCAGCACATCATCGGGTTCACATTCGCATATATCCAGCGGTGGCAGCAGCGGCGGTGGCGGTTCACGCTCATCGGGTGGCGGCAGTTCGTCGAGAAGCTCATATAGCAGCGGTGGCGGCAGCTCATATAACAGCGGCGGTGGTGGCTCACGCGGCGGAGGCGGAGGAGGCTCGCGCAGCGGTGGCGGCGGTGGCGGCTCACGCGGAGGCGGACGTCGATAATCCACAACCAGGCACAATATGAACAGTTGATAAAGAAACCATATAACACAATATAGTTATGAAACGAATAATATATATAGTAGCGCTATGTTTCATGGCACTGCATGCAAACGCTCAAAGCACATACGACGTAATACCACTATTCAACCCCGAGCTTAGCGGAACAGCCCGCTTTGTGGGAATGGGTGGCGCAATGAGCGCACTCGGTGGCGACATGTCTGTGATGTCAACCAACCCAGCCGGCATAGGTATCTACCGAAGCAACGACTTTGCAGCAACAGCCTCCATGAACCTGCTGAGCACCGAAGCAGATTTCCGCGGCAGCAAGCTGAGCAAGGACAACACCAACTTCTCGTTCGACAACCTGGGCCTCGTATTCTCGGGAGATTTCGGTGGCGATGCGCTCAAATTCGTCAATCTGGGAATAGGCTACACCCGCCGCAACAATTTCAGAAAAGATTTTGCGATGAACGGATGGTACGACGACGGCCTCTACTCGCAACAATACCAGATGAGCGACCTGCACTACAATAGCGGCGTCGATTTGGAGCACATCAACTGCTACTCGTACATCAACCCGCGCAATCCCTGGTTGCCGCTGTTGGCTGCCAACACCGGTGTGCTGAACACCAACGGCGAGCCCATGTATCTGCCCACAGACGCATGCTACTACTCCGAGGAACGCGGCGGTGTGAACGAATTGGATTTCAACCTGTCGTTCAACATCAACGACAGATTGTACCTTGGTATGACACTGGGCATGCAGTATATCGACTACAACCGCTACTCTATCTACAGCGAATATGACGACATAGGCGTAATATACGACCTCGAGAGCCGCCTGAAAACCGAAGGCTCGGGATTCGATGTAAAGCTCGGTGCCATTGTGCGCCCGTTCGAATACTCGCCCTTCCGCCTGGGACTGGCCTTCCACCTGCCCACCTACTACAGCCTCACCGAGTATAGCAACGCCTACATGGCCGGCCCATACGACGAAGAAGGCAAGTACAAGGAGATGTCAACACTTTGGGACGCTGCATATGGCGAAGATTACATTGTAGATTACTGCGTACGCTCGCCCTGGCGCATGAACCTGAGCGCAGGATACACCTTTGATAACATCCTGGCGGTGAATGCTGAATACGAACTGGTCGATTACTCATCGACATACATGGAGTACGAGGATGGCACCGAAATGATTGACATGAACGACGAATTCAACGCCAACATGAAAACACAGCACATCTTCAGAGCCGGCGCCGAACTGCGACTCGACGACAACCTGAGCATGCGCTGCGGATACAACTATATTTCGTCGGCATTCAAGGACGATGCATGGAAATACCTTACACCCTATTCGGCATCGACCTCGACAGAATATATGAACACCGCAAAGACCAATATAGTGACATTGGGCCTCGGATATCGCGGAAAAAGCTTCTATTTCGATGCGGCATACCAGTGCGCTATGCACGACGCTAAATTCTACACATACTACGACTCGGTAGAGGATCTTCCCGCAGCCGACGTATCTACCCTCAGCAACAAACTGATATTTACCGTCGGCATGCGATTCTAAACAGAACCGACCAAACAACAAACAGGGCGTGCACCAGTGCACGCCCTGTTTGTTTACCCCCGCACACATGTAAAATAGAGCATTAAAAGGGATAATAAGGAATAAAGCGACATGGGTAAAACATATAACTTTGCCAAAGAAATATACAGGCAAGGAAATGACTCTGCACATACATAAAAAACACGAAGCACTGGCAAAGGAAATATTGGAAATACCCAACGGGAAGCACCCTGTGCTGCACACATTCTGCGACAACCGCAACAGGGTGGAACTGATAGAGATAGAGGGCACGAAACTGGTAATAAAAAGGTACAAGAGGCCTAACATCTGCAACAGGGTAATATACACATTCTTCAGAAGGAGCAAAGCCCGGCGGGCCTATGAACATGCACTGAGGATATTGAGATGCGGAGTTAGCACCCCCTTTCCCGTCGCATACATGGAGCAGAAGCGGTTCGGTCTTTACCATACAGGCTATTTTGTATCGGAATACATGAACCTGCCGACGCTGAAGGAGTGGGACCCGGCCACTCACGACAAGGCCGAGAACGAAAGGATGAAGAAGGATTTCATAAATTTCACAATAGAGCTCCACCAAAAAGGGATATTACCGCTCGACTACAATACCAAGAACATATTTTACCGCAAGGACGAGGCAAGTGGCTGCTACAAATTTGCGCTGACCGATATCAACAGGGCTAAATTCGGGCACATATCACATTACAAGGACGCCATGCGCTCATTTGAGCAACTGGGGATACCGGCCGAAAATCTGGTGCAGATAATATCGGAATACACCACCCGACAGGGTTCCGACCTCGAGGCGTCGCTCTTTGTGGCACTGCTCTACAGGATAAGAAAAAGATACAGGCGAATGGCCAAAAGCGTTATAAAAAAGGCAATAAAAATAGGTGGGAACAAGGATTATTAACCCTGTTCCCACCTATTGTATAACACATCATCAGTTCAGCAGGAAGCGCATTACCGCACCCATCAATTCGGCCCTGATATCATCCTGCACAATGGTTTCGAAGGGGAAGCTCGTTGCAAGCACACGGTAATTGTCGGCAAAAGCAATGCCGGCACTCTCGCGACAATTGTCATATACAAAAGCTACGAACGAATTACCCACAGGCGCCAAAATATCGGGGCGATTGACTGCATAGCACTTGTCGCTCATGCCCCTATGCACATCGATGGTGAGGTTCGAACCGAATATCTTATTTTCTGTAAGGTCGGCAACCGTACCACCGAAATCGAATTTCAGGACATTCCTGATAAACGAACGGTCGGTGTCGTTACCTGCCATATCGCTGCCTATATAGGAACCGCTAACGAAAAGGCGGCCGCCATTCTCGCAAAATTCCGTCAATTTGCTCTGCAGTTCAGCGGGGAAGCTCTTATATGGTCGGTCGTAGCCCAATGCTCCACCCCTGCTACCCTGCTTCTCGGCACCAACGATAAGGTCGGTTGCATCGTACTTCGACAGCTCCACAGCGCCATCCATGAGCGCCTCGCTCGAACACGACACATAGGAGAACTCGTTAGCCAACAGCGCCTTGCCATGAACATAGGGGTAATTGAACGTATTACCGGCCAACAGCGTGCCCTCGAGCTCGGAACCGCTCAGTCCAAGGCCATCCTCGAAGCCGATATCCACCCTTTCGAAGTCGAGCTGGCGACCACAATATTCCGGAGTGCGCATATAGGGTACACCAGGGTCGGCATCGAGATTAAAGCCCGCCTGCGAGGTGTTGTTCACAACCGCAGGACCACTCAGACGGTGAAAACCGTTCACCACAACCACACGACCTTTCTCGACCTTGGAGATGGCAGCAGACAATTCCTCGGAGGGGAAACTCTCGCCACCGTCGTTCAAGGCAGCCACCTTAAAGCTATACTGCACATCGGGTAGCAACGTCATCACTAGCTGATTATCCTCTACGATGCGTCCATTGTCGTAGGCATTGTCGTTCACCCTTGTATAGAGCACATATTTAGTGGGCACCGCTGTCGGTTCGAGCTTGTCGGCAACAGGCTGCCACGACAAACGAATGCTGTTGGGCTCGTCGGCGAAATCTATCGCGAAATCCTTAACCGGCAACGGCTGCACCTCGTATTTCACCCCATGCACATAGCACAACTGCTTGAGCAGTGCCTTATACACCGCGCGTGCCATCACAAATTTGAAATTGGGATCGTGTCCGTAGGCCATATCCATGAAATTCTGGTGCGAAAGCGATTCGAATATCATGGATGGCACATAGGGGATGCGCGACTCGCTGTAGCTCTTATCGAGAATGCCGCGGCACGACCATCTGAAACCATATGTGGCACTGATGTCGCGTTGTACGGAATTGAGCACATAGCTGATGAAGTCGCGCGAAATGTGACGCGACACGCCAATGGGCAGAACACCCTTGTCGTGAGCCGTGGTGACAACACCCAACGAACCAATCACCTCGTCCTCTTCCGAAACACCTGCGTCGGAATGGAATCCGAATGTCATCTCTATGGGCACACGCAGTCCCGACGAGTCGGGGCAATAGACCGAACCGCCAACCAAATGGTTCACGGCACGCGAACGGCTGTTTATATCGTCGTTGTAATCCTTTTCGCCCTCGCTGGGGGTATATACTTCGTAGGGAAAACCGGCATACTGCAATGCATAGCGCGCACCCTCGAGGTAGCGAGGCATACCACTCAATTTCAGGCTGTCGCCGCGTGCAACAACACCCATGCCACCACCGAAGCGAACTGCATCGGCTGTCACCACTCCATCGTGGGCGCTCTCGTTGCTAAGAAGCACCGACTGGTTCTCGTGAACACCTTTGCGGAAATTGAAACAGCCCAAATATACCCATGTGCCGCCACCCATCTGCTGGTTGACACGGTACGATGTCACGCCACCAGTGTGAAGCACGCTGTAACGGGCATCGGGCACACTGGCCGGCAGGCTTTTATAGGATACATATACGGAGTACTCGCCATCTTCGGAAATATCGGGAATCCACTTGACCACAGCAGTTGCCCCCTTGCTCTCTTTCACGCAACGGGTTACGCGCGCCGTACCCTCGATGAAGGGGTTTTCGCCATCGACATAAAATGTATCGCGCGGCGAAAATCCGCTGCCGATGGCAGTTTCCCAAGCGTAATTATCGTCGCTCTCCTCTATATATTGCGACGCGCACGATGCATTGTCGTTATCGACAACAGCCCAATGGCGCTGCCAGCATCGTTCGCGCGGAGTATAGACCACAGCACCCGCATTCTCGAGCATGGGCATGAGGAACGGCACCACTATCGACTGCGTGAAGAGATCCTCGGTGGTGCAATAGAGCGCTGGACGCTGCCACTTCCACAAATCCCTGTCGGGGGCAAAAATGCGACCGTGACTCTGCCACAAGGCCAAGTGACGACCACTCAGAGGAAGCGTGGCAAGATAGGGACGCGACAAATTACTCACCCAAGGATAGCCGACATGTTCGCGCTCGCCCCACAGACGCGATTCATCCACATTTTTCTTTTTGCGATAAATATTGGGGACAAGATACTCTATCGGCTTGTGGTTGGCTATTACCTCTATCTTATATTTCTTGTAGGCACCGGGAAGAGCATCGCGTATGCCGTCGTATATAGCCTCGACCAGTTCGGGGGTGAATACCTGCGAGCCGAAATTGCTGTTCGTATAGACGGTAATCCTTTTTTTGCCAAACTGGATGTTGCCGCGCTTACGTTCAAGGCCACAATTTTTCAATCGGAGCGTTTCGGGTTTATAGGCCGAAAAATACTCCTTAATGGCACGTTCGGCATCCCTTTGCTTGTTCTGAGCTACCGAACAAGGCACAACAAACAACCAGATGACTATAAATAAAAGCCATCTTAAATACATAGAAAAAAGCTATAATGGTTAACCCTTCTGAATTTCAGCTACAATAGCCTTGGCTTCTTTCTCGAAAGATGCACAGAGAGCCTTGTAATAGTCCGCTGCCGCCATACCGGGCTGCTGATGGCTCACGCGTGCGATGTAATCGTTATTGGTAATGAGAATTTTTGCAAACAAATCGTTCCACTCGGCTACCTCTCTATCCGAATTGATTGATACGTAAATTGCCTGTGAAAGGAGTTCGCTTGATACATAAGCTATAACTTTTTTAAGTCTTCTTCTGCTTGCCATAATCGTTTTATTTAGTTTGTTCGAAAATATACTTTGGGTAAAGATAGTTCAATAGAATGAAAACTGCAACAATAGTAGAAAAAAACGACAGATAAAAAGAAAAAGATGAAAAGCAAGGAATAAAAAACATAAAAGTGCTTTCACAATTCATAAAAAAAAGCGAAATTTGCCAATATTTTAGAACCTAATCATTACAAATATGAAAATAAGCGCATTACAACAGGCAAGAGCTGCCTACCAGCCCAAATTGCCCCAGGCATTGAAAGGTGTAGTTAAAATCTCTGAAGGTTCAGCAACAAAATCGGTTGCCGACGAGGAGGCTATCAGCAAAATGTTCCCCAACACATACGGTCTTCCCATCGTAACATTCGAGTGTGGTGGTGATGTTGTTAACTACCCCGCAATCAATGTAGGTGTTATCCTTTCAGGTGGCCAGGCTCCCGGTGGACACAACGTTATTGCCGGTCTTTTCGACGGCATCAAGAAGCTCAACGCAGACAGCCGTCTTTACGGTTTCCTCATGGGCCCCGGCGGTCTTGTTGACCACAACTACAAAGAGCTCACAGCAGACATCATAGACGAGTACCGCAACACAGGTGGTTTCGATATCATCGGTTCAGGTCGTACAAAGCTCGAGAAGATTGAGCAGTACGAGAAGGGTCTTGAGATCCTCAAGGAGCTCGACATCAAGGCACTCGTAATCATCGGTGGTGACGACTCTAACACCAACGCATGTGTACTCGCTGAGTACTATGCTGCCAAGAACACTGGCATCCAGGTAATCGGTTGTCCCAAGACTATCGACGGTGACTTGAAGAACGCATACATCGAGACATCATTCGGTTTCGACACCGCATGTAAGGTATATTCAGAGGTTATCGGTAACATCGAGCGCGACTGTAACTCAGCACGCAAATACTGGCACTTCATCAAATTGATGGGTCGTTCGGCATCACACATCGCACTCGAGTGCGCATTGCAGACACAGCCCAACATCTGTATCATTTCAGAGGAGGTTGAGAAGAAGGCTCTTTCACTCGACGATATCGTAACATCTATCGCACAGGCAGTTGCCAACCGTGCAGCTGACGGCAACAAGTTCGGTACAGTACTTATCCCCGAGGGACTCATCGAGTTCATCCCTGCTATGAAGTCACTCATCGCCGAGCTCAACGACTTCCTCGCAGTGAAGGGCGAAGAGTACGCTGCTATCAAGCCCGCCGACCAGCGCGAGTACATCATCAACAACCTTTCAGCTGAGAACGCTGCTATCTACGCCAGCCTCCCCGCAGGCGTTGCACGCCAGCTCACACTCGACCGCGACCCCCACGGAAACGTACAGGTATCGCTCATCGAGACAGAGAAGCTTCTTTCGGAAATGGTTGCAAGCAAGCTCGCTGAGTGGAAGAAAGAGGGCAAATTCAACGGCTCATTCAACGCACAGCACCACTTCTTCGGTTACGAAGGACGTTGCGCTGCTCCCTCTAACTACGACGCCGACTATTGCTATGCACTCGGTTACACTGCATCGCAGCTCATCGCTTCGGGCAAGACAGGTTACATGGCATCGGTACGCAACACAACAGCTCCCGCAGCTGAGTGGGTTGCAGGTGGTATCCCCATCACTATGATGATGAACATGGAGCGTCGTCACGGCGAGATGAAGCCCGTTATCCAGAAGGCACTTGTTGACCTCGAGGGTGCTCCCTTCAAGGCATTCGCAGCACAGAGAGATGTTTGGGCTAAGGAAACATGCTACGTATATCCCGGCCCCATCCAGTACTTCGGCCCCACAGAGGTTTGCGACCAGACAACTGCTACTCTCGCACTTGAGCAGGCTAAGTAATCAAATTAACTATTTGATGGCAAAAGCCAAGGAACCTATAAAGAAAAACGGCGGACGGAAGAAAACATCTTCCGCCCGCCGTTCGTATCATAAAAAGAACAAAGACCTGCCGCGTTGGATGTATGTCATCACTGCGGCATGCGTCTCGTTCTTGATAATCGTAGGTTCGTACTACACATTCTTCAGGCCCTATTTTTATCGTTTCCGTCCATGCTTCGATAACAAATACTACGAAATATGCATGCCCGAGGGACACTCGGTGTATGGAATAGATATATCGCGCCATCAGGGCGAGATTAACTGGGAGCAGCTGAAGAACGGACACCATCCCGACGCGCCCATCTCGTTCATATATGTAAAGGCGAGCGAAGGCAGCGACTTCAAGGATGTAAAATTCGCACAAAATTTCAAAAACGCCAAGAAGCACGGCTTCGTGCGCGGCGCCTATCACTATTTCAGCACCACATCGTCGGGAGTGGCACAAGCCAACCTGTTCATAAGCATGGTGAAATTAACGCCCGGCGACCTGCCGCCCGTACTCGATATAGAGGAGAGGCCGAAGAACAAGAAAAAATATATAGAAGAGGTCAAGGTATGGTTGAAAAAGGTGGAGCAGCACTATGGAGTGAAGCCCATCATATATGCATCGAGCAAATACAAGAAAAGATACCTGGACGACCCATTCTTCAAGGAATACCCATTCTGGGTGGCACACTACTACATCCCCGAACTGCACGAGGGCGAAGAGTGGCTCATGTGGCAATGTAGTGACCTTGGGGTGATACCCGGAATAAAAGAGAAGGTCGATATAAACATCTTCAACGGCAGCAAAAAGCAATTCGACGCACTGCTCATAGACAAGAAGCAGTAGCGCCGTCCATCATGCTCTATTCCTGATAGCTGGCACTCGCAGCCGAATAGACCCGCCAAGCCTTAATAAGCTCCTGAAAATCCTGTGGCAATTCCGAATCGAAATACATCTCCCTGCCTGTAGTGGGGTGAATAAATCCCAACGTCTTTGCATGTAGCGCCTGACGAGGGCACATCTTGAAACAGTTACGCACAAACTGGCTGTACTTGCTGAAGTGCGTACCTTTCAGTATCTCGTCGCCACCATAGCAATCGTCATTGAAAAGGGTGTGACCGATGTGCTTCATGTGCACCCTTATCTGATGCGTACGACCCGTCTCGAGGTTGCACTCCACCAACGACACATAGCTCAATCGCTCGAGCACACGATAGTGTGTCACAGCGCTTTTGCCCACCTCGGGATCGTCCGATACACACATCTGCAATCTGTTGCGCGGGTTACGGGTGATGTTGCCCTCTATGGTTCCGGCATCGTCCTTCACGCGACCCCACACCACAGCGTTGTATGTGCGCTTGGTGGTCTTCTTGAAGAACTGCATACCCAAATGGGCCTTGGCAAATGCTGTCTTGGCCACCACCAACAGACCTGATGTGTTTTTATCTATTCGGTGCACAAGGCCCACCTGCGGATCGTTGGGATCGAAATTGCTGTCGTCTCGCATGTGCCACGCAACGGCATTTATAAGAGTGCCATGGGTGTTACCGCAACCGGGATGCACGACAAGGCCTGCCGGCTTGTTCACAACCATCAGGTCGGCATCCTCGTATACTATATCAAGCGGAATATCCTCGGGGACAATGCTATTGTCGTATGCAGGCGTATCCATTGTGACAACGACAACATCACACGGCTTCACCTTGTAGTTGCACTTTGCAGGCTTGCCGTTGACCGTAAGCGAACCGGCATCGGCCACCTGCTGTATCTTGTTACGCGAAATATGGGCTATATGCTCGACAAGAAATTTATCGACGCGCAAGGGCGACTGCCCCTTATCGGCCACTACACGATACTCCTTGAAGAGGGTTTCTTCCTCGTCGAAATCGGCATCGGCGCCGTTTGTTCCCAACAACACTTCGTCATTCATGGGCGTACGAATTATTCAAACCAAGACTCCTCGACGAGTACGGAATCGACAGCCTCGACCTCTTTTCCGCTACCCACCACCAATGTGAGTGTAGAACCGATGGCAATATGAGCACCATTTCTAAGTGTATCCTCGCCCATCTTCACAGAATATACCCAATCCTTCTCGCCGCTGATGGTATCGTGCGGGGTGAGCTTGAAGCCGGCAGCACGCAGACGCGCCACGGCCTCGCGCAACGAGCAGTTGTCCACCACGTCGGGAAGCGCCATTGTCGGCTCTTTATTGGAATTGAGCGTGAGGTGTATCTTGCGGTCTTTTTTCACCCTGGATGCACCCACCGGACGCTGTTCGAGAATCTCGTTCTCGGCAGCACCCTTCTGATATTTGTAATCGACTATTTCGTATCCCAACGAGCTCTTTTTCAATCGCTCGGCACCCTCGTCAATGGACATGCCGCATATATTGGGAACCTCTATCGTCCTGCCATGCAGAGTGTAGCTGTCGAGCCAGTTCAAAACAACAAAGGGGGTTGCGACAACAACAAGCGCCATCGCAATGAAATTTATAAGAATGATTCTCTTTGTTCTCTTTTTCATCGTTCAATTCTGTGATTCTTTTGCAAAGGTACAAAAAAAGAGTATCAGCACAATCGAAGTGTAATATTTTCTCATATATAATGTTAAATAGAAGAAATATTATCTTATATTTGCAATCAATAAGCAAATTGTACAACATTAATTTATACAGTATGAAAAAATTCTTTTCTTTGTTAGTGCTTGCCATCTTTGCATTGGCTGCACATGCCGAGGATTATGTAATCTCGACAAAGAACACCACTATGGTGTTGAGCGGCAAAAAAGGCGAGCGCCTTAATTTTGTGTATTATGGTCCCACAGCGCCCCTTGACGAAATACGCGCAACAGGCAACGCTGTAAACTGGGGAGCATATCCCACATTCGGTACTCACTGTACAGCAGAGCACGCAATGCTCGTGACACACCCCAACGGCGACAATTCATTGGAGCTCGCCATCGAGGAGGTTAAGCAGTACAAAGAGAACGAGGCCAACGTAACCGAGTTCGTAATGAAGGACAAGGTATTCCCCTTCTATGTAAGCGTACTCTACAAGGCTATCCCCGATGTAGATGTAATTAAAGTATCAACAGTTATCACCAACAAAGAGAAGAAGGCCGTTACATTGAACCGTTTCGCATCGGCTTACCTTCCCATGAAATCCAACGAGCTGTGGCTTTCATACCTCGTAGGTGGTTGGGGTGCTGAGTGCCAGTTGGTTGAGGAGCCCATCCATCGCGGTCGCAAGGTTGTGGGCAACCACGACGGTGCACGTACTTCGTTCGTTACACACCCCTCTTTCATGATTTCACGCGGCGAGCCCAACGAGCACTGCGGTTTTGTAGTGGGTGGTACACTCTTGTGGACAGGTAACTACGAGCTCTCTTTCTTGAACGAAAGCAATTCAAACTACACAGAGGTTGTTGCCGGCATCAACCCCGAGGCATCGGCATACACATTGGAGCCCAAAGAGACATTCACCACTCCCGAGCTCGTGCTTACATGCAGCACCGAGGGTAAGGGTGGTGTTAGCCGCAACTTCCACCGTTGGGGACGCAAGTACCAGATTATCGGTGGTACAGAGCCCCGCGACATTCTCCTCAATAGCTGGGAGGGCGTTTACCTTAAGGTGAACCAGGAGGCTATGGACCTTATGATGAAGGAGTTCTCTTCTATCGGTGGTGAGCTCTTCGTTATGGACGACGGTTGGTTCGGTGACAAGTATCCCCGCGACGAGGACGATTCTTCACTCGGCGACTGGATGGTATGCAAGAAAAAGCTCCCCAACGGCGTTGAGGGCCTTATCGAGTCATCAAAGAAATTCGGTATCAAGTTCGGTATCTGGATTGAGCCCGAGATGACAAACGCCAAGAGTGAGCTCTACGAGAAACACCCCGACTGGGTACTCCGCCAGGAGGAGCGCGAGCCTGTTATGGGCCGTGGAGGTACACAGATGATGCTCGACATGACCAACCCTGCGGTTCAGGACCATGTATTCAAGGTTGTTGACGACTTGATGCAGGCTAACCCCGAAATCTACTACATGAAGTGGGATGCCAACTTCTCTATCGCAAATGCAGCATCGCTCTATTTGCCCAAGAAGAAGCAGTCACACCTCTACATCGAGTACCACAGAGGTCTTATCAAGACACTTGAGCGCATCCGCGCTAAATATCCCAAGCTCGTTATCCAGCTCTGTGCTAGTGGTGGCGGTCGCTTGAACTACGCTTACTTCCCCTACTTCAACGAGTGCTGGACAAGCGACAACACCGATGCTATTCAGCGTCTGTTCATCCAGTGGGGTGTATCACAGTACTATCCCTCTAACGTGATGGCAGCTCACGTAAGTGCATCGCCCAACCACCAGACACGTCGCGTTACTCCCATCAAGTTCCGCTTCGACGTTGCTATGACAGGCCGTTTGGGTATGGAGATGAAACCCTCTGACCTTACAGAGAAAGAGAAGGAGTTCGCTAAGAACGCTATCGCTACTTACAAGAACATCCGTCCCGTTATACAGCAGGGCGACCTCTATCGTCTTATCTCTCCCTACGAGAAGAAGCCTTATGTATCTGTAATGTACGTAACCCCCGAGAAAGACCGCGCGGTTTACTTCCTCTATCGTACACAGTACATCCGTAGCTACCCCGCCGAGGTTAGAGTACTCAAAGGCCTCGACCCCGACAAGAAGTACATGTTCCGCGAGCTCAACAAGGAGAATCCCAAGAGCAAGGGCGCACTTGAAGGCAAGGTTATCAGCGGTAAGACTCTTATGACACAGGGCTTCTACCTGAACATCGAGAAGGAGCTTGGCAGTGCCGTTTACGAACTTATTGCTCAGTAATATTATAATCCCTAAAAGAGTGCTGCCATCCTATATGGTGGCACTCTTTTGTTTAATACCAAACAAGCTTATGACGAAAAGACATTTACAGATGATGGCGACAGCGCTGATGCTTCTATGCAGCAGCGTTGCGTGGAGCGAAGTGCCTTTCCGCGTTACATCGGTTACAAAGGAGGGCTTCGCTGCGGACACCAAATGGTACACCATGGCGATAGGCAGTTCGGGGCTGTTCATTTCGGACAACGCTGCAGAGGAATTCATCGCCGTGAAGAGCAACCGCAGCGAGCTTGCCGACGCAGATTTATGGTGTTTCACCGGCGACGAAAAAACCGGCTACAAGATATACAACAAGCAGGCCGGAACAGGCAAGACGCTTGCAGCCCCTGTGAAAATGAGCGGCGACGCCGGCAGCAAAGCCTATGTGGTGCTCAAGGAAGAGGGCGACAAGGCATACAGCAACGCGTGGACATTCGCCCCATCGAAAGACCTTGGCAGCAACGTAGAGGCATTCTACCTTGCCCCCAAAGGCGCAAGCAAGAACATCGTGAACAACCGTGGTGGCAAGCTGGCATTCTGGACAACAGGCGCCGATAGCGGCTCGTCGATAGTAATTGCCATAACGAAAAACGAGGTGAGCATAGACGCGCTAAGCGGCACATTCACCACAGGCAATGCAACGGGCACATGGTTTTCGAAATGGGTGAGCAACGACAGCCGCACACCCGTAACGCTCAGCAGCAGCGCCAACAACATGAAGAACGTTGGTAACGACATTGCATGCTACACAGGCACGGCTAACAGCGCCACCTACACCATAACCGCACCCCAAGGCTACCGCATAGCATCGGTGAAGCTCGACAAGATTATAAAGGATGCAACAGCCGACAATATAAAAATAGAATACGGAGGCAAAAATTACCCTCTTGGCAATACCATTGAATACATTGCAGGCAAAGAGCCCGAGCAGAGCATCACCGTAACCCTGAGCGACAGCAAGAACAGCGGCATCATACTGAAGGGACTCACCGTAACCGTTGTACGCTATTTCGAGAAACCCGAGCCCCACTTCGAGCTATTCCCGACACCTACATCGGCTGCAATACCCTACCGCATTCCCGCCATCACCACCACCGCGAACGGCGACCTGCTTGCAGTAGCCGACTACCGTCATTGCCGCTACGACATCGGTAACGGACGCATCGACCTTCACGGACGCATCAGCAAGGACAACGGAAAGACATGGGGCGACATATTCACCATCATCGAGGGCGACGGCAAGCTGATAGATAACAATCGCAACATATCTCTTAACGCCGGCTATGGCGACCCCTGCATCGTGGCCGACAGAGAGAGCAACCGCGTGTTGATGCTGTGCGTATGCGGCTATCAGACCTTCTTCTACTCCACTCGCGAGGTGCCCAACCAGGTGGCACGCCTCTACAGCGAGGACGGCGGCCTCACATGGAGCAAGCCCGAGGTGATAACCGACCAGTTCTACACCCCGTTCGACAACAGCGCAGTGGGCCCCATACGTTCGATGTTCATTGGCTCAGGACGAATATTCCAGAGCCGCCTGACCAAGGTAGGCGACTACTATCGACTATATGCAGCTATGCTTGCACGCGACAAGGACGGCACATTCTGTAATTTTGTTGTCTATTCCGACGATTTCGGACAGCAGTGGAAGGTACTTGGCAGCACCGACAAGGGAGCAGTGCCCCACAGCGCCGACGAGCCCAAGACCGAGGAGCTACCCGACGGCAGCATACTCATCAGCTCACGTTGCGGCGGTGGACGCTACTTCAATATATTCCGTTTCGATGACGCCGAAGCCGCAACAGGCAGCTGGGGCGAAATGGCCTTCTCGGGAGCAAAGAACAACGGAGTAACTGCGCTCAACAACTCGTGCAACGGCGAGATAATGATTCTGCCCGCAGTGCGCAACAGCGACGGCAAGAAGCTTTACATAGCCCTTCAGTCGCTCCCCTTCGGCAGCGGACGCAGCAACGTAGGTATATACTACAAAGAGCTCGAGGACTACAACGATTTCCTCACCCCCGCACATTTTGCTAAGGATTGGGATGGCCGCTATCGCAGCAGCATCACCGGCTCGGCCTATTCGACCATGACACTTCAGACCGATGGCGCCCTTGCCTTCATCTACGAGGAGGACACATATGGCACAAGCGGTGGCGGATACACAATCGCCTACAAAGCATATACAATCGAAAAGATAACAGAAGGCAAATACTCATTGGACACAAACGAGAACCGCGCCCTCTATCTTTACAAGAATGTAATAGCGCCGATAAACGAAAAACAGTAGGCAAGCACCCATACCCGATAACAATAAAAAAGGAAACCTTCGAAGGTTTCCTTTTTTATTATTAACCGACATTGTGAATAATGAACGGTGGCGTATAAAAAAACGGCACCGTTCACTCAATGGGAATCTGAATGATTGAGAGCCACTGCTCGGGGTCATCCCGATTCCATACACCATCAATGTAGCAGGTGCGCGGATCTCCCGCCATCTTATAGCCCTGCTTTTCCATATAACCGAAGGCTTCGGCATACGACTCGTAGAAACGCTCGTAAGGTCCCACATGCCTCATGCATAGAGCCTTGGGTACAGCAGGCATACGCTTGAACTGTATGATGTTGCTATCCAGCCCCATCTCTTCTACCTGCTCGCAATACTCGATATCGATGCCCGTAGTACGATATTCCTTTCCATGCTCTATGGTAAAGCAATACCCCGGAGGTGGACATTGGCAACAGAGACGTTGCATCTCGGGACCGATTTTATTTACACACAATATACCCAAGGCACTATAGTCGGATATGATTTCTCGATGACTCGCCACAATAATCTCGGGCAACGATTGAATACTGAATTTTTCCATTGATTTAATTCGTTTGTGAGAGTCCATCCATTTAAGCAGTTGGCTACGACGCTCCATCAGCAATTGCAATTGCCGCTCCGTATCCTCTATTTTTTGAGTCAGCAATTCAATACTTGGCATTTGCGCACCATCCTCTAACAATTCCTTTATTTCCTCGAGAGTGAAACCCTGTCGCTGGAGTCCACGAATGGTATTGAGTCGCTGCATCTGCACAATGCTGTAGTAGCGATACCCTGTCCACTCATCCACTTCATCGGGCAAGAGCAATCCTTTTTGCTCATAGTGGCGTAGGGTCTTCACCGTTACCTGCATCATCTTTGAGAACTCTCCGATTTTTAACTTCGTTTTTTTACTCATAATCGTACGATTTATTTGCTAGCGAGTGCAAAGCTAATACATGCCCTTAGGGACGAGTCAAGAGAAAATGAAATATTTTTAGAAAAAATAAATTCGGCGGTGAATATTCACCGCCGAAAATGATAACCAAGAAAGGCTCCTTTATTTCATATTCGATTTTATATACTCCACAAATTTGTCGCGCTGCGTGCAGCTGAATACATAGGTCTTGCTCTCGGTGCGGATAAGAATAAGGTTATTGAATTCCGTAACATTTACCGTATAAACGCCGTAGCGCTTGTTTCTGTATTTCCCGTAGTAGCCTAAAAAGCCACCCGAACCGCATATCTTCACAGAGCCATCGAGATGAGCCTTTGATATCTTCTCGCACTCCACAATGGCATTCATGGGAATTCGGAGCGAACCGAACAGTCGGTGCATTGCAACCTCGCTGTCGGACAGCTCTAATCTTTTGGGCATAAATCCCACTGCCAGGATATAGGTCAGAAGAATTACCGCAGTAAACAGATATTTCTGCCAAGCAATCGCATCACTATATTCTGCAATGAACCACAAAAGCGCTATCGGGACAACCGAAAAAGCAGTCAGCAGCCACACAGCTGTATTCCAATGGAACGGTACGGAGAGCGTCTTGTTGTTCATGGTTTTAGGTCGCTATTTCTTTATGGGGTCGCATGTCAATCCCACGCCCAACTTCTTGAAAATCTTGCGATCGACCTCGCTGAGCATTACGGTTGAGTGTATCTGGCAACCCTCGAGCTTGGGCAGCTGGTCGAGCGCCTTTCTGCAGTTCTCGTCGCGGTTGCTGAGCAGCGACAATGCCACCAACACCTCGTCAGTGTGCAGACGCGGGTTGCGTCCATGCAGGTACTCCACCTTGGTTTTCTGAATGGGCGAAATGAGTTCCTCGGGAATAAGTTTCACGCTGTGAGGTATGCCGGCAAGGTGCTTGAGCGCATTCAGCAACAAGGCGGCGCTGGGGCCAAGCAGAGAACTAGAGCGCGATGTGATGATAGTACCATCCATCAGCTCGATAGCTGCCGCCGACACTCCGGAGAGTTCCTTGCGCTCATGGGCAGCGACAGTAGTACGACGATAGTCGGTGGTCAATTTCGCCTGCTTCATGATGAGGGCTATCTTGTTGACCTCATTCTCGTTGTCGCCCTTCTTGGCTAGGTTGTTCAGTGCATAGTAGTATCTTCGGATAATCTCGTCGCGTGCGGCATTGCAGCACACATCCTCGTCGCTCATGCAGAAGCCTATCATATTCACACCCATGTCGGTGGGCGATTTATAGGGGCTCTCGCCATAGATACCCTCGAACAGAGCATTCAGCACGGGGAAAATCTCGATATCTCTATTGTAATTTACTGCTATCTTGTCGTAGGCCTCCAGATGGAAGGGGTCAATCATGTTCACATCGTTAAGGTCGGCTGTAGCAGCCTCGTAGGCCATGTTGACGGGGTGCTTCAAAGGCAGGCTCCACACGGGGAAGGTTTCGAACTTGGCATATCCGGCCTTTATGTCACGCTTGTTCTCGTGATAGAGCTGACTGAGGCATACAGCCATTTTGCCACTACCGGGGCCGGGAGCGGTAACAATAACCAATGGACGGGTGGTCTCTACATAGTCGTTCTTGCCAAAGCCTTCGTCGGAATCGATGAGGGCCACGTTGGTGGGATAACCCTCGATGGTATAATGGTAATAAACCTTTATACCCAATCGCTCCAAACGATTGCGATAGGCATCCGCGCTTGACTGACCGTTGTAGTGGGTGATGACCACACTGCTCACATACAAACCTACCTTCTCGAACTCGCCACGCAGACGCAACACATCCTCGTCGTATGTGATACCCAGGTCGCCTCGCATCTTGTTCTTTTCTATATCGAGGGCGCTGATTACAAACAGAATCTCGGCGCAGTCGCTCAACTGCATGAGCATCTGCAACTTGGAATCTGGTTTGAAGCCGGGCAACACACGGCTTGCATGGTTGTCATCAAACAATTTACCTCCGAATTCGAGGTATAACTTATCGCCGAACTGGGCTATACGCTCCTTGATGCGTTCGGACTGTATCTTGAGATATTTCTCGTTATCAAAACCTATTTTCATATGGAATACAAAAGTAACACTTCTTAATACTTCTACAAAAAAACGAGGCAAAAAAAGTGAAGAATATTTTAACAACAAGCCCACGACAATTTTGTGCGCGAGAAACCCTGTGCCGGGCATGCAGGAAACGGATGGGAGAGAAAAAAAAGAAAGGGACTCGATTGAGTCCCTTCTTCGAGTGATTCGCCTGGGGCTCGAACCCAGGACCCCATCCTTAAAAGGGATGTGCTCTACCTGCTGAGCTAGCGAATCAACCTTCGTGCCGTTAAGCGAGTGCAAAGGTATGCATATTTTTCGAAACTGCAAACATTTCTTCCGTTTTTTTTCGAATCGACACAATTATTCTTGCTTTTCGAGCGATTTGGCCTCTTTTTCGCTGCGCTCGGCATCAACCAACTGGTGATAGTGCTTCACATAGCCCATTATAAGTGTCGTCAACGGCAGCGCCATAATCATGCCTACGATGCCCAACAATTTTCCCCATACGGCAAGCGAAAGCAATATCACCGCCGGGTGCAGTTTCATACGTCGTCCCATGATGTGGGGCACCAATATGAAATCCTGTATGGCTTGCACTATGAGCACTACGGCCAAGGCGGTGGAGATTGTTATCCAGAAATTACCACCCGTATTTACCGCATCGATAAGCGCAAGCAGCGTCATGGGCAGCAGCGACACCAGCTGCAAGTAGGGTACAAGGTTCAGCAGACCGATGAAAAGGCCGAAACCGACAGCCATGGGGAAATCTATTATAAGGAAGCCTATAGAGAGCATCACACCCACCAGCAGCGCAATGAGCGCCTGTCCGCGGAAATACTGGTTCATGCCGTCGGTAAGATCGTGGACGATAGCAGTCACTCCGGCGCGCCATTTAACGGGAATAAGCGTGAGCCACTCCTCGGCAAGGCGTTCATAATCGAGCAATATAAAAAAGAGATATAGCAGGGTGATGCACCACGCAAACACCTGAAAAACAACGTTTATGGTATCGACAGCAAAGAACCACGTCTTGTGGGCTATGGATTTGAACATCTCCTGTATGCCCGAATGCTGCAAAATATTTACCACACCGTTCTCGTTGGCATATTCGCGTATCGAATCTATCACCGCCGAAGGGATGGTGGGGTTCTTGGCCTGATTGGTAATGAAACCGATTATTATATTCTTCAGTTGCGACAGCTCATCGACGATTGAGGGGATCACAAGAATGAAGAAACCCACCACAACGGCAAGCAACAGGGCGAGCACCGTCACTATGGAAAGAAGGCGGTACTTAAATCGGAGGCGATACTGAAAGAATTTCACTATGGGATAGAGCAGATAGGCCACCAACCACGCCACCAGGAAGGGCAACAACACCCCGCTGAGGCTCTTGAGAACCACATAGGCAACCCCTACAAACAACAACACCAACACGATGCGCAGAAAACGTCCCACGCTGACATCACCCATCAATTGCATATCATCAACTATTTAATCCAACAATATTGTGCTAATTATTGCAAATGTAAACATTGTTAAAATTGTAGAGAGCCTATATTATGTTAAAATTTACAAGCGAAATGGCTATATACACACTTTTATACTTAAATTTGCAGTCGAAACATATTACAATCAAGATAGATGGGTATATTATACGTTGTGCCGACCCCTGTCGGCAATCTCGAAGACATCACCATGCGCGCACTGCGCATACTGCGCGAGGCCGATTTCATTCTCGCCGAGGACACACGCACCACCGGCAATCTGCTCAAGCATTACGAGATACATGCACCCATGTTCTCGCACCACAAATTCAACGAGCACCAGACCGTGGCACACACCGTGGAACGCATTGCAGCCAGCGGCACACACGTGGCACTGGTATCGGACGCCGGCACTCCCTCTATCTCGGACCCGGGCTTCCTGTTGGTGCGCGAGGCTGTAAGAGCCGGCATTGAGGTCGTATGCCTTCCGGGCGCCACAGCATTCGTGCCCGCATTGGTAAGCTCGTCGCTACCCTCGGAGCGCTTCGTATTCGAAGGCTTCCTGCCGCAGAAAAAGGGTCGCCAGACACGCCTCACACAGCTGAAAGAGGAGCCCAGAACAATGATATTCTACGAATCGCCCTACCGCGTAGTAAAAACCCTCACACAATTTGCCGAGGCATTCGGCAAGGAGCGCCCCGCAGCAGCCGTACGCGAAATATCGAAAATGCACGAAGAGTGCGTGCGCGGCACCCTCGAGGAGCTCATCGCCCACTTCACCAAGAAGGAGCCGCGAGGCGAATTTGTGCTATTGGTAGGCGGCATCGACTGCCAACCGTTCACAGGCAACAACGAACAATAAAAACGAAAAGACAATGAAAAAGAGTGTTTATCTACTTATTGCCGTGGCAACCATCATGGTTGGATGCACCAACGGCCCCAAGCGTTCACAGCTGATAACCGAGAACGACTCACTGAAAACAATATTGGCCGAGAGGGATGCCGCACTCGACGAAATGATTAAGACCATAAACATAGTCGAAGAGGGTTTCGAAGCCATAAATGCAGCGCAAGGACGCATAAACCTCGACGCAGCAAGCACCGAGCAGAGCAAGATGATGAAGCTGCAAAAGGATATAAATTTCATCAACGAGACACTTGCCAACAACCGCGCACAGATAGCCGAGCTCGAGCAGAAGCTCAGCAACAGCGAATCGTCGTCGAAACAGCTGAAAAGCATGGTGCAGAAGCTGAAGAAGGAACTCGAGGCCAAGAGCAAGCAGATTATTGCTCTGCAAGAGGAGCTTGCCAACAAAAACATCCACATTGCCGAGCTCGACAAGAGCGTCGAGGAACTGAGCAGCAACGTCGCCAGTCTGAGCAAGACCAAGGCCGAGAACGAGCAGACCATCAGCAAACAGGATAGCGAGCTCAACAGCGTGTGGTATGCAATAGGCACAAAGAGCGAGCTCAAGGAGATGAACATCATAAGCGGCAAGAAGGTGCTCGAAGGAGGCAACGCCCGAATGGACTACTTCACCAAGGCCGACAAGCGCGAGCTCACCACCATCGACACACACGAAAAGAACGCCAAGTTGCTGACGACACACCCCGAGAACAGCTACAAGCTCGAGCGCAACAAGGACAAAAAGTATGTTCTCACCATCACCAACCCCGAAAAATTCTGGAGCGTATCGAAATACCTTGTAATACAGGTGCGATAAGCGCCCAATAATCACACAGAGAGTGGCCCTGTCGATAAACTACCGACAAGCCACTCTCTTGAATTTATAGCAACCACCAAACAGCGACAACCACAAATGAGCAGATACACCACCCTATTCATAGACCTCGACGATACACTGTTCGATTTCAGACAAGCCTCGCGCATGTCGTTTCACGAAACATACGACCTGCTGGGATATGAACGCTTCTTCGAATCGTTCGAGCATTTCCTGCAAATATACGAACCCAGGAATAGGGAGCTATGGGTGCTCTATGGCAAGGGCGAGATAGACAAGGCGACGCTCAACAGGCTGCGATACAGCTACCCACTGGAGGCAGTAGGCCACCCCGACGAGGAGCTTGCAGCCCGTTTCTGCACCGAGGCGCTTAGCCGCATCCCCCACAAGAACGTACTGATACCTGGCGCAATAGAGCTAATGGAGTATCTGCACCCGCGATACGAGATGTTCATTCTGTCCAATGGCTTTCAGGAGCTGCAATCGCAGAAGATGGCCACCACCGGCCTGTCCAAATATTTCAAGCGCCTGATACTGTCCGACGAGATAGGGATAAACAAGCCCAACCCCGAGCTGTTCCACTACGCGCTGCAGGTAAGTGGCGCCCGCAAAGAGAGCTGCATCATGATTGGGGATATGTTCGAAACCGACATTGTAGGCGCTGCCAACATAGGGCTCGACCAAATATTTGTAAATATAGCCGGAGCAAAAGGGCTCACATTCGAGCCCACATACGAGGTGAACAACCTGCTGCAAATAAAAGATATCTTATAGCATACCGCAATAATAACTACAATAAAAAAAGGCTGCCGCAGCAGCCTTTTTTTATTGTACCGGAGACTATCCTCCGAAGTCGTCGAAGTGAATCATGTCCTTCTCTACGCCGAGGCTGTCAAGAAGGTCAAGCACAGTCTTGGCCATCATGGGAGGACCACACAAGTAGTACTCGCAATCCTCGGGAGCCTCATGAGCCTTCAGGTATGTATCGCCCATAACGGGTGCTACGAAGCCTGCTGTATATTTGATGCCTGCTGCATCGGCCTTGGGATCGGGACGGTCCAACGCAAGGTGGAAGTGGAAGTTGTCGAACTCCTTCTCCAATGCGAGGAAGTCGTCGAGGAAGGGAATCTCCTCCAAAGCACGTGCACCATAGAAATAGTGCATCTGACGGTCGCGACACTGACGTGTCTTGAGCATGTGCATAATCTGAGCACGCAAGGGAGCCATACCGGCACCACCACCTACCCAAATCATCTCACGACCTGAGTCGTAGTTGGGACGGAACTCACCATAAGGGCCACTCATGATAACCTTATCACCGGGCTTCAAGCTGAAGATGTAAGATGAAGCGATACCAGGGTTAACCTCCATGAAGCCACCACCCTGCTCTTTCGGTTTGAAGGGAGGAGTAGCAATACGCACGTTCAATGTGATGATATCGCCCTCGTCGGGGTAGTTAGCCATTGAGTATGCACGAACTGTGGGAGTATCGTTTGTACACTTCAGATTGAAAAGACCAAAGTTCTTCCAAGCGGGAAGATAGGTATCGCCAATGAGTGACTTGTCGAAATCCTTATCGTAATCGATGTTGAATGCAGGAATCTTAATCTGAGCGTATGATCCGGGCTCGAAATCCATGTGCTCACCGGGAGGCAATGCAACCTTGTACTCCTTGATGAAGGTAGCCACGTTGCGGTTACCAATAACGGTGCACTCCCACTCCTTAACGCCCATTACTGAGTCGTCAACCTTGATTGAGATATCGCCCTTAACCTTACACTGGCAACCAAGACGCCAGTTCTCCTTAATCTCTTTACGTGTAAACTGTCCCTTCTCTGAATCAAGGATTTCTCCACCACCCGAGGGAACCTGAACCTTACACTGACCGCAAGAACCCTTACCACCGCAAGCCGAGGGAAGGTAGATGTTATTCTCGGCCAATGTGCTGAGCAAACTGCCACCCTGTGCTACCGAGATTGTATCCTTACCGTTGATTGTAAGGTTTACATTACCACTCGGCGACAGCAATTTCTTTGCAATGAGCAGGATAATCACCAGCGCAAGGATAATTGCGAGGAATACTCCAATGCTCACTAAAATCAAATTCATATTTTCCATTGTACTATTCCTTTAACATTAAATATTAAGACCTGAGAAACACATGAATGCAAGTGCCATGAGACCTACGGTGATGAAGGTGATACCAAGGCCCTGAAGAGGCTTGGGAACATCGGTGTAAGCCATTTTCTCGCGGATGGCAGCCAAAGCTACGATAGCCAAAAGCCAGCCGATACCCGAACCGAGAGCAAACGCAAGTGCATCCCATACATCACCGATAGCCTGTGAGCTTACAGCGGGGTCCATGGTGATACGCTGCTGCATGAAGAGCGACGCACCCATGATGGCACAGTTTACGGCGATAAGCGGAAGGAAGATACCGAGTGAAGCATAGAGCGAGGGAGAGAAACGCTCAACCACCATCTCTACAAGCTGCACGATACCTGCGATAACCGCGATGAACAGGATAAACGCAAGGAACGAAAGGTCAACACCCTCTACAAGAGCATTGGGACCGAGTACATATTTCTGCAAAGCATAGTCAACGGGTACTGTAACCAACAACACGAAGATTACGGCGATACCCAGACCAAGCGCAGTCTTTACATTCTTCGATACGGCCAAATAAGAACACATACCCAAGAAGAATGCGAAAATCATATTGTCCACAAAGATAGAACGGACAAACAAGCTTATTAAATGATCCATAATATAAATTCTAATTAGAAGTATGTATTATTATTTTTTATCGTTATAAGCACGGTGAGCCCAGATAACACAACCACAGATGATGAGTGACATTGCAGGCATGGTCATCATACCGTTGTTCATGTAACCCATATCGTAGAGTGCCTGAGGAATAACCTGTACACCGAGCAAAGAACCCGAGCCGAGAAGCTCACGTACAAAACCTACAATTACAAGGATGATTGCATAGCCAAGACCGCTACCAACACCATCGAGGAACGAAGCCCAAGGGCCGTTCTGCATGGCAAACGCCTCGAGGCGTCCCATGAGGATACAGTTGGTGATGATAAGACCCACATACACCGAAAGCTGAACGCTTACATCGTATGCAAAAGCCTTGAGCACCTGGCTAACAATGGTAACAAGAGCAGCAACAACAACCAACTGCACGATGATACGTATACGGTTGGGGATTGTCTTGCGAAGCAACGAAATGATAACGTTGGCAAATGCTGTGATGACAGTAACCGAAAGACCCATCACGATGGCAGGCTCGAGCTGAGAGGTAACAGCCAATGCCGAACAGATACCAAGCACCTGTACAACAACGGGGTTGTCAAGGTTCAACGGATTTATGAAAGCCGCCTTATTCTCTTTTGAAAACAAATTACCCATATCTTATTCCTCCGTTTTTTCGCAAGCCTGCTCTTCGCAACAAGGAACCTCTTCACAAGCACCCTGCTGAACTGCAGTCTTTGTGTTAATAAATCCAATATACTTCTGCAAGCCCTCCTGAACCATAGCGGCAATACCGTTGGTAGTGAGGGTAGCACCTGTAAGACCGTCAACCTCGATAGCCTCGTCTTTTACAGCACCGGCTTTAACCACTGTGAGGGCAACCTCGTCAGTGTTCTCCTTAAAGAGGTTCTTGCCCAGGAAACGCTCCTGGAACCATGTCTCTACGAGCAGAGCACCCAAACCGGCTGTCTCGCTCTCGTGTGACATATAAGCACCGAAGACAGTCTTGCAATCGTCGTTCAGAGCGATGTAGCCCCAAAGACCGCCCCAAAGACCGCGTCCTGTAACAGGAATCACATACTTTGTAGCACCATCTACGTTAGCAACGTAAAGGGGCATATTATTTTCATTTACCTCTTTGCTGTCGAGTACGAAAGCAGCCTCGTCCTTAGCAGCACCGTCGTTTACAACAGCACCGTCGGCCTTGATAATCTGGTCGCCTACGATGACAGCATCGTATTTAGATTCAATCTCGCTCTTCTCCAAGCCGCGGATGTTGAGCGACGCAAGAATCTGGCTTTTTTTGTCGATGGCTACGTTAGCGTCCTGAATAGGTTTCAGCGACGATGAAACGAAGGCCAACAAGAATGCAACGATAATAACCATTACCGAAGCATATATGATAGTATAAGTATTACTATTGGTATTCATATTATTTCGTCATTAAATGGTTATTTATTCAAAGCACGTTTAGCACGTTTGTTGATGTTGCTCTGTACGAAGCAGTAGTCGATGGTGGGAGCGAACATGTTCATGAGCAGGATGGCAAGCATCATACCCTCGGGGTAACCGGGGTTGAGTACGCGAACCATTACAGCAACCACACCGATGAGGAAACCGTAAATAAATTTACCGCCCTCTGTACGTGCAGCTGTTACAGGGTCAGTAGCCATGAAGACTGCACCGAAGCAGAATCCACCATATACCAACTGCTCAATCCAAGTAATCTCAGTCAGACCGAGTGAATTGAAGAGAAGGCCTGTGAGGGCACCACCAGCGAATACCGAAAGCATGATTTTCCAGCTAGCGATACCTGTCCAAAGAAGGATGATAGCACCAATAGCGATTGCAATGACGCTTGTCTCACCAATTGAACCGGGGATAAGACCGATTACCGCATTTGCAAAATCGGTTGTAACGGGGAGTCCGGCAGCAGCCTCACCAAGGGGAGTAGCCGCTGTGAATGTATCGGGTACCTGACCACCGAAACCGAGGATTGAATTCTGTGAAACCCATACTGTGTCGTCACCTGTCATTGCTGTGGGATAAGCAAAGAAGAGGAACGCACGTGTGATGAGCGCGGGGTTGAAGATATTCATACCTGTACCACCGAAAATCTCCTTGGCGAAGATAACGCTGAATGCAACAGCGATAGCAAGTATCCAAAGGGGAGTATTCACGGGGATAATCAAGGGAATGAGCATACCCGATACAAGGAAACCCTCCTGAATCTCTTCGTTCTTCCACTGGGCTACAACAAATTCAATACCCAGACCAACTGCGTATGCCACAACGATTTTGGGCAATACTGCCAAAAATCCGTAAATGAACATATCCAACCATGTACCCTCGGTGCCCGAAGCCATGTAGTTCTGATAACCTACGTTGAACATACCGAACAAAAGAGCCGGTATCAATGCGATTACCACGAAAGACATGATACGTTTGCTGTCGATAGCATCGTGGATGTGCACACCCGTCTTGCTTGTCTCGTTCGGAACAAAAAGGAATGTCTCGAAACCGTCAAACACAGAACGGAAAGCGTGCAGCTTGCCCCCTTCTTCGAAGTTAGGCTTAATCTTATCGATATATTTTCTTAACGCTTTCATTATTTAATGTTTACTTATTCTTAATTATTATGCCATCTCTTTACGCAACATGTCAAGACCCTGGCGCACAATGCGCTGGAGTTCGAGCTTCGACGAATCGATAAACTCGGCAAGTGCAAAATCCTCGGGAGCAACCTCGTAGATACCGAGTGCCTCCATGCGGTCGATGTCACCTGTGATGATTGCCTTGATAAGATAACCCGCATAGATATCCATGGGGAATACCTTGTCGTACTCGCCGCTCATAATCATGTGACGCTCACCACCCTTGATACGTGCATCCATAGTGAATTTGCGCTTGGGGAAGAGCCAGCTGAGGTAGCTGCGGCTTGTACTGAACATTGAACAGCGGGGAGCAATCCAACCAAGAAGCTCGGCATCGTTCAATATTTCGGGAATAACGGTAATCTCGGTAGAGAAAGCACCAAGGAAACCATCCTCGGTTGTTTTGTTACCGGTGAGCACGTTGCCGTCGATGATACGCAAGGTGTTGTTCTTCTCGAGACGACCTTCTGTGATTGAAGAGATCTGTGCACCGAGCACCACTTTGCTGTACGAGGGGTTCTTAACCTCGCTACCGGCAAGAGCAATTGTTCTTGTGAAATCAACCTTGCCTTTATTGAAAAGACGACCGATGAAGATAACATCCTCGGCTGCTACAGTCCAAACAATCTCGCCCTTGTTAACGGGAGAAACATGGTTAATCTGAACGCCTACGTTACCTGCGGGATGGGGACCATCGAAGCATGTAACTGTTACATTCTTGGGTACGCTCAACGCTGCTGAATTCTGTTTGCCGTTAACGCCAAGATAGACGGGTGCCATTCTTGAGAGGGCATCGAGTCCGGTCTGGAAATCGGCTTCGTTGCCGGCGAGGGCAACCTCGAAATCAACCGCCAAAGGCTTTGAATCGAATGCAGATACGAAGATTGCTTTGGGAGTGTCATTGGGCGATGCGATAACATCGTAAGGTCTTTGTCTGATGAAGGCAAAAAGACCCGACTGCAAAAGGTCGGCCTTTACCTCGTCTGCCGAGAGAGAGGGCACGTCCTTAGCCTTATACTCCACTGCTGCATTCTGACCATCGGCTTCTACTACGACGCTAAGTACGCGTCTTCTTTCACCACGGTTTACAGCTACGACCTTTCCGCTCACAGGCGAAACGAATCGCAGCTCGGGACATTTTTTATCAACAAACAAAGCGTCACCTGCCTTGACTGTGTCTTCTACCTTAACAACCACCTTGGGTGTTACACCGGTGAAGTCCGAGGGCATCAAAGCATAAAGCTTAGAGGCCTTCACAGCAGTCATTTCCTTTACAGGCGCGCCTTTAAGATTGATATCCAATCCCTTAGAAATTTTTACGACTCTGTTCATATAATTAGGGTTACGTTAATACATTATCCGGCGCAAAATTACGGATTTTTTTCCTCAATCGCTAATATTATTTCACATAAATAAAGAAAACTGTTTAAAAAATATAATAATGCACCCGACGACGAACCGAGCGAAACGGTGGAAAACAGAAGAAGGCCGGATGTCCCGGCCTTCTTCTGTTTATAATTGTCAGTCATTACTTTATAAAGACTTTCTTTGTTTCAATTACACCGTTGGCATAAACAATCTTTATGATGTTAACCTTGCCCTTGACGGGAGCGGGCGATGCAACGCCGTCGATTGTGTAGTACGACTGCGATACTATTTCGCCTGCGGGCTCGTCGATAACGATATCGTTGATAGATGTTGTGAGCGAAACGGGGATAATCTTCCACTGTGCTGTATTGGCAAGGAAGTACCACTGTGCCACGTGGCCATAGTGAGCCTCGCCACTTGTGCCGTAACCGCCACCACCGGTACGAACCTCGAAGTACGAGTAGATATTTTCGTTGCTACGCCATGCCTCAACACCTACAAGACGGCGTACACCGGGTGTCTCCGAAGTGGTTACAAAGATACGAGGTGCATCCTCGGGAGTGAACTCGCCCACTACAAGGTTCTTGCCGTGGCTAATCTCGGGGATGATGTACTTGTCGGCATAAACACTCTTGATGGTATATTTGCCCCAGCCGGCCTCACCTTCACCCTCGACCTTTACTGTATCCTCGGTGAATGTGAAGTGGTAAGCTGTGGAATCGAGACCATTAAGGTACTCATACGACCACCACAACATGGTCTCCTCGGTGCGCTGTGTATCCTGGTAGTTAGAGGGACCTACATACATTGAGAACTTGGCGTCGCCATGGTAGGGAACAAATTCCTCGTTGGCACTGCGGATAACGTAGTTCTGTCCCGAAACAATCTCGACCATAGAGAGGTTGGGAACCGCTGTCTGCAAAAGGTTCTGCAACTGAGCTGCTGTAGCCTGGCATGCAGCGTCGTCGTTGGTGCCTACAAGAGCCTCGGCCTTGGAAACAACCTCCATAAGCTCGGTTACTCCCGCGCCGCTATACATACCTACCGATTCGCCAACATATTTCATATCCACGCCAACAGCCTTCACAGCGTCAACAACGCCGTTGAGCTCCATCTTGCCGCGGTTCTTCACAGACATCTTGTAGATGTACCAGTCGCTCTCGCCATCCTTATCGTCGTTGGCAATGTCGTCGATGGTGTACATACCAATGTAGCTGCCCCAGTCCTGCATCATGAAGTAAACCTCACCCTCGCCGAAGTACGCTGCAGCCGAATCGGTCACCTCGCCGCGCCAGTAAATCTTGAAGGCATCCTCGAGGTTGCTGCTCTCGGCGATGGTCAAGGGGAATGACTCCTCTTTGAAGTATGTATTTGTGATACCAGCCCAGCATGAGGGTTTCTTGATGTAGAGGTTGCTGTTGATGCTACGCATGTAGAACTGACCATTCTCGGCAGCCTCGAACACCACTGCACATGAGCTGTGGATATCCTTGCCAACCACCTTGTAGTCGCCATAGAAGCCTGTACCGTCGCCCACTACGTTGCCATCGGCGTCAAGAACAGAGAGGTTACCGTAGATAGCATACAATTCGCCGGGAACAATCTGCTCGGGCTTTGTAATCTGCTCGCCAAGAACAGCCTCGTACTCATCGACGGGAGCACCCGAGATAGCATCGGCCTCGGCCTTGGTGATAGGTGTACCGGGAGTGAATGCAAAGAATGTAGGAATGTGCTTGTAGTAGTCACCGGGGTACTGACGGCTTACGAAACCATACGAGAAGGCTGTAATCTCCTCGTCAAGAGCAACCTCTATGTAGCAGCACTCGCCGTTAGCAGCATTCTCGGGAGCATAGCTACCGTTGCCGGGATCAACCGCGTAGCAACCGTGGTAGAATGTGCCGGGATTTCCGTCGCACAATCCGGCAAGGCCCCAGCCGTCGTTTGTCTGTATAGAGTTCGTAGAGAACATATCCTCGGTAAGCTCTATCTGGTTGCCCGCAGCATCGTAAAGGATGAATTCGCCAAGGGCAAAGAAGGGAGTACCACCCTGGTCGGGCTCAGTCTCGCCCGATGAATTGGTAAACACGGTCATACGGATAATATCGGTGGGCTGGTCCATGTAATACACGGGCGATGTCCAATAGTAGATATTGTCGCGCATGTCGGTAAGCATGCCGTTCTCGGTCTTGAAAAGAAGAGGATAGCTTGATACGCCGCTAACGGGTGATGCCCAGAATTCGGCGATAACGCCTGCGATTTCGGCAACCATGCTGTTCACCTTGGTGTAGTGCTTAGCATTGTCGGCAAGCATAGAACCGTTGTCGAGAAGGTTCTGGAAGCGCTCTTTGTACTCAATGGGATAGCCACCGTCAATCCAGCCGGTCTCGGCGTCGCAGAACTCGATGTCGTCGTTCTCGAGGATAGCATTAACCGAGTCGAGTAGCGCAAACAGATACTCGGTGCGGAAATCGGTGATAAGGGTATTGAGCTGAGCGTTCAATGTGAACATCTCCTGAGCCGCCATTGTCTTCTCGGCATAAGCCTTCTTGGCGTTGTTCAGAGTGGGAACATAGCTTGTAACCTCGCTATCCTCGCCGGGAGCGCCCTGCTCTTTCAGCAATGCCTCGGCAAGCTCGATGGTTGCCTGAAGCACGGGAAGCACAGCGCTGTTATCGATATTGATATTGTAGATGTTCCATGCGTAGTTGTATGTAGCTGATTCGAGATCCATGTTGGCAGCGTTCACCCAGCTCATCTTCACGAAACGACGCTGACCGAGAAGCGACTCGCCGCTTTTTGCCTCGAATGCACCATCAACAGTGTCGCACTTGAAGAATTCGATAGGCGCAGCGTTGCTTACATCGTCGTGCCATCCTGCATAGACAGCCTCGGTAACCATACCGGGGTCGGCAATGTAGTGGTTGTTCTTCAACCAGCGCACATAGTATTTACCATCCTCGCCGGCATCCTCGAGCCACATAACGCTGGCCGAAGAGGGGGTGAGAGCCGCACCGTGGGGCGAGTGATAGAAAGCCTCGCCACATGCGGGTGTGTAGCGACCATCCTCTGTTCTTGTATATTCGAAGTAGTTACCACGGATTGCATAGAATGTATAGGGCTTCAGAGCAGCCACATCCTTCACCTGCTCGCCAAGAGAGAAATTCTCCTCGGCCCAGGGAAGAGCCTCTGTTCCGGGGGTCAAAGCCACATATGTAGGGTCGGTAAAGTACCAGTAGTGACGCGAATCGTACTCAAGAGAAAATTTGCTTACCTCGTCGGGCAGAGCAATATCAATGTAGTGATAAGCCTGAGGAGCCTCGCCTCTTGAATAGGTTGAGTGGAAGAAGGTATTCATGTCATCATCCACAAGGAAAGCGAGCGCACCCTCGTCGAGCGAAAGAGCGTTGGTCTCGAGGTTCTCCTCGGTGATTTCAATCAGATTGCCATTGCCGTCGTAAATGCGAAGCTCGCTGATAGCAAAGGTGGGGAAGCTTGAGCTTGAGCCAGAGTAACCCTCGGCTCTGTAGCCCGCGTTATTATCGGTATTCTTGGTCGCGAACACTGTAAGACGAATGATATCGGTAGGTTCGTCGAGCTCGATAACGGGTGTCACCAAACGGTTATACACACCCATCTCCTTGATGGCATCCTTGGTCGAGAAGGAATACTGCCACGGAGTGATTGCCTTTGCGCCAACCATTGCAACAAGGGCAAACAAAACGGTTAAAAATAAAGATTTTCTCATAATATATAAATTTACTGTTATATCCGCACAAGCATTGTTACTATTCTGCAAAGATATATTTTAATTTATAAAACTGAAAAAATCATCAGATTTATTTACACAACACCGCAAAACCCTCGTTGCGAGCGAGATAAATATAAAAAAGAAAGCCGGCCCAAAGGCCGGCTTTCCTAAACATATCGAGTAATATCAATTACTTAACAAATACCTTCTTGGTTTCAACAACGCCGTTAGCGTAAACCTTCTTAACGATGTTGATACCCTTAACAGGAGCACTTACAGCAGCACCACCTACAGTGTAGTATGATGTAGAAACGAGTACATCGCCGTTCTCACCGTTGATGATGGGAGTATCGATACCGTCAGTTGTACCTACACGACGGAAGTGGAACTTAGCTGTCTCGTTACCGCCGGGTGACCATGTAGAAACATCGCTTGAACGGAAGTAGAGCGAACGGTAAGCTGTCCATTCACCGTCGTTCAGAGGACAGTAGATGTCGAAGTCGTTGTCATCCTGCAGACGAACTACGAAGGGAGACTCGGGAGTAGGTGTAAGACCGATACAACGGTAAAGACCCTCAGCACCCTTGATATAGTAACCAGTCTCAACGTGCTTGATGTAGAATGCGTTCAACGAGTCAGCAGCTGTGATGTAGCCAGCCTCTCTCCACAAACCGAGGTTGAAGTCCTCTGTAGCGGGGATAAGTTCGAACTGGAAGCGCTCGTGGGGATTTCTTACATCGTCGGGAGCATTTGACCAATACATCTTGTAAAGGAGTGAACCAATATACTGGTCGTCGGGAGTATTGTTGTAGTAAGCGTACATAGCCTTCTTCTGACCGTTCCAGCTTGCATCGTCGTGTGATGACTCGAATACATAGATACCGGGAGTTACAGGGTTGGGCTCAGCCACTGAAGCAGCCAAGATAGCGTTGAAGAGAGGCAATACATAGTTCTTAGCCTCAGCCTCATTGTTGGTAGCCTTAGCCTTAACAGCCTTGTCGTACATAGTCTTGAATGCACCTACAACCTCCTCTGAGTAGAAACCGGGGTCTGAACCAACGCGGAGCTTGCTGTATGCCTCAGCCTCGGCCAAGAGACCTGAAAGCATGTAGAGGTTACCCTCGGGCATGATAGCCTTGTTGATGTACCACTCGCCCTCACCGTCGAGGTCGTTCATATCGAGACCAGTTACAGAATATGTAGCGAGGTTCTCGCCCCAATCCTGGAAGATAACATAAGGCACGCTCTCGCCGTCGCGCATCATAGAGTCGCAGTACTCGTAGATAACGAATGAACCGGGAAGACCTGAGTTGTTAGCGGGCTCAATCTTAACCTTAGAAGCAACTGTGATATCCAGTGTTGAACCAGCGTTACCCCAACCATTCTCGTCGGTAGTCTTAGTCCAGTACTGACCATCCTTCATACTCTGGATGTAGAATGTACCGTCACCGTCACCAGTGCTCTGGATGAGGAATGCAGCGGGAGCCTGAAGAATCTTGCCATACACGTCGGCACCTGCATAGTAACGGGGCTCACCGAGTTCAAGACCCTCGATGGGAGCCTCGGCGTTACAGTTGAAGAGACCGCGGATAACGTAGATGTCACCGTCAACAATCTGAGAAGCATCTGTAATCTGCTCGCCGAGCTCGATAGAATAGGGATAAGGAAGACCAATCTCGTCGGGGGTAATTTCTGTACCTGCAGAGATAGCGAAGTCGATAGGAGTATTTACGCTGTTCTTACGGCCGTACTGAACGAACTTGAACGAGCTGATAGCCTCGGGAAGCTGAGCCTCGATGTAAACATATGCGGGGTTAGCATCGTAAGCCTCGCCACCTGACTGGCCGGGGCTCCAATAAGCGTGGTAGTGCTGGTTGATATCACCGTCGCAAAGACCAGCAAGGCCTGCACCGTCAGTGGGATGAACCGAGTTAGAGCTCCAGTCGAGTTCTGTGAGCTTGATAGTGTCACCAAGTGCGTTCATAAGAATCATCTCACCGTATGTGGGGAATACGAATGCACCGGCATCGCTCTTGTATTGAGCGTGGTTGTTTGTGTCAAAGACTGTGAAGCGAAGCACATCTGTCTCCTCTGTAAGGTTATAGACAGGTGACTCCCAACGGAAGCTACCGTTAGTCTGCTTCTCACCGGGAAGACCGAGTTCGGGAAGACCTACGCGGTAGGGGAGGCTGATTACGTTCTGGATCTTAGAACCCCAGAAGCCATCGATAGCAGCGATGGCAGCCTGCATAGCAGCGTCAACGTCAGCGATTGAACGGTAGTTGTCGAATACGAGGAGCACGTTGTCCTGAGCAGCCTGCATCAGATCCTGTGCGTCAGCGGGATATGAACCTGCAATCCACTCGGGAGCCTCAGAAGTTATAAGGTCGCCGTTCTCGAGCATGGTCATGATAACATCCATTGAGTCGAGGTAAGCGTTAAGGCCTACGATAGCGTAAGCGGGTGTAGCTGTCTGGAGACCAAGTTTAGCCTTGAGAATCTCAGGAGCAGTAGTTGCGCTCTCTGCTGCAGCAACTGCCTGCTGGAGTGCATCGTATGCGCCCTCTGTGTCATAGTCCTCCATTGCGCCGAGAGCCTCCATGCGAGCCTTAGCGTCAGCGATGAGGTCTGTGAGCTGTGAAGCGAGTGAACCGGCAGCAATCTCAGCCTTGTAGATAGAGAAGTTCCATGCTGTAGGGCGTGAACGATTAGCCATTTTCTCCTCGTCGTAGTATGAGTGAGTCATTTTACCAAGACCGTCATGACCTACAATCATTGAATCGTTGTGAGTGATGATGAAGTCTGTGGGAACGGTATCGCACATAGAGAACTGGAGGTAACCTGCGTTCTCCAACTTGTCTGTCCAGTTAAACCATGCGTTTGTCTCCTGGTTAGAGAGGTAGTGACCGTTGTTCAACCAGCATACTTTGTATGAGTTCTCAACACCGGGCTCGGGGATAAGATATACCAAAGAAGCTGCATTGGCTGTAACGTGACCACCATAGGGGCAGTGCCAGAAACCGCCACCGGGATATGTACGTGTGTAGCCACCTACTGTATATACATACTCGGGAGCGTTACCCTTGATAAGGAAGACAGCACCCTCCTCAGCGAGTTCCTCCAGAGAGGTAACCTGCTTTGCGATGTTCATCTCCTGCTCGGGGTAAGGGAGGTACTCTGTACCGGGAGTAAGACCTACGTATGTAGGCATGTTCTTGAGGTTGCTACGTGTCTGCCAAACGAGTTTGAACTCGCTGATAGGCGCTGTGAACTCAAGCTCAAGGTAGTGATACTCCTGAGGACACTCACCTGTGTAGTAGGTTGAGTGGAAGTGGTCGGTGTAGTTACCGTTGTTGAGGTTTTCGATAGAACCATCGTTGTTAGCGGCAGCAGCATTTGAAGTAACTGTGTACTCAATAGCCTGGCCATTTGCGTCGAGCACTGCAAGCTCAGACATTGTGAAGAAGGGGAAACCGGGACCCCAGCCTGTTGAAAGACCGTCGGTACCTGTTGTCTGTTCCTCTACTGTGTTAGTAGAACATACAGTAAAGCGAAGTGTGCTTATGGCCTCATCGAATTTGTACAATTCTGTAGAGAACTCATAGTGCATACCTGCATACTGTCCGGGCAGGCCATCCGCTTTTGTTAGCGTGATAGGCCATGTAGCTGTCTGTGCCATGCCGAAAACAGCAACGAGCGACAGAAGAGCTGTCAGAAGTAAATTTTTTCTCATAAAAATTAATATAAGGTTAGTATTAAAATTTTACAAAACAATAATATATATTAGTAAGAGGGCGCTAATATACACAACATTTTACATATAGCCAACAGATTAGCGCGTAAATTTGCAAAAACTGCCTGCAACACCCCTTAAAACGGCATATTTATACAAAAAAAAATAAGGAGAAGGGCATGAGCCCTTCTCTTTATCGGTTATTGTGGAGTTGTATTACTTAACAAACTCTTTTTTAGTCTCAACTACGCCGTTAGCATATACGCGACGGATGATGCATACGCCCTTAACAGGAACGTTAGATGTTACACCGTCGGGAGTGATGTATGTTGTAGAGATTACCTCGCCTGCGGGCTCGTCAACAACGATGTCGCTGATTGATGTAGTCTTTGCTACGGGGATAATCTTCCACTGTGTAGAGTTAGCTGAGTAGCTCCATGTTGCTACGCGGCCGTAGTGAGCTGCAGGACCAGTGCCGTACGGGCCACCGCCAGTACGTACCTCGAAGTAGCAGTAGCTAGGATATGAAGGCTGATGCCATGCATCAACACCAACGAATGTCCACATACCTACCTTCTGGCTGCTGGGACGCATGTAGATAAGGGGAGCTGCGTCGTTGCTGCTGAAGGGTGAAGTTGTGATGTTCTTACCGTTGGGGAATGCGGGAACAATGTACTCGTCGAGCAATACGTTCTTGATAGTATATTTAGCCCATGATTCCTCGCCCTCGTTCACGATTGTATCCTGTGTGAATACCCAGTGGAACACGGTTGAATCCATACCGTCGAGTGAGTACTCGTAGTTGAACCATACCATGTTAGCAGCGTTAGCGTCTGCGCCGGAGCCGTTAGCGGGACCTGCGAACATTGCGATGTTCTGTGTGTGGTAATCCTTGAACTCCTTGTTAGCACTGCGGATAACGTAGGGCTGACCTGAAACAAGAGGATTGGTGTTGATTGAAGGAATTGTCTGGATAACCTGAGCGAGCTCAGCAGCAGCAGCCTTGCAAGCAGCCTCGTCGCCAGTCTCAACAACAGCCTGAGCCTTAGCAATAGCCTCGGCGATAGGAGCAACAACTGCCTCGTTGAGCATACCAACAGCCTCACCTACGTTCTCGTAGTCGATGCCGAATGATTCAACAGCAGCAATCATACCAACAAGGTTGAGCTTCTCCTGGTTGTCAACAGAAGCCTTATAGATGTACCAGTCAGACTCACCGTCTGTGTCGTCAGATTCCCAATCGGTGATTGTGAACATACCGATGTTGCTCTGCCATGCCTGCATTACGAAGATAGCCTCGGCACCATAACCGCCACCAGCGCTCTCCTCGGGATCGGTGATTGTACCCTCGTAGTAGATCTTGAATGAGTTCTCAAGGTTGCTGCTTGCCATGATGTTCAAGGGGCAAGCCTCGGCAGAGAAGTATGTTGTAGAAGCACCTTCCCAACCTGCGGGAGTCTTCAAGTAAGCATTGCTTGCAACGTTGCGCATGTAGAACTTACCGTCGCCGGCATCCTCGAATGTTACAACGCTTGCGCTAGTCATCTCCTTACCTACACACTGCCATGCACCGTCGTAGTAACCTGTACCCTCAGAACCGTCGCTTACAACTGAGAGGTTACCCCACAATACGTAGAGCTCACCGGGAACAATCTGTGCAGCGTCTGTAATCTGCTCGCCACGAACACCGTTGAACTCGTCAACCTTAACGGTCTTAACCTCCTCGTAGTCGATAAGTGTACCGGGAGTGATAGCGTAGTCAGTAGGATAGTGTTTGTAGAAGTCGTTGCTATGGTCGCGACCTACGAACTTGTATGAGAATGCAGAAATCTCTGTGTCGAGAGCGATGTCAAGGTAAGCATACTCGCCGTTCTGGGGGCAGTATGAACCCTCTGCTGAGTGGTTCCAGCAACCGTGGTAGTAGTTACCCTCGTTGCCGTCGCAAAGTGCCAAGAGGCCGTCACCGTCGTTAGACTGGAGTGAGTTTGTAGAGAGCATATCCTCGCGGATCTCAATCTGGTTGCCCTGCTCGTCGTAGAGGTAAATTTCTGCCAAAGAGATGAATACTACGTTACCCTCGCTCTCCTTGAGCTCCATAGATGTGTTTCTGAACCATGTGAAACGGATAACGTCTGTAGCCTCAGAGAGGTAGTACAAGGGAGAAGTGAAGTTGAAGCGGTTGCCTACTCGCTTGTTCTCCTCTGTAAGACCGTCCTTCTCTTCCTCCAAGTGGATGGGGAATGTAGTAACTTCGTTAACAGCAGAAGCCCAGAATGAACCGAGTGAAGTGCAAACCTTAGCGATAGTGTTCTCTACCAATGTAGAGCTTGTGGGGTTGTCAGCAACCTGACCAGCCTCGTCCATAAGGTCTGTCAATGTCTGCTCCCATGTTGCGGGGAAACCACCCTCTGTCCAACCGTCCTCGCAGAATACGATATCATCGCTCTCAAGGATGCTGGCGATAGAATCGGTAAGAACGTAGATGTAAGTGATGCGGTAAGCGTTGATGAGCGCTGTGAGGTTAGCATAAGCCTGGAGTGTCTCGTCGCCATCAGCCTCTTCTGCAGCAAGAAGAGCCTTAGCAGAAGCAACTGCACCGGCAAGCTGCTCGTACTCACCCTCGTCCTCAGAAGCGATGCCCTGGAGAGCCATGAGCTCCTCGGCCTTGTCGATAGCACCCTGGAGATAGGGAGCAACAGCGTTCATGTTTGTTGTAGCCTCGTAGAGGTTCCATGCATAGTGGTATGTAGATGTCTCACCACCCATGTTGTTCTTGTTCACCCAGCTCATCTTCACGAAACGACGCTGGCCAAGGTAGTTATTCTCGCTTGAAATGATGAACGCACCCTGTGTTGTGTCGCACTCAGAGAACTCGAGAGCAGCAGCAGCTGTGGGGTCAGTAGTAGCCTCAACGTAAGCACCTGCCTCAATCTCGCCACCAGCCTTGATGTAACGGTCGTAACCGAGCCAGTGCATGAAGTACTTGCCCTGACCTGCATCCTCGAGCCACAAAAGGCTAGCTGCAGAAGGAGTAAGGGCAGCACCGATGGGTGAATGATAGAAAGCCTCACCGTAAGAGGGCAATGTACGCTCGTCGTCTGTACGAGTGAACTCGAAGTAGTTACCACGGAGAACATAGAGCTTGTTGGCCTGGAGAGCATCTACAGAAGTAACCTGCTCGCCAAGAACGAACTCATAATCTTTGTGGGGAAGAGCCTCCTGACCTACAGTTACAGCAACGTAAGTGGGGTCGGTGTAGAAGTAGTAGTAACGAGTGTCCCACTGCAACTGGAACTTGCTCATAGGATTAGTAAGAGCAATCTCGATGTAGTGGTAAGCCTGGGGCACCTCACCCTTAGAATATGTAGAGTGGAAGTGTGTTGCCAGGTTGCCATCAACCATAGCATCGATTGAACCCTCGTTCAACGCCAACGCGTTAGTAGTAATCATGTCGGCTGTAACCTCAACCTGGTTGCCCTCGCCGTCGAAGAGACGAATCTCAGAGATAGCGAATGTGGGGAACGCTGATGAGTTGTTTGTAAAACCGCTGGGGAAGTTGTTATCTACATTGTTTGTAGAAAAAACAGTAAGACGAACAACATTGGTTGCCTCGTCAAGTTCGTAAACAGGGGTAGTCATCTGAAAATACATACCCATGTTCTTTCCGGGAAGTCCGTCAGCCATAGTCAGCTCCTGCTGCCATGTCTGCGCCTGTACTCCGAAAACTGCCATCATAGCGATGAGCATTGAGAGAAGTAAAGATTTTCTCATAGGGATTGAATTTAGTTAATAATAATTTATAATTTGTTTCTAGTATATGATTTTGCAAATATATAGCATATTTTTTAGATTTTGTAGTTTTTACTAAAAAATCATTCTTTAGTGTATATAAATTTGTTATCGGCCGCGGTTTTTGTGGTGTAGTGGTACAGGGAAGCAAGGAATTATATTATTATATATATAAGGATGTTTGCCTAAAAGCTTTAATGCACACTAACGAACCTACAAATGATTTAATAGTTCAAACAAGCACAAACAAAAATGGTGTGCCCGAGTGGGCACACCATTTTCACAATTATATTCAGTCGAAATTATTCGCCACGAGTAATAACCGCACGGCTCAGACGAGGATCATCATAATACATATTATCCACGCCACCCTTATAATCAATCTTCAACTGCGAAGCATTCACACCAAACTCGTTAATCAAGCAGTCGTAAACAGCCTGAGCACGATCCTGGCTAAGCTTCTCGTTACCAGCCTTGCTGCCTGTACCTGCATCGGCGTAACCGGTGATAGTATAAACAACATCAGCGTCACCTGCCTTGATAGCCTCGGCCAACAAGCTCAAGTTAGCACGAGCCTCGTTGCTGAGCTTGCTCTTACCAATCTTGAATGTAACGAGGTTAGCAGAAGCAACCTTCTTGACAACAGTCTTCTGACCTGCCTCGGCAAGCAGCTTGTTCAAGCGCTCGTTCTCGGCTGTAAGGTCGTTGAGCTTCTGGCGCATACCCTCCAAATCGCCGTAGTCGGTGCGATAAACGGTCTTACCGCGATCCCAGCCACGTTTCTCGAATTTGTAGGTGATGCCGATAGTAGCAGCAAGCATACCCTCGCGGGGGTGACCACCCTCGTCAGCATCGAAACGGTCGTCAACCAAAAGACCCTTAACATCGAGGTTGAGCTCAAAAGCGTCGTTCAAACGGAATGTGTTCATGATACCCACGTTGGCAGTAACCTCGTTAATGCCGGGAGAATCGTAAATCATTGCCCATCCAAGACCTGCATGGGGAATTACATTCCAAAAACGGTTGGGGTTGTAGCCACAGATAAGGTTCGACACGTTGAACAACACATCGGCGTGTATGTTACCCATGTTGAACTTCTGCTCTGTGAGCCAGTAACCATGGCCACCCTTACCGGGAACAGCTTCGCCGGTAGAATAGATACCGTTCTGAGTAGCACCTTTGGCCTGCAAACCGCTATACATCAAGCGAAGACCGAATTCGGGTGTCAACCATTTACCAACGGTTACATCCAAGGCAGGTGCCCAACGATCGAGGAAATCGGCATGCTGATCGTGGTCGCTGAAGAGAATCTGCGCACCACCGCCAATACCGAAGAACCAGTTGTGCCAAAAGCGGTTGGTCTCTACTCTGTACTTGTCGGCATTGTACTCAATCTTCTCCTCAACGGTAGAAGTCTGAGCGAATGTCGCGCCAAATACCAAGCAGGCAAGGGCAGTTAAAAAGATTTTCTTGTTCATAACATTCATTTTTAAAAAGGTTTATTTCAAAAACAGCAGACCTTCTGCTATTTTGTATAAGAGTACTCAAAAGTAGCTACGATAGGCATGTGGTCGGCAAGACCCTTGAAGTTGTTGTAGTCGCGCAAGTAGCTCTGAGCTTTAATCTGTACGGGAGCGCTGGGGTTGTTGATGTAGATAATCTTATCAACTACCTCGCCCTTCTGTGTGTCGGCGCAGATGATGTCGGTGCTGCTGTCTGTACCTGTAGCATCGCTCACCATCAACGACTTAGAGGGGTATGTGGGATATACACCACCCCACTGGAAATCAACCCAGGGGTCAGCATATGTAAGGTAGCTGTCGAGCACGTCCCAGAAGTAGGTCTTGAAGTCGTGACGTGTGTAACGGCAGTTAGTGTCACCCATCAAGATAACGGGACGGTTATTCTTGGCAACCAAGCTGTTGATATACTGAGCAAGCTGCTTCAACTGAGCGTGCTGAGCATTGATGTGACTGCTGCCCGATGAGCTGTAAGTGTTCATATGAGTGATGACAACATCAACTACAACGCCCTCGGCTACTGTCACGGGATAGTGACGGAAGCCCTTCTTGATGCAAGTGTTTGCACCGCTTGTAAGACCACCGTATGACGATGTGAAGGCTGTGATGTTCTCGGCCGACCAGCTGCAAGTAGCCTTGCGAGCGGCAAATTCCAAACCGTCGGTGTCGAGTGTCTTGTACAACGCCGATGACGAGATAGAACCTCTGTGCTTACCCCACTGGTAGCTACCCAACGATGAAGTAAGGTTGCTGTGGTACTCGAAATCCTCGCTGAAACCTACGAAATCCCAGTTCTGAGTAGCAATCTTGGCGCTGATGTTCTTTGTACCATCTGCACCGGGGCCGTCGCCGTTGATTGTAACGAGCGAAATCTTCTTGGGCAGACCATCGACGTTGTATGTAGCGCAAGTAAACTGGCCCTTAACAACCTCGGGAGTAGGAGTAACAGGTGTCTCAATATCAGAGCCACCGATGCTGCTACCGCTGTTATTGTTGTCATCACCTGTGTTACCGTTGTCGTCACCGGTTACATCGTCGTTGGTGTCGTCACCAGTGCTACCATTGTCATCGCCGGTTACATCGTCGCCGGTATTGTCGTCACCTGTGTTACCATTGTCGTCGCCGGTGTTATCGTCACCTGTGTTACCATTATCGTCGCCGGTGTTGTCACCAGTGCTACCATTGTCGTCTGTAGTGTCATCGTCAGCATCGTCGTTGCTATCGTCACCGATAACCTCGCCCGCAGCGTTCATATACACAACGTTGCTCATCTGAGCCAAAGGCATTGAGTAGGCCACATGCAAGTTCGCGCTGTAGTTAATCTCCGATGTCACGCTGAAAGCAGCCTTGTAGTTAGCTGTCTTAACCTCGAAATTGATAACATCGCCCTTCTTCACAAGGGGAGCAGCAGCCATGTAACCTGTTACGCTTGAGCCGGCAGCCAATGCGGGAGTCTTGGTCCACTGCAAAGTAGCCACGTTCAGGTTCTTCTCGGTGCCAGCCCATGTGAGTGCGCTTGCATCGCTCTTGGTGAGGTTGGCAGTAAATGCACCCCACAACTGGCGCGCAGCACCTGTCGAGCTGTTCACAGTCATAGTAACGCTCTGCAATTTGTCGCCCTCGAGCACTGTACCGCTTGCGTTAACAGCCATCTTCACATAGGTCAACACGTTAGAGAATGTGAATGTGGTTGTTGACCACGAACGCGATTTGTATGTACCAATCTTGTAGTCGCCAGCTAAAGTGGGTGCGCTTGCATCCCAGCTCTGTGTCTGGGGCAACTGACCCTTAACAGCAGTCTGTGCAACAGAGCTGTTAGCCGAGCTATAGGGATAGTATGCATACTTGGGAGTCTTCAATAGAGAACCACCTGTGAAAGTCACAGTCTGGGCCTTCTTGTCGTTGCTACTGGTGTACTTGGTGTTCTTGAAATTAGAACCATAAACACCGATTTCCTCGCCGGCTGCCCACCAGAGCGCGAAATCGCCACCATCCTCAACTACCACACTACGTCTCTGTGCAAAGCCATTGACACCTTCGGGAGTAATAACCGTAGCCTCGATGACCTCTGCATCGCTTGAATGGGATGTAAATTCATCCTGACTACATGACGCAGCCGCCGCCAATGCGATAGCTGCAAATCCAAATTTAAATAAATTCTTTTTCATAGTATATATCTTTTTATATTACTAATTCTGCACAAAATTTTATTACATCGCTTCTTTAGTAAAATTACTAGATGTAATAAGAGTATTTATACCGGCCAAACGTGATTTCCATACAGTAACCATATTCTCTACAACATCGCTCCAAACGCTGATAGTCTCATCACCACTCCAATCCGAGAAGCCATATTTCCATGCCTGGATATCTGCTTTGGTAGTGGGCCACATAGCATTGTTATATTCGTATGATTTAGCCATCTTCTCGCCATATGAACGGATTACCAACTCGCCATATGCACTCAAGTACTGATAGAGCACTTCCCAACGCTTCTTCAATGCATTTTGGAATGTAGTATCATTTATCAACTGGGGATAGAACACGCACGACGAAGCATTCTCAAGTTTTGAAGAGCTCAAATTATCCTTAGGGTTGGCCGACAAACAAATCCAGCCTTCGTACTGCTTAATACGATCACCACCAAGGTCTTTTGCTTTTGTTGGATTGTGGAAAGTACCACGGTCGAAGTCCCATACAGGACCTGCCGACAAGGGGCCGTTACCATCCATAAAGTAATAAACCGAACGGGGATCGACATACTCGCGATTCATTGTAAGCTCGAAGATAAGGAACTGGTCGATAGCCGAATAGATATCGAAATCCTTATACGCCTCGGTGTACTTACCGTTGCCTATATTATTCGCAATGCCATTGATTTTATTTTTAACCGCAGTCAAAATATCATCGCTTACTGCGTCTTTAAACATGAAAGGCACAGAAAATTTAGATGTAATAAACTGCTGATCCTCGTCGTAGTTGTTATCGCACTCAAACAGATATCCACAGTCTGCAAACGAAGCACTACCCTGTTTCTTAACCACATCCTCGTAGGGGTCTTTTATATCCAAACGATCACCATCGATTTTAATCTGCTCACACAAGAAGTAGTTACCCACATGGTGAGCATCGCCATCCTTATCAACCACCACCAATTCCACATTCTGTCCGTGAACATTCCAAGGAATACCGGCGTTGAGGCCTTCGTTTCTCCATGCAGCCTCAATAATATGAGCAATATCGAATGCAACGGTGTTACGAATCATAGAGTGGTCGAGCCAGTTGGCAAGCAACACCCAACGTTTATGTGCGGGCAAGCCAAGCACACTCTGTTTTGTTTTAAGCTTTATAGCAAACGGTTTCTTAGGATATGCCTGTGTGGTATTACCACGCAAACGGGCTCCACAGAGAGTTGTAGGCATATCTATAGAGCCGTCGGGGTTATAGACTGTCATTTGGTCATCCTCTACCCATTCAGTATCCTTACCTCGAACCCAAAAATCAACAAACTGATTGAGCGTTGTAGCGCCAATTCCAAAGAATCCTCCTGTTGTTTTCTTGCTAAAATCACCGGATGTAGAGTGTTTAAGCACCACCACGGGAAGGCCTGTATTCTGTACCTTTACGGTATATTTGCGGAAATCGCCTGCAGCGTCGGTAACGACGTAATTAACAGGTTTAGAGAAATCGACCTCGCTCTCGCCACTCTTCTGCACCACTCCGTTTACAGTAACGGTACAACCCGAAGGCACTGTAAATGTAGGTTTAAGCTTAAAATCGTAGAGGTAGGGAATAGTTACAGTGATGTCGTTGCTCGATTCACCATAGGTAATTGTTGTTGTATGCTCAGACACG
>JAFYOS010000027.1 GCA_017560125.1 Bacteroidaceae bacterium | reverse complement strand
TCATCCTGAGCCAGGATCAAACTCTTCGTTGTAAATTTTTATTTTTGTATGATCGCAAAGCGATCGAAGTGTCTTTTGACTGGCCGGATTCAATTTATCAGGTTGGTTAATACTTTGTATTGACGGTTCGTATTTTTGTTCCTGTATAATTTGTACAATCTTTATTCATATTAAAACAAACAAAGACCGCTGTACTGCTATGTCTGTATGGAATGTTTTCAAGGATCGTATCGCTTTCGTGTGAACTGTGTTCCTTGTCGAAAGCGAGTACAAAGGTACGGCAATTTTTCGAACTACAAAACTTTTTGCAAGAAAATTTTATAGGATTTTTTACACTTTATAGATAACATTATGTGACACAACGTATTAGAGTACATCGAAAGTTATTAACATAAAATTGTTAATAACTCGGTTAATTTCCTTATACCTTATATATATAATATATATAGATGGGTTTTGAGCGAAAGATTTCGTTTAATAGACTGAACTACAGGTATTTTTCTTCTGAAATATAAGTTTTTCATGAAAAAAAGTGCTTAATCGCCGCCTTTCAGCATTAAATATTCGGCTACAGCCTCGTAGGCCGGCAACGAAAGTGGATCGATAAGTATGTTGCTCGACAGATAGGTGGAGGCCAGTCGCACTATAACCATGGAGGCCACGGGGTCGATGTATATGGCTTGCCCGTGAACGCCGCGTGCCATGTAGGCGTGATGGCTGTTATTGGTAATCCACCACATATTGCGATAGCTCCACCCTTTGAGGGTTTTGGCCTGTTCGGAGCACGCAAAGGCTTGCCGGTTGCCGCCGTGAAGAATATCCTCGACAGCGCCAATGGACAAAATACGTTCACCACGCCACATTCCGTTATTGCGCAACATTTCGCCGACGCGTGCAAGGTCGCGAAGCGAGGCATTGAGACCGCCGCCGGCAAAGGGGACACCCAAGGCATCGACCTGGTAATAGGCATCCTGCTCCATACCCATACGCGACCAGATATATTCGGTGAGCAACTGCGAAACGGACTTTCCGGTTATGCGGGCAAGCACCCATCCCAAGGCATCGGCATTGACCGTGCGATAGCCGAACACATTGCCATGTTCGCCACTCTTCTGCACCGTTTCGAGATATTTGTAGTAACCATCTATCCCGCCACTATGGGATATCATAGGATTACCGGCTGCCGAAAAATCCCACACCTCGGCCATAGGATCGGAATAATCCTCGCTATATTTCAGTGCCGTCGTCATATCCATCAGCTGTCGCACCCTTGCATCACCAAACCCCGAGGCGGCCAGTTCGGGGACATAGTCGCGGACAAGCTTTGCGGGGTCGAGCTTTCCCTCGGCATAAAGGGCAGCCGCCAGCAATCCGGTAAAAGATTTTGTGACCGACATCACAGCATGGACGCGCTCGGGGGTAAGCTCGGCGAAATATTTTTCGTAAACCACCTTGCCCTTGTGGAGAACGATTATACCATCGGTGTAATTAAGGTCGAGCGACTCGCGCCAAGTGACTTTGCGGTCGCCGCCCGTTGGCAGAAACGTCAACGAATCGATTTCGTCGTCCAATTCGTAATCGAAATGGGACACGGGCACCATGTTTCCGCGCGGCACATTTATTGTAGGCATAAATTCGCGCATGTGAACCACGCTATACCTTAAGGCCGGGAATTTGAAAAACGAGCCGTCGCGTGCCGAAATGGCAAAGGCCGTATCGGGCGGGAAGCCCTGCATATAGCCCGTGACGCTAGGAACCGACTCGGCTGCATTGGGATACTTTTTCTGAGCGAATGTAAACATAACAAACAACAAAATTGCAAATATGGTTATAAATAAATATCTCATGATCCACACTTAAAAACAGACATACGACATATATAACAACCACCCCACACCAATGTTCGCAGCCGTAGGAACAAAAAAATCCGTTGCGCTAAATAGCGCAACGGATTTATATCGGAATCGCAAGGTTATCAATGTCTTTTCAGCACGATGGTATCGGTCACCGTCGTGGGAAGCTCGCTGTTGTAGTGGGTAACCATGATGAGCGTCTTGTCGCGACGACGGCAGAAGGCCTCTATTATTCGTTTCACCCTGCGACGATTGAATGTATCGAGGCCATGCAGAGGCTCGTCGAGAATAAGCAGCTCAGGGTCCTTCACAAAGGCGCGCGCCAACAGGCACAGACGCTGCTCGCCGCTCGACAACTGCATGAAGCTCTTGTCCTTACAGTGCGAAACGCCGAAAACATCCATCCACCATTCGCAACCGGCCATCTGGTCGGGATGGGGGCGACGATAGAGGCCCACCGTATCGTGCAATCCACTGGCAACAATCTCAATCGCCGGCATATCCTTCATATATGCACGATGCATTTCGGGGCTTACATAACCTATGTGCTTTTTAATCTCCCATATACTTTCGCCCGTACCGCGCTTGCGACCAAAAAGACTTATGTCGCAAGCATAGGCCTGCGGATTATCGGCGCACACAAGGCTCAACAGGGTAGATTTACCCGAACCATTCTCGCCACACAACGCCCACACATCGCCACGACGCACCGTCCAGTTCAAATCCTTCAGTATGGTACGCTCGCCATATCTGATATTCACATTATTGAACCTGATGACCTCCTCGGACACATAGTTCACATTTTTATAGGGAAGCTCGGCTATGCGCTGCTCGATGGAGGCAAAGAGCGCCTCGTCGGCAACCACACGCTCGGCATCGAGCTTGGCAAAAGCATCGCGATACTGAGCCAGCGTCTGCTTTTCGCCCACCACCCCATCGGCAACCGGAATTACATGGGTGATGAAATCGGGGACATCCTCCATCATCGACAGCACAAGAACAATCTGCAACGATTCGCTGTGCGAAAGCTCTTCGAGCAGCAGGAACAACTGACGGCGTGTCGATGCATCGAGCCCGATGAAAGGATTATCCATGATGAGCACACGGGGCGACAAAGAGAGGTTGTGCACAAGCTCCATCTTGCGAAGCTCGCCACTGCTCAGGTGAACAACCTTCTTGGCAAGCATGGGCTCTATTTCGAACATACGGAATAGTTTGTCGCGAGTCTCGCCCTCGGGAATGGTATTGAGAAAATCGCCCACTTCGGGCACATCGTCCTGTTCGGTCTGGTTCCAACGCATCTGATAACAGTAGTAGAAATCGGAAGTACCATACGTATCCCTGAAGGTGATATATTTTATATTCCTATAGGCATAATTGGTGTCGGAGGGACGGAAATCATACTCCAACGAACCCTCGCGCAGAAGAAATTTACCCGTAAGCAAATCCACAAAAAGGCTTTTTCCCGCACCGTTTGGAGCGACTATTGCAATGTGCTCGCCAGCTGAAAAAAGCGCCGAAGCGGGCCCGTTCAATCGCACAAAAGGATTACGCGCAACCGCATCGGTCAATTTGATTATATGTTGTTTTTCCATTTTTTCTACAATAATATAGCAGACATAGCGCGCCTGCCGCAAAGAAGCTGCAAAGATAGGGAATAAATTGCAACCGAGCCATATAGCCACTCCATTTTTTGGATATTACAGACGTTGGAGATATTTTTTGGCCGTTCACCAAAATATTAAAGCCTGCTTCGTTTTTTCTCGCTCGTTTGTAGCTATATTTGCGAATAATAGTAGTAAACAACAAGAAGCACCATGCTAAAAACAACTATCCACACACTGATTTTAATCACATTGCTGCTCACATGCAACAAACTGCATGCATGGGAGGGTATGGAGATGCCACGCCTGAAGGTAGATGGCAAGCACTTGAAAGACGAGAACGGCAACATCGTCAAGCTACACGGTTACGCCCAGACCTTCAGTCCATGGTTCAACGAACAGGGGCGTCGATGGAACAACTACGATGTAGAGGGTTGCCTCGGCTATAATAAACGTATCATAGACGGCATCATGTCGGCCGGTTGGAAAATGAGCTTCGTACGCATGCACATGGACCCCTATTGGTCGAACATACCCGGACGCCGCGTGAAGGGCGAGAACGACATTTCGGCATTCGATTTCAACCGTTTCACAAAATACCTCGACGAGGTCTTCATCCCCATGGCCGAATATGCCATATCTAAAGGGCTCTACGTGGTGATGCGCCCGCCCGGGGTGTGTCCCGAAAAGATAGCCGTTGGCGACTACTATCAGAAGTATCTGATAAAAGTATGGCGCCACGTGGCACAGCACCACAAGCTGAAAAACCACCCCAACATCATGTTTGAGCTTGCCAACGAACCTATAAACATAGTTGGAAGCGACGGTACGGTCGGCGGAAACGCCAAAGCGCACTTCGAGCAGCTGAGCATCTATTTTCAGGAGATAACAGATAGCATGCGCGCGCAAGGATGCAATAACATACTATGGATACCCGGCCTCGGCTACCAATCGAAATATGCCGGATATGCCGACTACCCCATCAAGGGCGAGAACATAGGCTATGCAGTGCACATATATCCCGGATGGTTCGGAAGCAGCCACAACTACGAAGCCTTCTCGCGAGGCTGGCAAGCCGACGTGCAACCCGTTGCCGATTTTGCGCCGGTGATGATTACCGAAATGGACTGGGCCGACAAAAAATATAATGCCTCGTGGGGCAAGGCACATACAGGCGTAGCCGGCGACGGCAATTTCGGCGCCAATTTCAAGAAGATAACCGACGATGCAGGAAATGTAAGCTGGTTGCTGTTCACATCGCCCGAGCACCTTGCGGCCTTCAAGGACGAACCGGCAAAAGACGGGAACTACACATTCCTGAACGACCCCGAGGCCTGTCCCTGGCCCATATACCATTGGTACAAGGAGTATGCCAAGAGCCACTACCCTCGCAAAGCGTTCACCCGCACATCGACAGCCGACTGCGACGCCCACCGCTTCGCCAACCCGGTGATATTCGGCGATTTCCCCGACCCCGATGTGATACGCGTAGGCGACACATACTACATGATATCCACCACCATGCACATATTCCCCGGTGCCACCATATTGCAGTCGAAAGACCTCGTCCACTGGGAATACTGCTACAACCCGCTCGAATCGATAGAAAAGAGCGAGGCATACAACCTGGAGAACGGCAAACAGCGCTACGGCCACGGACAATGGGCCACCGCATTGCAATATAACAAAGGTATCTACTATATCCTTTTCACCACACTGGACGAGGGCAGCTACCTACTCACATCGGACAACATTAAAGGCCCGTGGAACAAGCGCAAGCTCGCCACCGGCTACTACGACTGCGGTGTGCTGTTCGATGGCGACGACATATACGTTGCACATGGCATAGACAACATACGCATAGCCAAGGTCGATAAGCATTTCAATAAAATAGAAGAACGCGTAGTGGCCAAACAGAGCGTAAAGCCCGGCCTCGAAGGAAGCCGCCTCTACAAAATAGGCGATTATTACTACATATATGCCACATATGGCGGCGTACCAGCCTACCAGACCATATTCCGCTCGAAAAACATATTCGGCCCATACGAAGAAAAATTTCTGCTCGACGATAGGAATATCCACCAAGGAGCACTTATAAACACCGAGGGCGGCGAGTGGTGGACAATGCTTTTTGCCGACCGTGGCGCCTATGGCCGCATGCCCTATCTGCTGCCCGTAGAATGGAAGGATGGATGGCCCGCCATTCAGGTAAACAGCGACAAGAGCGAGATATACAGAAAGCCATCGCTAAAGGAATACAGGAACAACGGACTTGTCACCAACGACAATTTCCGCCACTACGACATGGGATTGCAATGGGGATGGAACCACAACAGCGACAACAGCCGATGGTCGCTCACCGAACGCCCCGGCTATCTGCGCCTATATACGGCAAGCGTAACGGACAACCTGTACAGCGCACGCAACACACTCACACAGCGCATTCTTGGTTACCACCACAGCGACGGCCTTACATACGGCACCATCGCAATGGATATATCCAAGATGAAGGATGGCGACATTGCCGGCCTTGCCGTAATGCAAGACCCATCGGCGTTCATAGCCGTCAAGCAGGTAGGACGAAAAAGATACATCATGCACTCCACCCTATCGCTACGCAAAAACGACAAGACCGAGAGCATGGGCGAACGCATAAAAGCCACCACGCTCTACCTGCGCATAGTGACAGACTATAGTAGCAGCAAGGCACGCTTCTACTACAGCACCGACAACACCACATACAAGGAATTCGGTGCGGAATTCACCATGCGATACGACCTTTCAGTGTTTACGGGGAACAAATTTGCCATATTCAACTACGCAACAAAAGGGTTGGGCGGACACATCGATGTCGATTGGTTCAGCACCGAGCCACGGTTCGAAGAGGGCATCTTCTACGACGACCACTTCGAAGGGTACAGCGAGGAATCGCTTAGCGTAGAGAAAATAGAATTCGCCAAAGGCAACGCAACCACGCTGCTCACAGGCAGCGCACGCGCCATAGAGCTTACCGCCACCTATAAGGACGGGCACACCGCCGACATATCTTCGTTGGCCACATACAGCGACTACGACAAGGAGATAATATCGCTGTCGAACGGCCGCCTGACCGCACTGAAGGATGGAAAGACGCAGGTGACGGCAAAATACAAAGGGGCACGCGGCGAACAGCAGAGCGCAACCATGGAGATAACCGCCACCACATTCCCATTGCTTCAGGGCGAATTCAACCCATCCATTTGGGAGCGTGGCACATTCGACGAGAAGAGCCGCACTGTAACCACCGGCAAATATGGTTTTGCGGGCTGGCGATACGACAACGGAATAGACCTTACCCGCTACAAATATCTGGTGGTGGAGATAAGCGGCGGCGAAGGCGCTGCACTGTCGTTCCGCCTGTTCGACGAGAACAACTACTGGAGCGACTGTGCCACATTCGATTTTAACGACAAAAAGCGCTTGGTCATATCCACCGAGCAGATTGCGAGAAATAGAGATAAATCGAAGAGGTTTGCAGCCGAGCATGTGCATATTATCGGTTTCTGGACAACGGGAGGGGTTCCGTTTACCATAGAAAATATCTATCTTTGCAACGAGGCCGAGTAGGCACGCTCACATATATAAAAGAGAACTATTAAATATGAAGATATTTGCAGCACCACTACAGGGATTTACCGAAGCCACATGGCGCAACATACACAGCGAAGTGTTTGGCGGGATAGACACATATGTAACCCCATTCCTTAGAATAGAAAAAGGCGTCATACGCAGCAAGGACATGCGCGATGTAGAAAAAAAGAACAACAGCGTAGCCCACCTGATACCGCAGCTCATTGCAGCCACCCCCGAGGAGCTCACGCCCATCGTTGAATATATCGCCGGAGAAGGATATAACGAGATAGACATAAACATGGGCTGCTCGTTCGCACTGCAGGTGCGCAAGCACCACGGTGCCGGACTGCTCCCCTACCCCGACGAGGTTGCCGCGCTGATGAAGGCGACAGAAAAATTCCCCGAAATATCCTTTTCGGTGAAAATGCGCTTGGGTTGGGACAGCAAAGAGGAGTGGCGCCACATATTGCCCATCCTGAACGACACAAAGCTATCGCGCATAACAATGCACCCTCGTTTGGGACGCGAACAGTACAAGGTCGCTGCCGATGTAGAAGAATTCGCGCTGTTCCACGAGGAGTGCCGCCACCCGCTCGTTTACAACGGCGACCTGACATCGACCGATGATATATGCCGCATAACCACACGCTTCCCACGACTCGAGGGTGTGATGATTGGACGCGGTCTGCTGGCCAACCCCGCAATGGGAAAGGAGTACAAGGAGAAACGCACCCTTTCGCACGGCGAAAAGGCATCGCAGCTATCCACATTCCACAACCGATTCTACGATGCCATGTCACCACGTCTGCAAGGCAACACACAGATACTTAGCAAAATGAAGCCCTACTGGGAATATCTGTTACCCGACATGGAAAAGCGCGACCGCAAGGCCATAAGCAAGGCATCGACCGCCGAAAAATATTTGGCAGCCGTAAACAATGCACTTGCGAGATATTGAAACAATGAAAAATGGAACCGAAATTAGTCGGTTCCATTTTTCATTCATATTTACGACGCCACCATACGGGCAATCCATATCCACAGCGGCGCAGCTACAATAAAAGCGAATATACTGAACGCCAAGGAAGATGTACCGGTGCGTACATACATCTGATAGCGGCTGCCGATGATTATACCCGAGAAGGCGGGAGGCAAAGCGCCGGCCAAAACCATCATCTGCAAATTATCGGCCTTCATTCCGAATATCCAGCCCACGAGCAACAGCAGACCGGGCATTACCACCAGTTTCACAATGGCATTATAGGCAACCTCCTTATCCATCTGGAATTTCATGCCCGACAGCGTAAGACCGGCCGCAAAGACAGCTACGCCGGCATTGGCCTTGGCAATCAATTCGAAGTTGGGGTCGAGGATGGTGGGGAATTTAATGCCAAGCAGCACCATTATCACCGCCAAAATAGGAGCCCAGCAGACCGGCTCGGCAAGCGCGCTGAGCACCGGGTTGCTCTTTTTGCCACCCTGTTGTTGAGTGCCACCAGCATTCATTAGCGCCATACCAATGGGGATGTTTATGGCATTCACCACAATGGAGATGATTGCAACCACCAATCCCGTGCTTGCAGTTGCTCCATAGATAGGCTCGAGCACCGCAAATCCCAGGAAGCCGATGGTGGGTGAACCCGAAATGAGGGCACACACAGCCGCCTCGCTCTTCGTGTGCTTGAAAAACTTGTAGCACGAGAAGTAGGACCACAGAAATACTCCCGTTATAATCACAAGGCTGATGATCGTGAGCTTCAGGTCGTTGAAAAGCATCGTCCTGTCGGCCTTCACAATGGAAATGAAGAGCGCGGCCGGAAGGGCATAGTTCAACACCAGTTTATTGAATACCTGAGCATTCTCGTAACTGAACACCTTGCTCTTTCCCGATGCATATCCAAGGAACATAATCACAAAAATCGGGAGAATATCTTTTATAAGAATATCAATCATACACTATTTCTTAATGGTTGATTTGGGATTAAGATTACCTATGTGACCGCTTTCGAGCCCCACCGATGGATCTATCACGCAGTTGACGAGCGTGGGCTTGCCCGACTGCAGGCCACCCTCGACCGCCGTGCGCAGTTCCTCGGGGGTGGTGGCATTGAACGAAGCGCCTCCAAAGGCCTCTATCATCTTGTCGTAACGAGCGCCAATGGTTAGTGTCGTGGGCGCAGGGTCGCTGCCACCGCCGAGGTTCTTGTCGGTGCCGCGATATATGCCGTTGTTATTGAAGACAACGATGGTCACAGGCAGTTTGTAACGGCAGATGGTTTCTACCTCCATGCCGCTGAAACCGAACGCACTGTCGCCCTCGATGGCTATTACCGGGCGCTTGCCGGTGACGGCAGCAGCGATGCTATAGCCCATTCCCACACCCATGACACCCCATGTGCCGCAGTCGAGACGACGGCGCGGATGGTACATATTGATGACGTTGCGGGTATCATCGAGCGTATTTGCACCCTCGTTGACCACATATATGTCGCGATGCTTGTCGAGCACATCGCTGATAGCCTTCAGAGCATTGAAGTAGTTCATTGGCTGAGAGGTGCTGCTAAGCTTGGTTGCCATTTTGGTGCTGTTCTCGCTCTTAATTTTGTCGATGGCATCGCACCACTCCTTGCATGGCTGCATGGGGTAACTGCTCAGCTTGTCGAGCATGAGCGACAGCGAGGAGCCGATGTCACCCACCACGGGGGCAGCTATCGGGCGGTTGCTGTCAATCTCGGTGGCATCGATATCGAGCTGAATGAACTGCGCATCGGGGTTCCACTTTTTTCCCTTGCCATGGGTGAGCAACCAATTCAGTCGGGCACCAAGCAGCATCACCACGTCGGCGTTACCAAGCACATAGCCACGCGCCGAAGCGGCACACTGCTTGTGGTTGTCGGGCAGCAATCCCTTGGCCATAGACATGGGAAGGTATGGAATGCCACTCTTCTCGACAAAATTTTTCACAGCCTCGTCGGCCTGGGAATATGCGGCACCCTTGCCTATGATTATGAGCGGCTTCTTGGCCTGTGCAAGCAGGCGCATGGCACGCTCCACGGCACTATTCGAGGGTATCTGCTTGGGGGCAGGATCCACGGGAACAAAGAGGGACTTGGCCGCAACATCGGCGTCGATGGTTGCCGAGAGCATGGCAGTGGTTATATCGAGATAGACACCGCCGGGACGTCCCGACACCGCAGTGCGTATGGCACGCGCCACGCCAACGGCAATATCCTCGGGACGGTTGATGCGATAGGCCGCCTTGGCAAACGGCTTTGCCACATTCATCTGGTCGAGCCCCTCGTAATCGCCTTGTTGCAGGTCGATGATATTGCGGTTGCTCGAGCCGCTTATCTGTATCATGGGGAAACCGTTTATGGTGGCACAGGCAAGAGCGGTGAGGCCATTCAGGAAGCCCGGCGCCGACACGGTGAGGCAAATGCCGGGTTTCTTGGTAAGGAATCCGCTGATGGCGGCTGCATTGCCCGCCGACTGCTCGTGGCGGAAACCAATGTAGCGTATGCCCACCTCTTGGGCGTGACGCGCAAGGTCGGTAACAGGAATACCAACAACGCCGAATATCGTTTCCACTCCGTTTTTCTTCAGTGCATCCACCATCAGGTGCATGCCATCTGTTAGATTATCTTGTCCGGTTGTCATAATATCATTTTTATTTGCATACGACATGTTTGCTACGAAGCTGTGCTATTTCGGCGGGCGTATAGCCTATCTCCTTGAGCACCTCGTCGGTGTGCTCGCCCAAAAGAGGAGCCGCCTTCACCTCGGGTTTGTAGTTCGAGAACTTGGGAGGACAACCAATGGTGATGAACTTACCGCGCTTGGGCTGGTCAACCTCTACAATGGTTCCGCACTTGCGCAACGACTCGTCGTTCTCTATCTCGAGCATGCTGAGGACGGGGCCGCAGGGTACGCCGGCCTTTCCGAGCTCGCGCACTACCTCTATCTTGTCCTTGGTCATGGTAAATTTCTCGATGGCGGCATAAATCTCCTCCTTGACCTCGTTGCGTGCAGCCGGTGTATTGTATTTGGGATCGGTAATCCATTCGGGCTTACCAATCGCACGGCAAGCATCGGCAAAGGGTTTCTCCTCGTTCTGCAGCACAATATATACAAAGGCATTGGGATCGCTCTCCCATCCCTTGCAACGATAGCACCAACCAAGCACCTGACCACCTTCGACGTTACCGCCGCGGGGAACGGTGTTACCGAATTTTTCTTTAGGATACTGCGGCAAATGCTTCAGCACGCCGGTGTGCTCCAGTATCTGCTGGTCGCGTAGCTTTATGCGGCAGAGGTTGATAACCGCATCCTGCATCGACTGCTCCACGAAGCATCCCTCGCCGGTCTTTTCGCGCTGCATGAGAGCCGCAAGCAGACCTATAAGCAGGTGCATACCTGTGTTACTATCGCCAAGCGCTGCACCCGACTGCGTGGGGATATTGTACTCGCCCTTCCACCAGCCGGTGGTTGCAGCCGCACCGCCCGCACACTGTGCCACGGGCTCGAATGCCTTTACGCTCGCAAAGGGAGAATCGTCATTGAACCCCTTGATGGTTCCATAAATCACGCGAGGATTTATCTTGTGTACCTCATCCCACGAGAAGCCCAGCTTGGCAACTGCACCGGGGTGAAGGTTCTCGACGAAAATATCGGCCGTCTTCAGCAGGCGGGTTAGGATTTCCTTGCCCTCGGGAGTCTTCATATCGAGCTCGATAGAGCGTTTGTTACAGTTGAGCTGCAGGTAGTAGATGCCATCGAGGCCGGGCTTGTCGAGCAACTCGGTGCGTGTAGGATCGCCCACTCCGGTACGTTCAATCTTGATAACATCGGCGCCCAACCACGCGAGCATTTGTGTACACGAAGGACCGGACTGTACCTGTGTCCAGTCGATTACTCTGATTCCTTTTAATGGTGCTGTCATAATCTTGTTTATTAAAAAATTGATAACTAATTTGCGCAATGCGCTTCACTGACTAATAACAACAGAATTGGATTTAGGTTTGTATGCCGAAATGAAGCGACACGTATAGATTATATTTTTTATAAAAAACAAACCTATTTTTACGTCTTTTTGTATCACTGAACATCATATTGATAGAAACGTAAAAAATGAATCTATGATTTTCAAGAAAAAAATAACCATTAAACTAACCGAAACGATAGAAAATGAACTGAAGAACCTTTATCGTTATGCCTATTACCGCCTTGGAGACAAGCAGGACGCAGAAGACATTATACAAAATCTATATTTATCCATGTACTCTAAAGGTGAACAATTGAATGAGATAGAGAACCTTAAAAGTTACATTTACCGCGCCCTATCGAACAACTGCACCCTGCTGTTACGCAAACGCCAACAAAATAATACTATCAGCATAGAGGGTACAGAGCTCACCAATATCGCTGAAACGGAGCCCAGGAACATCGAAGAGGAATTCAATCTCATAAATACACTACTCGACATAATACCCGATGAACAGAGCGAGGTTATAAGATTGCACATACATGGAAACAGAACCTTCGTCGATATTGCAGACATATTGAAAATACCTATAACCACTGCAAAATCGCGTTTCAAGTATGGTATAGAAAAACTTAGAAAAGAGATAGAGAAAGCCGATATATAACCATTTAGCTACAACATATTATGGAAAAGGATTTTAACTGCATAAACAACGAAAAAGAACGTAGGATTATAGAGCTGCTGACCCCAAAACATCTGAACCACACGATGATACTGAAAAAAGTGAATAACAGGAGCAAAAAACAACGACGGGTGGTACAGGTATCGGTAATAGCGGCTGCGATAGCCATTCTGCTGATAATGGGGTTCAACCCGTTACGCCCGAACGTAGCAAACGCATCGCCAATGAGTTCAAAGGATATAATAACCCATGCCATAAAAGCCATAAGGGAAGTAAGCACCATCTGTCTGGAATTTGATGCGCGCGTAAATTCGGCAAGCCCCGACTATGTAGAGTGCTCATCGACGGGCGAACCGGCAAAATGCAAGTACAGATGTATTCAAAGCGAAGGAAACATCATACAAAGGGTTGATATAGATTTCGACAGCATAAAGGTGTGTAACATTTTTGTAAACGACAGCGTTTACATGTGGAAAAATAAAGAATTGCTATATAAGGGAATAAAAAAGAGTCCCACCGGTTTGAAGGGGCTCATAAAAATGGAAAACGTGCTCGAAAAATTCTCGGACTACACAGATATTAAAATAGAAAACAACGAGCACAACACCACCCTGCGCCACGAAACAAGCATCGAGGGTGGCACATTGATAATAGAGGGGCATTTCGACAACGCCACAGGGTTGCTGAATTCGTGCCGCAATCTATTCCTATACAACGGAGTAAGCTATCCCATAGTGGAAAGCACCAAAATGGAATACAACACCCCAATATCAGCAGGCGAACTGCTTATCCCGTAGCATTCCAAAGTGCTATCGCGTGAATATATACTCCTCACCGGCGCGGGTGGCGATGTCATATTCGAACACCTTGTATAGTTTGGGCTGCTGAGGCACAATCTCTTTGGAAACGATGGGAGAAGCCACCGATGCAGGCGCATACAGCAAATTGGGGCAATCGCCCTGTGCGGGAACAAGCCCAGCGCCCTTGAGCGGGGTGTATGAACGCAGACGCAGCACGCCACCAATGCGCGACACCACACGCACGCTGTCGGGCTGGCCACCGCTCCACGACATATCGACCACAAAACCGCCACGCGCCACAAGCCCCTTCACCGAGCCGCTATCCCACGCATCGGGAAGCGCCGGAAGCAGATGCACAGCGCCGTCGTGGCTCTGCAAAAGCATTTCGGCTACACCCGCCGTGAATCCGAAATTGCCGTCAATCTGGAACGGCGGATGGGCGTCGAACAGATTGGGATATGTGCGACCGTCGGGATATTCGCGTTGCTTGCTATCGTCGGGCAACAGATTGAGCATATTCTCTATGATGCGATAGGCGTGGTTGCCATCGAGCATGCGAGCCCAGAAATTAACCTTCCAACCTATGCTCCAGCCGGTAGCCTTGTCGCCACGCTGCACAAGGGTGTTACGGGCAGCCTGGAACAGTTCGGGGTTGCTATATGGCGATATCTGATTACTTGGATACAATCCATAGAGGTGCGATATGTGGCGATGCTCGTTGCGCGGGTCATCGGCATCGACAAGCCACTCCTGCAACTGGTTATGACGACCAATCTGCATGGGCGGCAACTGTGCGATTACTGCCGAGAGGGTGTCGCGATACTCCTTGTCGATGCCCAAAACAGAGGCGGCGACAAGCACGTTGTTCATGGCATCGAAAGCAATCTGATTGTCCATGGTGCAACCTGCGGTTATCGAAGGGCCGGCATATCCATGCTCGGGCGAAACGGAGGGCGCCGTAACGAGCCACCCATGCTCGGGGTGCTTCACAAGCGAAGTGATATAAAAATCGGCACATCCCTTCATCACCGGGTAGTAACGCTCAAGAAAATGCTTGTCGCCCGTAAACAGATAGTGCTGCCACAAATGTGTGGCAAGCCATGCACCGCCATTGGGCCACATGCCGTAGTATGCAGCATCCACAGGGCCGGCCACACGCCATAGGTCGGTATTGTGATGGGCCACCCATCCACGCGCGCCATACAGGGTACGCGCCGTGGCCGTACCCGTCTGCGACAGGTCGCCAACCATAGAGAAGAGCGGTTCGTGCGTCTCGGCAAGGTTGGTCACCTCGGCCGGCCAGTAATTCATCTCGGTATTGATGTTTATTGTATATTTACTATCCCAAGGAGCATTCATGCTCTCGTTCCATATGCCTTGCAGATTGGCCGGCTGACCACCGGGTTGCGAGGAGCTGATAAGCAGATAGCGACCATATTGGAACATCAGTGCGGCCAGGCTTTTATCCTTGCCGTTACCAAAATTGCGCACGCGCACATCGGTGGGTGCTTTGGAGGCCTCGCTCACGGGCAGCGACAGAGCCACCCTGTCGAACTGCTTTTTATATGCAGTCACATGGGCCTGCAATGCGTCGTCGTATTTTCGCTTGGTGGCTCGCTTTAGGATTGTAGCAGCACGCTTGCTCTCGTTGGCGCTCACATCGTTGTAATTCACATAGTTCGTGGCTGCCGAAATGTATAGAACGGCCTTGGTGGCAGCATTGACCTTAATAGAGGAATCGGTAGCGCGCAGCTTGCCGTCGCTCTTGACCTGCACACGGCACTCGGCACGCAAAGCGGCAGGAATACCCTCCTGCTCCACTCCGGCACAACGCATGATAAGCGTCGAGCCATCAATCTCCACCATCGAATCGTGCCTGTCGTACGACACATCGAAGGAGAGCGCTCGCGCACTGTCGGCCTCTATGTGCATGATTATTACATCGTCGGCAAGCGAAGCAAAAACGGTGCGACGATAGGTTACACCGTTCACCTTGTATTGCGTGGTGGCTGTAGCATTGCTTATATCCAATTGGCGATGATAATCGCCGGCAGCAACATGTCCGGGAAAATCGATGGCCAATGCGCCCAATGTAAGATAGCGCATGCCATGCTGCCCCGTGAAAGCGACCTTGTCGATGAGCCCTTGCGCCTCGCCGAAACGGTTATTAAAAATGAGCGAACGTATCTCGCTCAGCTTGCCACGCAGCAGCGGATTGTTATTGTGGTGCGGACCACCCGCCCAAAATGTCTCTTCGTTCAGTTTCAACACCTCGCGCTGCACACCGCCATAAACCATGGCGCCAAGGCGCGAATTTCCAATGGGCAAAGCCTCTACCCATGTACGTGCGGGCGCGGTGTAGAACAATTTCAGATTGTCGGCATGTGAAAACATCGACACCAGAACAAGCAACAGCGATAAATATAGTTTTTTCATAGGCCCATTTACTAAAAACATATTGCCACAAAGGACAGATAATTATGCCAAACAGGTGTGCTCGACAAGGATTTTCACGCCAAGCGCCAAGAGAATGGCTCCACCCAAAAATTCGGCTTTCGATTTGTAACGGCAACCAAAAATGTTGCCTATTTTAAGCCCCACAACCGACAGGATGAACGTGGTAATGCCGATGATGGCCACTGCCGACCATATTTCGACCGAAAGCACCGCAAACGACACACCGACAGCAAGTGCATCGATGCTGGTTGCAACCGCCATCAGGAACATAGTCTTCACCGAGAAATCGGGGTCGGGAGTAACCTTTTCGCCTGAGAGCGATTCCTTTATCATATTGAATCCAATGAGCCCCAACAGGAGAAATGCTATCCAATGGTCGATGCTCGACACAAGGCGCGAGAAAGTGACGCCCAAATAGTATCCCAAAAGAGGCATCAACGCCTGAAATCCACCGAACCAACTGCCCACACAAATGGCGTGGCGCGGCTTAATACAAGGAACGGAAAGACCCTTGGCTATTGCCACCGCAAAAGCGTCCATCGACAGAGCTACCGCTATTATCAACAATTCTATTTTATCCATATAATACTTATTTTATAATCAAATCATCGGCCTTGAGCTTAGGCACATAGTGTATCCCCTCGCGGCGATAATAGGTTTGCGAATCGCCCTCGGAAATCTCGACCAAACGTATATCCTCGCAACTGCGACCTATGGCAATAATCATCAATGGCTCTAGGTCGAGCGCAAGCTCTTGCTTCACAGCCTCTTTATCGAAGGCGCCTATACATATTCCGGCAAGCCCCATCTCCACGGCGCGCAACAGCATGCTCTGGGCCGAGATTCCCATATCGACCGACACATATTTCGTTTCGGGGACGGTGGAACATATTACAATGAAGGCATTGGGACGGGTGCCCGGCAGGGGCAGTTTCAGTTCGGGCAAAGCACCACCCAAACGTATATGCGGCAATATTTTTGCGGCCTCGCTACTGTTTACGGGACGGAAACGCAGCACCTGCTGATTGCGTGCCGACGGTATCAGGGTGTTGACCTCTATAATGCTACGCAGCTGGTCGTCGCGCACGATGAACGATTCATCGTAGCCGCGACAGCTTCTGTTTTTCGTAAGTAACGACACGAGCGTGCCCTGACGACGCGCGGGAGCACTTGCATGGGAGCGATTTTTGTACTCCTCGAGTTTCTTATCCAGATAATTATCAGCCATTTTCCTGTTCTTTATTTTCTTCGTTCTTTTTAATAGCATCGTTTATTTGCGACGACGAATAGTAGGGCACCTTGCCCGAGGGAACATATTTGCTCGAAGTGGTAAGGTGGGTATCCTGGTCGTCGAAGAAGATGTGAGCACCGAAAGCCTTCAGCAGCTCATCCTTGCGCAAGCCGCCAAGGAAATAGGCCTCATCGACATAGACGCCCCACTTGCGAAGGGTTTTTATAACGCGGAAGTGCGATGGCAGACTGCGCGATGTGACAATAGCCAAGCGCAACGGCGATAGCTCGATAGAGGTTGGGAAGCACTCCTGAATGGCCGATAGCTTCATAAGCAACTTGGCAAACGGGCCCTCTTTCAAGGGCTCGTCGGCATGCTCCTTCTCGTATTTGTAGAAGGCCTCCATGCCCTCCTGTTTGAAGCGGCACTCCGATTCATCGGAAAAGACAACGGCATCGGCATCGAAAGCGATTTTCACACGGCTGTCCTCGGGGTCGAAATCGGTGGGAGGAGCGTAGATGAGCGCCGAGGCACATATGCCCGAATCTATCACGCGCTGAACATCCTGCTCGTCCTTCGACAGGAACAGGTCGATGGAAAATGCCTTCAGATACTTCGACAGCGACTCGCCACCCGACAAGGCCACGCGGGTAATATCCAGTTCGTATTTATCGAGCGATTTCAGCATGCGCATGCCTGTCTCGGGGCTGTTGCGCGACATCACCACCACCTCGACAATGGGGCGGTTGGCCTGCTTGTTGAGCTCGAGAAGGCTCTTCACAAGGTAGAAGGCCGTACCCTTTTCCAACGGTTCATCCTCGTGCTGCTCTTGATACTCCCTATATTTCTTTATTCCGTCGCGTACGAATATCTCATTCTCTTTTTCAAGGTCGAAAAGCGCTCGCGAAGAGACACCTATCACCAATCGTCCATCCAGATTCTCCATAATTCACAAAAATAATTATATCCTACAAATGTAGCTTTTTTACGTATCATTTTCAATACATAAGTGGCTTTTATTGCACAATGACACATTTTAGGGTAACAAACACGGTTTTTACCACCGTTGTTACCACAAAATAAGTACCTTTGCGAAGGTGGAAATAAAATATGTTTTATGATAAAAAATTTAGTATTTGATTTTGGAGGGGTGCTCACCTCGATAGATACCGGCAAGGCCATTGCGCGATTTGCCGAGCTTGGATTGAGTGGAGCAGAGAACTACTTGAATTCCTACAAACAGACCGGAATATTTTTCCAGTTGGAGAATGGCGACATCGATGCCGACACATTCACCAAGGAGCTGGGACTGTTATGCGGTCGCACGATAAGCTACGACGAGGCGCTGCATGCGTGGATGGGATTTATCATCGATGTGCAGACCGAATTCATGGAGTACCTGCAAAAATACCGCGGCAAATATCGCCTGTGCGTATTGAGCAACACCAACCCGTTCCTGCAGGGATGGGCACGTTCCGAGAAATTCACGAAAGAAGGCAAATCGCTCGACGACTACTTCGACGAACTATATCTGAGCTATCTGATGAAATGCTCAAAGCCCGGCGCCGAGATATACAGGAAAATGATGGCCGATGGCAACATGATACCCGAAGAGACACTCTTTGTAGATGACGGCGAAAAGAACATCGAGGCCGCCAAGGCATTGGGCATAAGAACCCTGAAAGCTATAAACGGCGAGGACTGGCGCGACGAGCTCGAGAGCATACTCGGCAACGACATATAATAAGGTATTCGGCCACGGCTATTCCTATATATAATATATAGCGCGAAGCTTCGCTAAAATAAATATTCCCCGATTGCAACAGCAACCGGGGAATATTTCTATATGGGGAAGGTATTACTTAACCTTGTCAGCCACCCATGTGTAGGCGTTGCGGAAAATCTCAATCCAGGGTGTAACATCCTCGCTCAAGCGATCGGCGGGATAGTTGGCACACTGCCAGGGGAAGATTGCACGCTCGGGGTGAGGCATCATTGCCACGTGACGGCCATTGGCGCTTGCAAGAGCAGCTACATTGTAGTCCGAACCGTTGGGGTTACCGGGATAGCCCTCGTAAGAGTACTTAGCTACCACGTTGTACTTATCCTGCTCGTAGGGGAGCTCGAAACGTCCCTCTCCGTGAGCCACCCAAACGCCGAGACGGCTGTTCGAGAGCGAACCGAACAACACCGAGTTGTTCTGAGGAATGTTCACACCCACGTATGTAGATTCGAACTTGTGCGAATTATTGTGACGCATGTAGCCTCTCTTCTCGAATTCGGGGTTGATGAGGTTGAGCTCCATCATCAGCTGGCAACCATTACATATACCGAGCGAAAGGGTATCCTCGCGTGCATAGAACTTGTCGAGAGCAGCCTTCGCCTTGGGGTTGTAGAGGAAGCCACCGGCCCATCCCTTAGCCGAGCCAAGAACGTCGGAATTGGAGAATCCACCGCAGAAGACAATGAAATTAACCTCCTCGAGTGTCTCGCGACCGCTGATAAGGTCGGTCATGGTTACATCCTTCACATCGAAGCCTGCGAGATACATTGCGTAAGCCATTTCGCGCTCGCCGTTTGTACCCTTCTCGCGGATGATAGCCGCACGTACACCCGATTTCTCGCGACGGTCGGCGTCAATGCCGTACTTGGCAAGCATACCTGTGAATTCCGCGGGGAAGCGATAGCGCAAGGGCTGGTTTTTGTAGTTCTGCAAGCGCTCGTCGGCACAGCCGTGGAAGCTCTGCTTGCGATCCATAAGGTATGAGCTGTCAAACCATACATCGCGCATGTAATCTATATCGAACAGGCGTGTACGCTTGTTGTGTGCAACTGCAATCTGGCGTTTCTTCGAAGGAGTACCGATCTTCATGAAGCATACACCTGCCTCCTCGAACACAGCCTCCATCTTGGCCTTGTCGGCATCGGCGACCTGAATTACAAGACCGGGGTTCTCGGCAAAGAGGAGCTTAACGATATCGGTCTCGGCAATGCCGTTGAAATCGATCTCCATACCACCCTCTACATTTGCGAAGCACATTTCGAGGAGTGTGGTGATGAGACCACCGGCCGAAATATCGTGACCGGCAAGTATGATGCCTTCGTTAACGAGCATCTGCACTGCGTTGAACGCTGCTGCAAAATATTCGGGGTTCTTAACCGTGGGAACATCGTCACCCACACAGTTCATAGTCTGTGCAAATGCCGAACCACCAAGGCGCAATGCATCGAAGCTGAAATCTACATGGTAGAACGAGCTCTTGGCGTTGTTTACCATCACGGGCGAAACGACCTTGCGTATATCTGAAACCTCGCCACCGGCCGAAACGATAACTGTTCCCGGGCTGATTACCTTTGTACCGTCGGGATATTTCTGTGTCATCGAAAGCGAGTCCTTACCTGTGGGCACGTTGATATGGAGGTCGCAGCAGAAATCCGAAAGGCCCTTTACGCCCTTGTAAAGACGAGCATCCTCGCCCTCCTGTGAACGGCAGGGCCACATCCAGTTTGCACTGAGCGAAATCGATTCAAGGCCATCGGCAAGCGGAGCAAGCACGATATTTGTGAGCGCCTCGGCTACTGCGAGCACTGAACCCTTTGCGGGGTCGGCAAGACCGGCCTGAGGTGCGTGACCGATAGATGTAGCAATACCCTTCTTGCCTCTGAAGTCGAGGGTTACCACACCGCAGTCGCTCAAGGGGAGCTGTATCTCGCCCTGGCACTGCTGGCGTGCAATGCGACCTGTTACCGAACGGTCAACCTTGTTGGTCAACCAATCCTTACATGCAACAGCCTCGAGGCGGAGTACATTTATAAGATAGTCGTTAATATCCTCGGCGTTGTATTCAACGTCCTTGTAGTGGCGTTCTTTGGTGCTATCGACCATATATGTCTTGGGCGAGGAGCCGAACATCTGGCTGACAGAGAGATCGAAAGGACGTTTGCCATCGGCCTGCTCGAATGCAAAACGAGCATCGCCTGTTGTCTCGCCGACAACGTACATGGGAGCACGCTCGCGCTCGGCAACCTTTCTTACATATTCGATTGCATTCTCTTTAATGAGAAGGCCCATACGCTCCTGCGACTCATTGGCGATGATTTCCTTGGCCGAAAGAGTCTTGTCGCCCACGGGAAGCTTGCTCATATCGATAAGACCACCGCACTCCTCTACAAGCTCCGAAAGACAGTTTACATGACCGGCCGAACCGTGGTCGTGGATTGAAACAACGGGGTTGTTGTCGTCCTCGCAAAGCGCACGTACCACGTTGTAGGCACGCTTCTGCATCTCGGCGTTGGCACGCTGTACGGCGTTGAGCTCGATACCCGATGAGTAGCGTCCTGTATCAACCGACGACACCGAACCGCCACCAAGACCGATGCGGTAGTTGTCACCACCCATCACAATGACCTTGTTGCCCTTCTCGGGAGCACCCTTGAGGCAGTCGCGACGTGTACCGTAACCCACGCCACCGGCAAGCATGATTACCTTGTCGTAGCCATAGGTCTCTTCGTTCTCTTTGTGCTCGAATGTAAGCACCGAACCGCAGATAAGGGGCTGACCAAATTTGTTACCGAAATCCGAAGCACCGTTAGATGCCTTGATAAGTATCTGCTCAGGGGTCTGATAGAGCCACTTGCGAACGGGTAGCATATCCTCCCACTTGCGGTCGTCGTATGTACGGGGGTACGATGTCATATAAACAGCTGTACCGGCAATGGGCCATGAACCCTTACCACCACCCATACGGTCGCGAATCTCGCCACCGGTACCTGTCGATGCACCGTTGAAGGGCTCTACGGTTGTGGGGAAGTTGTGTGTCTCGGCTTTAAGCGATATAACTGTTTCGATATCCTTTATTACAAAATAGTCCGAAATTGAGTGGTCGGCGGGAGCGAACTGCTCTACAACGGGACCCTGTGCGAATGCCACGTTGTCCTTGTAGGCCGAAATAATCTTATTGGGATTCTCCTGTGTTGTGCGCTTGATCATCTGGAAGAGCGACGAAGGCATCTCCTCGCCATCGATGATGAATGTACCGCCGAAAATCTTGTGACGGCAGTGCTCCGAGTTAATCTGCGCGAAACCGAACACCTCGGAATCGGTGAGCTTACGTCCGAGCTCGCCCTCTACCTTGTGGAGGTACTCAATCTCCTCGCTCGAGAGCGCAAGACCTTCCTGCTCGTTGTAGCTATCAAGATCCTCGATGAACTCAATGGGCTTGGGAGTGATATCAACTGTGAAGACATCTTGGTCGAGGCCTTTGTAAAGACGCTGGAGCATGGGGTCATACTCGGCGTTCTCGTCGGCAACCGCAAAGTACTCCTCGATGCGAAGCACGCCCTCGATACCCATATTCTGAGTAATCTCGACAGCATTGGTACTCCAGGGAGTAATCATTTCACGACGCGGGCCAACGAAACAACCCTCGACGCTCTGTGCATCGACCGGGGTTGCACCGCTATAAAGCCAGCACAATTTTTCAATATCCTCGTTGTTCAAAGGTTTTTCAGTGGCTGTTGCAATGATGCCACTGTTGGAAGTGGTAAAAAAGTAAACCATTTTCGAAATGTTTATCTTTGGAACCGCCCGAAGCCAATCTGTCGCATGACACCAACCGCCACACTACCCGACCAAGCCCGGCCAATCCCGTATTTTGTTTTACATATTTTCTTACATGAGCCCCACGGATGTCGCGCACGCACACACATCGCGTGAAAGCCACGCAAAGATAATCAGAAAAAATGAAACTACCACACCAAAGCACACAGAAATAAACCGTACAACCGCAAACGGGCGTTAATATTTTGAATGCAAGAGAAAAGGGGGATTAAAATTTTGCAATTATTAAGCTTGGAGCTATTGTCACTTCGTCGTTTTTTAAGTAAATTTGCAGTCAATTTTCATAAAAAAATCCTAAGGCTTCCCAAACCGATGTCCGAAAGAGTATTTTACAGGAGTTGCACCGACGCAGCTCCTAATTATTGAACCCTATAAATAACTGCTATTGTGATAACAACAGGAATCATTCTACTTCTATCAATCGTTTTTTTCGTTAACGGCAAAGTACGTTCCGATGTAGTTGCATTATGTGCCTTGATAGCCCTGCTGCTGAGCGGCATACTTACACCCACGGAAGCCCTTTCGGGATTCTCTAATTCGGTGGTAATCATGATGATTGGACTATTCGTCGTGGGTGGCGCCATTTTCCAGACGGGACTGGCCAAGATGATAAGCTCCAAGATACTGAAACTGGCCGGAAAGAGCGAAATGCGTCTGTTCATTCTTGTAATGATTGTAACCTCGGCCATCGGCGGTTTTGTGAGCAACACCGGAACCGTGGCGCTGCTGCTACCCATCGTCGTGAGTATGGCCATGAGCGCCGACATCTCGCCCAGCCGTTTCCTCATGCCGCTCGCATTCGCCAGCAGCATGGGTGGCATGATGACACTTATCGGTACACCGCCCAACCTCATCATACACGACGCGCTTGTAAACGCCGGCTACCAGGGGTTGTCGTTCTTCTCGTTCCTGCCCGTGGGTATCATCTGCGTACTGGTGGGAATGGCGGTACTCATCCCCTTGAGCAAAATATACCTTTCGAAATCGAACGACTCCAAAAACAAGAACAAGCACGAGCGCAAAACGCTAAAAGAGCTTGTAAAGGAGTATGGCGTTTCGAACAACCTGTCGCTGCTCAGAGTGGGAGAGAAATCGAGCATCATCGGAAAAAGCATTGCCCAGCTCAACCTGCGCAGCAAATACGGTTTGAACATTTTCGAAATACGTAACCGCGAAACCACACAGCACAGATTCTTAAAAAGCGTTACACAGCAGATGGCCGGCCCCACCACAACCATCGAAGCGGGCGACATTCTCTACATCACCGGAGAGGCTGAAAATGCGAAGATTTTCGCCAACGACAGCCAGTTGGAATTTGTAAGCAAAGAGGAGAAAATCAGTGGCAAGAAGCAGGGGCTCGATTTCTACGACATAGGTATAGCCGAGGTGGTGGTAATGCAATCGTCGAAGCTCATCAACAGCACCATACGCGAATCGGAATTCCGCGCGCAGTTCAACCTAAACGTATTGGGTATCAGACGAAAGACCAATTACATACTGAAGGATTTCGCCGACGAGCGCATACACGCCGGCGACGTATTGCTTGTGCAGGGCTCATGGGAGAATATCGCACGACTCGGCAACGAGGACACCGAGTGGGTGGTAATAGGCCGCCCCTTGGAAGAGGCAGCCAAGGTGACGCTCGACTACAAAGCGCCCATAGCAGCAGCCATCATGGCGCTGATGGTTGCCATGATGGTATTCGATTTCATACCCGTAGCCCCCGTAACCGCAGTGATGATTGCAGCCGTATTGATGGTACTCACAGGCTGTTTCCGCAACGTCGAGGCGGCATACAAGACCATCAACTGGGAATCGATTGTGCTCATTGCAGCCATGATGCCCATGTCGATGGCGCTCGAGAAAACCGGAGCATCGGAATTCATCTCCAACACCTTGGTAAACAACCTTGGAGGATTTGGACCACACATACTGCTGGCCGGAATATATTTCGCCACATCGCTCATGACCATGTTCATAAGCAACACAGCCACCGCGGTGCTTTTTGCCCCCATCGCATTGCACAGCGCCATGCAGGTGGGAGTAAACCCCACCCCATTCTTGTTCGCCGTAACATTGGGAGCAAGCATGTGCTTCGCATCGCCCTTCTCGACACCGCCCAACGCCCTTGTAATGCCTGCGGGACAATACACTTTCATGGACTATATAAAGGTGGGATTGCCGTTGCAGATTATAATGGGAATTATCATGGTGCTCGTGTTGCCGCTGCTCTTCCCGCTATAACCACACCCCAACAAGCGGAAATAGGTAGCCATACACACAAAAATGTGACACAAATGCTTGTTTTTGGAATAAAATAGGTAATTTTGTCAGAGAAACGAGAAAGCAATGGATTCAGCCAAGATACAAAGCATCAAGCAGCAGTTCGGCATCATAGGAAACGACCCCGAACTGTTAAGAGCCATCGACATAGCCATACAGGTGGCCAACACCGACCTGAGCGTACTCATCACAGGAGAGAGCGGTGTCGGCAAGGAGTATTTCCCGCAGATAATACACCAGAACAGTGTACGCAAGCACGGGAAATATTTCGCTGTAAACTGCGGCGCCATACCCGAAGGCACTATCGATTCCGAGCTTTTCGGCCATGTAAAGGGAGCCTTCACCGACGCCGTAAGCGAGCGCAAAGGATATTTCAGCGAAGCTGATGGCGGCACCATCTTCCTCGACGAGGTGGGCGAGCTGCCAATATCCACTCAGGCTCGTCTGTTGCGCGTGCTCGAGAACGGCGAATTCCTTCGCGTGGGTTCGTCCAAGGTAGAAAAGACCAATGTAAGAATCGTTTGCGCCACCAACGTGAATATCCCCGAGGCCATAAGCGAAGGCCGTTTCAGAGAAGATTTGTACTACCGTCTGAACACCGTTCCCATCAACGTGCCCCCGTTGCGCAAGCGTGGCGAGGACGTGGTGATGCTGTTCAAGAAATTCGCCATGGATTTTGCAGCCAAGTACTCGGTACCCAAAATACAACTGAGCGAAAGCGCAAGGCAGGCCATACTCGAATATCCATGGCCGGGCAACATCAGACAGCTAAAAAATGTAGCCGAGCAGATTTCATTGCTTGAAATGCAGCGCGAAATAGGTGGCGAAACAATAAAAAAATATCTTCCCGACAATAACAGAAGCAACCTGCCCGCACGCCTGTCGGGTAACCACAGTGGCGGCAAGACCTTCGAAAGCGAGAGAGAGATTCTCTACAGCGTGCTGTTCGACATGCGTCGCGACATAACGGAGCTCAGAGCACGGGTAGATGAACTGATGTCGGGTGGCGGTGTAAGAAAAGAGGAGGTTTCAATATACACCCCTACACACGAAATAGAACTACAAAAAACGCCGTCACAGCCCACCATACACATACCCTCGATACGCCGAGAGCCCGACGCCATGCACCACAACGTGATGGAAACCGAGGAGTACATAGAAGAGACACTGTCGCTCGACGACATGGAGCGCATGGCCATACTGCGCGCCCTCGACAGGCACAGAGGAAAAAGACGCGACGCTGCAAAGGAATTGAATATATCGGAACGCACACTCTATAGAAAAATAAAAGAATATGGACTCGACTAAAATATACAAGAAGGGGATTTTATCAATCATACTCCTGACCATTCTCGTCATCAGCGGCTGCAAGGTAAGCTACAAGCTCACCGGTGCATCCATCGACTACACCAAGGTGAAGACCATATCAATGGAATCATTCCAGAACCGAGCCGCATATCAGTGGGGTCCCATGGCACAGATGTTCAACCAAACGCTGAACGACGTCTTTGTGCAGCAGACAAAGCTCGTACAGGTGAAGAACGGCGGCGACCTGCACCTGGCCGGCGAGATTACAGCATATGACCAGTTCAACAAATCGATATCATCCGATGGATACTCGTCTATGGTGCAGTTGAAGATGACCGTAAACGTACGATTTACCAACAACACCAACCACGACGAGGATTTCGAACGTACATTCTCGGCCGTGCGCGATTTCGAAGCATCGCAGTCGCTCGAATCGGTACAGGAGGAGCTTGTCACCCAAATGATTAAGGAGATTGTAGAATCGATATTCAATGCAGCGGTAGCCAACTGGTAGTTCATGGATATAGCACACTACATAGCACACCCCGAATTGCTCGACCGCTCAACGCTCTTCGAACTGCGAGTGATTGTAGGCAAGCACCCCTGCTTCGACGCCGCACGCCTGTTGCTGCTCAAGAACCTGTATCTGTTGCACGATATCGAATTCGGCAAGGAGATGCGCAAGGCCGCGTTGTACCTGAAAAACCGTTGGGTGCTGTTCGACCTGATGAAGGAGTATGGCAACCTACCCGACGAAACAGAGCAGAGCCTCCCCGCCAACGAGAACCTTCCAATCGACCGCACCATGGACCTGATCGATGCATTCCTGGGAACGCTACCCGAAGAGAAATTCTCGTTAGAGGCCGAAGGAGCTGCCGCCATCGACTACGTTTCGGCCTACCTGTCGGACAAAAACGACATAACCGACTCGCCAAAACTGCGCGGACAAGAGCTGATAGACAAATTCCTTGCGGGCGACGACGAAAAAATATCGTTGCAATTGTCGCACGACTACAGCGAGCCCGAAGAAAGCACCAAGGAGGAAACGACAAGCACCCCCGAGAGCGACAAGGGCGATGAGAGCCCCTCATTTACCGAAACGCTTGCTAATATTTACCTTAAACAGGGAAAATATGAGAAGGCTCTTGAAATTCTTAAACGAATAAATTTGGAATATCCGAATAAAAACCGTTACTTTGCAGACCAAATCAGATTTTTAGAAAAAATAGTTAAACATACAAAAAGAAAATAAGATGTACTTACTTTGTGTTATCCTTATTGTTATTGCAGCACTTTTGATGTGTTTCATCGTTCTCATCCAGAATTCTAAGGGCGGTGGCCTCGCATCAGGCTTCGCATCATCTAACCAGATCATGGGCGTTAGAAAGACTACAGACTTCCTTGAGAAAGCAACATGGAGCCTCGCAGCTTTCATGGTAGTTATCAGCATCGTTGCTACATACTCTATCCCCCAGAGAACAATCGCAGGCGAGAGCATGTTGCAACAGAACGCTATCGAGAACAGCATGGTTAACCCCAACAATGTTCCCGATTTCTCGGAGCAGGCACCTGCTGAAGCACCTGCACAGGGCGAATAATAATAAAGCTACAACAACAGATACAAGCATATACAGAGGAGTGTCACGACACTCCTCTGTATATGCTTGTATCTGTATGTGAACAATTTCAGCAAAGAAACGCGCAGACACGCCACAGAAGCGCACCAGCCCGACACAGACTACATCTTCTCGGTTACCACATAGTTGCAGTAATAGCCAAGCTTATACAATTTGAAAAGAAACAGCGAAGGTGACTCGCTCATCAGATTGGAGCGCAGCAGTTTTTGCGACAATTTCCAAAGCCACGCCGCAAAAGGCACCATACCGACACGGCGCACACGACGATAGGCCGCAAGAAGAGGGGTTGTATCTATATCCTCGCGAATGCTGTAAAGGGTTTTTAGCGACTGCTCTATTTTCACAAGATACTGCTTGTTGCTCTCGAGACCGGTATGCAGCAGGGGGTTGTCGATATGCTTTATAAAATAACCCTGTTCCTTCAATCGGTGACCAAAGAGCGTATCCTCGTAACCATATTCGGTAATATTCTCGTCGAAACGCACCGACAGGAAAAGCTCTCTCTTAATAGCAAAATTAAATGTGGAAAAATCGTTGTAGGGCTGTTTTTCGCGAACCGAGGCCAATCGTTTCCTATCGGCATTCTTCTCGTATTTATAGCGGAGCGTACAATCGGGCGATGGGATAAAAACCGGATGGTAGAGGCCACCGCAGACAATCTCGCTATGTTGCAACGATTGGAGATAGGCCGACAAGTAGTCCTTTTTCTCTACGATAGCGTCGCTATCGATAAATATGATATTTTCGTACTGCGCCTCCTCGGCCAAACGGTTGCGGATGCGGGCACGTCCCTGATTGACACGATACTCGATGATGCGGCAACCGGCAAGCTGCGAGATAGGGCGGTTCTGTTCGATGGCTTCGAAGCTCGAGCCATCCTCGCCAATCAATATTTCATATGGCACGCCCAAGCGCTCGCCTTGTCGGACAAGCTCCTCGACAAGCAAGCGGCAATTATAGTCTTTCGTAGGAATGAGAATCGATAACATCAGAACAAAAATATAAAAACAGGTTCATCCAACATCGCTGCCCATTTGTTTTTCAAAGCATCTAATGCAAAGTTACTATTTTGTGATTATCTTTGCAACATAGTTACATCGGTATTAACATAATATAAGTAATAAAAATGGCACAACCCCTTGCAGAAAGACTTAGACCTAATACACTTGACGGTTTTGTGGGACAGAAGCACATAGTAGGCGAAGATGCCATTTTAAGGAAAATGGTGGAGTCGGGAAGAATCCTGTCGTTCATTCTGTGGGGCCCTCCGGGAACCGGCAAGACCACCCTGGCCAGAATAATCGCCAACAAGCTGAACAGGCCTTTCTACACACTGAATGCCGTATCGGCCGGTGTAAAGGATGTTCGCGAGGTGATAGAAAAGGCAAAATCGGCACCGCTGTTCAATTCGGGCGGCTCACCAATACTATTCATAGACGAGATACACCGTTTCAGCAAATCGCAGCAGGACTCACTGCTCAGCGCCGTAGAGACCGGAACGGTGACACTGATAGGCGCTACCACGGAAAACCCCTCGTTCGAGGTCATACGCCCGTTGCTGTCGCGCTGCCAGATGTATGTACTGAAATCGTTGGAAAAAGAGGATCTGCTCGCACTGCTTGAGCACGCCGTAGCCACCGACGAAACACTGCTCAGACGAGGCGTTGTGCTACAAGAGACCGATGCGCTGCTCGCCCACAGCGGTGGAGATGCACGCAAGCTGTTGAACGTGCTCGAACTGGTGGTGGAGGGCGACAGCACCTCACCCGTGGTAATAACCAACGAAAAGGTAAAACAACGCATACTGCTGAACCCTGCCGCCTATGACAAAGATGGCGAGATGCACTACGACATAATATCGGCGTTCATAAAATCGATACGCGGAAGCGACCCCGACGCAGCCCTATATTGGCTTGCAAGAATGATTGAGGGCGGAGAGGACCCCGCATTCATCGCCCGACGCCTTGTCATCTCGGCCTCGGAGGATGTTGGGCTCGCCAACCCCAACGCCATGCTGCTTGCCAACGCGGCATTCGACTCGGTGATGAAACTAGGATGGCCCGAAGGACGCATTCCGCTTGCCGAAGCGACCGTATATCTGGCCACATCGCCCAAGAGCAATTCGGCCTACATGGCCATAAACCAGGCGTTGGAACTTGTGCGCGAAACTGGCAATCGCCCCGTGCCTTTGCATCTGCGTAACGCTCCCACCGAACTGATGAAGGACCTTGGCTACTCCGACGGCTACAAATATTCACACGACTACCCTGGACACTTCGTGCGACAGCAGTTCATGCCCGACGGGCTCACCGACACCATCCTGTGGAAACCGCAAGAAAATGCTGTCGAGGCGAAAATGAAAGAGAGAATGGATAGCTGCTGGGGCGAGTACAAGAATTACAACAAAAAGTAGCGCCCCACCCCATCGCACGAGGCATCAAGAGAAATTACCCCTATTGCGCAGCACCACATAGAGAATGACCGGAGCGCCTAGCAGCGGTGTCACCGCGCTCAATGGGATGAGCCCGCCATCGCCCGGCAGCTGGCATAAGAGGTTGCACAGCAAAGCCGTGCATGCACCTATCAGCAGCGTCACCGGCAACAACAGCCTGTGGTTGTTTGTCCTGAGCAGCAGACGCGCCACATGGGGCACTGCAAGACCAATGAAAGATATCGGGCCGCAATAGGCCGTAACCACCGCCGTCAGCAGGCCGGTAAGCAGCAACAGCATGGCACGCACAAATTTGGTATTCACTCCAAGGTTCTCGGCATAGGCATTACCAAGCAGCAAGGCATTTAGCGGCTTCATCATGAGCAGCGAAGCGAAAAGCGCCAGCGTCGATAGCATCACAAAGAGCGGCAACTGCTCGCCGGAAACACCTCCGAAATTACCCATACCCCATATGAGATAGGAGTGAACCCCTTCGGCCGTCGAAAAATAGTTGAGCAGAGAGATTACCGACGAAGTGAGATAGCTGAGCGCCATTCCGGCAATCAACAAGAATATATTTCCGCGCAACATGAGCGACAGGAAAAGTATGACGCCTATAATAGCCAAGGCGCCTATAAACGCGCCGGCCAACACCGCAAGATAACCTCCGACATTCATATCGCCGGCACTGAAACTACCCTGCAGAAGCAGCATGACAACCGCCACACCCAATCCGGCACCGCTATTTATGCCAAAGACCTCGGGCCCGGCAAGCGGGTTGTTGAAAAGGGTCTGCAACATCAATCCTGCCGCCGAAAGGGCCATACCGCAAAAGAGGGCGACCACAGCCTGTGGCAGTCGCGACTGCATGACGATAAGACGCCACGTGGCATTCACCGATTCGTCGCCCGCGATGGCCTTCACAACCTCGCCGGCAGGTATATCCACCGAGCCGAAGAGTATATTTGCCGCAAAGAACAGCAACAGCGTCACAGACGGCAACGCCAGCATTAAAAATTTCCTACTTCTGAAGTTTTTCATAATATCTGAATTGGTAGCCATCGGCAAGCTCGGGGTGCAGAAGCATCACAAGCTCCTCGAGCAAGATGTCGGGACGAAAAGGGGTTTCCTCGTAAAAGCGCTTGCGGAAAACATTGCAAGCATATATATTCTCTTCGCGATAGGGGCGCAACAACCTGTATCCCGAAAAATCCTGAAGCAACGACGAGTATGTCTTGTCCTTGTCGGAGCCATACTTAATGAGCCAGCAATCGGCGCTGTCGGCCATGGCAAGAACCGTTTCGAACGAAAGGGGCAACGAGCCACTGCTGTTGTTATCGCCGAACAGATAGTGGGCGCCGGCGTCGCGATAGAGCTGCCCCATGGTGCTCGCACCACCGGGGACATACCATGCCGCACCGTTTTTCAGTTCGCACATGAGCCGGGGACGCTTTTCGCATCCAGCAGCAAGTGCTTTCATCGCCTCGTACCTGTCACGCACAGCAAAGAACAACGAATCGGCCTTGGCACCCACGCCAAGCAAACGACCATAGAAACGAACCCACTCGGCTGCTCCAAGCGGTGAATCCTCCATATAATCGATACACTCGATGAGCGGGATATCGAGCCTGTCGAGCTTGCCATAACCGCCGTTCTTGAACGGAATAACCCAAGCGGCCTCGGGCGACAGCTGCGCAAGGCGTTCGAGGTTCACATCCATGGAACTGCCACAATCGACTATACGCCCATCTGCTATGCCCGCGCTTATCTCGGGGATGGACATATAGCGCGCGTCGCACACACCGGTAACTGCATCGTCGCAGCCCAGCATCACAAGCAACTGGGCATGGAGCGTCGCAAAGAGCAGTTGGTTGCGTAGCGGCGTACGCAACATGGTAACGCCTGAAGGCGCCACCACGTTTGTACAATCCCTATGCACAAGCATGTAGCTATGCAATAGTCGCTCCTCGTCCCATGGGTTGCGGATATTCACCAACGAAAATCCGTCGCCCTCCACTATCTGCAACAGCGAGGAGGATGCGAGCGACAGGGTATCACCGGCAAACTGTGCGCCGTTGCGCGTAACACCCCCATCGCCACACGACAATAAGGAGAAAAAAAGCAGTATGTATATAGTCGTTTTATACATTTTGTCCACTAATTACGGAAGCGTGCTCCCGAAGTGTAGTAACCGACATCGAAGAGCGAACGCTGCACGCCCTCGGCATCGTAGATGCGCATGGTGCCAAGGATGCCGTACTGAGCATAACCGATGTAAATGTCGCCTGTCTCGGGATCAACATCCAGCGAATAGATATCGGTAAGCTTCTCGGCAGGAATAACCACCTCGACATCACCCGTAGCTACATCCATGCGATAAAGGGGCGAATAGTCGTATCCGTATGTCGCATAATTATATGTTGCATTTGCAAAATAAATAAAATTATCGTAAGAAGCAATCATCGAAGCATCGTAAAGTGCTGTTGCCACTCCGTTTTCCACATCTATTTTGTACATTTTAGAGGGGATGTCGCTGTAATTGCCGGCATCGACAATATAGACATCGCCGTCGCAAACAGCGCTCTCGGAATAGGGGTTGCAAACGCCCTCGGTTATTCTGCGCGACACGCTCATCGATTCGGTATCTATGATGGCAACATCGGCCACACCGCCACCGTAACCACCGTAATTGGAATTATTCACAACGAGCGAACCATCGACATAGCTTATACCCTCGGGGTAGCTGCCCGAATAGACGCGGGTCAATGAATCGCCGCTGACAGCGTCGTACACATACACATAGCCATCGTAGTTGGTTACATAGACCTTGGCACCATCGGTAGCAAGGTATCGGGGGCAGGCATTCTCGGCTGCATAGAGATGCTTGCATATACGCTTGCCGCTCTCGTCGAGAACCTCCAATTTCTGTGATGTGCTCACGGTTATAAAGAGGCGGTTACCCACCCACAGCAGATCCTGCGCAACGTCGCCCAACAGTTCTTTATTGGCCACGGCAAACATATCGTTCACACATTCGGGCGAAGAGGCATAACCAGTTGCCATGTCATACATCTGCAACGAAGCATCGTTACCGCTCCAGTTACCCTGATTGATAATATAGCAATAGCCCGATTCGGTAGATGAACCGTTACCACCACCGCCGCCGTCGTTGTTATCATCGTCGCTACACGACACAAAGCAGAAAGCGCCCAAAAGAGCCATCAACATAAATTTGAAATTCTTTTTCATAGCTGTATTTATTATAAGGTTAATATCGTAGAAAGCATATAGTTACGTCCAGGCATCGGATAGTAACGGATAATCTCGTAATTGTCGTCGAAGATATTCTTCACCTCGGCCCTGAGCAGCAGCGAAGCACGCTTTAATTTCACGTTGCGTGCCACCCAAAGCGAGTGGTCGCCGTATGCGGAAATCTCGTTCGCGGAGATATTCTGTGGCAAGTGGTAGCGGGTGTCGCTCCACACAAGCGAATAGCCGAAATCGGCATACTTGGTTGCAAGGGCAAGATTGACCGAGCCCGAATGCAACGGCGTATATACTATGCGGTGGCCCTTGAGCAGCGAACCGTCGGTAGCATCGATGGCGCGCATATAGCTGTACGAAGCAGCCAGGCGCAAGCGTGTTTCATCGCCAATGACAAACGACGAATTCATGTTAATATCGACACCGGTAGTCTCGACGCGTCCCACATTGCTCATTTTCCATATGAAAATACCCGGAACAGCCACTATCTTGTCCTCGACGAAGCCACGATAAGCATCGACCGACAAGGCGAGCTCGTCGCACCACTCGCCACCGAAATATGAATACGCTGCACCCACGTTGTATTGTCTGGTCTTTTCGGGGTTCAGCTTATAATTACCTATTTCGCGATAATAGAGGTCGTTGAATGTAGGCAGACGAAAAATGCTCTTGTACGAAGCACGCAGACAGAAGTGCTCGCCACCCAACGGATAGAAGGCAAGAGCCACAGAGGGCGAAAAGCGACGGCGGTCGGGAGCGACATCGCCCGAAGGAGCATTCTCGGTTACATAAGTGTGCAACAGCGATGCAGTAGCACAGAAAAGCCCCTTGCTGTACCTTGCACTTGCCGCGCTCAGCAGTGTCACTCGCTCGGGCTCGGAAGGCATTGCCACATGGTTGTTCGTTGTGTGCAGGCTGTTATAGACAACATCCTCGGCCCACGACAGCGAAAGGCCGTCGCTCCACGAAGGGCTCCACAACAGCACCGAGGATACATTGCCCTCCCACTGGCGATAGCGGTTCAACGACACCGACTCGACGAGCGGCTCGCGATGGCGGTCGCAGGCTCGATTGCCCTTGATGGCAAATTTCATTTTCAGTTCCTGCGATGGGATATATTCATAAAATAGCTGACCGAAAATATTGTGCCCGCTCAATTTGTCGCTTGTCGCCGGGTTGTTTACGATGACCGCACCGGGCAATCCACGCTCGCTGCCATAGCCATATAGTTTCATTCTGAGCTGATGGGCCGACGAGGGTGTCCACGAGGCGTTTATCTCGCCCCTGAGCTCCTCTATTTGCGAATTGCGACGACGCCCGGCTACGCTCAGCGCCCCATTATTCACACGATAATCGTAATCGCCATCCGAGGCGGCATACTCGCCAAAGGCCGAGAAGGCCCATCCACTGCCCAGCGAACGGTTGTACGATGCGCTGCCGCGATAGGTATCGAAAGAGCCGTATCGCAAGGTGGCACGCACATCGCCATCCTCGCTACCGGCCAACCCCGTGCCCGTTTCAAGAGAAACGACACCGGCAGCGGCAAGCATCCTTGCGCTTCGATAAATATCGTCGCCCTGCCCTATGCTAAGCTCCACGCCCGAGAGGTTTTCTATAGAATAGCGTCCCAAATCAACCTGACCGCTCTGGCAATCGCCCACAGCGACACCATCGTAAAAGACGGCCGTGTGCTGCGCTCCAAGACCACGCACACCGACGGTTTTAAGGCCGCCGACGCCACCGTAATCCTTTACGGTGACGCCGCTCATATGCTTGAGCGCATCACCCACATTGGTGACACCAAGGCGCACAAGGTCGCTGCCCGAAAGGCGTTGCAAGGGCGAAGAGCTTTCGGTTGCACCACGCACCGAAGCACCGCTCACCAACAGCGAGTCGAGCAAATGTGTGTCAATATCCTGTGCGCTTGCACATAAAGGGCATATAGCAAGCCCAATAATAGCAAGGACAACAACGCGAAAAAATCGCATAAAAAATCTGTAATGAATAAACACCGGCCCGCATCCTTTCCTCGAGGACAAAATGGGCTTTAACTCGTTTTGCAGGTCTTCTGACTTGCTCCGTTCATTCGCCTTCCCACCCAAAATGGCAGTGGCAACAGATTGAATGAACTATAACCGGAGCTCACAGCAGCGGGACTGTACAGGATTTACACCTGTTTCCCTTTTAATCCGCAGCATCGAAAAAAGCTGTCTGCGGAACAAAACAGTGCAAAGATATATAAACGAATCGTTATCGCAACGATTTTCGCGAAAAATATATATCGGCGGCTACATTAACATATCATACTCAGCACCTTCCACACCACAACCATGTGACAGGCTGTTCCCATAAGCACGAACAGGTGGAAGACGGTATGTATATATTTCACTTTGTGGAAGCTATAAAAGACTGCGCCGGTGATGTAGCAGACGCCCTCGGCAATGAGCCATGCCACCACAGAGAATTCCACCGCCTCGAGCAAGGTTTTGAAGGCAACAAGCACCACCATGCCCATGAGCACATAGCATGCGGTCTCTATGCGGCTCTGCTTTTTGAGCCCATAGAAGCTGGCAAACGAGCCGGCAATGGCACACAGCCACACAAAGATAAAAAGACCCCACCCCCAATAGCCGCAGTCACGCAGAGCGATGAGCGTAATGGGCGAATAGCTTCCCGCAATGTGCCAATAGATTGCCGCATGGTCGAACTTGCGCAATTTCAGCTTCAACGGGTTGTCGGGCGAACAGGCATGGTAGGCTGTGGATGATATGTAGGACGCAAGCATGCCGAACAGATAGAGGAGCAACGACACGGTCGCGTAAGCATCGCCGCTGCCGGCCGATTTCACGAAAAAGAGAACGCCCATTACAATGCCGGCCACTATGCCGAGCGAATGGGATATTGTATTCAGCTGTTCCTCCTCCTTGGTATATTTCTTCATCATAATGTATTTCTGGTTATAAATCCACGATTATCGGATGGCAAAAAGCCTCTCGGCATTGGCGGTAGTAACCGCAGCCACACGCTCGACAGTGGTATTGTGTATTTCAGCCACTCGTTCGGCTATATAGGGTATATAGGAGCTTTCGTTTCGTTTGCCACGACGTGGTACGGGGGCCAAATAAGGCGAATCAGTCTCGAGCAGAATGCGCTCAAGCGGCAGGGCGGCCACCACCTCGGGCAAGGTCGATTTTTTATATGTCACCACTCCGCCTATTCCGAACATGAACCCCTCGAAGGCCGACAGCCTCTGCATTTCGGCAACGTCGCCCGAGAAGCAGTGAAAGACACCGGTCAAATCCTGGGCATTGCATCGCACAAGCGTGTCGTAGAGGTCGTCGGAGGCGTTGCGCGAATGTATGACGAGCGGCAACTGCTTTTCGCGCGCCCATGCTATCTGCGTTTCGAACACCTCTATCTGCCTGTCGCGATAGGTTGTATCCCAATAGAGGTCTATTCCCACCTCGCCAACGGCTATTATCTTGTCGTTGCTGTCGAGCAGAGCGCGCATCGTCTGCAACTGATGGGCATAGTCGTCGCCAATCTCGGTGGGGTGCAATCCCACCATGGGGAAGCATACACCGGGATGCGATTCACACATTGCCATAATGGGGGCTATGGATTCGGATGTTATGCACGGCAGACAGAGCTTCGTAACACCGGCCTCTATGGCACGTTCCACCACCGCCGCCCTATCGTCGTTGAATTCCTCGACAAAAAGATGGGTGTGGGTATCGACAAATCTATTCATTCGGATTTATGGTTTTCTTTTCTCTGTCGCGACGAGTGTAATATATAATTCCGTATTCGGAACATTTTCTGATTTTCTCTTCGGCATCGAGCGACGCAAATTTCTCTTCTATCTCTTGCCACACCTCGAGTATGATGCCATCGCACTCGGCACGCATGGTGGCCACGGCCAAAAGGGCTTCGGCTGTATTCTGTCCCAGCTGCTGCTGGCGCTCGTACATCTCCTTGAAAAGGTCGCATGCAACGGCCACACGTCCCATCGTGGGGTTGTATATGGGAATACCGCCCTCGGCCTGTCTTTTGCGCTCGCCCTCGGCTATTCTTTTGCTCCACTCGAGAACAGCGCTCTCCAGTATGATGGTAGGCACCGAATCGTCCTCGACCGAAAGGCCATAGTAGGCACGTTTGGCGCGAGGTATCTCGCCACGCATCACAGCCATGGAGAATACCTGAAGGAAGTGCATCACGTACATGCGGGCCTTCTTGTAGGCTGCCTCGTACTTTGCATTGCCGCGTTTGGACGATTGCTCGGTTACACATCTTTTATATGCATCGACGGCACGCGAAAATTTCTCAAGCACATTCTTGGCCCTGGCATAGGTGTTGTGCTTTAGCGTATTGGTATATATCCCCTGCTGTATGCAGTTATCAACTGCCATTCTGAGGGTTCTTATACGCGCCTGGTCGGTATTGGGCAATCGTCTGTAGGGCATCTTGTAGCTGATAGTGGAATATTAGTGTACTCGGTTAAGCAACGAATCGGCAAAGCTCTTGATGACAACCTTGCGCTCGGCAGCCACTGTAACTGCATCGAGATAGCTGTCGCAGCTGTTGAAGAGGTTTTCTATCTTCGCTTCGCAAATCTGCTTCACACCAAGCTCGTTGTACAACGATGTGAAGAAGGTAATCTTGGCATCGGCATCGAACTGCTCCATGGCCATCCAGCGCTCCATTTCGGCACGCTGCTCGGGCGAAGCAAGCTCAAGAGCTTTTATAAGAAGGAATGTCTTTTTGTTGCAACAGATATCACCGCCTATCTTCTTGCCGAACACCTTGGGGTCGCCATAGACGTCGAGCAGGTCGTCCTGCAACTGGAATGCGAGGCCAACGGTTTCGCCATAGGAATAGAGGTTCTGTGCATCGGCATCGGAAGCACCGGCAAGAAGGGCGCCCAGCTTCATGCAGTTGGCAATGAGCACCGAGGTTTTAAGCCTTATCATATTTATATATTCGGCCTCGGCCACATTGTCCCTTGTTTCGAATTCCATGTCGTACTGCTGTCCCTCGCCTATCTCCTTGGCCATTTCGTTGAAAATCTCCAAAGCCACGCGCAGTTTGTCGTCGGCAACGTGCGATATGAATTCGTAGGCAAGCACAAACATTGTATCGCCGGAAAGAATGGCCTCGCTCTCGCCCCATTTGGTCCACACGGTGGGCAGGCCGCGACGAATATCGGCCTTGTCCATCACATCGTCGTGTATGAGGGTGTAGTTATGGTATGTCTCCATTGCTACCGCCGGATAGAGCACCGAGTCGATGTCCTCTTTGAAAAGGTTGTATGCCATGATGAGAGCAACCGGGCGAACGCGTTTACCACCCTGTTCAAGGGTATATGTAATAGGTTCGTACAATGCCTTGGGCTCACGTTCATACTGAAGCGCCCCGATGAAGGCGTTGACCTTGTTTCTAATTTCTTCCCAACTATACATAGTGATATTCATTGATACTGTTATTAAAAAAATGAGAGGCTACAAAAAATGCAGCCTCTCATCTATGCTGTTGTTTATTACTGCAACCTGAACATTACAGGGAGTGTATATTTTACACGTACAGTCTTACCCTGCTGACGACCGGGTTTCCATTTGGGCATTGCCGAAACCACGCGTACAGCCTCCTTGTCGAGATATACGTCGTTTGTACTCTTCATAACCTCAACATCGGTGATTGAACCGTCGGTATTTACAACGAAATTGATGTAAGCACGACCCTGTGAGTTATTCTGACGGCTGATGCTGGGATATTTGATGTTGTCCTTGAGGTACTTCATCAATGCCTGCATACCACCGGGGAACTCGGGCTGATCCTCTACCACGTTGTAGATTGTCTCCTCTTCGGGAAGCTCCTCGACAACGATGTTCATATTCTCGTTGATCTCTACAACCTCACCCTGGTCCTCAACAGAGATAATCTCGGTCTCCTGGATGTCGGCGTCGTCCTCTACAATCTCAAGAGCATCTGTAATCTGCTTTGCTTCGGGGGGAGGGGGAACCACCTTCTTCTCGGGCAAAGTGATAGGAATCATCACCTCTTCTTCGAGAAGCACACCTGCGCTGACTACCATTCCGGTCTCTTTACGCTCTGTGGCAGTCCACTCGAAAGCCACAAACAAAGTAGCGAACACAAGTACGTAGCCAATAAGAAGCCATGTACTCTTACCACTCTCGAGATCGGCCTTAGGGCTCTTTTTTACCTCGAGAATTTCGCTCTCATTTCCCTGTAAATTCTTTTTGTTGTCCATTATAGTTATTTGTATTTATTTTCTATCGGGCAAAAATAAACAATATTTTTCTATATCCACAGAGAAATAGTCCATTTTTTTTATTTTCAAATAAAATTATATCAAAATAAACAAAAAAGAACCATTCTGTAAATTCAGATGAAGCACATCCATTTACGGGGATACCGAAAAATAGTCATGCAAATATATATCATTTTTTTTAATTTGTTCACAATCGAAAGGATAAAAATAAGAAATTGCCCCATTTTGGAAACCATTCGCTCAATCGGCGCGGGAGAGAAATTGAGTATGTGAGCCACCTGGCCACAGATTGGCTGTAAAAAAAAGCCGGCTTTTTTTGTATTGCGACGGGCTTGCACTATCTTTGCCAAAAGAGAAACAACGAAGGCCGGTTGCACAGCCTGCCTGTAAGCACACAAAGCATAGTGAAAAAAAGATTTATATTTATTCTGGTAGCAATACTATTGCCCATGGGGCTGTTTGCACAGGATGGCAGTTCGGTTTTCAATTTCCTGCGACTGCCCATCTCGGCACATGCAGCTGCTCTTGGTGGCAACAACATATCGCTGATTGAGGACGACATCACGCTCGCCTACCACAATCCGGCGCTGCTCATAAACACCACCGACAACACGCTGAACCTGAACTATATGACCTACATCAGCGACAGCAAGGTTGCAGGTGCCATGTTCAACAAGGTATTCAGCGACCGCTCGGCCGGTGCTATTGCCGCACGTTATGTCGATTACGGTTCGTTCGACGGATACGACGCTGATAACACAGCCACAGGCAGTTTCGACGCCAAGGATATAGAGGTGAAAATAATGTACAGCTATCTTCTCAGCGACAGGATAAGCGGAGGTGTATCGGGAAAATTCATCACCTCGAAATATGAGAGCTACAATTCCATTGCACTGGGCGTTGATTTGGGCGTAAACTACTACAACGAAGAGAATGATTTTTCGGCATCGCTAACGCTGAGCAACCTGGGTGGTCAGGTGAAGGCATTCGACGACAAGACCGAAAAAATGCCGTTCGATGTGCAGATGGGATTCACCAAGCGCCTGTCGCACGCCCCACTGCGCATTTCGGTCACGCTCAACAACCTGAACCACTGGAGCAAAGACCATTTCTACAACGCCGATGGCAGCGAAGACAATTTCACCGAATTGTTGTTCAAGCACGCATTGTTCGGCGCCGACCTGCTGCTTGGAGATAATTTCCAGGTGTCACTCGGTTACAACTACCGCATATCACAGGAGCTCTCCGTGTCGGGCAGCAAATGGGATGGCATCACCGCCGGAGCCAATCTGGCCATTAAAAAAGTAAAACTGGGAGCGTCGTACAGCAAGCTGCACGTATCCTCATCATCATTCCTATTTAATATATCATACGCATTATGAAAAAGATAACTATAGCAATCGACGGATTTTCGTCGTGTGGAAAGAGCACTATGGCAAAAGCGCTTGCGCGAAACATAGGTTACCTCTATTTCGACAGCGGTGCCATGTATCGCGCCGTTGCACTCTACTGCATGCAGAACGGAATAATCGCCAATGGCGAGATTGATAAGGAGGCATTGCGCCAACAGATTGACAACATAAAAATAACCTTCTGCGCCGATGCCGAAACAAAAAATTCGGTCACATATCTTAACGGCGTGAACGTAGAGAACGAAATACGCACACTCGAGGTGTCGCAGTTGGTGAGCCACGTTGCAGCGCTCGATTTCGTACGCACCGCGCTGATTGACCAGCAACGCGAAATGGGCAAATCGAAGGGTATCGTAATGGACGGCCGCGACATAGGCACAACCGTATTCCCCGACGCCGAGCTCAAAATATTTGTAACGGCAAGCGCCGAAGTACGCGCCAAAAGACGCTACGACGAGCTCATTGCACGCGGAAGCACCCCCGACTACAACGACATACTTGCCAACGTAGTGGAGCGCGACCATTTGGACCAGACACGCGAGATAAGCCCGCTCAGAAAGGCCGACGACGCCCTGCTGCTCGACAACAGCGAAATGACCGTCGAAGGACAGCTCGCATGGTTGGAAGAACAATTCAAATTACGCACAGCGGAATGATAAAGGTAGAAATAGACGAGAACTCCGGCTTCTGCTTCGGAGTAACCACAGCCATCAAAAAGGCCGAAGAGGAGCTCAACAACAGCAACGACACCCTCTACTGCCTGGGCGACATTGTGCACAACGACATAGAATGCGAAAGGCTCAAACGACTGGGATTGGTAACAATAGACCACGAGGAGTATCGCAAGTTGCACAATGCCAAGGTATTGCTTCGTGCCCATGGCGAGCCCCCCGAAACCTATGCCATTGCCAAGGAGAACAATCTGCAGCTGATTGATGCCACATGCCCCGTTGTGCTCAGACTGCAGCAGCGCATAAAAAAGAAATGGGAGGAGAGCACCGACGAAAAACGCCAGATAGTCATCTATGGCCAGGCGGGACATGCCGAAGTGCTCGGCCTTGTCGGCCAGACACATGGCGAGGCTATAGTCGTAGAATCGCCCGCACAGATAGAGAAGCTCGAAAAGGAGCGCAACACATATCTCTATTCGCAAACGACCAAATCGCTCGAAGGCTACAAGCAAATAACCGAAACGATAAAGGAGTACCTGTCGCCCGACAGCTCGCTCGAATCGTTCGACACCGTGTGCCGCCAAGTAGCCAACCGCATGAAGGGAATAAGCGATTTTGCCCGCTCGCACAAACTAATTATTTTTGTGTGCGGACGCAAAAGCTCCAACGGCAAGATACTCTACAACGAATGCAAGCGAGTGAACCCCAATTCGCATCAGGTGGAGAGCGCCGGAGAAATCGATTTCGCCCTGCTCGAGGATATCGACTCGGTAGGCATCTGCGGAGCGACATCAACCCCCAAATGGCTCATGGAGGAGTGCAAACAAGCTATTCTTAACCACAAAAACACAAATACATAATTTCATATACTATGGCTAAAGAGATTAAATGCGTCGGAATATTGACATCGGGAGGTGACGCACCCGGTATGAATGCAGCTATTCGCGCCGTCACACGCGCCGGTATCTACCACGGCCTCAAGGTGAAAGCTATCTACCGTGGCTACAAAGGACTCATCACAGGCGAAATAAAGGAATTCAAGACCGAGGATGTAAGCAACATCATACAGCGCGGAGGAACCATACTGAAGACCAGCCGTTGCCCCGAGTTCAAGACACCGGAGGGACGCGCCCAGGCATACGAAACAATGGTTAAAGAGGAGATCGACGCTTTGGTGGTAATTGGCGGCGACGGTTCTATTACCGGTGCATACAACCTTGCCAAGGAATTCGATATCCCTTGCATCGCCCTACCCGGAACAATCGACAACGACTTGTACGGTACCGATACAACCATAGGATACGACACCGCACTGAACACCATCATGGAGTGCATCGACAAAATACGCGACACAGCTTCGTCACACGAGCGCCTGTTTATTGTAGAGGTAATGGGCCGCGATGCCGGCTTCCTTGCTCTTAACGGTACAATCGCCACAGGAGCCGAGGCATGCGTATTGCCCGAGATTGACCCCGAATTCGAAAAAATCAACCAGTTCATCTCTAACGGATTGCGCCGCACCAAGAGCAGCAGTATCGTGCTCTTTGCCGAAGGCCGCGAAAAGGACTACAACATCATGGAGGTTGCCGAGAAAATGCGCGTAAAATTCCCCGAGCTCGACGTGCGCGTCTCTATCCTCGGTTATCTGCAGCGTGGTGGCAGCCCCACAGCCAGCGACCGCATTCTTGCAAGCCGCCTGGGCGTAGCAGCCATCGAATCGTTGCTCGAAGGACAGAGAAACATCATGGTGGGATTGCGCAACAACGAGATTGTATATATCCCCTTCACAAAGGCCATCAAGGACGACAAGCCCTTGGACAAGGATGTTGTTCGCGCACAGGAGATTATGGCATCATAACCATACACGCGAGATATAAACAGACAGGCCGTGGTAATTGCAATTACCACGGCCTGTCGCTATTCTATAACTGCTTCTTGAAATGCTCCATCAGCCTGTTTGAGGCGGCAAAGGAGGTCATGCGGTTCTCTGATAAAAGCCTCTCGCACTCGGCTATCAACCCCTCCATGCCCGGGCTGTTGTAGAAGAGCGAATAGAGCTGTTCGTTTATGCTCTCGTACATCCAATATTTGGCCTGACGGCTGCGACGGGCATCGAACACCCCGCACTCCTTGGCATGGTTCATATAGCCATAAATCATATCCCACACCTCTTTTATGCCGATATCGTAGAAGCCCGAATATGTGAGCACCTCGGGGCGTCGCCCTATCTCGGGCATGGGGAACAACTGAAGCGCATTGCGATAGTGCGTTGCAGCCCTACGCGCCTCGGCAACATTGTCGCCATCGGCCTTGTTGATAACAATACCATCGGCCATCTCCATTATTCCGCGCTTGATGCCCTGCAGTTCGTCACCCGCACCGGCTATCTGTATAAGCAGAAAAAAATCGACCATGGAATAGACCGCCGTTTCGCTCTGTCCCACGCCCACCGTTTCTACAAAAATGGTGTCATATCCGGCAGCCTCGCACAAAATGATTGTTTCGCGGGTTTTGCGGGCCACACCGCCAAGCGAACCGGCCGAAGCACTCGGGCGGATGAACGCATCGGGATGCAGCGACAACCGTTCCATGCGCGTCTTGTCGCCAAGGATGCTACCCTTGCTGCGTTCACTGCTGGGATCAACGGCAAGCACGGCCAGTTTGCCGCCCCGCTCGTTGAGCACATGCATGCCAAAGGCATCTATCGAGGTGCTCTTGCCCGCGCCGGGCACACCAGTTATGCCCACTCGCAACGACCTGCCCGAAAAGGGAAGACAACGCTCCACCACCTCGCGTGCAAGCTCCGCGTCATCGGGCCTGCGGCTCTCGACAAGCGTCACCGCGCGACTGAGGATGTTTACATCGCCGCGCACAATGCCATCGACATAGTCGTCGGCTGTCAATCGACGTGCTCTTTTCAGGCGCATGCTGTTCAGGTAGGGGTTGAGCGAAGCGGGCTGCTCCACTCCCTCGTTCACCTTGAGCCCTTTGTAGGCGCTATCGTTTTCGGGGTGTTTCATAGCACAAATGTACATAAAATAAGATTCCCGCCCAAAAACGGGGCGGGAATCTTGATATTATTTCGGACTAGGTCCTCTTATTTAGAAGCGAAGCAGTTAGCCGCAACAGACTGGCGAACCATATCCATGCCGGCTGCATTGAGCTCTACCTCCATTGTCTCACCGTTGAGCATGAAAAGTTCAGCCTTGTTGCTCTCGGCGTCGATGGTAAAGAGCTTTGTTACCTCATCGTTGTATGCCACGCTCCAGCTGTTATCAGCTGCATCGAACTGAAGCTTGATATCCTCGTTACCGTTAGAGAATACATAACCATCGGCACATGCTGTCACAGCAACATCGTCGCCCTTGGCATTCTTAACAATCATTGTACCGTTGTCCTTCTTAGCAATGGGAGCGCTGCCTGTCCAGAACTCGATTGAGTTCAATACCAAACCGTCAACAAAAAGAGTGATAGGATATACGGGAACAATATGCATACAAACGAAAACAAGCTCGTTTACGAATTTATTTCCAAGGCCCTCGTTCCATGCCTTCACCTTGTTGGTCAAACCGAATGAACCGATACATGATGACAATACCAATGACATTGACAACAACACCGCTGCTAATTTAAAATTTCTTTTCATAGTAATTACATTTTTAGATTAGTACTATTATAAATTATAAAACTCCATTTACAACCAATGCTCTAACAAGCGAGTAGAACATTTCCACTGTGGGAATATATACGCGCTCTGTGGGTGAGTGGGGCGACATGAGGGTGGGGCCGAACGATACCATATCCATGCCGGGGTAGTTGGTCGAAATGATACCACACTCCAAACCTGCGTGGATAACGCGCACGTCGGGCTCCTTGTCGAACATTTCCTTATATGCACCCTTGAGTGCACCCAAAAGGGGTGAATTTACGTTGGGCTGCCAGCCGCTGTAGCTGCCGCTTACCTCTACCTTCATGCCAGCCATTGCGAAGCAGCTCGACAACTGTAGAATGAGGTTTTCCTTCATGCTATCGCAAGAGCTGCGGGCAAGGATGCGGATTTCGGCATTGCCGTCGTTGATATTAACGATGGCAAGGTTGCTCGATGTCTCCACTGTATCGGGGATGGTGGGGATGAAACGCAACACGCCGTTGTGGCAAGCGAGGATAACATCGATAAGGTTGTCCTGAATCTCCTCGGGAACAACGCTTTCGGGCATCTCTACGCTCTCGACGCGCAATGTGATACCCTCTTCGATGGTTTCGAACTCGGCATTGAACAAGGCCTCGTATTTAGCAGCAATCTGCTTAATCTCCTCTACGCCCTCCTCGTCGAGAGTGAGCACCACCTCGCAGTTTGTAGGAATAGCATTGCGCATGTTACCACCGTTCCAGCTTGCAAGACTCACTGCACACTCGTCCATAGCCTCGCGTACGAAACGAGCCATCAGCTTGTTGGCATTTCCGCGACCTTCGTTGATCTCAAGGCCCGAGTGTCCGCCACGCAAGCCCTTTAGGGTAACCTTAACGGCAACCTCGTCCTCGCAAGGCTCAACCTCCATAAATTCCATAGAAGCTGTGATGTTGGCACCACCGGCGCAACCGATATAGAGAACGCCCTCCTCCTCGGAATCGAGGTTGAGCAACAATTCGCCCTGGAGCTCGCCACCCTTCAAGCCAAAAGCACCGAACATGCCTGTCTCCTCGTCGGCTGTGATGAGCGCCTCGAGAGGACCGTGAGTAAGAGTGTTGTCCTCCATGATCGCCATGATGGCTGCCACACCAAGACCGTTGTCGGCACCGAGTGTAGTATCATCGGCATAGAGCCAATCGCCCTTTACGATAGTCTTGATGGGATCGTTTTCGAAATCGTGTGTGCTCTCGGGAGTCTTCTGGGGCACCATATCCATGTGGGCCTGAAGAATGATACCCTTGCGGTTCTCCAATCCGGGAGTAGCAGGCTTGCGCATGATGATGTTACCGGCCTCGTCCTGCCATGTCTCTACGTTGATGCTCTTTCCGAAATCGAGCAGGAATTTCTGTATTTTCTCGAGATGTCCCGAGGGGCGGGGCACCTGTGTAAGTGATTCAAAATGTTTCCACACCTCGCGGGGTGCCAAATCTTTAATTGTTATAGCCATAGTATATATTTTATTTAAGGTTTATTATTCTCTTTTTTACCTTCACCATCATCAGTCCCACCACGCCGAGCAGTGCCACAAGAGCCGTCTGCGACGAATGGACAATGAGGGCGAACATGCCGGCATCGCTCTGCGACACTCCATAGAGCACCATCATGCTTATTATGGCAAAATGCCAAGGACCGGCACCATTGGGAGTGGGAACCACCACTGCCACGCTTCCGGCCACAAAGAGCAAAAGCCCTGCCGCCACCGACAACCCGCTGCTGAACGGGAAGCAGAAGAAACATAGATAGAACTGCATAAAATAACAGAACCATATGCCTATTGTTTCAACCATGAAGAGGGTCGAGTTCTTCATTTTACCCAAGGCAGTCACGCCCTCCCAAAAACGGCTGATAATGGATTTCAGCTTGGTGAGCAGCGCCATCTTTCTCATTATATAATATAAGAGCACCGAAACCGCCACCACCGACATCAGCAACACCGCCACCTTCGTCACCGAGGAGAAGAGCTGCGAGCCGTTCGCTCCACCGCCCGCCGACACGAAAAAGGCATAGAACACCTTCCACTGCATCATCAAGGCCGTAGCTGTGAGCCCAAGCACCATCACCGTGTCGATGAGCCTCTCGGCCACCACCGTTCCGAGCGATTGCACAAACGGCACACCGTCGCTTCTGTCGAGCACCGCACAACGCGAAACCTCGCCCACCCTGGGCACAACAAGATTCGCCGCATATGCAATGAAGATTGCATACACACAATTGGCCCTGCTCGGCTTGAAGCCCATAGGTTCAAGGGCAAGCAACCAACGCCATCCTCTTATCACGTGGCTCATCACGCCAAAGAAGACAGAGAGGGTAAACCACCAAAGGTTCATCTCCTCGCACACAACCTGCGAAACCTGCGAAAAATCGAAATCCTTATATATCCAATAAAGTATGGCAGCGCCCAACACAATGGGTAGCAGCGTTTTTAATATGAGGCTTAAAATCTTTTTCACAAGTATACTTACAAATTGAGAAGTTTCATTACCTTTGCAACCTACGGTTGCGAATATTGCAACGGTGCAAACAGCGGCGCAAAGCCCGCGGCAGACGCCCGACAATATTCATCATCTATGTTGCAAAGATAAACATATATTGGAAACAGCGCCTAAAAAAACTGTTTTTTTAATAAAAATTGCGTAAAGGTTATAAAAATGGCGAAAACGGTTACAGCAAAAAAAAGATTGGGACAACACTTCCTGGTTGACCTGAATATAGCACAGGACATAGCCGACACAGTAGATATATGCCCCACACTACCCGTATTGGAGGTAGGCCCCGGCATGGGAGTGCTCACTCGCATGCTGCTCGAGAAGAAGCGCCCATTGAAAGTGGTGGAAATAGACGAGGAATCGGTCGATTATCTGCGTAAGAACCTGCCGCAACTGGGCGACGACAACATCATACCCGACGATTTCCTTAAAATGCACCTCGACCGCCTGTGGGATGGAGAAAAATTCATGCTCATAGGCAACTACCCCTATAATATATCGAGCCAGATATTCTTCAAGATGCTCGAGTACAAGGAGCACATTCCCTATTGCAGCGGCATGATACAAAAGGAGGTAGGCGAACGCCTGGCAGCAACGCCCGGCAGCAAGGCATACGGAATATTGAGCATCCTCATACAGATATGGTACGATGTGGAGTATCTGTTCACCGTATCGGAGCACGTATTCTCGCCCCCGCCCAAGGTGAAGAGCGCCGTAGTGAGAATGACACGCAACAGCCGCACCGAGCTCGAGTGCGACGAGGAATTGCTACGCCGCATCGTAAAAGCCACATTCAACCAGCGCCGCAAAAAGCTGCGCAACTCAATACAAAACATCGTAGGCAAGGATTCACCCATTCTTGGCGACACGGTTCTCGACAAGCGTCCCGAACAGCTCTCCATTGAAGAGTTTATAAGCCTTACCGTAAAAGTTCAACACGAATTAGAGGAAAAAGGAGAGATGTCATGACAAATGAATTCGTAAACAGCGTAAAAGAGCTCATAGAACAGAAAGCATCGGTGCTGTTGCAAGAGAAGCTCAGCAAGATGCACCCTGCCGACATTGCAGAGCTCTGTAACGAGCTGAGCGAAGAGGAGGCGCACTTCCTCTACCGACAGCTCGACAACGAAAAGGCCGCCGACACCCTCACCGAGATGGACGAGGATTTGCGTAACGACCTTCTGGAAGACCTTCCATCCGAAGTGGTCGCCAAACGCTTCGTGAACTACATGGACACCGACGACGCCGTGGAAATCATCCGCGACATGGACGAGGAGAAACAGGAGGAGGTGCTCCAGCACATCAAGGATTTCGAGCTCGCGGGCGACATTGTAGATTTGCTTCAGTACGACGAGGACACCGCCGGTGGTCTTATGAGTACCGAAATGGTAGTCGTAAACGAAAACTGGAGTATGCCCGAGTGTCTCAAGGAGATGCGACGACAAGCAGAAGACCTCGACGAAATATATTATATATATGTAGTAGATGACGAGGAGCGCTTGTGCGGTACATTCCCCCTGAAGAAGATGGTTACCAGCCCCTCGGTGGTCAAGGTGAAGCACGTGATGACCAAGGATGTGGTAAGCGCCGACGTTGACACCCCCATAGACGAGGTGGCTATGCTCATCGAGAAGTACAACCTTGTGGCCATTCCCGTAGTAGATAAGATAGGCCGTCTGCTGGGACAAATCACCGTCGATGACGTGATGGACGAAATCCGTGAGCAGAACGAGCACGAATATCAGTTGAACGCCGGTATTACCAAGGACATCGAGACCAACGACACCATATTCATGCAGACAACGGCACGACTGCCGTGGCTGCTCATTGGAATGTTGGGAGGTATCGGTTCCTCGCTGTTGCTCAACAATTTCACCGCAACGCTCGGCAGCCACCCCGAAATGGCCCTGTTCATTCCCCTACTGGCGGGAATGGGAGGTAACGTGGGCGTGCAATCGTCGGCTATAGCCGTGCAAGGCCTTGCCAACAATTCGCTCGACTCGCGCCACATATTCACACACATAGCCAAGGAGCTGATGGTGGCACTCATCAACGCATCCATACTGTCGCTCATTGTTTATATATACAATTTCTTTGTTTACAACCCGCTGGACATCGTCACACTGGCCGTACCCCTGAGCCTGTTCGTGGTAATAATGTTCGCATCGGCATTTGGTACCCTTGTACCTCTCGTGCTCGACCGCATGAACATAAACCCCGCATTGGCAACTGGCCCGTTCATACAGATTGTAAACGACCTTAGCGGAATGACATTTTACATGGTGATAGCAAAAATATTAAGCGACCTGATGTATTAGTCAGGGCACAAAACAGAGCTCGTACCGAAAAGAAAAACAGCATTTAAGAAAAATAAAAGCGATTATATTTTGTTTTTATAAGTGAGATAAATTATCTTCGCACTACTATAATCAAAAAATAAGCAGATGAGTGAAACATTGAAACCCGACGCCATGTTCGAAGAGCAGAACATCGCGGGTATCCCTGAACAGGCAATAAATGCCGCTACGAACGAAGAAGTTGCTGCCACAGCAACAAGTACATCAACCGAAGACGCCGAGGCTACTGCGCCCGCAGCCAAACAGGCCACACGCAGCGAGATAACCGAGCGTCTGAAAGCAATTGCAGACAGCGACGATGCACTCAACAGCAAAGCCGAGGTCGAAATGCTGAAGATACAGTTCTACAAGCTTCGTAGCATGGAGATTGAAGCCCTGCGCAAAGAATTCATCGATAACGGCGGCAATGCCGAGGAATTCACTGCGCCCGCCGACCAATTCGAGGCCGAGTTCAAGGAGACAATGAACATCATCAAAGAGAAGCGCAATGCGTGGTTGCAGCAGCAGGCAGCAGAGCAGCAGGCCAACTACGAGGCCAAGCTTGCCATACTGGGCGAGCTGAAGGAGATGGTAGAGAAGGCCGAGCAGGGCTCACCCGCCGTAAACGACTTCAAAGCCCTACAGACACGCTGGAAAGAGGTAAAGAACGTACCCCAGGACAAGGTAAACGACCTGTGGAAACAGTATCAGCAACTGACCGAGCAGTTCTACGACATGCTGAAGCTAAACATCGAATTCCGCGAATACGATTTCAAGAAAAACCTCGAAATAAAGACCAAAATATGCGAGGCAGCCGAGGCACTCATCGAAGAGAAAGATATAATCTCGGCATCGCGCCAGTTGCAGCAGCTGCACATTGAATTCCGCGACGCGGGTCCCGTTTCGCCCGAACTGCGCGAACAGATATGGACACGTTTCAAAAGTGCATCGACAGCCATCAACAAGCGCCACCAGGCCCACTTCGAAGAGAAGAAAGACAAGGAGCGCATCAACCTCGAAAAGAAGACAGCTATCTGCGAAGCAATAGAACAGATCGATTTCGCATCGCTCACCACATACCAAGCTTGGAACGACAAGACACAGGAGGTGCTCGACCTTCAGGCAAAATGGAAGGAGATAGGTTTTGCTCCGCAGAAAATGAACCTAAAAATATTTGAGCGTTTCCGTGCCGCTTGCGACGAGTTCTTCAAACAGAAGAGCGACTTCTTCAAGAACGTAAAAGTGTCGTTGGCCGAAAACCTCGAAAAGAAACGCCAGCTATGCGAAATGGCCGAGCAGTTGAAAGAGAGCGAGGAGTGGAAAGAGACCGCCGACAAACTGGCCGCTCTGCAGAAAGAGTGGAAGAGCATCGGTGCAATCCCCCAGAAATACTCCGATTCGCTGTGGAAGCGTTTCGTAGGCGCATGCGACTACTTCTTCGAGAAGCGCAACAAGGCAACCTCGTCACAGCGCTCTGTGGAGATGGAAAACCTGAAGCAGAAACGCGAGATTATCGCCCGCTTGAAGGCCATCGACGCTACCGCCACACCCGAGGAGCAGGAGGCTACACTTGCTGCAGCTACCAAGGAGTGGAACAAGATAGGCCACGTGCCCTTCAAGGACAAGGACAAACTCCACAAGGAGTACAAAGAGACAATAGACGCCATCTACGAGAGATTGCACATCAGCGCAAACGAGCGCAAGCTGTCGGAATTCCGCAGTAACATATCAAAGGGTGGCGAGAACTTGAGCCGCGAGCGTGAACGCCTAATCCGCCAGCACGAAGCTATGAAGACCGAGATTAAGACCTACGAGAACAACCTCGGCTTCCTGAGCGCATCGAACAAGAAAGGCGCCAGCCTTGTAGATGTAATGCACCAGAAGGTTGAAAAGCTCAAAGCGGATGCAGAAATCATACTCAAGAAAATACGTATGATTGAAGAGGAAATGGAAAAATAACAAAAACCATACATAAAACAGCAGGGGTTGCACCGTTGGTGCAACCCCTGCTGTTTTTATCCATCACAAACTACAATGCTACTGAGCCGCCTTCACCGACAATCGAGCCAAATAGTCGTAGTGCTCGCCATCGGCACATTTTTCGCACACAAGACCACACTGCTCGGCATACATCGACAATGTATCGAAGTCAATATAGAGCCAATCGAATTTTTCGCCCTTCACGCCCTTGTACTGCATGCGGTAGTCGAGCTCGCCATAATAGCCGGCCGCAAGATCTATATCCAACGAGCCATCCTCGTTCTCGAACACGTAGCGTATGTCGGACGAATCGAGCAACAACTGTCCGCCGGGAGCAAGCAGCTGCTTTACACGCATGAAGAAATCGGGCAAACGCTCAATTTTGCCTACGATACCAATGCCATTCATAGCCATGAGAACCGTATCAAATTTTTCGTCGAAGGTCTTATCGAAAAAATTCACAAGGCGGGCATCGATGCCACGTTCCTTCATCACCTCAACCGAGAGCTCCGATATATCAATCGCAACCACATCCAGTCCGCGGCCCATCAGTTCCACCGAATGACAGCCCGAGCCGGCACCAACGTCGAGCACGCGACCGCGGCAAAGGCGCAACGCCTCCTGCTCCTGAACAGGCATCTCGTCGAACGAACGAAAAAGGGTTGCCACAGGAATCTCGTCCTCGTAGAACTGCGACGAAAAGACCCTGAGCTTCGCAGTCTTGCCGCCTGCATGATAATCGGCAATGGCACGACCCATGGGGTCTTTTGCCTTTATTGTAGTACTATTCATATTCCTTGTTTATATACGACATAAAAAGAAAAAAGCATCGCGTTTGCGATGCTTTACCTGTTGGCCGACAAGGACTCGAACCTTGAATGACAGGACCAGAATCTGTAGTGTTACCATTACACCATCGGCCAATTGCGTTGCAAAGGTAACGCTTTTTTTTCAATAAAAAAGGGTTTTGCCATTTTTTTTCAAAAAAAAACGAAAATTTCGCTGTAACACTATTTTTCGATGGACAAAAGAGAGTATATTTGCAGTAAAATAAAACCAAAACAGAACAAACTACTGCGACAGCAGATAAAACAAAACAATATTCATGTCAGAAACATTAGACACCAAAGTTCTCCTCAACGAGATTACAAACGCCATTCAAGAGAAAAAAGGAAGAAGTATAGTAATTGCCGATTTGACAAAATTGGGAAACACAATATGCGACTATTTCGTTATATGTAACGGAAACTCACCTGCACAGGTAAGCGCAATAACCGACTCGGTGGAATACCTTGTAAAGAAAGCCACCGGCTACCGCCCCATAGCCATCGACGGACTACGCAACGCGCAATGGGTAGCCATGGACTACGGCGAAGTGCTCGTGCACATCTTCCAGCCCGAAATACGCGAGTTCTACGACATCGACCACCTGTGGGCCGATGCCAAATTAGAAACCATACCCGACCTTGATTAACATGAACAAAGATACCAAGCAACCAAGAAAAGTACCACAATTCAATTTCACATGGCTCTACATAGTAGCAGGAGCCGTGCTGTTGTTCATATACCTGAATGGCGGCAACGGCAGCTCCATGGTGAAGGAGGCCGACTACTCGGAGCTTAAAGGATACATCGCCAAAGGATATGTAAGCGAAATAAAGGTATTCGACAATGACGAGGTGGAGGCCTACATACAACCCGACTCGGCTAAATATATATTTACCGAAAAATCGGCTCGTATGGGCGAGCGCCCCATGGTAACCTCGCAAGTAGGCTCCAAAGAGAAATTCGAGGAATTCATCGACACCCAAGAGGCCGAAGGCCGATTCAACGGCACCATAAAATACGAAACGAAGCCCGACTATTGGGGCGGAATATTCTGGAATATATTCCCGCTGATACTATTTATAGGTATATGGATATTCCTCATGCGCCGCATGAACGGCGGTGGCGGAGCGCAAGGCAACGTCTTCAGTGTAGGAAAATCGAAGGCCAAGCTGTTCGAAAAGGACAACGCCAATCGCATCACATTCAAAGATGTGGCCGGTCAGGAGGAGGCCAAGCAGGAGGTGCAGGAGATAGTGGATTTTCTGCGCAACCCGCAACGATACACCGACCTTGGTGGTAAAATACCCAAGGGTGCACTGCTCGTAGGCCCTCCGGGAACCGGAAAAACCCTGCTTGCAAAAGCCGTAGCAGGCGAGGCCGAAGTGCCCTTCTTCTCGCTCTCGGGCTCCGATTTTGTAGAGATGTTCGTGGGCGTGGGCGCATCGCGCGTGCGCGACCTGTTCCGTCAGGCCAAGGAGAAAGCGCCCTGCATCATCTTCATAGACGAGATTGACGCCGTGGGACGCGCGCGTGGCAAGAACCCATCGATGGGTGGAAACGACGAGCGCGAAAACACCCTGAACCAGTTGCTCACCGAGATGGACGGCTTCGGCACAAACAGCGGTATCATAGTGATGGCCGCAACCAACCGCGTCGATATCCTCGACAAGGCCCTGCTGCGTGCCGGACGCTTCGACAGACAGATACACGTAGATTTGCCCGACCTGAACGAGCGTAAGGAGGTATTCGGCGTACACCTGCGTCCCTTGAAGCTCGATATATCGGTGGATGTAGATCTTTTGGCCCGTCAAACCCCCGGTTTCTCGGGTGCCGACATCGCCAACGTATGTAACGAGGCTGCCCTCATTGCAGCCCGCCACCAGAAGAAGGCTGTTGACAAGCAGGATTTCCTCGACGCCGTGGATCGCATCATCGGTGGATTGGAAAAGAAAACCAAGGTGATGACCGACAAAGAGAAAGAGACTATCGCTCTGCACGAAGCCGGACATGCCACACTCTCGTGGTTCCTCGAGCACGCCAACCCATTGATAAAAGTAACAATCGTTCCGCGCGGAAGAGCACTCGGCGCCGCATGGTACCTGCCCGAAGAACGTCAGATAACCACCAAGGAGCAGATGCTCGACGAAATGTGCGCCACACTGGGTGGACGCGCCGCCGAGGAGCTGTTCATAGGCCGCATATCGACCGGCGCCATGAACGACCTTGAGCGCGTGACCAAGCAGGCCTATGGCATGATAGCATACGCCGGCATGAGCGAAAAGCTGGCCAACCTGTGCTACTATAACAACAACGCCGACATGAGCTTCCAGCGCCCCTACAGCGAAAAGACCGCCGAGCTCATCGACAACGAGGTGAAGGGCATGATAAACGAGCAGTATGAGCGCGCCAAAACCATCCTTTCGGAGCAGAGCGAAGGACACCGCAAGCTGGCCAACCTGCTGATGGAGCGCGAGGTGATATTTGCCGAGGATGTAGAAAACATATTCGGCAAGCGCCCCTGGGCATCGCGAAGCGAAGAAATCTTCGAAAAGAACGGTGCGACGACAAACGACGACACAAAGACAAACACAAATATTAACGAGCACGAAGCCCCGCAAGAGAACGCAACAGAGAGCGAGGCAAGTGAAAAGACTACAAACCTATGAAAAAGTTATTAGTAAGAGTAGCTACAGGAGCAGTATTCGGAATTGTGCTGCTTGCATCCATCCTGTACAACAACATCAGTTTCGGAGCGCTCTTCGCGCTGGTGACCTGCCTTGCAGTAAATGAATTCTGCAACCTTGTACACGAGTACAAGAAAACCACCTTCAGCACCATGCTTGCCGTTGTAGGCGGTATGTACCTTTTCTTTGCCATGTTCATGCTCGACAAGGTTACATCGCCCTTCATGCTCTTTGTCCCCTACCTGATGCTCATTGTATATAATTTCATACGCGAGCTCTACAAGACCGACGGAAGCGCACTCGACAATTTCGCCTATTTCGCATTGTCGCAGTTGTATGCAGCACTGCCCTTTGCCATGCTGAACATACTTACCACATTCGGAGGCGCAGGATACAACTACATCATGCCCCTCTCTATCTTCATATTCCTGTGGTGCAGCGACAGCGGCGCCTACTTCGTAGGCTCGGCAATTGGCCGCAGAAAGCTATTCGAGCGCATCTCGCCCAAGAAATCGTGGGAGGGTTCCATCGGTGGCGGCGTGCTTGCACTGGTTGCAGCCTACATACTATCCATCTACCACCCCATGCTCAGCACAATGGAATGGATGGGAATGGCAATAGTGGTTGTAGTCACCGGCACATGGGGCGACCTTATCGAATCGTGCATGAAGCGCGAAATGGGAATAAAAGATTCGGGTAACATACTCCCCGGACACGGAGGCATACTCGACCGATTCGACAGCGCAATGCTTGCCATCCCCTCGGTTGCAATTTATCTCTATTTCTTAGAGGCCTTCAACGTATTGTAAATCGCTTGGGCTGCCAGGCTCGATGCACCGGCCGGTCCCAATATATCGATAACCCTGTCATACTCCTTGAACATACGATTTCTGTATTCGGAATCGGGTTCAAGGAGTTTTTTTACCTCGGCGGCCAAGCAGTCGGGCGACATGGTATCGGCCACAAGCTCGGTAACCACCGAACGATCGGCAATGAGGTTTACAAGCGATATATATTTCACCTTGAGGAACATGCGGCGCAACCACGCATAGAATTTAGGCATGGGAGTGGCGTAGCATACTATCTGTGGCACGCGGAAGAGCGCCGTCTCGAGCGTTGCAGTGCCCGATGTCACAAGCGCCGCATAGGAATTCATCAGCAGGCGGTAGGTGCCTTCGAACAGCACCGCATTGCGACCACGCAGATAGGGTGCATAGAAATCGGTGTCTATGCCGGGGGCTTTTGCAATCACAGCCACCATGTCGGGATAGGCCTCCATGGCGTCGAGCATCATGGGCAGGTTGCCCTCTATCTCCTGCTTGCGGCTTCCTGCCAGCAACGCTACTATTTTTTTGTCGGGTAACGATGTCGATGCCAGGAACTCCTCGCGCGACTCGTTATAGGCATCGCGGTACGAGGCTACTGCATCCACACAAGGGTTGCCCACGTAGTTTATCTTATAGTCGTGCTTCTCGAAGAACTCCACCTCGAAGGGCAGGATAGAAAACAGTTCATCCACATCGCGCTTAATGTTCTTGATGCGATGCTCTTTCCACGCCCATATTTTCGGCGATATGTAGTAATAGACGGGGATGTCGGTGTTCTTGTGAATATACTCGGCGATGGAGAGATTGAAGCCCGGATAATCGACCAGGATCAATGCATCGGGGCGCCACTCGGCCACATCGCGCTTGCACAGGCTCATATTCGAAAATATTGTCCTGAGGTGCAACAGCACGGGGATAAAGCCCATATAGGCAAGCTCCTTATAGTGCTTGACACGTGTACCACCGACGGCCGACATCAAATCGCCACCAAAAAAACGAAATTCGGCCTCGGCATCAACCGCCTTCAGGGCTTTCATCAGATTGGAGGCATGAAGGTCGCCCGACGCCTCGCCAACTATAAGATAATATTTCATTGTATTCGAAAAAATCTACAATTCCCACTCCTTCATTTCGCGAAGAAGGTCGTAATCAGTCATATCTATTCGTGTGGGGGTAATAGCCACATAGCCATTGTTCAGCGCCACCTTGTCGGCGGTGGAATCCTTCTCTTCGGTGACGAACTCGCCAGTGAGCCAGTACCATTTGCCACCCCTGGGATGGTCGTGTGGTTCGTACTCGTTCACCCACTCGCCTACCGCCTGACGACACACCGAAACACCTTTATAGGGAGCCTTTTCAGGGAAATTCACATTAAGGCAGCAACCCTTGGGCAAGCCGCGGCGAAGCACCTCCTCGACCACTCGTCTGATAACAGGGAAGGTTGGAGTGAAATCGGCATCGGCGCTGTGGTCGCACAACGAAAAAGCTATTGAAGGAATGCCCTTCATGCAGCCCTCGAACACGACCCCCATGGTACCTGAATAGTGGGCATTGACCGCCGAATTGTCACCATGATTGATGCCACCCACAACAAGGTCGGGACGACGGTCGAGAAGTGAATCGCATGCGAGCTTCACGCAATCGACGGGGGTACCGGTACACGAATATACCTCGATGCCCTCGACACGATAAACGAGCGAATAGGTGATAGGCTGCTCACTGGTGATGGCGCATCCCTTGCCCGAGCGACCGGTGTTGGGAGCCATTGCAACCACATCGCCATACTCGGCAAGAACGCCTATAAGAGAATTTATACCTTTTGCACTGTAACCGTCATCGTTGGATACAAGTATCAAAGGTCTTTTATTGTTCGAAATCATATTATACACTATTATATAATCGTTATAACCGCAAAAATACACACAAACGAGCGAAATAATACCAAGCATCCATAAATATTTCAATGCGGGTGTGGAATATTTTGGAAGTTCGCTTCAAAAAGAGAAAAAAATTGCGAAATAGAGGTAAAATAGCTATATTTACAAATCGAAACAAAAAAAACATAAAACAGAAAGATATGAACCTCACCAAACTATTAGGCAAATCCGTGCTTGTGGCACTGCTCGGCATGACAGGTATCACTGCCGCTGCACAAAAGAGCACAATATCACCCATTCCGCAAATGATTGAATGGGGCAACGAAAAAGCATTTGATAACAGCGTCACATTCAAGCTGAAAGGCGCAGCGACAGCCGACAAGGATGCCGTAGCATTGCTAGGCAAGTACACATGCGACAACGGCAAAGGAATAAAGTTGGTAATAGGCGAAAGGGGCGACAAGGCAGTAAAGAAATACAACGCGCTTATCCCGCAAAAGCGCGAGGGCTACTATCTGAGCATCACGCCCAAAGAGGTAGTCATCGCCGGTAACGACGAATCGGGAACATACTACGGCGTGCAGACCTTCCTGCAGATAATGCAGAATGCCGAAGTATTCCCCGTAACCATCAGCGACTTCCCCGCCGTTGCCACACGAGGCATGGTCGAGGGTTACTACGGCAACCCCTACAGCGAGGCCGACCGCAAGGATATGTTCGAATTCTTCGGAAAGCAGAAGATGAACACATATATCTATGGCCCCAAGGACGACATTTACCACCGCGCAAAATGGCGCGTTGAATACCCTGCCGACCAAGCAGCCAAGATAAAGGAGTATGCCGAGGCTGCCAAGAAAAACAAGGTAGATTTCGTGTGGGCTATACACCCCGGAAACGACATCAAGTGGAACATGACCGACAGCCTGAATATGATAAAGAAGCTTAACGCCATGTACGAGCTGGGCATACGCACCTACGCAGTGTTCTTCGACGACATATGGGGCGAAGGCACCGACGCCACCCGCCAGGCAGCCCTTCTGAACTACATCACCGACGAATTTGTAAAGAAACACGACGATGTAGCCCCCCTTATACTCTGCCCCACGCAGTACAACAAGGGCTGGACAAGCGGCAACTATCTTGACATATTGGGCGAGAAGGCATACAAGGAGATTGACATCATGTGGACCGGAAATTCGGTTATCGACATGATAAACAAGGAAGACATGAACTGGATAAACATCCGCATCAAGCGCAACGCATACATATGGCTCAACTACCCCGTGAACGACTACTGCGTAGATCACATGCTCATGGGTCCCACATACGGCAACGACCTCGACATAGCCCCCATGCTCGCCGGATTCACATCGAACCCCATGGAGTATGCCGAAGCATCGAAGGTGTCGCTCTATAGCATTGCCGACTACACATGGAACACAATACAATATGATGCCGACGCATCGTGGCAACGCGCAATGGAATACCTTGTGCCACAAAACACCGACGAATTCCGTCTGTTCTGCGAGAACAACATCGACCTCGGCCCCACAGGCCACGGACTGCGCCGCAAGGGCGAATCGCCACGCTTCAACGCCGCACTCGAGAAATTCAACACAGCTCTAGCCACAAACGACACTACCAAAGCTGCCGAAATACTTTCGGAGCACTTCAACAAAATGATTGTGGCAGCCGAAACGCTTGTCAATTCGGGCGAAACACCCCGATTGACCGCGGAAATAGAGCCCTGGTGCAAATCGATGAAGCTATTGGCATACAAAGGATTATCGACCATGAGCATGTACAAAGCATTGGCATCGGGCAACACCAAGGAATTCGTTGACAGCTACCTGACCTACCTCGAGTACGACAAACAGCAGATGGCTATACGCTCGCGCGATTTCCCCGGCTCCATAAAGAACCCCACCCCAGTGGTAGCCACCACATTCATTGTGCCCTTCATCAAAAAGAGCGTAGCCGAGCTCATCGACGCATACAAAAAGAACTACACCTATCGCCTGGATGTATTCCCCTACCGTCTGATAGAAAACGGTGCTTACTTCATAAAGGTAAATGGAAAATACCTTACAAACGCACAGGAGAACGTACCGCGCACCGCACCGCAGTTCGCAGCCGACAGGGACATGATAAAACCGCAGCGACAGGAGTGGCAAATATCGTTCGACACCGAGACCGAGCGCTACAAGATAGTGAATATACAGGACAACCGCTATTTGAACGAAAACGGTATGTTCTCGGCCGGCAACGCAACCAACCCCTACGAGGCTGCATGGCACTCTTACATCATGGAGCGCAACGCCGACGGTAAATATTCCATACAGAACGCAGGCCGCGCGGGCAAGGGATTCTGGATGCTCTCGAATGACGACACACGCATCGTCAGCGGCTCGAACGACAGCGATAAATTCATATTCGAAATTATCCCTGTAAGCAGCAAATAAACCATTGGCACATACCACAATAGATAGTTACCCGTTCAAAAAGCGGGTAACTTTTTTTGTATTCTTAACATATGGTTGATAAGTATAGAAGAAAAAGGGAGAGCACTATCTTTTTTTTTACTATCTTTGCAATCATAAACTAAGGGAATATACTAACTGATGAGCAGAACCAAGCTGCACATCAGATATTGAAAACCACCGCCATAAGGCGATTATAGCAAACATTTTTATAAATGGGAAAAATCATAGCTTTAGCCAATCAGAAGGGAGGAGTCGGCAAGACCACAACAGCGATTAACCTTGCTGCATCGCTTGCCTCACACGGAAAGAAAGTATTGGTGATAGACGCCGACCCGCAGGCCAACGCCTCATCGGGCCTCGGTATCGACATACGACAGATAAAACACTCGATATACGAATGCCTCATCAACGGTTCAACACCCGAAGAAGGCATACACCACACATGCGTCGAAGGGCTCGACATAATCCCCTCGCACATCGACCTGGTAGGTGCCGAGATTGAAATGCTCGACCTGCCCAACCGCGAGAAGATAATGAAAAATTCGCTCACCAAGATAAAGGACGCATACGATTATCTGCTCATCGACTGCTCGCCCTCGCTGGGACTGATTACCGTGAACTCGCTCACAGCAGCCGACTCGGTGATTATACCCGTACAATGCGAATATTTCGCCCTCGAAGGAATAAGCAAACTACTGAATACCATTAAAATAATTAAATCGAAGCTCAACCCCGCGCTCGACATCGAGGGGTTCCTCCTGACCATGTACAATTCGCGCCTTCGCTTGAGCAACCAGATTTACAACGAAGTGAAGAAGCACTTCCGCGAGCTGGTATTCAATACCGTGATACAGAGAAATATCCGTTTGGGCGAAGCACCCAGCATGGGTATCCCCGTATTACTCTACGACGCCGATTCGGTGGGCGCAAAGAACTACCTTGCATTGGCCGAGGAGATTTTACAAAGATAAAAAAGACGACAAATGGCAACAAAGAAATTCACACTCGGAAGAGGACTCGACGCACTTATATCGACAGAAGCCGTACGCACATCGGGCTCATCGTCCATAGGCGAAATAGCCCTGTCGCAAATAGAAGCAAATCCCAACCAGCCGCGTAGCGAATTCAGCGAAGATGCACTGCGCGAACTGGCCGATTCGATAAGTGAGATAGGCATAGTACAGCCCATCACCCTGCGACAGATAGACGAAGATCGCTATCAGATAATTGCGGGCGAACGCCGTTTCAGAGCCTCGCAGCTTGCAGGCAAAGAAACCATTCCCGCCTACATCATAACAGCCGACGACGAGAGCACCATGGAAATGGCGCTCGTCGAGAACATCCAGCGCGAAGACCTCAACGCACTCGAAATTGCACTCGCCTATCAGAAACTGATAGAGCAGAACAATTTCTCGCAAGAGCAGTTGAGCAAACGCGTCGGCAAAGGCCGCGCAACCATCGCCAATTTCCTGCGACTGCTGAAGTTACCCGCCCCCGTGCAGATGGCACTGAAGGAGAAACGCATCGACATGGGCCACGCACGTGCACTGCTTTCGCTCGACGACCCCAAGCAGCAGATAGAGCTCTTCAACGAAATACAGAAGAACGACTACTCGGTGCGACAGGTCGAGGAGCTGGTACGCAACATGAAAGAGGCCGGTGAGGAGGCTGCTGAAGAGAAAGAGGCACCCGCTCAGAACGAGAACGTAGCTGTTTACAGCCAGCTGAAAAAGCAGCTCACCCACTTCTTCCAGACCCCCGTGCAGCTGACATGCTCGTCGAAAGGAAGCGGCAAGATAAGTATAAAATTCAAGAACGAACAGGAACTGGAGCGCATCATCTCCATTTTCGACAAACTAAACAAATAACAAGTTGTCAATAAAAATAACGACATATCTGCGCCACATGGTTGCGACAACAATAATGTTGTTGCTCGCTGTTTGCGCGCAGGCACAAGAGGCCACAGCGGAGAGAGAGGCCACCGGAAACATCCCCGCCAAGATAGAGGCAAGCCTCGGCATTGCCGATTCGCTGCTCACAGACACCGTGCAGACTGCCACCGAGAAATCCTCGGGCGACAACAGCCGTGTGTCCAAAAAGCGTAACGGCGTGGAGGTATCGGAGAAGATTGCCAATTTCAAGCCCGAACCATACAAAGCCACATGGCTTGCAGTGGTGCTGCCCGGCGCCGGACAGATATACAACCGCAAATATTGGAAACTGCCCATCGTCTATGGAGGATTCATGGGATGTCTTTATGCCTACAACTGGAACAACCAGATGTACAAGGACTACCGTCAGGCCTTCCTCGACATAATGGATGCCGACCCCAACACAAAGAGCTACGAAGGCTTTTTTCCATCAGGATACGATTTTCAGCAGAACGACGAGTACCTGAAAAACCTCTTCAAGAAGCGCAAGGACCGTTACCGTCGTTGGCGCGACATGAGCGTATTTGCTTGTGTCGGCGTCTATTTGGTATCAATCGTCGATGCATACGTAGATGCCCACCTGTCGAGCTTCGACATTTCGGAGGACATCAACCTGAGCATACACCCCGACATGATGCGCAGTGGCGACAACGGCAGCAACTACTACGGTTTCAACTGCAACATCTCATTCTAACCCGGACAGCCACAGCATCCGAGAAAACACCGACAAAGAATGCAAAAGAACATACTATCTGCAATAATATCACTCATATGCTGCACCACCATTGCAGCACAGACCATCACAACCGAAACATACGACACCACACGCATCGACCTCGACAGCCTTGGTGTTGTAACCGACAAGAAGGTGCTGAACTACGACAAACCACTGAGTGCCTTCCACCTCGACTACATCAGCGACAGCGACAGCATACAGTTCGATGTACCCGAGAGCATGATGCTGGATATAGACAGCCTGATGAACAGTTGGCAATCGCGCACACTGCTCGAATCGTACGAATGCGAAGGCCCCTACGAAGCACTGCCAGTGAACGACTCCATATATGCCGACCGCCTGAGCCGCCTGCCCTCCATCGTGAAGATGACATACAACGATGTAACTAAGCAGTTCATAGAGCGATATGCCAACCGCCACCGCAAGCTCGTGGCCAACATGCTCGGCCTGTCGTCGTTCTACATGCCCATGATAGAGAACACGTTGGACAGCTACAACATGCCCTTGGAACTGAAATATCTGCCCATCATCGAATCGGCACTAAACCCCAAGGCCGTGTCGCGCGTGGGAGCAAAAGGATTGTGGCAATTCATGTTCCAGACAGGAAAATCGTACGGTTTGAAGGCCAACAACTACATAGACGAACGATTTGACCCCATGAAATCTACCCAGGCCGCCATACGCTATCTGCGCGACCTGTACAAATTCTTCCAGAGCTGGGACCTTGCCATAGCCGCATACAACTGCGGACCGGGCAACGTGAAAAAGGCCATCATACGCTCGGGCGGAAAGACCGATTTCTGGAAAATATACAAATATCTGCCACGCGAAACACGAGGATATATCCCCGCCTTCATAGCTGCCAATTACATAATGAACTACTACGAAGAGCACGGAATATGCCCCATGAAATCGTCATTGCCCATAGCAACCGACACCATACACGTGAGCCGCAACCTCCACTTCACCCAGGTATCCGAGATGTGCGATATAGAAATGGACGAGATTAGAGCCATGAACCCGCAATACATTAAAGATATCATCCCCGGCAAGAGCGGAATATGCGTACTGCGCCTGCCCAACGAAAAGATAACGGCAATGCTCAACCTGGGCGACTCCATATACCGATACAAAGAGGAGGAATTCTTCTCGCAAGAGAAGGTCGCCGAGCTTGAAAAAGGCGTCCAACTGAACAACGGCGGAAAGAATGCCACTAAACGCCACAAGGTGCGCAATGGCGAAACGCTATCGATGATTGCACGCAAATATGGCGTATCGGTAAAACAAATCATGCGTGCCAACGGTATGAAAAATACAAATATCAGAGCCGGTCGTTATATAAATATATACTGATGCCATGAACACCAACGAAGAGAAACGACATATGGACGAAGAGGCCGAGATAAGCGCCGCCTTTCAGGAACTGCTCGATGCATACCTTGCGTCGCAGCATCGTCGCAAAGTAGAAATAATTACAAAGGCATTCAATTTTGCACGCCAGGCCCACAAGGGAGTGCGCCGCAACAGCGGTGAGCCCTACATCATGCACCCGCTTGCAGTGGCACGCATCGTGTGCTCGGAGATAGGCCTGGGCTCTACTTCCATATGCGCAGCCCTGCTTCACGATGTAGTCGAGGACACCGACTACACCATAGAGGATATACAGAATCTCTTCGGCGAAAAAATCGCACAAATCGTTGATGGCCTGACCAAAATATCGGGCGGAGTATTCGGCACACAGGCATCAGAACAGGCCGAAAATTTCAAGAAACTACTGCTCACAATGAGCGAGGACATACGCGTGATACTCATAAAAATCGCCGACCGTCTTCATAACATGCGCACCCTGTCGTACATGCCGGTAAACAAGCAATACAAGATAGCAGGCGAAACGCTCTACATATACGCCCCCATAGCCTACCGTTTGGGACTGAGCCGCATAAAGACCGAGCTCGAAAACCTCGCATTCCGCTACGAGCATCCCGAGGAGTACGAAAAAATACAGAAAAAACTGGCAAAAACCCAGATAGAGCGTGACAAGCTCTACAACGGCTTCGTAACCCCCATACGCGAACAGCTCGACAAAATGGGATTCACATACCGCATCATGGGACGACTAAAATCGCCCTACTCCATATGGAACAAGATGCAAACAAAACACATTGCATTCGAAGACATCTACGACATACTCGCCACACGTATAGTATTCACCCCGCGCGAAGGCAGGAACGAGAACAACGAATGCTTCAACATATACATCGCACTTTCGAAACTATACGACGTGCATCCCGACCGTCTGCGCGACTGGGTGAACAAGCCCCGCGCCAACGGCTACCGCGCACTGCACGCCACATTCATGAGCAAGCAGGGCGAATGGATTGAAGTGCAGATACGTAGCGAGGAAATGCACGAAATAGCCGAGAAGGGCATCGCAGCACATTGGAAATATAAAAATCGCGACAACAACTACGACAAGGACGAGCAGCTCGACGATTGGTTGCACACCATCAAGGAGATTCTCGACGACCCCCAGCCCAACGCGCTCGATTTCCTCGACACCATAAAACTGAACCTATATGCAACCGAGATATTCGTTTTCACCCCCAAGGGCGAAATCATGACCATGCCACAGAACTGCACGGCACTCGACCTTGCATACAGCATACACACCTTCCTTGGTAACCACTGCATAGGCGCCAAAGTGAACCATAAGCTGGTGCCCATGAACCATGTACTGCAAAGCGGCGACCAAGTGGAGATATTAACATCGAATTCGCAGCACGTGCAGGCCAACTGGCTCACATTTGCCACAACCGCCAAGGCGCGTGCCAAGATACAGGCCGCTCTGAAACGCGAACAACGAAAAATACAAAAAGAGGGCGAGGAGAAGCTCAACGCCTTCCTCGAAAAGGAGCAACTGGCCAATTATGCCAACAACATCGAGAAGCTGTGGGTACACCACAACCTGGCCGACAAGGAGGCACTGCTGACAGCCATCGGCAACGGCACCATCGTGCTGGGCGAGGAAGACAAAGAAGCACTGCTTGGCAACCAGAAACGCCGTTTCTCGTTCTTCTTCTTTGGTAAGGAGGAAAAGAAAGAGGAGAAGAGAGAGCCACAGGCACAGACATTCGAGGAGATAGACCGCAAGGTCCCCATACGCCTCACCGACGACAGCCTGCAAAAGAACTACATAATAGCAGACTGCTGTCACCCCATACCCGGCGACGACGTACTTGCATACTACGACGAAAACAAGCACATCGTCATACACAAGCGCCAGTGCCCCGTGGCCGACAGGCTCAAGAGCAGCCATGGCGACCGCATACTATCGGCGCAGTGGGAAACCCATCGCATCCACGAATTTGTAGCTCATATAATTATACAAGGAACAGACAGGATAGGCCTCATAAACGAGATTACCGGCATCACCTCGCAGCAGATGAATGTGAACATCCAAAAATTCGAATTCGAAAACAGGAATGGAGTATTCGAATGCAACGTATGGCTGAATGTGCGCGATGTGAACGATGTGAAGCAGCTGTGCGAAAAGCTGAAAAAAGTGGAAAGCGTGCAGAGCGTAGCCCGCGCCGATTAAGAGAGTGCGTAAAGCCTTTTAGAGCTCGCCAAGCGCATCGCGAAGAGCAACAAGCTCGGCACGTATATTGCGCAGACGTTCAATGACATCGGTGTCGGTGTTGGTTTCTTCCAGTTTGCCATTGCCCTTCAGGTAGGCCTGAGCGCCGACAAGCGTCATACCCTTGACCTTTACAAGGTGATGAACAAGTTTTACCATCTTGAAATCCTCCTTGGTATAACGGCGTACGCCATTCGCACCCTTCTTGGGAGCAATCTGCTTGAAAACAGTTTCCCAATAGCGCAAAGTACTTTCGTTGACGCCCAATTCGGCAGCAACCTCACCTATCGAATAATAGAGCTTATGATCTTTGTTCTTGTTCAGAGCCATTGTCGTAACTGTTTATAACCATACTAATTACACCATCAATCATAGACCTTGCCATGGTTCTCGACCATGCGCAACATTTCGTCGTAGCCATCGGCATCGAGATCCATGAAGTAGTAGTTCACCGGGTTCACCTTGCGGCCCTTGTACACCACTTCGTAGTGGAGGTGGGGACCCGAGCTCTTACCCGTATTACCACTGTCGGCAATCTGTTCGCCACGCACCACCTTCTGCCCTACCTTCACCTTTGAGCTTTGCAAGTGGGCATAGCGTGTGCGATAGCCATATCCGTGGTCAAGCTCCACGGTCATGCCGTAGCCGGTCTCCCACTTCGAAGAGACCACCACTGCATCGCCGGTGGCATAGACCGGAGTGCGCACATCGCACGAGAAGTCCATTCCCGAGTGAAATTTCTGTGTTTTGTAAATAGGGTCGATGCGATAGCCATAACCCGAAGCCGTTCTTTTGAGGTCGCGATTCGAAATGGGCTGTATGGCGGGAAGATGTTTCAAATAGTCCTCCTGCTCCTTGCTCAGCTCCACAATCTCGTCGAACGATTTAATCTGAAGATATATCTGCTTGGCAAGCATGTCTGCCTTCTGAGTGGTTTCGACCACAAGGGCGGCATTGTCCATGTTCATAAGCTCGTCGTAGCGACTGGTGCCACCATATCCCGATGTACGCGCAGTTTCGGAAACAGGCTCGGCATTCATCAACACGCGATAGAGGTTGTCGTCGCGCTGCTGTATGTCGCCCAACACCTCCATGGCATTGTCGTAGCGTTGCGACAAAATACGATACTGCGCAAGCAGCTTGGAGTTCTCGTCCTGCACCTCCTTGAGCGAAGGCGTCTGAATGCACAGATAGAACACCAGGAACGACAAACCACCGAATATCAAGAAGAAAAGGAAACTGCGAAGCCATGTAAAAAACTTCTGCGCCGTATTCGGATATACTCTGTCGTATGTACGGGTTTTCGGATTGAATATGTAGTAGGCCTTGCGCATTTATTCCGTAAAGTTCTTATGTTTATGCTAAATATGTTCGGAAGTACCCCTATTTTAGTTTCCAAACTTTTGGCAAAAATAATAAAACTGACGTATCTTTGCAAATTATATCGGAATGTTTCTGTTTTCTTCACTTTTCGGAGTGGGAAAGCAAGCGTTCCACCAACAATATAGTAATTTAAAACAGCTTCTAAATATGCTTACATCTAAAGAGATAAGAGAATCGTTTAAGGAGTTCTTCAAAAGCAAGGAACACCTTATTGTGCCCTCGGCACCCATGGTGGTAAAGGACGACCCCACCCTGATGTTCACCAATGCAGGAATGAACCAGTTCAAAGATATAATCCTTGGCAACAGCCCCGCCAAGAGCAAACGCGTAGCCGACTCGCAGAAGTGCTTGCGCGTTAGCGGAAAGCACAACGACCTGGAGGAGGTGGGACACGACACCTACCACCACACAATGTTCGAGATGCTGGGTAACTGGTCGTTCGGCGACTATTTCAAGGAGGAGGCCATTTCGTGGGCATGGGAATACCTTGTTGATGTCCTGAAACTGAACCCCGAAATACTCTACGCTACCGTATTCGAGGGTAGCGCCGAGGATGGCTTGGAGCGCGACAACGAGGCTGCCGGCTACTGGGAGAAATACCTGCCCAAGGACCACATCATCAACGGCAACAAGAAGGACAACTTCTGGGAAATGGGCGACACAGGCCCCTGCGGTCCCTGCTCAGAGATTCACATCGACCTCCGTTCAGCCGAGGAGCGTGCACAGGTTAGCGGACGCGACCTTGTGAACCACGACCATCCTCAGGTAATCGAGATATGGAACCTTGTGTTCATGCAGTTCAACCGCAAGGCCGACGGCTCACTCGAAGGCCTGCCCGCAAAGGTTATCGACACCGGCATGGGATTCGAGCGTCTTTGCATGGCGCTTCAGGGCAAGCGTTCAAACTACGACACCGACATTTTCCAGCCCATCATCAAGAAGATTAGCGAGCTTTCGGGAAAGAACTACGGCGACGACAACCACACAGACGTTGCAATGCGCGTAATCGCCGACCACATACGTACAATATCATTCTCAATCACCGACGGTCAGCTGCCCTCTAACGCCAAGGCAGGTTACGTAATACGCCGCATCCTGCGCCGTGCCGTACGCTACGCCTACACGTTCCTGGGACAGAAGCAGGCCTTCATGTACAAGCTCGTTCCCACACTCATCGAGAACATGGGCGACGCATATCCCGAGCTCGGACAGCAGCAGGAGCTCGTGACAAAGGTGATGAAGGAGGAGGAAGAGGCATTCCTTCGTACCTTGGAAACAGGTATCCACATGCTCGACAAGATTATCGCCACAGCAAAGGCCGAGGGCAAGAGTGAGATAAGCGGCGTGGAAGCATTCACCCTCTACGACACATTCGGATTCCCCATCGACCTCACACAGCTCATCCTCAGAGAGAACGAGCTCAGCGTAAACATGGCACAGTTCGACGAGGAGATGCTCAAGCAGAAGACACGCGCCCGCAACGCAGCGGCAGTGGAGAACGGCGACTGGGTAACCATCACCGAGGGCGAGAGCAAGTTCGTTGGTTACGACCTCACCGAGTGCGACACAAAAATCTTGCGCTACCGCCAGACAAAGCAGAAAAACCAGACACTCTATCAGATTGTACTGAGCGAGACACCCTTCTATGCCGAGAGCGGTGGTCAGGTGGGCGATACCGGTGTGCTTGTATGCGGCGACGAATGCATCGAAGTGATAGACACCAAGAAGGAGAACAACCTTCCCATACACATAACAAAGAAACTGCCTGCAAACGCCGAGGCCACATTCCACGCACAGGTAAACGTAGCAAAGCGCAACGCATGTGCAGCCAACCACTCATGTACCCACCTTTTGGACCAGGCGCTTCGCGAGGTACTCGGTACACACGTTGAGCAGAAGGGTTCATTGGTAACCCCCGAGGGCGTACGCTTCGATTTCTCACACTTCCAGAAGCTCAGCAACGAGGAGATTCTTAAAGTGGAGAAGATTGTGAACGCACGCATCCGCGCCAACATCCCCTTGACCGAGCATCGCGACATACCCATCGCCGAGGCACAGCAGCTTGGCGCCATCGCCCTCTTCGGCGAGAAGTATGGCGACAAAGTACGCGTCATCCAGTTCGATAAATCTATCGAGTTCTGCGGCGGTATCCACGTAAATGCCACCGGACAGATTGGTATGATGAAAATCGTATCAGAGAGCTCGGTAGCAGCCGGAGTGCGCCGTATTGAGGCCATCACTGGCGAAGCGCTCGAGGAGAACATCGTCAAGATGCAGGATATGATGGCCGAAATAAAGGCACTCTTCAACAACGTACCCAACCTGAAGGCAACCATCGTGAAGGCTATTGCCGAGAACAACGAGCTGAAGAAACAGGTCGAGGAGTATGCACGCGAAAAGGCCATCAGCACCAAAGAGAAGCTCATGAGCGAAATCAAGGAGCGCAAGGGCATCAGAGTAATCAGTGCCATCCTTCCCTTGCCCGCCGGCACAGTGAAAGACATCGTCTTCATGCTGCGCAGCGAAATGCCCGAGAACCTTCTGTGCGTAATCGGTAGCATACAGAACGACAAACCCCAGCTTACAATCTCGGCCAGCACCGACCTTGTGGAGGCAGGCATCAACGCCGGCAAGCTCGTAGGTCAGGCAGCCAAGGAGATGCAGGGCGGCGGTGGCGGTCAGCCCCACTTCGCAACTGCAGGTGGTAAGAACATCGAGGGCTTGAAGAGCGCGATGAACAAGGTATTCGAGCTTACAGAAATTCAGTAACAGAATCCCACATATACAAAGAGAGAGGCCGCGAAGGTCTCTCTCTTTTTTATATAAAGGATATGCAGCTAAGCCACACAGCTAATCGTGGTTCTGTGCCGGCCAGTTCACCAGATAGAGCCTCTCGGAGGCACGCGTGAAGGCCGTATAGAGCCATCGGTAGTAATCGACGCCAATGCCATCGGGAGCAACGAAGCCCTGGTCGAGAAAGACCGTCTTCCACTGACCACCCTGCGCCTTGTGACACGTAACGGCATAGCCATACTTTACCTGCATGGCATTGTAATAGGGATCCTCGCGCAGTTTCTCCATGCGCTTGCGCTTGCTTTTTATCTCGGCATAATCCTCCCACACGGCAGCAAACAGCTGCTCATTCTCGGTCTTGGTAAGCGATGGCGACTCGCTTGTGAGCGTATTGAGCAAAATCTTCACATCCATTTCGCAATCGTAGTCGGGGAACGAGAGCGTCACATCGGCAAAGCGGAAGCCGTACATCTCCTCCATGGAACCGACGCGCACAATCTCGGCAACATCGCCATTGGCCACAAAATCGAGCTTCTCGAGCAGAGCCTTATCCTCCTTGCCCGCCTGCTCGCGCCAATAGTAGTTATTCTTTACAACCATAAGCAGGTCGCCCCTGTTGAGCTCGTCCTCGCGATAGAGGATGCGACGCCTGATGCCCTCGTTGTAGATGTTGGCACGCTTATTCGAACGGCACAGTACAATGGTCTCCTCCAAGCCCGAGGCGTTGAGCTCCGTCTCGATGGTTTCAATCAGGTTTTCGCCCGTCACCACCGAAATATCGGGGAAGCCCTTCAGTTTGAAAAATGGCAACACCGACGTATCGCCACAGGCGATGATATTGCGCAGCATGGTGGCATTGGTCAATATACCCGAGCCCTCGGTCTGTCGCATCACCTGCGTCAGTTCCATACGCATGACAGTGAGCGACATACTTCGCAGGTAATCGGCCGAAAGAGCAGGCGAAACCTCCTCGCCCACAGGTGGCAACTGAGCCGTGTCGCCCAAGAGCAACAGACGGCATCCATCGCCCGAATAGACATACTCCACAAGGTCGTCGAGCAGCGAGCCCGAACCGAAGCCCGACATGCCGCCGTTGGCTATCATCGAGGCCTCATCGACAATGAAAAGCGTGTCGCGCGAACGGTTGTCCGACAGCGTGAAACAGGTGTTGTTCACAATGGATTTCTGCCTGTATATCCACTTGTGTATGGTGTAGGCGCTTCGGCCCGAATAGGACGAGAACACTTTGGCCGCACGCCCTGTGGGAGCAAGCAGCACGCATTTGCGTTGCAGCTGCATGAGGGTGCGCACCAAGGCCGCCACTATCGACGTCTTACCCGTTCCGGCATATCCGCACAGCATAAAAACCATACGGTCGTCGGGGCAAAATATGAAGTCGGACAATTTTTCCAAAGATTTTTCCTGCTCAACTGTTGGATGGAAAGGAAAATTTGTCTTAATTTGCGAAGCTAAATATCTATTTATCACTTTTTTTAAATAAAATTTGTGCAATAAAACGGCTATTCCGTTTTTTTGTCTTATTTTTGCGCTACGAAAATACATAATAAAATTATAGATACCAATGAAAAAAGTTTTAAATCTGTTACTTGCTGTAACTATTGTGGGACTTGCCTACATCTGCTACCGCAGCATCATGGGCCCCATCGAGTTTGAAGAGGAGCGCGATTACCGCGAAAAGGCAATCATCGCACGTCTTATTGACATCCGTACTGCACAGGTTGAGTATCGCAACATCCTGAAAATCGGTTACGCCGACAACCTCGACTCTCTTATCGAGTTCGTAAAGACATCACAGATGCCTGTAATCCTTAAAGAGGGCGAATTGGACGACAAACAGCTCGAGCGTGGTCTTACAGAGAAAAAGGCTATGGAGATTATTGCCAAGGCCAAAAAGACAAACAATTGGAAAGAGGTAGAGAAAGAGGGTCTTATGAACTTCCGCCGCGATACATCGTGGATTGCTCTTCTCGACACAATCTTCCCCAAGGGTTACGCTATCGACTCATTGGCATTTGTTCCCTTCGGCAACGGCGCACGTTTCGAGGTTGAGACAAGCGTTGACACAACAAAGGCAGGTGGTCCTCAGTACCTCTTCGAGGCACGCACTCCCTACGAGGTATATCTCCAGGGCATCAACGAGCAGGAGCTGAAGAACCTCATCGCCGACATGAAGAAGATGGATCGCTACTGCGGTCTGAAGGTTGGTGACGTGAACATGCCCAACAACAACGCCGGTAACTGGGAATAATTCTATACATGAACAAGGAAACAACACAGTTATCCTATACATTATCCATCCGTATCAGTACGGATGGATTTTGTTTTTGCACATACTCGCCCCACGATCCCGAGTCGGTGAGATACACGCACTACGAATGTGACAGCCGCCAGACGTTGGTTGCCAACTTCGACACCGCATGGGAAGCGAGCGGCCTGACCGCGCAGCGATACAGCAAGATACAGGTGATAGTAGCAACATCGGATTTCACCACCATACCGTCGGAATATGACGACAAGGAAAAGCACGAAGCCCTGTACAACAGCTGTTTTCCGGCACGCGGCACAAACGAAAAGATACTTTCGAACAGGCTCGATTCGCACAGCCTTGTAATACTTTTCGGCATGGAGCACGAGCTCTATAACCGCATATGCGAGATAGGCGAAGTGAGCTTCTACTCGCCCGTGAGCATACTGCTTGGCTTCCTTGCCCGCAATCCCCGCAACAAGGAGCGTTACATGCTCGCATGCTACACCGGCAACAAATCGACGTTGATAGCCATGGAGGGCGAACGCCCCACGCTCATCAACGGATTTGCCACCGACGAGATACACAACCAGCTGTTCTATCTGCTCAGCATATGGAACGAGCTCCACTTGGAACAGGAGGACGACACACTGGTGCTCTGTGGCGACAACACAGCCGACAAGCTACACGGCGAAGCAAAAAATTTCATACGTAACATAGAGCGCATAAATGCGCGGGAGCTGTTCATGCCCAACCTGTTGAACAAAATAGAAAACACACCATTTGACCTGCAAGCACTCATATTATGCGAATAGTAAGCGGTAAATACAAAGGACGTCATTTCGACATCCCTCGCAATTTCAAGGCACGCCCCACAACCGATTTTGCCAAGGAGAACCTGTTCAACGTACTCAACAACATCATCGATTTCGAGGATTGCGCCGTACTCGACCTCTTCTCGGGTACAGCCGGCATAAGCCTCGAATTCTTGTCGCGCGGTTGCGCACCGATTGTTTCGGTGGAGATGGACTCGCTACACTATTCACATCAAAGAAAAATACACGAAAAACTGCAGGATAAGAACTGGATTCCCCTGCGCGACGACGTATTCCGTTTCATACGCCGCGACTCACGCAAATACGACATTATATTTGCCGACCCCCCTTATATGCTCAAGGAACTCGGCTCCATCCCCAACCTTATATTCGAATATGGGTTGCTGAAGGAGGATGGAATATTCATTTTCGAGCACGGCAAGGATTACAATTTTGCCGACCATCCCAATTTCATGCGCCACATTGTATATGGCAGTGTGAACTTTACCATATTCACAGCAGCGCCTGCGAAAAACGAAGAGTAGTAGTCGTGTGTGATATAATAACCATCAAACGGTGCTTGGTTGTTGATTCCAAGCACCGTTTGATGGTTATTGCATAGCTGTCTCTTAATTCATGGAGTGGAGCGGCATCTTTATTGCTATATCCTAAAGCTTGTTCTTTTGCCGGTTGTGTGTATCTTTCCAAAGGAAGAAGCCGGCCAGCAGGGTGCCGGAGATGCTGTGATAGGCGCAGGAAATGGCGCATGGAATGACGGCAAGGGCAGCCATAGGGTTTGCAGCTATCATGGCTGGAGAAGCGAAGAAATTACGTGCCAGCACGGTTGCCATTCCTGCGTTTTGCATGCCTACTTCTATGGAGAGTGTACGGCGTTTGGCGGTGTCGAAGCGGAATGCCTTTCCTGCCATGTAGCCCAACAGGTAACCGGCGCCGTTGTGGAGGGTGACGACTGCAAGTGTAAGCAGTATGAGTTGTAGCCCCTTTTCCCGGAGCTGTGGGTGTACGGTGAAGATGACGCCACCTACGATGAAGGCTAAGCACAGGACGCTGATTCCGGGCATTATGCCCTGTATCTGCTGAAAGTCTTTCCTTTTGCCTAGAAAGTAATTAAAGGCGACTCCGAGCGCAACGGGGATGAGTGTCACTAACAGGATGTTCTGAAACATTCCCCATGCATCGACTTCAATCTCTGCGCCGGCCAGCCAAAGCACAAGCAGAGGTGTCACGAAGGGTGAAAGGCAGGTGCTGACGGTTGTCATGCCAACACTGTATGCGACATCGCCCTTGCAAAGGAAACTCATGAGGTTGCTACTCACGCCACCGGGGCTGCAACCAACGAGAATGATGCCTGCTGTCATGAACGCATCGAGATGGAAAATGCGGGCCAGTCCCCATGCTACGATGGGCATGATGGTGTACTGTGCTGCTGTCCCGATAAGGATGTCTATGGGGCGGGATAGCAGGATGCGGAAGTCTTTAGTGGAGAGTGTGCAACCCATCGTCAGCATGATAAGCCCCAGAATGACCGAAGCGCGCTGTCCCTGCTGTACCCATGCAAAGGTTTCGGGCACGATGAAGGCGATGATGGCAACGATGATGATGAATAGGCTCGTATATCGAGACAGGTATTGGCTAATTGAAAGTAGCAATCTCATTATATGATAGTTATTGTTCGCTGTTTTATGGCATAAATGTTATTTATTACATTGCACTCTCCTCGTTCATTGAGTCGAGCAGCATCTTAACCTCTTCGTCAACCTCATATAGGCGCGTGCGGCAGAATTTTATAAGTTCATCTGCCTCTTTCAGCAGTCGGTAGAGAGTGTCAATCTCCACACTTCCGCTCTGAATGGCCTGCATTATCTCTTCGAGCCGTGCCACAGCCTGGCTGTAGCTGTATTCTCCGTTATTCGTCATATTCCTTTACTTTTGTATCAATAATTTCACTTATGGTCTCGCCGTCGGCAAAGCGGGTTACAATGGTGTCCCCTTCGTAAAGTTCCGCAGCCGATTTTATGATGCGTCCGCCGCTGAGTGTTAGGGTGTAGCCTTGTGCCAGAATGTTGTCGGGAGAGTATGCCTTTAATCGCTCCTCGTAAATGTCGAGGCGGTGTCGCTGCTGTTGCAGCAACAATGTGGCTGCGCTTGGCAGACGGTGCAGCAGGCTTTGCAGACGATGGCGCTCATCGGTGAGAGTGCGTGTGGCAGCTTCTGAAATTGCCTGTTGCAGTGAAGCCACCCTGTCGGCCTGTACCAACATTGTGTGTATAAGCACCTCGGCAGCAGCTGTGGGGGTTTTCACTCTTGTATGTGCCACAATATCGAGCAACGTATCGTCGCGCTGATGACCAATGCCGGTGATAATAGGAATAGGGAACTGCGCGCAGTTGTTGGCAAGATCGTAGGTGTCGAAGCACGATAAATCGCTCGTAGCACCACCGCCACGAATTATCACCACCACATCCCATGGTATAGCGTCCGAGGCTATTGCATCGAGAGCGGCAATGATACCCTCCTCGACCTTGTTGCCCTGCATGGGCGCAGCAAAGAGCGACACCGCAAAACGGAAACCATACATATTATTATTCAGTTGGTCGCAGAAATCGCCATATCCGGCAGCCGACGCCGACGACACCACCGCCACACGTTTGGGCAGCAGCGGGAACGGTAGTTCCTTGTTGAGGTCAATCACACCCTCGTCGGTGAGCCGCTTGACGATGAGCATGCGCTGACGCGCCATGTCGCCTATGGTATAGGCCGGCTCAATGTCGCACACATCCAGCGAAAAGCCGTAAAGCTCGTGAAATTTCACGGTCACCTGCAGAAGCACCTTTAGCCCCACCGAAAATTCGCGTCCGGTCTGTTCAAGGAAATAGGGGCGCAGAAGGGAATATACCCTCGACCATATTGTACCACGCGCCTTGGCCACCATTTCGCCGGTGAGCTCGTCGCGCTCCACCAGCTCTATATAGCAATGACCCACCGAGGTGGCACGCACCTCGCTCAGCTCGCCGGTAACCCAGTAGCGCAGCGGAAGCCCTTCCTCGACCACCGAGCGCACAAGACCATTGAGCGCCGAGAGGGTAAGCGGATTGCCACTATCTGTTATCATCGTCTGTTATCCATTGGTTTATACCACGTTGCGAGGCTATATATGCACCACCCGCAACAACATCGTCTTTATAGAAAACCGCCGACTGGCCAGGGGTTACAGCCGAAACGGGCTCGTCGAAGCGCACCAGCCAATGGCCGTCGGGCAGTTCACGCACAACCTTGCAAGGCACTGGACGACTGCGATAGCGTATGCGCACCGTCAATCCCTCGTCGAGCACTGCATCTACCCAGCATGGCGTTTCCACCATCATGTAGCGCGTGAGCAACTGCGAAGCCTCGCCCAGCATCACCGTGTTTTTCTGCGGATTTATCTTGAGCACATAGGCCGGATAGCCAAGCGCTATATTAAGCCCCTTGCGCTGGCCTATAGTATAATAAGGAAAGCCCTTGTGCTCGCCCAGGCGACGTCCCTCGCTATCGACAAAAGCGCCGGGCTTTATTACATCATCGACGTTGGCAACAGTGCTGCGCAAAAAATCGCGATAGTCGCCAGGCATGAAGCATATCTCCATGCTCTCGCCATCGGTGGCCTTCTCTTCGAGGCCAAATTCGTGCAGATGGCGTCGCACATCCTCTTTCGTCCACTCGCCAAGCGGGAAGAGCACACGCTCCAACTGCTTCTGCGACAGGCGCCATAGGAAATAGCTCTGGTCTTTTTTTGCATCGGCACCGGCACGCACATAGTACCTGCCATCGCTGCACACCTTGCGCACATAGTGACCGGTGGCAATATATCGGCACCCCAAGCGGTCGGCCCACTCCTCGAGCACAGCGAATTTGATGGCAGGGTTGCAATCGACACAGGGGTTGGGAGTGCGTCCCGACAGATAGGCCTGCACAAAAGGCTCCACGACAGCCTTGTTGAACTGCTCGCGCACATCGGCCACATGATGCTCTATGCCAAAACGCTCGGCAAGAAGAGCCGCCTCGTCCGAAGCAGCCACCGAAGCATCACACGTGAGCAGCGTGAGCCCCACAACATCGTAACCCGCCGACAGCAACATACGGCATGCGGCTGTACTATCAACACCACCGCTCATTCCAAGCAGCACTTTCTCTTTCGACATATTCATACTTGTTTTACCATTGCGAAGATACCACTTTTCGACGAAATTGTTATATTTGCAGACGAAATAAGTGAATAAAGCCACATATGAGCAACATCTCGACCAAAGGCATCCCCACCGAATTGGGGACAGAAAAAATAAGTAAGCTGTTGATACAGTATGCCATCCCGGCCATCATAGCACAGACAGCAGCATCGCTCTATCACATGATAGACAGCATATTCATCGGTCAGGGAGTGGGCGCACTGGCAATCTCGGGCCTTGCAACCACATTCCCCTTCATGAACCTGTCGGCAGCCTTCGGAGCCATGATTGGCGTCGGTGGTGCCACACAGCTGTCGGTGAAACTGGGACAGCGCGACTACGAATCGGCCTGCACCATTCTGGGCAACCTTGTGACACTAAACGTGATAGTAGGTATGCTGTTCGGTGGCATATCGCTGCTGTTCCTCGACGAGATATTATTCTTCTTCGGAGCCAGCGAAGCCACACTACCCTATGCACGCGACTTCATGGAGGTGGTGCTCTATGGTAACGTCATCACCCACCTCTATCTGGGAATAAATGCCGCTCTGCGAGCATCGGGCCACCCCAAGGAATCGATGTATGCCACCATCATCACTGTGGTGTGCAACCTGTTGCTTGCACCGCTCTTCATCTACGTGTTCGACTGGGGCATCCGAGGCGCCGCCCTTGCCACCATGCTGTCGCAGATGGTAACCCTACTGTGGCAGATAAGACTGCTGAGCAACCCCAACGAGCTATTGCACCTGCACAAAGGCATATACGCACTGCGCGCACGCTTCGTGAAGGGCATATTGGGCATCGGTCTGTCGCCCTTCCTTATAAACGCCGCGGCCTGCATAGTGGTCATCATCATAAACAAAGGCCTCAGAACGTATGGCGACAACGGCGACATGGCAATAGCCTCGTACGGCATAGCCAACCGTGTGATATTCGTATTCATAATGGTGATACTCGGAGTGACACAAGGCATGCAGCCCATCGTGGGATACAATTTCGGTGCCCGCCGCTACGACCGCGTGAAAGAGACACTGAAGCAGACAATAATGTGGGCGCTTGCCGTTACCTTCACCGGATTTGCTCTGTGCGAAGGCATACCCGAGCTCATATCGCGAGCATTCACCACCGACACCACCCTCATAGCAAACGCCGCCAAGGGTATGCGCATATCATCGATGTTCATAATGCTCGCCGGCGTACAGATGGTAGCTACCAACTTTTTCCAAAGCGTTGGCAAGGTGAACAAAGCAATATTCCTGTCGCTCACCCGTCAGGTGCTGTTCCTGATACCGCTGCTGCTCATCCTGCCCACCTTCATGGGCGAGGACGGAGTGTGGTACAGCATCCCCATAGCCGACCTTGTATCGGGAGCATTGGCCATCATGCTGCTTAAAGGACAATTCAACACATGGAACAACCCCGCCTTTGCAGGCAAAGCATAATACACACCATCATGGAAGAGAAATACATCATTTCGATAGGACGACAACTGGGCAGCGGCGGACGCGAAATAGCCCACATACTGGCCCAGCGTTTGGGGATACCCGTCTATGACAAGAAGCTGCTCGAAGTGGCAGCCCAGGAGACCGGTCTCGACACCACAGTATTCGAAAATGCCGACGAACGCGAAAGCAACCCCCTTGTGCGCGGCCTCATAGCACTGAAAGGAGCGCTGAGCACCTACCCCATGGGCGTAGGCAGTTGCATGGATGGCGACCGCCTGTTCGAACTGCAAAGCGAGGTCATGCGCACACTCGCCGAGAAGGAATCGTGCATAATAATAGGCCGTTGCGCCGAATATGTACTGCGCGACCACCCTCGCATGTATAGCATCTTCATCACCGCCGACATGCCCGACCGCATACAGCGTATCATGCAGCACGACGGCGTTGACGAGGCACGCGCCAAGGAGATAGCCGCCAAGGGCGACAAAAAGCGCAAAGCCTACCACGACTATTACGCCAATTCGGGCTGGGGTGTGGCCGACACCTACGACCTGTGCATAAATTCATCGCGCTTGGGCATCGAAGGCAGCGTCGATATAATATACCGTTTCATAGAAAGCCGCAAATGAAACGCATAGGAGTGCTGTCCGACACCCACGGAGTGTGGGACGACAGATACACAGAGCATTTTGCCGACTGCGACGAGATATGGCATGCGGGCGACATAGGCAGCGTGGAGGTCGCCAACCGACTGGAAGCGTTCCGCCCACTGCGAGCCGTCTATGGCAACATCGACGGCGGCATACTGCGCCAGCGATACAACGAAACGCTGCGCTTCACCGTGGAGCAATGCACCGTGCTGATGAAGCACATAGGAGGCTACCCCGGACGCTACGATGCATCGATACGACGCGCCGTGTATAGCGAACGGCCATCGATTTTCATCAGCGGTCACTCGCACATATTAAAGGTGCAATACGACGGCATTGTTGGCTGCCTGCACATAAACCCCGGCGCCGCCGGCAAGCAGGGATGGCACCAAGTGCGCACCCTGGTGAAATTCACCATCGACGGCAAGGATTTCAAAGATTTGGAAGTAATAGAGCTGAGAGATAGCGGAACATCGTGGGAAGATATACACGCCGAATAAAAGCATGTAGCAGCACGGTATGATTTGCTTTCATTTTAGTACTTTTGCAATATTGGAAACAGCAGCGTGGCAGAAAATGCAACGAGGTGTGGCGTTGTGATTTGCTTTCATTTTAGTACTTTTGCAATATTGGAAACAGCAACATCTCTTCAGCAACTTCGGCAATATTAGTTGTGATTTGCTTTCATTTTAGTACTTTTGCAATATTGGAAACAGCCGGGGAGATTGCCGCCCGCTTGGGCGTGCCGTTGTGATTTGCTTTCATTTTAGTACTTTTGCAATATTGGAAACAGCAATCTTGTACTTGTGTAGATACTCGTACTAGTTGTGATTTGCTTTCATTTTAGTACTTTTGCAATATTGGAAACAGCGATGGCCATTAAGGCCTACCGAAGAAATAAGTTGTGATTTGCTTTCATTTTAGTACTTTTGCAATATTGGAAACAGCAAATAGTGTTAGTATGAAAAGTCCATTCGGTTGTGATTTGCTTTCATTTTAGTACTTTTGCAATATTGGAAACAGCGAAAACAATCCGACTTATCGCGTAGCAAGTGTTGTGATTTGCTTTCATTTTAGTACTTTTGCAATATTGGAAACAGCTTATTTTCATCTTTCCATCATAATAGCGCGGTTGTGATTTGCTTTCATTTTAGTACTTTTGCAATATTGGAAACAGCTTAAGATACCCGAAACGTTACAACCTGAAGTTGTGATTTGCTTTCATTTTAGTACTTTTGCAATATTGGAAACAGCTTCCTTGCTGCCCTCGCCCAGCCCCACCAAGTTGTGATTTGCTTTCATTTTAGTACTTTTGCAATATTGGAAACAGCCGGATATTACAGGTAATTATGGAAACAACAGTTGTGATTTGCTTTCATTTTAGTACTTTTGCAATATTGGAAACAGCCAAGGCAGGCAGGCAACCGACAGCGAGATGTTGTGATTTGCTTTCATTTTAGTACTTTTGCAATATTGGAAACAGCTATTTTCGTATGATTGTACTTCTCCTTGTTGTTGTGATTTGCTTTCATTTTAGTACTTTTGCAATATTGGAAACAGCTGGCGATAATCACAAAACAGACCGAGTTTCGTTGTGATTTGCTTTCATTTTAGTACTTTTGCAATATTGGAAACAGCACGATATCAACATCTGCTTATATACCAATGCATTACACAGCAAATTAGAAATTAAAAAAAGAGGCTTTTTGTATAAAAGGCCCTGTTTCCAACAATAAGATGGTGTATCCTAAATGGGTACACCATCTTAAAATAACTCCAATTGCTGTCCCGGACTATTTATCTCTATATTTTTCTTGCCATAATAAAGTTCAATATTAGCAAACTGAATATCCGTTATACACATTATGCCCACCTTACCATATTCGGGTAGAAACGATTTCACTCTTTTTATATGAACTGCGGCATTCTCCTTACTTGCACAATGCCTAACGTATATTGAGAACTGAAACATGGTAAAACCGTCACGCTGTAGATTTTTCCTAAAATCCGCATATGCCTTCTTGTCCTTCTTTGTTTCAGTCGGCAAATCAAAGAAAACAAGTATCCACATAACACGATATTCACTTAATCGTTCCATCCAATTCGGGGTACATTATTTTCCGGCTCTCTCCACTAAAGCATTTATACAACGACGCCGTTGTCTGAGCTACAGCAACCATCAACGGACTTCGTTTGCCCGAAATGGTAACATCCAAAACTGGTATTGATAGTAATTTTGCTTTTATCTCCTTGGTAAGCACACTATAATCTATACCACTCAACACTATTCCATAGACCAATTCATCGACATAAGGACGATATGGCTCCATTATATCATCGGCCAAGCAATAGGCGTTATATCTATTGTGGTGATGAATGCCCAACGTAGGTAGCAGCCCGCTTGCAACCAAAGCACGAGCAACCACTGCACGCAAAATAGCATAGCCATAATTTAACAAATTGTTTGGTGGATCTTCCTCTCTACCTCTTGTAAAGCCGGTTAAAGGAAATAGATTTTTCCAATAATATGCGGCAGCGCGGGCCTCCATATTATCGGCATCGCCACTTTTTACATCCGAGGCCCACGCCATCATACATTTGGTTTCTGTACGAGCATATTTTTTCAACAAAACAGCCTGATTGTATATTTTATAACGAATTGTCTGTTGCCACAATTGTTTAACCAATGGCTGTGAAGCTGTCAATTGATTGCGGAATCTCTCATTCTGGGTTGTATTACAGCACAAAGGAAGCAATAAGGCTGTAGGCATACTTTTACTATCACATGTAATTACCGCGCAGTTATTCTCGACAAGCGCATCCATCAAGCCTGCCGTTACTGTTATTTGCCTATTGTCGAGTACTATTACGCCTATATCCTCTATTGGCTTTGTTACTTCCGTCGCTTGCTTAAAAGACTCGGGCAAACAACCACTTTTTAATACCTCCGGAATCTTTATAACCAACTGCGCATCGCGTAGCGACAAATAGGCCGGATTACCAAAATAAAGAGTCTTTTTTATCATACGCAACTATCCTAGTCTATTGTATTTTTATTATATTACCCAACCTGTCAATTTTAACGGGGATACATATCTCTTTTATCATTTCACCGGTAAGAGCGCGTTCCATTTTATTCAGTGACAAAAATTCGTATTTATTCACAATGGGTGTTGCAACCGACGCTTTCACAAAAAAGCAATTGTTACCAGTACTACTAACCATTTTATATATTCTATCGGGGTACAATGGCATTGCTATATTCCCGCTATTTATCTCTTCGCTTGTTGGCACATAAACCAAATCATTCGGAGATAATATATATTTTGCTTTTACTCCATCGGCATTATCAGGAACAGGCGAACAACCCTGTTTAAGACGTTCGACAACTATGTTTAATGGTATTGTATCGTATTCTCTTCTCTTCACCATGCATCCTGTAGATTTATCCAACCTATCGGTTTCGTATATTGCAAAGAAGAGGTTTGTTCCTTTTGCTGCTTCGACAAATTTCGTTGCTTTATTACCAGTTTTACCAACAGCAAATTTTTCGGCTCTTTCGTATTCTCTTACTTTGTATATAGGTTTATGGTATTTACCATTATTAAGCTGCACTATATTTTCATTCATTTCATCAATACCATCAGGCGAAAAAGCCAACGACGAATCTCCATTTTTTGCACTAAGATGCCTCAATAGTATCTTTTTAATTCCTGTATCTGAAATTGATGTTTCTATTTTTTTATTATCAAATGTGTCGTTAAGCGATTTACGCGTTGCAAAGAAACGGTCGTTTGTTTCTGAAGTATAATAATATACTTCTATCTTCTTTGGATTGATATCTTGCCAAATATCTTTATTGTCTTCTATATATTTTTTAATACGTTTTACATCGTATCCTTGTTTAATCAGTTCTTTTATTTTGCATTTGAAGTCCTTGACAACAATCCTGTCAACCATATTTATAGCTTCGCTTAACTGGACTGTTTTTACCATACGCAAATTTATTTCGCCATACACTGTATCTACATGCAAGGGTTTGCGTATAGCCCAATTATCTCCCTTCGTCTGCTTGCTCAAAACCTTCTCGCCATTTTCATAACGCTTATAGATATTTGTTGCTTTATTTATAACCCTCAAATTTTGTTTGAAACTTACAATTATATTACACAATGCCTCGTAACAATCTTGTGTAAATGTATTCCACGGTTTTTTGATTTGCCATTTGTAACCATCTCCCTCTGAAACCTTATTGCACAATAGTCGTTGAAGGTCGTAACGCGAAATTTTAGCTTTTGCGCTTGAAGATTCGTTATTCAGATAATTGACTATATTCCTGGTAGCACAAGCTATAACAATTGCGTCCATTGCATGGTGGCGATGGTCTATACGTTTTTTGCTGAATCCCTTTTGCAGTTCCAAAGGCATAGATGGTACGATATGGCCGTTCGTCGTAACGGTTGTAAATTTCGTGGTATCTCCCATCTCGTTAAGACGTTCGAAACGAGGAAGAATAATTTTATTCCACACATCATTTATACCCCAATCTTTTTTAAGACGGTCGGTAATACCTCCAGAGCAAACCACGATATTTTTCGATGTTGTTTCCTCTTCGTTTTCGTCACGAACAATTCTGGACAACAGGCTATTTACATATTTACTAATGTATCGACTATCGTTCAGTTGTCGCGCTATAAATTCTTCGGGAATAGAGTCCATCATCAGTTTTTTCATTTTCGCGCGGTTGTTGCCAAAATTCTCTTTAACAAATTCCACATACTCCGCTTCTGTAAAAATTCTAACGACCTTACCGAAGCCTATTTCTATCTTTTCGCCATGATGCGCTTTTATAAATTCATATCCTAACAAGTTACCTTTCCTCTTGTTTACCTCCGATTCGCATATAACTTTATTAGAAAATGAATCGTCGAAATATTTCGACTGAGGTATTATATGTTCTATTTCGTATGCAGGTGTAAATAGTTTAGCCAACGAAATTGGCTCGCCTGTATATGGAGAACGATACTTCTGTTCCAACCAAAGCTTATATCTTAGTACATCACTTCTTGTTGGACGCTTCTTTGCATCGGTTTCACCGAATTTTTTAATAATTTGTTCGATGTCTGCATCAATCTTATCTACACTATCCAAGACGCCTTCTTCGTATATACGCAACAAATCTTGTTGGCTTGGAGAATAAGGACGAACATTTTCTATCCCAAATTCGGGATTGGAAAATTCCATCAACAACGCTTTAATACGCAAATTTGTATTTTCATTATTAGAAATTTGCGCTGTTATTTTTTTGCGTTTATCGGCAGGATTTTTCATTTCACGACCCAATTCTATGTGAATTTCATCTATATTGCCAACCTGCTGCCATATATCTCGTACGGTTCTCAGTGTTTCCGTTATAACCTGCTCTACTATAGGATTGCGCAATGAATGCTGCTTAAATTCGGCAAGATATTTATCTATATCTTCGGGCGTTTTCCATATGGTGGTATCTTGGCTTTCGGAATGACGATTATATACCACATAGCACGCCAACCACAAAGGCAAGCCCTTAAACGAGGTTATATCTGAGAAATTTATAGTCTTTTCGCGAACCCTGTCTTTTATTTGGTCATCACATTCGCCGGTTATCAGTTTTTCTATTCTTTGCTTTGTTGCATCATCAATAGAACCGCAATTCCAATATTTACCCATGCGCATTAAGGGAAGCAATTTCTTTATCGCTTTAGCCGAATATGAACCATACTCTTTTTTGAATGCCGGGAAATTTTGAAATACAGTAACAAAATTTTCATGCAGCCCATGGCGGTCTGCATATTTTCTTAAAGCCTTTATCAGTTCTTGCTTGTTATCAATCGAATAAAGAATATTCCATAATTTCTCTTCTTTATCATATGTAAAGAATGTATCGGCTAAATTAGCTTTTGCCGCATAAGCCAACACCAAGGCATGTGTTTCGTTACATGGATATGATTTATCTTCCACATAATTCCATCGATACATATCTATGTTTTTTTTCAATCCAAATGCAGGATATTTCAAAAACATTTTCTGCTCTATGCTTTTTCTACTATTCAACCAATCAAATAGCGCGACGTAAGCTTCTTCGGTCGGCAGCAGTTCATTTGTTACATCAACATCGGCAAACGATTCTTTTTTGTAAATACGAAGATTGCTCAAGAACTGCCATAAACGGAATTCCTGAAAAAGAGGATGGGATTTAGCAATACATTTCAACGCATAGGAACGCTTTTGATTCGTCGATTTGTCTATACCATAATGAAATTCGTACGGACAATCGGCTATAAGCGTTTTTTTGCTTTTTAATGGTCGCTGATAAAATAATATATCATCGATGAACAGATAGGTGAAATCCCTACCTACAATATTGTTTTTGTGTGCCTCGTTATTAGGATATAATTCTTCAACGCAGTTTTTATACAATTCTTTATCCTGTAATTCCGGATGAAAGACTTTTTGCGTATCTAATATTTGCTTCAGTTCTTCTTTGTAGAATTTTCTTTCGATAGTATGTATCAATTTTCCACGAACCTTCTGCGACGGGCTGTTTAGGATTGTGTCATAAATATATGCACCTACGGTTTTCCCACTTTTCTCAATATCGGATTGAGTTTTTTCTTTTAACAAAGTCCAATCGTCCTCCTTTGGAGCATGGAAAGAATATTTCACATTGCCATTTTTATCCTTTTGGGGCGTGCCATCATCGTTAAGAGGTGTGGTTATAATAAATTCTTTTATCTTGCCGACCCAATCTAAATAAACACTACTTGAACGACGATAAATCAATCCGTTTTCCAAATACACATTATACCATGTATCATTACCTTTCTTGTCGCCACTATCTTCTACTTTTACAACCTTCAGCGCACAATATTCCTTTATTTCGTTTTTCTTTTCTTCTTCGTCGCGCAATTGATTGTAACCTCGTTTTTGGTTGAAATTGAGCAATATCCACGCAAGCTCCTCTTTACTTATTTCCTTGCTTAACGCTTTTTTGCGCAAATAATACACAGTCCAATCATAAGGTATTTTTTTATTATCTGTGACTATATTAGGATTGGCCAATTTGAAATCCTCCAACATTTCATTGAAAGAATCCATAAACACAAATTCATATTTGCCCGCCTGATTTACCTTCCAAGCTATTTTCACCTCTTGGTCTTGGATAAATTTACCATATCTATCAACGGCCTCAGAGTAATGCCGGGGAAGAAATCCCATGAGATTGAGTATGCGATGTAATCTTTCCCTACGCAACAAATGGCGCTCGCGCAAACGACGCACACCTCTGAGCCTTGTACGCTCGGAGGTAGCAGAAAAAGAAATTCCTTTATCAAAATCGCCTAATGTTGCTGCATCCATAGGTATTATGCGACTTCCTGCTGCTTCAATATTCTGAAACACCATTTCTCCATTCTCATTTGTATCAGCAGTTATAACAGCCCAACCAATACTATTGGTACCCAAGTCCAAGCCTAATATTTTTTTCATGGCAAATATTCTTTTTTACAAATTTATTTAAGTTCTTTTGGAAAAGCAAATTATTATGCATAGTTTTGCGGTACTAAAATGAAGCAAATCACAATAAGGATTATTCCGTTGTGAAAACATTAGGTTCCCTCGTCCTTTAACGGGGGATTTTTTATTCCCCTGATGTTAATAAAGATTTCCCCTAAAAAATTTCATTTAACAATTTTATCGTTATCTTTGTCTTTTATATATAAAGAAACGATATCAACATTTGAATAATAACAGAACACTAACCGAATAATTATGGCAGAAGAAAAGCAAAAATTGTTTTCGGAGTTTCCGCCGATAACGACGGAAGAGTGGATGAACAAAATAACAGAGGACCTCAAAGGAGCCGATTTTCAGAAGCGACTCGTGTGGAAGACCACCGAGGGTTTCGATGTGCAACCCTTCTATCGCAAGGAGGATGTACCTGCGGCCTCTAAGAACGAGTTACCCGCGGTATTCCCCTTTACACGTGGCTGCAAATGTGACAACAACTGGCTAATACGCCAGGAGATTGCCGTTGAGGATGCAGCCGTGGCCAACGAAAAGGCCAAAAACCTGTTGCAGAAGGGCTGCACTTCGCTGGCATTCCACATAAAGGGACAGCAGGTGTCGGCAACCTTCGTAGAGGCTCTTCTCGAAGGCATTAACGCCGAGAAGGTTGAACTGAATTTCTGCGTATGCATAAAAAAGAGCTACGAATTCGCCGCACTGCTCATTGAATATTACAAGGGACGCGGCTTCGCGTTCGACAAGCTGCGCGGATGCATAGAATATGACCCACTGGGCAAGCAACTGACCAAGGGCAAGCGCATCGATGGCGCCAAAGAAACCATGGTGAAGCTCGCCGACCTGATGACAGCGCTCCCCGGCTATCGTTGCATCGTTGTCGATGCGGCACAGCTGTGCAACAGCGGTGCATACATTGCCCACGAACTGGGCTACGCACTAGCCTGGGGCAATGAATATATGAATATCCTCACCGAGGGTGGCGTGCCCGCTTCGGCTGCTGCCAAGAAGATAAAATTCAATTTCGGCATATCGAGCAATTTCTTCATGGAGATTGCCAAGCTGCGTGCGGCACGCATGCTGTGGGCGAAGATTGTAAAGGAATACACCCCAAACTCGCTCGACGACTGCAAAATGGCCGTTCACGCCGTTACATCCAAGTTCAACCAGACGCTGTACGACCCATATGTGAACATCCTGCGTGGCGAGACCGAGGCTATGAGCGCGGCCATTGCCGGTGCCGATTCAATAACGGTAACCCCGTTCGACGCGGTGTACGAAGTGCCCACCGACTTCGCCGAGCGCATTGCGCGCAACCAGCAGCTGATACTGAAAAACGAGAGCCGCCTCGACAAGGTAGTTGACCCCGCTGCCGGCTCATATTTCATTGAAAATCTGACCGCTTCGCTTGCAAGCGAGGCATGGAAACTATTCCTCGACGTGGAAGAGGGCGGCGGTTTCGGCGCTGCCATCGAGAACAACAGCGTGCAGCAGTGCATAAACAACGACGGCGACAGCCGACGCACAGCAGCCGCACGCCGCAAGGAGATTCTGTTGGGCACGAACCAGTATCCCAATTTCACCGAGTCGTCCAACGGCGCTCGTCCCATAAAAAAATGTGCCACATGCGGCGAGGCCGAAGCGCCTGTCGCAAGCACGCTATCGACACGCCGTCTGGCCGAGGATTTCGAGGATTTGCGACTGAAGGTGGAGGAGAGCGGCAAACGCCCCGTAGCCTTCATGCTGACCATCGGCAACCTGGCGATGCGACAGGCGAGAGCACAATTTTCGAGCAATTTCTTCGGCGTTGCCGGCTACGAAATAATAGACAACCTGGGATTTGCCTCTGTTGACGAGGGCGTCGAGGCCGCACTGAAGGCCAAGGCCGACGTGGTGGTTATCTGTTCGAGCGACGAGGAGTATGCCGAGTATGCCATCCCCGCATACGAGAAGCTGGCGGGCAAGGCGCTGTTCGTGGTTGCAGGTGCACCTGCATGCAGCGACGAGCTGAAGGCTGCCGGCATAGAAAATTTCATACATCTGCGTGTGAATGTGCTCGAGACGCTTAGGGATATAAACAACAAACTTACTTTTTAAGAAGCTGTTTTGCCATGAGAAAGAATTTCAGAAACATAGATATATTTGCTGCTAACGACAACGTGGCTATGGAGTGTGGCGAACACACCACTTTCGACACAGCCGAACATATTAAGGTGAAACAGATTTACACCGCAAAGGACATTGAGGATATGGAGCACCTGAACTATGCAGCCGGACTGCCCCCGTTCCTTCGTGGCCCCTACTCCATGATGTACGCCTTCCGTCCGTGGACCATCAGGCAGTATGCAGGTTTCTCGACCGCCGAGGAATCGAACGCCTTCTATCGTCGCAACCTTGCTTCGGGACAGAAGGGATTGTCGGTGGCATTTGACCTGCCCACCCACCGTGGCTACAACCCCGACAACGAGCGCGTGGTGGGCGATGTGGGAAAAGCCGGAGTATCAATCTGTTGCATGGAGAACATGAAGCAGTTGTTCGATGGAATACCTTTGAACAAGATGTCCGTATCGATGACCATGAACGGTGCCGTGCTGCCCGTGTTGGCATTCTACATAAACACCGCATTGGAACAGGGTGCCAAGCTCGAGGAGCTTGCCGGAACCATACAGAACGACATTCTGAAGGAGTTCATGGTGCGTAACACCTACATATACCCCCCTGCATTCTCGATGCGCATCATCAGCGACATATTTGCCTACACATCGAAGAACATGCCCAAGTTCAATTCGATATCAATCTCGGGCTACCACATGCAGGAGGCCGGAGCCACTGCCGACATTGAGCTGGCATACACCCTTGCCGACGGATTGGAATATGTGCGCGCCGGAGTAGCCGCAGGCATCGACATCGACGCCTTCGCACCCCGCTTGTCGTTCTTCTGGGGCATAGGAATGAACCCCTTCATGGAGATTGCAAAGATGCGCGCCGCACGTATGCTGTGGGCGAAAATAATAGCCAAGTTCAACCCCAAGAACCCCAAATCGATGGCACTGCGCACACACTGCCAGACATCGGGTTGGTCGCTCACCGAACAGGATCCCTACAACAACGTGGGACGCACCTGCATAGAGGCTATGGCTGCCGCCATGGGACACACCCAGTCGCTGCACACCAACGCGCTGGACGAGGCTATTGCCCTGCCCACCGATTTCTCGGCACGCATTGCGCGTAACACACAGATATACATTCAAGAGGAGACCAACGTATGCAAGGAGATTGACCCGTGGGGTGGCTCGTACTACGTGGAGAGCCTCACAAAAGAGCTGGCCGAAAAAGCATGGGCACTGATAGAAGAGGTCGAGGAACTTGGCGGAATGGCCAAGGCCATAGAGACCGGCATTCCCAAAATGCGTATTGAGGAGGCAGCCGCACGCACACAGGCCCACATAGACAACGGCTCGCAGATGATTGTAGGCACCAACGCCTATTGCCTCGACAAGGAGGAGCCTATAGACATTTTGGAGATTGACAACACGGCCGTATTGCAACAGCAGCTCGAAGCGCTTGCACGCAACAAGGCGTCGCGCAACGAAGAGGAGGTGAAAGCAGCCCTCGACAAGCTGACCGAGTGTGCCGCAAGCGGCGAAGGCAACCTGCTCGAGTGTGCCGTGGAGGCAGCGCGAGTACGTGCCACATTGGGAGAGATATCGGACGCCTGCGAAAAGGTAGCAGGACGTTACAAAGCCGTAATAAGAACAATATCAGGAGTGTATTCAGCAGAAAGCAAACAGGACGAGAACTTAGCAAAGGCATGCGCCCTGACCGAGGAGTTCGCCAAGATGGAGGGACGCCGTCCCCGAGTGATGATTGCCAAGATGGGCCAGGACGGACACGACCGCGGCGCCAAGGTGGTGGCTACGGGCTATGCCGACTGTGGCTTCGATGTGGATATGGGCATGCTGTTCCAGACACCCGCCGAAGTAGCCAAGGATGCCATAGAGAACGATGTTCACGCCATAGGTGTGTCGTCGTTGGCAGCCGGCCACAAGACGCTCATTCCGCAACTGATAGAGGAACTGAAAAAACAGGGACGCGAGGATATTTTGGTCTTCGCCGGCGGAGTAATCCCCGCGCAGGACTACGATTTCCTGTACCGCGCAGGCGTTATAGCCATATTCGGCCCCGGAACGAGCGTAACAAAAGCCGCATGCGAGCTGATGGAAGTATTATTGGGTAGAGAGGAGTAAACAAGAATGATTCTATGTATAGCTGAGAAAAAATCCGTTGCCGAAAGCATTGGCAAGGTATTGGGTGCCATAGCTCCGCGCGACGGATTTTTCGAAGGAAACGGATACTGCGTCACATGGGCGCTCGGCCATCTGTGCACACTGAAGGAGCCTAACGACTACACCGAAATGTGGCAACGATGGAGCCTGAGCAGTCTGCCCATGATACCGCCCAAATTCGGCATCAAGCTGATGGGCGAGCGCAGCAAGGAACGACAGTTCAACATAATAAAAAAACTGATTGAGGGTGCCGAGTGCATCATCAACTGCGGCGATGCCGGGCAAGAAGGAGAGCTCATTCAGCGTTGGATAATGCAGAAGGCTCAGGCCAAATGTCCGGTGAAACGCCTGTGGGTGTCGTCGCTTACCGAGGAGGCCATAAAAGAGGGATTTGCCACACTGAAAGACCAGTCGGAGTATCAATCGCTCTACGAGGCCGGCCTGTGCCGCGCCATAGGCGACTGGTTGCTGGGCATGAACGCCACACGCCTCTACACGCTGAAGTATGGCGGTAACAAGCAGGTGCTGTCGATAGGTCGCGTGCAAACCCCCACCCTTGCGCTCATAGTGAAACGACAGACCGAAATAGAGAACTTCGTGCCCAAGCCCTACTGGGAACTGAAGACCAAATACCGCGATGTGATGTTCGGCGTGGTAGAGGGCAAATTCGACGAGAAGGAGAAGGCCCAGGAGGCGCTGCAAAAAATATCGGGCGAGCCATTCACCGTCACCGACATCAGCGCCAAGAAGGGCAACGAACTACCGCCAAGGTTGTACGACCTGACATCGTTGCAGGTAGATTGCAACAAGAAATATGGCATGACATCGGACGTCACATTGCAGACCATACAATCGCTCTACGAAAAGAAATACACCACCTATCCGCGTGTGGATACCACATACCTGAGCGAGGACATCTATCCCAAGTGCGAAAACATACTGAAGGGATTGACCGACTACCAACAACTGACAGCCCCCCTTATAGGCAAGCCGTTGCTGAAATCGAAGAAGGTGTTCGACAACAAAAAAGTAACCGACCACCATGCCATCATACCCACAGGAGTGCGTCCACAGGCGCTCAACGAGAACGAAAAGAGGGTTTACAATCTTGTGGCAACACATTTTATCGCCATCTTCTACCCCGAATGCAAGTTCTGCACCACCACCGTGCTTGGCGAGAGCGGTGGCGTAAATTTCAAAGCAACCGGCAAGGTGATAACCGACCCGGGATGGCGTGTAGTATTTGCACAGGAGGCGCCCGACAACGACAAGGACGAAAAGAACGAGATAATGCCCGCCTTCACAAAGGGCGAGAGCGGCCCCCACATACCCGAACTTGCCGAGAAGATGACACAGCCGCCCAAGCCCTACACCGAGGCGACGCTGCTGCGCGCAATGGAAACGGCCGGTAAAACCGTCGATGACGAGGAGCTGCGCGATCTAATGAAAGAGAACGGAATAGGTCGCCCCTCTACCCGTGCCGAAATAATAAAGACGCTCTTCAAGCGCAACTACATACGCAACGAAAAGAAGAACATCTTCGCCACCCCCACCGGCGTGGAGCTCATAAGCATCATACGTAACGAACTGCTGAAAAGCGCCGAGCTCACCGGACAGTGGGAGAAGAAACTGCGCGACATAGAGCGCCACAGCTACGAGGCCAAGCTGTTTGTCGATGAGCTGAAAGCGATGCTCATCGAGGTGGTCAACTCGGTGCTGAGGGACAACACGGCGATGGGAAGGTAAAAAATCGCATTTCACATAATAAAATGCCCATTTGGCAGTTATAACAATGATGAAACATCTGTTCAACATATCAATGCTGATGGTGACAGCCATGCTCCTTTTCTCGTGCAGCACCGACAAGGCCATAAGAAAGGGCGACCAATACTATGCCATATACGAATATGTGGAGGCCGCCAAGGAATACAAGAAGGCCTATCGCAAGCTGGGCACGAAAGAGAAGACCAAGCGTGGTGTCGTGGCATGGAAAATGGCCGAGTGCTACCGCCGTACCAACAACGCCGCACGCGCCATGGGAAGCTACAAGAACGCTATCAGATATAACTATCCCGACAGCCTTGCCCATCGCTACCTGGGCGATGTGTTGCTCGTCACAGGCGACTACAAGCAGGCGGCAGCCAGCTACGAGAAATTCCTGGAGATAGCACCCGACGATCGACTGGCCCAAGTGGGATTGAAGACAGCGCAGCAATCCATGGAGTGGAAGAAGAACCCCACCAACTACATAGTAAAAAGAGCTAACGAGCTCAACGGTCTGCGCAGCGATTTCTGCCCCATGTACGTAGGAAGCGACACCACCATGATTGTCACCACATCTACCCGCAAGGAGGCCAACGGCACCGACATCAGCGGTGTCACCGGACAAAAATGTGCCGACATGTTCCTGACCAAACGCAACGACAAGGGCAAGTGGCAAAAAACCGAACTGATACAGGGCGAGAGCAACAGCGCATACGAGGATGGCGCTTGCGCCTTCACACCCGACGGCAAGATGATGTATTTCACCCGATGCGTGACCGATGACCAGTTCCCGCGATTTGCCGCCATATATCGCAGCCCCCGAACAGATGCATCGTGGGGCAAGCCCGAATTCGTGAAAATATCGTCGGACACACTGGCGTCGTATGCCCACCCGGCTGTATCGCCCGACGGCGAATGGCTCTATTTTGCCTCGGACATGGCAGGCGGCATGGGAGGGTTCGACATATGGCGCTTCTACATAGGCGGCAACAAATTCAAGGAGGGCATTCTGGAGAACGCCGGCGAGCAGATAAACACCGAGGGCAACGAAATGTTCCCCGCGTTCGGCCCATACGGCGACCTCTATTTTTCGTCGAACGGCTACCCCGGCATGGGCGGACTGGATATATTCTGTGCCAAGGAGATAAACGACAGCACATACGAGGTTTCGAACATGAAGGCGCCTATAAATTCCAACGCCGACGATTTTGGAATAACGTTTGCGCCCAACCTCTATCGCGGCTACTTCTCGTCGAACAGAAACGACGCCCGCGGCTGGGACCACATATACTCGTTCTATCTGCCCGAAACTGTGCACATGCTCAGCGGATGGCTCTACGAAAAGGATGGATATGAACTACCCGAAGGCACCATACACATGATAGGCAACGACGGATCGAAGAGCACATTCGGCGTCATGAACGACGGCTCGTACTCGACACGCGTAAACCCCGGCGTGGAATATGTGTTGCTGGGTACATGCAAAGGCCACTTGAACGCCATGCAGGAACTGAAGACCACCGAAGCTAGTGGCAGGGTAGATTATCAGCTCGATTTTGAACTGGCATCGATTACCCGTCCGGTGCTGATAGAGAATATTTTCTACGAATTTGATAAGGCAACTCTCACGCCCGAATCGACAACATCGCTCGACGAGCTTGTGACACTGCTCGAGAACAACCCCAACGTAACCATCGAGCTCGGCGCACACTGCGACTTCCGTGGAAGGGACGCATACAACGAACGCCTGTCACAGAAAAGAGCCGAAGCGGTGGTCGCATACCTCATAGAGCACGGCATAGAGGCCGAGCGACTAACGGCAAAGGGCTATGGCGAGAGCCGCCCGAAAACCATACTGAAAAAGCTCACCGAGAAATATACATTCCTAAAAGAGAACGACGTCCTCACCGAGGATTTCATAAACAAGCTCGAAAGCGAGGAGCAGCAGGAGATATGCCACCAGCTGAACCGTCGCACGGAATTCAGGGTGCTGCGAACCACATACAAGCTATACGAATAGGCCATATGAAACAAGGGTGGAGGTTAATACTCCACCCTTGTTTCATTTTTGCGCCATACATCGAAAGCCCTCATGGCATCGACGGGCAACAGCTCCACCATTTTTTTGGAACGGTGCGCCTTTTCGAGCTCAAATTCCTTGTAGATGAACGAATCGTCGAAGCCGGCCACCGCCGCATCTATCTTGTTGCAACCGTAATATATTTTATCGAGCCGAGCCCAATAGATGGCACCAAGGCACATGGGGCATGGTTCGCACGAGGTAAAAATTTCGCACCCCGACAGATTGAAAGTACCAAGCTTCAGGCAGGCCGTACGGATGGCGCACACCTCGGCATGGGCCGTGGGATCGTTGTTGGGCGTCACCCTGTTCACACCGACGGATATTATTTCGCCGCCCTTGGCTATCACCGCACCGAAAGGGCCACCGCCCTTATGCACATTCTCTATGGCTGCATCTATTGCAGCAAGCATCAATTCTTCGTTACTCATAAATTCGTCATTTATGAGAGAACTATCGGCAAGCAATTTTGTTCACCACGGCAAGGGCAAGAATGCCATCGGGTTATAAACCATTTGTGAGAAAATCGAAGGCGTCGAAGATATCATTTTTATGCAGCTCCACCGACCGGGGCTCACCTATATCCTTCAGCAGCAACAGGTTCACGCAATCGTCGTCGGACAAGCGCGCATACAACGAATCGTAGTGGTTGCAATTGAACGAATAGAGCGACACATTCTCGCGCAGAAAGGTGACAACACTCCTGAAACGCGACAGGGGAAAACAGCAATGCAGGTGCGACAGATAGAGGGCGCATATGAGCGACAAGGCCCGCACGCCATCCTTGTCGGCATCGGGGAAACGGGCAAAGAACATCGCGTCGAAGGGCGATTCGTAGAGCCACCCCGACCGACAGGCGCCATCGGAAGCGAGAGCAGCCACAAAGCTCTCCTTGGCACCCGACAGAGCCACAATCATTCTATCTGTATAGTCATTCATATTCGCTGCGCTAAAATAGCAATTTCTTTTCAATTTCAGCGAAATGCAAACGGCGTTTAATTTTTATTTTTTAAGGATATTTTATGCGTTTCTTGCTATCTTTGCAAATAGTTTTCAAAAGCTGTTTATACGTCATAAAAATATCATACAGCACATTAAACCTTTCGGAACAAAAAATATCAAAAAAGCGAACACGTATAAATAACACACATCCCGAATATATGAAAAATTTCTATTTAGCTGCACTGCTGTCTCTGCTGTTCATCCCCATAGCGACAGCTACTGCACAAACAACCTCAAGCAAAAAGGTTGGTACCCTTAGCGGTACAATTGTAAGCGCCAACGAAAAGGAGGTGCTTCCCAATGCGGCCATACAGCTGTTCACATTGCCCGACACTGTATTCAAGACCGGCGATTCGAGCGACCTCGAAGGTAAATTCAGCATAAACGTAGAGCGCGGCGAATACCTGATGCGCATCACCTACGTTGGATACCTTACACACCAGGCAAACGTAAAAATTACTGCCAAAAAAACCAACGACCTGGGCGCCATAGAGCTGAAGCCCGATGTTGTGGCACTGAAAGAGGCTGTGGTAACAGCCGAAGTGCCCCCCGTCACAATGTCCGAGGATACAATGGTCTATAATTCGGCAGCATTCCGCGTGCCCGCCGGTTCTATGCTCGAGGAGCTCCTCAAGAAATATCCTGGCGTGGAGATTGAAGATGACGGAACCATCAAGGTAAACGGCAAGACCGTAAATCGCATCCTGATGAAGGGAAAGGACTTCTTCGGTACCGACAAGAACATGGCGCTGAAGAACATACCCGCCGAGGTTGTCGATAAGGTAAAATTCTATGACAAGGATAGCGATTTCAAACGTGTAACCGGCATCGACGATGGCGAGGAGGAAGCCGTGCTCGACCTGCAAATGAAAAAAGGTGCCAACCAGGGTTGGTTCGGAAATACCGACCTTGCATACGGCTCGCACGACCGCTACTCGGCAAAGAACACTACCAGCCGCTTCACCGATAAGGAGCAGATGACCCTCGTGTTGTCGGCCAATAACATCGGCGACAGAGGTTTCCGTGGCGGCGGCGGTTCGGGACTCACTGCAAGCAAAATGGGTGGTTTCAACTTCGCTACCACTTCGGACAAGATTGAGACAGGTGGTAACCTGCGCTTCAACCATCGCGACACCGACTCGAGAAGCTACACCTCGACCGAGAACTTCATGACTGCCGGCAACAATAACCAGTACTCAACGAGCAACAGCAAATCGTTCAGTCGTTCGAGCAATATAAACGCCGATTTCCGTCTTGAATGGAAACCCGACAGCCTGACCAACATCATATTCCGTCCCTCGTTGTCGTACTCGACATCGGACAGCTGGTCGAAGAGCGAGTCGGCTACATTCGATTCCGACCCCTTCAAGCAAGGCATCGACTATAGCAGAAGCATGTTCGGCACAGTGCCCGACGGCTACGATTCCATTGCCATAAACAGCAACAAGAACGAGTCGATGAGCAGTAGCGAAAGCCGTTCTATGAACGCCAACCTGCAGATCAACCGCCAGTTGGGCAAGAAGGGACGCAACCTTACATTGGACGGTTCGTTCGGCTACACCGACAGCGAGAGCGAGAGCCTGTCGGACAACGTAGTGAAATACTACCGCGAAGGTGCCGGCAGCGGATATACCAGAAAACGCTACTCAAGCACGCCCAGCACCAACTGGAACTATAGCACACGAGTAAGCTACACCGAACCCCTCTCGAAGATAGCCAACCTGCAGTTGAGCTACCGCTTCAACTACAGCTACAACAACAGCGACCGTTCGACATATGTATTCGACAACCTCGACTACACACCCGCGTTGAACCACAACTACCACATGCCCGCACTGCCCGAGGACTATGAGCAGTACAAGGACAAGGATCAGAGCCGTTACTCTACATACCGCAACATGAACCACGACGTTTCGGCTACAATGCGCTTTGTAACAGAGAAGATGAACCTGAGCGTAGGTGCATCGTGGTTGCCCCAGCACTCGCGCATGAAGTACCAGTACCTGGGCCTGGACACAGTGCTCAAGCGCACAGTGAACAACTTCACTCCCAATGTGCGTTTCCGCTACAAATGGTCTAAGACCACTACTCTGAACCTGAACTATCGCGGACGCACATCGCAGCCCTCGATGACCGACCTGTTGGATATTACCGACGATTCGAACCCCTTGAACATCACACAGGGTAACCCCGGATTGAAGCCCTCGTTCACCAACAACATGGACGCGTTCTTCAATACATACAACCCCGAGGCACAACGCGGAATAACAACCTACCTGCGCTTCTCGAACACTCAGAACAGCATCAGCAACAAGGTTACATACAACGAGGAGACCGGTGGTCGCACAACACGCCCCGAGAACATCAATGGTAACTGGAATGCCAATGCCGGATTCAATTTCAACTCGGCTATACCGGCCAACACTAAATTTACATACAGCACAAACACCAATTTCGGTTACAACAACCGAGTGGCCTACATCAGCATGGGCCAGCAGAACAGCGTGCGCAACACCATTAAATCGACAAGCATCAGCGAAAGACTAAGAGGTGGTTACCGCAACGACTGGTTCGAAATTACATTGAACGGAAGCCTGCGCTTCGAAAATTCAAAGAACAAACAGCAGCCCAAACAGAACCTCGAGACATACGATTTCTCGTACGGCCCCAGCACCAACATACTGCTGCCGTGGATGAACATCAGATTGTACTCGGATATCTCTATGAGCAGCCGCAGAGGATATAGCGATCCCTCGTTCAACACCAACGAGCTGTTGTGGAATGCACAGATTTCGGCAAGCTTCCTTCAGAAGAATGCTTTGACCGTTTCGTTCCAGGTATTCGACATCCTGCACGAGCAGAGCAACGTAAGCCGCAACATATCAGCGACAATGCGCAGCGATACACAGAACAACGCTATACACAGCTACTGCATGTTCCATGTTATCTACAAATTCAATCAGGTAGGCAACAAGGAGATGCGCAACGGCATGAGAGGCTTCGGTGGCGAACCTCCCATGGGTAACTTCCCCGGTGGTGGCTTCGGCGGCGGAGGCGGTCGCTTCGGTGGTGGTGGCGGCTTCGGCGGCGGAGGCGGTGGTCGTTTCTAACACCCAACTGTTAACTAAACTTAAAGATTGAATAACTGACAGCGTTATTCAATCTTTTTTTATTGCTAATTGCTAAATTCGCGATAAATCTTAACAAGGCAAGTATGACAACCGAAATGATGACAATATGGGATTTACTTCGCTACTCCTATCTGCTCTATATGGCTGTGGCTATATTGACGGCACTATCTGTTGTCATGAACAACCGCATACCCATAAAGACCATTGCGTGGGTGATGGTGATACTTGCCATACCCTATTTGGGCCTGCTCATATACTTTGTATTCGGGCGCGACCACAGGAAAAGGCGGCTTATCAACAAGCAGTCGCTCACGCAGATACAGAAAAAAAGCCTGTTGATGCACAGCCACTCCATAGGCGGGCTGGAAATACCCAAGCGCTACCGTCGCCTTGTATCGTTCTTTAAGAACATAGCAGATGCATACCCCTCGGACAAGAACGAGATAGAGATTATTTCAAGCGGAAAGGATTTTTTCGAACGGCTCATCGAGGAGATTGAGAAGGCGCAAGACCACATCCATGTGCAATTCTACATATTCATGGACGACGAAACAGGACACAAAGTGCGAGAGGCGCTGATGGCAAAAGCGCGCGAAGGCATCGACATACGCCTGCTCTACGACGATGTGGGCTGCTGGTCAACAAAAGAGGAATTCTTCGAGGAGATGCGTTGCGCCGGAATATTCGTAAAATCGTTCCTGAAGGTGCGCTTCCCCATGTTCTCGAGCAAGCTCAACTATCGCAACCATCGCAAGCTGGTGGTCATCGACGGCAAGACCGCATTCATTGGTGGAATAAACGTCGCCGACAGGTATGTGACAGGAGGCGAATGGGGCCGTTGGCGCGACATCATGCTATGCGTACGTGGCGAAGCAGTCTATGGCATGCAGACCTCGTTCCTTGTCGATTGGTATTTTGCCGACCGTTCATTGGTGAGCGGTGCCCGATACTACCCCAAGATAGATATCGTCCCCGGCCCGTTGGCCCAGGTAGTGGCATCGAACCCCATTGGCGACTGGCGCGAGATGTTGCAAGGAATGTCCTATGCCATCTCGTACACCGAGAACTACCTATACATACAGACGCCCTATTTCATGCCGAGCGACTATGTGCTGACCGCCATTCTGAACCTTGCCCTGGCCGGCGTGGATGTAAGAATAATGGTTCCCGAACACAGCGACAACAAAATTGTTGAACTGGCATCGCGTTCTTACCTTGGCGATGTTGTATATGCCGGAGCAAAAGTGTATCTTTACCGTGGTGGATTCATACACTCCAAAATGCTGGTGTGCGACGACGCGCTATCGTCGGTAGGTTCGGCCAACATCGATTTCAGAAGCTTCGAATGTAATTTCGAAATAAATACATTCATCTACGACGAGGGCACTGCCAAAAAGCTGAAAGCAATATTCATGGACGACATGCGCAACTGCTATCAGCTGACCTACAAAGCGTACAAGGAGCGTACATTGTGGCAACGGTTCAAGGAATCGGCCGCAAGGGTATTCTCGCCCATATTATAGGAACAACGTAAAAACAGAAATATTATGAGTGACACATTTCACAGAGCGAAGATAGACCTGTTCCTGGTATCGGTTCTATACTTCTTGGCAGTAGCAATGTTCTTTTCGCCTATACAGTTTCCATGCAAGCTGGCGGTGCCCGTTGCGATACTGTTCCTTGCATCGTTCAAGCTGTTGCCATGGCAAATGGCATACGCCATGCTCTTTTCGTGCATAGGCGACTACATGGGCGCCATACACGATTTCATGGGGCAGATGGCCGCGTTTGCAATGGCACACGTATTCATCATCTGCTACTTCGTATCGAGATACCGCTTGGGCGTTCTGCGCCGAAAATATGGACGCTTGTCGCTCCGATACATGATTGCAGCCACCATTTTCATCATCCCGTTGCTTGCAATGGCGTTCATAAAGATAGTACCCGCCGTTCCCGAAGGAATACTCACATACGGAGTAACCATATATGCCATACTTATATCCACCATGCTGTGGTGTGCCATGCAGCAGCGCAGCATACTGTTTGCGCTTGGAGCAGCGCTGTTCCTTGCCTCGGATATGATATTGGCATACAACCGCTTTGTGGAGCCATTGCCCAATGTAAACTACCTGATACTTATCCCCTACTTCCTGTCGCAATGGCTTCTGTTCATACGCTCGACCAAATGGTGGGGAAGAAAAATGGAAAAGGAATAACCAGTTACAAACAGATACTATGAAAAATATCATTTTAGCAGTAGCCGCCCTGCTGGCTATTGTATCGTGCAAACAACCAACCGACAAAATTACCGAACTGAACGAGAAGGCCAAGGCCGAATACAACATCCCCATACGCCCCGGCTACGAAGGCAAGAACCCCTATTGGAACAGATTTTCCAATAAATTCATGTATGCACCGGCGTTCGATTTCAACGAGGTGGAAGGCGCTACGCAGTACAAATATACTGTGGCACAGAATGTAAAGGAGAATGCAAAGACATGGTCGTTCACCGAGAAGGCGCCCAACAGGTCGCTCGCTCCCATATGGCAGCAGATAGAGGTGGGCAACGTGATACTAACCATAGAGGCACTCGATGGCGAGGGCAACAGCATTGCCACCGTAGGCGAACGCAAATTCTATCGCGACTCGCCCTTCACCGGCCCATATCACGGTGCCGTAAGAGGCTACAAGGAGTCGGCGCTGCTGGCATTGCTCTACATACACAACATGCCCGCCATACAGAACTGGAAGAACGGCCCCACACCTGACATGTCGTACGAGCTGAACACATATCCCTGCAAAATCATAGGCTCCACCATCAGCGTCGAGGTATTGCTTTCGCGTCTGTGCCCCGAGCTTAAGGATGATGCGCTGAAAATAGCCGAAAACGCCGCACAATTCCTCATCAACGAGAGCCGCCCCGAGGGTGACCCACTTGCCTTCTTCCCGCCCACATACTATGGCGACTACGTGACCTCGGGTGCTAAGCGCAACAAGGGCAAGACAATGGCAATGGAGGCGCTCACCGCAGCAAACGCCTTCCTCGACCTATACGACGCAACCGGCAAGCAGGAGTACTTCGACCGCGCAATGAACATCACAGAAACATACTCTAGAATACAGGCCGAGGATGGTTCGTTCCCCATAAAAATGGATTTCTTCACCGGCGAGCCCGTGAACGAGGTACGCGCCCTGCTCCACCCCATGCTCGAATATCTGCAGCGTCTGCAACAACAATATGGCGTAAAGAAATACGACAAGATGTTCGCGCTATCGGAAAAATGGATGCAGGAGGGTGCTCTGAAATCGTTCGACATGACCGGCCAGTTCGAAGATGGCACAGTGGTGGGACTACAGCCCTACGAAAACCTCACCAACTGCACTGCAGCCCCCTATGCATCGTATCTGCTCAACAAGGATAACACCACCGAAAGCGAGCTCAACGACGCCATAGACCTCGTAAGATTCTGCGAAGACCAATTTGTATTCTGGGATACCCCGGTGAAGAAATATGGTATCATCAAGGTGAACCACACCCCCTGCGTAACAGAGCAATACAAATACATGGTACCCATCGACCACAGCGCCTGCAACGTGGCCAATGCATGGCTGAGCCTATACGAAGAGACCGGTGACGAACTTGCATTCACTAAGGCAAAGGCGCTCATAGATATGATAACCATAATGCAGAACCCCAACACCGGCAAAATAGCCACATTCTGGCGCAATTTCCTTGTCGGCACCGATTGGATCAACTGCAGCCTGCTGTCAATACAGACCCTTATAAGAATGGACGAACTGATGAGCAAATAGAGAGCTCGTTGCTATTATATACAAGAAAGGGGTTGCGTTTTCGGCGCAACCCCTTTCTTATGCAGTATCACAAGATTTATTTTTTCACATATACATTGGTCTCCTTGAGCGAGAAGCCCGCCGAACGATAGAGTGCATTGGCCGCAACGCGCGATGGACGCGAGGTGAGCATCAGTTTCGCGCCGCGGCACTCACCGGCAACAGCTATGGCATGTTCTACCAAACGACGACCGAAAGAACGGCCACGCAACGACTCATCGACAACCACATCCTCCACCCATATTTTGCATCCGGTGGGCGACAAAGCATAGCACAGAGTGAGCATGCCGCCGATTATGCCATCGGCTTGCAACAGGAACAGACGAGTGCCGTCACACGACACCAGACGCTGCAAATCGTCGGCCGCAAAGGGGTGAGGCGACGACGACAACTGCTTGAGCAAATGGCAAACAGCATCGACATACTCGCCACGCACCTCGGTTACCTCAAATATTTTGTATTCACCCATGACAGGATAGTCCGCTTAGAATTTAACGGTCACCTTTTTACCCTTCGACTCATTCTGCAATCTGTCGAGCGCGGTTACCACATAGGTATATTTTCCGCTTTCGCCCTTGGGCAGATGGTAGTAGGTATTGGGAGTGATGGCCACGATATTAGATGAGCTTTCGAGCTTCACCTTCTCGCCCTGAGCGAAACGGTACACCACGTAGTTCACCACCTTGTCGAACGCCTTGGTATTCTCCTTATTGGGGGTAATCCACACAAGCACATCGTTGCCACCGGTTGTAATGCGCTTTACGCCACGCACCTTCTTGGGAGCCTTCTTGTCGATAAATTTATACTGAGGCATCAAAGCGGGATTTTTGTGGTAATACTGCTCGAGCACGGTGCGATATTGACCCACATTGTTTGCAGCCGAAGCAGCATCCCACAGGCACGAGCCCTGTATTGCAGGCAGCGAGCGCTGCAATTTCATCTTGGCGGGCAACTGATGGCTCTTGCTGTTCTTGAGGTCGGCTGCACGCACTGTGCGGTTCACATCCTGACCGATATAGAGCGGACGGTTGGCTGCATGCTTGGCCCACCATTTCACAAGCGTTTCGTAGTCGGCAGCAGTATGTCCTATCTCCCAATATACCTGAGGAATGCAATAATCCACCCAACCCTCGTTAATCCAATGTATTACATCGGCATAGAGGTCGTCGTAGCTCTGGAGTCCCTTGGTGTCGCTACCGGCAGGCGAGCTGGCCATATTGCGATAAATGCCGAAGGGCGACACACCGAATTTCACCCAAGGTTTTGTTTCGCGAACCGTTTTGTGCATCTGCCATATAAGACGGTTCACATTGTCGCGACGCCAATCGCCCTTGTCGGCTATGCCACGGCTGTCGTTCTTGTAGAAAACGTCGTCGTTGAACTGATTGCCGGCAACGGGATAGGGATAGAAATAGTCGTCTATGTGGAAGCCATCAACGTCGTATCGCGAAACGATGTCCTTCACAATGGTACATATCCAATCGCGGTTCTCCTGCAACGAGGGGTTGAAGAAGAGCTGCGAATCGTAACCGATGAAGCGCTCGGGATGCTTGCTGAACTGGTGCTTGGCATCGAGCTTGCGGGTGCTCTTGGTGCGAGCGCGATAGGGGTTTATCCACGCATGGAGCTCCATGCCGCGTGCATGCGCCTCGGCAACCATGAACTGCAAGGGATCCCAACCCGGATCCTTGCCCTGGGTGCCGGTGAGGAAACGGCTCCACGGCTCAAGGCTTGAACGATAGAGAGCATCACCCTCGACGCGCACTTGGAATATAATGGCGTTCACATTGGCGCGCTTCAGGTTGTTGAGCATTGTCACAAGATAGCCCTTCATTTCCTGCTCACCCATACCCAGGAACTGGCCGTTGACCGCCTGTATCCAGGCACCGCGGAACTCCCTCTTGGGGTTCTTGTTATCGGCATAAACAACATTGTGACACATCAGCACCAACAGAAAAAGCAAACAAATCTTGTACAAATATCTCATGATTATAGTTCTATTTATGTTTTTTTACAAAAGTAATTCATTTATTATAGTTTAGCAACTCCAACGGGCTATTCCTTCGGAATTTATATAAACAGTAGGTTAGGGTTGCGACAGTTTCTCTTTCAGATAAACGCCCGTTGCCGATTGCGGATTGGCTGCAACCTCCTCGGGGGTGCCTGTGGCTACAATATTTCCACCGTTTTCGCCACCCTCGGGGCCCAAATCGATAACATGGTCGGCACATTTTATCACATCGAGGTTGTGCTCGATGATGACAAGCGTGTGACCACACTCCACAAGACGAGCAAACGAGTCGAGCAGCTTTTTTATATCGTGGAAATGGAGACCGGTCGTAGGTTCATCGAAGATAAACAGCGTGGGGGTTGTCGATGCCAGGCTCAAGTAATAGGCAAGCTTCACACGCTGGTTTTCGCCACCCGACAGGGTGGATGATGACTGGCCCAGCTTTATATAGCCCAAGCCTACATCCTGCAAAGGACGCAGACGGTTCACAATAGCCGGTTGCTTATGCTCGCCGAAGAACTCGATGGCCTCGTTGACGGTCATTTCCAGCACATCATATATGCTTTTGTCGTGGAACTTCACCTCGAGCGTTTCGCTCTTGAAGCGCTTGCCATGACAAGCCTCGCACTGCAATTTCATATTTGCCATGAACTGCATCTCGACGGTTATCGTACCCTCACCCTTGCACTCCTCGCAGCGACCGCCATCGGAATTGAACGAGAAATATCCGGCGGTATATCCCAACTGCTTGGCCAACGGTTGCTGAGCATACAGATGGCGTATCTCGTCGTAGGCCTTCAGATAGGTTACAGGGTTCGAACGCGACGATTTTCCGATAGGATTCTGATCGACGAATTCCACGCCCTTCAACAGTTTCAATGCACCCTCTATGCCATCGCATTGTCCGGGGGTATCGGTACCCTCGCCGAATTCGCGTTGCAACGAACGATAGAGAATATCCCTGACGAGCGTCGATTTTCCCGAACCGCTGACACCACTCACCACAGTGAGCACATTGAGCGGGATGCTCACATCCACACCCTTCAGGTTGTTCTCGCGCGCACCCTTGATGGTTATGTAGTTGCGCGATGTGCGGCGATGCTTGGGCAGAGGAATGGAATCGGTGCCCAACAGATATTTTGCTGTATATCCCGGCGTGTCGGGGGTGATACTCTCCATGTCGCCGCTATATACTATTTCGCCACCGAAGCGGCCGGCCTTGGGGCCCACATCTATAATGTAGTCGGCGGCACGTATTATATCCTCGTCGTGCTCCACCACCACAACCGTATTGCCCAAGCGTTGCAAACGGCGCAACACGCTGATAAGGCGCTCCGTATCGCGGCTGTGCAGACCGATGCTCGGCTCGTCGAGTATGTAGAGCGAACCCACCAGGCTGCTACCGAGCGAGGTAACAAGATTTATTCGCTGGCTTTCTCCACCCGACAGGGTGTTGCTCAGGCGATTGAGCGTTAGGTAGCCCAGACCGACGTCTATAAGGCAATCGATGCGGTTGGTTATCTCTTTGAGTATGCGATGGGCTATGGTCACATCGTTTCCTTCGAGCTGCAGGCTGTCGAAAAAAACCTTCAGGCGCGAAACGGGCATCTCGACAAGCTCGGTGATGCTTTTACCGCCAACCTTCACATAGGTGGCCTCTTTTTTCAGGCGTGTACCGTTGCATGTGGGACATATGGGCTTTCCACGGTAACGGGCGAGCATCACACGATATTGTATCTTGTACTGATTCTCGCGCACCATGTCAAAGAACGAGTCGATGCTTATATAACCATCATACTCGGGAATATAAGGGCCTTTGTGCCACAAATAGTTACGTTGTTCTTCGGTGAGGTTGTAATATGGTTCGAAGATAGGGAAATCGTCGGCTGTTGCACGACGGCAGAACTCGGTTTTCCACTCACCCATCTTTTCGCCACGCCAGCAGAAGACCGCGCCATCATAGACGCTCAACGATTTATTGGGGATTACAAGGTTTTCGTCGATACCCACGATGCGTCCGAAGCCCTCGCAGTCGGGACAGGCGCCAATGGGCGAATTGAACGAGAACATCTGCTCGCTGGGCTCTTCGAACTCCATGCCATCGGCCTCGAAACGGATGCTGAACTCGTGCATCTTCTCCTCGTCGAGAAATTTCATTGCACAGGTACCATGCCCTTCGAAAAAGGCCGTTTCGGCCGAATCGAGCAGACGCACCGCTATCTCCGGCGCGCTGCCGACGGTAAGCCTGTCGATGAGCAGATAGGGTTTATCCTTCTTGCGTGGTTTATAATCTTCGATGCGGAGCACCTCGCCCTCTAAATACAAGCGAGTGAAGCCCTGCTGCATATACAGGGATAGCTGCTCCTCCATGGTGCGTCCCTTCATAAGCTCGATAGGGGCAAGCAGATAGAAGCGCGAGCCCTCGGGGTGGGCATGCATGCACTCCACAAGGTCTTCGGGAGTCTGCTTCTTTACAAGTGCACCACTTATGGGCGAATAGGTCTTTCCAATGCGGGCATAGAGCAATTTCAGATATTCGTAAATCTCGGTAGAGGTACCCACCGTCGAACGCGGGTTACGGTTATTCACCTTCTGCTCTATTGCAATGGCAGGCGGAATGCCCTTTATGAAATTGCACTCCGGCTTATTCATCTGCCCAAGGAACTGACGGGCATACGAGGACAACGACTCCACATAGCGACGCTGTCCTTCGGCATACAACGTGTCGAATGCCAACGACGACTTACCCGAACCCGAAAGGCCGGTTATCACCACGAATTTGCCACGCGGAATATCTACATCAACATTCTTCAGATTATTCACACGTGCTCCACGTATCTCTATATTCTCTTTATGGGCCATTTTTATCTATTTGGGAAGCGGCAAAGGCCATCGCATTAACCGATTGACCGTAACTGACACTTCTGATTTTATGAATCAGGCAAAGTTACTCTTTTTTTATAAAACAGAATAATATTCACCTGTTAGAATAAGATAAAAAACCATGCGAATGCATGGTTTTTATACTAGGAAAGGAATGAGCCTTTCAATTGTTCAAACAGATTCATCAGTGCCCTGCGTTTCATCATGGATATCGTATCCTGGACGCGCTTCACAGGCAATTTGCGCCAATCGCGCTCAGCGCTTCGCACAAAGCGCCATATCTCATCGGCGACATCCAGCGCCGAACGCTCGTTGATAACCATTTCGCGCAACAGCAGACGGTCGCGTTCCTTCAGCCGGTCGAACGCCTGCCACACCGAAGAATATTCCTCCTCTTTATCGGCCGAAAAAGAATCGAGCAACGACGCGACATCGCACTCGGCCATATCGACACACACAATGCGAGAATTCTTTTTTCGAACCTTCAAAAAATAGTGAACGGCACAATTGGACAGATAGGTATACAGCGACGAATTATTCTTGCCCGAAAAATTCCTGAGCACCGACCAATCGTTGGCCGAAATGAATTCGTAGAATTCTCCCCAGATATTGCTGACGTTATCTTCGTTGAGAATATTTTTCGCTACATGCCGCAGAAATGGTTCACACTGCACTTTGAAAAAATAGTTATGAACCGCTTCATCGACAGGCTTCGCCACAATCCTTTCGATGAGCTCCCTGTCGGTCATTTTTGTATAGTCCATACCGTTGCTATATAGCATGGTTTAGAAGGTTTTATTTCGCAAATGTGAAGAAGTAGGAAATAAAATTGGGTGAATCGGCCGCATAGGTAACACTGTTGTTCGATTCCAACAGAGAGAAGCTACGGCTTACGGGCGAAATGTCGTAACGTGTGCCGTTTATATTTCTGTAACCGCTGTAGTTCTCGCTCTCTATCTCATAGGCCGATGTCTCTCCAAAAAGGTTCATGGCTGCATACACCTCGGGGAAATTGCCATATACAAACGCCAATGTATTGAAGCCGTAGTCGCAAGCAAGCTCTCTCTTGCTGTGCTGGTAGTTATAAACCATCTGCGACATGCTGTTGTTATTGCCCTGCTCATACACGGTGACACGTTTCAACTGCGCATTGCCCCAGTCGTAACGATATGTGGTTGTACCCAACGCGTGAGCATACGAGCTACCGGTACAATATTTGTCGGTGTAGCTGAAATCGCGTGTATTTGAATATATTTCATAGGTACCATTCGAGTAGGTGCGCTGTCCGGTAGTCTTTATAGAGTGAATAAGATCCGATATAATCTTCACGTCCTCTTTAATGGTATCGCAATAGCTCTCCTCGGATGTAACATCCTTCACTACATTGCTCACAACAAGGTCGTTCTGAATCCATTTCACGCCTGCGGCATCGGTGTAGTATATGAGCTTGCCCGAGTGGTTCTCGATAATTTCCACACCGCTCTTTGTAATGACGTGGTTGCTGTATTTATATGACCTGATGGTGTTGTCGGCGTTATATGTGAATTCCCATTTCTTGTCGGTGCCTGTATCGTCGTTATCGACACTGCTGAAAGATACTACAGCAGGATACATGGGACGCTTCTCCTGGCTTCTGTAGGGGTCGAAGCCTTCGCTCTCGCTACATGCGCTGAATGCAAACAGGGTTGCAAGCATGAATAACAGTGTATAAAATTTTTTCATAGTAGTGATTATTTTCATTTTAACGGTTTTATAAATTATCGCAAATATAGGGTGAAAAACGTGAGAATTGTTCTTAATTTCTCAAATAAGTTGTTAAAAATAGAAAAAGTGTGGTCTATCAGCCGAAAAACGTATAGAACAACGCACCAAATATGCCGCTTACCACAAGTATGAATATGGGGCTCACCTTGCGACGCAAAGCCACAAAGGCCGCAACCGAGATGAGAACGCTCACTACAAAACGCAACGGGCTTTCGGCAGGTGTACCATAGTTCTCGCTATTCATCAACAGCAACGCAGCCGAAGCAATAAGGCCCACCACCGTGGGACGCAACACGCGAAAAACGGCATTAACCGTCGGTCCCTTGCTGTATTTAATTAGGTAGCGGCTTATTATGACCATCAGTATGAGCGACGGCAGCATCAAGGCAAACGATGTAACCAGCGAACCTATGATGGCAATGACACGCGAGTCGCAACAGTTGTTCATGATGGTATATCCCACATAGGTTGCCATATTTATGCTTATAGGGCCGGGAGTCATCTGGCTGATTGCCACAATATCGGTAAATTCGGCCACGGTGAGCCATCCGTAACGGGTGACCACCTCGCCCTGTATGACAGAGAGAATACCATAGCCACCGCCGAAACTGAAAAGGCCTATCTTGAAAAACGTAATAAATAGTTCGAGCAGCTGCATCATATTTTTCTCTTTATTTTACCATAGACCAATCCCGCCACAATAGCGCCGGGTATTATATAAATGGGCGACACTCCCATAGCCACAATCAACAGGGCGGCCACAATGGGAATCCACACTGTGGTATATGTGATGCGCGCCGTTTTAGCCACAGAGAACACCGGAGCGGCAACCAAGGCTACCACCGCCGGGCGTATGCCCCAGAAGATATGCTCCACCAGCTTGTTCTCGCGAAAATTTTGAAAGAAAAGGGCAATCATCAGTATGATGACCACCGATGGGAAGGCACTGCCCAGCGAAGCGAAAAGCGCCCCCCTGACGCCACGCAGTTTGTAGCCTATAAAAATGGCTATATTTACGGCAAATACGCCTGGAGCCGACTGGGCCAACGCCAGCAGATCGAGGAATTCCTCCTTCTCGACCCAGCGGTTGCGTTCCACCACATCGTGCTCTATCATTGGTATCATTGCGTATCCCCCTCCGATGGTAAAAAGGCCTATCTTGGAGAAGGTCGCAAATAGTTTCAGCAAGGAAGCAGTCATAGCTTTACCTGTTTGTGTTTTATACAACGATGGCTGCACACGTAGCCACACATTGCGTTGTGTTTGTTAAATTATTTCAGTTCGAATCGTACGTTCACAGTCACCGTGTATTCGGTTTCGGCGATGGAGAGGGTGGATGGTGTATCAACAAGGCCCACTGCCGCATCCTCCACTACCGCCATCTTGCTTGCCCTAAGGTTACGCGCCGGCGCGGTGGAGTTCATGCCCCATGTATTTATATAGATAGCCTTGCCAGCCTCTTGTCCTATGGCGGTTGCCAGCAGACGAGCCTTCTGCTGTGCGTTCTTCACAGCCTCGACGCCGAGCTCCGACTCCAGTTCCTTCATCTTGGAATACTTGGTTTCGATGAGAACGATATTCGAAATCTCTTTCTTCTCGAGGTCGGCTATTACGGTCTGCATATCCTCGGCCGAGCCCAGTTTCAGCTGATACTGCGCCGTGGTGAGGCTCTTTATTTTGGACGAGAAGGCCTTCAATTTCACCGAACTGCCCATAGTGAGCACCGTCAGCTGCTCGTCGATATTCACACCGTCCTTCTTCAGCACATCGACCATGGTCTGCTGCATCTGCTGAAGGCTCTTTTTGCCCTTGTAGTCGCTCTCTTTGATGGTAATTACCAAATAAATCTCGTCGGGAGTAACCTTGCGCTGCGCCGACGCATTTATGTCGATATACGGCACCTGCGGCAGATTGTTCTGTGCATCCACGCGTGTAGGGGCCACAAAAGGCAGTGCCACCAAAAACAGCATTGCCACATATTTACTAATAGATCTGTTCATATGTATCCTCATTAAAATTTGTGCGAAAATATACAATATTACACACTCGGCAAATTTTTTCACACACCTTTGACATTATTCCCGTTTTTTTAAGCCTGTTTCACATTGCGAGGCCGTCGGGATATATACAAGAAAAGAGATTGCCGAGGGAAATATCTGTTCGCCTCGGCAATTTATCTCTATCCTGTCTATTCCAATGTATATATTGTACCCTGGAGCGACCTGGGAACATCGATTATCCGCTGATTGCGGCTTCCCCTAAATCGCAACGACAAATCGCGCTCGGCCTCTATGTATCGGCCATCGACCACGACGTCGCACAATTCCACCAATGCCCGACGCATGGGGTGCAGCAATAAATCCTCGAAACGGTAACCGGTGTAACACCAAATGGTTTTATCGGTCTTCTGCTTTATCATTCGAGCAAGCTCGATGAAGCCCTCGGGATGCAGCATGGGATCGCCACCGGTGAAGGTCACATTCATATCGGCATCGACAATCTCGTCGAACAGCACATCGACCGAAACGGCCTCGCCACCCTCCTCGTCCCACGACTGCGGATTGTGGCATCCGACGCAATGGTTCTCGCAACCTGCACAATAGAGCGAGGTGCGCAGCCCTACTCCATCGACCGATGTACCATACTTGATATCGAGTATGCGTATGCTATTTGTGGATGATGCGGTCATTGAGCTCGGCCAGTTTAGCTTTATTCCAGCGTTCGGTGGTACCTACAAGATAGCCGGTGATGCGCTGCAATTTATCTATGTTGTCGCTTCCACACTTAGGACAAACGGTCAGCTCCTGCTGGGCATCCTCGTAGCCGCAGTTCATACAGCGGTTGCGGTTGTGATTTACCGAGCAGTAACCGATGTTGTTCTTGTCCATTAAATCGACAATATCCATAATGGCCTGCGGGTTGTGTGTTGCATCGCCATCAATCTCTATATAGAAGATGTGTCCGCCACGGGTAAGGTCGTGATAGGGAGCCTCGACCTCGGCCTTGTGCTTGGGCGAGCATTTGTAATATACAGGCACGTGGTTGGAGTTCGTGTAATATATTCGGTCGGTCACGCCGGCAATTTCGCCGAATTTTTTGCGGTCGATGCGGGTGAAACGTCCCGACAATCCCTCGGCGGGTGTTGCCAACACGCTGAAATTGTGCTGATAGCGTTCCGAGAACTCGTTCGCTCTGTCGCGCATATATGTAACAATGCGCAAGCCCAACGCCTGTGCTTCGCTGCACTCACCATGGTGCTTACCCACCAGTGCCATAAGGCACTCGGCCAGTCCGATGAAGCCTATACCCAATGTACCCTGATTGATAACACGACCTACCATGTCGTTGGGCTTCAATTCGTCGCAACCAGTCCACAGCGACGACATGAGCAACGGGAACTGCTTGGCCAATGCTGTCTTTTGGAATTCGTAACGGTCGCACAACTGCTTGGCTGTAATCTCGAGAAGTTCGTCGAGCTTGGCAAAGAAACTCTCTATTCGGCGCGTCTTGTCCTCTATTTCCATGCACTCGATGGCAAGGCGAACTATGTTGATGGTAGAGAACGACAGGTTACCACGCGCAATGGATGTCTTCTCGCCAAAGCGGTTCTCGAATACACGTGTGCGGCATCCCATGGTAGCCACCTCGTACTTGTAACGCTCGGGGTCGGCTTCGTTCCATTTCTCGTGGGTATTGAATGTAGCATCAAGGTTCACGAAATTGGGATAGAAACGGCGTGCGGCCACTTTACATGCAAATTGGTAGAGGTCGTAGTTCTTGTCCTCGGGCAAATAGCTTACACCGCGTTTCTTTTTCCATATCTGAATGGGGAAGATGGCTGTCGAGCCGCCACCCACGCCCTCGTAGGTCGATTGCAACAGCTCGCGGATGATGCAACGTCCCTCGGCCGAGGTATCTGTACCGTAGTTCACCGACGAGAACACCACCTGATTACCGCCACGCGAATGGATTGTGTTCATATTGTGGATGAAAGCTTCCATCGACTGATGCACTCGGTTTACGGTGCGATTGATGGCGTGCTGCTTGAAACGCTCGTCACCCTGCATGAAATCGAGGTCGCGCACCACATAGTCGTCTATCTTGGCATCGTAGAGATGCTTCAAATCAACACCGGCAAGGCTCTCTATAATCTTCACCTCCTCTATATAACTGCGGCGCACATAGGGGGCAAGATAGAAATCGAATGCGGGAACAGCCTGACCACCATGCATTTCGTTCTGCACGGTCTCCATAGATATACATGCCATGATGGAAGCGGTCTCTATTCGCTTGGTGGGACGGCTCTCGCCATGGCCCGCCTGAAAACCGCGCTCAAGTATCTTGTCCAACGGGTGCTGGATACATGTGAGCGATTTTGTAGGGTAATAATCCTTGTCGTGGATGTGGAGGTAGTTGTTGCGAACGGCCCACAACGTCTGCTCCGAGAGCAAATAGTCATCGACGAAAGGTTTTGTGGTCTCCGATGCAAATTTCATCATCATGCCCGCCGGAGTATCGGCGTTCATATTGGCATTTTCGCGTGTCACATCGTTCGACTTGGCCTCTACAATCTCGAGGAACATCTCGCGGGTCTTTGCCTTGCGGGCGATGCTACGCTTGTCGCGATAGGCTATATAGCTTTTTGCAACCTCCTTGCGTGGCGAAGCCATCAGCTCCACCTCGACCATATCCTGAATCTCCTCTACGGACGACTGCTCCTTGCCACGAAACTCGATACGATCTACTATCTTATAAACGAGGGCTTCGTCCTCGCCTCTTTCGGTCGTCAACATTGCTTTGCGAATGGCAGCAGCAATTTTTTCGCGGTTGAAGCCCACGATGCGACCATCTCTTTTGAGTACTGTCTGTATCATATAGTTTTATTTTTTATTATTACGGCCTATGAGGCTTAGGGGAATAGGACAGAATAAACCTTTCTGTAACAGCAAAGTTTATCTTTGATGCTCTATTTCCCGAAAGCATCTGAAACAGAAAAAGGCAGGTCTTCTGACTTGTTTCCCCCGCGCGACCTTCCCACCCAAAGGCAGTGGTCATTAAGAATGCACGGAGCATCAAGAAACTCACAGCTACGGGTATAGTCTCGGTTTTTCACCGAAGTTCCCTTTTCATTCTTGGCGATTGTTAATGCTTTGAACACCTTAATCCGATGCAAAAATAACAAAAAAACGTAATAGTTCACCATATAGCGACAAATAATTATCAGCAAAAAAACATCCCATTGCAAACGGGCATTTATCACTATTAAGAGATTATTATTTCCTATTGCCGTTGATTATTCCGTCGTTTTTTGTAAGTTTGCATATAAATTACAAGAAGATGGAAAACGACTACAAAGGTTTTGAGATAATGGCGCCCGTGGGCTCACGCGAGAGCCTCACCGCTGCCCTGCAGGCCGGCGCCGACTCGATATATTTCGGTATTGAGAATCTGAACATGCGTGCTCATTCGGCAAGTGCTTTCACCATAAGCGACCTGCGCGAGATTGCCCGCATATGCGACGAGCATGGCGTAAAAAGCTACCTGACCGTGAACACAATCATCTACGAAGAGGACATAGTGCTCATGCGAAAGATTGTCGATGCGGCAAAGGAATCGGGAATATCGGCCGTCATTGCTGCCGACATTGCCGTGCTGCAATATTGCAACAGCGTAGGCATGGAGGTACACCTTTCCACACAGCTGAACATCAGCAATAGCGAGGCATTGCGTTTCTATGCAAAATTTGCCGATGTGGTGGTGCTTGCCCGCGAGCTGAACATGGAGCAGGTGGAGGAGATTCACCGCGTGATAGTGGAGGATGACATCCGCGGCCCCAAAGGCGAGCTCATACGCATAGAGATGTTCTGCCACGGAGCATTGTGCATGGCCGTGTCGGGCAAATGCTATCTGTCGTTGCACCAGCTCGGACGCAGCGCCAACCGCGGCCAGTGCATGCAGGTGTGCCGTCGTGGTTACATTGTGAAAGACCGCGAAAGCGACATCGAGCTCGAGGTGGACAACAAATACATAATGTCGCCCAAGGATTTGAAAACCATCCGTTTCATGGATCGCATGATAAAGGCTGGCGTACGCGTATTCAAGATAGAGGGCCGCGCACGCAGCGCCGAATATGTGAGCACCGTGGTAAGCTGTTACAAGGAGGCCTTGAACGCATGCCTCGAGGGCACATTCACCGACGAGAAGAAGGACGACTGGGACAACCGCCTTGCAACCGTTTTCAACCGCGGTTTCTGGGATGGTTACTACTTGGGACAGAAGTTGGGCGAATGGAGCGACAAATATGGTTCGCAGGCAACCGAGCGCAAGGTATATATAGGCAAGGGAATAAAATATTTCTCGAAGCTGGGCGTGGGCGAATTCCTTATCGAGGCCGGCGACATGCGCGTAGGCGACAAGCTGCTCATCACAGGCCACACCACCGGCGCAATATACCTGACCTTGGAGGAGGCACGCGTCGATTTGGGCGCCGTAGATATTGTCCCCAAAGGCTCATACGTTTCGTTCAAGGTGCCCGTTAAGGTGCGTCCCAACGACAAACTATATAAAGTGGTAAGCACAGAAAACACAACGTCGTCGTGCAATGATTAGGCCACAGCCACTGCAACCGGGCGACTGCGTAGCCATCGTATCACCGGCCGGCGCAGTGAAGGAGCCGGAGATTGTCACCGGGGCTGTCGCCACACTGTCATCGTGGGGGTTAAGGGCGGTTGTTGCGCCCCATGCCCTTGCGCGTGACGGCTACTATGCCGGCACCATCGAGCAACGCACTGCCGACCTTCGTGCCATGCTGCGCGACGACAGCATAAAGGCTATTCTATGCAGCTACGGCGGCTACGGATGCATGCATCTGCTGCCACACTTCTGCAGCGACATCGCCAACCATCCCAAATGGATTATAGGCATGAGCGACTGCACCGCACTACTCGCAGCCACCCTGTCGCAAGGGGTGATATCGCTGCACTCGCCGCAGTGCCGCCATTTGAGTGAAAATGGCAAAAGCGCAAGCAGCGAACATCTCAAAGAAATTCTTTTTGGCCGAATGCCACATTACCAAACAGCACCCAACTGCCTCAACCGCACGGGCGAGGCTACAGGCGTGGTTACAGGCGGCAACCTGTCGTTAATAACAGCCCTTGCCGGCACACCCTACGACATGGTAAAGCCCGGCAGCATATTATTTATAGAGGAGATCAACGAACCGGCCTACAAAATAGAGCGCATGCTATATACCCTGAAATTGTCGGGCGCGTTGGGCTCGCTGAAAGCCCTGATTGTGGGTTGCTTGGCCGATTGCAAGGAGAACCTCGCTTTGGGTGGCACGATACACGAGATTATCCGCCACATGACCGAGGAGTATGGCTACCCAGTGAGCCTCGATTTCCCCGTTGGGCACGGCAACGGGAACTACCCTATGCCCGTGGGCGCCACAGCAACCATAAAAATAAAAAACGACGGCGTCGAATTATCATACACCGTCGTTTAATATCTATTCATCTGTCTATTATCTACCAGAAGCTGTCTTGAAGGCCAGCGCATACATGCGCATCTGCTTGATCATGGCAACAAGACCGTTGCTGCGCGTGGGCGACAAATGCTCTTTAAGCCCCACCGCCTCGACAAAATAGGGCTCGTTCTCGAGTATCTCGTCGGGGGTATGTCCCGAATAGACCTTCACAAGCAACGACACTATTCCTTTCACTATGAGGGCATCGCTCTCGGCCAGGAAACGCACTGTACCATCGGGCATAAGGTCGGCCTGCAACCACACACGGCTCTGGCAGCCCTCTATCAGGTTGTTATCGGTCTTGTACTGCTCATCCAACGGCGGCTGCTCGCTACCGAGGTCAATCAGCAGCTGATAGCGATCCATCCAATCGTCGAACGCATTGAATTCCTCTATTATCTCTTCCTGCTTATCTTTTATAGTACTCATTATTTCTCGTTATATATTACGGCGAGTACCGTCTCGCCAACCGCGCGAAGCGATTCGCGATCTATCCAGTCCATATCATCCTTCACTGTGTGGTGATATGCACCGAAGCCGCTCTCGCTCGAGGCGTCGTAGTTTATAATATCTACACAGGGCAAGCCCATGAATTCGTTTACAAAATAGTGGTCGTCGGTGATGTAACCTCCCTTGGCCTTCACAAAATATTTCGCATGACCTATCTTGTGCGCCATGTCCCATATCTTCGCAACAAGCGACTCGGCATATGCCATGGAGATACCCTCCTGATAGTATGTGGAACCGGGAGCGCCTACAAGATCGAGCAATATGCCGTAGCGGGCATTGTAGTCGTTCTTGTGGGGGCGACGCGACCAATATTGCGAGCCCAACGCCCACGACTGATCCATGGTCTGTCGCATGGGGTCGTCATCGGCATTATGCGTGCCATAGTCCTCGGCATCGAAGAGGATGATATCTATACCCATCTCTGTAGGCACCTCGGCAAGAGCGCGAGCCACCTCCAGCAGGACACCCACACCGCTTGCGCCGTCGTTGGCACCAAGAATGGGAGTGCGATGCTTCGATGCATCGGGGTCTGAATCGGCCCAGGGACGGCTATCCCAATGGGCACACAGCATAAGACGCTTTTTCTTTTCGGGCTGGAACTGCGCTATTATGTTGCGCGCCTGCAGCCTGTCGCCGTTGTATGCCACAAGTTCCACATTCTGGTCGATTACCTCGGCCCCATAGCTCTTCAGCTTCGAGGCAAGATATTCGCCACAGGCACGATGTTCGTCGCTGTTGGGCACACGGGGACCAAACGCCACCTGCGCCGCCACAAACGCATAGGCGCTGTCGGCGTTGAAGGCGGGAACGACAACCGTAGCCGGCACACTCGATGCCGACTGCTCGGTTCCCTTGGTCGTGCCACCGGAGCACGATAGCAGCAGAAACGCCACTATACCTGTAAGCGACAAAAAGAGTGCTCTCATTATTTATTCAGTTTCCAGGTGCAACCATCCTTGGTGTCCTTAATCTCGAAACCAAGTGCAGCCAAATTGTCGCGTATCTTGTCGCTTGTAGCCCAATCCTTGTTGGCCTTTGCCACAAGACGCTGCTCGAGAAGCATATCGACCACCTTGCCGAAAGCCTCTTCGCGTCCGTTCGAAGAGCCACGCTCCTCGCGCAAGCCGAGGATATCGAACATGAACAGGTTGAATGTAGCTTTCAGCTCGTCGAGGTCGGCTGCCGAAATGGTAGCCTTCTTGTCGGCAATCTGATTTATTGCACGCGATGCATCGAACAGGTGCGATATCACCAATGCGGTGTTCATATCGTCGTTCATGGCATCGTAGCATTTTTTACGCAACGAAGCTACATCGACCGTTGTCTCGCCACCGGCTGTAAGGCCGTTCAGTGTGGTAAGAGCATCGAGCAGACGCTGCAATCCCTTCTCGGATGCCTGCAAAGCATCGTTGCTGAAATCCACGGTGCTGCGGTAGTGAGCCTGAAGGATGAAGAAACGTATGGTCATGGGCGAGTAGGCCTGTGCAAGCAATTTGTGTGTACCCTCGAAGAACTCCGACAGGGTGATGAAATTGCCGAGCGACTTACCCATCTTGGTGCCGTTGATGGTAATCATGTTGTTGTGCATCCAATATTTAACCACCTGATGTCCCATGGCGGCAACGCCCTGAGCTATCTCGCACTCATGGTGGGGGAACACAAGGTCCATGCCACCGCCGTGAATATCGAACTCCTCGCCAAGGTACTTGCGGCCCATAGCTGTACACTCGCAGTGCCAGCCGGGGAAGCCGTCGCTCCAGGGCGAAGGCCAACGCATGATGTGCTCGGGCTGAGCGCACTTCCACAGAGCAAAATCGGCGGGATTGCGCTTCTCGCTCTGGCCGTCGAGCTCACGGGTGGTGTTCAACACGTCGTCGAGGTTGCGGCCCGAAAGCACTCCATAGTGATGGGCCTTGTCGTATTTCGCAACATCGAAATATACCGAGCCCTCGCTCACGTAGGCAAAGCCGTTGTCTATAATCTCTTTAACGAGCTCTATCTGCTCAATGATGTGACCCGATGCATGGGGTTCGATGCTGGGAGGAAGCACGTTCAGAGCCTCCATCGCCTTGTGATAGCGCAGTGTATAGTACTGCACCACCTCCATAGGCTCCAACTGCTCGAGGCGAGCCTTCTTTGCTATCTTGTCCTCACCCTCGTCGGCATCGTGCTCAAGGTGACCTACATCGGTGATGTTACGCACGTAACGTACCTTGTAACCAAGGTTGGTGAGGTAACGGAAAAGCACGTCGAATGTGATTGCAGGACGCGCATGTCCGAGATGGGCATCGCCATAAACTGTGGGGCCGCACACATAAAGACCTACATTGGGAGCATGCAAAGGAACAAACTCCTCTTTCTTACGCGTAAGCGTATTGTATATCATGAATTTGTTTTCCATAGGATGGTATTCTTTATCTTGTATTTATTACTATGTTATCTATTTCTTTGAAGGCTTTACGGGATAGAGCATGCCGCGATAGCTCGACAGCTTGGCCTTGGCCGAGCCGAAATTGAGTGCAAGATCGAGCAGCACGGGCATTTTGTTCCTGTCGTCTGTAACATGGAAATTTATTATCTCCTTCTCTTTTCCTTTCTTGTCATATGTCACAAGGGAGATTGTAATGCAGTCGTACTTGACATCCTTGTCGTTCTCCATTGTGGTTTTTCCTCGGTATATGAGGTACTGCGGCTCAATGCGTTTGCCCGTCGCCACCGGATAGGAGAGACGAGTACCGGGCTTCATGGTCGAAAAATCGATGGTACGCGCAAAGGCCAACAGGCTCATCATGTCATAGACCGGAGTGGCGCTCTTGTCGGTGCGCAAACGAACCTCCTCTTTGTTGCGACGGAAGCTCTGGCGTATGGTTATGCTATCCTTGTCGCTATAGTCGTACCACACCTGATTGAGATAGTAGTGCTTGCCCTCTTCCGAAGCCTTGTGGTAGTAGAGCGGGCGCATATCGGCATCGAAGATTGTGGTGAGCGTGTCGCGCATCTTGAAAAACGAGTCGGCACGACGGTTCGTGGTGCTCAGCAGCGACATCGACATTGCCTTTTTGCCCTCGAACACTGTATCGCGAATGATGAGCGAGGCGTTACCCGCCTTCACCCACACAAATTTCCAGTTGAAATATAGGTTACACTCCAGTGTCTCACCCGCCTTGAAGGCCGGGACATGCTTGATGGTTGATGCATGCGCCGCAACCGCGGGCACGACAAATGCCACCACCAACAGGAGCAATGCTAATATATTATTACTTTTTCTGTTCATTGTCATTTAAATTTACGTTCGGCATTTCTGTTGCGTCTCACCCTTTCCCTGTCGGGTCTTTGCTTGGTGATAGCCGCGGGCTTTTGCTCCTCGAGCGCAAGGTTGATATCCCAATCGTCCTGGTCGTACTCGAACATGGCACGCAATTCTATCATTCGCGGATAGTAGAACACCTTTTCGGGCTGCACCTTGTCGGTGTAACTGCCGGCATCCCACTTGCCATTGCCGTTCTCGTCGATGAACAGGCGCATGTAGTACTTTTCGGGACGCACAAAATAGAACGAACATCTGTTATTCTCGGTGCGCTGGCTGGCGACGGCCTTGTCCTCGCGGTTCAGCAGCTCTACCACCGCCTTGTTGCCCGTTCCGGGGATGTTCAAGTGCAATACGGCATACTCGTCGAGCGATTTGTATTCGAGCTTCTGTTCAAAGCGGAGCGACACTGCGCCATATATTCCCTTAAAGGCTGCCGAATCTATTTCCACTCGGTACTCCTCGCCGGGACGCCACTCGGCATACAGCATGTAGTCGCGGATATTCTTTTCCGACTGGCGGAACACATAGGGGATAGCCTTCGGCACTGAATCGACCATGATAAAGAGGCGGATGGCCGCGGTATCGATGCTGCTTAGCGGCTCCTCGAAGCTGAGCACGAAGTCCCTGTTTACATCCAGGCCCGAACCGGCACCGGTTTTTATTTTAAGCACGGGCGTGGGTTGCACATATTTGGGAGGGTTGTTCTTGTCGTAACCCTTCATTTTGCGTGCCTCTTTAAGGAATTCCTTCTCTTGCTCTTCGAAGGCTCTCTTCTCATCGGCAAGGACGCGTTCGCGGCTCCTGCGGGGCACCAGGTTCAGCGTGTCGCTACGCGGATTGTATGTACCCAACGAGTCGGGAGCGAGATATGTAACCTCTACCGTAAGCGTATCGCGATGGTAGATGGCTGTATCTTTCATCCAATAGAGAATGGTGTCGTTGGTGGGGTTGCTCTCGACGATGAAGGCATCGGTGGCATCGAAATTGAGGCCACGAACAACGGGCTCAGCCTTGGCCGCCTCGGAAAAATAGAGCTTGAAGCTATTGTGTTTCTCGCGAGGATTTTTCACCAAATACTGCTGCTTCATGGGTTCGTTGAAGGCTCTCAGAACCACATTATCGGGGCACAAACGGGTGTATCTCACGCGCTTGACGGTGTCGATAGTGAGCGAATCGTGCCACAAGGTATCGCTGCGCCATGCCGGTGTGGCATAGGGAACAATCAGCGAATCGAGGAAGGCAATCTTCTCGCTCTTTTGGTCGAACATATAGTTGCCATTGGCGTCGGCAAGAGCATACATGCGATACTTGCCGGGGGCTACGCCGCGCATGTAGAAGCGTCCGCGGCTATCGGTGCGCGAAATGCGTTCAAACGGTGTGCGGGTGAATGCCGTATCGGCCAAATTGCTGTGGATGCCCACAAGGATGCCCTTAATGGGTTCAAGGTTCGATGCATCGAGCACTGTACCCGACACGCCGAGGGTATCGACCACATCGCCGGTTGAAAAGACGAACGAAAAGGCCTCCAAGGGGTTGTTCTCGTTGTTATCGACCACCGCGTCGTTGAAATCGATGGTATATGTGGTAGAGGGCTTCAGTGTATCGAAGAGCTCTACGGTGATGCGACGACCTACAGCCTTTATCTCGGGCTGCTGAATCTGCGGAGGAGAAACCACAATCTTCTCGTACGCATTCTGCAATTTTATAAATTCATCGAACTCCAGCACGATTTCGTTGTTGGAGGCATTGGTTGCGTTGGCCGAGGGCTGCGACGCGAGAAAGACAGGAGGCGCCTCGTCGTAGGGGCCGCCATCGGGTGTTCCCATACTCGCACATGCCGCAACGAGCAGCAACATTGCATATATGATGCTATTTCTAAAAGACATGCAGTAAAATAGTTGTTACATTGTAAATTAGAGAAGCTCTACATTGCAATTACTATTTATTCATTGCGAGCATCTCGTTTATGTATTCACGGCTATTGCTCAATCGGGGTACTTTGTGCTGACCGCCGAGTTTACCCTTGGCCTTGAGCCAATCGTTGAAGAGATTGTCGCGGGCCTCGACCACCTCGAGTGCCTGCAAGGTGATATCCTTGTAGCGCTTGGCCTCGTAGTCGGAGTTAATCTGCTGCAACGAATTGTCGAGCACCTCGGCGAAACGCTCAAGCGAATCGGGACGCTTAGAGAACTCGATGAGCCACTGGTGACGGCATCGCGCATCGCTATCCATATAGACGGGGGCTGCTGTATATTCGGCCACCTGTGCGCCGGTCGCCTCGCACGCCTTGGCGAGTCCCTGCACGGCATTATCGACTATCAGCTCCTCACCAAACGCATTTATAAAGTGTTTGGTTCGACCGGTGATTACGAATTTATAGGGGTTCTTGCTAGTGAAACGCACTGTGTCGCCCAGCATGTAACGCCACAGACCGCAGCTGGTGCTTATGAGCATTGCGTAGTTGCGTCCGACCTCTACATCCCACAGGGGCACTGCCTTGGGGTTGGGCGATTCGAGCTCTTCGAAGGGGATGAACTCGTAGAACACACCGTAGTCGAGCATCAACAGCATGGCAGGGTCGGCAAAATCGTTCTGTATGCCGAAGAAGCCCTCGCTTGCATTGTAGGTCTCCTGGTAGTGCATATCCGATTTACGGATAAGCTGCTTATACTGCTCGCGATAGGGGGTGAAGGCTACACCACCGTGGAAGAAGACCTCGAGATTGGGCCACAATTCATCGACCGATTTCTTGCCGGTGATGTCGAGCATATGCTTCAGCACTGCCATCATCCACGAGGGCACACCCGAGATATTTGTCACGTTGCTGTGACATGTGGTGCGTGCTATTCTCTCCATCTTCTCTTCGAAGTCGCTGAGGAGCGCTATTTTCTTGCTCGGCACGCGCACCATATTGGCCAAAGGCATGATATTCTCGATGAGGATGGCGCTAAGATCGCCTACCAACGAATTGGGCAGGTTGTAATTGGGAGCATGGCTGCCACCAAGAATGAGCGCTCGTCCCGAGAAGATGCGGCTATTGGGGTTCAGACGCAGATAGAGCGACACAACGTCGCGACCGCCGGCATAGTGTATATTTTTCAATCCATCCGAAGTGACGGGGATGAACTTGCTCTTGTCGTTTGTTGTTCCCGACGACTTGGCATACCAACGGCACGAGCCACGCCACAAGACATCGCTCTCGCCCTGGCGCATACGCTCGATGTATCCCTTGAGGCTTTCGTAATCCTGAACTGCGACATTGGAAGCAAAATCCTCGTAGCCGCGTATATCGGCATACTTGTGCTTGCTACCCCACTCTGTGTCGGCCGCTTTCTGCACCAAATCCATCAGCACTCGGTGCTGAATGGCTTCGGCCTCGGTTGCAAAACGGTCTATTTTCTTAGCTCTAAGCTTAAATATATTGTTTAATAGTGATGTTTCATTCATAGCTACATAGATTGCAACAAAACGTACAAATTTAATACAAATAATCCGAATGTACGAATATGGCGCAATTTATGTTGTCACACGACGCTGTTTGCAGCCACATACATCCTATTTGTACTTATTTTTTGTAATTTTGGAGACCTTGTTTTAGGAATTTTACATACGCTTCTACATTCTCGTCATACGAATATGAACCGGCAAGCGGCATACCATCGTTGTCAACAGGCACATAGAAGGGCTGTGCATTGGCACCGAATTTGCATCGCTGCAAATAGCTCCACTTATCGCCCACGGTGCGCAATTTGCGCTCAACGCCCTGCTCCATAACGGTAACCGTTTCGGGCAGCGCTGTTTTGTCATCGACAAAAAGGGTTATCAAAACATAATCATTGTGCAACATATCGGACACCTTGGCATCGGTCCACACAGCCGACTCCATCTTGCGACAGTTAACGCAACCATAGCCTGTGAAATCGAGCAGTACGGGCTTGCCGTTACGACGCGCATAGGCCATACCCTCTTCGTAGTCGTTGAACTGGGCATGAACATCGCCACCGGCCAAATTGAAATCCTGTGTCCACATGGGAGGAGCAAAAGCACTCACTGCCTTGCAGGGCGCACCCCACAGACCGGGTATCATATACACCGCAAAGGCAAGCGAGAAGAGCGCCACAAAGAATCGGGGCACCGATGTAGTGCGCTCGTCGGGGTTGTCGTGCGGGAATTTTATTATATTCAACAGGTATAATCCCAGCATGGTGAAGAGCACAATCCACAGAGCAAGGAACACCTCGCGGTCGAGTATGCCCCAGCCATAGGCTAGGTCGGCAACCGACAGGAATTTAAGTGCAAAAGCAAGCTCAATGAAGCCGAGGGTTACCTTCACCACATTCATCCAGCCACCCGAACGGGGCACCTGTTTAAGCATCGAGGGGAAGAGGGCGAAAAGGGTGAAAGGCAATGCAAGCGCAAGGGCAAAGCCCAACATGCCGATGGCAGGGCCAAAGAGCGAACCGCTTGTAGAAACCTCTACCAACAGGAATCCGATGATGGGGCCTGTGCACGAGAAAGAGACGAGCGACAGGGTGAAGGCCATGAGGAATATGCTCAACAGACCGGTGGTGTTGCTTGCCTTGCTATCTACCTTATTTGTCCACGACGAAGGCAGTGTGAGCTCGAAGCCACCAAGGAACGACGCTCCAAAGAGCAGCAACAACAGGAAGAAGAACACATTGAACACAGCATTGGTCGATAGTGCATTCAAGGCGCTTGCACCGAAGATTGCTGTAACGGCAAGGCCGAGCGTTAGGTATATCACCACAATCGAAAGACCATAGAGAGCAGCCTCGCGCAACGCCTTTCCACGATTGCCCGAGCGCTTCAGGAAGAAGCTTACGGTCATGGGGATGATGGGCCACACGCAGGGAGTGAGCAACGCCAGCAAACCACCGCCGAAGCCCAAAAGGAATGTGAGCCACAACGAGCGCGATGCGCTCTCGGCGCCAACGCTCTGGTAGGCGTTCAGTTCCTCTACGACAGGCTTCCACAAGAGGTTGGACGAAAAGCCGTCAGCGACAGCAACCGCCGCGGTTTCCGCAGTCTTGTCGCTCGTAGCAGTCGCGCCGCCATAAGCACCCTTTATATCGAATTCGTATGTAGTCGGGGGCAAGCAGTTCTCGTCGTTGCATGCACCATAGCGCAAATAGCCCTGCAAACGGTAATCGCCACCGAGTAATTTCAGTTTCTGTGTGAGGGTGGCACTGTTTTCGAAATATTTTACCTTCATCTCGAAGATGGGGTCGTCTATCTCTATTTCGCCGGCACCGGGGGTAAGCGCACCAACTACCTCGGCACCCTCGAGCGTTTCGAAAGTAACCGTAGCCGATGTGGGGCCACCGTCGGCAAGGCCGGTAGAATAGAGGTGCCAGCCGGGCTCTATCTCGGCAACGAATTTAAGCGTGAGCTCGGCGCCTTCGGTATCCACCGACGCATTTATTTTTATGGGGCTTTCGGACTGTGCATAGACAACGGTCGAAAGCAACAGCAGCAATGAGAATAGTATCTTTTTCATATTGTAATATTTTTCTGTTTATAGTTCCATCGGATCTTTTCGTATGCGCCATTCGGCGGGATAGAGATTATTCACCCTGTTTCCCACATTCTTGGCAAATCCAAGCGGCACATTCTTGTAGGTGAACAGTATAACGCCCATAGGTGCCGTGGGGATGGATAGAGCTTCGCGGTGGAGGTAGGCCAATGCCTGTTCGCACGAGAGCTCTACCATGGGGAACACATCGCGGTTGAGCAGCGTGCTCATGGCCAACGGGTGCATGGGCAACAATTTATTATTCTTGACAGCAGCCATAGGCACACCGCAATGGAGCACCTTTAGTCGCGCCTGCAACGCCGCAATGGCCATCTGGTGCTTTGTGGGCAGCGCCACAATATTCTCGCCATCGACCGTAAGTGTATAGTCGTCCGAGGTCAACCACCCCTTCATATCCTTGCATGCCTTGGGCAAAGGAGCCGCCTTGGTGCGTGGGGGACGGGGCTGCGACACGGGCGCATCGCCATCCTTGCGCAACAGGGCCAGGAAGAAGCCCTCGCCCTTGGTATATCCGGGAATAAAGCGATAGACTGGTTCGTTGCCGCCTACCAGGTTGCCCGTAACACCCCACTGAGGCTCTACATCCACCGGCAACGCCTCGGCACCTAGCTCGTCGCATATCCACGCGACCATATCTTCGTCCTCGTGACGATTAAAAGTGCATGTGCTATACACCAACAGACCACCGGGACGCAGTGAGCCCCATATATCGGACAATATTGTATGTTGGCGCGACACGCAGGTCTTCACATTGGAGGGCGACCACATGGAAACGGCACGCTCGTCCTTGCGGAACATGCCCTCGCCCGAGCAGGGGGCATCGACAACGATTATATCGAAAAAGTCCTTGAATGGAGCGAAATCGGCAGGTTCGTTACGTGTAACGACCGTCGAGGGCGAACCCCATTTTATGATATTTTCGGCCAACACAGCGGCGCGAAGAGGCATAGGCTCATTGGCCACAAACAGCGAACCTTCGGGCAACAGCGAAATGGCGTGGGTGGATTTTCCTCCGGGGGCGGCGCACAGGTCGAGCATACGAACGGGGGCATCGACATAGCGACGCATCACCTGCTCGAGGAACATCGACGACGCCTCTTGAACGTAGTAGCAACCGGCATGAAACAGGGGGTCGGCAGTAAACGACGGACGGCTGGCAATGTAGCGTCCCTGGGCAGCCCAAGGTACACAATCGCCACCCCACTCGGCTCCGGGCTTTGCGGGATTAAGGCGCACACTCACCACCGGGTCGCGCGCAACATCGTCGAGAAAACGCGCGTAACGCTCCTCGCCGAAAAGCGACCTTGTCTGTTCTATAAATTCTGACGATAAATTCATCGTTTTGTTGTTTTTACATAGGAAATAGCGCAACCCGGTAAAGGCAAAAACAGCCGCCACAACCGACACGACATATTTCCGTAATCAAATGCAAAGATACGGTTTCCGCCAGTAAAAACCAAGCCATTGAACCATTTATAGATAGCCATGTGAAGCAGATTTACCGTTCGATGCAAACGGGCTGTAATATTTTGCATAAAGGATGCGTGCCGAAACAAATTGGCGAGCGCCGAATGTACCACTATATTTATAATAAACCTCGAATATATGCTGCACTCGCTGTAAAAAAACGAAGTACCCTTCGTTTTCTCGCTTTATATATCACTATATTTGAGGTAAACCTCGAATATATGCTGCACTCGCTGTGAAAAAACGAAGTACCCTTCGTTTTCTCGCTTTATATATCACTATATTTGAGGTAAACCTCGAATATATGCTGCACTCGCTGTGAAAAAACGAAGTACCCTTCGTTTTCTCGCTCGTTTGTTACTATATTTGCAAAAACTATAAAACGAAAGAGCGATGAAACAGTATCTCGACCTTCTCGACCGCATATTGAAAGAAGGCACAAAAAAAGAAGATAGAACAGGAACGGGAACAATCAGCGTATTCGGACACCAGATGCGCTTCAACCTCGAAGAGGGATTTCCCTGCCTGACGACCAAGAAGTTACACCTGAAATCCATCATACATGAATTGCTATGGTTCCTTGCCGGCGACACCAACGTAAAATACCTGCAGGAGAACGGCGTGCGCATTTGGAACGAATGGGCCGACGAGAACGGCGACCTGGGCCACGTCTATGGCTATCAGTGGCGTTCATGGCCCGACTACAAGGGTGGACACATCGACCAGATAAGCGAGGTGGTGGAAACGCTGAAAAAGAACCCCGACTCACGACGCATCATAGTAAACGCATGGAACGTGGCTGACATCGAGAACATGAACCTTCCCCCGTGCCACGCCATGTTCCAGTTCTATGTAGCCGACGGCCGACTGAGCCTTCAGTTATATCAGCGCAGCGCCGACTGCTTCCTGGGCGTTCCATTCAACATCGCATCATACTCGCTGTTGCTACTGATGATGGCACAGGTAACCGGATTGAAGCCCGGTGATTTTGTACACACATTGGGCGACGCACACTTGTACCTGAACCACATAGAGCAGGCCAAGCTACAGCTCACACGCGAGCCCTACGCCCTGCCCAAAATGAAGATCAACCCCGATGTAAAAGATATTTTCGGATTCAAATTCGAGGATTTCTCATTGGAGGATTACACAGCACACCCCCACATAAAAGCTGAAGTATCAGTATAATACACCTATGAAAAACATCGCAATGATAGCAGCCGTAGCCGAGAACATGGCTATAGGCAACGGCAACAAGCTTATATATTGGTTGCCCGACGACCTCAAGCGCTTCAAACAATTGACCACGGGACACACCATCATAATGGGCAGCAACACATTCCGTTCGCTCCCCAAGGGCGCCCTGCCCAACAGACGCAATATAGTACTTTCGCGCAAGGGAGCCGACTGCCCCGGAGCCGAAGTATTCCCCTCGTTCGAAGAGGCCATCGGCAGTTGCTCGGCCGAGGAACAGATATACATAATTGGCGGCGAAAAGCTATACACATATGCCATGCCCTACGCCACCACTCTGTACCTAACCGAGGTAAAGGACACCCCCAAGGAGGCCGACGCATTCTTCCCGAGCCTTGCAGCCGGCGAATGGGAAGCGACCGAACGCGAGGAGCGCCTAAAAGACGAGAAGCACTCGCACGACTTCGCATTTGTAACATACAAAAGAGTATAAGCCACCACGCACTTACCACCCAAGCGGTTGGCACACCAACCAAACAGATAAAAAAATAGGCGAACCGTTTGGTTCGCCTATTTTTATGCAATGCGACTACGATTAACGCTGTGTCGCAGAATAAACAACTGAAAGTGCCATTGCCTCACGCAACTCCATCTTCACGTCGGTAACGATACCCATCTGTGTATCCTTATCAACCTTCAAAGACATCTTCATAAAGGGCTTGTCGCGCTCTGACATGCTCTCACGCTCGGCCATTACGAACTCGCGGATGTGAGAGGGATCGGCAAACTTATCGTTCAACTGAATACGGCTCTGAGTACCCAATTTAGCACGGAAATCCTTTGTAGGCTTACCGATGTAAATATATGACACCAAAGACTTACGCTCCAGTTTCTCCAATTCAGTACCCGAAGGAACCTTGAACTCCACCTTCAACTCAACCTCACGCATAGATGTTACCATCATGAAGAAGAAGAGGATAGAGAAAATCAAGTCGGGCAATGAAGAGGTATTCAATTCCGGCATTTCTGCCTTTCCTTTCTTTTGAAACTTACTCATAATCTTATTGGTTATATTTACGGGGCTCAGCCTCGGAAATTACACACTTGTAGTACTGGCGGCATGCCAACTGCTCGTCCTCGTTGCACTCGCGGTAGGGGCGACCAAAGGTCTTGCGTGCCAACTCGTCGCGGAGGTCGTTGTATGCACCGTATAATTCATTTTCAACCTGGAAGTACGTATCGTAGCTTGTTGCACGGTCGGTCTGCAATGAGATTACGTGGTTCTTTGTAATGCTCTGCACGCCGAAAGGTGCGGGAAGCTCAACGGGTACCAACTCGGGCATATCAGGATTATTCTCGGGGTTCGAGATGAACTCTTTTGCGAGCTCGCGGAGCTCAGAAATCTGAATTTCCTTTGAGTTCTTTGCTACAGTGACCATGATCTGGTTGTTCATGTTCACGTTCACAATCATTGAGTTTCTCTCACGAATCTTGGGAGGATCCTGCTGATTGTCCTCGGGAGGGTTGGGCAGACGAACCGCCAAACCTCTGTCAGTGTCCATTGATGTTGTAATCAGGAAGAAGATGAGCAAAATGAATGAGATATCCGCAGTTGAACTGGTATTCAATCCCGGTACTTTTTTACTCTTTCCCATTTCTAATTACGCTTTAATTTTATTAAAATACTTGAATGTACCACCAATAATTGTACTGATTACAGAAACTGTGATAAGTACATACTGTACATAGATTACGATATCGCTGAGGATAAGGTCTGCTTTCACATCAATAACACCGGCAGCTGTACGGATGGGCTCATCAGAAGCAAGCGCATATGCCGCATAGAAGAGAGCGACAATGAGCAAGATACCAACAACACCCTTGATTGCGCTGCGGGGGTTAGATTTCAAGGCTGCAAAGAAACGTCCTACTACGAAGAGCAGTACGATTGCAACACCAAATACTACCAAAGCATACATCCAATACATCAACAAATCCGTATATTCGGGATCTGCCACTGAACTACCGTTCAATGTAGTGTAGTTATCGTAACCGACGAAGAAGAACAGACCGAGAACGGCTGCTGAAGCTATCATCAGTGCGATAAAAATGTAGCTTGATATTTTATTAACTACAGTAGCTTTCATAATGAATAATGATAATGGTCTAAATTACTTCTTGAGGTTATACTTTGTAAGCAAGTCGAGGAGAACGATTGAAGAATCCTCCATATCAGCTGTGATTGACTCAATCTTACCGAGTACGTAGTTGTAGAATACCTGAAGAACGAGAGCTACGATAATACCGTAGATAGTTGTGATAAGAGCCACTTTCATACCACCGGCAACAACGGTCGGAGAGATGTCACCAGCACGCTGGATCTCGTCGAACGCCATAACCATACCGATCACAGTACCCAAGAATCCGAGTGAAGGAGCCATAGCGATGAAAAGTGTAATCCATGAGCAACCCTTCTCGAGGTTCATAGCCTGAACACTACCGTAAGATACGATAGAACGCTCAACTACATCAAGACCCTCGTCGATGCGCATAAGACCCTGGTAGCAGATAGAAGCAACGGGACCTGCTGTATTGCGGCAGATATCCTTAGCTTTCTCTACGTCCTTAGCCTCGAGTGCCTTAGCGATAGCCTCCATCAATTTCTTTGTGTTAACCTGAGCAAGGCTGAGTGAAATGATACGCTCGATGCAGAATGCAAGACCGATGATCATAGCGATAGCAACCAATGACATGAAGCCAGCACCACCCTCGATGAACTTAGTCTTCAATGTTTTGTGGAAACTTTCGGGTTCAGCCTCCTCTACGGGAGCGGGAGCGGTTTCTTCAGCAGCCTCTGTAGCTGTTGAATCGATAGCGGTTGAATCAGCTGCAGCAGCATCAACCTGTTCTGTCTGTTCGCTAGTAGCGACAGCATCCTGTGCCTGAATAGACTGAATTGTTCCGAATGCGAACAATCCCAACATTGCAACAATTGCAAAAAGCTTTTTCATTGTGTGTTAATTTTAGAAATTGTTATTTAAATAGTTTATAATTTACTGGTTATTGTCTTGTTTAACAGCAACTGCGGAAAGAGGGGGATTCGAACCCCCGATACGCTTTTGGCGCATACACGCTTTCCAGGCGTGCCTCTTCAACCACTCGAGCATCTTTCCCTGCACACACATTGCGCTATAAACTCGGCGCAAATTACAAAAAATTTGTAAATCGCGCGCTATTTCGCCACAAAAGTAACCTTTTTTTTCAATAAAACAGCTATTTATACAAAAAAAAGAGCAACATTTTTTCTCTCACGCTTTTTTCTATCATAAAAACGGGATTTTATGCGATATTATTGCAACGCAAAAAGGAAAATAGTATCTTCGCGTTGCATTGACAGAGATATATTCATAAGCATACAATGAAATTGCTCAATTACATAAATCCGTACAATTGGATTATATGCCTGCGCAATATTGCATTCGACAAGGGATGGTTGCCAAGCAAGCGTTTCGACCTGCCGGTTATCTGCGTGGGCAACCTCACTGTGGGCGGCACGGGCAAGACGCCACATATTGAATATATAATAAATTTGCTAAAGGACGATTACGCGATAGCCACATTGAGCCGCGGCTACAGACGCACATCGAAGGGCTATGTAAAGGCCTGTGTGGGATGCGACATGCGCACCGTGGGCGACGAACCCTCGCAGCTGAAAAACAAATTCCCCGAAATAACCGTTGCAGTAGATGAGAAGCGTGTACACGGCATCGAAAATCTGTTAAAAGAGGACGAGCGCCCCGAGATAATATTGCTCGACGACGCCTTCCAGCACAGATATGTGAAAGCCGGGCTCTACATATTGCTGGTCGATTACAACCGCCCCGTGTGGCGCGACAGCGTAATGCCATTCGGCAGATTGCGCGAGCCCACCCAAGGCCTAAGACGTGCCGACGCCGTAGTCATCACCAAGTGCCCGCCCACAATAGGCAAGAGCGAGCGCGAGCACATCAAGCAGATTGTCAACGACATAGCCGCGAAGCCCGTCTTCTTCTCGACCGTATGCTACGACACCCTGCGCCCCCTCTACCCCGCCGCCTGCAAGGAGCACACCATGGGCCAAGGCGACGAAATATTGCTCGTCACAGGTATCGCCCGTCCCGAACCGCTAAAAAAGGAACTGGAAACGCGAGGAGCAAACGTAAAGCTCATACAGTTTGCCGACCACCACGATTTCACATCGGCCGAAATAGCGGAGATAGCAAGTACATTTGCCACCCTACCGAGCAAAAAAAGTATAATAGTAACCACCGAAAAGGATGCCGAGCGCATTGTAGGCCGCAACGACATCCCGCAAATAATTAAGGAGAATATATACTCCATCCCCATCAGGGTAAAAATAATAGACGAAGAAAATAAGTTTAACCAAATAATTAAAGACTATGTTACAGAAAATACAGGAGACCGCAGCATACTTGCAGTCGGTAATGAAGACTAAGCCCGAGACAGCCATCATCCTTGGCACAGGCCTCGGCAGTCTGGTAAACGAAATAACCGAAAAATACGAGGTGGAATACAAGGACATCCCCAATTTCCCCTTGTCAACCGTCGAGGGACACTCGGGCAAGCTCATTTTCGGTAAATTGGGTAACAAGGACATCATGGCCATGCAGGGACGCTTCCACTACTACGAGGGCTACTCTATGAAAGAGGTTACATTCCCCGTGAGAGTGATGCGCGAGCTGGGCATCAAGACACTCTTCGTGTCCAACGCAGCCGGCGGCATGAACCCCGACTTCATCATCGGCGACCTCATGATCATAAACGACCACATAAACACATTCCCCGAGCATCCCTTGCGCGGAAAGAACATCGAATATGGCGACCGTTTCCCCGACATGAGCAAGACCTACGACCCCGAACTGATTGCTAAGGCCAAGGAGGTTGCAGCCGAGAAGGGTATCCGTGTGATGGAGGGTGTTTACCTTGGCACACAGGGCCCCACATTCGAAACCCCCGCCGAGTATGTGATGTTCCGCAGAATGGGTGGCGACGCAGTGGGCATGTCAACAGTACCCGAGGTAATCGTAGCACGCCATTGCGGCATCAAGGTATTCGGTATATCTGTAATCACCGACCTTGGTCTCGAGGGCGTTGTGGTTGAGGTGAGCCACGAGGAGGTGCAGAAAGCAGCCGACGAGGCTCAGCCCCGAATGACTACCATCTTCAAGGAGCTTATCAACAGAGCATAATCCGCCTAAGCGCAAACATAAAGGGCTGTGACACATGTGTCACAGCCCTTTATGTTTTTCTATCACCCGCCATTATTACATACCGAAAGAGAACTTATCGATTTCTTCGAAGACGAAGCTGCATATTCCGAGCAGAATTATTCCGACAAGGCAGACAACAAGACTGATGCGAGAATATTTACTGCTGTTGAATGTGGGTATGGGGTTCTCGTTGGGGGTTATGTACATTGCCTTCACTATCAACAGATAGTAATATAGAGAAACAACCGTATTTATAAGGGCAATGAACACCAGCACCCAGAAACCGGCTTTAAATGCACTCATGAAGACAAAGAACTTGCTGAAGAAGCCTGCAAACGGAGGAATACCCGCAAGCGAGAAGAGCGCGAGCGTCATGAGCAACGCCAGTTTGGGATTTGTCTTGTAGAGGCCGTTGCAATCGTCACGCGACACATTCGAGCGTGTCTGGTGCTCGATGGTTTCTATAATGCCGAAGACCGCAAGGTTGGCAAATATATAGACCAACACATAGAAGACCAGGGCACTCATGCCGTCCTTGGCGCCACCGATGATTGCAAGCATTATATATCCCGCCTGCGAGATACTGCTGAACGCCATGAAGCGCTTCAGGTCGGTCTGTCTGATGGCAAAAAGGTTGGCGATGGTAATGCTGAGCACGGTGAGTATGTAGATTGTAATCTGCCAATACTTCACCATAGGAGCGAACACCTGTATGAGGATGACCATGAGAGTGAAGGCCGCCGCGCCCTTGGATATTACCGACAGGTAGGACGACACCACCGTGGGTGCTCCCTGATATGAATCGGCAGTCCATAGGTGGAAAGGCACAAGCGATATCTTGAAGCCCAGTCCGGCAAAGAAGAGCACCAAGGCGAACACCTGCAACGGAGCAACCGTCACGTTGGCCGCAACGTCGGCAAAATAGAGCGTGCCGGTGGTACCATAGATAAACGAAATACCATAAATCATCACCGCCGAAGAGAACATCGAAGTGAGGATATACTTCATACCCGCCTCGGCCGAATGGTGGCGATACTTATCGAATGCCACAAGGCACGCAAGCGGCAGCGACGCAAGCTCCATACCTATGAAGAAGAGCAGGAAGTGGCGGGCGCTTATCATTATGTACATTCCGAACAGCGTGCTCAGCAACAAGGTGTAGAACTCGCCCTGTTTGTGGGTGGTATTAGCACCGCGGAGCCATTTATTGGCCTGCATCACAAGGAGCAGTGTGCCACCGGTGAGCATGGTCTTGACCAGACCTATCATGGGACACGTGTAGTACATGCCACTGAATAGTTCGGCCTCGCGATAGCTGTCGCCAAGGCATACAGCCGTGTGCAGCAACAGCAGCGCGCATGTCACAGGATGGAAGTAGTGCCTTAATTTTCCTCGAACCACAAGGTCGTAAATAAATATCACTACGAAGACAAGCAACAAGCTTATCTCGGAACGCATTTCAAGGAATTGTATGTAGTTCATCTCTCTTGTGTTTAAGGATATATTATATTCAATATGTTACCAACGCCACCATCGATGAGGTTACTCACCCACATGGGCAAAATACCCAAGCCTGCGACGCACACGATAAGCGAGATTACGGTAAATCTCTCGTCCCATGTGGCATCGGTGAGCGCAAGGTGGTGCTCGTCTTTACAAACGCCATATAGTATTTTGCCCACTACGCGAAGTATATATACGGCCGTTATCACGATGCTTGTACATGCAATGATGGTCACACAGCGGTGGAACAGGTCGGGCTGTTCGAATGAGCCCACAAAAATGGTCATTTCGGCAATGAAGCCGCTGAAGCCGGGAAGACCGAGGTTGGCCAGTCCGGCGATGATGTAACCCACCGACAGGAAGGGCATAATCTTCATCAGACCGTTCAGCTCGCGTATATCGCGCGTATGCGTGCGACCATATATCATACCAATGAGCGCAAAGAAAAGAGCGGTCATCAATCCGTGCGACAGCATCTGCAATATTGCTCCCGTGCACGATGTACGTGTCATCATCAGCAGGGCAAAGAGCACCAGACCACAGTGCGACACCGACGAGTAGGCGTTAATATACTTGAGGTCGGTCTGGCTTATTGCGCTGAAAGCGCCATAGACCACGCTGATGGTTGTGAGAATGATAAATATCCATGCGAGGTCGTTGGCTGCTTGCGGAAGCAGATACATGGCTATTCGGAAACAGCCGTAGCCTCCGAGCTTCATGAGCACACCCGCGTGGAGCATCGACACCGAAGTGGGCGCACTTGCGTGACCGTCGGGGCTCCATGTGTGGAAGGGGAAGAGCGCTCCAAGCACGCCGAAGCCGAGGAACGTCAAGGGGAAGAATATATACTGTATATTCACAGGGATATTTCCCTTTTCGGCTATTTCGAGTATATTCATAGTGGTTGCACCGCTACCGAAATATATTCCAAGGATTCCCATCAGCAGGAAGGCCGAACCACCCATGAGCATGAGCGTCAGCTTCATAGCCGAGTACTCCTTTTTGCCACTTCCCCACACGCCTATGAGCAGATACATGGGAATGAGCGCTGTCTCGTAGAACATGAACATGGCGAACATATCGGTGGAGATAAAGAAACCGAACACGCCGAGCGACAACAGCACATACCACAGGAAGAATTCCTTGGTAAGGGGTTGCAGTCGCCACGATGCAAACGTACCCGTGAATACTATTATCGCCGACAGCAGTATCATTGCCACCGATATACCATCCACTCCAATGGAGTAGCAGATATTAAGCGGAGCGTACCATGTCCACGAATCGGCATAGAGGAAGGGGGCGTCGGCACCTGCGCCACGCTGCGATATGAAATCTATTGTAAGATAAACGGCAAGCGCCAACAGCAGCGATGAGCCAATGACCATCACGCTGCGTATCTGTCGCAGATTGCGGGCAGCCCACAATGCAAGGAGCATCGCAAGGGGCAGTACTATAAAAATATTAAGTATATTCATTGTCCTATATACTTATGGGTTATACAAGAAATATCAGAATAAGCGCAAGTATTATCACTCCGTGCAGGAAATATATACTATACGACTGTATGTTACCACTCTGAAGACGGCGTATGTTGTACGAGAATTTCTGTGTAGCCGATGCTATCAAATCCATCGTTCCATCTATCACATGCTTGTCGAACCACGCTATCGGGCGGCTGACACCGCGGAATATAATCTTTTTGGTAACAAAGAGCCACAACTCGTCCATGTAGAAGCGGTGATAGGCCGCGATAAGGAATTTGCGGCTCTGCACCTTGACGGTGAGCACCACCTTGCTGCGTCCCTTGGCATACATGGCTGTTGCAACTGCAATGGCCGACACCGCAAGAACGATGCTCGACACCGCTACCGCCACATTGAGGTGGATATCGTAGGCGTGGCCGTTGCTGCTCACAAAATGGCCGAAGGGAATGAAACCTGCCAATGTGCTCACCACCGCAAGGATAACAAGCGGAGCGGTCATGGCAATGGGAGCCTCGTGGGGAGCATGGGGTTTTTCGGTCAAATAGCCTTTTTCGTATTTTGCAAGCTGCGATTCGTAGTAACTATGTCCCCAGAAGATAAGGTAGTACAAGCGGAACATATAGAAAGCTGTCAGCGCTGCCACACCACTCATGAAGACGCCCATCATCAGCGAGTAATTATAACAAGCGGTCAATATCTCGTCCTTGCTGAAGAAACCGCTGAACGGGGGAATGCCGGCAATGGCCAAGCAGGCGATGAGGAATGTGATGTGCGTCACAGGCATATATTTTCGGAGGCCACCCATGTGGTCGCGCTCGTTGCTGTGTACGGCATGTATGATGGAGCCGGCACCAAGGAAGAGCAGACCTTTGAACATGGCGTGGGTGAAGAGGTGGAACATGGATGCCATGTATCCGAGGCCACCCTCATGCGGATCGTCCGATGTGCATACGCCCAATGCTACCATCATAAACGCAATCTGCGAAATGGTAGAGAAGGCCAGTACCCTCTTGATGTCGGTCTGTGCACATGCCACCACCGCTGCATAGAGCGCCGTAAACGCGCCTATATATGCCACTATATGAAGCACCTCGGGAGCGTAGCCGATGAAAAGCGGGAACATGCGTGCCACCAGATACACTCCGGCAACGACCATGGTTGCGGCGTGAATGAGCGCCGACACGGGCGTGGGGCCCTCCATTGCATCGGGCAACCATATATGCAAGGGGAACATGGCACTCTTACCGGCACCACCAATGAACATCAATCCAAGCGCAACGGGCAGTACAACCCCGGCCGAAGCGAGAAGCCTTGCATCGGGGGTAAAGGAGAATGTACCTGCGTAGTATCCATAGAACAGAATACCAACAAGGAAAAAGAGGTCGGCAAAGCGGGTCACTATGAACGCCTTCTTCGATGCGGCAATGGCAGCCTTCTTGGTATAGTAGAAACCTATGAGCAGATAGGATGACACACCCACAAGTTCCCAAAATACATACATCTGGAATATATTGGTAGCTACCACCAATCCAAGCATAGAGAATGTGAAGAGCGACAGGAAAGCATAGTAGCGCTGAAAGCCCTTCTCGCCCTTCATATAACCGAACGAGTATATGTGAACCATCAGGCTGACGGTGCTTATTACAATGAGCATCATCACCGAAATGGGATCGAGCATTACACCCATGTCTATATGCAGATTATCGGTAAACGGCAACCATGTGAAATTGTACGGGGTGAGCGTGGGGAAAAGGCCATCGGCACCACGTCCGCCACCAAAATAGAGCGCTGCCGCCACATAGGACATGACTGCAACTGCCGCAAGCGAGGCTGTACCGATGAGTCCGGCCACCTTGTGCGACATCTTCATGCCGGCAAGTGCGAGCACCAGAAAGCTAATCAACGGCAAGGCCAATATAAATATCGTGAACTCCATACTTCCTAAAATTTGAGGTTCTTGAGACTCTTTAATCTAATAGTACGCAAATTGCGATATACATTCAGTATGATGGCAATAGCCACTGCTGTTTCCGCAGCCGCAATACCTATGGCAAACAACGTGAAGAAGAAGCCTTCGAGCTGTTCGGGATAATAATAGGCGTTGAACACTGCGAAATTTATATCCACAGCATTGAGCACAAGCTCGGTGCTGATGAGCACGGCAAGCAGGTTGCGTCGCGTGAAGAAGCCGAAGACACCGATGAAGAACATCAGCGCGGCAAGTACAAGGTAATATTCGGCAGGTATCATAGTATATTATCTTTTTCGTGCAATCAACAATGCTCCCACCATGCAGGCGAGCAACAGCACGCTCACCACTTCGAATGGAAGTACAAAATTATATTTATCGGCGCCCATCATGGTCTTTCCTATGAGCTTCATGGGCACAATGGCTGTGGGCGATTTCACCTCGGGGAAAGCATGGGTGAATATAAGGTATATGGTCAGCGCCAGTCCGGTGACAGATGCCGTAAAGCCGGCCGTATATCGCAGGATGGAGGTGTGCGTGAGGTCGCGTGCGCCACGACCGATGAGCAACGCGGCAAAAACGAACAGCACAATGATACCACCGGCATATACCGTCACCTGCACGGCTCCAAGGAACGTGTAGTGGAGAATGAAATATATTCCAGCCGTACCGAAAAGCACAAACAGCAGATAGACCGTTGCACGCATGATGTTGCGCGAGGTCACCGCAAGCAATGCAGCAGCCACCATCAGCGTGGCCAGTCCTGCAAATATTATAGTAATTGTATTTAGTTCCATAACCTGAGATATTTTATCTGTTTAGCTTCTGAACAAGTTTTCTGCGGTCGAAGACGGCATTTTCGAAATCGTTACTGAATTCGATGGCATTCTTCGGACATGCATTTACGCACAACTGGCAGAACATACAGCAGCCAAGGTCGTAGCTATACTCCACAAGCACTTTTTTGCTCTTGCCGCTCTCTTCATCGGTCACGCTCTTGGTGGTGATGGCGATGGAGCCGTTGGGACAAGCATTCTGGCAGAGCCCGCATGCGATACATTTGTTGTTGCCCTGCTCGTCGTGGGGCATCACCAGGCGTGCACGATGGCGCTCCGATATTTTCAGTGTCTTGCGATTTTCGGGGTATTGCTCCGTAACCTTGGGGGTGAAGAACTCCTTGAACGTCACCTTCATGCCCGTAAGCAGGGACTTCAACGTACAATAGACACGTCCCATATATGTTATTTTATCTTTCATCTCCATTTCAAATTAAAGTGTCCACCCCATCACAACGCACAATGTCATTATGAGAAGGTTTATAAGGCCTATCGGTACAAGATATTTCCATTCGAGGGTGATAACCTGGTCGATGCGCAGGCGGGGGAATGTCCATTTAACCCACATGAGCAACCATATGACGAAGAAGGTCTTTCCGAAGAACCACACAATGCCGGGGATGTAGTCCATGATGGCATTGAAGGCGTCGAGCCCGGGGATATGCAGCGGCATCCATCCTCCAAGGAAGAGCGTAGAGGCTATTCCCGACACGATGAACAGGTTCATGAACTCGGCCACATAGAAAAAGCCGAAGCCCATACCCGAATATTCGGTGTGGTAGCCGGCGGTGAGCTCCGACTCGGCCTCGGGAAGGTCGAAGGGGCCTCGGTTGGTCTCAGCGTTTCCGGCTATAAGATATATGACGAAGGCTATCACTGCCGGCAGATGCCCCTTAAAGATAAACCATGCATCGGCCTGTCGTTCAACAATTTCGCTCAACTGCATGGTACCACTGAGCGCCACAAGGGTGAGCATGCTGAGACCGATGGAGAGCTCATAACTAACCATCTGAGCACCGCTTCGCATGGCGCCTATCATCGAGTACTTGTTATTACTGCTCCAACCGGCAAGCATGATGCCAAGCACGCCAAACGACGACGTTGCCATGATGAAGAAGATACCCACATTGAAGTCGAGCACCTCGAGCCCCTTGGCAAACGGCAGACAGCTGAACGTGAGCACCGAACTGAGCACCACAAGGAAGGGGGCTAGATTGTAGAGAAGGTTATCGGTCTTCTTGAGCTCGATAATCTCTTTGATAATCATTTTGAACACGTCGGAGAAAACCTGCAACAATCCCCAATAGCCTACGCGCATCGGGCCCAGGCGACATTGGAAGGCGGCACACACCTTGCGCTCCATGAATATCATAACAATGGCCAGCATCACATAGGCTACAAGCACACATACGGCAACCAGCACACACTCCAAGAATATGGCTACTCCCGACGGCATCAGCGAACGCAGGAACTGGTCTATAGCGGTTGTAATTATACTGAAATCGTACATATCGGTAGATGTTGTTATCGGTCAATATCGGGGATTACATAGTCGAGCGTAGCGCCTATTGCCATCAGGTCGGCAATCTTGCAGCCCTTGAGCAACGTGTGCATTGATGCCACGAGCGGCAATCCCATGGGACGGAATTTTATGCGGTAGGGCGATTTATCGCCACGGCTCTCGATGAAGACGCCGAACTCGCCGCGCGAACCCTCGACTGCTGCATGATAGCTTCCTTCGGGGATGCGTATCACCGGCTTGGTCTTCACCTTGTAGTCGCCCTCGGGTATATTGTCTATCAACTGCTCTATGATGCGTACCGACTCGACTATTTCGTCGAGACGCAACAGGAAGCGATCGTAGCAATCGCCCTTACTGTAGAGAATCTCTTTGAATTCGACCTTGTCGTACAGAGCATACGGATGGCGTTTACGCACGTCGCACGCCCATCCCGAGGCGCGGCCCGTGCCACCGGTACAGCCATACGAAATGGCATCCTCGCGGCTGAGCTTACCCACGCCAATCATTCTCTTGCGAGTGATGGTATTGTTGGTGAAGACGTCGTTATATTCTTTCAGTTTTTCAAGAATATCCTTGCAGAAGGCTTTCACCTTGTCGGCAAAACCGGCTGTAATATCGGCCTGCACTCCACCTATTACATTGTAGTTCTGTATGAGGCGTCCGCCGGTAACCTCCTCGAATATGTCGAGGACTTTTTCGCGGTCGCGGAAGCCGTAAATGAATGTGGTGAGCGCTCCAAGGTCCATTGCCGCACACGAAATGAAGAGCAGGTGCGAATCTATACGCTGCAGCTCGTCCATTATGGTACGTATGTACTGAATGCGGTCGGTGAGCTCCAGGCCCATTGCCTTCTCGACGCACATGCAGAGCGCATGGCGGTTCTGATGGGCGCTGAGATAGTCGAGACGATCGGTGAGTGCCAGTATCTGTGGATAGGTATATTTTTCGCTTATTTTTTCTATGCCGCGATGGATGTAACCGCAATGCACATCGACCTTGCGTATGAACTCGCCTTCGAGCGACAGGCGGAAACGCAATACGCCGTGAGTGGCGGGATGCTGCGGGCCTATATTGATGACATACTCTTTATCATCGAACTGCGTATCGAGCGAACGCTTTATGCTGCCATCGGGCGCAAGCGTGTGGAGGTAGTCCTCCTCGTTCTTCTCACTGAACATCCTTACGGGGTTGACCGCCTCGCTCTCGTCGTAGTCCTTTCTGAGCGGGTAGCCCACCCAGTCGTTGCGCAGATAAAGACGACGCATGAAGGGATGTCCCGAAAAGACTATTCCGAAGAAATCGAATACCTCGCGCTCGTACATATTGGCTATGAGCCATATGTCGCTCACCGTGGGAATAACAGCCTTGTCGCGGTCGGTGGTGCGCGTAGCCACAGCTATATTCTCCTTGGTAGCGCTGTTCTCGAGCATGTATATCGCTCCTATTCCCTCGTCGCCCCAATCCATGCCAATCATGTCGCGCAGAAAATCCATGCCCTTCTCGCGGCGCAGAGCCTCCATGCGGGGGCGGAACTCGTTTAACGGTATAAAGACTATATTCATTGCTGTTCTTCTCTCTTTTCGGTTATTTCTTGCGGAACATTAGTCACTATGATGGGGCCCTCGCTTGTAGCCTCGCCCGGCTTCTGCTGGCGATTAACGCCACCGAAATATTTTTCCACCTTCACCTTGCGCTGCAACTGCATCATACCATAGAGGATGGCCTCGGGGCGCGGAGGACAACCGGGGATATAAACATCCACGGGGATAATCTTATCGACACCATTGAGCACATGGTATGAGCTTTTGAAGGGGCCGCCACTGATGGCACAACCGCCGACAGCCACCACATATTTGGGCTCGGCCATCTGGTCGTAAAGACGTTTGAGCACAGGAGCCATCTTGTGTGTGATGGTACCGGCAACCATTATAAGGTCGGCCTGACGGGGCGAGTTACGTGTCACCTCGAAGCCGAAACGGGCAAAATCGTATCGAGCGGCTCCCACCGACATAAATTCGATGCCGCAGCAGCTGGTAGCAAACGTCAACGACCACAGGGAATTGCTTCGTCCCCAGTTGATAAGGTCGTCCAATGCTCCCACCACCACGTTGGTGCGTTCCTTGTTGAGCTCGGAGATTATAGACTCGAGCGTTTCGTTATCTTTGAATTCCTCGTAGGGAATAGATTTTATGACAGGCTTTTTCATTTCCATTCAAGCGCTTTTTTGCGCCAAGCGTATGCAAGGCCCAATATCAATATAAAAAGGAAGAAGGATATGCCGAAGACCGCATCGACTCCAAGATCGTGAACGATTGTCGCCCATGGGAACAGAAAGACCGTCTCGATGTCGAACATCAAAAAGAGAATGGCGAACAGATAGTAACCAACCCTGAACTGCATCCAGGTCTTTCCCTGCGTGGGGATACCGCACTCATATGCCTCGCTCTTGTTTTTATTGAACGAACGGGGTGATATAAGTCGCGCGACAAGCATCGTGACGCCGACAAAGATAAACGACGCCACAATCATCGTAAAAAGCAATACGTAATAACTCATATCCTTTAATGACTAATAAGCAAATTGAAAATTCCCGCGCTTGCGTAGGAATGTGGCAAAGAATCTTGCCGGCACGGGCGGCCTTGTCGTCATTTGGCGTATTGGTCGGGCGTGGAGACATTTGATGGTTCGCCACAGCAAAGTTAACAAATAGTATTTAATATACTCGGAAAAGCGGGATTAAAATTCAATAAAATTTCATCAAGGGGTACATTTCTATGGCGCGAGGTTCGTGAAGACGATTTTTGGAGCAGCATAGTGGCCATAAAAACATGCCATTTTACCGGTGGAATGGCGCCATTTGCATACAAAAAAACGGTGCACGCCATTTTGCATGCACCGTATATAAAATTGATTTACTTGAAATATCAATGAGTATCGACTATTCGGGTAGGCTCCTGCTCGTCATTTCGACGCTCAGTGTGATAGGCAAGCGACGCTGCCAGGCGAAGGAACGCCTGGCCATCGGGTGTCTCGGGGCGCAAAGCAATGGGCTCGCCATTGTCGCTGCACTCGCATATAGCCTGCACCAGGGGTATCTGTCCAAGCACAGGAACGCCATACTGCTCGGCAACCTTCACACCACCCTCGCGACCGAATATATAGTAACGGTTCTCGGGCAGCTCGGCGGGAGTGAACCACGCCATGTTCTCGATGAGGCCGAGGATGGGCACATTCACCTTGTCGTTCATAAACATGTTCATACCCTTGATAGCCGCAGCCAACGACACCGCCTGAGGGGTGGTCACAACCACCGCGCCGGTGAGCGCAAGGCTCTGAACGATGGTCAGGTGTATGTCGCTTGTACCGGGAGGAAGGTCGATAAGGAAGTAGTCCAGCTCGCCCCAATCGGCATCGGCAATAAGCTGCTTGAGGGCATTGCTTGCCATACCTCCGCGCCAGAGCACCGCCTGGTCGGGATCGACGAAGAAACCGATAGACAAGAGCTTGACGCCATATTTTTCGATGGGAACGATGAGGTCGCGACCATCCTTGAACTCGCTATAGGGGCGTGCATCCTCCACCTTGAACATTTTGGGGATAGAGGGGCCGAAAATATCGGCATCCAACAAACCCACTTTGTATCCAAGACGAGCGAGGGCTATCGCCAGGTTCGACGAAACGGTCGATTTGCCTACTCCACCCTTACCCGATGAAATTGCAATGACGTTTTTCACCTGGGGAAGGAATTTGCCAACCTCGGGACGCGCCTGTTGACGGCTGACAACGCTGATATTGCCGGCAATCTCCACCTCGGGACCCACATAGGTAAGTATCGCTGTTTCGGCCGATTTCACAACCGAACGGATAAACGGATCGGTGGGTTTTTCGAATATGAGCGAAAAGCTCACTTTGTTACCGTCGATGCGTATATTGTCATCGACCATATCTGCCTCGACAAGGTTTTTGCCGTTACCGGGGTAACGCACCTTTTCGAGCGCATCGAGTATCAATTTAGGATATAATGCCATTCTTTTTTCTTTTTAATGAAACAGCCACTAAATTTCGTAATCTACAGCTGTACGGCTCTCGCTTACCCCCTTGCAATAGGCTGCAACCTCGAGGTGTGCGGGATGCACCTGATAGCGCTGCATGGCTTCGAAATCGTCGAAGACAGAAACCAGCACTGCATCGTACGACGCCTCGGCGGGATTTACATTCACACCCACCTCGAGCGAACGAATCTCGGGAACCACACCCACGAGTGCTTCGAGGTGTTCCTTCATCCACTGCGCATGTTCCTTGCGGCTTTTTCCCTCGGCGCCATCTTTGAAGCGCCACATTACTATATGTTTAAGCATATTATTCTTATTTACTTGTTTGCAGTCCACTGCGCTTGCTGCGATTGTAGCTGCGATAGCTGTCGAGCTCAATCTCCACATCGGGCTCCACCAACTCACCCTCGGCGGGCAGACGGAATGATATGTATTTAATGTTGATGCCACGCGACAACCACTGCTGCTCGTAGTAGGTCTTGATATCGAGCGGCTCCTCGGCCTCGCCGTTGGCATAAATATCCTCGATGCACGAGAGCACCGGCAGTTTGTTCACCTCGGTGATGTAGCGGGTATATGTGAACATGAAGTTACTGTCGCTCTTCAGGTGCACAATGCCATCGGGCGCCATGATGCTGCGGTAGCGCTCAAGGAAGAGCGACGAGGTCAGACGCTTCGTGTGCTTCTTCATCTGCGGATCGGGGAATGTGAGCCATATCTCGCTCACCTCGCCGGGCGCGAAGAAGTGGTCGATAATCTCGATGTTTGTACGCAGGAAGCCCACGTTCTTCAATCCCTCGCGAATAGCCTCGGTAGCACCGGTCCACATGCGCGCACCTTTTATATCTACACCAATGAAATTCTTATCGGGGTAGCGGCGTGCAAGCCCTACGGTATATTCACCGCGACCGCAACCAAGCTCTATCACTATGGGGTTGTCGTTTCCGAAGAACTCCTTGCCCCAGCTGCCACGCATGGGAAAAGGCGTTGCATCGGCTATCGAAAAGTGGTGCTCCACCACATTGGGATATTCGCGCATGTCGGCGAATTTCTGCAATTTTCCTTTGCCCATGATTTACGCTGTTATTCGTTTTTCGTACTCCTCTTTCACATACTCGTAGAAATGAGCATTGGTCGCACTTATATATGGATTAACCCACAACGACAATATGCCGCATGAGATTATTGCCAGCACAATCCAACCAATGAACGAGAGCGACAAAATGAAATATTGCATCTTGTGGCCCTCCATCATTGCCATGCTTCGCTCGATAGCCTCGTTGTAGCTCAGTTCGGGACAATCTTTCAGCACGAACTGTGTCTGCGAATAGGAGATTGCCTTTATCACACCGGGAACAATAAGAAGCAATGTCCACAGAACGATATACACTTCTGTGAGCAGCATGGTTCCCATAATACGGAGAAAATCCTTATATCCATCGAACAGCTGCTCTATCTTGAACTGAGATGCATTGCGCTTGTCGTCGAGGAAAGCCACGCTGTATGAGTAGCTCATAGGCAACAGCAGCAATGAAACAAGCAATGCCAAAGGACCTGTAACAGAACCCGCGACTATTGCAATAGCCATATAGACAAGCGTAAAGAGCGCAGCAGATGTCCATCTGCCGCTTAGCTGTGCCCAACCAAGATTGCGAAAATATTTTGCACTCATGGCCTATGTTTTTAGATATCAAGCACAGTCACCCATCCGTGTGTATCGGGTTCGTCGCCATACTGTATTGCACGCAGCTTGTTGTAGAGCGCTGTACATACAGGGCCGGGCTTGCCATCTTTGGCAAATACATACGAAGTACCCTTCTCGAGGTCGTCGATGCGCTCGATGGGCGAAATAACCGCCGCTGTACCGCATGCACCAGCCTCCTCGAATGTGCCGAGTTCCTCCACGGGTATTGCACGCTGCTCAACAATCATACCCATATCCTCGGCAAGCTGCATGAGGCTGCGGTTGGTGATTGAGGGCAGGATTGATGTCGATTTGGGAGTAACGTAGTGGTTATCTTTGATACCGAAGAAGTTGGCTGCGCCACACTCGTCGATGTATTTCTTCTCTTTTGCATCGAGGTAGAACTCGCATGAGTAGCCCTTCTCGTGGGCCAACTGGTTGGCCTTGAGGCTGGCAGCGTAATTACCGCCCACCTTGTAACGACCTGTACCAAGAGGAGCCGAACGGTCGAACTCGCGGATGACAACGTAGGGGTTGGTTGCAAAACCGCCCTTGAAGTAGGGGCCTACGGGTGTAACGAATATCACGAACAGATACTCGTCGGTGGGGTGTACGCCTACCTGTGCACCTACTCCGATGAGCAGGGGACGGATGTAGAGCGATGCGCCGCTCTCGTAGGGAGGAATAAATTCGCTGTTGAGCGAAACAACCTTGCACACCATTTCGCGGAACATCTCGGTGCTCACCTGAGGCATGAGAATACCGTCGCATGTGCTCTGCAAACGCTCGGCGTTAGCCTCGAGACGGAAGATGCGTACCTTGCCGTCCTTGCAACGGAAAGCCTTGAGGCCTTCGAAAGCCTCCTGACCATAGTGCAAACATGTAGCAGCCATGTGGATATTGAGTGTTTCCTCGCTGCAAATCTCCATTTCTCCCCATTTTCCGTCGCGATAGCGGCAACGAACATTGTAGTTTGTTCTTATGTAGCCGAATCCAAGATCCGACCAATCAATATTTTTCATATCGTAAATTAGTTATTAGTTTCTAAAAATAAAATAGTGAGCAGCGACACCCTCTCGCGCTCGCAGAGCGCAAAGTTACGTATAATAAATAAGAAGCTATTGCTTTTCAATCAAAAAAATTTCAGAATAAATGCAATGCTGTGCCAAAATATGCAAATAATGTTTCCCGAATCGAAAATATAAACTATCTTCGCAAACAACATCGAAAGAAAAATGCCATGGATATAAATATAGTTTTAGGAATTCTCATTCCCTTCTTCGGAACGGTGTTCGGCGCCGCAACCATATTTCTTTTCAGAAAAAGCATATCCGACGTCGCGCAAAAGAGCATGCTTGGCTTCGCTTCGGGCGTAATGGTCGCAGCCTCATTCTGGTCGCTACTGCAACCGGCATTGGAATTATCTGTCAAGAACGACCAATTCGTAGAAATATTACCCGTGCTGATAGGATTCCTTGGTGGTATGGGATTTCTGTTCCTGCTCGACACCGTTGTCCCCCACGAGCACATAGACGAAGGGGCAAGCGAAGGCCCGCGCTCGTCGCTGACACGTTCGACCAAGCTAATGCTTGCCGTCACGCTGCACAACATACCCGAGGGCATGGCGGTGGGAGTGGTTTTTGCCGGCATGTACAGCGGCGAAACATCGCTGACGCTTGCAGCCGCATTTGCCCTTGCCATAGGAATGGCCATTCAGAATATACCCGAAGGTGCTGTCGTGTCGATGCCGCTTCGCGCCGAAGGACACAAGCGCGGAAAGACCTTTCTCTATGGAGCGCTGTCGGGCGTTGTGGAGCCCATTGCGGCGGCCATCACACTGCTTTTTCTTGAATACACCGTGCCGGCAATGCCCTTCCTGTTGTCGTTTTCGGCCGGCGCCATGCTCTATGTGGTAGTCGAGGAGCTTATCCCCGCATCGCAAACCGGCAAGCACAGCAACCTGGGCACCGTGGGATTTGCATTCGGCTTTGCCATAATGATGGTGCTCGATGTAGTGCTGGGCTAAGAGAGGCTCACCGTCGAGTGGCACAACTGCGCCGTCTGCTGTTGATGCGTAATCACTATAAACGTCTTGTTTTTCACCCTGTTGGAAAGGCGCTCAAGCAGCAGCTTTTCCGTACCACCGTCGAGCGACGAGGTGGGCTCGTCCAACAGCACTATGCCACCCGGACGCAACAAACCGCGAGCGATGGCCACACGTTGCGCCTGTCCCTCGCTAAATCCTGCACCCGATTCGCCGCATGGTGTATCGAGCCCTAATGGCAGTTCATCGACAAAATCGGCAGCCGCCACATGCAATGCTTCGAGCATCTGGGCATCCGTAGCATCGGGGTTACCAAGCAGCAGATTATCCCTGAGCGTGCCACTCACAAGTGTATTTCCCTGAGGCACATATATAAAATTTCCGCGGGTGAGCGGAGAGGCCGCAACCCTTTGCGCCCCATCGTATAGCACTATATTGCCCTTATCGGGGAGCAACAGGGCCAGCATCAATCGCACAAGAGTGCTCTTGCCACTACCCGTTTCGCCAAGCACCGCTGTCAGGCTGCCGGGCTTAAAATCGTGGGTAAAAGCCTCTATTACATTTCGTTTGCCATCGGGATAGGCAAATGTGACGTCGGTAATGGAAACCCCGGGGACACCCTTCAGCACCACCGCCTCGCCCTGTTGTTCCAAGGGCAACGAATAGACCTCTACTATGCGGTCAACCGAAGTGAAAGCATTGATAAACGCCGGCACATAGCGACTGAGCTCCACCACAGGGCGCTGCACCTGCGACACCAATTGCAGAAAGGCGGTCATCATACCAAATGTAACTGCACCGCTGCTGACGCCATAAACGCCCCATGCAAAGGCTGTTACATAGCCACAGGCGAAGCCGGCCTGCACCATGACGCCCGAAAAAATGGAAAACGAATTGCGACGCATGACAAGGCTCTTCAATCCGCTCTGCAACGCGCTCATGGTATCCGTTACGGTAGCTGTGCGCTCGAGCGTAGATATCAACGTGCGGTGCTGCAGATTTTCTTGCAAATGGCTCTGTATGCGGCTATCCGTAGCGCGTATCTCGCTTGTAAGACGGCGCATTTTCTTCATATACAATTTGCTGAACAGCAATGCAAAAGGCATCACGAACAATATGATGAGCGCCAAACGCGCATCGAGCCATGCCAAAAATATTGCTGCGGCCAAAAACTGTGTCAAAGTGACAACCACGGCGGGCACCGTGCCACACAGCAGCGAAGTAACCGTAGCCACATCATTTTCCACACGATTGACGATGTCGCCAGTGTGATATTTTTCGCGGCCACTCCATTTGCTCTTCAGAACGTGGGCAAGCAGCCCTTCGCGCATCTTGTTGCTAAGGGTTATTTCGGTGTGAACAACTATGCGATTGCTCAGCGACGACAGCAGCAACTGGCAAAGGATGCACCCCACCATAAAGAGCAGCGTGTGGGCTATGTCACCCTTGGCCTCTCCGGTTGCAATATCTATCAACAGCTTGGAAATCCACACAAAAAGTATGGACACTCCCACACGAAGAATACCGCACAGAGCACCCAACAGGATGCGCTGACGAAAACCGCGCGAGCATCCCCACAACCATTTCATATTATCAATTATCCCCATAGCATTCTGTTCGTTTCATAGATAAACGGCAAGAAAACCACATTGCCCGAGCCATTTGGTTTGCCTGCTCGAATATAGCAAAAGATTTTCATTACCAACTATTTCTTGCATCATTATTTGCATGCCGCCCCTTGGTAACATCATATATTCCACACGCTCTCGTCAACCTTGGCCTCGACCGCCTGTTCCACTTCGTCGGGCAGCAGAGGGAAGAAATCTATACCCGTAACGCGCTCCACTTCGTCGATGGTGACGGCGTGCTCCATAAATTTCTTGCCACCCTTCTTGTTATCGAAAAGAAAACCTATGGCCGAATATTTTCCATAATAAGGTGCCAACAGCACCTTGAAAAAGCCATCGGGCACCATGACGCCATTGTCGCCAATGGTGCCATATTGGTTATTTTTCACCACCGGACCGCACACAATGTAAATATTGCCGAAATAACGGGCATACTCGCGGCACTTCTCTTCGAGGCTTTTCCACACACCGGTGTTCAGCTTATGATCCTGCGGACAGATGTTGCTGAGATAAAAGCACTCGTCCATTACCTCACCCGACCATTTCATATCGGCGGCAGGAGCCATATGACCCTTGTCCCAGCCCGAATTTGTGTAGTCGCGCACTTCGGCCTGCATGGTTGCTATGTCGGGGTCGGTGCGGAAGTGGGTTGCACGGGGCACGTCGCCGCCTGTCTCTTCCGAGGTCAGTTCGTAGGCCACCCAGTTCGGGATAAGGCGCTGACAATTATACGACAATGTATAGCCATCGCGACATATAAGTTGCTCGGGCGACACGCATGACTGCGCAGGAACCTCGAGGCGGTCTATCGCCTCGGTGGTGTACGTGGGGCCGCAACGATACACGAAATAGCCCACCAACGACAATATTATATATACAAGCAGTCTGTACTTATTGATCCTTTTTTTTGTGATATTCTTTTTCTTGGCCATTGTTATAGAAATTTACTTTTCGGCAGGCCGACATAACAACCTACATTTACGAAATGCAAATATAAGACAAACAGACAAAACAGACCGAAAAGATATAAAGAAAGAGAAAAGGAGGTGAAAAAAATTATCATATTTAGAAACTTTTTGCACAAAACAACACTTTTTGTGCAATTTATTATTTTCTTAAATCATTTTCACACTACCTTTGTTACAGATTAAAGATTGAAATAACAAAACAACAAATGACAAAGATTAAAGGAAGCTGCGTACTCATCACCGGCGGTGCATCTGGCATCGGACGCATCATGGGACGCATGGCATTGGAGAAGAAGGCACGTTGCCTTGTAATATGGGATATAAACGAGAAAAGCATCGAGAGCACCATTGCCGAATTCGGTAAGCTGGGCTGCGTAAAGGGATACAAGATAGATATTTCGGACAGCAAGGCCGTTGAGGAGTGCTTCGCGAAGACAAGCGAGGAATGTGGCGACATCGACATTGTGATAAACTGCGCGGGAATCGTAACCGGCAACAAGACATTCGATAAGCAGAGCATCACCGACATTGAGCGCACCATCGCCATCAATTCGGTAGCACCCATGACAATAGCCCTGCAGGCATTACCCAAAATGATTGCACGCGACAAGGGACACATATGCAACATCGCATCGGCGGCGGGTATGCTTTCCAACCCCAAGATGTCGGTCTATGCAGCGAGCAAATGGGCGGTAATCGGTTGGTCCGACTCGGTGAGAATAGAGCTGAAACAGGCTAAAAGCAATGTCCACATAACAACCGTTGCGCCCTACTTCATAAACACCGGCATGTTCGACGGTGTAAAATCGCGTTTTTTCCCCATACTCGACCCCGAAAAGACCTCGCGCAAGATTTTGCGTGCCATCGAGAAGAACAGGGATTTCAAGGGCATACCCTTCGGATTCCATTTCATCAGAATGTGCCAGGGCCTTCTGCCTACATCGTGGTTCGATGTCATCTTCGGCAAATGGGTGGGTATCTTCTCGGCTATGGACCATTTCACCGGAAGAAAATAACAGAACATTCGCTTCATATAGTATATAGGAGTATCTTTGCACAGAGAAAAGAGTGAATAAATGGAAATAAAAAATATCATCGATAGCCAAAGGAAGTTCTTCGCCACAGGCACCACCCTGTCGTATGAATTCCGACAGCAGCAGCTGAAAAATCTGCAATCGGCACTAAAAAAGTGGGAAGCCCCCTTGTGCGAAGCACTATGGAAGGATTTGCACAAATCGGCACAAGAGGCCATCCTCACCGAGCTGAGCATCGTCAGCGGCGAGATAAAGAACCACATGTCCAATCTGAAAAAATGGATGAAGCGCAAACGCTGCGCCACGCCGTTGAAAATGATGCCGTCGAGCAGTTACACCATAAGCGAACCCTTGGGCAACGCACTCATCGTGTCGCCGTGGAACTACCCCGTGCAGCTGTTGCTGAACCCGTTGGTGGGCGCCATTTCGGCCGGATGCACCGCACTACTCAAGCCATCGCCGTACGTTCCCAACGTGTCGGCCACCATCGAGCAGATGATAAAAGAGACATTTGCCGAGGAATACGTAGCCATTGTGCAGGGCAACAGAGAGGTGAACAAAAGGCTCTTCGAGGAGCGCTTCGACATAATATTCTTCACCGGAAGCCCCGCTTTGGGCAAAGAGGTGATGCAGGCTGCTGCACGCCACCTGACCCCCGTGGTGCTGGAGCTCGGTGGCAAGAGCCCCTGCATAGTGGATAAAGAGGCCGACATAAAAATGGCCGCACGACGCATCGCATGGGGCAAGACGCTGAACGCCGGACAGACCTGCATTGCACCCGATTACCTGCTCATACACAAATCGATAGCCGATGAATTCGCAACGGAATTCCGCGAGGCGCTTACACGCCTGCACGGCACCGACATACAGAAGAGCAAGCACTTCGTGCGCATGGTGAGCGACCGCGCATTCGAACGAGTATCGACCTACCTGAAGGATGGACGAATAGTATCGGGCGGCACCACCAACATGAAAGAGCGTTACATTGAGCCCACGCTGCTCGCCGATGTCGATGAGAAGGCGCCGGTAATGCAAGAGGAGATATTCGGCCCCGTGCTCCCCATGATGACCTTCGAGAAGAGCGAAGAGGCATTGGCATTTGTAACAAAAAGAGAGAAGCCGCTCGCGCTCTACTATTTCGGCAGCGAGAAAAAAGGAATGGAAATCATTCGCCGCACCTCGTCGGGCGGAGCATGTATAAACGACACCATCATGCACATTGCGAACGAGAAAATACCCTTTGGCGGCGTAGGAAATTCGGGCATGGGACACTACCACGGCGAGGAGAGCTTCAACGCCTTCTCGCACAAGCGTTCGCTGGTAATCACCCCCACATGGCTCGACCTGCCGTTCAGATACATGCCCTACAAAATGTTCGGACTTGTAAAGAAAATTCTATAACAAGCCACATATTCCCAAGCAATCGCTAGGGAGAAAAACCACGCTCAGGGGATTGGACTGAAAACAAATTAGTCCAATCCCCTGAGCTTTTGCAAATAACTATTTCGCTCGTCAAACAGCGAATAAACAAATTCAAACACGAAACAACTTGATAATACGGCAATTTTAATCTATTTTTGCATGATACTTCGCAAAGAGCAGGCTTCTTATTGGAAAAACACACAATAATAAGCACAAATTTGCGTTAAAAAGTAGATAAAGAGAGATTACTATGATTGAATATTTAAGAGGAGAAATAGCCGAGCTTACCCCCGCCACCGCCGTAATAGATTGTGCCGGAGTGGGTTACGAGGCAAGCATCACACTCAACACATATAGCGCCATACAGGGCAAAAAGGACACAAAACTATACATCTACGAAGTCATCCGCGAGGACACCCACCAGCTGTTCGGCTTCTTCAACAAGCAGGAGCGCGAGCTTTTTCTGCTGCTCATATCCGTTTCGGGTATCGGCGGCAACACGGCACGCACCATTTTGTCGGCATTCACCATTGGCGAATTGTGCGATGTGATAGCTTCGGGCGACGAAAAGACACTTAAAGGCGTCAAGGGCATAGGCCTGAAGACCGCCCAGCGTATCATAGTGGAGCTCAAGGACAAAATAGTGGGCATCGCAGCCGGAATACCCACCGCCGCAACAGCCGTGGCACCGCAGATAGACAAGGAAACAGTGGGCGAGGCCGTATCGGCGCTCATCATGCTTGGTTTCCCCGCAGCAGCAGCCAATAAGGTGGTACAAGGCATTGCCAAAGAGCAGCCCGAGGCCACCGTGGAACAGCTGATAAAATTGGCACTCAAACAGTTATAATTCCAAGAAATGAAATTGCGCACGCTAATAATATTGTTGTTGCTCTGTGTGAATGTGACCACCATATTCGCACAGATTGACAGCACGCGTTCGCAACGAAGGCGTGAGCGCATAAGACGCGAGAAGATGGAGAAGCAGCTCTACCGCGACACGGTATCGGCTCGCTACCCCGTATCGAACGTCATTCCCGAAAGCGAGAAAGAGCTCAAGCAGCTGCCCATGGACTTGCGCCACCCCGACAACATAAAGCTCGACACCACATACAACGAGAAGGACAGCACCTACAGCATCACCACAAAGATGGGTGAAACAAAATTCGGAGTACCCTTCATCCTGTCACAGGAGGAGTATGCCAAAAACAAGATGCAGAGCTCGTTGCAACGCTATTTCAGGAAGAAAAACCAAGAGGAATTCGAAAAGCTGAGCAAGGGTGACAAATTCGATTTCAGCGACATGCAGTTCGACCTGGGCCCAGCCGAAAAGCTCTTCGGCCCCGGCGGTGTGCGCATAAAGACACAGGGAAGCGCCGAAATGAAGATAGGCTTCCAAATGAACAAGGTGGATAACCCCTCGTTGCCGCAGCGAAGCCGCGAAACGAATAGTTTCAATTTCGACGAGCTCATCAACCTAAACGTAAAGGGTAACGTAGGCGACAAGATGAACCTCGATTTCAATTACAACACCGAGGCCACCTTCAACTACGACACAAAAAAGATAAGCCTTAAATACGAAGGTAAGGAGGACGAGGTATTCAAGCTGATTGAGGCCGGCAACATATCCTTCGGCACAAATTCGTCGCTGATAAAGGGTGCAACATCGCTATTCGGTGTACGCACCGACATGCAGTTCGGCAAATTGTCGTTGCAGGCCGTCGTGTCGCAGAAAAATTCGAGCAGCACAGTGGTCAATTCCAAGGGCGGCACACAGCTTACAACCTTCGAAATAGAAATATCGAACTACGACGAAAACCGTCACTTCTTCCTTGCCCACTACTTCCGCGACAACTACGACCGCTCCATGGCGCAGTTGCCGACCATCGTTTCGGGTATAACGATTAACCGCGTCGAGGTGTGGGTGACAAACAAACGAAGCGATTTCACCAACCCGCGAAACATAGTGGCATTCACCGACTTGGGTGAGGCCTCGCACATAAGCAACGACATGTGGGACGCGACCGGTGGTAACAGCCTGCCGTCGAACAACACCAACGACCTCTACCCCACCATGAACAACAGCTATGCCGACATACGCGACATAGACAAGGTTAACGCCACATTCAGCGGCATAAACGGATTTAACGGCGGCCTCGACTACGAAAAGATATCGAACGCACGCCTGCTGTCGGCATCGGAATATACCATCAACAAGCAGTTGGGTTACATTTCGTTGCGCAACGCCCTGCGTGCCGACGAAGTGCTCGCCGTAGCATTCGAATACACCTATGGCGGCAAGACCTATCAGGTGGGTGAATTCGCTTCGGACCAGAAAGAATCATCGGCTACCCTGTTGGTGAAATTGTTGAAGCCCAATTCGTGCTCACCACAGAACGGCTGCTGGGATCTTATGATGAAAAACGTATATAACCTTGGAGCACGCAGTCTGAAAAGCACCGACTTCAAGCTCGAGGTATATTACGCAAGCGACAGCCTTGGTACCAACATCACATATCTGCCCGAGGAGCATTTGAAGAACACCCCGCTGCTGAGGATGATGAACCTCGACCGCTTGGACGCCAACAACTCGAAGGAGGCGCCCAACGGCATCTTCGATTTCGTCGAGGGCTTCACCGTACAAGCATCGTCGGGACGAATATTCTTCCCCACCGTCGAGCCCTTCGGCGATAATCTGAAAAAGAAGATAGGCAACGGCGCCATCGCCGAAAAATATATCTATCAGGAGCTGTACGACTCGACCAAGACCGTTGCACGACAACTGGCCGAAAAGGATAAATTTTATCTTATCGGTGAATACACCGGTTCGTCGGCCAACGTCATACAGACAGGTTCTATGAACATTCCCAAGGGTTCGGTAACCGTAACCGCCGGCGGAGTGACACTGGTAGAGAACAGCGACTACACCGTTGACTACGCAGCCGGTATAATAACCATTGTGAACCAGAGCATCATCGACGCAGGAACAGCCGTACAGGTGTCGCTCGAGAGCAACACCCTCTTCAACATGCAGCGCAAGACCATGCTCGGCTTGAACTGGATGTACGACTACTCGGCCGACCTAAAATTCGGCGGTACGGTGATGTCGCTCACCGAAAAACCGCTCACTTCGAAGGTTGACATGGGCTCCGAGCCACTGAACAATGTCATTTGGGGCCTCAACATGTCGTGGAAGAAGCAGACACAATGGCTCACCACCCTGCTCGACCGCTTGCCGCTGCTCAGCTGCGCCGCACCATCGAGCATAAACCTCACCGCTGAATTTGCCAAGCTCGAGGCCGGCACATCGGACGAAGTGCAGAGCAACGCATCGTACATCGACGATTTCGAAAGCACCGAAAACGGCATCGACCTCGATTCGCCCTCGGCGTGGGTGCTCGCCGCCATCCCCACAGGCATGCCCAACTATGGCCTGACGAACAACATCCTCACCGGATATAACCGCGCACTTATAAACTGGTACACCATAGACCCGCTATTCACCCGAAGAAGCTCGTCGCTCACCCCGTCGCACATCAAGAGCGACCTTCAGCAGTTGTCGAATCACTATCTGCGCGAGGTGTATCAACGCGAGCTCTATCCGAACAAGGAATCGACCTATGAAGAGTCATCGACCCTGTCGTTGATGAACATATCGTACTACCCCTCGGAGCGTGGCCCATACAACCTCGACCCCGACCTCACCTATGACGGTAAACTGACCATGCCCGAAAAGCGCTGGGCCGGTATTACACGCCAGCTGACCACCACCGACTTCGAGACCGCCAACGTGCAGTATATCGAATTTTGGTTGCTCGACCCCTTCATCTACGACGATGCCGACGGTGGAGGTGATTTCTACATAAACCTGGGCGAGGTGTCAGAGGATGTGCTGAAGGATGGAAAGAAATTCTTCGAGAACGGCTTGCCCGCAAGCAGCAACAACTACGGCTACGAGGAGACCGTATGGGGACGTGTGCCCATCACATCGAGCCTTGTATATGCATTCGACAACAACGCCGGCAGTCGCACACAGCAGGATATCGGTTTCAACGGCCTCGCAAGCAGCGACGAGGCAGCATTCCCCACATATGCAAACTACCTCGACGCCATTCGCGGCAAGGTAAGGAGCGAAGTATTCGACAGCATCGCAGCCGACCCCGCCAACGACAACTACCATCACTATCGCGGTTCGGACTACGACGACGCACAACTGAACATTTTCAACCGATATAAATACTACAACAACCCCGAAGGCAACTCGGCTACATCGGGCGCGTCGAACGAAAGCTACAACACCTCGGCAAAGACCACACCCGACATCGAGGATGCCAACCAGGACTTCACGATGGACGAGTACGAGAATTTCTTCCAGTACAAAATATCGTTGCGCCGACAGGACATGCAGGTGGGCCGCAACTACATATCGGACAAACGCACCGTGACCGCCAAGCTGCGCAATGGCGAAACCGAAAGCGTCGATTGGTACAAATTCCGCATACCCATCGACGACTACGAGAAGGTTGTGGGCACCATACGCGATTTCACATCGATACGTTTCATGCGTATGTACCTCACCAATTTCCGCAAGCCCGTAACACTGCGCTTCGCCACACTGAAACTGGTGCGCGGCGACTGGCGCCCCTACATGAACGCCATTGCATCGACAAACAACGTATCGCCCACCGTCAGCGGCGAGCTTGTAATGTCGGCCGTAAATATAGAGGAGCATGGCGACCGCCAGCCCGTAAACTACGTGCTGCCCCCGGGCATTTCGCGCATCCTCGACCCCGAGCAACCGCAGTTGCGACAGGACAACGAGCAGGCACTCTCGCTGCAGGTGAACGACCTCGGCGCCAAGGAGTCGCGTGCTGTTTACAAGAAAAGCACGCTCGACATACGACAGTACGAAAGAATACAGGTATTCGCACATGCCGAAGCCCCCGAAATGGATGGCGACCAGCTTAGCGACAACGACATGTCGCTGTTCGTACGATTGGGCTCGGACTACAAGAGCAACTACTACGAATATGAAATACCGTTGAAGCTGACCCCCCACGGCACATACGATGCATACAGCAGCATGTCGAGCAACGCCGTGTGGCCCGAGGCCAACATGCTCGATATACCGCTCGCCAAGCTCACAGCCATAAAGGTAAAACGTAACACCCTGCGCAACGCACACACCGCAGGCGTGAACAACACGACCATATATAGCGAGTACGACGAAGAGAAGCCCAAAAACCGTATAAGCGTCATCGGTAACCCCTCGCTGGGACAGGTAAAGGTGATGATGATAGGTGTGCGCAACAACACCGGCACGCCCAAATCGGCAATCGTTTGGGTAAACGAAATGCGCATGCTCGGCTTCAATAACAAGAGCGGTTGGGCTGCTCAGGGCAACCTGAACATAAAGCTGTCGGACCTCGGAAGCCTTGCCGCACAGGGCAAGGTGGAAACTGCCGGATTTGGCGGTTTGGAGGACAAGCTGGCTTCGCGACGCACCGACGACTACTATAAATATTCGGTAACAGGTACATTCGATTTCGGCCGCTTCTTCCCCAAGAAGGCCAAGGTGGCACTGCCGCTCTACTACTCAATGTCGAGCGAGATAAAATCGCCGCTATACAGCCCGTTCGAGACCGACCTGTTGCTCGAGGATGTAATCGATTCGTACACCGGAGTGCAGCAGGATTCAATAAAGGATATTGCCGAAACCCGTTCTACGACACGCAATTTCAGCCTGAGCAACGCCAAGGTGGGAATAGCCAGCAAGAAGCCCATGCCCTACGACCCCGCGAACTTCACATTCGGATACTCATATTCGCGCACAAACAACAGCGGAAGCACCATCAGCTGGGAGAACAGGCTCAACTGGAAGGCTACTGCCGCATATGCCTATAACAACCCTATAAAGACCATCAAGCCCTTCAAGGATATAAAGAGCAAATCGAAGTGGTGGAACATATTCAAGGAGTTCGGTATAAACCCGTTGCCGCAGAGCCTCTCGCTCAACACCGACATGACGCGTTCGTACTACGAAATACAGACACGCGACCTGAGCAATACATACGACCAGACCGCAACACCGCTCAATTTCTCGCAGCAGTTCTACTGGAACCGCAACATGACACTGAAGTGGGACCCCACAACCAATCTGCGCACCAACCTGCAGACCGGCACCAACGCCGAGATTGAGGAGCCCTACATGCCGGTGAACAAAAGCCGTTACCCCGACGAATATGCCATCTGGAAGGACTCGGTGATGCACAGCATAAACAACCTGGGACGCCCATTGAGCTACCAACAGAGCTTCACGGCATCGTATTCGCTGCCCATAAACAAGCTGCCCATATTCGAATGGACAACAATCGATGCCAACTACTCGTCGTCGTACAACTGGGCACGAGGCAACAACGCATCGGGCATAAACTACGGCAACACCATTGCCAACAAGCGCAACATAACCGTAAACGGCAATTTCGACCTGGTGAAACTGTACAACCTGTCGCCCTACCTTGAGGAGACGAACAAGCGCTTCGCCAGCGGTGCCGCAGCCAAGAACAAGAAAGAAAAGGAGAAGAAAAAGGCCAAGATAAAACCGTTCCGCACAGAGATTACTCTGCGCCCCGACAGTGTATTACCCTTGGCACACGGCCTGAAAAACAAGAAGCTCGTAATAAACGCGCGCACCAAGAAGGGACGCCCCTATAAGCTGAAATACAAGGTGGTGGACGAGAACAACATAATTATCAAGAGCAAGGACACCATTCCATTGAAGCTCACCATCACCCCCGAATTCAAGAGCGAGGACACCGAATTCATGAAGAGGATGCAGTATCCTGCACGCTTCCTGATGTCGTTGCGCAGCATGTCGGTAAGCTACACGAACAACTACTCGATGTCGCTCCCCGGCTTCATGCCCAACGCCGGCGACATGCTGGGCCAGAGCAAACTGGGCGGCTCGTATGCACCCGGCATCGATTTTGCATTCGGATTGACCGACGACAGCTATCTGCAGCGCGCCTACGACAATGGCTGGTTACTGTGCAACGACAGCGTGGCCGTACAGGCATCGACAAGCGCCGCCGAGGACCTGAAGCTGAAATTCGTTTTTGAGCCACTTACCGATGTGAAGATTGACCTGAACGCCGACTGGCAGCGCAACAAGAGCCGCAACATACAATACATGTATGCCGGAATGCCCGAAACGCAGTCGGGAGGCTTCTCTATGACCACCATCAGCATAGGCAACTCATTCGACACGGGTAGCGAGAGCAACAACTACCGTTCATCGACATTCAACCGCTTCGTATCGAACCTCGAGGGCATCAGACAGCGCATCGAGGACAAATATACCGGCACCATGTACCCCGAGAACAGCGCCCTCGCCGGCCAGCTGTTCAACCCCGAGAATGGAACGGTCAACAAATACTCGGCCGAGGTAATGCTCCCCGCATTCCTGAGCACCTACAGCGGACGCGACGGCAAGAAGAGCTTGCTCGACCTCTTCCCGTCGTTCATACAGATGCTGCCCAACTGGAACATAAAATATGCCGGCTTGTCGAAGCTGCCAATGTTCCAAAAACATTTCAAGAGCGTGAACCTTACACACGGCTACAAGAGCATCTACTCGGTGGGCTCGTACAGCACATACTCCACATACATGGAATATACCAACGGCCTTGGATACACCAACAACGCATCAACAGGCTTGCCGGTGCCCAGCAGCCAGTTCAATATAGGCGCAGCCTCTATAAACGAGTCGTTCTCGCCGCTATTGGGTATCGATGTCACAACAAACGACAACCTGTCGTTGGGCGTGAAGTATGTGAAATCGCGCGTGCTGAACCTTAGCGTAACAGCCATACAGCTTGTAGAAACACATTCGAAGGAGCTTGTACTGAACGCCGGCTACAAGATTGTGAACCTGAAAATGCTGGGTGCAAGCAGCAAGGCAAGCAAGAGCAACAAGGTGAGCAACGACCTGAACCTGAGAGCAAGCTTCTCGTTCAAGAACATGACAGCGCTCTGCCGAAGCATCGACAAGGGTACCACACAGGCTACCAGTGGCAACGAGTCGTTCAACTACTCGCTGTCGGCCGACTACACATACAGCAAGATGCTGAATATGAGCTTCTTCTTCGAACGCAAGAAGACGATACCTCTTATTTCGGCAAGCTCGTACCCCACAACCACCACCGACTTCGGCGTTAGCCTTAAATTCTCACTCACAAGATAGCATGGAATATATATTAGTTCTATTGGCGCTAATCTGTGCCATATGCGGTCTTGCAGGTGCCATTTTACCCGTCATTCCCGGCCCTCCGCTCTCGTTTGCAGGCCTGCTACTGTTACGCCTGTGCGACAACAACGACATCGACGGCACCACCATTATTATATATGGTATTGCCGCGGTGGTGATAACCCTGCTCGACTACATAGCCCCTATATGGCTCACCAAAAAAACCGGCGGATCGAAATATGGAACATGGGGAGCGGGAATAGGCATGCTGGTCGGACTGTTCATGGGGCCGTGGGGAATAATAACAGGGCCGTTCCTGGGCGCTCTCGCAGGCGAACTGATAGCAAAGACACCAGCCAACAGAGCCATCAGGACTGCACTGATGTCGTTTGCCGCATTCATGCTCACCACCGGGCTAAAATTCATCTACGGCATCATGCTGTTGATAATGATAGCCATAGAGGGGTGGAAAACTGTATGGCAGTAAATAATAATTATCATTAAATAGTTGCACAGAAGATAGATTTTCACAATATTTACGAAATATTTCCAGAAACCGTAAATAACGAACCATATGCTAAAGAAAATCACTCTGTCCCTGTTTGCCATTTTCGCGACATTGGCAACCTATGCACAAGACGTACTTCCCGAATTTTCAAGCGAGGCATCGCCCCTGTGGTACTTCGTGCAATTCAAGACCGGCGGCAATGTACTGAGCGACAAAGGCAGCGGCAAGAACCTGCAAACGGCCACCAAGGCCAAGAGCGACGCCAACCAATGGCAGTTCATCGGCACAGCCGACGACATGTACATGAAGAGCAAAAGCGGTAACTACATCTATTACAACGGTAGCAAATTTGCCGCATCGGCATCGTCCAAGACAGCGCTCAAGATAATGAAGAGCACCAACGGCGCAGGCGGTTGGGAGATTCAGCGCAAAAGCGCCAGCGGGCAGAGCATGAACCAATGGGGCGGCACATCGACCGGCGCCGAGCTGGGCGAATGGAGCGCCGGCGACAACAACAACCCTGTGACATTCCTGCCAAGCTGCCCCATCGTCCCCATTTTCAGCCTCCTCGATAACGAGCAGTGGTACTACATACAATTTGCCATCAGCGACCAGTCGTTCAAGGAGTGCGGCAGCGGAAGCACCGTAGCATTTGCCGGCCTCGAAGTAGCCGACGAACATCTTTGGAAATTCACCGGCGAGGTAGATAGCTTCCAGATTGTAAGCAAATCGGGGCTCTATGCCTATGTAAGCGGCAGCACAAAATCGGACGGTCGCCTGAAGACCGGCACCACCCCCGACCCCCACGGATTCCGTTTCGAAGAAACCACCAACAGCACCTACACAACGCTGTTCGAAATAGTACCACGCAACCCGTCGCTCACAGCCACCGGCCTTAATCGCCTGGGCGGCGGTGGTTGGAGCACCTCGGAGGTAGGTTTTTGGGACAAGGGCGACCAGAACAACCCCCTGAAATTCACCAAGCAACAGGATATAAAAAGCCCCGATTTCAAAATATTCGGTGCCGAGACATTCACACCCGAGAACACACTCACGCTGTGGTACAACAAGCCCGCGACACTCACCGACGCCGGCAACAAGTGGATGGAATACTCACTACCCATTGGTAACGGACAGCTTGGAGCATCACTCTTCGGAGGAATAGCCCGCGACGAAATCCAGTTCAACGAAAAGACATTGTGGCAGGGCGGTCCCAACGACATGGGTAGCTACGGTGGCTACAAGAACTTCGGTTCGGTGTTCGTCGAGGATCTCAGCGGCAGCATCGGCTACAGCACGGCAACGGCAGCCAAGGAGTATGTACGTTACCTCGACATCGAGGCGGGTGTGGCTGGTGTGAAATACAGCAACGTAGATGGCAGCGCGTCTTATGAGCGCAAATATATTTCATCGCAGCCCGACAACGTGATAGCCGCACGCTACACCGCATCGGAGGGCGAGAAACTGAGCTTGCGCTTCAGCGTGGAGCCCGGCACTGGAATAAACGCATCGACCGTCACATACAGCAACGGCACTGCCACATTCGGCGGCAAGCTCACCACCGTGACATATAGCGCACACTTCCGCGTGGTACCCGACGGCGAAGGCGCACAGGTCGCAACCGACAAGGATGGAATAACCGTCAGCAACGCCAATGCAGTGACACTTATTTTCAGTGGCGGAACCGACTACGATTCGTCGAAGGCCTCATGCGTTTCGGGCACAAGCGGCCTTGCTGCAAAAATAAAAGGATATGTGAACGCAGCCGCACAAAAAAGCTGGGAAGCGCTCTACAGCGACCACGTGGATAATTTCAGGAGCTACATGGGACGCGTCAATTTCAAACTGGGCGGTGCAGCGTCGAGCGTACCCACAAACGTGCTCATCGACAACTACAACACCGCAAGCAAGAACGTAACAGGCAAGGAGCCCGAAGTGCTCTTCCTCGAGCAGCTCTATTTTGCCTATGGACGCTACCTGCTCATATCGAGCTCGCGAGGCATCAACGTCCCCAACAACCTGCAAGGCATATGGAACAACCTGGAGAATGCTCCATGGAACTCGGACATACACACCAACATCAATATACAGATGAACTACTGGCCGGCCGAGCCCACCAACCTGAGCGACACGCACATGCCCTTCCTCGACTACATTATAACCATGGCACAGCGCGACAATTGGAAGAAGGCGGCACAGCGCGGCGGACAGACCAAGGGCTGGACGGTATTCACCGAGAGCAATATATTCGGTGGCATGAGCACATGGGGCAGCAACTACTTCGTTGCCAACGTATGGTACTGCTCACACCTGTGGCAGCACTACCGCTACACACTGGACAAGGATTTCCTTGCACGCGCCTTCCCCGTCATGTGGAGCTGCGCAGAATTCTGGTTCGAGCGCATGATAAAAGACCGTAAGGTGGGCGATGGCACATGGGTGTGCCCCGACGAATATTCGCCCGAGCAGAACGACAACCCCACCGAGGATGCCACCGCGCATGCCCAGCAGTTGGTATATACCCACCTTGTATATGTAAAGAAGGCCATAGAGGCATTGGGACAGCAGGCGTGCGGCCTCACCGACGAGCAGATGGCAACCCTCGAGGAGTATCTTGCCAATACCGACCAGGGACTGCATGTAGAGCAGTTCAAGGGTGGCACATGGGCCGACTGGGGCACACAGAACAAGGTGAGCAAAGGCGCCAAGCTGCTTCGCGAGTGGAAATACTCGAGCTACACCGTCAGCAACGACAAGGCCCATCGCCACATGTCACACCTGATGTGTCTGCACCCGCTCGACCAGATATCGCCCAGCAGCGAATACTTTGTACCCGCCGTCAACGCGCTGAAACTGCGTGGCGACGCCGCAACAGGCTGGTCTATGGGCTGGAAGGTCAACCTGTGGGCACGCGCTCTCGACGGCAACCACGCCCACGTTATCATAAAGAACGCCTTGAAGCACTCCACATCGTACAGCACCGACCAATACAAGGGCGGCATCTACTACAACCTGTTCGATTCGCACGCCCCCTTCCAAATTGACGGTAATTTCGGAGTGTGCGCCGGCGTGGCCGAGCTGCTGATGCAAAGCCACACCGACACCATACACCTGCACCCCGCGCTACCGTCGGTGTGGGCAGGCGGAAGCGTCAGCGGACTGAAGGCCGTGGGCGATTTCACTGTAGGCATCGAATGGAGAGAAGGCAAGGCCACCAAAGCCACCATCGCCAATAACAAGGGCGAGGCATGCTACGTGAAATACGACGGCGTGAACAGCGCGCTTGTAACCGTAAACGGCGAGGAGGTAAATGTGGAAAAACAGGCCAAGGATGTATGCCGCATACCCTCGAAGGCCGGCGACAACATTGTCATCGACTTCACACAGACAGCCACAGGCATCGCCGCCACGGACGAAGAGAAGAGAAACGATGGTAAAATATACGACCTCAACGGTCGCCGTGTATATAACCCCACCGAGGGCATATACATAAAAAAGGGAAAGAAGATATTCGTAAAATAGCGACAAGAAAAAACGCGACAGGCTGTCAGCCTGTCGCGTTTGCTTATAATGTACTACGTATTACTTGTTTTCAACAACCGCACTGTCGCCACGCTGCTTGTTGCGGTTAACAAATTCGATGTGGCGCTGCGCCTCACCGCGCTGTTTCTCGAGCTCCTCTATCGAGCGCAACAGGAAAGAGAGATTGTAGAGCGATTTGATAGCCTTGATATCCTCGCCGCGCATGGTGTAGCTATGGGTGGAATTACCGATAAGCTCCACCTTTATTTTCTTGTCGGAATTGAGTACGATGAAGCCGATGATGCCCTCGTCCTTGCCCAAACGAAAATCGACGCGCTCGGTGGTTACGCCCATATGCTTCGAAGTGTAGTTGCTGATGGGGTTGGCCGACTCGGCATAGCTGTCGCCCGAGCTCACCTTGACCTTGTTGTGGCCAATGGGACGACCCTTGTATATCGAAGTGACGGTCATCACACCATGTTCATCCACCTGGGCACGCAGATAGGTGTTGTTGAGGTTTTTCATAGGCGCCTGCGATGCTGCCATGAAATTACCTACCTCCTGATACTTCTCGTCCTTCTCGAAGGTAAAGCCGCTCTTGAGCATTTCCTCCAATTCGGCACGCTTGGCACCCAGCATGCTGTCGAGGCAAGCTACATTGCGCTGCTGCTCGGCCAGTTCCACTTCGCGCATGAGCTTCAGTGCCTCGCGACGCGCCTCGAAGGCCTTGGGATATAATATTTTAATACTGTCGAGTTGCAATTTGGCACCCTGAAAATCGCCGCCTTCGAAAGCAGCCTGAGCCATCTGCAACGAACGGGCAGCCTGCTCCTCAATAGATTCGCCACACGACACCGCCACAAACGACAATGCACAAAGGGCAAGGATATAAATAGTTCTTTTCATAACGATTATTGATTACAGGGAACAAAAGTACAACTAAATTTCGGTTAAATGAAAAAAAAGATAATTTAGTCGCCACCAAGCCCCGTTGCACACCCACGATTACGCAAGAAAGCACAATAAGAGCGCATGTATGAAAAAAGATATTTCGTCATAGGAAATAATTCAAGATATAAATATTATTTTTGCATCATGGCAGCGAATGTACATTACCACTGCCGCCAAAATAACAATAAATGACTATTCAGCCATTGCGCGCGACGAGCTATCTTTGCATGCTGAGCGAGCAATGCACTAACAACGATATTACGACAATGTATATACCAACCCGCGAGGAACTGAAAAAAATACTCGACAAGCCCTTGTTTCACAAGATTTCGGAAACGGCCGACGAGCTTGGCATGGAGTGCTACATCGTAGGCGGCTACGTGCGCGACATTTTTCTGCAACGCCCCTCTACCGACATCGACGTAGTGGTGGTGGGCAAAGGAATAGAGATGGCGCGTGCCTTCAGCAAGAAACTGGGCAAGGGAGCCCACTTGGCCGTATATGCCAATTTCGGCACGGCGCAAGTGAAGTACCGCGATCAGGAGATTGAATTCGTCGGTGCACGCAAGGAGTCGTACAGCCACGACTCGCGCAACCCCATTGTAGAGGATGGCACACTCGAGGACGACCAAAACCGTCGCGACTTCACAATAAACGCGATGGCGGTGTGCCTGAACAAAGAACGCTTCGGCGAGCTTGTCGATCCCTTCGAAGGAACCTACGACCTGGAAGACCGCATAATACGCACCCCGCTCGAGCCCGGAATAACCTTCTCGGACGACCCACTGCGCATGATGCGTTGCATACGCTTTGCCACGCAATTGAATTTCTACATCGAGGACGAAACATTCGATGCCTTGTGCGAGAACAAGGAGCGCATAAAGATTATTTCGCGCGAAAGGATAAACGAAGAGCTCAACAAGATATTGATGTCGCCCACCCCATCGAAAGGCTTCATCGAGCTCGACCGATGCGGACTGCTGCAGCTTATATTCCCGCAACTGGCAGCCATGCAGGGAGTGGAAACGAGAAACGGCCGCAGCCACAAGGAGATGTTCTACCACACACTGGAGGTGCTCGACAACGTGGCAGCCAAGAGCGACAACCTGTGGCTGCGATGGGCAGCCCTGCTCCACGACATAGGCAAGCCACGCACAAAAAGGTGGGACCCCATACAGTTCTGGACATTCCACAACCACAACATAGTGGGCGAGAAAATGGTTATGCAGATATTCAAGGAGTTCAAGATGCCGCAGAACGAAAAAATGCGCTACGTGGCCAAATTGGTAAACCTGCACATGCGCCCCATAGCCATTGCCGACGACATTGTAACCGACTCGGCGGTCAGACGCCTGCTGTTCGACGCCGGCGACGACATCGACGACCTGATGCAATTGTGCGAGGCCGACATCACCTCGAAGAACGAAGTGCGCAAGAAAAAATTCCTGCAGAACTTCCAGACCGTGCGACAAAAGCTCAAAGACATAGAGGAGAAAGATCGAATACGCAATTTCCAGCCTCCCGTCGATGGCGAGGAGATAATGCGCATCTTCGCGCTTGAGCCTTGCGCCCTGGTGGGCCAGTTGAAGACCTCGGTAAAGGACGCCATACTCGACGGAATAATACCCAACGAGCACGATGCCGCGCTCGAATATGTACTGAAAAAAGCCGCCGAAAAAGGCATCACACCGGTAAATGAATAGCCACATGATAAACAGAAGCATAACAATAATATTATCCCTGTTGATGGGCTTCGCGCTCAATGCACAGGAGATAACATACGGCGAATACATGCAACGCGCACTGAAGGGCAATGCCGCACTTGCAGCGCAAAGCATGAACATAGAGATTGCCGACGCCGAAGTGAAAAGCTCGCGCACATACAACGACCCCACCATTGCCATTGCATATGGCAACAACGAGGATTGGAATACGAAACTGGGCGAAAGCATCACTGCCGAGCTGAGCCGTACATTCACCTTCGGAGTGCGCAAGGCGGGAATAGCCCTCGCCCAGCAGGAGAGGGAGATGACAGCGGCCGTCGTGCAGGAATATCTGCGCAATTTCCAGGCCGATGCCACCATTGCATATCTGTCGCACCTGAAGGCTATCGCGCTGAAAGAGAACCTCGCCGAGAACTACGACAACCTGCGCGGAATATCTACAAGCGACAGCTTGCGCCACATCAGCGGCGAGATATCGGAGAGCGAATGGATTCACAGCCGACTGGAGTGTGCCGTCGCCAAAAACAGAGTGATTGCAGCCGAAGCGGCCATAGAGGAGAGTGCCATCGCACTGGGCTATTACATGGGTAACTGCGAGGGCGCATCCACACTGCGTGGCAAGGGCAGCCTGGTCATAAACCCCGAACTGAAAGAGCCCGACACCTACATTGCCGAAGCACTCGGCAGACGCGCCGACCTGTTGGCGGCAATGGCCAACAGCGATGTAGCCGAAGCCATGCAGAAGATGAACAGCCGCAACCGCCGCACCGATATATCGCTGAACATAGGCGCCGAGCATAACATCGCCAGCGATAATTCGCAGAAATTCACTAAATATTTCATTGGCGCCGCAATGCCCATAAAATTTTCGAATATGAACAAGGGCGCACGCGAGGTCGACCGTTTGCGCGTGGAACAGGCACAGAAAGAGGAGCTGAACACGCGCCTTATAGTGCAGACCGAGGTGCTGCAGGCTGTGGGCAACTACAAGGCCGCCGACAGACAGGTAAGAACATTCGACGGCAACATACTTGCCGAGGCAAAGAGCCTTCTCGCCGGCAAAAGGAAGGCCTACCTGCTGGGCGAAATATCGCTGCTCGAGCTCATCGAAATACAGCAGACGGTGAACCTGATGCACACCGAATACACTGAAGCACTATACAACAAGGCTGTCCGCTGGGTGGAACTGCAACGCAGCGTTGGCTGTGACGCGAAATTCTAGCACGGCAGAAACCGATAAAAAAATGCCCGGCCATGGCCGGGCATTGCTATTTTCCAAGGGCAGCATAGAAGCCACCACCGGTTATCGTTTTTTCTTGTAAACGGCAGGAATATCGGTCGTCACCTTATCGACGCCCTGCTTAAAGAAGCGGTCTATATCAACCGAATCGTTCACTGTCCACACATTGACATCGAGGCCTAAATCGTGCGCCTCTTTAATCCACTCGGGACGCGATTTCAAAAGCCCCGCCGAATAATCGAGCCCGTAGAATCCCTTCTCTTTGAGCTCCTTGGGAGTCCATGCGCTCTTTTCGTTACCGGCAAGATAGGAAACACGCAACCCCTTGTTCATCGCAATGAGATCCATGCAATGCGAACGACCAAATGCAATGTACTCCACCTTTTTCTCGAGGTTGTAACGCTCCACCATCGCGACTATTTTGCTTACATCGGCTTCCTTGACCTCTATCACCAGCTTGAACTTGCGCGGAGCATCGCCCATTGCCACAAGTGCCTCTTCGAAGGTAGGTATTCTCTCGCCATTGGGCAAACGATAGTCGGCCAGTTCGGCATATTTCATATCGGACACCACGCGACCATCGTCGAGCTTGGCGTTGTGGAACAGCACAAGCACCCCGTCAGCTGTCTGGCGCACATCGCATTCGCTGCCATAAACACCCAGCGCTATGGCGTTCTTCAGGGACGAAATGGAATTTTCGTGCGAACCCTCGGTCTGCCAATATCCACGATGGGCCACCATGCGCGACTGCTTGCCCACACCGCACGACACTAAAAGCATGAGCATCAAAGCTGTAAAAAAGATATTTTTCATAGACACGCCTAATTGAAATAAAAAAGCAGGTGTACAACCTGCTTTAGTACCCTCGCTGGGAATCGAACCCAAATCTAAGGTTTAGGAAACCTCCATTCTATCCATTGAACTACAAGGGCGCACCCGTACTCCGACCATGGGAGCCCGTTTCGGTTGCGAAGATACCCATTCCTTCGCAAATGACGAAACTTTTATCGAAGTTTCTACATCCTTCGTTGTCGGCGAGCCTTTTTTTCGCACATGGAAGGGCCTATTTATAATAGACAGCACCCGCATGTGCAAGGGACACACCGTACTACAAAGCATACACATCACGCATAAAACATGATTATACAAGCACTTAGCAGCGCAAGCCTGGCAACCTATTACACACATGTGAAATTTCTCTTGCAATTTCTTTTTTTTCCGAAAAAAAACATTTTACTTTGCGCCATTCGTAATCAAAACAGACAATGGCACACATCCATAACATAACGACCACTCTGACGGCGGCCACTATAGTCGCTACGGTTGTTTGTGCCACTACCACCAATACAACCCCTTGGGGGTTATAGTTCTTTAGGCCGTTAGGTCTGTCGAGGCAACAGACGGCGGCGATAAAATCACAAATAAATATAATTTCAAAAACCTGTTACGGATTATTAACCGCAACCTTCGCTGTTTAATTTTTCTTGTGCGTAATTTTGCACTCCGGATTAAGCAGGTGCCATAAACCCGCGGAAACACGAAGGCCATCGGCAAGGAACTGCAACAGCCCGAGAAGAAAAAAATTTACACCGAAACGCCTAACAGCAACAACGAACTGAGAGCGCACCTATTAAACCTTTAGGACAGAAAAACATCTAAGATTATCATATAAAAAGAAAAAAACGAAATGGTAAGATTTGCTATATTCACCATATTCATGCTGATGACGCTGACAGCCGGTGCACAGAAATATGAAGAACTGGCCAAGGCCGGAACGGTGCATTTGGAAAATGGCGAAACAGACAAGGCCATTGAAAAATACACCGCCGCATTGGAGCGCGCCGGCGACGACGCATCGACCGAATTCGTATATGCCAATTTAGCGCTGGCCTATATGAAAAAGGGAGATGCGAAAAGGGCCGAAGAGCTGCTTACGAAAGGAATAGCTAGGAACCCCGAATCGACAAAAATGGTGCTCTTCCGAGGCAATTTATACTTGGAGCAAGGGATGGCCAAAAAAGCAAAAGCCGACTACAACGCCGTTCTGTCCAAAGAGCCCTTCAACGAGGAGGCGCTGTACTACCGCGCCTACATCCATTCGTTGGAGAAGAAAAACGACAAGGCCGAGGAGGATTACTACAAGATTTTATCGGCCAACCCATCGAACGACAAGGCCTATTACGCGCTGGCACTCCTGTACTACAACGAAAAAAATTACAGCCAAGCCACACTACTGCTAAACAACCTTATAGAAAGAAGCCCACAGGTAGCCGACTACTATCTGGCATGTAGCAACATCGAAAAAACGAACAAGCGATACGAACTCGCATTGGCCTACATAGAACAGGGTATGGCATCCTGCGAAGAGAGCGAAGCCCTGCTCACCGAAAAAGCCGAACTGCTGATAGCACTCGGAGAAAAAGAGGAGGCGCGAAGGGTTCTTGACAGCATTGTACGAAAAGGAAGTTACTCTCAAAGGGTTATCTCGCTTTACAAAAAATTATAACATCAAAAGAATAAACGACAAAAGCAAATTAACAAAATTTCAAATTTGCTTTTATTTTCAAAAAAAATGTTGTATATTTGAATTGAGAACACTAAACGAAAGACTATCATGAACGACGAATGTAAAGAAAAAAGCCAACCATACAACGTAAAAGAAAAGAGCGAAAAACAGGCTGCATACCGCTCTCTCATTCGTGCCGAATTGGCCGACGAGCTATTCGATAAAATACTGAATATCATCGTTGTAAATAAGAAATACAGAGATCCTTCATATTCTGCAAAAGACCTGGCCAAAGAGCTACAGACAAATACGCGCTACGTTTCGGCAGTAATAAACTCGCGATTCAACATGAATTTCTCGTGTCTGCTCAACGAATACCGCATAAAAGAGGCTTTGCACCGCATGGTCGATAAGAGATACGCCGACGAAACAATCGAAGAAATAAGCGTCGCAGTCGGATTTGCCAACAGACAATCGTTCTATGCCGCATTCTACAGAATAATGAAAGAGACACCCAACAGCTATAGAAAAAGAAATTTCAAGAAAAAATAGCAACAACAAAAAAATATAAACAGACAGACAAATGGGCCCGAGGGCTCATTTGTTTTGCCCCAAACGCAAAAAGTAAAGAAATATTACCAAAACCACAGTGCACCGACAGCGCGCTATTTAGACAGCAATCATACAATTGCCATGAACGAAGAACTACACGAAACGATAAAAGAAATTAAAAAAAAGCTTAGGCTCGCCATGAACGGCGTGGTATCCACCCTGCAACGTCGTCAGGGACTGAACTACAAAATAAATTTCGGGGTTGAAATACCGAGGCTCAAGGAATTAGCATCACAATACGCCCAAGAGCGCGCCCTTGCCCAGGAACTGTGGCAGGCAAACATACGCGAGTGCAAACTGCTTGCCATATTTCTTTACCCCACAGAGGGGCTGAGCATCGAGGAGGCCGAAAAATGGATAGCCGAGTCGCCCTTCACCGAAATATCAGACCACCTGTGCCGCACCCTGCTGAAAAGCCTCGCAAACGCCAAGGAGCATTGCCTTCGATGGATAACCCACGAGAGCGACACATACAAATACTGCGGATACACCACCCTGTCGCACCTGCTGAGAAGCGGCGAGCAGTTCAACGAGAGCGACACCGCCACATATGCACAGGCCGTGTGCGACATCTTCGCCCAAGAGAGCACAGCAAGCCAGCCCACCCGCAACGCAGCATACACCTCGCTTGTGAAATACATGGACAACGACAGCAGCCTCGTAGGCAAGATAGGCGGCATATTGGCAAGCAAAAAAGATGGAAAAGAGAATTCGCTCAGCCATATACTCGAAAATATTTCGGAATTTTAGGATAAATTAAATGTGACTCCAATAAATTTAGACATTTTATTATACAAGAATGATAAAAAAGACGTAACTTTGTGTGTGCAATAGTTCATAGTATGGAAAAGAGCCTTACAGAGTCACCGGTTTCGCAGATGCTTACCGAATATTTGAAAGAAAACAAGCTGCGATGCACACCCGAAAGGTACAGAATCCTGAATATGATCTATTCGATAGAAGGCAGTTTCGATATAGAAACCCTTCTGAAGCACATGGAGGTTAAAAAGTTTCGCGTAAGCCGTGCGACAATATACAACACCATCACGCTGTTGATAAACGCAAATCTTGTGACACACCACCAGTTCGGAAACAAATCGAGATACGAGAAATGTTTCAACAACGAGAAGTGCCACCTGATATGCACAAAATGCGCAAAGATTACCGAAACCACAATACCCGATTTTAAAGAAATATTAGTACAGGGAATAAAGAAATTTCATTTAACACACTACTCGCTATATATCTACGGACTATGCAACAAATGCCATCAGGCAGCAAGACGCAGACAGAGAAAAACAGGTAAAAACAATTAAAACCATGAAAAAAAATATAGACGTACTTTTAGGTCTCCAGTGGGGCGACGAGGGTAAAGGCAAAATCGTTGATGTACTTACCCCCCAGTATGATGTTGTAGCACGCTTCCAGGGCGGCCCCAACGCAGGACACACATTGGAGTTCGGTGGCAAGAAATTCGTATTGCGTTCAATCCCCTCGGGTATTTTCCAGGGTGGTCAGCTCAACATCATCGGCAACGGCGTAGTGCTCGACCCCTCGCTCTTCAAAGCCGAGGCAGTTGACCTCGAGAAGGCAGGATACGACCTCAAGAAAAACCTTTTCATCTCGAAGAAGGCCCACTTGATATTGCCCACATGCCGCGTACTCGACGCAGCATACGAAGCAGCCAAAGGCGACGCCAAGGTAGGAACAACCGGTAAGGGTATCGGCCCCACCTACACCGACAAGATAAGCCGCAACGGTCTGCGAGTAGGCGACATCCTCGACGATTTCGAGAACAAATATGCCAAGGCAAAAGCACGTCACGAGCAGATACTCGCAAGCATGAACTACACCTATGACATCACCGAGATGGAGAAGGAGTGGCTCTCGGCAATCGAGTACCTTAAGGAGTTCCGCCTCATCGACAGCGAGCAGATGATAAACGACCTTATTGCAGAGGGCAAGAGCATCCTTTGCGAGGGCGCACAGGGCAGCATGCTCGACATCGACTTCGGAAGCTACCCCTTCGTAACATCGTCGAACACAGTATGTGCCGGCGCATGTACCGGACTGGGCGTGGCACCCAACAGAATTGGTAACGTATATGGTATCACAAAGGCATACTGCACACGCGTAGGCGCAGGTCCCTTCCCCACAGAGCTCTTCGACGAGACCGGTAGCATCATGCGCGACAGAGGCCACGAATATGGCGCTGTAACAGGCCGTGAGCGTCGTTGCGGATGGATTGACCTTGTAGCGCTCAAGTACACCATCATGATAAACGGTGTTACACACCTTATCCTGATGAAGAGCGACGTACTCGACGAGTTCCCCACAATTAAGGCATGCGTGGCATACAAGCAAAACGGCGAGACCATCACACACTTCCCCTACAGCATCGACGACGTGGAGCCCGTTTACACCGAGATTCCCGGATGGCAGTGCGACATGACCAAGATTACCAAGGAGGAAGACCTTCCCGAGGCATTCATCAACTACATCAAGTTCCTCGAGAAAGAGCTTGGCGTACCCGTTAAGTATGTCTCTATCGGCCCTGACAGAGATCAGACCATTACACGCAACATCTAAAAACGTCGCACGTGCCCACCCCTTGGCACGCCGACGCAAATCATCTATACGGTCCCGAATTATCAAAGAGAAAACCTTTGTAATTTGGGACTGTTATAAATAAAACGACCACAATTATGAACACAGGATATTTTATTCTATTCATTGGCATTGCAATAATAAGCTACATTGTACAGGCCAATCTGCAGAGCAAGTTCAAGAAATATTCCAAGATGCCGCTCGACAACGGCATGACAGGTCGCGACATTGCTTTGAAAATGCTGCACGACAACGGCATTTACGACGTCAAGGTTACAAGCACCCCTGGAACGCTCACCGACCACTACAACCCCACCAACAACACAGTAAACCTGAGCGAAGGGGTGTATAATTCGTGTAGCATAGCAGCTGCGGCAGTAGCAGCACACGAATGCGGTCACGCCATACAGCATGCACACGCCTATGCCCCGCTGAAGATGCGCTCGGCGCTTGTGCCATTCGTGTCATTCGCGTCGTCGTGGATGTCGTGGATATTGCTTTTGGGCATCATCACCATACAGTCGTTTCCGCAGATACTGCTGGGTGGCATCGTGCTTTTCGCATCGACCACGCTGTTCAGCTTCGTAACACTGCCTGTGGAGATTGACGCCAGCCGACGTGCACTCGCATGGCTCACATCGGCAGGTGTAACCAACATCAGAAACCATTCGCAGGCAACCGACGCATTGCGCTCGGCAGCCTATACATACGTTGTGGCAGCGCTATCGTCACTTGCCACACTCGTTTACTATATACTAATATACACAAGAAGCAGAGATTAAGAACATGGCAGCAAAACCATCAATACCAAAGGGAACACGTGACTTCTCGCCCATCGAGATGTCCAAAAGAAACTACATATTCGATACAATACGCCGCGCATTCCACCTGTTCGGTTTCCAACAGATAGAGACTCCCGCCATGGAGAACCTTACCACACTCATGGGTAAATATGGCGAGGAGGGCGACAAGCTCCTGTTCAAGATACAGAACTCGGGCGACTACTTCAACGGAATAACCGACGAGGAGCTGCTTAGCCGCAACGCACAGAAGTTGGCTTCGAAGTTCTGCGAGAAAGGATTGAGATACGACCTCACCGTGCCCTTCGCACGCTACGTGGTGATGCACCGCAACGACATTGTATTCCCCTTCAAACGCTACCAGATACAGCCCGTGTGGCGTGCCGACCGTCCCCAGAAAGGACGCTACCGCGAATTCTATCAGTGCGACGCCGACGTCATCGGAAGTGACTCGCTGCTGAACGAGGTTGAGCTCGTACAGCTCATCGACCACGTGTTCACACAGCTGAAGATAAGAGTAGCCATCAAGATAAACAACCGCAAAATACTTGCCGGCATTGCCGAGGTCATTGGCGAGCCCGAAAAGATAATCGACATAACCATCGCCATCGACAAGCTCGACAAGATAGGGCTCGACGGCGTAATTGCCGAGCTCAAGGAGAAGGGCATCACCGAGGCATCCATCGAGAAGCTGCTGCCCATCCTGCAGGCACAGGGCAACAATAAAGAGAAGCTCGCTACCATTGCCGAGGTGCTCAAGGGCAACGCAACCGGCGAAAAGGGCGTCGAGGAGATTAGCTTCATACTCGATACCGTGGCTGCGCTCCAGGTGAACAGCGAAGTGGAGCTCGACCTTACACTCGCTCGCGGCTTGAACTACTACACCGGCGCCATCTTCGAAGTGAAAGCACTCGATGTAGCCATCGGCAGCATCAGCGGCGGAGGACGCTACGACAACCTCACCGGCGTATTCGGCATGGACGGAACATCGGGTGTGGGAATATCGTTCGGTGCCGACCGCATCTACGATGTAATGAACCAGTTGAACCTCTATCCCGAGGATTCAATCATAAATACCCAGGTGCTTTTCGTGAATTTCGGCGACAAAGAGGCGGCACACAGCCTTGGCATCATGAATGCACTGCGCCGCAGCGGTGTATCGGCCGAGATATACCCCGAGGCAGGCAAAATGAAGAAGCAGATGGGATATGCCAACAGCCACAACATACCCTATGTAGCCATCATCGGCGAATCCGAGATGGAGAACGGCACCATCGCCGTAAAGGATATGAACAGCGGCGAGCAGAAGCAGTTGACAACCGACGAGCTTGCCCAATTGCTTACAAAATAGCATAACAACCCTATATAAACAAAAATGGCGTGTGATATCACACGCCATTTTTGTTTATCGCTATGTTAGGAAAGCTGCATGCCTACTCGCCCTCTTCGGAGAAGTCGCCGTGGAAGACGCCATGGTTGCCATCGACCCTCCATGAGCCGTTGACAGCAACGAGCCTTACGTTTATCTTCAGGTTATTACCCAAGGGACCCACGCCTTCGAGAGCAACAATGGCCACATCGCCATCGATTTTCTCGGACACCACCTTGTAGTTCGATTTGAAATCCTTAGTGCGCTCTTTGTAGTCGTCCGAAGCCACCGCCATCTTGAAATAATCGCGAAACAGATTGTAATCGAGCGAATCCTCGAAATGAATATTTCCGGTAACAGCCTCAACATTGCCCGAGGTGAGTCCGTTGTAAAGCTCAAGCGCCACCTGCGACGGTGCTACTGCAAATTTATTGCCGCCGTTGCACGAAACGAGTGCGACAAGCACCATGGCCGGCAACAAGAAAAAATATCGTAAATTTTTCATGACTATATTTATTAAAACGGCACGAAGATAGCGCAAAAGAGCCATTATAGCAAAAGAAAACAGCAGTTTCGGAAATAATATGCGAAAAAGAGAATAAACAAAGAACTATGTTATGGCTGTTACGCAAAAATAAAGTATCTTTGCAGTAAATATAAGGAACCCCAAAAGAGAGCATAACGACATATCAGTTTCCACCGTTTATGCCATCCAAAAACTCTCTTTTAAAGCAAATTTTTAATCTATGGATGTTATAAGCAAACTTATTGCACGCGCATGTGAGAACAAACAGCGCATTGTTCTTCCCGAAGGAACGGAAGAGCGTACACTCAAAGCGGCAGACAAAGCAATTGCCGATGGTATAGCAGAAATCATTCTTCTGGGCAACAAGGCCGAGATATTTGCACTCGCCGAGAAATTCGAGCTCGCAAACATCAAGAACGCCATCATCATTGACCCCGAAGACAACCCCGACTTCGAAAAGTATTCTAACCTTCTTTTCGAGCTGAGAAAAGCAAAAGGCCTTACAATTGAAGAGGCACAGAAGCTCACACGCAATCCCCTCTACCTCGGTTGCCTTATCATCAAGGCTGGCGATGCAGACGGTCAGGTAGCCGGCGCGCTCAACACCACCGGTAACGTATTGCGTCCCGCACTTCAGATTATCAAGACTACTCCGGGCATTTCATGCGTATCGGGCGCAATGCTCATGATAACCAATGCAAAAGAATATGGCGAGGACGGAGTACTCTTCGTTGCCGACGTTGCAGTAACCCCCAATCCCGATGCCAACCAGTTGTCACAGATTGCAGTGTGCACAGCAGCTACAGCAAAGGCTATCGCAGGCTTCGAAGAGCCCCGCGTTGCTATGCTCAGCTTCTCGACAAAAGGCTCTGCCAAGCACGAGCTCGTTGACAAGGTTGCCGAGGCTACAAAGCTCGCAAAAGAGCTCGACCCCTCTATTTCACTCGACGGCGAATTGCAGGCCGACGCAGCTCTCGTACCCTTCGTAGGTGCAAGCAAGGCTCCCGGCTCACCCGTTGCAGGTAAAGCAAACGTACTTGTATTCCCCGACCTCCAGGCAGGTAACATCGGTTACAAATTGGTTGAGCGCCTTGGTGGTGCCACAGCCATCGGTCCTGTGCTCCAGGGTATCGCATGCCCCGTTAACGACCTTTCACGCGGTTGCTCAATCGACGACGTTTACAAGATGATTGCCATCACAGCCAACCAGGCTATCGCTGCAAAAAATAAATAAACAAAGAAACACAGATACATTATGAAAATACTTGTATTGAACTGCGGAAGCTCTTCTATCAAATACCAGTTGTTCGATATGGAGACAAAGGCAGTACTCGCAAAAGGTGGCATTGAGAAAATCGGTCTCGAGGGCTCGTTCCTTAAACTGACATTGCCCGACGGAGAAAAGATCACTCTCAACAAAGATATTCCCGAGCACACAACAGGTGTACGCTTCATTTTCAGCGTGCTCACCGGCGAGGAGTATGGAGTAGTAAAATCAATCAACGAGATTGACGCCGTAGGTCACCGCATGGTACATGGCGGCGAGAAGTTCAACAAATCGGTGCTTCTCGACGACGAGGTTATGGAAACATTCATAGCCTGCACAGACCTTGCACCCCTCCACAACCCCGCAAACATCAAGGGCGTTAATGCTGTTAAGGACATTGCTCCCGACATGCCCCAGGTAGGCGTGTTCGACACATCGTTCCACCAGACACTGCCCGACTACGCTTACATGTATGCAGTACCCTATGAATTGTACGAAAATTACGGTGTAAGACGCTACGGCTTCCACGGAACATCGCACAGATATATTTCGAAGCGCGTATGCGAGATATTGGGCGTAAACCCCGAGGAGCAGAAAATCATCACCTGCCACATTGGTAACGGCGGTTCAATCGCAGCCGTTAAGAACGGCAAGTGCGTTGATACCACAATGGGCCTCACACCCCTCGAGGGCTTGATGATGGGTACACGCAGTGGTGACATCGATCCCGGAGCAATTTCGTTCATCATGGACAAATTGCAGCTCGACAGCAAAGGCCTTTCAGACCTTTTGAACAAGAAATCGGGCGTACTCGGCGTTTCTGGCGTTTCATCTGATATGCGCGAAGTAGATGCAGCAGAGAAAGAGGGCAACTACCGTGCTAAGCTTGCCAACACCATGTACTACTACCGCATCAAGAAATACATCGGTGCATACGCTGCTGCAATGGGCGGTGTTGACATCATCGTATTTGCAGGCGGTGTAGGCGAGAACCAGATTAATTGCCGCGCAGCAGTTCTCGAAGGCCTCGAATTCCTCGGTATCGAGCTCGACCCCGAAAGAAACAAGATTCGCGGCGAAGAGGCAATTCTCTCAAGCGACGCTTCTAAGGTGAAGGTAGTACTCGTTCCCACAGACGAGGAGCTGATGATTGCATCGGACACATACGAAATCATTTCGGCGAAGTAAATAGTCCCTACAATAGAAACGAAATGAGCTGCACCAATGGTGCAGCTCATTTATTATATATATGTTCGCACGCGAAAGAGCGAACACGCTAGCGGGCTAACAATTTTCGCCCTCGATAAATTTCTTTACACGAATCTCGCTGCCGTCATACTCGACATAAGTGAATTCGGTAATCCAATCGCCAAGGATGATGCAACGCGAAGTGTCGGTGAGCTGTACATCGGCATCGCAATGGCGATGACCGAATATAAAGCAATCGACCGAAGCATGCTTGGCAAGATATTTGCGAGCATAGCGCATGCACGACTCATTCTCGACGCCGCGGAAGGGAATATCGCCATTCAGCTTGTGCTTACGCATGCTGTGCGCAGCCCAACCATGACCAAAGCTCAACGACCAACGGGGATGAACAAGCCACGAAAAAAGCCTCTGCAACAGGGGGCTGTGGAAAATGGAACGAAGAACTGCAAAGTGCGATTCATCGGTAAATTCATCGCCATGGGCAAGGAAGAACTCCCTGCCGTTTATCTCGGCCAACTGCGGCTCGCGATGCACTATCATGCCACACTCCTTCTCGAAGTAGTCCTTGCACCAAAGGTCGTGGTTGCCGGGGAAGAAATGAACCTCGGTACCATTGTCCGTGAGCTCGGAAATCTTACCCAGGAAACGGGTAAAGCCCTTGGGCACCACATTCTTGTACTCGTACCAAAAATCGAACATATCGCCAAGCATATAAACAGCCGCCGCATCGTCCTTTATTTTATTAAGGAACGACACAAGGCGTCTTTCGTGCGTGCGACGATGCTCTATAGCCCACGAGCCCAGATGGGCATCGGAAATGAAATATACTTTATTCTTCATGGTTCTTCGTGCGCGGGTTAAAGGAATCCCAGCTCCAGCTTAGCCTCTTCGCTCATGAGATCCTGGCTCCACTCGGGCTCAAACACCAGGTTCAAATCGAGCTTGGTGACACCGGAAATAGACTCCACCTTCTGTCTCACATCCTCCATCATAAAATCGGCTGCGGGGCAGTTGGGCGCGGTGAGCGTCATATCAATCTCGACGAGACCCTCGTCCTTCACCTCAATGCGATATATTAGTCCTAGTTCATAAATGTCAACAGGTATCTCAGGGTCGTAAACGGTTCTGAGCATTGACACTATCTTTTGTTCCAACTGAAATTTTTCGTCCATATCTATACGCCTCTTTCATCCTTGTAACTATAGTAGTTACCATCAGTAAATATAATATGATCAAGAAAACGAATGTTCATCACCTTGCATGCCGAAGCGACATTGCGAGTGAGTTCATCGTCCTCTTTACTTGGTTTCAGGCTGCCCGACGGGTGGTTGTGACACATAATCATGGAGGTGGCACGCTTCAACAGCGCCTCGCGCATGATGCAGCGCACATCGACCACCGTAGCCGTATAGCCACCGCTTCCAACCTTGATGCGGTCTATCACCTTGTTTCTGTTGTTGAGCATCAACACGTGACACTCCTCTACCGTCAAATCGCACATCAGAGGATACATGTAGTTATATACATCGCGCGACGAACGCACAACAAAATCCTTGTCGAAATCGTCGTCCTTGCGACGTTTCCACAGCTCACACGCGGCCACTATTGCTATAGCCTTAGCTTGACCTATACCCTTGAAACGGCACAGGTCGTCAATAGTGAGCTTCGACAATTCGGATATGCTGTCGTTGCACGATGCAAGCACCTTTTTCATGAGCGACACAGCCGATTCATCGACATTGCCCGAACCAATGAGCAATGCCAGCAGCTCGGACTTGCTCAGCGTGGATACTCCGTTGCGAAGCACCTTCTCGCGTGGGCGTTCGTCCTCGGGCCACTCCTTGATACTTAGTTTCTTATCCTCAAAAGGAATCATTTACCCTCTGTTATAGAGTTTTGTCAATTTGGCCTTTGTCTCGAGCGGCTGGCGCAGTATGAGCTTGTACCATACAGCCTTCATGAAGCCCGTGCCGTAACCGGTAATCTGCACCACTGCGGTGGCAACCGACAGCGCCGCAACCTTCAGGCTCTTGTTCTTTGCCAACGAATCGAAGAAGATGAGCAACAGATAGAGCAAAGGAAGCAGAAGCAACGCGGGGCAGAAAATAGAAGCCACAAGCAACAGGGCACCCATAACCAACATGAGCGCGGGGAGCGCATGCACCAGTTTCAACGAACCGGGATGCTTGATGTGCAACCATATTCGCGCCTGACCGAAGTTGTTCACCTGCTTGAAGAAACGACTGAGATCGACACGACGCTTGTGATATACAAACGCCTCGCGTATAAGACGAATCTTATAGCCGGCAGCTCTTATTCGGAGGCTCAGGTCGATATCCTCGCCCATCATATCCTCGAAGTCGCCCACCTTGTCGTAAACCTCCTTCGACAAGCCCATGTTGAAGGTACGCGGACAGAATTTCTCCATCACCGCCTTGCCACCACGTATGCCGCCGGTGGTCCAGAACGATGTCATGGAGTGGTTCACCGCCTTCTGCATGTCGTTGAACGAGCTGTCGGCCGCATCGGGGCCGCCGAAGCAATCAACATATTCGCTCTTCATTGCAGCCTCCAGTCTTTCGAAATAGAAGGGAGGCAATATCACATCCGAATCGAAGAAAAGGAGGTAATCGCCGGTAGCGCGCTGCATGCCATAGTTGCGTGTGTCGCTACGGCCCGAATTGGGTTTATAGTAATAGTGGATAGGAAAAAATGAACGATAGTGATCAAGTAAATAATCACATCGTTCATTTGATCCGTCCTCTATTATAAGCAGCTCAAAAGGCTTTACGGTCTGCGCACAAAGGCTGTCAAGAAGTTCCTTGACCTCGTTCGCCCTGTTGTAAACCGGTATAATAATAGAGTATAACAAGACTATTCCGTTTTTATGTTCAACCGGTAATTATGCTTTCACGCGGCCTACGTAGTCGCCGTTGCGTGTATCAACCTCTACGAGCTCGCCCTCGTTGATGAAGAGGGGTACACGAATCTCGGCGCCGGTCTCGAGTGTAGCGGGTTTTGTTGTGTTGGTAGCAGTGTCACCTTTGAGGCCGGGCTCGGTGTAAGTGATTGCGAGAACAACCTTAACGGGCATATCAGCAAAAAGTACAGTCTCGGTGGTAGCGTCTGTTACAACCTCGAGTGTCATACCCTCTTTCATATATGCAAGACCGTTGATCTGGTGTCCGGGGATAGGAATCTGCTCGTATGTCTCCTGGTTCATGAAGATATAGTCCTCACCCTCCTGATAGAGATACTGGTAGGGACGACGCTCAACGCGTACATCCTCGAGTTTCTCACCGATATTGAAACGGCGCTCGAGCACGTAGCCGTCAACGATATCTTTCAACTTGGTGCGCATGAAAGTATTTCCCTTACCGGGCTTTACATGCAAGAAGTCGATACAAAAATACAACTTGCCATCCATGCGGATAGCTGTTCCGATTTTAATGTCCTGAGCATTAATCATAACTATTTCTATTTATTTAGGATTATTCTTTTTAACTTTGTGCCGCAAAATAGCTTTTGCCATTTTGCGGTGCAAATATACACAAAAAAGGCCAAAGACACAACCATTTGTACCGCTTTATTGCAAGATTGGCAAAACAACCGACAAGCAAATTGCAAATGGCGGAAACAGGAGATTTTCCACAGCCATTCACTAGCTTTTGGTGCAAGTGGTAATATTGCTTTACACCACCCACCGCACAACCGGGCTAAACACACGAAATACACACAATTTACATAAATGAAAAAGATATTATCACTACTGATTCTCTTTGTCATGGTTGCAGCGACCGTCGATGCTCAAACAGCAAAGGGTGTAATCCAAGGCATACTTATCGATGCCAAAAGTAAAGAACCCGTAGAATTCGCCTCAGTGGCACTCATCCCGCAGGGCAGCACCACTCCCATTACAGGCTGCAACAGCGAGGAGAACGGCTCGTTCATCATCACCGGAGTAAAGGCCGGTACATACACACTTCAGTTTTCGTTCGTAGGCTACCTGACCGACACACAAAAGGTCACCCTTGCCACAAACAACAGCAAGGTGAACGTAGGCAAAATATCGATGAAGCAGGACAAGAAACTACTGAAAGAGGTTGTCGTAGCTGAGCAGCGTTCACAGATGAGCTTCGAGATAGACAAGCGCGTCTTCACCGTTGACCAGAGCATCGCCTCTACCGGCGGTTCTGTAACCGATGTACTCACCGACATCCCTTCGGTGGAGGTGAGCAACGAAGGCTCGGTGTCGTTGCGTGGCAGCGAAAGCGTCACCGTATGGATAAACGGCAAGGCTTCGGGACTGACCGCCGATAACCAGGGCGACATACTGCAGCAGATGCCCGCCGAGAGCATAGAGAAGATTGAGGTGATTACAAACCCCTCGGCCAAGCACTCGCCCGAGGGAACCGCCGGCATCATCAACATCGTGCTGAAGCGTAACCGCAAAGCGGGACACTATGGCAGCGTGCAGGCAGGCGCCGACAGCAAGGGCGGCTACAACGCCAGCGGCAACATCAACTACAGCAGCGGAAAGCTCGATGCATATGCCAGCCTGAACTACCGTTCGAACAAGCGCGAAAATGGCGGCGACACATACACCCGCTATTTCGACCGCGACAGCTACCAGCGACAGCATAGTGACGGCGAGCGCGAGCACACTAACCTCTTCGGACGTGCCGGACTCACATGGCACCCCACCGTCAACGACGACATATACCTGAACCTGACCGGAATGTTCGGCGGTGGCGACAACAAAAACACAATCACTAACAACAGCGGCGTGCTCTCGACTATGGATGTGACATCGAAAAGCACACGAATAACCGACGGCGAGAACGAGCCCCGCATGTATAACATCGAGGGTGGATACACACACCGTTTCGGCGATAACCACTACATCGATATCTCGTTGAGCCACAATATATGGAACATGGAGAACAGCACCTCGTACGACCAGACCACCGAGAACGTCGCAACGGGCGCCACCGGCAACAGCTACCAGTTCCAGCGAAGCAAGATGAACAACAAATCGACCGAAGTGAAGCTCGACTACGAGAACAAGCTAAGCGAAAGCGCACGCATCGAGGCCGGTTACAGCGGACGCTTCTCGAACGACGAAAGCCCCGTGTTCACATACAGCGACAAGGAACACAGCAAGATAGACGAGAGCCTTTTCAACCGCTTCATATACAAGCAAAACACCCACGCCCTCTATGGAACATATTCAGGCAGAATAGACAAATTCGGTTACCAGGTGGGACTGCGCGCCGAGTACTGGGACACAAAGACACGCTCGTTCAACTGGGCACAGGAGAATGGCGAAACAGCGCCGCAGTATAACAAGAACGATTTCTTCTCGCTCTTTCCCAGCGTATTCCTGTCGTACAGCATGAAGGGCGGCCACGAATTCCAGGCCAACTACACCCGCCGTCTGCGCCGCCCGTGGGGAGGACAGTTGAACCCCTTCTGCAACATCACCGACTCCACAAATATCTCATTCGGTAACCCCGGCCTCACCCCGGAATACTCCAACGCATACGAATTGAACTACATAAAGAACTGGGACAAGCACACATTGTCGGTGTCGGGATACTACCGCACAACGGAGGATGTCATCGAGCGCATAAGCTACAATGTGGGCAACGTGGTATATACCACATCGGAGAACGTGGCAAGCTCAAATTCGGCCGGTCTCGAAATCATAGGCAAAAACCGTCTGTGGAAGAAATTCGACCTCACCACCACCGTTAACCTGTTCTACTACAAGCTCGACGGCTTCAGCTACACCATAAACGATCAGTTGATAACAGGCACATCGGATGAAAATTTCTCGTGGAACGCACGCATGACCGGTAGCCTGATATTGCCGTGGGCCATCACCATGCAGATTACCGGCCGCTACGACGCACGACGCATCGTCGCTCAGGGACACAGAAAGGCCAACTACTCGTTCGACCTAGGATTGCGCAAAGCATTCAACCAGAACTGGAGCCTCAGCATCAGCGCACGCGACATACTCGATTCGCGCCGTTGGCACACCATCACCGGCAACGAGCACTTCACCCGCGACGCCGAGAACTGGCACGGAGGACGCACCATCGGCGCCACACTCACATACAGTTTTGGTAACATGAAGGCCAAAAGGCCCACCAAGAAGCCCAAGGAGAACATGGATAACTACAACGGTTACGGCGACGAAATGGAGATGTAATAACGCACCAAGTACAAAGCAAAATCGAGTCCAAAATCTTTGGGCTCGATTTTGCTTTATGGAATATATCGGCCATCGCATATAAAATCAGGAAAAATGCTTGACGTTTCGGAGAAAATCGTTACCTTTGACTTTGGCAAACTGCCCTCGCGGCAGCAGCATAATGATAAACCTATAAAAAACAGATAAAAATGGCAACAAAACCGGAATTCAAGTATGCCCACATGTTCCAGTTGGGCGAAGACACAACCGAATATTATCTCCTTACCAAAGAGCACGTATCGGTTGGCGAGTTCGAGGGCAAACCCATGTTGAAGGTAGCACCCGAAGCATTGACACTTTTGTCGCGCACCGCGTTCCGCGATGTATCATTCCTTTTGCGCCGCGCCCACAACGAGCAGGTAGCAAAAATACTCAGCGACCCCGAAGCAAGCGAGAACGATAAATATGTAGCACTTACATTCCTGCGCAACGCCGAGGTGGCTGCCAAGGGCAAGCTCCCTTTGTGCCAGGATACAGGTACTGCTATCATCCACGGCGAGAAGGGACAGCAGGTGTGGACCGGCTTCTGCGACGAAGAGGCTCTTGCACGCGGTGTGTATGATACATACACCGAGGAGAACCTCCGCTACAGCCAGAACGCTCCCTTGAACATGTACGACGAGGTGAACACAAAATGCAACCTCCCCGCACAGATTGATATCGAGGCTACCGAAGGCATGGAGTATAAATTCCTTATGGTAACAAAGGGTGGCGGTTCGGCCAACAAGACATACCTCTATCAGGAAACAAAGGCGCTATTGAACCCCGCGACACTCGTCCCCTTCCTCGTCGAGAAGATGAAGAGCCTTGGAACAGCCGCATGTCCTCCCTACCACATTGCATTCGTAATTGGTGGTACATCGGCCGAGAAGAACCTTCTCACAGTGAAATTGGCTTCTACACACTTCTATGACAACCTGCCCACAACCGGCGACGAGACTGGCCGCGCATTCCGCGACATCGAGCTCGAGAAGCAGTTGCTCGACGAGGCTCACCGCATTGGCCTTGGCGCGCAGTTCGGCGGTAAATATCTTGCACACGACATCCGCGTGGTACGTCTGCCCCGTCACGGCGCAAGCTGCCCCGTTGGTATGGGCGTAAGCTGCTCGGCCGACCGCAACATCAAGGCAAAGATCAACAAGGACGGTATATGGATTGAGAAGCTCGACGACCAGCCCGCAAGCCTCATCCCCGAGGAGCTTCGCAACGCCAACGAGGGCGAAGTGGTACGCGTTGACCTCAACCGCCCCATGAGCGAGGTATGCAAGCAGTTGTCACAGTACCCCGTAGCTACACGCCTCTCGCTCAACGGTACAATCATCGTTGGTCGCGACATCGCACACGCCAAGCTGAAAGAGCGCATCGACCGTGGCGAAGGTCTTCCCGAATACATCAAGAACCACCCCATCTACTATGCAGGCCCCGCAAAGACACCCGCAGGCATGGCATGTGGTTCAATGGGTCCCACCACAGCAGGTCGTATGGACTCATATGTTGACCTCTTCCAGTCACACGGCGGCAGCATGATTATGCTCGCTAAGGGTAACCGCAGCCAGCAGGTAACCGACGCTTGCCAGAAACATGGCGGCTTCTACCTTGGCTCAATCGGTGGCCCCGCAGCTATCCTTGCACAGAACAACATCAAGAGCATCGAGTGCGTTGAATACCCCGAGCTTGGTATGGAGGCTATCTGGAAAATCGAGGTCGAGGACTTCCCCGCATTCATCCTTGTAGATGACAAGGGCAACGACTTCTTCAAGCAAATAAAGCCCATCTGCCCTAAAAAATGCTAACAACAAAACAGACAAACATAAAAACTACTACTATGGCAAAAGAATTGAAAGGAACAAAGACCGAGGCTAACCTGATGGAAGCCTTTGCAGGCGAGAGCCAGGCACGCAATAAATATACATACTATGCAAGCAAGGCCAAGAAAGAGGGATATGAGCAAATAGCAGCCCTCTTCCAGGAGACCGCCGACCAGGAGAAAGAGCATGCGAAAATATGGTTCAAGCTGTTGCACGACGGCATTGGCAAAACCATGGACAACCTTAAAGACGCTGCTGGTGGTGAGAACTACGAGTGGACTGAGATGTACCCCACAATGGCACGCGAGGCTGCCGAGGAGGGATTCGACGAAATTGCAAAGCTTTTCTCTATGGTTGCCGATGTTGAGAAAGCTCACGAGGAGCGCTACAAGAAACTGCTCGAGAACATCCAGGGTGGCATCGTGTTCAGCCGCGACAACGAGTGCATCTGGCAGTGCCGCAACTGCGGTCACTTGCACATTGGCAATGCTGCTCCCGAGGAGTGCCCCGTTTGTGCACATCCCCGCGCACACTTCCAGATTAAGCCCGAAAACTACTAATAGGAAGTATCAAACAACAAAAATGGTTACAGCCACATGGCTGTAACCATTTTTTATATCTGCCGGCGCCACGATGCGCCACTAAAAGGCTCAAACAAAAAAATTCACATATATCAGATATAGAACAACGGCAATAAGCGTTATTACTATCGACTTCAGCAAATAGTATATAATAGATTTCATAGGATGGTTTGTTGTTAAACATAACGAGGACGACTGTGTCGTCCTCGTTATGTTTTCTTTTGAATAAAGCTATACGTGATTCACACAGTATAGGGATTATCCTTCTTGTATAGCCTCTGAGGGGCATACACCTGCGCAGCTACCGCAGTCGATGCACAATTCGGGATTGATTGAATACTTGTCGCCTTCAGAGATAGCACCCTGGGGACACTCATCGATACATGTACCGCATGCAACGCAGTCATCAGAAATTACGTAAGCCATAGTTGTATAAATTTTATTAGGTTTAATCTTCCGCAAAAATAGTGTATTTATTAAACAAGCGAGCCTAAATAAAGGTTTTTAACGTTTATTAACACCACAAAAATCATTCAAGCCGCCATCATTCGAAATAGAACGAGAGCACAATCATTTTAGCCACAGCCTTATCCAGCGATTGGGTGAACTTGATGAGGTTCGCATCGAGCAAATCCTTGCGATCCTTCTCGAGGACATCCATCAGGCTGAAACAGAACTTCAGTTCGGGATTCAGTTTGAAAAACGGCAGATAGAAATCGCAGCCAAATCCAAATTCCATCATGAAATCGAATTTCTTAACCAGCAACGGGCGCTGTTCCTTGACCGTGAGGTCTATCATGGGATTCACACCCGCTATTATATAAGGACGGTAGTTGTTGAAACGCTCGGCGGCGAACTTGATATCGAGCGGCAACGACATGTAGGTCGATTTCACCTGCTGTCGCTCGCGATTGCCACTGTTCTGCTCGCGGAACACCACCTGTTTTTCGCCGAAATGAAGCGTGGGCAACAGACGCAACGACAGATGGTTGTTTATCCTAAGGTCGGCAAGCACACCTACGCTGAAGCCGGGATTATAGGACGACACATCGGCATACCACTGCTCGCCGTCGGCATTCACAAAGCCATTGTTCGCCAGCTCGAAATCCTGAGCATGCAGACCAAAAAAGAAGCCGTAGTGAAGACGGCGGAAATCTATATAAGGTCTGTTCTGCACCTTGCGTTCCTGGGCAAAGGCCGAGAACGAAAGAAGCAACAATAGAAATATGGTAAATATTCTGTTTTTCATATCGTATATATAACGCAGCAACAGCGTTAATATTGCCAAAGGTAATAAATGCTTTTCGAATTATGGTCGGTTTTCTCCATTTTTAGTATCTTAGCCCGCAAAATAGAGAACAAATGGACGAAATAAACAAAATGATGTATGTACATGGGTTTGCCTCCTCGGGCTCGTCGGGAACAGTAATGTCGCTGCGCCGTCACTTCCCGCAATGGAGGGTTATCGCCCCCGACCTGCCTGTCGATCCGTTCGAAGCAATGGAGCTGCTGCGAAAAACCATCGACAAGGAGCAGCCCAAGCTGGTTATAGGAACATCCATGGGCGGCATGTACACACAGCAGCTGTGGGGAATGCCGCGAATAGTGGTGAACCCCTCGTTCGAGATGTCGCGCACACTGCTGTTCAATCACATGGGCAAGCACAAATACACCGCCAAGCGCAAGGACGGCGCCACCGAATTCCGCATCGACAAACAGATAGTCGAGCAATTCAAGCTGATGGAACAGACGCAGTTCGACGGCATCGACGATTTCGAAAAACTGTTTGTATATGGGCTTTTCGGCGATAAAGATCCCGTGGTGCATTTCCAGCCACTGATGGCAGAACTATATGGCGAGGAACGCTGCGTGTGGTTCGACGGCGAGCACCGTCTGAACGACACCATAGTAAAGAGAGACCTCATCCCACTCATAAACAAGCTGTTGCAGGAGGTGTAACCACAAACCGCCAATCGACTAATATGAAAGAATGTTTTTATTCGTTAAAATAGATTTAATCGTTTTTTATTTCAAAAAACGATATTACATTTGCAACGTCCACAATGGGCAATTACAAAAATCAGTTAGATTTAGCTAAAAAATTCTCATAGTTTATGACCGGTAATTCAAAGAAGGTAAATCGTGCAGCATCGGCATCGGGGCAATAGCTCCAATGTTGATTGAATGCGTGTAACCATTCTTTGAATTGTTGGACACCCTCCGACAAACAGGGGATTCATGTAATCCATGTTCATGGGGTCGGATTAGTTGAAACCAATAATAATGGTTTCATTTTTTGTCTGCCACTAATCCCAAGAGCGACAAACATCCAAGCGCGCGGCCACTGCAAGCCACAGGCATGCAGACAGACACACAAGGCCGAACTACAATCACTGTCACTCGACAACGCTTCGCACGCAGCAGCACACCGGGCGTGGAAGTGGTTTGTTCCACACAGTTTAGAGCTCTAATAGACAAGACACAAACGACCCGGAGTATAGGCTCCGAAGTAATTTGCAACTGCGAACATCATGCACATGCCATGTTCGCAAGCATCATCATCCCCTTTTGTTTCACTTTTAATATTCGTAAGCTATGGACACAACAAAAAAATATAATTCATTGGACGACTTCGACAGCATTGACGATTTCGAGGAATTCTTCGACCTGCTGAGCGAGGAAGGCGAAAACCTCAAAAATGAGAAAAACAAAGTATTCACCCCGACAAGCACACCCCCCGACGACGACGAATTCGAATTCGTAGATTATCGTTCGCAAGGGGTTTGCTACAAAATACCCAAGCTGAAAAGAGAGCGCAGGTATTACATCGACAACGAGATAAAGGTCACCATCAGCGGCGAGCCAGCGAGAGAGATTTCCACCGGGAACAACAGCTTTTACATACAGGGCGGCTTCCAGGACAAAACCATGGAAGTGAGCTTCGGTCTTTATGAATACAACTGCACCCACCTCACAAAGCACATGATGGTAGCCATCTATCGCGAGGGCGTAGGCGAGCCCATATGGAAGCAGACATACGAGCAGGAGGAATTCATAAACATCGACAACATCAAATGTTCGCATTGGGAGTATGGCAAACACTTCATGCTCATATGCGGAGCACACGAGAAGTCCGGCGCCTCATACATCACCATGGGCGACAGCATACGCTTCAATCTGTCGCTGCTGCAACATGGCGAGAGCATGGAAAAATGCACCATCAACGAGATTGCACTGCACAGAACGGAGCGCATGCGCGAGGGCGACATCGTCGAGAAAATCGTGATGACCATAAAGCTCGACAAAAAGCCCGGCGATGACAACGAATTCACATTCCACTGCACCGGCAACGACTACCAGCCAATGCTTACCGGCTTCGATGCAAGCTTCAGAGGTCGCAAAAGCATCAAACAGGACATCACCTCGGACATGATATGGACTGCAGGCACATATTGGATATATTGCTTGCAGAACGGGGAGCCGACCTACAAGGCCATGGTTCGCTACGACGGCGAGACCTTCATGCCCATCCAACCGGAAAGAGTACTCCCCAACAGCGACGATTATCTGTACATGAAGCACCTGCTCACAGGCTGCAAGGCCGACCGATGGAGAAGACTGGCCATACTGCCGGGGCTCAACGGCTGCAAACGCGAGGTCATCGCAAAACTGAAGAGCATTGTGCTCAACGACATGAGAGAAAAATATTCGCTAAAAGGCATTTCAACCTCGGCCAACTACTGCACAGAGTGCATGGAAGAGGGCTTCCTGAAGGCCTTTGTGCCATTGGCAACCCCGAACTACCAGTACAAAATAGCCGACTGCAACAGCCTGACCGAGCAGCGCTACAGCACCGACCCGCTGGAGGAGGTAAAATCGTTCATCGGCGAGTGCTCGTACCGCACAATGGTATTGCACAACATCGGCGCCCTGCTGACATCCACCGGCCAGATTGTGATAGAAAAAATAGGCAAGTGGATACAGGAGGAAGAGCACAACTGCCTGCTCCTTTGCGGCAGCGAATCGGAGTGCACCGCCGTCATTGAATCGTCGCCTGTGATGCAAAGCATATTTGCAGAAAAGAAGATTATAAAGCAGGAGAACTACTCGCTGTGTGAGCAGATACACTGCATGCGCAAAATATTAGAGACCAACGATTTCTTCGTGGAGGGCGAGTGCAAAAAGCAATTGGTGGCATTCATGACCGCGGCACGCGAGAAGGGCGACGGCATGCGATGGCGCAAGAAGGATTTGGAGAAAATCTTCAAGGAGAAAATATATCCACGCATCTGCGAGCGCATATTAAATATGCCGACAAGCGAGAAGCAGGGATTTGCAGCGGTGAGCATGGTGGAGCCCGGGGATTTGGACATCGATTTCAGCGACAACGCACACTCGCAGTTCGATAAAAGCATGAGCGAGCTCAACGCCATGACAGGACTGCGCAACCTGAAGCAGCACCTGAACACCATGTTCTACAACATGAAGATTGAGAACATGCGCCGCAGCCACGGGCTGAGCGTGAGCGCTCCCGGCAGCCACCACATGCTCTTCACGGGGAACCCCGGCACGGGCAAATCGACGGTTGCCCGAAAAATAGGAGCCATTTTTCACTCACTGGGAGTGCTGTCGAAGGGCGATGTCATCATCACCGAGCGCTCCAAGCTGGTGGGACGCTACATAGGAGAAACCGAGCGCAACATGCAGACCACATTGGAAATGGCACGCGGCAACGTGCTCTTCATCGACGAGGCCTATACATTGTGCGACAACGCCGACGACCGCAAGGATTTCGGTGCGCACGTGATAGACGCGCTACTCACGGTGCTTGCACAGCCCAACCCCGATATGCTCATCATATTCGCCGGGTACGAGAAGGAGATTAACCGCATGATGGAAATCAACCAGGGGCTCAGCGGCCGTTTCCCCTTCAAACTGCACTTCGACGACTACTCGGCCGAAGAGCTGATGCAGATTGCCACAGGCATACTGACCAAGCAGGATTACCAACTGAACGACGATGCCGCCGAGTGCCTGCGTGAGGGCATCGCAAGCACCCTTGCACACAAGGACAGCCAGTTCAGCAACGCGCGATGGGCCACACAGCTTATACAGGCGGGCATATTGCCGTCGATGAGCATGAGGCTGATGACCGAGGGAAATATAATCGACCGCGAAGCTCTGACCGTTATCAAAAAATGCGATGTGGAGCGTGGGCTCGAAAAATTCGCCTACACTCCGACGATTGACATTTCGAGGCCGAAAATAGGATTCGCCGTTTAGCCATATAGCACGAGAGGCGCCCATTATGGGCGCCTCTCGTGTTTATATACGGTTAGGGATTATCTTTTTATCACATAGGGTTTATCAACAATTTTCTCCTCGGTATTGGGAGGCGAAACGATGAGCAAAGAGCATCCATGGGGAGCAACCTCCTCTTCGTAGCGGTCGCGGGGGCCAATCTCGGCTACATCCTTCTGGCGCCATACGTCGCGCACGGTTATCTTCTTGCTCCACAAGCCGAGTGTACGGGGTGTGAAACCAATCTTCTTGGGCTCGGTAGAGGTATTAAAGAGGCCGACTGCAAGGTTGCCATTTTCGAGAATCTTCACATACACCACATAACCGTCGCCACGGAAATAGGGAACGCCACGCATGCCCAAGGGATCCTGGCAAATGTCGTTAACCTCGTAGTTGCAAAGGAGGCTCAGTGTGAAATCGTCCATCTGTGCAATATCGCAACCAATGAGGAAGGGTGACGAGAAGAGCGCCCAGAGCGAGATGTGGGTATATTGCTCGTCGGGTGTAAGGCGTGTGTAGTGGAGGTTGGGGCCCCATCCTACCATACCTACAACAAGCATATCGGCGTCTGCCCAATGGCCGGGGCCGCTGAATGCAGGCCAACGATCTTGGGGGCCGAAACCGATGCGTACGATGCTGCTCCATGTATCGAAGATATCATCGGTGGTGCGCCAGCACTGTGTGAGCTTGGGCCATGTGTATGCCATCGCAAAGGGGTCGGAGCCCGAGATGCTGAGGGCTATGTCGCGACCTGTAGCGCGCAATGCATCGGCCATCTCCTTGGTATAGTAATAGTCGTTGGGGTTCCAATCGTACTTCAGGTAGTCGATACCCCACTCGGCCCACTGCTTCGCATCCTGCTCGGCAAACGAATAGGCACCATGATAGCGGAAATAGCCGCTGTGGAGCTTACCCTCTTTGTCCTCGAGGCGGTAATTTTCGTCGCACACGCCCTTCTCTATCCAGTCGTATTTACCCTCGGGGTTATCGCACTGAGTACCAATGTGGCCAAGATATGTGCACACCCAGGGAGCCGAATAGATACCTGCCTTGAGGCCCATGCCGTGAATAGTATCGACAAGGCCTTTGATGTTCTCGAATTTCTTGTTGGGCTGTATTGCATTGTATTTACCGCCGCGGATGCCCTGCCATCCATCATCTATATTGATGAATGTATAGCCGTAATTGGCAAGGCCCTTATCGACCATTGCCTTGGCCGAGCTGAGCACCTTCTCCTGACTCACGCTCTTGCCCCAGCAGTTCCAGCTGTTCCATCCCATAGGGGGAGTGAGCAGAATATCCTCGCCAACAACGATGCGAAGGTCGCGCTCGGCCTCGCCCAAGCTGTTTTTGGCGCGAAGGGTTACATTGTATGTGCCCTCTTTCTTGAGCACACCGGTGATGATACCTGTATTCTCGTCGAGCTTGAGACCTTTGGGCAGACCCTCAGCCGAAAATGTCATGGGACGGATACCTGTAGCCGCAATTGTATAGCGGAACTCCGATTTGGGACGAACGCCGAACACGCGCGCGCTGTTGATGCGGGGTGTATTGGGCGCGGGAGGGGTTAAAATATACTTTGAATAATCAGGAGCCACTGCCTTCTTCTCCTGTGCCATCGACTGCTGTGGCAACAAGGCTGCTATAGCCAGCGCCGCAATCGCAAATAGATTGGTTAATTGTTTCATAGTTTTATTGTTAGTTTTATTTTTTGCAACGGGGGAAAATCATCCTTCGTATTGCAAAGGTAAGAAATATATGTTACAAAAAAATATTACACCGAAGATATTGAACAAAAAAAAAATCCGCTTAAACGAATTAAGCGGATTTTGTCTTTTGCAGCTGCGCGAATTATCGACGCAAGCCCAATTTTGCAATGATAGCACGGTAACGCTCGATGTCACGCTCCTTGAGGTATTTAAGGAGTGAACGACGTTTACCAACCAACATAGTCAAAGCTCTCTGTGTGCTATAATCTTTACGGTTAGCTTTGAGGTGTTCCGTCAAACGGGCAATACGGTATGAAAACAAAGCTATCTGGCTCTCTGCTGAACCAGTATCAGTGTTAGACTTTCCGTAAGTACCAAAGATCTCTTGTTTTTTAGCTGCATCTAAGTACATAGACATTTGTTTTTTTATATGTATAACATTTATTAAGCGGCGCAAAGGTAAGCATATTTTTTGGAATAACAACCACATGACGCTCTTTTTATACAAAAATAATAAAAAACAGCTCTATTTTATTGTAGCTCGTATATAAATTAGGAGAAAAATTCGATATTTTGTTGTACCTTTGCAGCCGAAAAGCTAAACAGCAGCCATGCTGCCAAAATCACATTATCATATATGCAGGATATTAGAAATATTGCCATCATCGCCCACGTCGATCACGGCAAGACTACATTGGTTGACAAGCTGATGCTTGCAGGCAATCTGTTGAAAGAGCAGGACAACGACGCACTCACACTCGACAACAACGACCTTGAGCGCGAACGTGGTATAACCATTCTCTCGAAGAATGTATCCATCAGATATAAAAACACAAAGATAAACATCATTGATACCCCGGGACACTCCGACTTCGGAGGCGAGGTGGAGCGCGTGCTGAACATGGCCGACGGCTGTCTGCTGCTTGTAGATGCCTTCGAAGGCCCCATGCCACAGACACGCTTCGTATTGCAGAAGGCATTGGAGATTGGTCTGAAGCCCATCGTGGTGGTGAACAAGGTCGATAAGCCCAACTGCCGCCCCGACGAGGTACACGAAATGGTCTTCGACCTGATGTTCTCGCTCGATGCAAACGAGGAACAGCTCGATTTCCCCGTCATCTTCGGTTCGGCCAAGAACAACTGGATGAGCACCGACTGGCGCAACCAGACCGACAACCTCATCCCCTTGCTCGACGCCATCATTGAGCACATCCCCGCTCCCGAAAAGAACGAGGGTACTCCCCAGATGCTCATCACATCGCTCGACTACTCGCCCTACACAGGCCGTATTGCCATAGGCCGAGTACATCGCGGCGAGCTCACCGAGGGCAGCAACGCCACACTCGTTAACCGCAACGGCGAGCAGACAAAGGTAAAGATCAAGGAGCTTCACACATTCGAAGGCTTGGGCCGCAAGCGCACCGACAAGGTAGGCTGTGGCGACATCTGTGCCATTGTAGGACTCGAGAAATTCGAGATTGGCGACACCATCTGCGATTTCGAGAACCCCGAAGCGCTTCCCCCCATCAGCATCGACGAGCCCACAATGAGCATGCTCTTCACCATAAACGATTCACCGTTCTTCGGTAAGGAGGGTAAATTTGTTACATCGCGTCACATACAGGAGCGCTTGGACAAGGAGCTCGACAAGAACCTTGCCCTTCGCGTGAACAAATCGCCCGAGGAGGATAGCTGGACCGTATTCGGACGTGGCGTGCTCCACCTGTCGGTGCTCATAGAGACCATGCGTCGCGAAGGATACGAATTGCAGGTAGGTCAGCCCCAGGTTATCTACAAGGAGATTAACGGCGAGCGCTGCGAGCCCATCGAGGAGCTCACCATAAACGTACCGTCAGACTACTCGAGCAAAATGATTGACATGATCACACGCCGCAAGGGCGAAATGACATCTATGGAGGCGCAAGGCGACCGTGTGAACATAGAATTCCTTATCCCCTCGCGTGGTATCATCGGTCTGAGAACAAACATACTCACCGCATCGGCCGGCGAAGCCATCATGGCACACCGTTTCAAGGAGTACCAGCCCTACAAGGGCGACATTGAGCGCCGCGTGAACGGCTCGATGGTAGCCATGGAGAGCGGAACAGCCTTTGCCTATGCGATAGACAAATTGCAGGAGCGCGGCAAGTTCTTCATCAATCCGCAGGACGATGTATATGCAGGCCAGGTAGTAGGCGAGCATGTACACGACAACGACCTTGTGATAAACGTAACCAAGAGCAAGAAGCTGACCAACATGCGCGCCAGCGGCTCCGACGACAAAGTACGCATCGTACCCCCCATCGTATTCTCGCTCGAAGAGGCACTCGAGTACATCAAGGAAGACGAGTACGTAGAGGTTACCCCCAAGTCGATGCGTATGCGCAAGATTATCCTCGACGAAATTGAACGCAAAAGAGCAAACAAGGCATGAAGCACACCCTCTACATAGCACTGATGCTGCTCATGGGCTTGGTGGCATGCACCGGCGACGTCAAGGTCTATCGCCTGTCCGGCACAACAAGCAACGCCAACGACACCATATATTTATATGGATTGGACAGACGATACGAGCAGATGGACACCATCGTCACCGACGAGCAGGGCTTCTTTGAGCACGAGATAGCAACCGACACGCTCTTCCCGGCCAATCTGCTCATACCCTCGTCGAAGCCCATACTGCTATACGTCGAGCCCGACGCCACAGCAGCCATAGTACAAGAGGGCGACGAATACACCGTCACAAGTAGCAGTGCAATGCAGGCCGTGTACGACAGCATGAGAACCCTGTTGAGCAACAAAACGGCACACGAAAAAGCCAAGGAGATAGAAAGTTTTGTAACCCGCGAGCCCTTGAACGAAATAGGAATAGCCCTGTGGAGACAATACATCATCGAGTGCAAAGAGCCGCAAAGACGCGACATATTCAATATATTGAACAAATTTGGCGGCCGATTGATGGATAACGACTATGTAATCGACTTCAAAGAGGAGCAAGAGGAGAGCCGTTCGAGAAGCAATGTGCTATACACCGCCCTGCCCGCGTTCAAATTCACCGTCAAGGGCAACCGCGAGGTAACAAACGCCACATACAAGGAGAAATTCCTTATAATAAATTTCTGGGCATCGTGGGATTCACTGTCGGTGGAGCACCTGAAACAGGTGACGGCGCTCGACAGCCTGTACAAAGACGATGAGCTCGCATTCCTGAACATATCGCTCGACTACGACACCGCCGCATGGCGAGGCACCATCGACGCCGACTCCATTCCCGGCGACCACGTGTGCGACATCAAGGCGTGGAACAACCCGCTCATCAAGCGCTACAACGTGAGCCGCATACCCTACTCGGCCATTGTGAACCCACAGCTGCTGAACATCAGTTACAACCCCGCAATAACGGAGTTGCCCAACAAAATAGATTCACTTGTGAAGGCACACAAGGAGAACGAAAAAGAGAAAGAGAAAAAGCGCAATAAAAAACGCAAATAACCCGCCATGTTAGTAAAGGTATATGCAGCAGCCCTCCAAGGTATAAACGCCATACAGGTGACCATAGAGGTGAACACCCTGCGAGGAATAAAATTTTTCCTTGTGGGACTGCCCGACAATGCCGTCAAAGAGAGCCACGAGCGAATAAGATCGGCGCTTGAATTCAATGGATTGAAGCTGCCCGGCAAACAGATTGTGGTAAACATGGCACCCGCCGACATACGCAAAGAGGGCTCGGCCTACGACCTGCCGATAGCCATAGGCATAATGGCAGCCGACGGCACCATTTCGTCCGAGCACCTTGAAAAATATATGATAATGGGCGAGCTTGGTCTCGACGGCGGGCTTGTTCCCATAAAAGGAGCACTGCCTATAGCCCTGAAAGCAGCCGAGCTGGGCTACGAAGGCATCATACTGCCCACGGGCAACGCTGCCGAAGCCGCAGCAGTGGGCAACATAAAGGTATATGCCGTGGACAACCTAATGCAGGTCATCCGCCACCTGAACGGCGAAGAGCCGTTGCAACCCTTCGGCATGGATATAGAGCAGGAATTCTATTCGCGACAGAGCAATTTCGAATTCGATTTCTCGGAAGTACGCGGACAGGAGAGCGTGAAACGCGCCTTCGAAGTGGCAGCCGCCGGCGGACACAACCTGATAATGATAGGCCCTCCGGGCAGCGGAAAATCGATGATGGCCAAGCGATTGCCATCCATTCTGCCGCCGCTCACCCTGCAAGAGAGCCTCGAAACCACAAAGATACATTCCGTAAGCGGCACAATGCCCAACGGCACATCGCTGATAACACAGCGCCCGTTCCGCAGCCCCCACCACACCATATCGTCGGTGGCGCTGTGCGGTGGAGGAGCCAACCCGCGCCCGGGCGAAATATCACTGGCCCACAACGGCGTGCTCTTCCTCGACGAGCTGCCCGAATTCTCGCGCGACGTACTCGAAGTGATGCGCCAGCCGCTCGAGGACAGAAAAATATGCGTAGCACGCGCCAACTACAAGGTGGACTACCCCGCAGGAGTGATGTTCGTGGCATCGATGAACCCCTGCCCGTGCGGATACTACAACCACCCCACCAAAGCATGCGTCTGCACACCCGCGCAGGTTCAAAGATACCTTAACAAGATATCAGGGCCTCTGCTCGACCGCATCGACCTGCAGATAGAGATAGTTCCCGTGCCGTTCGAGAAGATATCCGACGCGCGCGAGGGCGAATCGAGCGCCGCAATACGTGCCCGCGTGATAGCCGCACGAAAAATACAGGAGGAGCGCTTCAAAGAGGAGGAGGGCATATACTGCAATGCACAGATGACGCCCAAAATGCTGAACCGCTACGCCGTGATAGACGACACCTGCCGCGCCATGCTCCGCACAGCCATGAACCGCTTCAACCTGTCGGCACGCGCCTACGACCGCATAGTGAAGGTGGCACGCACCATTGCCGACCTCGACAACAGCAAGGATATCAAGGGGCACCACATAGCCGAGGCGATAGGCTACCGCAACCTCGACCGCGAAAACTGGGGTAATTAACACAACCACCCCACAACAGAGATACGACAATAATTAAATAACAAAAATAATACAATGACAAGAGAACTTTTTACATCAGCGCCTTATAAAATCGCCGACATGAGCCTCGCCGATTTCGGTCGCAAAGAGATAGAGATGGCACAGCACGAAATGCCCGGTCTTATGGCACTTCGCGAGAAATATGGCAAGGAGAAACCCTTGAAGGGAGCACGCATCATGGGCTCACTTCACATGACCATACAGACAGCCGTGCTCATCGAAACCCTCGCCGAGCTTGGCGCGGAGATACGTTGGGTATCGTGCAACATCTACTCTACACAGGACCACGCGGCAGCAGCCATTGCAGCAGCAGGCATCCCCGTCTTTGCATGGAAGGGCGAGACACTCGCCGACTACTGGTGGTGCACATTGCAGGCTATGAACTTCGGTAACGGCCTTGGCCCCAACATGATTGTCGATGACGGTGGCGACGCCACACTGATGATACACCTGGGCTACGCAGCCGAGAACGGCGACACATCTATTCTCAACTACGAGGGTGCAGCCGAGGACGAGGTTGAACTGAAGAAACTGCTCGCCGAGGTACTTGCTCACGACAACGGCATGTGGCACAGAGTAGCCAAGGATGTGCAGGGCGTTTCAGAGGAGACAACAACCGGTGTACACCGTCTGTATCAGATGATGGAGAACAAGGAACTTCTCTTCCCCGCATTCAACGTAAACGACTCGGTAACAAAGAGCAAATTCGACAACCTGTACGGCTGCCGCGAGTCACTCGCCGACGGCATCAAGCGTGCAACAGACGTAATGATTGCAGGCAAGGTGGTTGTAGTAGCCGGCTACGGCGATGTAGGTAAGGGCTGCGCCCACAGCATGCGCTCATTCGGCGCCCGCGTACTTGTAACCGAGATCGACCCCATCTGCGCACTTCAGGCAGCAATGGAGGGCTTCGAGGTTGTAACAATGGAGGAGGCTTGCAAAATTGCAAATATCTTTGTTACCACCACAGGTAACGTCGATATCGTACGCATCGACCACATGGAGCAGATGCCCGACCAGGCTATCGTATGTAACATCGGCCACTTCGACAACGAGATACAGGTGGATGCATTGAAGAAATACGAGGGCATACGTTGCGTAAACATCAAGCCCCAGGTTGACCGCTACTATTTCCCCGACGGCCACAGCATCATTCTGCTCGCCGACGGTCGCCTAGTGAACCTTGGCTGTGCAACAGGTCACTCATCGTTCGTCATGAGTAACTCGTTCACCAACCAGACATTGGCACAGATAGAGCTCTTCACCAAGAAATACGAGGTAGGCGTATATTGCTTGCCCAAGCACCTTGACGAGGAGGTTGCACGCCTGCACCTTGGTCGTCTGAACGTACACCTCACCAAGCTCACTCCCAAACAGGCAGCTTACATTGGTGTGGACATCGACGGCCCCTACAAATCGGACATTTACCGTTACTAACAGCAGATTGCAGAAAATGGCAAAGACAATCTGTGTATATTGCGCATCGAGCAGCCGAGTGGATAGTCTCTACATGGAGACAGCCACTCGGCTCGGCTCGTTAATTGCAAGCAGCGGTCGCACACTCATAACCGGCGGTGGCTGCCAAGGACTCATGCGTGCTGTCGAGGACGGCGCACTCGAGGCCGGGGGCAACGCAATAGGAGTAATACCCAAATTCATGATAGAGGCCGGATGGCAACACACCGGGCTCACCGAGTTGCACATCACCGCCGACATGCACCAGCGCAAGAAGCTGATGGCCGAAATGTCCGACGCTGTGATAGCGCTTCCGGGCGGATGCGGCACCATGGAAGAGCTTCTCGAGGCCATCACATGGAAACAGCTTGGCCTCTACCTGAACCCCATCGTCATATTGAATACAAAAGGCTACTACGACGCACTGATAGCCCAGTTGGAGCGCGCCATCGACGACCACTTCATGGGAGAAATACATGGCAACATCTGGAGCGTGGCATCCACCCCCGAGGAGGCTCTCGAGATAATAGAGAACACCCCCGTATGGGATGCGTCGATAAGAAAATATGCAGCACTATGACGGGTAGCGAAATTCCATATTTCTTTGGCAACGACAACCTGTTGGTGTCGCTGTTTCTGCTTGCGGCACTGGGCATTGCATATGTCTTTGTACTCAACGGCGGAAGCATCATGCAGCGCCTGAAAAATCTCTTCTACCACACAGGCAATTCCAAGCCCTACAACAGCCAGACACACATAAACCGCTTCTGCAACATCATCCTATATGCCCAGGCGGTGATATTCACATCCATCATCGCCTTCGCAGCAATGATGTACGAAAAGGGCACGTCGCACATCGACAGCCCGCACATATATTCGTGTGCATACATAGCAGCCGCAACACTCTTCATCATCGTAAAGCACATAATCTACACCTCGGTAAACCGCATACTGTTCAGCAACCAACAGGCCAAGGAGTGGGACGAGTTATATTTCTTTACAATACAGATATTCGGGCTGTTACAGCTACCATTGGTCACTGCAACGCTCACCACTCCACACATTCCGCGCTCCATATTCATAGGATACATAGCTACCACAGCCTTCATATGTTTAATTATGTTAATAACAGGGTGCAAAAAAATCATTTTCCGACAAAATGACAGATTTTTAGATATTATTTTGTACCTTTGCACGCTCGAAATTTTACCGATTGCCGTATCGGTAAAAGCCATCCACGAACTGAATATATTGATAACGATAAATTGTTAAGACATTGAAGGTAAGTAAGATTTTGGTTTCACAACCGAAACCGACTACAGAAAAGTCGCCCTACTTCGATATTGCGGAAAAGCACAAGGTGCAGATAGAATTCCGATCATTCATAAAGGTAGAGGGACTCACAGCGAAAGAATTCAGACAGCAGAAAGTATCAATCCCCGGACATACAGCAATAGTATTCCTGTCACGTCACGCAATCGACTATTTCTTTACACTTTGTAAAGACTTGCGCGTAACAATCCCCGATGACATGAAATACTTCTGTCTTTCAGAGACAATTTCGCTCTACATTCAAAAGTATGTGCAGTATCGCAAAAGAAAGGTATTCTACGGCAATGGCCACATAAAAGACCTTGCGCCTCTCTTTGCAAAGCACAAGAACGAGCGTTACTTCACACCTATGTCCAATATCAACAACGAGGAGTTGTGCAAGATATTCGATGCAAACGGCATCGCCCATTCAGAGGCCGAAATGTATCGTACAGTGAGCAACGAGATTGATGCCGAGTTCATCAACTCGCACGACATGCTCATTTTCTTCAGCCCCCACGGAATTGAGTCGTTGTTCAAGAACGTCCCCAATTTCGAGCAGGGCGATAAGCAGATTGCATGCTTCGGAAACGTGACAGCAGACGCTATTCGCGAGGCTGGCCTTCGTCTCGACCTCGAGGCACCTACCGTAGAGGCTACTTCGATGCCCGCAGCATTGGATCAGTACCTCACAAAAAACAAAAAGTAACAACACAACAATACACGTAGCTACCCTGTTAAATGCTAATAGGGTAGCTTCTTATTTAAGACAACCAGATGGAAAGCGGAAACAACAGATTCGGTAAAGAGGAGCACCTGTGCAGCAAATCGGTCATTGAAAAGCTGTATGCCGAGGGCGACTCCGTTGCAGCATACCCCCTGCGTGCCGTTTTCCTCGATATAGAGCCCGAAGAGAAGGCGCCGGCCGCATCCATACTTATAGCCGTATCGAAAAAGCGCTTCAAGCACGCAGTCGACCGCAACCTGGTGAAACGCCGTCTGCGCGAGGCCTATCGTCTGAACAAGCACCCCTTCATAGAGGAGCTTCAGCAGAGCGGTCGCCACATGGCCGTTGCCATACTTTATCTCGACAGGCAGCACCACCCGTTCACACACCTGCAGGTACGAATGAAAAAACTGCTGCGTGCAATAATAGAAAAAGAGAGCAAGCGATGAAAAAAATTTTTGCCGAATTGCTCATACTCCCCATAAGATTTTATCAACGGTGCATATCACCCATGACCCCCCCGTCGTGTCGCTTCACACCCACCTGCTCGCAATATGCCATAGAGGCACTGCGCAAGCACGGAGCAATAAAAGGGCTCTACCTTGCCATACGCCGCATACTGCGTTGCCATCCGTGGGGCGGCTCGGGATATGACCCCGTTCCCTAATAAAAAACATCAGCCCGACATCAAAACAGATGTCGGGCTGATGTTTTATGCTAATGATTGGCAAGCATTTATTTAAGCAATGCACCGAACTCGGCTACCGTATAGAATTGAGCATCGCTCGCATTGCTCTCCAACGGTTCAAATCTGAAATATCGAGCCTTCACAGGAGCATCGAAGCGGATATTTTGTGCAATGGGGTTGTTCACCACATTTTCGAATTCGCGGTCGCCGCCCTGCTGTGCCCACGACTCGCCATCGAGGCTTGTCGAAATGCGATATTTCGTCACAACACCCGCAGCACCCACCTTGTCGGAAGGCACATAGGTAAATCCGGCCACTACAATCTGCTGGCCCATATCCACAACCATAGGCTGCATATCCTTGCTACCCCACACGCTCTGAACATCATTGTCGAACAAGGCCTTGCCATTGCTGCCTACACATCGCCACGACGACGATGATATATATTCCTTGGCAACGGCGCTGTCGCTACCCAATTCGGGACAATAGAAGAGTCCCACTCGCAATATCTCGGCAGGGCGACGGGTATCCTCGACCGTCAGTCTCACCTGCTCGGCAGTCGTTGCGGGGAAGCGCAGCAGGCGCTTATATCCCACAGTAGTGCTCTTGCCAACGGTAATCCACTGGCCATCTATAAGCAGTTCGACGGTGAACGACTCCACGCGCTGGCCCTTCGATATATCCTCTTGTATCATCACGGTGTTGACCTTGGCGCCGGGCTCCACTGCATATGTCACCGAAGCGCCACTGGCAATATTCTGCGCGGTGGTTCCACCCACCACATAGTCGCGTGCAAAGGCTTCCTTAATATAGTCGCCGAATTCCTTCAGGCGCACCGAATCGGTGGGGTGCAATTTGCCCTCGGGCATGGGAGGCACGTTGAGCAACAGCGACGAATTGCTACCAACCGACGAGAAATATATATCAACAAGATTTTTCAGCGAACGCACATGGTTGTTCTGGCTGTCGTGGTAGAACCATCCCGGACGGATGGATACATCGGTCTCCGATGCATACCAGAACAGCTCCTTGGCCTTGCTTATGAGCTCGCGGCTACCAAGGTCGCGGGTTGTTTCCTCTATTTTGAGCGCACTACGCAGTGCCTCGGAATTGGGATAGACCTTGGGGGCAAGCGGGGTTACATTCCACTCCGATTCGCGGCCCTTGCCGCTCTCGTTGCCCACCCAGCGAATGTCGTCGCCACAGATGGCCGTAACAGCATCGGGCTGCAAGCGGTGTATGGTTTCGGTTACCGCCTTCCAGTCATACTCCTGCACCTTGCCATTGGGGCCCTCGCCGCATGCGCCGTCGAACCACACCTCGCTCACCTCGCCATAGTTGGTGAGCAGCTCGGTCAGCTGGTTTATGAAATACTCGTTATACTTGGGCGAATCGCCATAGCAGGGAGCATTTCTATCCCACGGCGACAGATAGACGCCGAATTTTATTCCGTGGCGCTTGCATGCATCGCTTATCTCCTTTACGACATCGCCCTTGTATGGTGAGCTCTTCACGCTGTGCTCGGTGAAGGCCGAAGGCCACAGGCAAAAGCCGTCGTGGTGCTTGCATGTAAGGATTATCAGTTTGAAGCCACCCGCCTTGATGGAAGCGACAATCTGGTCGGCATCGAAGGCTGTGGGATTGAACCACTCGGGGTTCTCTCTGCCATCGCCCCACTCGCGGTTGGTGTAGGTATTCATTCCATAGTGCAGAAAGGCTGTGAGCTCCATCTGCTGCCATGCCAACTGGTTGGGGGTGGGCACCACTCGCGCGGCAATATCCATAATCTGCTCCACCGTCGCGCTATCGGGTATCACCGCGTGCTTTTCGAAATATTTCTCGCCACCCGCGCACGAAGAAAGCGCCGCGGCTATGGCCGAAATCATCAATATTTTTTTCATAGGCATTGTCTGTAAACAACAGAAGGTTACCGGCAGAATAATCTGCACAGCAACCTTCTATACTATCTGTAATTATCTGTTACTTAATCTCCCAGGTTTCGTTGGTTGCAAGCAGCTCGGTGAAATTGTGATATTTCTTCATCTGCTTAACCTCCTCTATCTGCTCGTAGATTGAATCGTTGTATGTGGGAGCATCCACATCGCGGATAACACCGAGCGCGATGGGGAATTCGGGACCCTGCATCAACGCCAGTTTCAGGTGCAATGTGGTGTCGGCGCAGTGTGCATCGTGAACAAGAATATCCTTCTCGGTGATTCCGTTCTCGCCAATCTTCACCACCTTCAACCCGAAGCCCTCCTGCACGAGGCCATACTCGTTGTTCTCGCCGAATATCATGGGCTTGCCATGAACAAGGTGGATTGAATTTTTGGCACGGCCCTCTTTGTTGTAAACGCTGTCGTGTGTGCCGTTATTGAAGATTACACAGTTCTGCAACACCTCGGTAACCGCAGCACCCTTGTGCTGTGCAGCCGCCTTGAGGCACTCAACAGCCACAGGCATGTCGGTAGCCACGCAACGAGCGAAGAAGCGTCCACGCGCACCGAAGCAGAGCTCTGCGGGAGTGAAGGGATCCTCTACGGTGCCATAGGGCGACGATTTGCTGACAAAACCACGTGCCGATGTGGGCGAGTACTGTCCTTTGGTAAGACCGTAAATGCGGTTGTTCAACAAAATCATGTTGAGGTCGATATTACGACGCACTGCGTGAATGAAATGGTTACCGCCGATAGCAAGGCCGTCGCCGTCGCCCGATACCTGCCAAACGGTCAGCTCGGGGTTGGCTATCTTAACGCCGGTTGCAATGGCAGCCGCACGACCGTGAATAGTGTGGAAACCATATGTATTCATATAATAGGGAAGGCGCGATGAGCAACCGATACCCGAGATTACGGCTGTTTGATGAGGAGCAACTCCGAGCTCGCTCATTGCCTTGTGCAACGCACCCAGGAACGAGTGGTCGCCACATCCGGGACACCAACGAGGCTGTCCGAATTTAAAATCTTGTACTGTATATTCACTCATGGCTTATTCCTCCATTATTTTAGTAAAGGCCTCTACCAAGTTCGATACGGTGAAAGGCTGTCCTTTTACTTCGTTATACTGATAGGGATTGAATCCGTCGATCTTCATGCGCAGGAAGGCTGCGAACTGACCAAGGTTCTGCTCGGCTACCACTACTTTCTTGTAGCGTGTGAGCACCTCGGCAGCGTTGCGAGGCAACGGATTGATGTATGTAAAGTGGGCGTGTGCCACCTTCTTGCCCTGCTTGATGAGCTCGTCGGCAGCCTCGCGCAAGTGGCCGTATGTGCCGCCGAAACCTACGATGAGCAGGTCGGCATCCTCGGCACCATAAACCTCTACGTTAGGGATGCTGTCGGCAATGCGGTCAACCTTCTCGGCACGCAGTTTCACCATAAGTTCGTGGTTGTCGGGAGCTGTGGAGATGGCGCCGGTGGCGTTGCTCTTCTCGAGACCACCGATGCGGTGCATGAATCCGGGAGTACCGGGAACAGCCCAATAGCGAGCGCCCGATTCGGGATTACGCATATAGGGCGTCCATCCCTCGGCCATCGCGGGTGTCACGAAATTGGGAGTGATAGCTGCATATTCGTTGATGTCGGGAAGCTTCCAAGCAGCCGAACCATTGGCAATGAATGCGTCGGTGAGAAGCACGATGGGGGTCATGTGCTCAACAGCTATTTTACATGCGTTGTATGCTGCATCGAAACAGTCGGTGGGCGATGTGGCTGCGATTACGGGCAGAGGGCTCTCGCCGTTACGGCCAAAGAGTGCCTGCAACAGGTCGGTCTGCTCCGATTTTGTGGGAAGACCGGTAGAGGGGCCGCCACGCTGCACGTTGATGATAACCAAGGGAAGCTCCGTGATTACCGCAAGGTTTATAGCCTCGCTCTTGAGGCAGACACCGGGGCCCGAAGTAGATGTACATGCCAGAGCACCTGCATAGGCAGCGCCCACAGCCGATGCACAACCTGCAATTTCGTCCTCGGCCTGCATGGTGATTACACCCATCGATTTGTGCTTTGCAAGCTCGTGAAGAATATCTGTCGCGGGGGTAATGGGGTACGAGCCGAGGAACAATTTGAGCCCTGCCTTCTCGGCAGCCGCCATAAGACCATAGGCTGTAGCCTTGTTACCGTTAATATCCATATAGAGGCCCTTGGCCTTTTCGCCCTTGCTCTCTATGCGATATGTGTGCGAGATAGATGCGTGTGTATTGTGACCGAAATTATATCCGTCGTTCAGCACCTTGATGTTAGCCTCGGCTATCTCGGGCTTCTTGGCAAATTTCGCTCTGATCATACCCTCGGCGAGCTTCAAATCGCGGTCGAATATCCAGCACACGATACCCAGTGCAAGCATATTCTTGCAACGAAGCATGCTCTTGTTGTCGAGGCCGCTATCCTTGAGGCTCTCTACACACATCGATGATATGGGGCAACTGATAATGTCGTTCTTAATGCCCAATTCCGCAATTGGATCGTCGGTTTTGAATTCAGCCTTCTCGAGGTCTTTCGCTGTGAACGAATCGGAGTCGATGATGATAGCACCTGTAGGCTTGCAATACTTACACTGTGTCTTCAACGCTGCGGGGTTCATAGCCACGAGCACGTCACACGCGTCACCGGGTGTCAATACTTTATCGGCGCCAATGTGCACCTGGAAACCCGATACACCGGTGAGCACACCCTGCGGGGCGCGAATATCTGCGGGATAATCGGGGAATGTACAGATGTCGTTTCCTACCGTTGCCGATATTGTGGAAAAAATGTTACCCGCCAACTGCATACCGTCGCCCGAGTCACCCGAAAAGCGCACGATAACCTGGTCGAGTTCTTTAATTTTTGTCTGTTCTGCCATGATTATGATGGTCAATTTGTTTGATAATTCATTTCATACCTGACGGTATATGCCCCCAAATTTCGCAAACATTTGCGAAAACAAAAAATATTTTTGCAAATATTTGGCATTGCTCGCAAATATTACATGCTTTTGAGCGCACACACGCCCGTCACGATGTGCAAGCCGGCCCTACTTATAAAAATTGAACAGCTCGTATTCTATAGCCTTCACCTTGCCCAGTTCGCGACCCTGCTCAGCGGCTTATCTTCGTCTGTAAGGTAGCTGGTGGTGTATGCCTTGAACCACATGGTTTCACCCAGGTAGTAGGCGGTGTTATCGAAATGGAGATACGCCCTCTCCTGCGGGAATAGTTGGTTGACCATGACAGCGCGCATAGCAAGGGTATCCAACGGCGTTTGACCGTGGACGAACATGCAGACGAACAGCAAGGCTAATATTTGTAACGATTTGCGCAACACGTGTTATTTGCCCAGGGCCTCCCTTATGTAATTAGTTAAACTTCAAATACATGCTTAGTTTATTCAATGGTATAAAATTTGTCTTTATGCATTCCCGCAACATTCAGCAACAGGATACTTTCCTTACCATTGTTGTTCAATTTGAATGTGATACATCCATCGTCACCCACTTCGGCATTGGGAATCCATTGTAACGTACGACGGTAATCCTTTGTTTTTTCGTCCGGCTTCTTTATTGAGTAATTAGGCGAATAGAATTTTTTGCTTTTGTTGTATCCCATCACGCAGGTGTAGCGGCGTACACTCTTTACGGCTATTTCGGGAACTAGTCCCCCCGGTAATTTTTCTTTTCCTTTGTTAGGGATGAAGCAAGCGACAAAATTTGGATGTTCGGGATACATTTTTTGCTGGAACACCAAATCTGTGTTATACGATTTTACACCAGTTTCCATGTCTATCACATCAACTCCATTAACGTTCTTGCGTTTTTGGGTATCAGAGCCGGCAGCGCCTCTCAAGCCCGTTTTCAACTTCACTAACCCCCCTCTTGCCATCTGGTTGCGAAACACAGTATTTCCGGGATAACCGTCTATCTCTTTGTCGTCCTGCGGGGTGATGGAGCTGCGGAGCAGAAAGCCGAAGTAGAATGAACGGAATTTCCCTTTATTGAGAAATGCGCTCCTTTGGCCGTACCATCGTTCATTCCTGAACTGCTTCAATGTAGGCTCGTCGCTGCGGATTACTATCTCCTTAAAGTCCATCATTTTTATGGGGGTTTTACCTTTTATGTACTCTTTGTCCTCGAGCGGAATCTCTTCGCTGCTGTACTCCCCCTGCGGCACTATCATCTTCACCCAATATGCCCAATTGTAGTTGTGCCGCCAAAAGGCGCTCTGCAACACTTCGTATGCTGTAAGTACATTTTCGTAAGCATGGTGGCGAGGGCCTTCCCAGCCATACACGCGCCAGTTATCTGTCGAAGTAGTCAACGCCATGTGATTATACTCTTCGGAAATATAGTTGCTCTCTGATATATAATCGTATTGGGCATATATCCTGTTCTCTATTTCATCGGCAAGATTGACATCCTCAAAGATGTCGTTTGTTTCTCCGGCCTTGCTCATCATCCAGTTATCGTGAGGTGTATATACATAGCTTACATCCTGCGCATACTCCCACTCGTCCATAAAATCGAGGCGAATTTCGCTCTTGGGAGGACGGGTTGCACGGCCCGTATGCGGCTTGGCTATTATATTCACCTCTTCGAGCTTGTTTCTTCCGAATACATCTATAATTGTCTCGTTTCCTGCCTTTTTGTTTCCCGGCCTGTAGCCCCTATTCCATTGCCAATAGTCGTACAGACGGAATTTGGGCGAAAAGTATTTGTCTATAGAGAATTTGAAAATAGTATCCTGTATCTGATTTCCGGTAAGCACGGGAGTGAGTGCTGCGTACTTTTTACCATAGAAGTCATCCAGTTCCAACTGGAATTTTCCCCCTGCCTCTGTCTTGAACTCATAACAACTTACCATTTTGCCATTATATGCAAAATCGAAGTTCACCTTTATGTTTTTTAGAGGTATTATCCTGAATGTGCCCATCTTACCGAGTTTCTTTACAGGTATCTTTTTCATAAAGCAACCCTTTATCTGTATGCCGTATTCTATCGGATGCTTTATGGAGAAACAGCTGTCGATATTGGCAAGCATGTTCCAATCGTACGATGTCCAGCCGTTGGTGAGCATCAGCAGATCGAGGTTGTTGCGGGTATTCTCGCTGTCATCGTCGAAGTATTGCGATGCGGCAGGAATGTATCCTTTGAGCTCGGAAGAGAGCAACATATCTGTGTAGATATTGTTCGAGTAGCTTGTTATTACGCTGTACTCTTCGTCTGTTACCGCCACCGAAAAACTGCCATGATAAGGAAGCGGCGAACCATCCTCGCTGCTGATTTTTACCGTCAGTCTGCTATAAGGAGCGAAAAAAACTTTTTCCTCGGCATTTTGTCCGTTAATTTCCGCTTTCAGCCTAACAGGAACAAGGTCGCCTTGTTGCGGTGAGGAGTGTTTTACAAAGAACATCCTCTCGCACAGAGGGGCGCCGTCGGCTGTGAGCAGCAGAAAGCGATTCACGCCCTCGCGCAGCTTGTCGCGGTGCATGGCAAGGGTTGTTATATCCTTTTTATATACATATGCCTGATTGCGGTTGAGGATTACAATAGATGTTGCTTGGGCAGGCATGTTGCATGTTACCGCGAACCGCACGCTGTCGCCATCGTGTCTTACGGCAACGGTTGCTCCATTGTTCTCTATTGCCGGCAATTCAAATTTATACTCCTTTTTGCCATGCTTGACCTCGGCGCGATATTTTATATCTGCCCGTGGAGTGAACATAAAAAAACCCCTGCCATCGTGAGTGGCAGCCGTTGTAGTCAACAGTTCCTTATCGGCAAAAATGGCTATAGTGTCGTTCAGTGGTTTTCCGCTCTTGTCGCGTAGCTCGAATGCGATTTTCGTTTCAATGCCTGCGACAAGATGTCCGCCCTCGGGATAGAATGCAAGCGTGGGGTCCTTGCCCTCTTGCGTGACCCATTTGCCACGATAGTAGATTCCACGCTTGCGGTCGAGCATGTTCATAAAGTCGTAGTTGTCGCCGTTCACTTGGTCATATACAGGAAACACGCGACTAAAGATTGCATCGTCGCCCCAATTGAGCATATAGCGTGTATAGGCTCGCACTTCGTAGTAGCCGGAGAGCAGCGAGGGTTTAAGGTCAAATTCGCCATGACAGCATCCTTTGTCGTCGAGCTTGTATTTTTTCGTTTCCACCACGTAGCCCTCGGGGGCGCAAAGCTCCACATAGAGCACGCGGCTTTGCGGGCCGGCAATGACCGGGCCATAGCTACCAGTAACGTATGCCTTGAACCACATTGTTTCGCCAAGATAGTAACCGCTGTTGTCGAAGTGCAAATATACGCGCTCCTGCGGCAGCATGCTGCTGACAGTAAGGCTCTTCAGCACAAGGGTGTCAAGATCCTTTTCGTCGGCGTGAGCGAAAAGAGCGACCATTAACAGAAGTGCGATAGATAGTATTTTGCGTAGCATAGGGCTGTTTTTATTGTCTGTTGCAAATATAAAATTTATAGAAATTATAAATCGGGGGAAATTCCCTATAATTTAGGGGGAAATCCCTATTTTTTATGTGCAACGCGCCATTGGGCGCAGAAGAACGGATGCTATTCGATTGCCGGCGATGTTTTGCGGTGGTTGGCTCGTTGAAAAGAAGCGAGATAGAGAAAAAACAAGCACCCTCTCTGCATTTACAGCAAATAGGGCGCTTGCATTTATTTTGTGTGATTTACTCATCGTATGTGGGGTAAAGGAAATCGTTATAGGGGTATTTCTGCACATGCAATTCGCACACGCGCTTGTAGATAACCTCTTTCAGATTGTCGATATTGGTGCGCTCGCGTGCCGAAATAAACAGGCAGTTATCGGCGAGGCGGCCCATCCATGTGGATTTAAGCTCGTCGAGAGTGAAATTCTCTTTGGTTCGCGGAGTGAGGTCGTCCTCTTCTTTGGGGACATTTTTGTACGCATCGACCTTGTTGAAAATGACCATCATGGGCTTGTCGCCGCAGTTGAGGTCGGCAAGTGTCTTGTTTACTACCTCTATCTGCTCTTCGAAATCGGGGTGCGAAATATCGACCACATGTAACAGCAGGTCGGCCTCGCGCACCTCGTCAAGGGTAGATTTGAACGACTCCACAAGGTCGGTGGGCAGCTTGCGAATGAATCCTACGGTGTCGGAGAGCAGGAAGGGAAGGTTCTCTATTATCACCTTACGGACAGTGGTGTCGAGGGTAGCAAACAGTTTGTTCTCGGCGAACACCTCGCTCTTGGCCAACAGGTTCATGAGGGTAGATTTGCCTACGTTGGTGTAACCGACAAGCGCCACACGTATAAGGCGACCGCGATTTTTGCGCTGTGTAGCCTTCTGGCGGTCAATCTGTTGCAACTGCTCCTTAAGCAACGACATGCGGTTGAGGATGATACGGCGGTCCATCTCGAGCTGTGTTTCACCCGGACCACGGAGTCCCACGCTACCGCCCTTGCCGCTACCCGAGCCGCCACCCTGGCGCTCAAGGTGGGTCCACAGACGCTGCAGACGGGGAAGCATATATTTGTACTGGGCAAGCTCGACCTGCACCTTGGCATGGGCTGTCTGTGCTCGCATGGCAAAGATATCGAGAATGAGCGATGTACGGTCAAGAATCTTCACTTTCAGTTCTTTCTCGATGTTACGCAACTGCTTGGCCGACAGTTCGTCGTCGAAGATAACCATACCTATCTCTTCGTCGCTATCCTTGCGCTCCTCTATGTATGCGCCAATCTCGACCAGCTTACCGCTGCCGACATAGGTTACGGGATGGGGACGGTCGATGCGCTGTGTGAAGCGTTTAACCACTACCGCACCGGCTGTGCTTGCAAGAAAATCGAGCTCATCGAGATACTCGTTTGTCTTGCGCTCGTCTTGATACGGGGTGATAAGACCAATAAGGATTGCGGTTTCGACCTTGGTTTCTGATATAATAAATTCTTTCATCGGCTATTCTCTTTTACAGTCTGCGAAGATAGTCATTTTCGGCATTATACACAAATTGTACAGGCATCAGTAACCGAAAACTTCGTCGAGGGTGAGCAGCACCGCCCCGCCCTGTCGCATGAGCATCTGCATGGCAGCCGAGCTGCCCTTGCCTATAACAAATCGGGTGGTTGCACGGCGGCTGCATCTGTCGTAAAGCTCTTCGACATCGGAGTAGTCGAGCCCTATAAGGGCGTCGTAAAGCACTGCGGAGGAGTGCCCCGCAAAGCGACGGTGCTGATATTCGCGGAAAAGGCCGGGGGCATCGCTGCCGATGCTCGACAGGCCATAGAGCAACATGGATTGGGCAGCCGAAAAGAGCTCGCGCGAGAAGGGCAACTGCTCCGACGCGGAATGGGGCGCAACCAAAGCGCCATTGGAATAGAAGCCTGTCTGTGGCGCGCGGGACAACTGCACCGCCACATTGTGGACGAGCATTGCTGCGGCGTCGGCTGCATCGGGGGTATCATCGGAGATGTTTATTGCTGTTACACCATCGGTGGCTAGGGGTAATATGTAGCACGCGGCTGCCGTATCACCGGGCTCGGCATAGCTGCCGGCGGCTGCCACAGGGGTGGTGCCGAAAAGCGGCATCAGCGACTCGCGCACCTTGTCGGCGTTGTCGCCGCTGTAGAGGATTTCGGTGGTGGGAGAGAAAAGCTGCTCGGCGAAGCTGTCGGCTATGGCACGAAGGCCGCAAACACGGTTGCCGCCCTTTGCATATGCCACCGACATGGGTGCGATATTCGCAAGGGTACGTTTATCGGCAGCGAGCGTCTCGCCTTGCGACAGCAGATAGTCGTACAGCGGGCGCGCACGGAGCAATTCCTTCAGTCGTGCCACCGCATGGGGGATTGCCACGGCGGCATCGTTGCCACGCCCTTTCAGACAGAGCGCCAACGAAGTGCCAGCCACCTCGGCCACAAAATCGGTGGCAAGGGATTCGAAGCGGCTGTTCACATACCTGGCTATGGCCGACATGATGGACGCGGGAACGACCGACGCGGGAACAAGCAGTGCAAGGCGATAGACATCGCGGCTCTCGTCGCCGACAATAAAATGCGGGCGGTAGGGCGCGAAGTGCACCTCGAGGTTGTCTGCATCGGGGAAAAGCACTTTGGTGGGTGGCGGAGCGAGCAGCTTGATGCTGTTGCTTGCTGTGGCATCGATGCTGTCGGGAGCGAGCGGACGCCTACCGAGCTTCATTGGCTTGAGGGCGCGGAACGAGGCTGCGGTTACCGAATCGAGGCGATGGGCAAGGAAGCCCGCATCGCCACCGGCACACGAACGCAAGGCCACATAGGAGATTGCGCGGGCGCGAAAGGCGTTGTCGTAAAATTCCGATTCGCACAACAGGGCGTAATTATTTTTTATCGCATCGACATCGGCGGCGGCAATGGTACCCGCTTCTATTTTCCGAACGAAGCTGTCGGCAACGGGCACCGCGTTCAGCAGCCATCGGGCATCGTCGGCCGATGACAGTGCAACGGCAGATGGCTCGAACATGGGAACATCGGCGAAGTGGCGACGAAGAAGGGTTACCGCCTCGGCGAAATCGATGTCGCCCGACACCACCACAGATAGCCCCACGGGGAATTTGCGGAACGTGCCACGCATGATGATAGACCAGTTCTCCAGCTCGGAGGCTGGAATATCGTCACTGATGAGCAGCGAAGAGCCCTGCTCGTGCACAACAGCCCCGTTGGAGCCAATGCGGGCGGCAAGAAGCGGATATTCGGCCGAGCGGCGCGAAGGGGTGTAAAGAGTATCAAGCCCGGCGGCTGTCATCGACGGGAAGCAGAGCGAGAGCGCTACACGTGGAGCGACGCCGTTCTGCGTAAGATATAGTTTCACTCCGTTTTGCAGGGTATATACACGCGTTGCATAGTCGTCGTTCTCTATCTGTGTATAGGGATAGGCGTCGTCGCTGCCACAGGAGAATAGCGGCAACAGCAGCAACAGCAATATGAGTATTTGTCGAGCCATATATGGGGTTGGTTTAGTAGCTGTGTAAAGGTACGGAGCCGAAGCTCTATTTACAAAATTTGCGTCTATAAAAAAAGAGGCACAATGCGTGCCCCTCTATGGTAGCGACCGTCACCGAACGCTTTTTTGTTCACGACAGGTGTGAAATGCGATGGTAGAAAAAGAGCGCCGAGAAGATGAGCAGAACGCCCATTGCGCCATAAAGAAGGCGGGCGTTGCGACGCCCTATGTACTTAACGACGGGCTGGGCGTTTCTTGCACCGAAGAACCATTCGTAATTGAATAGTGCTGCCAGCAGGGAGACAACACCGGCCAGCAGCATTATTATCTGTAGAAGATAGTGGGCAAACATCCTACTTGCTCTTCATGGGATTCCAACCTTGCGCCTTGAGCTCCATTTCGACGCCATCGCGGGTGATGAGGGCTGCTCCGAGTTCCTCTTTCACAATGTGGCCTACGAGGCGTACATCCTTCATGGATGCAACCTTCTCGTGGTCGGCAATAGGAACGGTGAACAGCAGTTCGTAGTCCTCGCCGCCATTGAGGGCACAGGTGATGACATTGAGGTTCAGTTCCTCGGCCATTATCGCAGTCTGGTAATCGACAGGGATTTTATCCTCGTATATTCTGCATCCCACCTTGCTCTGCTTGCAAATGTGCAACAGCTCGGATGACAAGCCGTCCGAAATGTCCATCATAGCTGTGGGGGTTACATTGGCTTCGCGCAGACGCTCTATTATATCGCGACGAGCCTCGGGCTTCAGCTGGCGCTCGAGCAGGTACTCCTTGCCAGCGAAATCGGGCTGCACGCCCTCTTGGTCCATAGTGGCTATCTTCTCGCGTTCGAGCAACTGCAAGCCCATATAGGCCGCACCGAGGTCGCCCGACACGCATATGAGGTCGGTGGTTTTCGCTCCGCTGCGCTTAACGCTCTTTCCCTTGGGAGCGGTGCCTATAACAGTAATGCTGATGGCAAGACCGGTGAGAGACGAGGTGGTGTCGCCGCCGACAATATCCACATTGTGGCGCTCGCACGCCAATTTGAGCCCTGCATAGAAATCCTCCATATCCTCTATGCAAAAACGCTTGCCGAGAGCAATGGAAACGGTTATCTGCTTAGGAGTACCGTTCATGGCATATATATCGGAGAAATTTACTATCGCCGATTTGTATCCAAGGTGTTTCAAGGGTACATATGTGAGGTCGAAATGTATTCCCTCCATGAGCATGTCGGTAGAAACAAGCACCTCTTCGTCGTCGTTGAACTGCAAAATGGCAGCGTCGTCGCCGACACCGAGCTTCGTTTCCTGATTGACAGGTGTTATGTCTGATGTAAGGTGTTCTATAAGTCCGAACTCACCAATGGTAGATATTTCCGTTCTGTTTATCTCGTTCATAATTGTATGGATTCTATTTCACTACAAAGATAGCACCAAACGAGCAAAATAATATCAAGCTTGCTTGAATATTTTTTTAAGCGAGTGAAGGCTATCTTCGAGGTTTATCTCAAAGATAGCACCAAACGAGCAAAAATTCATATAAACGAGTTAATAAAATTGTTTTTATTAACAACGAGTGAAAACGAATTTCGGCAAGGCCAAATAATATCAAGCTTGCTTGAATATTTTTTTTAAGCGAGTGAAGAATATCTTTACAAGAGAAAAAAGAAATAGGTTGCGTCAAATGGATATTGACGCAACCTATTTTATCTATTCAGGATAGACCTGATGCTCTATTACTGGAGTTTGAGTGAGAAACCACCACCAGGAGCCATGTAGATCTTGAATTTCTTGCTTGTATCTACGCTCTTCTCCTCGCGTTTGTAGTCACGTGCCTTCTTCCATGCATTGATACCGTCGCGGAAGAGTTCACCCTTCATAGTCTTGCCACCGAGGAATGAGAGGTCAACCTCGATTGTGCGACCGTGCCAGTTGGTGATACCACCGATGTACCATGTGTCACCCTTGCGGCGTGCTGTTACAACGTACTCACCAATCTTACCGTCGATAACCTTAGTCTCGTCCCATGTTGTGGGGATTGCGCTGATGAACTTTGTGCACTCGGGCTCACGCTCGTAGTTGCTGGGGTTGTCGCAAAGCATGTTCAGAGGCGACTCGAGGATAACGTAAAGTGCCAACTGGTTGCAACGTGTACCCTGGCTCATAGGCTCGTAGTAGTTGGGTTTGTAGTTGCCCTTTGTTGAGTTGAGCATAGCACCCTGTGTGTAATCCATAGGACCAGATACCTGGCGGATGAAGGGGAGCTGTGTGTTGTATGTTACGTGATCGAGGATCTTGGGATCTTCCCACTTAGCCTGCTCAAGACCGTAAACGCCCTCGAAGTTGAGTACGTTGGGGTATGTGCGGTTAAGACCGGCGGGCTTGTGTGTTCCGTGGAGGTCGAGAAGGAGCTTGTACTTAGCACACATCGCTGCTGCGCGGAAGTTGAAGTCTGTCATCATCTGGTCGTCGCGGTCCATGAAGTCAACCTTGAAACCTTTAACGCCCATCTCTGAGTAGTGCTTACATACGTTCTCCATGTCGCGGTCGAATGCATAGTAACCAGCCCAAAGGATGATACCTACGTTGCGCTCAGCTGCATAAGCGATGAGCTCTTTGAGGTCGATCTCGGGAACAACCTGCATGAGGTCGGCCTTCTTGTTTACTGCCCAACCCTCGTCGAGGATTACATACTCGATACCGTTGCGACCTGCGAAGTCGATGTATGCCTTGTATGTAGCGTTGTTAACACCGGTGTTGAAATCTACGCCGTCGATGTTCCAGCAGTTCCACCACTCCCAAGCTACCTTACCGGGCTTGATCCATGAGATATCGTCAACCTTTGAAGGGGCTGCGAGGAGGTAGCTGAGGTTTGAATTTGCGATGTCGATATCCTTGTCAGATACAACAGCGATACGCCAGGGGAATGAACGGGGAGCCTCTACCTTTGCAATGTAGTTCTCGCGCTCCTTAATCTTCATCTGGAGGTTGTTGTGACCACCCTGCTCGAGTGCCTTGGGGTATTTTGCAAATACACCGCTGAGGAGGTTCTCGCCCTTCTCTGTGCTGAGGTAAAGACCGGGATAATTGTTGAGGTCAGTCTCTGTGAAACAGATTTTTACGTTGTTCTCAACCTCTACCATTGCGGGGAGGAAGATAAGACGTTTCTTGTTGAGCTCAGAAAGGTTCTTTACAGTGTACTGGTTCTCGAATGAATTGAAGAACTGTGACTCGTAGTTACCGTCTGAACCACGGATTACGAAGGGAACTGTACCCTTGGCATCTGAATTGAACTGAAGGTTAACCTCTTCGTTTACAACGTTGAAAGCTTTCTTGTTCTTGCTAACGAAACGGTAAGCGATACCATCGTTGTAGGCGCGGAACTCAACGCTCCAGTTGCCTTTGAAAGAAAGAACAAGCTGATTGTAGTTGTCCTCCATCTCTGTTGCACGGTAGAAAGGAGAAGCAACCTTAGCACTTACGCTCTTGCGTTTTGCGCTTGTAGGTTTGTCGTTTTCGCCCCATACCTCGCCATTTTCCAATGCCATAGAGATGGGAGCAGCTGCGATTACCTGCTGACCGTTGAAAACAATGTCGTAGGTAAGCTGCTTACCTGCTGTGATGTTTGTCTTCAGCTTGCCGTCGGGCGATGCAAGCTCATACTTCTTCTGTGCCTGTGCTGTCAATGTGAACAAGCACGCAATCAATAAAAGTTTTAAGATTTTCATAGATGTTGTTTATAAAATTTAGACAAAGATACGGTGTATTTATGACATATCAAGTATAAATAAATGAAATTTGAACAAATAAGCTCTTTTTTTATAAAAAAAAGCACACAAATCGCGGGTGCATACAGAGCGTACGATATGCATGCTGAGGGGTTGGCACGGCAGATTCACCGTCGCCGTCACTTTATCATTATTCCGTTGAATATTCGGCCCGAGGAGATGCCCAAACGGCGTGCCGAGAAGAATTGTTCGTGCGAAGCGTGTGTGCACACTCCGCTGACGGTTATATTTTCGGGGCGCAAGCCGCAGGCGAGCAACTGCAATCGGTTGGCCTCCCACAGGTCTATATGCCATTTGGCACCGTAGCGTTTGGCTATCTGTTGCATAGGGAACGAGGCGTCGCGAAATGTGTCGTAAACCTCGTCACCCACCTCGAAAGCGTCCAGGGAGATGCTGGGGGCTATCACAGCCTTTGCACTAGGCAGGGAGAGAGAGCTGGCCATAGCCGAAATGGTTTTCTCGGTGATGCGCTGCACGGTTCCGCGCCAGCCGGCGTGTATGGCTGCCACCGCGTGCGTGGGTTCGTCGTAGATGAGAATGGGGACGCAGTCGGCGGTTGAAACGCCTATGCAGAGCCCCAGCTCGCGGGTGAAGAGTGCATCGACGCCGTTGAGCCGCTCGGTCTGCGCCTCGCGGTCGAGGGCAAGAAACGCTGCATCGACATACAGCACCTCGGTGCCGTGTGTCTGGCGGGGCAATATAAGGCGCGCATCCTCTATGGCGAGCCTGTCGCACAAGAGCGCTCTGTTGGCTGCGACATTTTCGGGGCTGTCGCCGCAATAGTGGGTGATATTGAACGAGCTGTATGTGCCCTGCCCCACTCCGCCGTCGCGCATGGTGGAGAAGGCTGTTACATCGGGGCTCAGATTGTATTCAAGTAGTTGAGGGGTCATGGTTTGCGAAAAAATAGAGCGGCAGAGGAGCCGGCGCATGTTGCCGCCAAGCCTCTGTCGCTCTATTGGTATTTACAGATTGTGTTTTCTGAATTATCCAAGTGTCTGGAATGCCTGCTCGAGGTCGGCGATGATATCCTCGACATCCTCTATTCCGACCGACAGACGCATAAGGTCGGGAGCTACACCTGCCTCTATCAGTTGCTCGTCGGTGAGCTGGCGGTGTGTGTGGCTTGCGGGGTGCAGGATGCATGAACGAGCATCGGCTACGTGTGTCACGATGGCAATCAGCTTGAGTGTATCCATGAAACGGATGGCATCCTCTTTGCTACCCTTGATGCCGAAGGCGAGAACGCCGCAAGCGCCGTTGGGCAGATACTTGTTGGCAAGTGCATTGTACTTGCTGCTGGGAAGACCGCAGAAATTAACCCACTCGACCATGGGATGTGCCTCGAGGTATTCGGCCACCTTCTGGGCATTTTCACAGTGACGGGGCATGCGCAAATGGAGTGTCTCGAGACCGAGGTTCAGGAGGAAGGCGTTCTCGGGGGCCATCATTGCACCAAGGTCGCGCATCACCTGTGCAACCATCTTGGTGATGTATGCTGCCTTGCCGAATGCTTTTGTATAGACGAGGCCGTGGTATGAATCGTCGGGCTCGGTGAGGCAGGTAAATTTATCGTGATATGCTTCCCAATCGAAATTACCGCTGTCGATAACCGCGCCACCTACAGCTACTGCGTGACCGTCCATATACTTTGTAGTTGAATGAGTTACGATATCTACACCCCACTCTATGGGACGGCAGTTAACGGGGGTTGCAAAGGTATTATCCACGATGACGGGCACGCCGTTCTTGTGGGCAATGCGTACGAATTTCTCGAGGTCGAGCACATTAACGCTGGGGTTAGAGATTGTCTCGCCAAAGAGAGCCTTGGTATTGGGACGGAAGGCTGCCTGTATCTCCTCCTCCGATGCGTCTGCATCGACGAAGGTCACGTCGATACCGAGCTTCTTCATTGTCACCGAGAAGAGGTTGTATGTACCGCCATAAATGGTGCTTGCCGACACGAAGTGGTCGCCCGCCTGGCAGATGTTGAAGATAGCATAAAAATTGGCTGCCTGGCCCGATGAGGTCATGACTGCACCGACACCACCCTCGAGAGCGGCAATCTTTGAGCCGACTGCATCAACGGTGGGGTTCTGAAGACGAGAATAGAAATAGCCGCTGTCCTCGAGGTCGAAGAGGCGTGCCATCTGCTCGCTTGTTTCGTATTTGAATGTAGTACTCTGGAATATCGGCAATACTCTGGACTCACCTTTCTTGGGTGTCCATCCTGCCTGCACACACATGGTGCCCGGTTTCATTTTGTTCTGCATATTGTGTATATTTTATACTCTGTTGGTGAGGATTATTTTTATCATGCGAAGATACAAAGAAATTTAATACATAAGCCGATTGCCCGATTATTTCTTTGTTCTGAACTGGAATGTATTCATCGCGGTGTAGGTGGCGCCGTTGTCCGAGGAGAGGTAGAAGAGCACCTGGGTGTCGCCTCCTTTTACCTTGCGGTCGGCGGTGAGGGTGACGGAGTATCGCACACCTTCGCCCGGCTGCAAATGGGTGATTCCCTGCATGGGCGAAATATGTATGTGCGAAGCGTTGCGCTCAAGCTCCATGCGCGGTAACAGCAGAGGTATGACGTTGGGGGTCACGTTGATGACGTCGTAGCTGAGTGTTGCCGACTCGCCGGGCTGTAGCACAGCGTCACCCGATGCGTCGCGGAAAACGACATTAGTTACGCGCACATCGCTTCGAAGACCTGAGAGGGGCGAAGGATATTTCGTAGCCGGCTTCTTTTTGGAGCGGCGTGGCGAATCGTTGTACTGGGAATAATTGTCGTCGCGCTCGGCACGGGGCTTGCGTGGGGCTGTGGATATTGCAGCTATTGCTGCGCCCGAAATCGCTCCAATAGTGGTTCCTCGGAAGTATCCGCGGTGTGAGCGCGATGTCATTCCGCCAATGGCGCCGCCCAATGTGGCGCCTGCCTGCAAACCACTCATCGTCGCCATCACCTGCGAGGCATTGGTCGATGAACATGCCACAAGAATGGTGGCAAGAAGTATCGGATATACTATTTTCTTTATAATACCCATGGGTTGGTTGTTTATAAGTGCAAATATAGCATCGATGACGAGAAAAAACAACCGAAGAAAATATAAATAATGATAAAAAAAAGTTTGCCGAACTCACGCTCGGCAAACTTTCAGTATAACATCTCCCTTATTGGGATATTCGTATTTTGGCTTATTCTGCAGCTGCTTCCTCAGCAGGTGCCTCTGTTGCAACAGGAGCGGCAGCCTTCTTGCCTGAACGACGTGTACGTGCCTTCTTGGCAGCGGGCTTAGCCATATTCTCGTTGAAGTCAACCAACTCGATGAAACACATCTCAGCTGCGTCACCAAGACGGCTACCGAGCTTAATGATGCGTGTGTAACCACCGGGACGCTCAGCAACCTTCTCAGAAATTGTACCGAAAAGTTCGATGATAGCCTCCTTGTTCTGCAAGTAGCTGAATACTACACGACGAGAATTTGTTGTGTCTTCTTTAGACTTTGTGATCAAAGGCTCAACGAATTTTTTCAACTCCTTTGCCTTTGCGAGGGTCGTAGTGATTCTTTTGTGCATGATCAACGAGATTGCCATGTTAGACAACATAGCCTTACGGTGAGATGCAGTACGGCCCAAATGATTAAAAGATTTTTTATGTCTCATAATTATTCTTTATCTAATTTGTATTTTGAAATATCTGTTCCAAACGAAAGATTCAGACTCTCGAGCAAATCATCAAGCTCAGTGAGCGATTTCTTACCAAAGTTACGGAACTTAAGAAGGTCTGTTTTGTTATACTGTACCAACTGACCAAGTGTTTCAACATCGGCAGCCTTGAGACAGTTAAGAGCACGTACTGAAAGGTTCAAGTCAACTAACTTGCTCTTCAGCAACTGACGCATGTGCAGTACCTCTTCGTCGAACTCTTCATTACCGTCCATATCGCTGGTCTCGATGGTGATCTTCTCATCTGAGAACAACATGAAGTGGTAAATCAATATTTTTGCAGCCTCTTTAAGAGCCTCCTTCGGGTGGATGGAACCATCTGTTGTAATCTCAAGTACCAAACGGTCGTAGTCGGTCTTCTGCTCAACGCGGAAGGGCTCTACCTGATACATGACATTACGTATAGGAGTGTAGATAGAGTCGATTGGAATCATTGCAGGATCGGTGCAGAACTCTCTGTTTTCGTCAGAGGGTACGTAACCACGACCTTTGTTGATGCTGATTTCAATCTGCATTTTAGCCGATGAGTCGAGATGGCAAATGACTAACTCCGGGTTTAACACTTCAAATCCGGTTAAATACTTGCTGATGTCGCCAGCCTTGAATTCTTCTGTATTTTCTACGTTGATTGAGATTTTCTCAGTCTCGAACTCCTCAACCACTCTTTTGAATCTAACCTTCTTCAGATTCAATATAATGTTGGTAACATCCTCTTTTACACCGGGAACTGTTGCGAACTCATGCTCTACACCTGCAATGCGGATGTAGTTGATTGCAAAGCCCTCGAGTGAAGAGAGAAGGATACGACGCAAGGCATTTCCAACGGTAGTACCGAAACCGGGTTCCAAAGGACGAAACTCGAACTTTCCGAAGAAATCGGTCGCCTCCAACATTATTACCTTATCAGGTTTTTGAAATGTTAATATCGCCATTGTTAATTATTATTTGCTATACAACTCAACGATTAACTGCTCCTTGATGTTCTCGGGGATCTCTGTACGCTCGGGTACGTTGAGATACTTACCTGCCATTGCAGACTCGTCCCACTCCAACCAAGAATACTTGCTGTGGTTAAAACCAGCCAATGAGTTCTGGATTACCTCGAGAGACTTAGAACGCTCGCGAACACCTACAATCTGGCCGGGCTTAACAAAACATGAAGGAATGTTGTTTACTTTACCGTCAAGCACGATGTGGCAGTGGCTTACAAGCTGACGAGCAGCTGCGCGTGTAGGAGCAATACCAAGACGATAAACAATGTTATCGAGGCGTGACTCCAAGTTCTGCAAAAGAACCTCACCGGTGATACCGGGAGCTGAATCGGCTTTCTTGAAAGTATTACGGAACTGTTTCTCGAGAACACCATAAGTGTATTTAGCTTTCTGCTTCTCGGCCAACATTATACCGTACTCTGATGTCTTACGACGACGGTTATTTCCGTGCATTCCGGGAGCATAGTTCTTCTTTGAAAGCACTTTGTCGGGGCCGAAGATGGGCTCACCGAAACGACGTGCAATCTTACTTTTAGGTCCTATATATCTAGCCATTTCTAAATTCTAATATTATAAGTTATACTCTTCTTCTCTTCGGAGGACGGCAACCATTGTGAGGCAGCGGTGTTACGTCCACGATCTCTGTAACCTCGATACCGGCACCATGTACTGTACGGATAGCCGACTCACGTCCGTTACCGGGACCTTTAACATATGCTTTCACTTTACGCAAGCCCAAATCGAATGCGATCTTTGAGCAAGCCTCAGCGGCCATCTGAGCTGCATAAGGAGTGTTCTTCTTAGAACCTCTGAAGCCCATTTTACCGGCAGAAGACCATGAGATAACCTGTCCCTCGTCGTTAGTAAGGCTAACGATAATGTTGTTGAATGACGAGTGAACGTGAAGCTGTCCGTTTGCACCGACCTTCACATTTCTCTTTTTTGTTGCAACTGTTTTCTTTGCCATATTAATTACTTATTTATTTCGTAGCTTTTTTCTTGTTAGCAACTGTTTTCTTACGTCCCTTACGTGTACGTGCGTTGTTCTTAGTGCTCTGACCACGAACAGGCAAACCGATACGGTGACGAATGCCACGGTAGCAACCGATATCCATCAGTCGTTTGATATTCAACTGGATCTCAGAGCGGAGGTCACCCTCTACCTTGTACTCAGCGCCAATTACCTCACGGACTTTGGCTGCCATATCGTCTGTCCAGTCCTGAACTTTGATATCTTTATCTACACCCGCCTTAGCGAGGATTTTGGTAGCACTGCTGCGTCCGATACCATAAATGTATGTCAACGCAATCTCTCCTCTTTTGTTCTGAGGAATGTCTACACCTACTATTCTTATAGCCATATACGAATATATATTATTTAATTATCACAATAAATTAACCCTGGCGCAATTTGAACTTGGGGTTCTTTTTATTTATCAAATACAAACGTCCGTTACGACGAACGATTTTGCAGTCAGGGGTGCGTTTCTTGATAGATGCTTTTACTTTCATAATATTTAGTTTTTATTTATATCGGAATACGATTCTGCCTTTGGTCAAATCATAGGGAGACATCTCGATGCGAACCTTGTCGCCGGGAAGTATCTTTATGTAATGCATACGCATCTTTCCCGAGATGTGAGCAATCACTTCGTGACCGTTCTGTAATTCAACGCGGAACATTGCATTTGACAATGCCTCTACGATTGTACCATCTTGTTCAATAGCATTCTGTTTAGCCATATCAATAACCTTTATTTCTTAATACTTCTTCAACAAACTCAAACGATGACAAGATGTCGGCGCCGTGGCGTCCCACCGCAATGGTGTGCTCAAAATGGGCTGCATTCTTGCGATCGCGTGTCTTCACTGTCCATCCGTCGCGTTCCATGAATATCTGGCGTTTGCCAAGGGTTATCATGGGTTCGATGGCGAGGCACATTCCTTCGCGTAATTGAAGTCCGTTGCCTTTCCGGCCGTAGTTGGGAACCTCGGGGGCCTCGTGCATGTCGCGTCCTATACCGTGACCGACAAATTCACGAACTACTCCGAAGCCGTTGGACTCGCAATGTGACTGTATCGCACTGCCGATGTCGCCCAATCGCTTGCCGTGAACAGCCTGCTCTATACCGAGGTAAAGAGCCTCTTTTGTTACTTGCAACAACTTTTTTGTTTCTTCATCGACCTCACCGACACAGAATGTGTAGCATGAATCGCCACAGAAACCGTTGAGCAATGTTCCGCAATCGACGGATATGATGTCACCCTCCTTAAGAGGAATATCATTAGGTATTCCGTGTACCACTACTTCGTTTACCGAAGCACAAATGGAACCTGGGAACGGTGTTCCTTCGTGATTGGGATATCCCTTGAATGTGGGAATTGCCCCGTGGTCGCGAATGAACTCCTCTGCAACCTTGTCGAGCTGACGTGTTGTCACACCCGGCTCTATAATTTTAGCTACTTCGGCAAGAGCTTTGCCAACTAGCAGATTACTCTGCCGAAGTAGTTCTATCTCGTCTGTAGTCTTAAGAAATATCATTCTTAATCAGATTAACCAATACGACCTTTAATGTGGCCCGATTTCAACAGACCATCGTAATGTCTCATCAACAAGTAACTCTCAATCTGCTGCAAAGTATCGAGAACTACACCCACCAAGATGAGGAGTGATGTACCTCCGAAGAACTGTGCAAACTCCTGCTGAACACCAAATACATTGGCGAAAGAGGGGATGATTGCGATTGCAGCGAGGAAGAGTGAGCCGGGCAATGTAATGCGCGACATAACCGTATCGATATACTCTGCTGTGGGCTTGCCGGGTTTGATACCGGGGATGAAGCCGTTATTGCGTTTCATATCCTCAGCCATCTGAACAGGATTGATTGTGATAGCTGTGTAGAAATATGTAAACAATATAATGAGCAGAGCGAATACAAGATTATATACCCATGATGTGTGGTCCAACATCAATCGAATGAAAGTGGGAACATCAGCCTCAGTGTACAAACCTGTAAATATGAGGGGGATGAACATTATTGCCTGTGCAAAGATAATAGGCATTACATTTGCGGCATTCACCTTCAAAGGAAGATACTGACGTGCACCACTGAATGTTGCACCGCTTGCAGTCTGCTTTGCATACTGCACAGGTACCTTGCGAGTACCCTGCAACAAAGCAATTGCTGCACATATTACCAGAAGCAGGAAAACAACCTCGAGGAGGAACATGATGACACCACCACCTGTTGCTGCCGACATACGAGAAGCGAACTCCTGAATGAAGGCCTGGGGCAAACGAGCAATGATACCAATCATAATGATAAGCGATACGCCATTTCCTACACCCTTGTCGGTGATACGCTCACCCAACCAAAGGATGAACATACTGCCGGCAGCAAGAATGATGGTTGAAGAAACCATGAAAAGGAGCAGGTTTACCGACTCATTGAATGCGCCTGCAGCTGTGTAGCGCAGGTTCATCAAGTAAGAAGGTGCCTGGATGAACAGTATGAGCACGGTAAGATAACGTGTGTACTGGTTCATCTTACGGCGACCGCTTTCACCCTCGCGCTGAAGTTTCTGGAAATGAGGAACAGCCATCGCCAATAGCTGCACTACGATAGATGCCGTAATGTAGGGCATGATACCGAGTGCAAATATTGAAGCGTTAGAGAATGCACCACCCGAGAACATATCAAGAAGTGACATCAAGCCACCGCTTGTCTGCTCCTGGAGCTTTGTAAGCATGCTGGGGTCAATTCCAGGCAACACCACGAATGAACCGAAACGGTAAATCGCGACGAAGAGGAGTGTGAGTCCCAGGCGCATTCTGAGGTCCTCAATTTTCCAGATATTTTTCATTGTCTGGACAAATTTAAGGTTTGAAAATTTATTAGCCATTTTTTAGAGCTTTACTACAGTTCCACCTACAGCCTCGATAGCCTCGATAGCCTTTTGAGAGAAAGCGTGAGCCTCTACAGTAAGTTTTGCGCTAAGTGTACCGTTAGCGAGAACCTTTACAAGCTGATCAGCTGAAATGAAGCCAGCAGCAACCAACTCTGCGATGTTGATTGTCTCGAGAGACTTCTTCTCGGCAAGAGCCTGGAGTGTTGACAAGTTGATAGCTTTATACTCTACACGGTTTACATTCTTGAAACCGAACTTCGGAACTCGACGCTGCAAAGGCATCTGACCGCCCTCGAAACCGATCTTCTTCTTGTAACCCGAACGTGACTTGGCACCCTTGTGACCACGGGTTGAGGTACCGCCTCTACCCGAGCCTGTTCCGCGACCAATTCTTTTGCGAGCTTTTACTGAGCCTTCGGCAGGCTTCAGATTATTTAATTTCATAGCCAAATCTTTTAAAAATTAATTACTCTTCAACAATGGCAACCAAATGCTGAACTTTCTTAATCATACCACGAACAGAGGCATTATCTTGACATTCAACCACCTTGTTCATTTTTGTAAGGCCCAGTGCATCAAGTGTGAGCTTCTGAGTCTTGGGAGCGCCGATGCGGCTTCTCACCTGTTTTACTTTGATAGTAGCCATTATAATTCTCCTTATCCGTTAAAAACTTTACTCATACTTACACCTCTGTTTTGAGCAACCATGCGTGCATCACGCATCAAGCTCAAAGCCTCGATTGTAGCCTTTACAAGGTTGTGAGGGTTAGATGAGCCCTTTGATTTAGCCAATACGTCAGTGATACCAACACTCTCAAGAACGGCACGCATAGCACCACCGGCTACAACACCGGTACCGTGAGATGCAGGCTTGATGAATACTTCTGCACCACCGAAACGTGCGATCTGCTCGTGAGGTACAGTTCCCTTGAGAACGGGAACACGAACCAAATTCTTCTTAGCAGCCTCAACGCCCTTTGCGATAGCAGCAGTTACCTCACTTGCTTTACCAAGTCCGTAACCAATGATACCATCCTCGTTTCCAACAACGACAATTGCAGAGAAACTAAATGTGCGACCACCCTTTGTAACCTTGGTTACACGGTTGATTGCAACCAATCTATCTTTTAACTCAACGTCGTTTGCGACTTTTACTCTATTATTAACTGCCATATTCATTAGAATTTAAGCCCACCATTACGTGCAGCATCAGCAACTTCTTTAATTCTCCCGTGGTAGAGATAGCCATTACGGTCAAATACTACAGTTGTGATACCTGCCTCTTTAGCCTTCTGTGCAATCATCTCACCTACTTTCGCAGCCTGCTCTTTCTTAGGCATTGCCTCAAGACCGAGTGATGAAGCTGATGCCAATGTACAACCTGTGAGGTCGTTGATTATCTGAACATAGATCTGTTTGTTGCTGCGGAAAACGCTCATACGGGGACGCTCAGCAACACCAGTTACCTTATTGCGTACTCTATATTTAATCTTAGTCCGTCTTTCTATTTTTGTAGTCATATGCTTACGTATTTAATTATTTAGCACCTGCCGACTTACCAGACTTGCGACGGATAACCTCGCCAACAAACTTAACACCTTTACCCTTGTAAGGCTCGGGTTTGCGGAATGAACGAATCTTTGCGCAAATCAGACCAAGCAACTCTTTGTTGCAAGACTCCAATGTGATAAGCGGGTTCTTATTTCTCTCTGATTTTGTTGTTACCTTAACCTCTGCAGGGAACTGCATGTAGATAGGGTGAGTAAAACCGAGCAACAACTCAATTGCGTTGTTGGGCTTCTCGCTCACACGGTAACCAACACCTACGAGCTCGAGTTCCTTGGTGAAACCGGCTGAAACACCGATTACCATGTTGTTAACAAGTGCTCTGTAAAGACCATGATAAGCATGCTCCTGCTTGGTAGCCTCGGCAACTGTCTTGCCACCGGCGTACTGGAAAGTAATTACGCCGTTCTCGATAACTACCTCGATAGAAGGATCGATTTTCTGTGAAAGTTCACCTTTAGGACCTTTGACAGTAATTGTGTTGTCATCGCTGACAGTTACTGTCACCTTTTCGGGGATACTGATAGGCAATTTACCAATTCTAGACATTGTTCAATTCCTCCCTTTATTAGTAGACATAGCAGAGAACCTCACCGCCGATCTTCTCAGCAGCAGCCTCTTTGTCTGTCATTACACCTTTGGATGTCGACAAGATTGCGATACCCAATCCATTAATCACTCTGGGCATATCCTTGTATCCCGTATAACGACGCAAACCGGGTGATGAAACACGTACAAGGTTGCGGATAGCGTTTACCTTGTTTTTTGCATCGTACTTCAAGGCAACCTTAATTGTGCCCTGGGGGCCATCCTCAACGAACTTGTAGTTCAAGATGTAACCCTTCTCAAAAAGGATTTTAGTAATCTCCTTCTTGATGTTCGAGGCAGGAACCTCTACCACCCTGTGCTTAGCCTGGATGGCGTTTCTCAACCTCGTCAAATAATCTGCAATAGGATCTGTCATAAAAACTTAACTTAAATTAATCAGGACTACCCTGACAATATTTATAATTAAACACTCAAATTACCAACTTGCTTTTCTAACTCCGGGGATAAGGCCCTGTGAAGCCATCTCGCGGAACTGGATACGTGATATACCGAAAAGACGGATGTAACCTTTGGGACGACCAGTCAACTTGCAACGGTTGTGCATGCGGATGGGGTTAGAGTTCAAAGGCAAATCCTGCAATTTACGTGCAGCCTCATAAGCCTCCTCAGCGTTACCTGTGTTGATGATCTTCTTGAGAGCCTCACGTTTTGCGGCATACTTCTTAGCCAATTTTGCTCGTTTTACCTCACGAGCTTTCATTGATTCCTTTGCCATATTCTATTGTTATGAATTTTTAGCGTTCTTAAAAGGCAGGCCAAACTCCTTGAGCAGAGCATAACCCTCTTCGTCTGTCTTAGCGGTAGTAACGAATGTGATGTTCATACCTGTGAGACGCATGATGTTATCGATGTTGATCTCGGGGAAGATAATCTGCTCCTTGATACCCAATGAGTAGTTACCGTTACCGTCCAACTTGCTCTCGATACCCTTGAAGTCGCGGATACGGGGAAGAGCAACGCGAACAAGACGCTCGAGAAACTCGTACATGCGCTCGCGACGCAATGTTACCATAACGCCGATAGGCATTTTCTTACGCAACTTGAAGTTAGAAATATCTTTGCGTGAAACAGTAGCTACGGCCTTCTGACCTGTGATAGCTGAAATCTCGTTGATTGCAACGTCGATGATCTTCTTGTCAGCAACTGCCGCACCAAGACCCTCGTTGATAACGATTTTCTTGAGTACGGGCACCTGCATGGGTGAAGAATAGTTGAACTGCTTCATCAAAGCCGGAGCAATACGCTCGGCATATTCTTTTTTAAGGCTAGCTGTATTACTCATTGTTAAATCTCCTCTCCTGATTTTTTAGCATAACGAACCTTCGCACCACTCTCGTTAACCTTGCGACCGATACGTGTGGGCTTGCCAGACTTGGGGTCGATGAGGTTAAGATTTGAAACGTGGATTGAAGCCTCTTGTTTTACAATACCTCCATGGGGATTTTTAGCGCTGGGTTTCGTGCTCTTAGAAACCATGTTTACGCCCTCAACGATGGCACGGTCCTTCTCTACGAGGACTTTAAGAACCTTACCGGTCTTACCTTTGTCCTCGCCTGAGTTTACATAAACCGTATCACCTTTCTTGATATGTAATTTTTTCATTACTTCAGATTTTTATAATGTTAAAGTACCTCCGGAGCCAACGAAACTACCTTTGTAAAATCAGTAGCACGAAGTTCGCGAGCAACCGGGCCGAAAATACGGCTTCCACGCATTTCACCTGCATTGTTCAAAAGGATGCAAGCGTTATCGTCGAAGCGGATGTATGATCCGTCCTGACGACGAACCTCCTTTTTAGTACGAACGATAAGAGCCTTTGAAACTGCTCCCTTCTTCATATCGCTTGAGGGAATGACGCTCTTCACAGCGACAACAATAATATCCCCCACAGAAGCATAGCGACGACGTGTACCACCGAGTACACGGATGCAAAGAGCCTCCTTAGCACCGCTATTATCACATACTGTAAGTCTAGATTCAACCTGTATCATAATTACTTAACTTTTTCGATGATTTCTACTAATCTCCATCTTTTTGTCTTACTCAACGGACGAGTCTCCATGATACGTACTGTATCGCCGATTGAACACTCGTTTTTCTCATCGTGTACATGATATTTCTTCGTTTTGCTCACGAATTTACCATAGATGGGGTGCATTTCTTTGAACTTAGCGGCAACGGTAATCGTTTTCTCCATTTTATTGCTTACAACGACGCCGACACGCTCTTTTCTTAAATTTCTTGCTTCCATAGTCCTCTTTATTTTTGATTTAATTCGCGAGAACGCAACTCACTTTTCATACGTGCTATTGAGCGACGCAAATCCTTAATCTGTGAAGGATTCTCCAGAGGTGAAATTGCGTGATTCAGCTTCATTTGTGCATAACGAGTAACATCAGCCTCAACTCTTTCATTGAGCTCCTGAGTAGAGAGCTCTCTAATTTCTGCTATTTTCATAATTATGCTTAATTTTGAGCGTCGTAATCGCGTCTAACAATAAACTTAGTTGTAACAGGAAGTTTCTGAGCTGCAAGGCGCAATGCCTCTTTTGCAACCTCGAAGGGAACTCCCTCCACCTCTATCAACACACGGCCGGGATTAACGGGATATACAAATCCTTCGGGATCTCCCTTACCTTTACCCATACGTACATCGGCAGGCTTTCTTGTGATAGGTTTGTCCGGGAAAATGCGGATCCAAATCTGACCCTGACGCTGCATGTAACGTGTTACGGCAATACGGGCTGCCTCAATCTGGCGACCGTTAATCCATTTATACTGCAAGCACTTGATGCCGAAAGAGCCGAAAGCCAACTGAGTACCTCTCTGAGCGAAACCCTTCTGGCGGCCATGCTGCATTCTTCTATATTTTGTTTTCTTTGGCTGTAACATAATTCTTGAAATTCAATTCGTTAGCGATTGTAATTTTTCTTACGTTTGAAGTTTCTTCCACCAGCCTGGTTGTTGTTGAAGTTGCCCTCCTTACTCTGTGTAAAGTTAGGAGCCAAATCTTTCTTGCCATAAACCTCACCACGGCAAATCCAAACCTTAATACCAAGCAAACCTACTTTTGTCAAAGCCTCTGTCTGACAGTAGTCAATATCGGCACGGAGTGTATGCAAGGGAGTACGTCCCTCTTTGAACATCTCAGAGCGTGCCATCTCAGCACCATTCAAACGTCCTGAAATCAAAACCTTAATACCTTCAGCGCCGTTACGCATTGCGTTAGCAACTGCCGATTTGATTGCACGACGGTATGCAATTTTACCCTCAATCTGACGTGCAATGTTGTTACCTACAATGTTTGCATCCAAATCGGGTTTCTTAACCTCGAAGATATTGATCTGAACCTCCTTGTCGGTGATCTTCTTCAATTCCTCTTTAAGCTTGTCAACCTCCTGACCACCTTTACCGATGATGATACCGGGCTTAGCGGTACATACGGTAATTGTAACCAACTTCAAGGTACGCTCAATAACAATCTTAGAAACGCTGGCTTTAGCGAGACGTACGTTAAGATACTTTCTGATCTTAGAGTCTTCAACCAACTCGTCGCCGTAGTTCTTGCCACCGTACCAGTTAGAATCCCATCCTCTGATGAAACCTAAGCGATTACTAATCGGATTAACCTTCTGTCCCATTACTCTTCTACCTTTTGATTGTTATTTACTTTAGTATCCACGTAGATTGTTACGTGGTTAGAACGCTTACGGATTCTGTATCCGCGGCCCTGAGGTGCAGGACGCATACGATAGAGTGTGCGTGCCTCATCCACAAAAATCTGTGAGATATAGAGTTCTCCATTCTCGGCCTTACGCTCGTTTTTCTGCTCCCAGTTAGCGATAGCAGAACGCAACAGTTTCTCAACGTTGGCAGAAGCAGCTTTTGTAGAGAACTTCAAGACACCCAAAGCACGTCCGACTTCCATTCCGCGGACCATGTCAGCAACAAGTCTCATCTTGCGGGGTGACGAGGGGATATTTCTCGCACTGGCAAAATACAGACTTTTGCGAGCCTCTTTTTTCTTGTCAGCAGCTATTTTTTTTCTTGCTCCCATTATATATTATTATTTAATTCAATTTTTAATAACCTGTTTACTTTTTACGGTTACCTGAGTGACCACGGAATGTACGTGTAGGAGCGAACTCGCCCAACTTGTGACCTACCATGTTCTCGGTTACGTAAACAGGGATAAATTTATTTCCGTTATGAACAGCTATTGTGTGTCCCACAAAATCGGGAGAAATCATAGAAGCACGAGCCCAAGTCTTGATGACCGATTTCTTACCGCTCTCGTTCATGGCAAGCACTTTGCTCTCCAATTTCACATTGATATACGGACCTTTCTTTAATGAACGACTCATATTATTTCAAAAAATTAATCCTGTTATTACTTCTTTCTTCTCTCAATAATGTACTTCGTAGACTGTTTCTTAGGTGCGCGTGTCTTAAGACCCTTAGCGTAGAGACCCTTACGAGATCTGGGGTGACCACCAGAAGCGCGACCTTCACCACCACCCATGGGGTGATCAACGGGGTTCATAACAACACCACGGTTGTGAGGACGACGACCGAACCAACGTGTACGACCAGCCTTACCTGAACTCTCGAGTGCGTGATCCGAGTTACCTACTGTACCGATTGTCGCGCGGCATGTGCCGAGAATACGACGAACCTCACCTGAAGGCAATTTGATTACGCAGTAGTTCTCCTCACGTGAAACGATCTGAGCGAAGTTACCAGCCGAACGTACAAGGGCTGCACCCTGACCGGGACGCAACTCGATGTTGTGAACAACGGTACCGATAGGAATTGACTTCAAAGGAAGTGTATTTCCAAGCTCGGGGGCTACATTCTCGCCTGACATGAGAACTGTGCCAACTTCCAAACCGTTAGGAGCAATTATATAACTTTTCTCGCCATCAGCATAGTAAAGAAGTGCGATACGAGCCGAACGGTTGGGATCGTACTCAATACTTTTTACTGTAGCGGGAACACCATCTTTATTACGCTTGAAGTCGATAAATCTGAATTTGCGTTTGTGACCGCCACCTCTGTAGCGCATGGTCATCTTACCAGTGTTGTTACGACCGCCGGTTGAACGCTTACCGCTTACAAGCGACTTTTCTGGAACCGCAGCAGTGATTTCATCAAAGGCTCCAATAATCTTATGTCTCTGGCCCGGTGTTGTAGGCTTAAATTTACGTACTGCCATTTTATTTAGATGTTACTGTAAAAATCAATAGTATCGCCATCCTTCAAAGTGACGATTGCTTTCTTAACAGCGATAGTGCGGCCTTTCACAAAGCCAGCCTTAGTGTAACGACTCTTTGACTTACCTGCGTAGTTCATTGTATTTACATCAACTACAGTCACGTCGTACATCGCCTCTACTTCTTTCTTTATCTCCAATTTGTTAGCTTCCGGACGCACGATGAAGCCAAAACGATTGAACTTATCAGTTGTTTTGGTCATCTTCTCCGTAACCAACGGTTTAATAATCATAGCCATTGTTTACGCCTCCTTTTTGGTTAAAGTTTTACTAATAATTTCCAAAGAACCCTCAGAAATCACCAATACGTCTGAATTCATGATTCCGTAAGTGTTTATATTTGAAGCGATTGCAACATTGGTTCTTTTCAAATTACGTGCTGACAAATATACGGTTTTATTGCTAGACGGCAAAACGAAAAGTTGTTTCTTTTCGCATATATTAAGTTTATTTAACACATTAACAAAAGCCTTTGTGCTAGGTGCCTCAAATGCGAAATCCTCAACTACGATGATTGCGTTCTCGATAGCCTTCTGTGAAAGAGCAGACTTACGAGCAAGCTGCTTAACTTTCTTGTTAAGCTTGAAGTGATAATCGCGGGGCTTGGGACCGAATACGCGAGCACCACCTACCAACAGAGGAGAGTTGATATCACCACGACGAGCACCGCCACCACCTTTCTGGCGACCGAGCTTACGTGTTGAACCTGAAATCTCGCTTCTCTCCTTTGACTTGTGTGTACCCTGACGCTGGTTAGCAAGATACTGTCTAACGTCCAAGTATACTACATGCTCATTGGGCTCAATGCCGAAGATAGATTCGTCTAACGTAACCTTTCTTCCGGTGTTCTCACCATTAATATTTAATACGCTGACTTCCATTATTTCTCTACAATTACGATTGAACCATTATAACCGGGAACAGAACCCTTGATAACAAGAAGGTTGTGCTCGGGTATTACTTTTAACACTTGAAGATTGTGAGTAGTTACACGGGCATTACCCATCTGACCACCCATGCGCAATCCTTTGAATACTTTTGCAGGGTACGAACAAGCACCGATTGAACCCGGTTTACGAGCTCGGTTGTGCTGACCGTGAGTAGCCTGACCAACACCGCCGAAGCCATGTCTTTTAACTACACCCTGGAAACCGCGACCCTTAGATGTACCGGTAACAGTAACATAAACTGTGTCTGCGAAAAGGTCAACCGTTACAACGTCACCAACGTTGAGAGCTGTCTCAAAATTCTTGAACTCGGCCAAGTGTCTCTTGGGAGCTACACCAGCTTTCTTGAAGTGACCGAGGAGGGGCTTGCTTACGCGGCTCTCCTTCTGATCCTGGAAACCAACCTGAACAGCCTCATAGCCATCCTTCTCGATTGTTTTCACCTGTGTAACTGCACAAGGACCTGCTTCGATAACAGTGCATGGAATATTCTTACCCTCGGCACTGAATACGGAAATCATTCCGACTTTTTTTCCTAATAATCCTGGCATTTCAGTTTTGATTTAATTAATTATATAAAATTGGTTTTTTATTTACTACACTTTGATTTCTACCTCTACACCGCTGGGCAACTCGAGCTTCATAAGAGCATCAACAGTCTTTGCCGTAGAGCTGTAGATGTCGATAAGTCTCTTGAATGAAGAGAGCTGGAACTGCTCACGTGACTTCTTGTTAACGAAAGTCGAACGGTTAACTGTAAAAATACGTTTGTGAGTGGGCAAGGGTATAGGACCGCTAACGATAGCGCCTGTAGCCTTAACTGTCTTCACAATCTTCTCGGCTGACTTATCAACCAAATTGTGATCGTAAGATTTGAGTTTGATTCTGATTTTCTGACTCATTTCAGTTTAGTTATTAAATTGATTTTATAATGTAATAACCTACCGGTTAAGAGTCATTCGCTAACCGGTAGGTATTTGTTTTACTTTTTATTGAGCTCCTCGAGGATATTCTTAGTCAACGATGCGCTAACCTGCTCGTGGTGGTCGTAAATCATAGAAGATGTTGCGCGACCTGAGGTGATTGTACGCAAAGATGTAACATAACCGAACATCTCAGCAAGGGGAACCATAGCCTTCACGATGCGAGCACCTGTACGGCTTGTCTCGAAGCCCTCAACCTGGCCACGACGTTTGTTAAGGTCGGCGATTACATCACCCATGCTCTCCTCGGGAGTAACAACCTCGAGCTTCATGATAGGCTCAAGAAGTACGGGGTTAGCCTTGAGGCATGCAGACTTGTAAGCCTGGATAGCACAAACCTCGAATGACAACTGGTCAGAGTCCACAGTGTGGTAGCTACCGTCGAGAAGAGTAACCTTCAATGAATCTACGGGATAACCAGCGAGAACACCGGCCTTAAGCGCAGACTGGAAACCCTTCTGAACAGCGGGAATGAACTCCTTAGGCACATTACCACCCTTAACCTCGTTAACAAACTGCAAGCCACCCTCTTTGAAGTCGGGATCTGCAGGACCTACAGAAACAACGATGTCAGCGAACTTACCCTTACCACCAGTCTGTTTCTTGTATGTCTCGTGAACCTGCACAGTCTCTGTGATAGCCTCTTTGTAGCTAACCTGAGGTTTACCCTGATTACACTCAACACCGAACTCACGTTTCAGACGGTCGATGATGATATCGAGGTGAAGCTCACCCATACCAGAGATAATTGTCTGGCCTGACTGCTCGTCTGTACGAACTGTAAATGTGGGGTCCTCCTCGGCGAGTTTACCAAGACCTGTAGCAAGTTTATCGAGGTCTTTCTGTGTCTTAGGCTCTACCGCGATGCTGATAACGGGATCGGGGAAGTCCATTGACTCGAGTACGATAGGCGCATCCTCGTCACACAATGTATCACCTGTACGAACATCTTTCATACCGATGATAGCACCGATGTCACCAGCACCAAGTACCTCTACGGGGTTCTGCTTGTTAGAGTGCATCTGGAACATACGTGAGATACGCTCTTTGCGACCTGAACGACTGTCGTAGATATATGAACCTGACTCAACCTTACCTGAGTAAACACGGATATAGATCAAACGACCAACGAAGGGGTTTGTAGCAATCTTAAATACAAGAGCTGAAGTCTTCTCTGACTCGATAGGCTGACGGCTCTCCTCCTCGTCTGTCTTAGGATTCATACCTGTAACAGCCTCGATATCGAGGGGCGAGGGAAGGTAAGCACATACATAGTCAAGAAGAGGCTGAACACCCTTGTTCTTGAAAGAAGAACCACAAGTCATAGGAGTAAGCTCCAAAGAAAGTGTACCCTTGCGGATAGCAGCTCTCAACTCCTCGGGAGTAATTGAATCGGGGTCCTCGAGAACCTTCATCATCAAATCCTCATCGAAGTCAGCAGCCTTCTCGAGCAAATTCTCACGCCACTGTGCAGCCTCTTCAGCTACCTCAGCAGGGATATCCTGAATTGTATATTCTGTGGGGTTAGCAGTATCCTCATATACAAACGCCTTCATTGTAACAAGGTCAACGATACCTTTGAACTGCTCCTCAGCACCGATAGGAATCGCGATGGGACAGGGGTTAGCACCGAGAACCTCTTTCATCTGACGAACTACCGAGAAGAAGTCCGCACCTGAACGGTCCATTTTGTTAACGTAAGCGATACGGGGTACATTATACTTGTCAGCCTGACGCCATACAGTCTCTGACTGAGGCTCAACACCACCTACTGCACAGTATGCAGCGATAGCACCGTCAAGTACGCGCAATGAACGCTCCACCTCCGCTGTAAAGTCAACGTGTCCCGGAGTATCGATCAAGTTGAACTTGTATGTCTGGTCCTGCCATTTCCAGAACGCTGTTGTAGCAGCAGAAGTAATTGTAATACCACGCTCCTGCTCCTGCTCCATCCAGTCCATTGTAGCTGCACCATCGTGCACCTCACCGATCTTGTGAGTCAATCCTGTAAAGAAAAGGATACGCTCAGAAGTAGTTGTCTTACCGGCGTCGATGTGCGCCATGATACCGATGTTACGGGTCAATTTCAAATCTATTTCAGCCATCTTTCTAAAGTATTAAAGATTAGAATCGGAAATGTGCGAATGCACGGTTAGCCTCGGCCATACGGTGCATATCCTCTTTACGTTTGTAAGCACCACCCTGATTGTTGAATGCGTCCATAATCTCTGCACAGAGCTTGTCAGACATAGTCTTACCACCGCGTTTGCGAGCGAAGAGGATCATATTCTTCATAGAGATAGACTCTTTGCGCTCAGCACGAATCTCTGTGGGAACCTGGAAAGTAGCACCACCGATACGGCGTGACTTAACCTCAACCTTGGGAGTGATATTCTCGAGAGCCTGCTTCCAGATTTCGAGGGGAGTCTTCTCCTCGTTCTTCATTTTAGCTGCTACCAAATCGAGAGCATTGTAGAAAATTGTATAAGAGACGTTTTTCTTTCCGTCGTACATCAGGTGGTTAACGAATTTAGATACCATCTGATCGCTGTAAACGGGATCGGGAAGGATCACACGTTTTTTTGGTTTTGCTTTTCTCATTTTCTTTAATCGAAAATTGTGTTTTGTTTGGGGCTGCGTTATTGTTATCTTCAACGACACCTCTGTGTCATTTACTCAACCTTCATAACTTTTCCAACAAACCAAAACGGTTATTAAAAAATAGTTTGAAGTCGTATTCCTTAATTTACCCCGAAGAAGGAATCACTTCGCTATACTTCTGCTGTTTGAATTACTTCTTAGCCTTGGGACGTTTTGCACCGTATTTAGAACGACGCTGTGTACGGTTTGCTACACCTGCTGTATCCAATGTACCGCGGATGATGTGGTAACGTACACCGGGGAGGTCCTTAACACGACCGCCACGAACCAATACGATTGAGTGCTCCTGCAAGTTGTGACCTTCACCGGGGATGTAAGAGTTAACCTCTTTCTGGTTTGTCAAACGTACGCGAGCTACTTTTCTCATTGCAGAGTTAGGCTTCTTGGGAGTGGTTGTGTAAACACGAACGCACACGCCACGACGCTGGGGACAGTTGTCGAGTGCGGGAGATTTACTCTTCTCAACCAATACCTCTCTGCCTTTTCTTACTAATTGCTGAATTGTAGGCATTTTGTTTAGTTTTTAATTATTATATTGTTTTTTAATATTTTACGTTTCAATCTCGTGCCAAAATTGCACAATACACCTTTTTCGGTCTGCAAAGTTACTGATTATTTTCGGAATAAAAAATATTTGATTTATTTTTTTACAAAAACTTTCACATTTCGGCAATATTGTGTATATATCCACGCCCGCAGGGGGCATTTCGAGCATTTTTTCACAAAAAAAAACACAGAACCCGACGATACAGGCCCTGTGTTATATATAAGGTAATAGGATTACGCTTCACCCTTCACTTTGATGTTGGGCATGGGATAGGGAGCAGAGGTCCCGTTACCACCAATTTCGCCGAAATTCGTTTCGTAGCGGCGGATATTATCCTGCAACAGCATCATGAGGCGTTTGGCATGCTCGGGCGCCATTATAACTCTCGATTTCACCTGCGCCTTGTTCATTCCCGGCAAAACAGATATAAAATCGAGCACAAATTCTGTGGACGAATGCGCCACCACCGCCATATTGGAATAAACACCTTCGGCCACACTCTCTTTCAGCTCAACAGGAAAGCCCTGCTCTTTATTATTATTTTCCATAGTATTTATATATTAGTCTAACAATTCGTTCAGCTTCTTCTGCAACGCATCGCCACGCAGATCAGTAGCAACTATCTCGCCCGTGGCACAATCTATAAGAAAATTAACACCGGCACCGGTAATACCATATTTATCGCATGCGTCGCTCCCCTTGCGGGTAAGCACATTCGTCCACTGCATGCCACGCTCTTTGATGGCAGCACCCCACGCATCGGCATCGTCGTCGAGCGAAACGGCATATATATCGAACCCCTTGCCGTTGTAGTTTTTATAGGCATCGAGCAGATTGGAAACCTCGGCCATACAAGGACGACACCATGTAGCCCAAAATTCCAGAAGCACATATCTGTTTTTGGGGTTCTCGACAACGCCGCTAAGCGACAACACCCTGCCATCGGCATCAACATCTTTTATATCCTTATATTTACAACCGACCCCAACCGCCTCGCGCTGCTTGTCGCGCATCTGCTGGTGCTGCAATTCGGCACGGGTATCGGCTCTAAGCTCGGAATATTTATCACCATAACAAGCTTCAAGCGAATCGAGTATCTCCAGCTTCATCTCCTTGGGCATCGACCAATGCCAGCAATCGAACACCGTCACTCCAACGGCGTTGTCGATATTCTTTAATATAAAAGGAACAATGAAAGAGAACATCGTTTCGGGGTCATCCCCTATGTTTTTCTTCACGCTATCGACATCCGCTACAAACCTATTATAAAGATCGTTCAACGGAGTGCCACTCGCCTTGGCCGGCGCGTTCTGCTCCCAATCGTAAGGAGTGATGACAATCTCGCCCGGCTCCACAAAGAGGTTCAGCGAGAAGGGACGCCCATCTTCGGAGAGCAGCTCCATCGTCTGCTCATCGATATGAGTGGAGTCGCACACCGCAACAACCGCATCGAAAGGTTTTTCTGCGATGCCATCAATTTCAAAGGAGTTGTTTTTAATAACAGCAGTGGCAAAAAGCACGGGCCGTTCACAATTGCCCTGCTCGCACAGCATATACACCTTATATCCATCGGTGAAACCTTTGTCATTGCCTCGCACCACAAAACGGCGGTCATCAGCGCACGCCACCATCATCAGCGACGCCAACAGAAAGAATAATACGTTTTTCATTTTCTAAAAATTCATTACTACCTATCTATTAAACGCAAAATTTTCACAAATGTAACAATTTTACATAAAAAAATAGAGCAAGTAGATATATACTCGCTCTATTTATGCTTTTATTATCTGTTTACTGCTGTGGCACAGGAGTACCGATAGGAGAGAAACCTACCAGGTTGAGATCGAATATCAGCGTCGAATAAGGAGGCACTCCGCTGACATCCTGACGGCCCTCGTACCCAAGCGCCGCAGGCACATATATGCGCCATACATCGCCAACCTTCATGCGCATCATAGCCGTAGTCCATCCACGCACACAACCCGGCAGATTAAGCTTCTGCGGCACATTGACCGCAGGGTCGAGCTGTCCGAGATAGGATTCATCAAAAATAGCGCCATCGGGGTAGGTCTTCGACGGAATCAAGCGGCCGCGATAATTGACCAGCACCGTATCGGAAAACGAAGGCGACTCGACACCATCGCCACTGCGAAGCACCTTGCAATAGACATAATACTGATTGTCCCACTGCAACGAGTCGTTCATGCCATAGGCAAGATAGGTCATCCATTCGCCCGATTCATCGGCACGGGCAACGCTTGCAATGGAATCTACAAATGCGCTGTTACGCGCCGACCAATTGGCATATTCGCCAGCCTCCTCGGTCTCGTCGCAAGCAACAAGACCAAAGAGCGCCACGAACAAAAACAGCGAATATATCTTTAAGATTTTCATATACTACCGACTATGAAAGCTTCTTGAGGACACTGGTGATGCTTACCTTATCCTGCAACAATTCGCGGAGGTCGGCAATAGCAACGCGCTTCTGCTCCATAGTGTCGCGGTCGCGCAATGTAACCATGTTATCCTCCAATGTCTGATGATCGACAGTCACACAGTAGGGAGTACCGATGGCATCCATACGACGATAGCGCTTGCCGATAGAATCTTTCTCTTCGTAATAACAATTGAAGCTGAACTTCAGTTCGTTCATAATCTCGCGAGCCTTCTCGGGCAGACCGTCCTTCTTAACCAAGGGAAGAACGGCAAGCTTAACGGGCGCGAGCGCTGCGGGCAATTTGAGCACCACGCGTGACTCACCGTTAGCAAGAGCCTCCTCGGTGTATGCAGCACACATTACGCTGAGGAACATACGGTCAACACCGATTGATGTTTCAATTACATAGGGAGTATAGCTCTCGTTCAGCTCGGGATCGAAGTACTTGATATTCTTTCCGCAATATTTCTCGTGCTGACTGAGGTCGAAATCGGTACGTGAGTGGATACCCTCAACCTCCTTGAAGCCGAAGGGCATCTTGAACTCGATGTCGGTAGCAGCATTAGCATAGTGAGCGAGCTTCTCGTGATCGTGATATCTATACTTGTCATCGCCGAAGCCGAGTGCCTTGTGCCATTTAAGACGGAACTGCTTCCAATGCTCGAACCACTCCATCTCCTTGCCGGGCTGCACGAAGAACTGCATCTCCATCTGCTCGAATTCTCTCATTCTGAAGATAAACTGGCGAGCCACAATCTCGTTACGGAAAGCCTTACCAATCTGTGCAATACCGAAGGGAATGCGCATACGACCTGTCTTCTGCACGTTGAGGTAGTTCACGAAGATACCCTGTGCAGTCTCGGGGCGAAGATACACCTTCATTGCACCGTCGGCTGTAGAACCCATCTCGGTAGAGAACATCAGGTTGAACTGGCGAACCTCTGTCCAGTTGCGTGTACCCGAAATAGGACACACAATCTCCTCGTCGAGGATTATCTGTCGCAACTCCTCGAGATCGACGTTGTTCATTGCTACAGAGAAACGCTCGTGAAGAGCATCGCGCTTAGCTTTCTCGGCAAGAACCTTGGGGTTTGTCTGGCAGAACATCTCGCGGTCGAACGACTCGCCGAAACGCTTTGCAGCCTTAGCCACCTCTTTCTCTATCTTCTCGTCGTACTTTGCAATCTGCTCCTCGATGAGGACGTCTGCTCTGTATCGTTTTTTAGAATCGCGGTTGTCAATCAAGGGGTCGTTGAAAGCATCTACGTGACCCGATGCCTTCCAAATTGTGGGGTGCATGAAGATTGCAGAATCTATACCCACAATATTATCGTGCAGAAGCACCATGCTCTGCCACCAATAGGTCTTTATATTGTTTTTCAACTCCACTCCCATCTGTCCGTAATCGTACACAGCACCGAGGCCGTCGTAAATATCACTCGAAGGAAATACAAAACCGTACTCCTTGCAATGGGCTACCACTTTCTTAAATACATCGTCTTGAGCCATCTTTATATAAATCTTTGAATTGTTTTAATTAAAAAAGGACTAACACATAGAAACTTTTAAGGGCATAGTTCCTAAAGTTTGCGCAAAGTAAATCATTTTTTCCGAAAAAGGCTCAATTGTGTACCAAATAATTAAGGAAGTGTTTGAATTTTAGTGCCTGTCCTCGGGTTTTATGGGGTCGCTTACAATATGCAGCGGCACAAGCTCTATGTAGTCGATGTCGAATGGATTGGGCAGACCTTCGGAAAGCAACCTTAAGCGTATCCAGTGTTCACCCTCGGATAAATGGGCCTTTGTAATGATTTTACGGAAGCTATTATTTTCGTTGCGTGCAGGAGCAAAACCGGATTTGAGAAGAAGAAACTTGAATGAGTCGGGTCCCTTCATGTACCCTATGCTGCGCAGATACTTATCAAACGCCACTCCATTGTCATTGGTATCGGCATCGCTCACCCATATCAACGAATTGTTATTGACAGTGAGGTCTATCGGTACCGAGCAAATCTTTCCGTCTAAATAAGGCTGCATGACACCTGGCCACAATCTTTTATCCTCGAAATTGACAATGAATATGCCCATACGAATCTCGTATGTCCTCTGAGGCACCGGGGGCAAACGCAGCGAAACGTCAAATTGTTCGTTCTGGTTCTGAAAAATAGCATCACACATATAGAACCATGGATAAAGAAAATAACGGAAATTATCCGATTCGTTCGTATGGCTTACTATATTTTTGCAATAGTAATATGGGATATATTGCGACGGGGTACTGTATCTTATATTATTACAAGAAAGCTCGGGTAGTAGCGTGCCAACATCGAAGCGCATGCGCTCGTTGAGTATGTTGCCCGCCATTTCGTCCTCGTTGTATATAAGAATCTTGTCGATGGGATGTATCACTCCGTTCATGGCAATGGGGTTGAACTGGGAGTATTCATCCTTTGATTGTATAAATTCCGTCGGCTCGATAAGGCGCACGTTAAGATGCTTGCGCATCTCGTGGTTGTAGAACTTGCCCTCCTTAGGTCTGTTTATATACACCCACGCACCATCGGCACTGCTCAGGGGTTTTGTAACCTTAATCAGTTTGCCGAGCATTGTTTCCATGTAATCAACGCAGTCGTGACCGTAGGTAATGAGGTCGTCGAGTGAATATTCATCCACCTGCAAAGGGATTATCTTGTTGTAGGGCAGTTCGCGCGGCACAAAGTGGTAGGCGACGAACCTGTTGAGGGCGTTGCGCGGGCTGCGCGGGTTGTCGCGTTCCTCGCTTCCGTACCACTTTTCGGCAAAGGCCTTCAGGTCGGCAAGGGTGTAGATGCCGGCTGCATTGAATACCTCATCTGTCTCTATGAAGCCCGTATATCTGTAGTATTTCTTTTGCGGGGTATATTGGGCATCGACCGTTTCGAGCGGTTTGAAATCGTCGTCGATGAATAGTCGCAACGAATCGCAGAAACGCGTTTCGTTCAGCGCTTCGCCGAAGAGGCTGAAATAATTGTATTTTGCAATCTGTTCGGGCATAATCAAGGAGGTTGGCTCAATCACTCTGTCCATAATGTGCACCACTCCATTTTCCACCTCGTTGTCGCTGTCTATGATGGCAGCGGTGGTGTTTACTTTTATGTAAAAGCCCTCGTCGGTTGGTTCGTATGAAATTCCCAGATAGCGGTCGTAGAAATTCCATCGCGGCAGTGCGCCCTCGTCGAAGGTGGCTGTCAGGTAATTACCCTCGACAAGATGGGTGCGGGCGATTACATTCACCATCGAGTCGCTAAGGTCTTCCAGCAGCGGCGAGGTAATTCCAGTCTTTACAGGAGCGTCGCTATCCTTGGTAGCCCAGTAGATGCTGTCCTGCTCCTGCACATATTTTTCCACCGAGGCATTATCGGGCAGGAAAAGGGTGTATTGTCCGTAGGTTTGCAGCAAACTGAAAAGGTCGGCACGTTTCAGCAAGGTAATCATGTGTGAATACTTCTCGCTTCGGTTAAGCAAATAGTCGGCCAGCGTTTCACCCGTGAAGGTGTAACGGTTGCTCTTGTCAATCTCGTCGCTACAAGCAACGATTGACAGCGCTATTGCGAGTATGTATAGTATTCGTTTCATTTTTTGTTCTTTACTCCTCCTATTGGCTGATATGCTACAAATCTACATCAATGCCTGCGGCAAAAAGGCGTTCTGGATCGAAGAAGCATGCGCAACTGTTTGTCAGGTGGCACAGATCGGGCTTCAGACGACCTCTAAACACCCTGCGACCGTTAACAGTAAGGGTTACTTTTTTGCTGAAATCGACCATATCCGGCGACAGATACAGCGTAAATCTTCCCCTTGTAACGGGCAAGGTAACAGTCTGTTGCTTTATGGGGATTCCCCACCGTGGTTCGCGCTCCTGCGCCACATATTGCACACGTTGCAGGGTTACGTTTACCTCGTTACCCGAAATGGTCATTTCGTAGCGTGTGCGCTCGTTGCCACCGGCAGTATCGCGTTCGTGGACTTCGATGTTATAAAATCCTTTGCGATAGCGTCCATTCATGGGGAAATCCTCCCAAATGAAATGGAGCGGGCGGGGCGAGCGGGCGAATTTACGCATCCACGGTGTAGTGGGACTATAGTCGATATGATGTCCGCGGCGTGGGATAAGCTGCACATTGTGGCGATACTCATCGGGGTAGCGGCTTTGCAGGCTGTCCAGTAGTTCGCCCGCACGACGAGTAAGAAGGTTGCGGCCGAACATGTGATCCTCTGCCCCGGTAAGCAGCGAGAAGCCTATGTGCCCCAGATTCTCTATCGGCGCATTTTCTATAATCTCGCCTCCTGCCATCGGGCCGGCTGCCGCCAAATAATCGGCATAAAAGGCTGCGAGGCGCTGACTGCCGTACCCGCCCTCGGATATGCCGAAAAGATAGACGCGGTTGGCATCCACGTTTCCACCTACAAGAAGCTGGCGCAGCAAGCGTTCCCATACATACTGCTTGCCTTGCTGATACCACCTGTAGTGCTTTTCACTGGGTATTTGGGGTATAAAATAGAGCGAGGGAGCGTCGTCGAAACGTTTGCAGAGCATGTATCCTGTGGAAAATTCGTGCTCCTTGGGACCTGAGCCGTGCAGATAGAGTATGAATGGCCATCCGCCATCGGGGCGTTCACCTTTGGTACCGAAGTAGAAGGGCATGAGGGTATCACCCTCCAGTATGTGCGGCAGATGCCAACGCAGGGTGTCGGCGTTTGTAAGAGGACGGATGGGCGGGAGCGTCTCCTCGCGGAGAGCCTTGTTTGCTCTGCACCATGCCTGCCATACAGCATATTTGTATTGTTCTACTTTTGCACGCTTTATGCGACCGGAGGGGGCTTGCGACAGCTCTTCACCTTGCAGAATTGCTGCAAAATACCGATCGACAGAAAGTGTATCCTGCGCTTGCATTGCTATTGACAGGCTTAGGAATAGAGAGAGTGTAAAGAGGATTTTTTTCATAAATGTGTGCAGCGTATATTCGAAATTCCCCACAAATATATAAAACATTCCCAATAAAATTCAAACTAATTCTAAAAACAGGAGCGTCTTTGCTCTATTTTCTAAAAAAACATTATTTTTGCAGAAATAAACATTAAAACAGCGCAAGCCGCAACAAACAAGCCATGAGCGACAACAAGGAAGAAGATATCCGGGAGAACCCCGACAATAATCCGCACGAAGAATCGGAATCGACACAATCGCACTCGAATTACGTACCCGGCACACATAAACTGACAGGCATGTATAAGACATGGTTCCTCGACTATGCCTCGTACGTTATTCTTGAGCGTGCCGTACCCCACCTAAACGACGGACTGAAGCCCGTGCAGCGACGCATATTGCACGCCATGAAGGAACTCGACGATGGCCGCTACAACAAGGTAGCCAACATCGTGGGACACACCATGCAGTATCACCCCCACGGCGACGCATCGATCGGCGGTGCCCTGGTGCAATTGGGACAGAAGGAACTGCTCATCGACTGCCAGGGTAACTGGGGTAACATACTCACAGGCGACTCGGCGGCCGCACCGCGATACATAGAGGCGCGCCTCTCGAAATTCGCCAACGAGGTAATCTTCAACCCCAAGACCACCGAGTGGAAGCTGTCGTACGACGGCCGCAACAAAGAGCCCATCACGTTGCCCGTAAAATTCCCGTTGCTGCTTGCACAGGGTGTCGAGGGTATCGCCGTCGGCCTATCCTCGCGCATATTACCCCATAACTTCAACGAAATATGCGACGCAGCCGTCGCCTACCTGAAGAACGAACCGTTCGAGCTATTCCCCGATTTCCAGACGGGAGGCAGCATCGACGTGTCGCGCTACCAGGATGGCAACCGCACAGGCCGCGTTCGAATAAGAGCAAAAATATCGAAACTAGAGGATGGTAAAACCCTCTCCATCACCGAGATACCTTTCGGCAAGACAACCCCCATAGTCATCGACAGCATACTGAAAGCCATCGACAACGGCAAGATAAAGGTGCGCAAGGTGGATGACAACACCTCGGACAAGGTGGAGATACTGGTGCATCTTGCCCCCGGCGTATCGTCGGACAAGACCATCGACGCCCTCTATGCCTTCACCGACTGCGAGATAAGCATCACCCCCTGCTGCTGCGTCATCGACAATAACACGCCCGTATTCCTTACCGTAAGCGACATACTGCGCCGTTCGGTGGATAACACACTGGAGCTGTTGCGACAGGAGCTGCTCATTCGCAAGGGCGAACTGCTTGAACAGCTTCACTTCGCCTCGCTCGAACGCATCTTCATAGAGGAGCGCATATACAAAGACAAGGAATTCGAACAGGCCAAGGACATGGACGCTGCACTCGCTCACATCGACCTGCGCCTGACACCATACAAAGAGAGCTTCATACGCGAAATAACACGCGACGACCTGTTGCGCCTGATGGAGATAAAGATGGCACGCATCCTGCGATTCAACAAGGACAAGGCCGAGGAGCTCATTGCACGCATAAAAGAGGAGGTTGCCGAGATTGACAAAAAATTGAGCAACATGGTAAACGTCACCATCAAGTGGTACACCATGCTCAAGGAAAAATACGGAGCAGGCTTCCCCCGAAACACCGAGATACGCAACCTGGACACCATCGTCGCTGCCAAGGTGGTGGAAGCAAACCAGAAGCTATACATCAACCGCGCCGAAGGCTTCATAGGCACCTCGCTGAAAAAAGAGGAATTCGTTACAAACTGCTCGGACATCGACGACATCATACTATTCTATAAGGATGGTAAGTACAAAATAGTAAAAGTGAGCGAAAAGCTCTTCGTGGGCACGAACATCATACACATCGACGTGTTCAAGAAGAACGACAAGCGCACAATATACAACGTGGCCTACCGCGACGGCAAAAAGGGCATACACTACATTAAGCGCTTCGCCGCCACAGGAATGACACGTGACAAGGAGTACGACCTGACACAAGGCACCCCCGGCTCAAAGGTAGAATACTTCTCGGCCAACCCCAACGGCGAGGCCGAAGTAATAAAAGTGATGCTGAAGCCCAACCCCCGTCTGCGCAACAACATCATAGAGAAGGATTTCAGTACCATCGCCATCAAGGGACGCCAGTCGATGGGTAACATACTCACCAAGAACGAAGTGCAGCGAATAACGCTGAAACGCCACGGACAATCGACCCTTGGAGGACGCCACGTGTGGTTCGACCGCGACATACTGCGCATCAATTTCGATAACCACGGCGAATACCTTGGCGAATTCCACGGCGACGAGCAGATACTCGTAATAAGGAACAACGGCGAATTCTATCTGTCGCCCATCGACCTGAACAACCACTACGAGGACGACATACTGGTGATAGAGAAGTATGACCCGGGCAAGGTGTGGACAGCCATACTATACGATGTCTCGCAGCAGAACCTGCCATACGTGAAGCGCTTCACGCTCGACGGCGGCAACAAGCGACAGAACTGCTTGGGCGACAACAAGGAGAACAAGCTCATATGGTTCAGCCAAACGCCCTACCCTCGCATACAGGTGATGTTCGGCGGCGCCGACGCTTTCCGCGAACCGCTGGTGCTGGAGCTCGACGAGTTCATCGGCACAAAGAGCTTCAAGGCACGCGGCAAACGACTGACCCCCTACACCATAGACGAGATAATAGAACTGGACCCCACCCGCCAGCCCGAGCCGCCGGCACAGCCAACGATGGCCGAAGGCGAAGCTGAGGAGGACGACGGCGACAACGCTGTACAACTAAACCTGTTCGAAGAAGAATGAAAAGGACAATCCATTATATAATTGCACTCCTGGCATCATTGGCACTCCCGCTGATGTCAAGAGCGCAATGTGCAAACAGCGACAGCATCAACCCTTGCCACATAAAGGTTAGCTGCTCCACATACGGCCTTACAAAAATAAGCAGCCACGACCATTACCTGTCCGACGAGTATTACTGGGGCAGTGGCATATACTACGGGCACGAGAACTTACGCTATGCACAAACAGGCACATATCTGTGGAAATACCGCACCGGGTTCAACGGCATATTAGGAACAGCTGGATTTCACGACTCCAAGCAGCACATACTGATGCTCAATCGCACATGGAGCGGTTACCACACATTCAGCTTTAGCAACGATGACTATCGCCTTATGGTCGGCCCCATGATAGAGCTTGCCGGAGGAGCAATATATATGCCCGCCAACAGCAACAATCCCTTGTCGGCCAAGCTGCGCACCTCGTTAGGTGCATCGGGTATATGGCTCTGCCGCTACCGCATGAGCACAAAAGACATCATTCTGCGCCTTCAGCTGGATGCAGCATTGGCGGGAGCCGCATTCTCGCCCGAATACGGGGAGTCGTACTACGAGATATTCGGGCTCGGCAATTACGACAACACCATCAAGTTTACGCACCCGGGCAACACCTTGGCATGGCGCTGCACAATGGCAGCAGACATCCCGCTGGGCAAGAAGCAGAAGAACACTCTGCGCATATCGTTCACAATCGAAGATCATTATTCGAAACTGAACGGACTGCCCACCAGCATGACATACATTCCGCTGTCGTTCGGATTTGTAAAGACACTATACAAGATAAAGGGCAAAAACCCTCTGAAATCATATAGCCCATACTCCTACTGATGAAAAAGAAAATACAGATACTGGCAATAATCATATCTGCAATGATATTGCCTTGCAGTTGCGAGCCATACGACATGGTGTATGAACCGCCCCAGGAGATCTACGATGCACTGTGGAACATAATCGACCGGCGCTATTGCTTCCTCGAATATGCCAAGCTGGAATTCGGGCTCGACTGGAACTCGGTTTACCACAAGCATCGCTCCAAACTGGATGAAAACAGCACAGACTACGACCTATTCAAGGTTTGTGGCGAGCTGCTTGCCGAACTGCGCGACGGGCATGTAAACCTCACATCGCCCTACGGCACCACATTCTATAGAGATTGGGCGCTCAACTACCCCATAAATTTCAGCGACTCGTTGCAACGCAACTATTTGGGCAACCGCTACATGCTGAACAATGGAATAAAATACAGCATATTGCAGGAGGACATTGCATATGCCCACGTCGGGACATTCAACAACGATTTCGGCGAAGGTAACCTGTCGGCACTGCTCTACACCATAGGCGACTGCCGCGCACTGATACTCGACATACGCAACAACGGCGGCGGCATGCTGACGGCAGCCGAGACATTGGCCTCAATCTTCACCGACAAGAAGATTAAGACAGGATACATACAGCACAAGACGGGCACAGGCCACAACTCCTTCTCGTCGCCCGAGCCCATGTATCTGTCGCCCTCGGATGGCTCAATATGGTTGCGCCCTGTGATAGTGCTCACCAACCGCGGGGTATATAGCGCTGCCAACCACTTTGTGATGATGATGCGCGAGCTGCCACATGTAATAATCATGGGCGACAAAACCGGCGGAGGCTCGGGACTGCCGCTCAGCAACACATTGCCCAACGGATGGAACGTACGCTTCTCGGCCTGCCCCATTCTCGACGCCGACGGCAATCACACCGAATTCGGCATCGAGCCCGACGTGAACGTACAAATCACATCCGAGGATTGGAACCGCGGAGTAGATACCATTATCGAAGAGGCACTGAAACTGGCCAGGGAGCTCACCAAAGAGAAAGAAGAGGAATAGCCGGGCAGCTTGGCTGCACAAATAGAGCGCCCCGCCTTGTTGCATACACAAGGCGGGGCGCAATCTATATTATCTACGATATTACTCCTTCACAAAACGCATCATAGCCCAATTGCTATCCTCGGCATAGGCCTCGTACTGCAAGCCATGCTTCGCAGCCTCCTCCTTGAGCACAGGCATATCCTCGGTATAGAAACCGCTGATGAACAGGATGGAACCCGAGTGCATGCATTCGGCATATTTCGCCATGTCGGCAAGCAGGATATTACGGTTGATATTGGCTATCACATAGTCGAAGCAATCGTCGCTGCGCAACACCTCTGCTCCACCCAATCGCACCTCGATGTCGGGCGTGTCGTTGAGGGCAATATTCTCGAGCGCATTCTCGTAGGCAAATTCGTCTATATCTATTGCCACCACATCGCTAGCACCATGTTTGCGGGCAAGTATGGCAAGCAGAGCTGTTCCGCATCCCATGTCAAGCACACTCTTTCCCGTCATATCCTCGCCCAGGATGGCACGCAACATGTGGCAGGTCGTTTGGTGATAACCCGTACCGAAAGCCATCTTCGGGTCGATGAGAATATTATACTTGGCGGTGGGCACATCGGTGTGGAATGTGCTGTGAATGACACAACGGTCGTCGAGCACGATGGGCTGGAAATAGTTTTTCTCCCACTCGGCATTCCAATCCTCGCCCTCAATCTCCTCGGCTGCATATGTAATAGAGAAACCCTCTAACGGAAAGGCCTCGACCACCTGAGCTACTGCATCGGCATCGTACAACGCAACCGGAGCATAAGCAGCCATACCCGTCTCTTCGGGTACAAAGCTCTCGAAACCGACATCGGCAAGCAACGCGGCAAGCACATCGGCGGCAGCCTCCTCGGCTGGAGTGACTGCAAAAGTAACCTTTATATAATTATTCATGTTGTTCGTATTTTTTGCGAAAATAGCACAATTCCACGAAATAACGAAAGGAATACCCATAAAAAGAAAATTTGCGAATACAATAAAAAACCTCTATTTTTGGAAACGATTACAAACAGCAGAACAGTTACCAAGAACACCCGCAAGAACCGTGACTACATACATAACGATATATTCGCCCCTAGGATTCGACTGCGAGGATTTCCTGCACTACGCCGACATCCCCACCCTTACGCTATATGGATACACAAAAAGCGACGAGGAGGACTGCTGGTTTTTCATGCGCGAGGGGATATCCACCACGCTCTACATGGTGCGACGCGAAGCCGACGCTTACGAGCTGCACATAGACAATCTGGCGGCCTACGACGATTTGCGGCTCTTCCCCTACATGGCCGACACGTTGGCAAAATACCTCGGTGCAGAAATATCGGACATCGACGAGGGGCAATCGATATATGACACGTTCGACGAGGAGTGGGTAGAGGAGATTATCTCCGAGGAGGTGGCCATGCTCAAGGGTACGCTCACCGTTGTGCCGCGCTACTACCTGTCGTTGCCCTTGGCCGAGGCCTCGTATGTGTCGCAGGAATCGCTGTACGAATTCGGCGTGAGCCTTCACTCATCCACACCGCGCATATATGGCTACCTGCAATATATGATGCGGCACAACCTGCTACCATCGGGCGAGTTCACCGGCGAGCTTCCCGACGAGGAGTGCGTCGAGGTGGATATACCGCAGCATGTACCCATTGGCAGGGTAAAATCGTGGCAATTGGATGGATGCGAAACCTACGAAACATATTCCCACGAGGATATGCAGCACCTTCTGGCCCTTGCCCGCGAGCATCATGAGGGCAGGCAACTGCATGGGGTTGTCCTCAACGACATAGGCACGCTCTACCACGAAGGCGTGGGCGTACCTACCGATGGCAAACAGGCTATATATTGGTTCGGTAAGGCCCTTGAGGCCGGCGACAAGCTGTACGCACCCACCAACATGGGCGACCTCTACCGCAAAGGCTGCGAACCGGTGAAGCCATCGCTGAAAGAGGCTTTAGCGGCCTATCGCAAATCGACCGACCCGTATGCCCACTACCGCATAGGGCAGTCCTACGAGGAGGGCTGGTGCGACACCCCCGACCTTGCCGAAGCCATGCGTTGGTACAGATTGGCTGCGGACGAGGGGCACCACCTGGCTATAAAACGATTGAAAAAAGAGGAGCAATAACGCGCCCGCCCTACCAGACGTGCGACTATTTCTGACGGCGAAGCAATATGCCTACGGCCTTATCCCTGCTCGACGAGAAAGAAAATTTCTTGAGGATATCCTCGGCATTATCCGACTCGACCAAACGCGGAGCTATCACCTCGAGCGCCTCCACCTTGTTGTCGTCGAACGACAAGAGCGACAGCAGACGGGCACACTGCTCGCTGCTGAAATAACTGCCTATGCAGGCTACTCGCATGACATCTATTTTTCGGTCGTCGAATGACGCCTTTTTAACCACATTGAGCACCAGAGAGAAATCCTTGTCGCGCATGGCATGCGGATGCATGTGCTTTCGTTCCTTGAGGCCTCTGTCGCGATGTTCGAACTGCTGCTTAGGTTTCTTATCGGGCTCGACAGCCGCAGCCGGCAGACTAAGAAGGCTCACAGCCACGACTGCCGCAATCATAATGTACTTGAAATGTTTCATAGTATATATTTTTATTTACATCGCAAATGTAGATAATGCGATTATCAGAAAAAAGGGAAATCCCCTATATTTCAGAGGGATTTCCCTATAGTTTTTAGGAAAAACCGCCACACAACAATGTTACTATTGGCCGACGGCTTACTCCGAGCGTTTATAGTATGGCAGCAGCCCTTTTTCGTATGCCTCGTCGAGTATGGGGAATTTTAGGTGCAAGCCACTCTTTTTGCCATAGACCTCCTCTTTGATAGCCTGCGTCTTGTGCCCAATAGGCGTAAATATCACATTGTATTTGTCTGCAACACTCTCTTCTTCGTTCAGCGTGTAGCTGTTCAGGAAGGCTTTGAATGTATCCAGCCCTCCGTTCACTACGAGCGCGGCACATTGCCCTTTCTCTGAATTATCCACCAGATAGACGGTTACATTTTTCATGCCCCGATATTGGCACACGCGCATTCCCAATGTGTCTGCCGTCCAGATGCATTCCAGATTACCCCATTCGCTGATCCTTGTTCCCGCATACTGTCTCGAAAGCAGATAAAAGGCGGTGTTTCCCGACAATTCCCAGTATCCCTTCTCGCCGGTGCCTTCGAAATAGTGTATCGACGGGGCGTAACTCTCGTAGCTGTATTTCGATTTTTTGAAACCGGCATTCACTTTGGTCGAATAGTGGGTGGTATCTTTTAATGTAAGTGCGCAATGCAATGCAGCGTCGTCGGGACGCCATGCATAGCGATGTACACTCCCGTCCAAATTTTCGAAACGACGGATGAATCTTTGGAAATCGGTGCCGGGAGCCTCCCCTTCATCATCGGCAGCTCCAAAGACTACCGGTTTTCCCTTGTCGGTGGTAAACTTCTTTATAAGGCCTCCGCTGGTGATGGATTCGAGCTCGTCGTTCACCAACTGCTGGAGCATGCTCTGCGATTTACCCGCGATGTCGTCATCGGCATATACGATGGTGTATTTTCTGCTCAGCAGACTGTCGGAAAAAACAAGCGTGTTGTTCTTGTCACTGAAAAAGGCGATGCCTACGCTGTCGTTATTGTTATACAGCGTCAAGGGAATGCCGGCAAGCTTGTCGCAGTCCCCCAGGCCCAGCGTCGCAGCAAAGGCGCGCATGCTGTTGTAGCCCTCTTCGTCCTGCGATTCGGCAAGGATGCTCTTGCTCAGTGTTATCTTGTTTGCCGCCCACACTTTATCTACTTTCTTTTCGTCGAACTGTTCGTACAACTGCTTCTTTACATCCTCGGCTACGGAGTCGGCATCATACTCCTTCACGCTTACATGCCTGCCATCGAGCTCCTTTATGGCTTTTATTATCTTATTGACCTTTCCCTTGTTTGCTCGCGGCTCGGCTGCTTGTGCGCCGACAAATGTAAATAGTGCCACTATGGCGATTAGTATATTTCTCATTTTCGTATCTATTTTTTAAAAATCCAATTCTAATCCGTTCTCCTGCATGGCGTTGAAAACATCCATCGACAGCCCTGCTATAAATACCACCGTCAGGGTGGTGCCATTCTCGTCGGTGATTATCAGCAGGCCGTCTTTGCTACTGTATATTGTAGTAGCCTCCGCGCCCTCTTTGTTGACGACGACAAGCTCCATGCCCATCACCTTATCTTTGTTCGAGAGGAAGGGCTGCATCTCTTTTTTCAGCATCCTGTAGCCCTCGCTGTCGCTCGAAGCATATTTACGGATGTACTTCATCCTTTTCAGGTTTTTTGCAAGCTCATTACCATCATCGCCGAGCATCATGGAAAAGAGGCTCCTGAGCATATTCATCGATATATAGGAGTACTCCACATGCGACGAATAGTCGCGGGCAAGGCCTTGAACGAACCTCTCAACCTTGCTGTTACTATTGCCATCCCTGCTTGCGGCGGGCGCCGAGGTTGCTGCCGCGAACATCAGCAGCAGTGCAAAGAATATTGTTATCAGTCGTTTCATTGCTCTATTCGTTTAATTATTATACTCAGTTTTTTTATGTCGTTGCCAACCTCGACCGCACTATTGCGGGTGCTGTTGGTGACGGCGACAAGGTCGCGCAGTATGGTTTTGGCATGGGGCAATGCCTCTTCGGGCGTAGCATATGTATCCTTGTCGCGGGCGGCGATGAATGCATCGTCACGGTCACTGCCATGCTGCACAATGGCAAGCCCGGTTGCTGCCACCAACGCTACGATGGCCGCCGCGCGCCACATGTGGCGCAGTTCCAGTCGAAGCACTCTCTTTGCGGGGGTGTCGCTCTCCTCTTCGAGGCTGTCTATCATTGCCGAAAGACGCTCCTCCATGCCAGCAGGGGGCTCCTGGTCGCTCTCCATCGCAGCCATTCGCAATATCAGTTCCCGCTCATCTTGCAGTTCCTCGGGGAAATCGCTCGAACGCAGGTAACGGAAAAATTCCTGCTCCTCGGCGCGGCTCATACGCTCGTCGAGGTATCTGTCTATCATTTCTCTTGCATCCATCATTCGCAACCTTTCTTTCGTTTGTAACTATCTATCAATTCTCTCTTCAGACGCGAGATTGTCATTCGCAAGCTCGTGGCGGATTGCCCGGTAAGCAGTTCCATCTCGTCGTATGTACTGCCTTGCATCCTCAGCACAAAAATGCGCCGTTGTCGTTCGTGCAAGCGCGCGAGGAAGGCTCTCAGGAAGCTCTGCTTGTCGTTCATTTCATCCTCGCTATACGCATCGTCGCAAAGGTCGGGCACATCTTCTTCGTCGAGGCTCTGCTGTTCGTGCCGTCGCATCTCGCGCCATCGGTCGATGCAGATATTTTTCAGCAGTCGGCGACAGTAGGCCTCGTCACTCTCTATGCCGCCTAAAGCATCGCGCCGTTCCCACAGTTTCAAGTACAAATTCTGCACAGCATCCTCGGCCTCGTTGCTGTCGCCGAGCATGTGCAGTGCCACCCGGTAGAGCTCCTTATATAGTGGCATGTATCTTGTCTTGAATTCTGTTTTTGTCATTGTTTTTTGTGCTGTTCACTTGTATGACGCCGAAGGTACGGAAATGTAACAGAAAATTTGAAAAATATTTTATAAAAAAATGCGTCGCATCGAAGACCGATGCGACGCATAATATCTAAATGGTTCTCTTTTAGCCGATAACCTTGTGCAGACGAGCTATGAAATCCCGTGCCTGCTCCATGCTGAGGCTCAAAGGAGGCAACAGACGGATGACGTTGGTGCCGCTGACGCCTGTGAAGACATGCTCCTCGAAGAGCAGCTTGGTGCGAATCTCTTTGATGGGCTCTTCGAACTCGATACCTATCATCAATCCCTTGCCGCGAACCTCCTTTATTGCGGGGATTTTTTTGAGCTCGGTCATGAGGTATTCGCCCACCTTATTCACATTCTCGAGAAGGTTTTCGTCCTCAATTACATCGAGCACTGCCTGAGCTGCAGCACATGCCAAATGGTTGCCACCGAATGTGGTTCCCAACTGGCCGAACACTGCGGTGAACTTGGGGCTGATGAGCACGGCACCCATGGGGAAGCCGTTGGCTATACCCTTGGCCACGGTGATGATGTCGGGGCGTATGCCTGCCCACTGATGAGCAAAGAACTTACCGCTGCGACCATATCCGCTCTGTATCTCGTCGAGGACAAGCACGGTGCCTGTCTCCTCGCACGCCACCTGCAACTGCTGCAAGAACTCGGGCTCGGGAACGACAATACCACCGATACCCTGGATGCCCTCGATGATGACAGCCGCAACATCGCCCTTGGCAAGCTCGGCACGAACTGCCTCGATGTCGTTCAAGGGAAGGTATGTCGCGTGGTTGTTGCTGTTGATGGGCGCAATGATTTTTGCGTTGTCGGTAACCTCCACAGCCAACGATGTGCGGCCATGGAAAGCCTTCTTGAACGAGATTACTCGTGTGCGGCCGTTGGTAAACGAAGCCAGCTTCAGAGCATTTTCGTTTGCCTCGGCACCCGAGTTCACAAAGAAGGCGCTATAGTCCTCGTAACCCGACAGGCGACCAAGCTTCTCTGCTACCGCAGTCTGCAATGTGTTTATCACAGAATTGGAGTAGAAGCCGAGCTTCTGCACCTGTGACGAGATGCACTCAACGTAGTGGGGATGTGCGTGACCAATGGAGATTACCGCATGGCCACCGTAGAGGTCGAGATATTCGGTACCTTTATCGTCCCACACTCTGCAACCCTCGCCTTTTACTATGTTGATATCAAAAAGGGGATATACGTTATATAAATCCATTTTATTAGTATATTAGAACGCCGAGGGTTTCAGACGAAGACCCACTGTCTCTTCCAGTCCGAAGAGCAGGTTCATGTTGTGAACGGCCTGTCCGCTGGCACCCTTCAACAGGTTGTCAATTACTGATGTTATGAGCAGTTTGTTGCCGAATTTCTGCAAGTGAATGAGGCACTTGTTGGTGTTCACCACCTGTTTCAAATCGACGGGCTTGTCAACCACATGGGTAAACGAATCGCGCTCGTAGTACTCGACATAGATATTTTTTACCTCCTCGATGTCGAGGTCGCATTTTACCACGAGTGTAGCAAAAATACCACGCGCGAAATCGCCACGGTAGGGAATGAAATCGATTGCGCCATCGAAGTCGGGCTGCAACTGCTTGATGCTCTGCATGATTTCGGGCACATGCTGGTGCTCGAAAGGCTTGTAGATGCTCATGTTGTTGTTGCGCCAGCTGAAATGTGTGCTTGCCGAGGGCTTCACACCCGCACCGGTAGAGCCGGTGATGGCGTTAACCGAGATGTCGCCGTTGAGCAGATGCTTCTTGGCCAAGGGCAGAAGTCCAAGCTCGATGCAGGTTGCGAAACAACCGGGGTTGGCTACGTAACGACGCTTGCATGTGTCGCGACGGTTGAGCTCGGGAAGACCGTAGATAAAATCGTGCTCGGGGCTCTTCAAGCGGAAGTCCATAGAGAGGTCGATAACCTTCAGTTCATCGGGCAACTGCTCGCGGTCGAGGAATTTCTTTGTATCGCCATGAGCTGTGCAGAAGAAGAGCACATCTATCTGGTCGAAGGGGAGCTGGTCGGTGAATGTAAGGTCGGTCTCGCCCAGCAGACCGCAGTGAACATCGGTAATGCGGTTACCGGCGTTACTGCTGCTGTTGATAAATACTATTTCTACTTCGGGGTGATTGAGCAACAGACGGATAAGCTCGCCGGCTGTATAACCTGCTCCACCAATGATTCCTACTTTTATCATATTATCAGATTTGTTCGTCGGGGTGATTACTGTGATATACGCGCAAGGGGGTAGATGTCACCTTGATGAAACCCTTCGCATCCTCGGCTGTCCAACCCTTCTGTATCTCGCCATACTCGCCAAACTTGGTCTTAACGAGGTCGCAGGGTGAATCGACGCCCACTGTCGAGAAGCCTTTGGGGAACAACTGAAGGATGGCTGTACCTGTTACGTTGCGCTGTGAGCTCTCGAGCATAGCCTCGATGTCGCGCATTACGGGCTCGAGATACTGGCTCTCGTGCAGGAACATACCATACCAGTTGGCAACCTGGTCTTTCCAGTACTGCTGCCACTTGCTGAGTGTATATTTCTCGAGGAACTTGTGTGCACCGATGATGAGCATGGGCGCAGCAGCCTCGAAGCCTACGCGGCCCTTGATGCCGATGATGGTGTCACCAACGTGCATGTCGCGACCGATGCCATATGCAGCACCAATCTCCTCGACCTTCTGAATAGCCTTGATGGGATCGTCGAATGTCTCGCCGTTAACCGCTGTAAGGATACCCTTGTCGAAGGTGAGTTTGAGCTCCTCGCTACCCTCTTTTGTAATCTGCTTCAGGTAAGCGCTCTCGGGCAAGCCCTGCTTTGAATCGAGGATTTCGCCACCACAGATTGATGTACCCCATATACCTACGTTGTATGAATATTTCAATTTGGTGAAGTCGGCCGAGAAACCGTGCTCGTTAAGGTAGTTGATCTCGTACTCGCGTGTAAGTGTCATGTCGCGAGTGAGTGTGATGATTTCTACATTGGGAGCGAGCACAAGGAATGTCATGTCGAAACGAATCTGGTCGTTACCGGCACCTGTTGAACCATGTGCGATAGCCGATGCACCAATCTCGTTAGCGTAACGTGCAATGGCCATTGCCTGGAAGATACGCTCCGATGATACCGAGATGGGGTATGTGCCGTTGCGAAGCACGTTACCATAGATCATGTACTTGAGGCTCTTCTCGTAGTACTCTTTTGTTACGTCGAGTGTAACATATTTCACTGCGCCCAATTTGTAGGCATTCTCTTCGTTCTGCTTCAGCTGCTCTTCGCTGAAACCGCCTGTGTTGGCACAAGCTGCATATACTTCGTAACCCTTCTCGCGTGCGAGGTACATTACGGTAAATGATGTATCGAGTCCGCCACTGAAGGCTACTACTACTTTTTTCTTGCTCATATTGTTATTTTATTTATTTTCGTTCTTTTTTTCATGCTCTGCGGGGTCGTAAAGCATCGCTGTGCAGATGCAGTAGCGACGGCCTGTACGCTCCAATATGTCGTGGTTAATGCAACCCTGACAGCCCTTCCAGAAGGCCTCGTCGTCGGTGAGCTCGGCAAAGGGTACGGGCACGTAACCAAGCTCGGTGTTAATGCGCATAACGGCGCCACCGCTGGTGAGTCCGAAGAGCTTTGCATTGGGCCACATCTTGCGCGATAGCTCGAAGGCGGTCTTCTTGATGCGCTTCGCAAGTCCGCGACGGCGGAATTTATCAACCACAATGAGGCCCGAATTGGCCACATACTGTTTGTTACCCCAGCTCTCTATGTAGCAAAAACCAGCAAATTCCTTCTCGTCGCCGGCGAGTGCTATCACAGCCTTACCCTCGCGCATCTTCTGCGCTACATACTCGTGGGTGCGCTTTGCAATACCTGTGCCGCGAACCTTGGCGGCGGCGCTGATGGTCTCGAGTATTTCATCTACATATTTCTCGTGCGAGCCATCGGCTACGATTACCTCGATAGGTACTTCGCTTATTATGTTTTCTTCCATTTCTATATAGAATATTTCGTTTGTTATCTTATATATTAGGTATGATTGTGCGCAACACCTTCAGCAATGCGCTCTTTGTAACGCCCTCGGCTATCACCAGCATGACGGTGTCGTCGCCGGCAAGCGTTCCAAGTATCTCGGCAAAATCGCAGTTGTCGATGTGATAGGCCAATGTGCTTGCATAGGTGGGACGTGTCCTGATGACCGCGATGTTGCCCGAAAATTTTATGGATATGAATCCATTCTCCTCGGGTAGCGGAGTCACCGGGTGCATTTCGCCCACAGCGCCTTCGTGTCTGTACTGCGTCTGTCGGGGCATCACATATTTATAGTGGCCGTTGGTGCCGACCGTCTTCACGACACGCAACTGGCGCAAGTCGCGCGACAGGGTTGCCTGTGTCAGTGTATATCCTTCGTTGTTCAATTCCTTGAGCAATTCATCCTGGCTGCCAATCTCGTGGGTAGAGAGGATGAGTCGTATTGCTTCGAGGCGAGAATTTTTTACCTTCATAGTTGCATATTTATGCTAATAAACCGCAAAGGTAACCATATTTACAGCAACGGCAATAATTTTTATTCGTTTTTTTGCATAAAAATATCATTTTAATAAAAAAACATACGGCATAATGGCTTTTTCAGCCACTACACCGTCTATTTTTATGCATTTATGCAATTATCAATCGAGCTCTTGGTCGGCCTCGTAACCCGCCATCACACGAATGGCGTTCTTGAGCATGGCAAACTGCTTGAAGAGATCGTGAACGGGCTCCTCGCCATCCTTGTGCATGGGTGCCTTGCTGTAGAACGACAGGAACTCCTGTATTCCGCTATATCCCGCACGCTGTGCAAGGTCGCTGAAGAGCACAAGGTCGAGGGCCAACGGCGCAGCAAGTATCGAGTCGCGGCAAAGGAAGTTCACCTTTATTGTCATGGGATAACCCATCCAGCCGAAGATATCGATATTGTCCCAGCTCTCTTTTTCGTCGCCACGAGGGGGATAGTAGTTGATGCGCACCTTGTGATATATATCGGAATAGAGGTCGGGGTAGATGTCGCTGTCGAGGATGTTCTCGACCGCGGACATTTTACTGCGACGCTTGGTTTCGAAATTGTCGGGGTTGTCGAGCACCACTCCATCGCGGTTGCCAAGGATGTTTGTAGAGAACCATCCTGTCACGCCCAACTGGCGGGTGAAGAAGGCAGGAGCAAGCACGGTCTTCATCATGGTCTGTCCGCTCTTGAAATCCTTACCAGCGATGGGCACGCGCATCTCCTCGGCCAACTGCCACATGGCGGGTATGTCGATGCAGAGGTTGGGAGCACCCATAACAAAGGGGCAACCCTCGCGCATGGCTGCATAGGCATAGCACATGCTAGGAGCGATGCGCGCTGTGTCGTCGGCCTTCATGGCAGCTTCGAAGGCAGCCACCGAGCCATGCACGTCGCTGTCGCGCGGAATAAATTTCTCGGTGCTTGCAATCCATATAACCACCACGCGGTCGCAACCATTCTCGGCCTTGAAGCGGCGTATATCCTCGCGCACCTGGTTGGCAAGATCCCAACGGCTTTCGCCCTGCTTCACATTGGGGCCGTCTATATTGGATGCATAGCTCTTGTCGAACAGCGCGGGAATGGGGCGTATAGCCTCGAGCTCATCCCTTACGGGCTCTATATCGGCTGGACGAAGCACTGCCGCCTTGACGGCAGCCTCGTAGGCGTTGTCGGGGAACAGATCCCACGCACCAAAAACAATATCGTCGAGCTCGGCCACAGGAACAATGTCCTTAACCTCTTTATACATTTTGTCGCGGCCCTTGCCCAAACGCATCATACCCTTGCAGGCAAACGAACCGACAGGTTGCGACAAGCCCTTGCGCGACATGAGCACACCAATGATTGTGGTGGTGGTAACCGCACCAAGACCTATACACATTACACCCAATTTACCCGTTGCGGGTTTTATATTGCATTTTTCCATCGTTATCTTATCTTACATATATTACAATTCAAACAATCCCTCTTTCAATATCTCGCACACAGTGGGATGAGGGAACACCGTGCGTCGCAAATCGGTGACCGTGAGGCCGTTGGTTATTGCCATGCAGGCGGCACACACGAACTCGCTCGATGCATTGCCAAGCATGTGCACACCCAGCACCTTGCCATCGGGCGAAGCGAGGATTTTGCACAATCCGGTCTGCCCCTCGTTCTCGGCTACGAAACGCCCTGCATATGTCATGGGCAGTTTGCTCAGGCGGTATTCGATGCCTTGCGCCTCGGCCTGCTCCTCGGTAATACCGACGCTGCTCACCTCGGGATTGGTATATACGATACCCGGGATGGCATTGTAGGCCATGCGGTCGTCGATGCCGAGCATGTGGTTCACCGCCACCTCGCCCTCGCGGCTTGCCGTGTGTGCCAACAACGAGAAGCCGGTGACGTCGCCCGCAGCATAGACATTGGGCATGGTGGTCTGCATATATTCGTTCACTTTTATTCCTCTATCCACTTCGACGGGGATATTTTCGAGGCCGAAACCGTCGAGCGTGGGACGACGGCCTACGCTCATCAGTATCTTGTCACCCTCGACGCTCTGCTCGTTGCCTTCGGCATCGGTGAAGCACACCTTGTTGCCCTCGATGGCAGTAACCTTGCATCGCAGATTGAACCGAACGCCGCGCTTTGCATATATTCCGCGCAGCATTTCGCTTATCTCCTTGTCGAGGCCACCCAAAATCTCGGGCAACATCTCTATCACCGTCACCGGAACACCCAAACTGTTGTAGAGGCTCGCAAATTCCATTCCTATCACACCGCCGCCGATAACCACAAGGCTTTCGGGCGCCTGAGTGAGAGCAAGCATTTCGCGGTTGGTGAGCACTGCATCGTTGTCGCGTGCTCCAGGGATGGGCGGCACAAAGGCTTCGCTACCGGTGCATATGAGCAGGCGCGACGCGCTGTATGTTTCCTCGCCACATTTTATGGTCACAGCCTCGGCATTGCCTGCAACGATGAAAGCCTCACCCTTGACAACCTCGACATTGTTGTGCTCCATTTTCAGCTTGATGCCGGCCACTAATTTACGCACGACCTTAGTTTTGCGATCGGCCATCTTCTTGTACTCGAAGGCCACATTCTCGGCTGTAATGCCATATTTCTTTCCACCTGTGGCGTGGTCGTACATTTTGGCACTGTAGAGCAATGTCTTTGTGGGGATGCAACCCTCGTTAAGACAGACACCGCCCAATTCGCGTTTTTCGAAAAGAATGGTTTTCATGCCTTTGGCACCGGCATTCTCGGCAGCCACATATCCGGCTGGGCCACCACCAAGTATGGCTAAATCGTACATAATATCAGATTTTAGTGTTTCCACCAACAAAAGTAATCTTTTTTGTGGAGAAAAAAACATTATGACATCAAATTTTGAATATATGCCGCGAAAGCGATTTCGAAAAGCACCGTGTCCGCAGAAAAAAACTGCGGATGCAGGCATCGGGCCCACATCCGCAGAGCTATCAATCAGTCAAGTAAAATCTATTTCTTGGGGAGAGGTTTCGACCAATCGCCAATAGCCGAGAGGTTGACCTTTCCGGGAGGGGTTGTAGCGTCGATGCGTGCAGCGGGGAGAGTAATCTTCTCGCCGTTGAAGAGCAACTCGCCACAAACCTCGCGGTCGAGCGAAGTATTCAAGGCGCGGAAGAAGGGGAACAAGTCCTCGCCTACGGCAATAGACATATCCTCTACAGTTTCTTCCCATGTGAGCACCTTCTCGGGGGTATCCATCCAGCGGGTATATTGTATATTTCTCCAGCGGGGGTACCATGTAGGGCCATAGACATCGTCCATCTTCTGCCATATTACCCACGATTTGCCCCAATCCTTGCCTTTGCCGCAGCTGTCGGCATAAGCGGCATCGTTGGTATAGCGTTTCAAATCGAGATTGAGGTACTCGGGAGTGAAGAGCTCCTCGCAATTTCTGTTACCTCTCTCGAGCAGTGTGCTGTCGTACATAGCCATGATTTTACCCTGGAACCATCCAGCATGAGCCTCACCCTGGTTGTGGAAAGGCGATTCACCCGCCTTCACATCCTTGGCATTGGCCGGACCGCCCAATGTGTGGGCAAGCTCGTGAGCATAGATACCAATCAAGCCCCAAATATCGGTGCTGATGATACCGTTCTCCTTGGGCTTATAGGCGTTGACAGCCCAACCGCCACCGCCACCGGCTGCGAGCAACAGGTACATGGGCTCGGGTGTGGGTGTAGAGGGAAGCCATGCCATTATCTGGTCGGTAATGCGGGGCATTTCGGTAATAACGGTCTGCTTCAGTGTCTCGTCCATATTGGGGGTATAGTAAACCACAAATCCATCGAGGTTGGTCTCGAGCTCGGGATAGATGGCACCACCGCCACCCCATCCGCTCTGGCCGGGACGGTACTCATCGCCGAATGTGTGCTGTATCTCGCACAACCATCCGAACGAAGCATCGAGCACCTCGCGACGCCATTTGTTGATGGCCTCTTTGCGAGCCTTCTCTTCGTCGGTAGCCTGGTCGTGAATCTCCTCGAAGTGAATCTCTTCGCTATAGCCGCTTATAACCACGCGACCATGCTTGAAGGCGCGGCGTGCACGTACAGGCAAACCATTCTCGCCGGTAGCCACAACCTCCCAGTTCGAATCGACCTCGATGGTTGCATAGGTAGCATCGTTGTAGCGGTCGGTCTTGTCGGTATATTTTGCACCGAACACCGCAGCAAGGTCGTTCATACTCCAGCCCTCGACGCTGCTCTGAGCATTAGTAAGGATATAGAGCGAACCGCCATCAGCCACGAAATCCTCGAGCGCCTTGCACTCAGCCTTGGTGTAGATGGGAGCGTTTCTGTCGAGCTGCTGTGTAACCACCACATTGTATTTATAGTTGGGAACCCAGCCGAAGGGGTAGATATTATTCTCGGCATCGAACTGCAAGCGCATGCGGCTCACACCGTCCTCCTTGAGCACAGCATCCAACGACGCCATCGAGGGGATGGCACGGTAACCATCGGCACGCAGCTGGGGAGGCATGCCCCACAAATAGGCAAATGTACACTGGTGCGAAATATCGACAAGCACATTAAGACCATTGTCGTTATCGGGCATCACAGGCTTGGGAGGGAACTGCTTCGACGCATCAACGGGAAGCGTCAAGCCCTTGTGCCACGCTTCGGTAACCTCGTCGTTTGTAAACTGGCGAGGCGCCTTGGCGCAACCCACAAACAACAACACAGCCACAAGAGCCGCAATAGAATGTAATCTTTTCATAAGTATATTATTAAAATATGTTTCCGATGCGAAGATAGTGTTATTAAAACAAAAAAACAAAAACATTTTATAGCTGTTTTTGTTTTCGGGGGTTTACAAGGCTAATGCGCACCCGCCAGCCTATCGAATATCTGCACAACAAGCAACCCGATTGGTGCTATATATAAAAAAGAAAACGACAACCGAAAATATTCGATTGTCGCGTTTGGTCGGAATGAGGCGACTCGAACGCCCGACCCCTACGTCCCGAACGTAGTGCGCTACCAACTGCGCTACATTCCGTACCTTTTGGTAGTGCAAAGGTATAACAAAAATGGGTAAGAGAAAAATTTTTTAAAGATTTTCTCAAAAATATTTGCACAATAAAAAAAAACGTCATACCTTTGCACTCGCAAAAGAGAAACAACGGTGCCATAGCTCAGTTGGTAGAGCAAAGG
>JAFYOS010000026.1 GCA_017560125.1 Bacteroidaceae bacterium | reverse complement strand
AATTATGACAAAAGTAGGTATTAACGGTTTTGGCCGTATCGGCCGTTTCGTTTTCCGTGCCGCTCAGACAAGAAACGACATTGAGATTGTAGGTATCAACGACCTTTGCCCCGTAGATTACTTGGCATACATGCTCAAGTATGACACAATGCACGGCATTTTCGAGGGTACAATCGAGGCTGACGTTGAGAACAGCAAGCTCATCGTTAACGGCAAGGAGATTCGCGTAACAGCAGAGCGCAACCCCGCTGACTTGAAGTGGGACGCAGTAGGTGCTGAGTACGTTGTTGAGTCAACAGGTCTTTTCCTCACAAAGGAGAAAGCTCAGGCTCACATCGAGGCAGGTGCTAAGTATGTTGTTATGTCAGCTCCCTCTAAGGACGATACCCCCATGTTCGTATGCGGTGTAAACGAGAAGACATACGTTCCCGGTACACAGTTCGTATCTAACGCATCTTGTACAACAAACTGCTTGGCTCCCATCGCTAAGGTATTGAACGACAAATGGGGCATCACAGACGGTTTGATGACAACTGTACACGCTACAACAGCTACACAGAAGACTGTTGACGGTCCTTCTGTAAAAGACTGGCGTGGTGGCCGTGCAGCAGCAGGCAACATCATCCCCTCTTCAACTGGTGCAGCTAAGGCAGTAGGTAAGGTTATCCCCGCTTTGAACGGCAAATTGACAGGTATGGCAATGCGCGTTCCCACTCTCGACGTTTCAGTTGTTGACTTGACAGTTAACTTGGCTAAGCCCGCTACATATGCTGAGATTTGCGCAGCTATGAAGGAGGCTTCTGAGGGCGAGTTGAAGGGTGTACTCGGTTACACAGAGGATGCAGTAGTTTCTTCTGACTTCTTGGGTGACACACGCACATCTATCTTCGATGCTAAGGCTGGTATCGCTTTGACAGAGACATTCGTTAAGGTTGTTTCATGGTACGACAATGAGATCGGTTACTCTAACAAGGTTCTCGACCTCATCGCTTACATGGCTTCTGTTAACTAATTGTTAATTGAATAAAGCTCAACATGCCCCTGCGGATTTCCGCGGGGGCTGTTTTTTTACATAAGGCTGCACAGACGACGCCCATACACCCACACAAAAAACAGACGCGCCGAAAAGCTATCCGGCACGCCTGCTTAAAAACAATAACCTTTTCTATTTCGCGGAGAGAAAAATCAATCCTTATTCTGTGTGTTGCGCTCAATTATATAAGATACAATAAGACCGAGGCCGCCGCAAAGAAGGACAGAACCACCAATGATCAAATTCTGCAAAAAGCGGGATGAGTAGCCGAACGTCTGAGACCAGTGTCCCAGTTCATTGGTAAAAGCGACCGTAATAAAAAAGCCCAACATGAGGCCCAAGCCCACTCCAAACATCACCGAACCGACCCGAAGCGACGTAAAGCTAATATTCGCGCCTCTGTACTTGCCGAAAACAGCGCTCAGGTCGGGGATATTAGCACAAGCAAAGGAATCGAGCTTTTCGAGAAGCATGATGCGCTCCTTGCGACAGATAATCAATTCAAACAGCTTGTAGATACCGTATGTGACGATACCAAAAGTAAGGGGGATAGTAATAAATTCCATAATTATAAAATATGAGGTTAAAAATTTGTTCGTTTGTACCCTTTAGACGCAGCAAATGCATTTAGGTTACAGATTGCGGCAGCAAAAAAAAAAGAAAAAATATTTTTGCAAAATAGTGTAACCGCCGGACGATTGACGCGTCTAAAAAGCAAATGAAAAACGAAAGAGAGATAATAGAACGAATCCTAAGGGGAGAGAGCGAGCACTACGCCTACTTTGTAGATAAGTACAGCGATGCGCTCTTCTCACTCGTCATGCAAATGAGCGACTGCCGCGAAGAGGCCGAGGAGCTCACGCAGGACATATTCCTGAAGGCATTCGAGAAATTATCCTCGTTCAACAGCGGAAGCAAATTTTCGACGTGGCTCTACCGCATAGCCTACAACACCACGGTGTCGGCCATGCGCAAGAAGCAGGCACACCGCAACGTAGCCATAGCCGAGGAGCGACTCGCCGACATAGACGAGAGCGCCATCGACGAGGTACTCGACAGCGAAGAGGAGGATATGCTCGCACGACTGGACAAGGCCATCGAGCAGCTCACCGCCGAAGAACGTGCTCTAATTACCTTATATTATATAGAGGAGCGCGGCATAGGCGAAACTGCACAAATAACCGGACTGACCGAGAGCAACGTAAAAGTGAGATTGCACCGCATACGCAAAAAATTGTATGTACTTATAATGGAGGATATATGAACAGCCAGCAAAGTAACAGAGGAATGAAGCGAGCAATGAGAAGGCGCACCGACAGCGCGCGACTGCCGTCGAACTTCACATACACCACCATGCAGAGGGTGGACAAGCTCGTCACCAAGCGCAAACGACGCGAAGAGGTCGTAATATTCGTCGCCACAACAGCCGCATCACTGCTGATTGCGGCATTTGGCATTTATGCCACGCTGCCCTACATAAAGCTACTGATGGCCGAAAGCATCGAACAGCTCGCACCCACAGCACAACACATACCCATGTTCGTCACCACAGTGCTGCTGATAATGCTGAACGAAATCCTGAAAAGAATATTCAAGACGTAGCACCCAAAGAGGCACCAATATTGCACATTCAACTGCAAAAAGAGCAAAACTGATGTTATAATTTACTGCGATATAGTCTTTTTGAGCAGTTTAAGTGTTAAAATGGATATTTTATATGGCTGCACTGCACAATTAAACTACCTTTGTGCAGTTTTCAAAAAAAACACAGTAATAATTAAACACAAGTAAAATGAAAAAATTATTCACTACACTTGCAATTGCAGCCTTTGCACTCACATCATTCGCAGGAGGCTTGCTCACAAACACTAACCAGCACTCAGCATTTGTTCGCAACCCTGCTCGTTTCGCATCACTCGACATAGATGCTGTTTACTTCAACCCCGCAGGTACAGCGTTCCTTCAGGATGGCTGGCACCTCTCTGCTAACTGGCAGATGATTTGGCAGCAGCGTGACGCAATCAACGCTAAAACCAACACAAAATACGAGGGTAAGGTTTATGTACCTGCATTGCCCACATTCATGGCAGCATACAAAACCGGCGATTGGACATTCAGTGGTTTCTTCGGCGTTCCCGGTGGTGGCGGTAAATGCGAATTCGCAGACGGTCTTCCCAGCTTCAACAGCCTTGCAAGCGCAGCAGCAAGCGGTCTTCCCGGAAATTCCGAGTTCACATCTACACAGTATGTATTTGCTTTGCAGCTCGGTGCAGCTTACAAGATTAACGACAACCTTTCTGCTTTCGCAGGCGTTCGCGGTAACTACACATCGGCTAACTACCAGGGTAGCATCGGTGCTGCAATGCCCACAGCTAACGGCAACGTCCCCGTATTCGGCATCGACCTCGACCTCGACCAGACAGGTATCGCATTTGCTCCCATCGTAGGTATCGACTACAAGGTAGGCGACTTCAACTTCGCTGCTAAGTACGAGTTCCGCGCTGTTACAACAGTTGAGAACGAAACAAACACATTCGGTCTCTCTAAGATGGACATGGCAACAGGTCAGATGGCTAACATGGATCTCACAAACCCCGCGATGTTGAACGCAGCAATCGCAGCAAGCCCCACACTTGGCGCACTCGCAGGTTTTGCTGATGGCAACACACTCCGTAGCGACGCTCCCGCAATGCTTTCACTTGCTGGTTCATGGCAGGCTCTTAGCCGCCTCAAAGTGATGGCAGGTTGGAACTACTACTTCGACAAGGACGCTAAGATTGAGTCACTCATGGGTGGCGACAACATGAGAAAGCTCACACGCAACACATTCGAGTACCTCTTCGGTGCTGAGTTCAACGTAACAGAGAAGTTCCTCATCAGCGCAGGTATCCAGTTCAGCAACTTCGGTATCAACGACGAGTACACAAGCGACCTCAGCTTCATCAACGACTCATTCATGACTGGTGTTGGTGGTAAGTATAGCCTCACAGACAAAATCGACTTGAACTTCGGTTACTGCTATGCTAACTACGCTCCCGACAACTGCGTTAAGAATGCAGGTACAGCAATGGAGTCAATCACTCGCTACGAGCGCAAGACACACAACGTAACAGTAGGTGCTGACTTCCGCTTCTAATCGAAGGAAATATCAATTACAAATAAATATGAAAAAATCACAATAATACTTTTATTGTGATTTTTTCATATATGTATATTAGGCATTTTTTCGTACCTTTGCCCGTTGCCCTGCTATTCCACAACAGATAGCCGCCGCAACTACACTGAAAACTGTTATACATTGGCATAAAGCAAAAGACTAATGGCTGATTATTCATCGATACTATTTCAGAAACTGCCGAAATATCTTCTGACAAAGCAGAACCAGCTGATGATGGTGCTGTTCGTGTCGTTATTTGCCGTTGTATTCATAAATATCTTCAAACCCTTCGGTTCCGAGGATTGGATGACCAAAGGAAAATTCACCAGCACACAATATCTTGCATGGTCAACCATACTCGTCTGCATGGGCATGAGCATCGTCGCCATCAGCCGAGTAATAATGTACCACTACAGCAAAAAGCCTACCCACAAGATAACCATTCTGAAATATATCTGCTGGATAATAATAGAACTGCTGCTGCTCTCGGCCGCCTTCACCATACTAGCCCTGATAACCAGTTACGGTGGCGCCACACGCGACCCCTTGGAGATTTACAAGAACGCGATGGAGAACACGGTGTTCATTCTGTTTATCCCATACCTGATAGGTATCATGTACCTGTCGTACCAAGACAAGAGCGCAAAGCTACGCACCATAATGGAAGAGAACATCGGCAACAAATCGACGTCGTTCATTGCCTTCCGCGACGAGCGTGGCGTGCTGCGCTTGACCGTCGCAAAAGAGAATCTTCTTTATATAGAATCTGCAGACAACTATATATCCATATGGTACCTGAAGAACAACCAGCTGAAAAAACAACTGCTGCGCATGACGCTGAAAGAACTGAGCGTACAGCTTGGCGAGACAAACGTAGTGCGCTGCCACCGCTCGTTCATGGTAAACCTTGACCAGGTGAAGGTGCTGCGCCGCGAGAAAGAGAACATGTTCATAGAGCTGGGCTATCAGGGCGTACAGGAGATACCCATTTCCAAGACCTATGGCGAGGAGGTTCTGCGCAGAATAATTCCAATAGAATAATAAAACAGACACATATATGAAACGTATAGCAATCTTTGCATCGGGCTCGGGCAGCAACGCCGAAAACATCGCGAACTACTTCAAAGGTTCCGATTCGGTAGAAATATCATTGATACTTGCCAACAACCCCGAAGCCTATGTACTCGAAAGAGCAAAAAAACTAGGAATTGAATCGACCGTGGTAACATCGAAGGAGTTCCGCGAGGCCGACAAGGTGCTCGAGATATTGCAGCAGCGCAACATCGACTTCATCGTGCTTGCAGGCTTCCTGCTTCTTGTTCCTGCCAAGCTGATTGAAGCATATCCCGGCCGAATAGTAAATATCCACCCCGCACTGCTTCCCAAGCATGGTGGCAAGGGCATGTACGGCGACCACGTGCACGAGGCTGTGGTTGCAGCAGGCGACAAGGAGAGCGGCATCACCATTCACCTGATAGACGAGCGCTACGACTGTGGCACCACATTCTTCCAGGCTACATGCCCCGTACTCCCCACCGACACACCCCACGACGTTGCTCAGAAGGTACACGCACTGGAATACGAGCACTTCCCCCACGTAATAGCAGAGATTCTCGCTACGCTCGAATAATATACATACAAACAACATAAGCACGAAGTACAGCCCATGCGGGCTGTACTTCGTGCTTTATAGCAATGGCACCACCCCACCGCATAGCGAGGCGGGCGCCATAAAAAACCTCGGGACTGACTACACAGCCCCGAGGTTCGTTTATTATATGGGTATTTATTACATCATACCACCCATGCCGCCCATTCCGGGAGCACCCATAGGCATAGCGGGTTTATCCTCTTTCTTATCAACGATTACACACTCTGTTGTAAGGAACATACCTGCGATAGAAGCAGCGTTCTCGAGTGCAACACGTGTAACCTTAGCGGGATCAACCACACCGGCAGCGAGAAGATTCTCGTACTTGTCGGCACGTGCGTTGTAACCATAGTCACCAGCGCCCTCGCGAACCTTCTGAACAACCACAGCGCCCTCTTTGCCTGCATTGGCAACAATCTGACGCAAAGGCTCCTCAACAGCACGCTTGATAATCTCGATACCAGTCTTCTCGTCGGCGTTAACAGCCTCGAGACCCTCGAGTGAATCGATAGCGCGAACGTATGTTACACCACCACCGGGAACGATACCCTCTTCGATAGCAGCACGTGTAGCGCAGAGTGCGTCGTCAACGCGGTCTTTCTTCTCCTTCATCTCAACCTCCGATGCAGCACCTACGTAGAGTACAGCTACACCACCTGAAAGCTTGGCAAGACGCTCCTGGAGCTTCTCCTTGTCGTAGTCCGACTTAGATGTCTCGATCTGACCCTTGATGTTAGCGATACGTGTATCGATAGCATCCTTGTTACCGTTACCGTCAACAATGGTAGTAACCTCCTTGCTAACAGTAATCTTGCCACATGAACCGAGCATCTCGAGAGTAGCCTGCTCGAGCTTGATACCCTTCTCCTCTGATACAACGATACCACCGGTAAGGATAGCGATATCCTCGAGAAGATCCTTGCGACGGTCGCCGAAGCCGGGAGCCTTAACTGCACAAATCTTCAGCTGTGAACGGAGACGGTTCACTACCAATGTAGTAAGTGCCTCGCTGTCAACATCCTCGGCAATGATGAGCAAAGGACGGCCTGTCTGAACAGCAGCCTCAAGAACGGGGAGCATATCTTTGAGGGTAGAAATCTTCTTATCGTAGATAAGGATGTAGGGGTTCTCCATCTCGCACTCCATCTTCTCGGTATCTGTTACGAAGTAAGCCGAAAGATAACCACGGTCGAACTGCATACCCTCTACAACACCGATTGTGGTGTCGCGGCTCTTAGCCTCCTCGATGGTGATAACACCGTTCTTAGAAACCTTGCGCATTGCATCGGCGATAAGCTTACCGATTTCGGTGTCGTTGTTAGCCGAGATTGTAGCAACCTGCTCAATCTTCTCGTAGTCGGCACCTACATCCTCGCTCTGCTCCTTGATTGAAGCAACAATCTTGTCAACAGCCTTGTCGATACCGCGTTTCAAATCCATGGGGTTAGCACCTGCTGTCACGTTGCGAAGACCTTCGCTGATGATAGCCTGTGCAAGCACAGTTGCAGTTGTTGTACCGTCACCGGCATCATCACCGGTCTTAGAAGCAACAGCCTTTACAAGCTGAGCACCGGTGTTCATGTATGCGTCATCGAGCTCTATCTCCTTAGCAACGGTTACACCGTCCTTTGTGATGTGGGGAGCACCGAACTTTTTCTCGATGATAACATTGCGACCTTTAGGACCGAGTGTTACCTTAACTGCATTTGCCAATTCGTCAACGCCCTTCTTCAACTGATCGCGAGCGTCCATATTGAATAAAATTTCTTTTGCCATGATTGTTGTAATCTTTTAATTATCCTAAAATAGCCAAAACGTCGCTCTGACGCATAATCAAATACTTAACACCGTCGAACTCGAGCTCTGTGCCGGCATATTTACCATAAAGCACTGTATCGCCGACCTTAATAACCATCTCCTCGTCTTTGGTACCGTTGCCTACTGCAACAACCTCGCCCTGAAGAGGCTTCTCTTTTGCTGTGTCGGGAATGATGATGCCACCGATTGTCTTCTCCTCGGCAGCCTGAGGCAGAATAAGAACTCTGTCTGCTAAAGGTTTAATATTCATATTCGTAAATTTATTTTGTTAATACTAATTCTATCCTATGGGCGGTTGCGAAAACGTGCAACCACATTATGTATATAACCAAAAGCATGCCACAATGTTCTTTTATACAACGAGTGGCATAAAAAGGACATATTTTCGCTTTCGGGTGGCAGAGTAGGACAAAATGACAGAGCGCCACTTGTCACACACGCCACACAGGCTGCACAAACAACATAAACAGACAAGCCATGCATTGCATGGCTTGCTGTATAACAAAGTTTTGCTGCATCGATAAAGCGACGAAACTCCGAGTAAGTAAGATTTGAGTGTTTCACCTCTTTGTAATCCACCGGCACAATTGCTACCCGAAGGCGTGGCCCGCCATTGAGAATGAAACTGATCTCGGTTTTCTGAATATAATTGATGAGTTTCCCAGTTATCAAACACAGCAAAACCTATGACAAATATACAAACTGAAAACAAAAAAACAAACTTCTTTGATTATTTTTTTTACTAAAAAAAGTGGTGCCAAAAACAATGGTTTGATTGACAAGGACATATAGCAAAAAAAATATTGATGCCATGCCAAAATAAATTTGGCATGGCATCAATTTATGCTTTTATCGACCCGATTACTTTACCTTGTCAACAATTGCCTTGAACGCTGCAGGGTTGTTCATTGCGAGGTCAGCGAGAACCTTACGGTTGATCTCGATACCAGCCTTGTGCAATGCGCCCATCAACTGTGAGTATGACATACCCTCGAGACGCGCAGCAGCATTGATACGCTGAATCCACAATGCGCGGAACTCGCGTTTCTTGTTACGACGGTCACGGAAAGCATATGTAAGACCCTTCTCCCAAGTATTCTTGGCTACTGTCCATACATTCTTTCTAGCACCAAAGTAACCTCTGGTCAAACCTAAAATTTTCTTTCTTCTTGCTCTTGAAGCAACGTGATTTACTGATCTTGGCATAGTTTTCTTTTTTTTGAATGTTAGCGCCGCTCTTTCATGCGGTCTTTAGGCTAAAACATTCGGTTAATAATAAATTACTTAGCGCAGAGCCAACAATTCTTTTACATTCTTTACGTTAGAAGAATCGAGAACTGTAAACTTAACGAGGTTACGTTTCTGCTTCTTTGTTTTCTTTGTAAGGATGTGGCTGTGGTAAGCGTGTTTCCTTTTGATTTTACCCGTTCCGGTAAGAGCGAATCTTTTTTTGGCACCGGAGTTAGTTTTAACTTTTGGCATTTCTTAAAAATTAGTAGTTAATATATAATACGGTAATGTACTATCCAACATTACTCGCTTTTTGTTTCATCGGCAGGTTTCTGCTCGGGTTTTGCCTCCTTGGCAGGTGCAGCCTTCTTGGGGGCCTGTGCTTTCTTGGGTGACATCATGATTGTCATGCGCTTTCCTTCGAGAACAGGCATAATATCGAGCTTTCCATACTCTTCGAGGTCGTTTGCGAAACGGAGCAACAGCACCTCGCCCTGCTCTTTGAAAAGGATTGAACGTCCTTTGAAGAACACATAGGCTTTCACCTTGTCGCCATCCTTGAGGAAGCTGATGGCATGCTTCAGTTTGAAGTTATAGTCGTGCTCGTCGGTCTGAGGTCCGAAACGGATTTCCTTAACCTCAATCTTTACCTGCTTGGCTTTCTGCTCCTTGGCACGTTTCTTCAACTGGTAAAGGAACTTTGAGTACTCAATGAGGCGGCACACGGGAGGATTTGCGTTGGGCGAAATCTCTACCAAGTCGAGCTCTTTCTCATCGGCCAAAGCCAAAGCCTTGTTCAAAGGCATTACTATTGATTCAATATCGTCACCGACAATACGTACCTCACGTGCACGAATCTGATCGTTCACACGGTACTGATTCTTAATGTTGTCGTTCTTCATCAATTAAATTATAAGTTCCTTTTATGTACTTTGATAAATTCAGCGTGCAAAGTTACCACTTATTTATCATATTATTAACTTCTTCGTTGATTTTTTTTGCAAAATCTTCAAATTTCATGCTTCCCTGGTCGCCTTCGCCCTGTTTTCTTACAGAAACCTCGCCTGTAGCGGCCTCTTTTTCGCCAACGATGAGCATGTAGGGGATGCGTTTCATCTCGTTGTCGCGTATCTTGCGACCGATTTTCTCGTTTCTATCGTCAACGATTGCACGAACACCGTTAAGGTCGAGATATTTACTTACCTGCTCGGCGTATTCGTTGTACTTCTCGCTGACGGGGAGCACAGCCACCTGGTCGGGTGTGAGCCACAAGGGGAATTTGCCGCCTGTATGCTCGATGAGCACTGCCACGAAACGCTCCATTGAACCGAAGGGTGCACGGTGAATCATGATGGGGCGATATTTCTGGTTGTCGGCGCCGGTGTACTCAAGGTCGAAACGCTCGGGAAGGTTGTAATCCACCTGAATGGTACCCAACTGCCAACGACGACCGATGGCATCCTTCACCATGAAGTCGAGCTTGGGACCATAGAATGCAGCCTCGCCATACTCAATTCTAGCCTTGAGACCCTTCTCTTGACATGCCTCAACGATAGCGCTCTCGGCTTTATCCCAGTTCTCATCGCTACCGATATACTTCTCGCGGTTGTTGGGGTCGCGCAAAGAGATCTGTGCCTCGAAGTTCTCGAAATTGAGGGCCTTGAAGATGATGAAGATAATATCCATTACCGCAAGGAACTCCTCTTTCACCTGGTCGGGGCGGCAGAAGATGTGCGCGTCGTCCTGTGTAAAGCTGCGTACACGGGTAAGACCGTGAAGCTCGCCGCTCTGCTCGTAACGATACACTGTACCGAACTCGGCAAGGCGTACGGGGAGCTCTTTGTATGAGCGAGGCATATATTTGTAAATCTCACAGTGGTGAGGACAGTTCATGGGTTTCAACAAGTACTCCTCGCCCTCCTCGGGTGTATTGATGGGCTGGAAAGAGTCCTTACCATATTTTGCATAGTGACCCGATGTCACATAGAGCTGCTTGGCACCGATGTGGGGGCTCATCACCTGCTCGTATCCGAAGCGACGCTGAATGCGCTTGAGGAATTCCTCGAGACGCAGACGGAGCGCTGTACCCTTGGGCAACCACAAGGGGAGTCCCTTACCAACCGACTCGGAGAACATAAAGAGGTTCATCTCCTTGCCAATCTTGCGGTGGTCGCGTTTCTTGGCCTCTTCGAGAAGAGCAAGATACTCATCGAGAAGTTTCTTCTTGGGGAACGAGATACCGTAGATACGTGTGAGCTGCTTTCTATCCTCGCAGCCTCTCCAGTATGCACCTGCTACCGAAAGCAACTTGATTGCCTTGATGGGAGCTGTAGATGCAATGTGGGGGCCCTTGCAAAGATCGGTAAATGCGCCCTGTGTATATGTTGTTATGGTACCATCCTCGAGCTCCGAAATAAGTTCGCACTTGTACTCCTGTCCTTTGCTACCGAAGAATTCGAGTGCTTCGCTCTTCGAAATCTCTGCTCTGGTGAGAACAGATTTGTTCGCAGCAAGCTCGGCCATCTTCTTCTCAATGGTGGCAAGATCCTCTTCTTTGATGGTGATATTACCGGCGTCAACGTCGTAGTAGAAACCGTTCTCAATTGCGGGGCCTATACCGAACTGAATACCGGGATAGAGCTCCTGCAAAGCCTCGGCAAGCAGGTGGGCGCTTGTGTGCCAGAATGCACGTTTACCCTCTGCATCGTCCCACTTGTGAAGAACAATACCTGCATCTTCGGTTATAGGAGTGGCAAGATCGCACACCTCGCCGTTTATACTGCACGAGAGAACCTCTTCGGCCAATCTCGAGCTAATGCTCTGTGCTATTTGCAAACCGGTGGTTCCGCTTTCGAATTCGCGCACCGAACCATCGGGGAATGTTATCTTTATCATAGTTCTATATTTACTTTTCAAATTTAATTCGCAAAGATAATGTAAACTAATTTAAGTTGAAAAGAAAAGCAGCTTTTTTTATTGCCTGCCACATACTTTATGATTGCCACGCGGGCAAGTCGGTGACTGCATGCTACTTATCCTTGAAGCGTTTTATTATATTGTAGGCCGAATAGAGTCCCAGCTCGCCGGCTTTGCTCAAATCGGCAATACCGTCGGTCGTCTTGCCCAGATATATTTGCGCCAGACCGCGATTGTAGTACGCTTCGGCAAATCCGTCGTTCAGTTTTATGGCCTCGGTATAGTCCACCACCGCCGATTTGAAATCGTTCAGGCACGCATATACATTGCCGCGGTTGTAGTAGGCCTGCGGAAAATCGGGCATGAGGGTAATCACCTGCGACAGGTCGCCCTTGACCAGCTGGTAATCGAAATTGGGCAGTTTGTCGCCGCTGTAGCTCTCCCAAGGAACAGCATCGTTGTTGTTTGAACCATTCAGCGCCTCGCTTTCAATCATCTTGTAGCGCACCGATGCACGCATGAAATAGGCCATCCACAGCTCGTCGCCACCAATGGCTATCGCATCGGTAAGGTCGTTGAGCGCCGAAGCAAAATCCTGCACAAGATAGTAGTCTAGCGAACGAGCCATGTAGCTGGGGAATTTGTTTTCGCTATCGGCTATCACCTTGGAGTGGATATCCACATTATCGAAATGGCGCTGCACTTCGCTCTCGCTCAGCGACCTTTCGTTGTTGGTGAGCAGCAGCCTGTAGGGCAGCAGCTTCTTCGTTTCCACATCGGAGAGGGGCTTGTAATAGATGAGCGTTTCGCCCACGTCGTGCGGTCGCTCGTAGTATGTCATCGCATACATAGGAAGCAACCTGACATCGACCTTGCGGTTCTGCACCTTGCCGCGATATGTGTTTAGGTACTCCTTCTCGCCATCGGCATCGGCAACGACGACCTTATTATAATTGCGCACGTTGCGATCCGATTTCTTTCGGGTTTTTTCGCTGCTGTTGAGCGTATCGTCGGCAGCCTTGGTGCCGTTGCGGGCGTTGTTGTACTGCTCTATCTGGCGTTTCAGAAGCCACGTTTCGTCGTCGGCAGCACCCTTGCTGTCGCCCATCTTGCGACGTGCTTTCGCACGACACTGATAGCCGTATTCGAAATTGGGATACTCCTCGATTACCTTCGAGTAGTCATCTATCGCACCCTGCAAATCGCCGGTACGGTCGCGCAGTATCGCCCTGTTGAAACGGGCGAGCATATTGTCGGCATCGACGCTCAGCACCATATCGAAATCCTCTATCGCGCGGTTGTCGTCGCCCACCTGAGCTCGCAGCAATCCACGATTGTAGTGCCCCAGGAAGCTTTTTGGATCGGCGTTCAGCGCCATATCGTAATCGTCCATGGCGCCACGTAAATTTTCGCGATAATAACGAACGAGCGCTCTGTTTATATAGTGGTCGCTGCGATTGGGCATCAACTCGATAGCCCTATCCATATCAACCTCGGCGCTGTCGTACTGCTCCATCTTGGCAAGCAGCATGGCTCGCGCCTGATATACGCTCGAGGAATATTTATCGAGGCTTATGGCCTCATCTACCCAACGACGCGCCGAAACAGTATCCTTCTTCTCCATGGACACCTGCATGCGCATAAGGCTGATATTCGCACTGCGCGGTGCAAACAACAGCATCGAATCGAGCATCACCTCGGCCTCGTCCCACTTTTCACGATGAATGGTGGTCAGAATGAGGTTGTTCCAGATGCCCACGTTCTGCGGCTCGTAGTAGATAGCGCGTTTGAAATCATATTCCGCGCTGTCGTACTGCTCCATCTTCACATGGCACAGTCCGCGCAGCTGGTAATATTTGGGTACGTAGGGGTTGCGTTCAATCGACTTGGAAAGGTCATCGGCTGCCCCCTTCATGTCATCGAGATTATATTTTGCCAGTCCGCGGAAGAAATAGGGTTCGCTAAGGCGCGGACGACTGCCGATGACCATATTGAAATAACGAATTGAGAGCACATAGTCCTCGAAATAGAGCGCATTGCGCCCTATCATCATCATCCTCTCGGTATTCAATTGTGCCTTGGCACCGAAAGGAAGGATGAACAGTACGAGTAACACCAGTACCCTCAAAAGCCTCATCGCACGCTTCTCTTTGTCTTGTATGTGCAGTGAGCCTTTCCGCGCAACAGATTCATAAGGCGGTTCTTGTTCATCTGGCGACGCAAAGGAGTGAGGCGATCGACAAACACTTTACCCTCGAGGTGGTCGAACTCGTGCTGCATGGCACGTGCAAGGAAGCCATCAACCCACTCGTCGTGCTCCTGCATGTTCTCGTCGAGGTACTGCACTCTGATGCGCTTGGGACGGGTAACCTTCTCGTGTATTCCGGGCACGCTCAAGCAGCCCTCCTCCATCGACTCGGTCTCTTCCGAGGTTTCTACGATGTGGGCGTTAATATATACACGGCGGAACTCCTTGAACTCGGGGTTGTCCTCGGCCAACGGATCGAGGTCGATAACCACAAGGCGAATGGGGAGGCCTATCTGCGGCGCAGCAAGACCGATACCCTCGGCATTCCACATGGTTTCGAACATATTTTTTATAAGCTCCTGCAAATCGGGATAATCTGCATCGATGTCGGTTGCAACCTTTCTGAGAACAGGCTGTCCGTAAAGATAAATAGGTAATATCATAGTTTTTATTTATTTCTGCGTATGTGTATTATAGTGAGAAGGTGCGCTGGCGGCTGTCGAGGTACGACTGCAAAATGATGGTTGCGCTTATCTCATCGACCAGCGCCTTGTTCTGTCGTGCCTTCTTCTTGAGGCCGGCCTCGAGTATGGCCTGCTGTGCCAACTGCGAAGTAAAACGCTCGTCGTAATATTCAATGGGCATATCGGGCAGCAGTTTGCGCATGCGGTTCACAAACGGCTCTATGCGAACCATGTTCTCGGAGTACTCGTTGTTCATTTTCTTGGGCAATCCCACCACAATGCGCTCTACGTTCTCCTTTTTTATATATGCAAGTATATAGTCTATAAGACCAACGGTGTCAACCGTCGTCAACCCACCAGCAATTATCTGCAACTCGTCGGTGACAGCAAGGCCGGTGCGTTTTTTCCCATAATCGACAGCAAGTATTCTGCCCATAGAAAATATCGGATTTATTATTTAATTAGTTCTGTCCTACTTTTCAGACGGTTGCAAAAGTAGTGCAAAATAAAGAGTCCGACAAGAACTATTTTGGCAAACTATCAAAAAAAATGTTATCAGACAGAACAAAAAATAAATTGCGGCCCGGTTGTGCCGAGCCGCAATCCATATCAAGTCGTGCTATTTTATCTGTTGTAGAGCAACCATGCCTTCTGGAAATCGGCATCGTTGGGGTGGTTAGCCTTGAACGACTCGCGAGCGTCGGCAGCCTGCTGTTTGTCGTCGTATGAAGCGCATACTACGCGATACATACCTGTTGCAGGGTTCTGAACAACGAGTGCATTGTAACCCTCGCCTACGAGCTTGTTACGAAGAGCATCGGCGTTGGTCTTCGAAGAGAAACTACCGCATACTACGCTGAAAGCCTTCAATGAACCTGCTGCGCCGCTTGCAAGGATAACCTTCTCGGTGCGATATGTAGCATCAGCCTTCGAAGTGGTCTTGCTTGTAACGGGAGCAATCTCGATAGGCTCCGAAGCCTGTGACTCACCCTGAACGAGCTCCTGCTGTTTAGCCTGATCGTAAGCTGTCTTGTAAGCACTCTCTTTCTTTGATTTACATGAGCTGAAGGCAAACATCATGCACACTCCAAGCCCTAAAACTAAAAATTTCTTCATCGTTAAAATTATTTTATAGATTTATATTCACACATAAAAAAAATCAAGAGCGACAGGGCTCTCTCATTTTCGATTGCAAAAATAAGCATAAACATCAAATAGTTCAACAAGAAAGAGAACTTTTTATATAAAAAAGGAAGAAATATTGCCGTGCAATTCAAAGTTGGGTGGCGGAAACGGGGAACATAAGAATATTTTGAATACTTTTGCAAATGCAGATTTCAAAAAAACGATAAACATACCATAATGAAAAGATTACTTTTTTCCACAGCGCTGGCGACCCTATTATTTTCGGGATGTGCCGTGCAATCGACCAAAAGCGACAAGGCTCAGGAGTGCATCACCCTCAGCGAGATTAGCGAGCAGGATATAGATTACGACAAATATTTCACCGACGGTACATTCCGTTTCGATTTCCACCACTACGGCGATTGCAACAGCGAGAACTACGCCTTTGACGGCATGAAGCTCGAGGGCCAATGGGCCGGCTCGCACAAGAGCCTCATCAACCCCTTCGGATATGGCGAGCAGTTGTTCCGCATTGTCGATACCGAGGAACAGAAGGTAATTTACCAAAATGGTTACTGCACGCTCTTCAACGAGTGGCAGACCACCGCCGAAGCACAGAAAACGACACGCTCATATCCCGAGAGCCTTATATTCCCCTGCCCTAAAAGGGATTTCACGGTGGAGATATATGCCCGCAACAAGAAAAGCAAGCTGTTCGAAAAGCGATACACATATGCGGCAAGCATTGGCGACTACAACATCGAGCCCTTCACACCCGAGTACGAAGCGGTGGATATACACATAGGCGGAAGCATTGAACACAGCCTTGATATAGTGCTGTTGCCCGACGGATTTACCGCCGAGGAGAAAGAAAAATTCATGACCGCATGCGACGCATGGCGCAACGCCCTGTTTGCCTACGAACCCTTCACCTCGGAAAAGCAGCGCATAAATATACGTGCCGTATGGGCGCCCTCCAAGGAATCGGGAATAAGCATTCCCGGCAAGGGCGAATGGAAAAAGACACTGCTCGACTGCCGCTTCTACACATTCGGCAGCGAACGCTACCAGATGACAAGCGAATTCCATAAGGTAAGGGATGTAGCTGCATCGGCGCCCTACGAATCTATCTTCATTCTCACCAATTCCGACAAGTATGGCGGTGGCGGCATATACAACTACTACGGACTGGGCTCGGCCGGAAAGACCGGAAAGACTGGCGAGGTGTATGTACACGAATTCGGACACAGCCTCATGGGACTGGGCGACGAGTATGTAGAAAAGGGCAACACCGTGAGCGAGTTCTACCCTGCCGACAAGGAGCCGTGGGAGGCCAACCTGACGACATTCGTGAATTTCAGCGGCAAATGGGAGAACATGATAGCCGAAGGCACACCCATCCCCACACCGGTGAGCGACTCGCTGTTGCGACTGCCCGACACACAATGGCCCATAGGCACATACGAGGGCGGCGGCTACCTTGAAAAGGGCATATTCCGTCCCTGGCCCAAGTGCATGATGAACCAGCTTTACGATTTCTGCCCCGTATGCCAGGCAGCCATCAGAAAGTATCTCGACTACATTTGCAAATAAAAAAAAGATGAAACTATATATTTTCAATCCGCACACCGACCTCGCATTGGCCAACAACAGCGAGAACTATCAGCCATCGGCCAAAGTACGGCAAATGGTGTGCGAATTGGAAATGCTTCCAATGTGGTATGCCGACCCCGGCAGCCACATTCTTGTTTCGCACATTGCCAACCAAGGCTTCATAGAAAAGCAAAGGGAGCTGTATGGCATCGATGTGGAGGCTGTAAGCAGCAACAGCGCCACACTCGCCACATGCGACGAGATAGTGCCGTGGGGATGGAACGTATCGCTGCGCAAACAGTTGTCGCAGACATCGATACCCGCCGAAGCACTCCCCACCGCCGAGGAGCTACAGCGCTACCGCGCACTATCGGGACGCGACTACGATGTTGCCCTGCTGAAAAGCCTCGCATGTGCCCGCGGCAGATACACCGCCGACATACTGCACGACGCAGAAAGTTGTCGGAAATACGCCACGGAAACGCCGCGATGCATATTCAAAGCACCCTGGTCGGGTAGCGGCAAGGGATTGCTATGGTGCTTCGGCACTTACAACGAAAAATCGCACGGCCGTTGCAGCAGGATTATAAAGGAGCAGGGCTTCGTGGTGGCAACGCCCATATATGATAAGGTGGCCGATTTCGCCCTCGAATTTCACAGCGACGGCTTGGGTGGCATTACATTCGTCGGCTACTCGCTCTTCGAAACGAACACACAGGGCGCCTACCGCGGCAACATACTGCAATCGGAGGAGGCGCACAGAGCTACACTCGCGCGCCACATAGAGCTCGAGCAACTGGACGCCGTAAAAGAGGAGCTTGCCGAACGGCTTACCGAGGTGTACGGACACAACTACAAGGGCTACCTGGGAGTGGATATGATGATTTGCCGCGAGGGCGACAGATGTGGCATACACCCATGCGTGGAGGTCAACATGCGCATGAACATGGGCGTGCTGTCGGTAATATTTTCGCAACGCCACTTGGCCGAAGGCAGCCGCGGATTGTATGCCATTGAATATTTCCCCACCCACGACGAGCTCAAAAAAAGAAGTGAGGAGCTCGAAAGAAGCAACCCGCTGCGTATTTCCAACGGCCGACTGGTATCGGGTTTTCAGCCACTCATTCCGCAAACGCCACAGAGCAACTATCTTGCATATGTGACGGCCACCACCGACATCATCTGAAGGATTTTATTATCGTCTTGCGAGCAGCATCGATGCGAAGGCTTTCGATAGCCTTACGCACTGCCATGGCATGCACCTTAGGCGGCAAACGACGTTCGGCTATATAGGGCAGCGCAGCATCGTACTGCTTGGCCAACGCCGTGGCAAAATACCAGGCAACAGCCATCTGCATATAGTAGTCGTCCGTAACAGCCGACGCGGCATCGTCGAGCATGCAAGGGCGAAAATCGCCATCGAGAAAGAAGCGCATGGAATTGACCACCGCAAAGCGACGGGTATATAACAGGTCGCTCGCCATCCACTTTTTCAGCAGAGGATATATCTGTTCGGGGGCATCGGCAAAGCGCTTTATCACAAACTGGTCACACACAGCCCAGTTGTCTATGTAGGGCAGAAAGCTCTCGACACGCTCCACGCATTGCGCCATTGTACATTTTTCGTACGACAGGATAAAAGCATGTAACAGATTTTCTTCGAAATGGTTATGGGGCAATGAAGCAAGGAAAGGAACGTAGCCACCCGCCTTGACAAGATTTTTAGCCATCGCCCTGAGTGCGGGAGTGCGCACCCCTATGATATAATCATCGGCCATTCCCGGAATGAGCCTGTTTGCAAAATCGCAATACCCTTCGTCGCGCATAGCATGGAGCTGCGCCCTTATATCCATGACATCCATCGGTTGTTTATTTTGCGCTAAGATAAACCAATTTTCGTTTTTTTTGATTAACTTCGCCAAATAAGATAAAATAACCCTATTTAATAATCAATAAACAAAAACGAGATGAAGAAAATTCTTTCATTTGCAGTGATTGCACTCATGACAGTGTTCACTGTATCGGCTCAGAAGACAGCCACTCTCTCTTCACCCTCAGGCGAAATCAAGGCCAACGTAAGCATCGAAGACCAGAAGCTCTACTACTCGGTGGAGTTCGACGGCAAAGAGGTGCTCGCAAAAATGCCCATCGCCATGAAGTTCAGCAACGGAATTGTTGCCGGTGAAAAAGTAAATTCGCTCAAGCCCAAGACAAAAACAGTCGAGGAGGTATTCGAGCCCACCATCGCTGTACGTACCAGCAAGGCGAACATGAAGTACAACGAGAGTACTTTCAATTTCGGAAAATATTCTGTTATTTTCCGTCTTTACGACGACGCTGTTGCATATCGCTTTGTGACACGCTTCGGCAAGAAAGAGGTTAACGTAATCGACGAGACTGTTGCTTACAATTTCGTTAACGACAACAAGATCCTCTTCCCCGAGGAGGGTTCTATGTACACACACCAGGAGCGCAAATTCATAGACACCACAGTGGGCGCCATCGCAAAGGACAAATTTGCAAGCCACCCCATGCTTGCAACCGACAACGGCGTGAGAATGATTATCACCGAGGTTGACCTCGAGAGCTACCCCGGCGTTTACTATCAGAAGGGCGAGGGCAACACATTCAAGGGTATCTTCCCCGCATATGCACTTGAGACCGAGAAGCGTTCAGACCGCGACATGGTTGTTACAAAGAGAGCAGACTACATTGCCAAGACAACAGGTAACCGTTCATACCCCTGGCGTGCCGTTGTGATTGCAGACAAGGACACAGAGCTCCTCACAAGCAACACACTCTATGCATTGGCAGCACCCTCACGCATTCAGGATACATCGTGGATTAAGCCCGGTAAGGTAGCTTGGGACTGGTGGCACAACTGCTCGCTCACTGGCGTTGATTTCCCCTGTGGCGTTAACACACAGACCTACAAATACTTCATCGACTTCGCTTCTAAGGCAGGCATCGAGTACATCGTTCTCGACGAGGGTTGGTACGACATCAACAAGACTGTACTCGACATCGTTCCCGAGATGGACCTCGCTGAGCTCATCCGCTACGGTAAAGAGAAAAACGTAGGTATCATCTTGTGGATGACATGGTTGGGCCTTGAGGAGAAGATGGACGAGGCGCTTCCCAAATTCAAGGAGTGGGGCGTTAAAGGTCTTAAAATCGACTTCATGCAGCGCGACGACCAGTGGATGGTTGATTGGTACTACAGCACAGCAAAACGTGCAGCCGAGCTCCAGCTGCTCGTTGACTACCACGGTTCATACAAACCCACAGGTATCACACGTACATTCCCCAACATGCTTACATCGGAGGGTGTTTATGGTGGCGAGCAGAACAAATGGACTGACGATCTCACACCCGAGCACAACGTAACACTCGCCTTCACACGTATGGCTTGCGGTCCCATGGACTACACTCCCGGTGCTATGCGCAACTCGAAGAAAGGCGAATTCGTTGAGCGTTGGTACATCCCCATGTCACAGGGTACACGTTGCCACCAGCTGGGTATGTATGTAGTATTCGAATCACCCCTTCAGATGCTTTGCGACCGTCCCACTAACTACGAGAAGGAGCCCGACATGATGAAATATCTGGGCCCGGTTCCCACAACATGGGACGAGACAGTGGCACTTGACGCTGCTGTAGGCGACTACATTATCATGGCACGTCGCAACGGCAACAAATGGTGGATGGGCGGTATGACCGACTGGACATCACGCAAGAAGGAGGTTACACTCGACTTCCTCGAGGCCGGTAAAGAATATACCATGACAATGTGGGAGGACGGTGTAAACATCAGCAGAGATGCTGAGGACTACAAGATGAGCACTCGCAAGGTGCGCAAGGGCGACAAAGTGCAGATTAATTTTGCTCCCGGCGGTGGTTTTGCTGCTACAATCCAGTAATCACACAACCAAGCAATACAAAATATCCCTGCCCGTCGGGCAGGGATATTTTTTTATATAATTAGAGATATTTAGCTGTTCACAATTCCGAATAGATACATTTTTTTGTAAGTTTGCAAAAAATTAAAAGGCCACGAAATGAAGAAGATATTGTTCATCATAATTTTTGCGCTGCTGATGCCATTCAAGGGACACGCCCAAAAGGTGGGCCTGGTGATGAGTGGTGGCGGTGCTCGCGGCCTTGCACATATAGGTGTGATAAAAGCGCTCGAGGAGAACAACATCCCCATTGACTACGTGGCAGGCACCTCGATGGGCGCCATAATAGCGGCGCTCTATGCCATGGGCTATACGCCCGAGGAGATGGAAGAGACCATCGGCTCCGACGAATTCAAAAAGTGGTACAGCGGCAAGCTGGACAAGAACGACATATTCTATTTCAGGCGCAACGACGAAAAGCCCAACATATTGAGCTTGAACATAGAGACCAAGGACTCGTTGCACTTGGTGCTGCCCTCGATAAACCTCGTCGACCCCACACAGATGAACCTTGCGTTCATGCAGATTTTTTCGGAGGCCAACGCTGCCTGCAAGAACAATTTCGACAGCCTGCTTGTACCCTTCAGATGCGTGGCTGCCGATGTCTATAATAAAAAACAGATAATATACTCCGACGGCAATCTGGGCGACGCGGTGAGAGCATCTATGAGCTTCCCGTTCGTCTTCAAGCCCATAAAAAAGGATAGCGTAATGTTGTACGACGGCGGCATATACAACAATTTCCCCGCCGACGTCATGAAAAACGATTTCGCCCCCGATTTCATAATAGGCAGCGTAGTGAGCAAGAACCCTACCCTGCCCAAAGATGGCGACCTCATGAGCCAGGTGGAGAACCTCGTGGTAGATAAGAGCAACTACACCCTACCCGACTCCAACGGCATACTCATAAACATGAAGCTGGACGAAATATCGCTGCTCGAATTCGATAAACTGAAGCAACTGTCCGACCTCGGCTACAAAATGATGAACGAGAGGATGGACGAGGCTAGGGAGCACATACACCGGCGCACCCCGGCCACCGAACTGCGCGACCGACGCGAGGCGTTCAAGAAAAAGATGCCACAGATGCGTTTCAAGCGCATCGAAATAACTGGTGTGCCCGAGGAGCAGCAAAAATATATCAGAAGGGAGTTTCACGACAACAACGACGAGATTTTCTCGTTCGAGGAGTGCAAGAAGGCCTATTTCCGACTGCTTGCCGGCAATGTGATATCGTCCATAATCCCCCATGCCATATACAACGAGGCCGACAGCACATACACCCTGCAGCTTAACGTGGAAATGCGCGAGCCCATATCGTTGCACATAGGCGGCGCCATATCTACAAGCAGTTCGAACCAGATATACTTCGGCGTTCACTACCGCGGAATGAAATACCAGATGAACGAGCTCATACTCGACGGACAGGTGGGCAATTCGTACAACAACATACAGTTCTGCGGCCGACAGGACCTCAATTTCGATGTGCCCGTGTCGCTGAAGCTGATAGCAGCGCACTCCATCATCAATTACTACAACAAGTACTACATGTTCACCGAGCAGAACGACATAGTGCTGAACCGAGAGCGCGAGACATTTGCCAAACTGAAAATATCGCTTCCGTTCTTGATGAGGAAAAAGGCCGAATTCGGCGTTGGCGTCGCACAGATAAAGGACGAATATTTCCCCACCAAGGACATCGATCTCGACACCCCGCTTCAGGACAAGAACAAGTCGCTATACCTGGGTGGTATCATGAAATTTGAAGGCAACACCCTCGACGCCAAGGCATACCCCACCAGCGGTGGATACGAATCGCTGATAGCACAAGTATTCTCGGGCCAGGAGAAATATCACAGCTACACAAACAGCCCCATCAAGAAGCACAACCAGTCGTGGTTGCAAATGAGCTACACACGCATCGACTACCACAATCTGGCCCATCGCTTCGCGCTGGGAACATACCTGAAGGCCTACTACTCCACACGAGGCCTCTCGGAAACCTACCAGGCATCCATGATGCAGGCCGGAGCGTTCACCCCCACAATGAACAGCCTCTTCAACTACGACCCCGCATACCGTGCCTACCAATATGGAGCGGCCGGCCTTATACCTATATATAAAATAAGCGACATACTGCAACTGCGTGGCGAGGTCTATGGATTCCTGCCCTACAAGACCATCGGCGAGAACCCCGATGGCAGTTCATATTACAAGAAACATTTCGAAGGATTTGAATACATTGCACAGCTTTCGCTCGCCTGCAAGTTCTCGTCCCTGACCCTTTCCGGATGGGCCGACTACTACAGTTCGCACAAAAAAACCGTAAAAGTGGGCCTTACGCTCGGATGGTTCATGTTCAACGAAAGATTTATCGAGCAGTAACTCATTCTTACACAGGCCTCAAGAAATAAATATAAATTTTTCTATAAAAAAAAGAGCAAATTTGTTTGGTACGTTAATTTTTTGGAGTACCTTTGCACCGTCAAACGACAATGGTCCCGTAGCTTAACTGAATAGAGCATCTGACTACGGATCAGAAGGTTACAGGTTTGAATCCTGTCGGGATCACAAAAGTCGCAGACAAACATACATAAAAAGGATGGTCTCGTAGCTCAACTGAATAGAGCATCTGACTACGGATCAGAAGGTTACAGGTTTGAATCCTGTCGGGATCACAAAGGATTGCATAAGCAATCCTTTTTTTATACAATCACCAACCATTTACATTAGCGGGGTTTTATAAGTTTCTTAAAAAAAGAGCAGGAAACATACCCCTATGTTAAAAAATAATGCTTAACTTTGTGGCCTGCAAAGTTGGGTAATAAAGGCACTGCGCCACCCGATTATCCAAAGAAAACAGGAACAAATAAAACAACAGATATAATGGGATTTCTTAAAGAAAAATACGCCTCATACGATTTGCCACAGCAGTTTATGGCAAAGGGTGTTTATCCTTATTTCCGCTGCATCGACAGCGAGCAGGACACCGAGGTTACAATGAACGGAAAGAAGGTCTTGATGTTTGGTTCGAATTCATATTTGGGCCTCACAAACCACCCCAAAATCAAAGAGGCTGCCATTGAAGCCGTAAAAAAATATGGTACAGGTTGCGCCGGTTCTCGCTTCCTTAACGGAACACTCGACATCCACATACAGTTGGAGAACGAATTGGCCGAATTCGTAGGCAAGGACGAGGCTCTCGTTTACTCAACCGGTTTCCAGGTAAACCTTGGCGTGCTCTCATGCGTAACTGGCCGCCGCGACACAATCCTGTGCGACGAGCTCGACCACGCATCAATCGTCGACGGTCGCCGTCTTTCATTCTCGACAACACGCAAATTCCGTCACAACGACATGGAGTCGCTCGAGAACGAGCTCAAAAAGTGCTCTCCCGAGACAATTAAGCTCATCGTTGTAGATGGCGTGTTCAGCATGGAAGGCGACGTTACAAACCTCCCAGAAATCGTTCGCTTGAAAGACAAATACAACGCAAGCATCATGGTTGACGAGGCGCACGGCTTGGGTGTACTCGGAAGAGAGGGACGCGGTACATGCGACCACTTCGGACTCACCAAGGATGTAGACATCATCATGGGTACATTCAGTAAATCGCTTGCAACCATCGGTGGTTTCGTAGCAGCCGACAAAGAGGTAATCAACTACATCCGTCACAACGCACGCTCTTACATATTCAGCGCAAGTAACACTCCCGCTGCAACAGCTGCGGCTATCGAGGCACTGCACATCATGAAATCGGAGCCCGAGCGCCTTACAAACCTTTGGGATGTAACAAATTACGCTCTCAAAAACTTCCGCGAGCTTGGTTTCGAGATAGGAAACACATCTACACCTATCATCCCCTTGTATATTCGCGACACAGACAAAACATTTATGGTGACAAAAATGTTGTGGGACGAGGGTATCTTCATCAACCCCGTAGTACCCCCTGCATGTTCACCTCAGGATACACTCATCCGCTTCTCGTTGATGGCTACACACACAAGAGAGCAGGTTGACCGTGCCCTTGACAAGATGGTACAGGTATTTAAAGCGTTAGACCTGCTTTAATAAGGTCTATCCGGGGTGTAGCGCAGTCCGGTAGCGCACCTGGTTTGGGACCAGGTGGTCGCAGGTTCGAATCCTGTCGCCCCGACGGAAAATCCGCAATCGAAAGGTTGTGGATTTTTTGTTTTTATAACAGGATTGTTTTCACGGTAGCGGCATCATCTTGTCGTTTGGGACCAGGTGGTCGCAGGTTCGAATCCTGTCGCCCCGACGGAAAATCCACAATCGAATGGTTGTGGATTTTTTTGTTTTTATAACAGGATTGTTTTCACGGTAGCGGCATCATCTTGTCGTTTGGGACCAGGTGGTCGCAGGTTCGAATCCTGTCGCCCCGACGGAAAAGCTAGCAGTTTATCTACTGGCTTTTTTGTTTTTATAATGAAATGGTTTTCACGACAGCGACATCATCTTGTCGTTTGGGACCAGATGGTCGCAGGTTCGAATACTGTCGCCCCGACGGAAAATCCGCAATCGAAAGGTTGTGGATTTTTTTGTTTTTATAATGGGATGGGGTTCACGACAGCGGTATTATCTTGTCATATAGGTAAAAAAAAATCAGCAGAAGCTATAAGCAACTGCTGATTCCTATATATCGAATTCCGATGTTATTCATCAAAATCGTATTCGTCGTAATTATCCTCCTCGTAATACTCTTCGTCATCGACAATTTCATCCTCGAAATCGGGCTGCCAATCGGCAAAATCCTGCGCAAGCATACCAACATCGTAGTTGCGATGCACAAGTTCCTCGCGCTTAACCGCCATCATGCGATTATCCTCGCTATTGAGCTCAGCCCAAAGAATATCCTTCAATTCGGTTATACCCTGACCTGTAACCGCCGAGATAAACACCGTCGGAACACCCTCGGGCAACGACTCGGAGAGCATTTCAATCAGTTCGTCATCGAGCATATCGCTCTTAGTGATGGCGAGCACTCTCTGCTTGTCGAGCATTTCAGGATTGAATGTAGCAAGCTCGTTGAGCAGCACCTCATACTCCTTTTTAATATCGTCGGTGTCGCCGGGTATCATAAAAAGCAGCAACGAGTTACGCTCAATGTGACGCAGAAAACGCAATCCCAAGCCCCTACCCTGGCTTGCACCCTCGATGATACCAGGAATATCGGCCATCACAAACGACTTGCCGTCGCGATAGGACACGATACCAAGGTTGGGCTCGAGTGTGGTAAAGGGGTAGTTCGCAATCTTGGGCTTTGCAGCCGACAACGAAGCAAGAAGAGTGGATTTACCGGCATTAGGGAAGCCCACAAGACCTACATCGGCAAGCAGTTTAAGCTCCAATGTAACGGTCATTTCGCGCATAGGCTCACCAGGCTGTGCAAAACGCGGGGTCTGACGTGTGGGGGTTGCAAAATGGACATTACCGAGACCACCACGACCACCCTTCAGCAGGACAACCTTCTGTCCGTCCTCCATTACGTCGCACAGGAACTCGCCTGTTTCGGCGTTATAGGCAACTGTTCCGCAAGGCACATCGATAATCTTGTCCTCGCCAGCCGCACCGGTGCTCTTGTTGATACCACCGCCCTGACCGTTGCCTGCGAATACATGGCGCTGGTACTTCAGGTGAAGCAGCGTCCAGTAGTTGCGGTTACCACGAAGAATAATATCACCTCCGCGTCCACCGTCGCCACCATCGGGGCCACCGTTGGGAATGTATTTCGCACGATGCAGGTGGGCCGAACCGCGTCCGCCGCGTCCCGACCTACATACAATTTTTACATAATCTATAAAGTTCGATTCAGCCATCGGTTGTATATTATTTCTTGGAATCTATGGCAGCAACGATGTCGGCAAAAATTCTATCGAGCTCACCAAATCCGTTGATATAGCAGTGCTTGCCGTCGTTCTTGTACCACTCCTTTAGGGGTGATGTCTGCTCGTGATAAACCTTGAGGCGTTTCTTGATGGTCTCCTCGTTGTCATCAGTTCTACCCGATTCGATGCCTCTCTTGATAAGACGCGACATAAGCTCCTCTTCGGGAACATCGAGCTCGAGCATCACGGTTACATCCTGACCTCTCTCGCCAAGCATCACCTTGAGAGCCTCGGCCTGTGCGATGGTACGGGGGAAACCGTCGAAGATAACACCCTTGCTATCTTTGAAGCTATCGAGCTTTGCAGCAAGAATATCAATCATCAATGAATCTGGGATAAGCTGTCCCTGATCGATAAAACCTTTAGCAGTTTTACCAAGCTCGGTCTCAGCCTTAATCTCGGCGCGCAACACATCGCCTGTCGAGATGTGGTCAACACCATATTTTTCCAAAATTCTCTCGCTCTGGGTTCCTTTTCCAGAACCGGGAGCACCAAAAATTACAATATTCAGCATTGTTCTTAATTTTATAAGTAGTTTACTACTATTGATATACGAACTATTTAATCGTATGCAATTTAATAATTTATCTATATTTCCGACAAATTTACTACAAAGTTATGAGAAAAAAGGATTTGCGGAGCAAAAATGCGAGTGGCAATCGCGAAATATTTGCACACAACATGCGCAGGATTGGAATTTATGTATATTTGAGGTAACCTCGAATATATGCTGCACTCGTTGTAAGAAAAATTAAAGCAAGCTTTATATTCTTGCTCGTTTGTATGTATATTTGCAAAAGACTATACTGTTTGACTGACCGATAAAAACAACTAATCATGAACTTCTGCTGTGGCAAATTCGAAAAGGAGCACCGTGAGCTCTCTAAAACATCGAACCGTATGTGTGTGGTTGACCAGGAGAGCAACGGGAAAAAGAAGAGATATTTTTTTCTGCGCATCTGGAATGAAAAGAATGCCTATGTGCAAATAAGATACTGCCCTTATTGTGGCGAGCCTCTATCGAAATTCTATGCCGATGACTGTTACATAAACACGGCGGTGGATGATGTCTGCAATATAGTGTGTATCCCTAAAATCGCGTGCGATAGAGGGGTGAAGAAGAAAGAAAGCCGCGAGGCGAAAGTGCGGCGAAAGTACGGGCTGCAAGTATGCTGTGGCGAACTGGGCTATCTGTGCGACCTGCCGATACATGGGGAGTCGGTAAAAATCATCATAACAAAGCATAGGCTGGAGAAGAGCATCTCTCACCATTATACGATAGACAAGCGAGGTGTCGAAAGGCATTATCCGAAGCCCGTAAGCGCCCTCTCTTTTGGCCTGCTGTACAACCAGCGCAGCTCGGAAAAGGATTCCGAAGGTGAACCGAAGGAGATAAAAAAGAGTATTGGTGGATGGAATTTCTGTCCTTATTGTGGAAAGAACCTGCATACATTCTACGACAATCCAATGTATGCCAACCACATAGAAGGTGAGGATTTCAAGTTCCCTGAGGAAGAGGAATGGCTTCTAACGGGTGCCGGAATGGGCGTTAATCCTTTTTATGTGTGTGTTTTTTCTATAATTGGACTATTAATAACGATTCCGCTCCATAAGGCTATCGTGGAAGAGGAATCTATCGTAGTCTTTCGGGTTTTTCCTTACTTTTTCTTGCCATTAGCAGCCGTTTTTCTTATCGGCCGTTGCATTCTCTTCATCAAAAATAAATGGCTGCATATTGTGCGAGGGCAGTATTGGCGCATGAGTGTGTTTTGGTCGTTGTTTATGTCGTTCCTTTTATCTTTACATGCTGCCCATTTGTTTGATACACTGAACACTTGTTTGCCGGCCCGGAGTGAACCATATACAGTAAGTGCGACGATTGAAGAAATTGATATCAACACAAACGACAACGGAGATGTGACAGGAGCGGATATTGTATTCATTCTGGACAACGCCGACAACAATTACGCGAGAAAACTGGGCGATACTGAATTTTCGAGAAGCGTGAAGCGTCGCGAAATAGACAGTTGCAGCGTCGGCGACTGGTACGATATTACTTTCGAGGATGGGTACTTCGGTTTTCCGAAATTAAAGGGCATGAAAAAGATAGGACGCCTTTGGCGTGATAAACGATGAATGATAAGCAGACAGGCGGTTCTCCGGCGTTCGGAGAGCCGCTTTTTCGTAATATTTTCACACAAAAAGAGCCCGCAACAAAAAAAAAGAAAATTTGTTGAGCCTATTTGCCTATTTATCATTTTTTTGAATTACCTTTGAATGATTTATTATGCGCGAATAGTATTTATACCCAAAATAACTTTTATAAAATTTATAGAAAAATGGCTATTAACAGACGTAATTTTCTAAAAGCTTCAGGAGCGTTGGCAGCCTTGTCTATCGTTCCCCGTCACGTATTGGGTGGTAATGGCAACATTGCACCAAGTGACCAATTGACAAAAGGTATCATCGGTGTAGGTGGTATGGGTCGCGGACACTATGGTTACGCAAACACTCGTTTGGTTGCAATCTGCGACTGCGATGCGAACCACTTGAAGTCGGGTCTCGAGCTCGCTAAGAGCAAGGCAGCGGCAGGCGACAAGAAAGTTGACGCTAACCCCACTGCTTACTCAGACTGGAGAGAGCTGGTTCACGATCCCAAAGTGGATATTGTACACATTGCTACGCCTCCCCACTGGCATGCATTGATGGCTATCGAGTCGGCTAAGGCAGGCAAGGACATCTGGTGCGAGAAACCTATGACACGTACCATCGGCGAGGGTAAGAGAGTGCGCGAGGCTGTTCAGCAGTACAACCGCGTGTTCCGTCTGAACACATGGTTCCGTTTCAAGGATACATTCTATGGACTCGGCACACCCGTTGAGCCCTTGAAGAAGCTCGTTGCAAGCGGTCTTCTTGGCTGGCCTTTGAAGGTTACTATCTCTAAGCACACCGGTTTCGACTGGAAATTCTACTGGGTAGGTAAGGACAAGCTCGAGCCCCAGCCCATTCCCAAGGAACTCGACTACAACATGTGGCTCGGTCCGGCTCCCTACAAGCCCTACAACGCACACCGCGTACACCAGACATTCCGTGGCTACTGGGATTACGACGGAGGTGGTCTCGGCGACATGGGACAGCACTACATGGACCCCGTACAGTACTTCCTCGGTAAGGACAACGAGAGCCCTGTAAGAGTTGAGGTTGATGCACCCCAGCAGCACTCAGACGCAATCGGCACATGGCGTTCGGTTACATATACCTACGCAGACGGCTGCCAGATTGTACTTTGGGGAGGCGACTACGGTAACCCCAACACTCCCTACATCTCAGGTCCCAAGGGTAACGTTTACAACAACTTCGTATGCGACATTCCCGACTGGCAGAAAAAGCTCGCTGAGTTCCCCGATCCCCTGCCCCAGAACACAGACTTCGAGGAGTGCGTAAGAACACGCCAGAAGTTTGCTCTCAACGAGGAGAACGGACACCGCAGCTGTACACTCGTGAACATGGGTATCGTTGCATTGCAACTCAACCGCACACTCGAATTCGATTCAGAGAAGGAAATGTTCGTGAACGACGATGCAGCTAACGCACTCGTTGACCAGCCCATGAGAGGTCCCTGGAAATTCTAACCTTATAAAATAAAAAGAAATGAGACAATATAAAAGTATCATACTTACACTCCTCGTTGCACTGTTCATGGGCCTCAACGCCAATGCACAGGGTTCTGAAAGAGCCGTAGCAACCAAGATTGGAGACGCGCTTAACATGTTGCCCGCCGAAACACAGAAGAAGTACAATCAGCTCATGGGCGACATTGCCGAGACAGGCGCAGAGGGTATCAAAATGCTCCTCGGTTATTTGAACAAGCAGGATGACACTCGTCGCCTTGCCGAGTATGCAATCAACGGTTACGTATCGTTCGTTGCAGACCCCAAATTCGACGCTCAGAAACGTCAGATTGTAGTTGACGCTATCAAGGCTGAGTATGACGCAATCAACAAGCAGCTCACAGGCGACAACATCAAGGATTCAGAGACCAAGCCCCTCTTGGTATCTAACAAGGAATTCTTGGTACGCCAGTTGCAGTTCCTCGGCGTTATCAAACCCGCTGTAGAGGTTGTTGTAGTAGCTAAAAAGAGCGATAAAGAGCGTGCTAAGGAGCTCAAGGCTGCCGACAAATTGGAGCCCAGCTTCGAGAACAACGCAGCACGTTGCGCAGCTATCAGCAAATACGTTAAATCAGTAGGCCTTGAGGCTGGTCAGAAAACTATCCTCAAAGCCCTCAAGGACGACTGCCGTCAGTACCGCCTTGCTACAATCTACGCTATAGATAAGAAGGCCGAGAACGACGAGGCTATCAAGCCCATCATGGACGCAGCTACAAAGAAAATCGCCAAGGCTAAGGATTGCGCTAAGGTTGACCTCCTCTACTGGATGGGTAACCACCCCGCAATTGCTAACACAGCGGTAGTTACTCCTTTGCTCGCATCTGAGAACGCAGAGGTAGTAGAGGCTGCTGCATGGGCATTGGCACGCATCGGTAACCCCGACAACATCGCCGACGTTGCAGCATTGCTCGCATCGGCTGATGCCGAGAAGGTTGCTCTTGCCGAGAAGGTTCTCAAATCTTACAAAGGCAACGTATGCGAGCCCGCAGTTGCAGTTGAAGGCAAGACAGCTCAGGGTGAGACAGCTACATTGAACCTTATCTCAGCTCGCAAGGCTTCTGCATTCAACGCACTCGTTAACGAGCAGTTGAACGCAAGCGACAACGGTGTTAAAGACGCTGCTTACAAGGCTTTGAAGGACGTTTCTACACAGGAGAACCTTGGTTCACTCTACGCTCTCCTCGAGAAATGCGATGCTAAATATGTACCCGCAGTTCAGGACGCTATCCTCGCAGCTATGTCGAGCATGAGCAAAGAGGAGCAGTTCAAGACTATCAACGCTAAGAAATCTTCAGTTGCAGCCAACAAGCAGAACCTCTACTGGCCCATCGTCTTCAAGACAGCTAACAACCAGCAGCTTCTTGCTATCTGCAACGACCTCGTAGCCAAGAAAGACAACAACCTCCTTTCTGCTGCATTCGAGGCTTACATGAAGAGCATCGACAACAAGCTCGCCGGTGCACAGCGCCTTTTGATGTACCGCAACGCTATGGGCTTCGCTACAACAGACGCTCAGAAGGTTAGAGTACTTCAGGCAGTAGCCAAGACAAACACATTCCTCGGTATCATCTACGCAGGTCAGTTCATCGAGGTACCCGCATTGCAGCAGGCAGCAGCTCAGGCTGTTCGCGTACTCGCATTGGGTAACATCGAGTTCAACGGCCCCGAGGTAGTAGCTCTCCTCAACCGTGCAGCCGAGGTAATCAAGGGTGGCGACGCTATCTACGAGGTTCCCGCTATCAAGCAGCACCTTGAGAAGCTCGCTAAGCTCAACGAAACAGGCTTCGTTACAATGTTCAACGGCAAAGACCTCACCGGTTGGAAAGGTCTTCTTGCTTCACCCTATGACAACCCCTACCAGCGCGCTAAGCTCAACAAGACAAAGCTCGCCAAGCTTCAGGCTGAAGCTAACGAGGGTATGGCTAAGAGCTGGTCAGTTGTTGACGGCACAATCCTCTTCAACGGTCAGGGTAGCAGCCTCTGCACAGAGAAGCAGTATGGTAACTTCGAGATGTACGTAGATTGGATGCTTTACGACGGCAAAGAGCCCGATGCTGGTATCTATCTCCGTGGTACACCCCAGGTACAGATTTGGGACACACGTCGTACAGACGTAGGTGCTCAGGTAGGTTCAGGCGGTCTCTACAACAACAGCGTTAACGCTAACAAGCCCCTTAAGGTTGCCGACAACCCCGTAGGCCAGTGGAACAGCTTCTACATCAAGATGACAGACGAGCGCGTAACAGTATATCTCAATGGCGAACTTGTTGTAAACAACGTAATCATGGAGAACTACTGGAATCGTTCACTCCCCATCCTCCTCAAGGAGCAGATCGAGTTGCAGGCACATGGTAGCAAGGTAGCTTACCGCAACCTCTACATCAAGGAGTTGCCCCAGGCTGAGCCTTACCAGCTCTCTGCACAGGAGAAGAAAGAGGGCTTCAAGCTTCTCTTCGACGGTACTTCACTCAACGAGTGGCAGGGCGACAAGACAAACTACGCTACAGAGAACGGTACAATCGCAGTACGCAAACGCGGTAGTGGTTTCGGTAACCTCTACACAAAGGACGAGTACGGTGATTTCATCTTCCGTTTCGAGTTCAAGCTCACTCCCGGTGCTAACAACGGTGTAGGTATCCGTACTCCCATGGGTAAGGACGCTGCTTACCACGGAATGGAGCTCCAGATTCTCGACCACTTCAACCCCATCTACACATCATGGTTGAAGCCCTACCAGCACCACGGTTCAGTTTACGGTGTTATCGCTCCCAAGGTATTCGACGCTTGCAAACCCGTTGGCGAGTGGAATACAGAGGAGGTATATGCTAAGGGCGACTACATCCGCATCACTGTAAACGGCATCGTTATCACAGAGGGTAACATCCGTGAGGCTTCACAGGGTGGAACAAAGACACTCGACGGCTTGCAGCACCCCGGTTTGCTCAACCAGAAGGGTTACATCGGTTTCCTCGGCCACGGTTCAGAGCTTTGGATCCGCAATGTACGTATCAAGAGCCTCGACAAGAAGTAATCGGTTAAACGATTATAGCTCAAAAAAGTTCCATGAAAATCATGGAACTTTTTTTATTGCATACACCCGACGTCCGAAAGCGCCCAAATAGCGCTCAAAAAGCAAAAACTCGCTCTGTAATTTTGTATTACGCTCGCTTATTCGTAACTTCGCACGATTGGAAACTATATAACTAAAATAAAGCAATATGAAGAGACATATATTGGCTATAGCTATGACTATATGTGTGTCATTGCAGGCATTTGCACAGACCGAGGTAAGCACATTCAAGAGCGGCGAATCGACAGGTGCCACATATTATCTTCCCAGCACCGTGCTCGACATCACACTCGAAGCAATGGAAATAACCCGCACTCCCGGCGAGTTCAGCGCCTATGCCAACAACTATCTGCACATAACCGATGCAATATCGAAAGAGCAGAAATATTGGGAAATATCATCTGTTAAGATAAAACAATTCGGTACACCCGACCCCGAAAAGATGTACACCATCAAATTGGCAAATGGTAGCACAGCATCGAATATACAGCTCACCGAGGACGGCATATTGCAGGCCATCAACACAAAAGTAACCGAGGCCACCACCGAGGTAAAAAGCGTCCCCGCGAAAAAGAGAATCGACCCCAAGAGCTATCTCACCGAGGAGATACTGCAAGCCACATCGACAGCCAAAATGGCCGAGCTCACATCGAAAGAGATATACGAGATACGCGCAAGCAAGCTGGCCATCACACGCGGACAGGCCGACAACATGCCCAAGGACGGTCTCTCGATGCAGCTTGTACTGGGCGAGCTCACCAACCAGGAGCAGTCACTGACATCGCTCTTCACCGGCACATGCGACACTGTAAAATACACATGTAACATCAGACTGACACCCACCATCGAGAGCGACACCACCAAAGCAGTGCTGTTCCGCTTCTCGCGCAAGCTCGGCATACTGAAAAACGACGACCTTGCAGGCGCACCCATCTACTACGACTTCAACAACCTATCGACAGTACCCACAGCCACCGACGATGCCAAGAAGAAAAAAGCGCCCAAAAAAGATGGAGTATTTGTAAATATCCCCGGCAAAGCAGCCGTAAAGATATATTCACCCACCGAGGTTTATTACGAAGAGACACTACCTTTCGGACAGCTCGGAACAACAGAGAGCCTTTCGAAGGACTTCTTCAACAAGAACAACGCGACCAAGGTCATCTTGAACAAGGCGACAGGCGCAGTAATAAGCATAGAAAATTAAGAATCATTAAAATAGATATAGAATATGTTTGAAAACCTTAGCGAACGCCTGGAGCGTTCATTTAAGATACTCAAAGGCGAAGGCCGTATCACAGAGATAAACGTGGCCGAAACACTGAAGGATGTACGCAAAGCCCTTCTCGACGCCGACGTAAACTACAAAGTGGCAAAGACCTTCACCGACACGGTAAAGAACAAGGCTATCGGCCAGAACGTGCTCACATCAATCCAGCCCGGCCAGTTGATGGTGAAGATTGTACACGACGAGCTCACTGCTCTCATGGGTGGCGAAACAGCCGATGTGAACTACGAAGGACATCCCGGCATCATCCTCATGTCAGGTCTTCAGGGTTCGGGTAAGACAACATTCTCGTCAAAACTCGCTCTCTACCTGAAGAAAAAGAAAAACAGAAACCCGCTGCTTGTAGCCTGCGACGTATATCGTCCCGCCGCTATCGACCAGTTGAAGGTGCTCGGCGAGCAGATTGGTGTACCTGTATATAGCGAGCCCGACTCGAAAGACCCCGTACAGATAGCAAAGAACGCTATTCAGGAGGCTAAGCAGAAGAACTACAACCTGGTGATTATCGATACCGCCGGTCGTTTGGCAGTCGATGAGGCCATGATGCAGGAGATTAGCGCCATCAAACAGGCCATCAACCCCTCGGAAACACTCTTCGTGGTGGATTCGATGACCGGTCAGGACGCTGTGAACACAGCAAAAGAATTCAACGACCGCCTCGACTTCACTGGTGTAATCCTCACCAAGCTCGACGGTGACACACGCGGTGGTGCCGCCCTCTCAATCAGAACCGTTGTAAACAAGCCCATCAAGTTCATAGGTACAGGCGAGAAGATGGAGGCAATAGACCAGTTCCACCCCAACCGTATGGCCGACCGTATATTGGGCATGGGTGACGTTGTTTCGCTCGTTGAGCGCGCACAGGAGCAGTTCGACGAGGAGGAGGCAAAGAAACTGCAGCGCAAGCTTGCCAAGAACCAGTTCGACTTCAACGACTTCCTTGCACAGATAGCCCAGATAAAGAAAATGGGTAACATCAAAGACCTTATGGCAATGATTCCCGGAGTGGGCAAGGCAGTGAAAGACCTCGACATCGACGACAACGCATTCAAGAGCGTAGAGGCCATCATCTACTCGATGACACCCGCAGAGCGCGCCAACCCCGACATGATAAACGCATCGCGTCGCGAGCGTATTGCACGCGGTAGCGGTACCAACATCCAGGAGGTTAACCGCCTGATGAAACAGTTCGAGCAGATGCGCAAAATGATGAAGACCGTTGCAGGTGGCAAATTGCCCGGCATGCCCCGCTTCAAGAGATAACAACAAGTAAAACACACTATTAAATACATAGAACAATGAAAATCGTAAATAAATTGGCTGCAATTGCATTCGCAGCAACAGCAATGTTCTCGGCATGTACCGAGCCCGCACCCACAAGCTACAAAGTGACAGGTATTCTTCCCGATTCATCGCTCAACGGCAAGGAGGTTATCCTGCGCGAGAATTTCACCAAGACAATCGTTGCTACAGACACCGTCGATGGCAACACATTTACATTCGAAGGTGTAGCCGACTCGGCAAGATATTGCTATGCACAGGTTAAGGGTTCAAGAAACTTCTGCGACCTCATCCTCGAGAACGGCAACATAACATTGGATTTCACAGCCGAGAGAGTGCTCCCCGCAGGAACAGCAAATAACAAGCTGATATGCGACATCTATGCCGTATGCGACACAATCGCTTCGGAGAACATGAAGGCTGTATCTGATGAATGGTTCGCAAAGCACAACAACGATGTTATTGCTGTTGTACTCTACGAATCACCCCTTTTCTTCACACTCGACACCGATGCCAAGATTGCTATATTGGAGGGATTGGGCGAGAACATAAAGAACCTCGATTTCATCAAGAGAGAGCTCGACCGCATGAAGGCTCGTCAGGCAACCGAGGTTGGCAAGCCCTATACCGATTTCGAGGGTAAAGACGCTGCCGGCAACCCCGTGAAATTGTCGGACTACGTTGGTAAGGGCAACTACGTGCTCGTTGATATGTGGGCAAGCTGGTGCGGCCCCTGCAAGCGCGAAATCCCCAACCTTGCCGAGGTGCACAACCTTTACAAGGACAAAGGCCTCACAGTGCTTGGCGTATTTGTATGGGACGACATCAAGAACCTTGAGCCCACATTGAAGGCCGAGAACGTAACATGGGCACAGATTATCGACAGCGAAAAGGTATCTACATCTATATACGGTGTGAACGGTATCCCCTCAATCATGCTCATCGGCCCCGATGGCACAATCCTTGAGCGCGACGCTGCTGTACGCGGTTCGAACATGAAGCCCACCATCGAGAAATATTTGCTCAAGAAGTAATCCGACGGCCCGCATAAAATTCAAAGACCATGAAATTGCTAAACAAAATAACAGCGGTTGCAATAGCAGTAACAACGATGTTCACTGCATGTACCGAGCCTGCACCCACAAGCTACACGGTGACAGGTCTGTTGCCCGACTCATCGTTGAACGGCAAAAAGGCATACCTGTGCCCCACTACCAGTCAGGAAGTGATAGACACGACCATCATTGATGGCGACAAATTCATCTTTGAGGGTGTAGCCGATAGTGCCATGTTAGCTTTTTTATCCATAGAAGGTGCTCAATTGTATGGTGCGCTGATTGTAGAGAATGGCAATATTACTCTGGATTTCACAACCGTAAAAGAGGGGAAAGGCCCGTATGGCAGCGGTACAGAGAACAACCGGATAATGACCGAGATTCTTCAGAACCTCGACTCCATT
>JAFYOS010000025.1 GCA_017560125.1 Bacteroidaceae bacterium | reverse complement strand
CAGGTATTTTCATTTGCTGAATATTGCGAGGAGAAATATGATAGCATATATTTGATACAACCTTATGACGATGAAGAAGAAATATATTCTTTGCCATATAAAATGTCGCAGAGGTTAAGAGATAAATGTAGTTATACAATGCAATGGCCGACACATATGTCAGAATTCTATTTATCAACAAAGGGACAGTAAAGGCATACTCTGAAATTGGCTACCTAAAAGCATATTTTTCTACAAATGGCCTTGTCGATGATGGCCCCATATTTTCTTTTGATCAAAGATTTATAATGGACAAGGATAGAAAAGTGCATTTGCACAATGAATAAGGGTTTTTGCGACATCGCTGGTTTGCAGATAAGTCTGTAAAAAAAAGAGGCTTTTAATAGCGTCATTTATTCGCTAATGGCATATGCATGGACTATCACATGATAGTCCATGCATATGCCATTTTAGTGTCACGCCTCGTTGTGGGCCCACTTTTTCGTAAAAAAATCTTAATTTCTTATTAAGTAATCAAATAAACGCTTAATTTTGCTTTCATTAAGCGTATTGCGAATATTTAAATCCTTCAATAGATAAATACAATGAAAAGATTTCTGCTTTTAACAGTGTGTCTTGTGTCGGCGTTCTTTGTGTCGGCGCAAATAGAGGACTACACATTGCCCGATGGCAAGGTGATAAAGGTTGACCGTAGCGTCTTTCCCGATTTCAAGTACGATGCTTCTGCTAAGCCCCAGCCTGCCGAGTATGTAGCGCGTCGCAAGGCGCGTGCCAAGCAGGGCAGGGTGCAGTTGCCCGCCTATGTATATAACGGTGAGAGCAAGTACTTCCCCCCGATATTCAATCAAGATGGTGGCTCTTGCGGTTCGGCACAGAGCATCGCATATATGTTCACCCACGAGATGAGCTGTTATCGCGACCTCGATGCTTCGTTGCCCGAAAACCAATACCCCTCGCACTTCACCTGGTTGCTTGCCTATCAGACAAGTACCACAGATGGTATGGCACAGGCTATCGGTATTCCCAATGTACCCACCTATGGTGGTCGCACCTATAGCCGTCTGTTCGGTTCGCAGACCCACGACGACGCCGACTATGGTTGGATGCAGGGCTACGACAAATGGTACAGTGCCATGTGGAACAGAGCTGCTCACAGTATCAGCTTTGCGCCCACAAACACCCCCGAAGGTCGTCAGGAACTGAAGGAGTGGCTCTACAACCACTGCGGCGACGAAACCATGCATGGCGGTGGTGTTGCCGGTATCGGCGTAGCCTCCTATGGTACATGGGCTTCTATCCCCAATACAGCAGCCAATAAAGAGGCCGGATTGGTAGGCATGAAATATGTAAAGGCGTGGGGTGATGCTCTGAACCACGCAGTTACTGTCTGTGGATATGACGACCGCATCGAATTCGACCTCGACGGCGATGGCAACATCGGCGAGGTGGCCGAGGACGAGGTAGGTGCATGGATTATCGCGAATTCATGGGGCGACGGCTGGGAGAATAACGGCTTCATCTACTGCCCCTACAAGTACAGCTACGCCATTGGCAAGGATGTGCTCTCGTGGTCGCCTGGTTCACACATCATACGCAAGGACTACCGTCCCTTGCGCACCATCAAGCTACTTATGGACTACAGCCACCGCAGCGAGCTGTTGCTGTGTGCCGGTGTTTCCGAGGATTTGAATGCCACCAAGCCCGACATGACAATCCCCTTCGAGCACTTCCGCTATGCAGGTAATACGCTTGGTGTAAGCCCTGCGCCCGAGGTTCCCATGTTGGGCCGTTGGGTAGATGGCATGCACTACGAACCCATGGAATTTGGTTACGACCTCACCGACCTTACGGCCTCGGTAGATCGCACCAAGCCTCTTAAATACTTCTTCATCGTTAAGACCAAGGAGGGCGCCATCGGTAGCGGACACATCTATAAAGCCTCTATCATCAACTACGAGGTAGAGAACGAGGGTGTAGAGATACCTTTCGACAGCACCAATGTAGAGATTATAAAGACCAACCGCGAAACCATCATCAGCGTGGTGGTTCCCGGCGAACAGCTCTATCCCGCCACCAACCTCAGCCTGAAGGATGGTCAGCTTACATGGATGGCTCCGCATACCTCGAGCCTTCCCCTCACAGGCTACCATGTGTACGATGGCGAAAATATGATTGCACAGCTCTCGCCCGAGCAGACACAATATACCCTTAGCACCGGTGCCGAGGGTCCCTTCACCGTCAAGGTGGTATATCAGACCGGTGCCTACGGACAGGAATCGGCCGCATCCAACCGCGTGGTGATGCAATCGCCCAACCACGATGTCAACAAGGTGGCTGTGCTCGACCAGAGTGGATTTATCATCCCCAATGCAGTGCCCGAGCCCTTGAGCCAGGCAACCATCGAGTTCAGTATGCGCACCGACAGGAACGTGAACTACACACATCAAGTGGGTCCGGGATGGGGTACATTCCTCTTCCACAACAACAGCAACGGCTCGCTCTCGGTGGGATGGGATACCAGCAAGGGCAATCGTCTCGATGTAAGCGATGTATTTGTCAGCACCACACGCTGGTATCACATAGCCATTGTAATCAACAATAACAAGCTCACCCTCTATGTAAACGGTACACGTCGAGGTCAGATAACCTCTACCACCAATTCGGGCCTTGCCGGCTTTGGCGACCTCGTCTTCGGTCACACCGGCGAAAATCAATGGTGGCACGGTGCTGTCGATGAGGTGCGCGTGTGGAGCAAGGCTCGCACACAGGCCGAGATAAAACAGAATATGTACACCCCCATTGCACGACCTGCTCTACAACCCAATCTGCTTGTATATCTGCCCATGGACGAGATTATGGTCGGCGGCAAGGCACTTTTGCGCGAATGGGTAGGTGGCAAGCACGCATCGTACCGCTCTATGGGTTACAAAGAGATCCAAACAGAGGAGGGTATCTTTGCCAACAGCCCGAAAGCATCGTCGTTGACCATATTGGACGAGGAGAGCAATTTTGCGGCAGGTCTTCCTTTCCGTCTTACCGCTCAGAGCTCGCTCGACGCTACCGATTGGACATGGACTGTTCCCGGTACCGATATGCCCGAGCTCTATGGCACTTCGCCCACTTTCGTATTTGCCAACGAGGGTACCTACACAGTCATGTGTACAGCCCTGTTTGCATCGGGCGACACGCTGACAGCAACCAAGGAGATAACAATAACCAAGGGTAACGCTCCGGTTGCAGCTTTCAATATCCTTAACGACACATTGCCCGCCGGCGACCGTTTCAGCTTTGTGAACTGCAGCCAGGGCGATGGATGTACCTACGTGTGGAGCCTTCCCGGCGCCGAGGTTGAAGAGATAAGGGGCACCAATGCTACAGCTCTCTATCCCAACACAGGTACCTACTCGGTGACACTTACCGTAAGCAATGCATATGGTAGCAGCAGCGTCACCCACGAGGTAGTGGTGTGCGAGGCAGCGCCCGAAGCCCGCTTCGACGTTTCTCACACAGCCATCATGCTGGGCGACACTATGCAGCTCATCGATAACAGCCGCTACAGCCCCACATCGTGGAATTGGGAGCTCAATAACGGCAGTCGCATCTTGTTGGTCGATGGTCAGTCGCCATACATTGCCCCCGTTGCTCCCGGCGTTTACGATATTACACTGAAAGTGGCCAACAGCTTGGGCGACGACGCGCTAACCCGTGGTCGCTACCTGGTGGTAAGCAACGACGATGCCGGTACTTGCCTCAATTTCACCGGTGTAGAGAGCTTGCAGATACCTTGCCCCTATGACGAGGCAATGAGCGCCCTCACACTCGAGTGGTGGATGTGTCCCCAGCAGTATCAGGGCAGTGTGATGCTCTCTTCGAGCGAGGGAGGTTTCTCGACCTCGGTCGATAACAAGGGCGCGCTGACGGTTACTTTGGGTACAAAGAAGGCCACTTCGAACGAGCAGTTCATCATCCGCAATGAGTGGCACCACTATGCTGTGGTTTACACACAGGGTACGGTCAAGTTCTATCGCGACGCCACCCTCGTGAATAACGGCTCTACCAAGCTGGCAACCACCTTCCCCGCTCTGGGAACAATCACCATGGGTGCCTCATCGGAAGGTTTCCAGGGACAGATTGACGAGGTGCGCCTTTGGGGTTCTGCTCTCACCAAGGATGAGATTGCTTCGTATGGCAACAAGCATATAAGCGATGTGCAGTCGGCTCAGGCCAACGATATGCTGATGCTTTACTACGATTTCAATCAGAGCGGTGGCGATGTGCTCGACCGTAGTGGCTCGACATGTCACGCCCAGCGCATAGGCTTCGGCCCCGACGGCGATGCATGGAACTCGGCTTTGGGCGTCTTTACGCTTGATACCAATGCACTTATGCATGGCGATATATCGTCCAAGTACCTCACCAACTACAAGAATCCTTTCGTCACAGCTACGGGTACGGTGAACCCCAATAACAGCAGCCGATTCCTGCCCTTGGCTATCCGCGCAGGAAGCCGCTCTAAGTGGCAGGAGGCCAACGCTATCGTCGTTGGAAGCATCACCACCGGAGCGCACATCGACACCGAGCACCACAGCGATATCACCTTCGAAACACAGTGGAGTGGCTTTGCGACACCGCTGCTCGACTATCGTTTGTGGCAGGCTATCAAATTGCCCGCCGGTAAATATACCTTCAGCGTGAAATTCGGCGATGGCAGTGATGCTCAGAACAGCCGCTTGGTAGTGTGCAAGGGAAAAACCATGATAGCCGACAGCGATTGCGAAGCGCAGGCCATTGCATGGAGCAAGCTCGTGAGTGGCAGCCTCGAATTCACCCTCACCGAAGAAACCGAAGTGGCGTTGGGTATCATTGTGAACCTTACAGGCCAGGCAAGCTTCGGCATCAACGCCTTCAAGCTCGAGGGTATCACCTTCGAAACCATTGATCCCGTCACTGCTCCTACCGGCATCACCGATGTCATTCAGGCGCAGCCCGGCACTCGAGTAATCTACAATATCTCGGGACAGCGATTGAAGGAATTGCAGAAGGGTATAAATATCGTCGATGGTAAGAAAATACTGAACAAGTAACAGGCTGTTTCTATACAGCTCGGATATTTCAAATGGCAGCGGAGCATGGCTTCCGCTGCCATTTGTGATTAAATGTAGCAAGGTGGTTCGTCTGTTTACATAGGAATATATGTGAAATGATTATAATAATGCGCCAAATTAGTGTTAAAATTATAAAACCTTATAATAAATATTAAACTTAGCAGTATCTTTATAGTCATAATTAAAATTAACGTATAGTGCTTTCGTCCGATGTCAATAATAATAAAAAATCTAAATAAGATATACCCCAATGGCAACCACGCCCTGAAGGATATAAATTTAGAGATACCGTCAGGTATGTTCGGATTGTTGGGGCCCAACGGTGCCGGCAAATCGACCTTTATGCGCATATTGGTGGCTCTGATGGAGCCTACATCGGGCGAAATAGAAATGTACGGTTGCAACTTGCTGAAAGAGCGCAGGGAGGTAAGACGTATCCTTGGCTACCTGCCACAGGATTTCCGCTTTTTTGCTAAGTACAAGGTGGCCGAGTTCCTCGACTACGCTGCACGCCTTTCGGGTATGAATAACAACAAGGTGCGCAAGAAGGCGGTAGCCGACATGCTCGAGAAGGTGGGACTATACGAGGTGCGCGAGCGCTATGCGGCCAACCTGTCGGGTGGTATGAAACGCCGTTTGGGTATTGCCCAGGCGCTTATACACGAGCCCAAGGTGATAATAGTCGATGAGCCGACAACAGGTCTCGATCCCGAGGAACGCATCCGTTTCAGAAACCTGCTGACACAGGTTAGTAGCAACGATACCACCATCATCCTGTCAACGCACATCGTGGGCGATGTATCCAGCTCGTGCAACAATATGGCCTTGCTGAACAAAGGCGAAATATCCTTCAGAGGTTCTCCCGAGGAGATGCTCAAGCGCGCCGAGGGCAAGGTGTGGCGTCTGTGTGTGAACGACAAGGAGTACAATGCCATCAATCAGAAATATCCCATCATTGCCACCATCCCCAAGGACGACATGTGGGATATACAGGTCGTTGCCGACAAGTTCGACGAGTACGAGGCCGAAAATATGCCCCCGAACCTCGAGCACGCCTATGTCTATTTCATGGAGAAAAACCTGAACCTGTGGCTTAACGACTAAAACACTTTTTTTACTAACCGGGAATCCCTCTAAAGTAATATCGGGCGTATGCTCTTTCTAAAAAACATACAATCTGTTTCGAAATACGAATCGAAGCTTCTTTACCGAAGCTGGTTCTTCAAGGTGTTTGCCACCCTCACGGTCGTAGCAACAATTTTCACAGCTATTGCCACGCTCGAGGAGTCGCGCTACGTAGAGAGCATACCCACGCTGTTGGGCTACTCACTGATGCTTACGTTCAACGTAGGACAGGCCATTGTGTCCATATTTCTTGCTTCGGAATACCTTAAACGCGACAAACAGCTCGACACCTCCGAGATATTCTATGTGAGGCCGTTGAGCAACGCCGAATATCTGCTTGGCAAGATGTGGGGAACCATACGCGTGTTCCTGCTGCTCAATTTCCTGGTGATAGCGATAGGCATTGTATGTGGCTACACCAAGCTGGGCATGGCGGTGGATATAGGCAGTTTCTTCAGCTACTTCCTGCTGATAAATCTGCCCACGCTTGTGTATATCATAGGCCTTTCGACGCTGTTGATGCTTGTGATAAAAAACCAGGCGTTGACGTTTGTCATACTGCTGGGATATATAGGCCTTACCGCCTATTACATAGGCGATAAGTGCTATTATCTGTTCGATTACATGTGCTACAATGTGCCACTGATGGAATCGACCATCACCGGCTTTGCCGACCTGCCGTTGCTCATTGTGCACCGTCTGCTCTATCTCTTTTTGGGCTTCAGCTTCATCTTGTTCAGCATATTGATGTTCAGACGTTTGCCCAATTCGCACTATGCGCTGTTGCCATGGGGCGTTTTTGCAGTGGTGATGTTCTTGGGAAGCCTCTTCCTGGGCTATCACCACGTGAGCAACTACACCGACAAGGATAGTTACCGCAGCCAGCTGATTGAGCTGAACAACCAGAATGTCAATAACCCCAAAATAGTAACCGACAGCTGCAATATAAATGTTGTGCAGCAGGGCGAGAAACTATTTTTCGAAACCGAGATAACAGGTTGTCCCACCAAGAGCTCCGCACAATTTACATTTACCCTTAACCCCGGCTTTGCAGTTACCGAGGCACTCAGCAATGGCGCATCGTTGGGCGTGGAGCGCGAGGAGCATCTTGTGAAAATCACCTTCCCCGAGGAGAAGAGCGTGCAGGACACCATCCGTTTGCTGCTCAAGTACGAGGGCGTCATAGACGAGCGCATCTGCTACCTCGATATCCCCGAGGAACTGCTCGTGGAGAGTGGCGGACTGAACAAATATAAAATGGGCAAGCGCTATGCTTTCCAGGCTGCCGATTTCACAATGCTCACCCCTGAGAGCTATTGGTATCCGCGCCCCGGTGTGTGCTACAGCGACGAGAGCCCCGACTGGCAGCAGAACTACTTTACCAATTTCAGCATGACGGTTACGCCCAACGCAGGCATGACCCCCGTGTCGCAGGGAAAAATATCGCTCAGCGAAGATTCCTTAAGCACCAGTTTCACGCTCGAATATCCGTTGCAGTCGCTGTCGCTGCTCATTGGCGATTACAAAAACCTGTCGGTGGAATCGGACAATACCGAGTACTCGGTGTGGTACATCAACGGTCACGACTATTTCGTGGAGCACTTCGATTCGATACAGGATACATTGCCCAAGGTCATTAGAGAGATGCGTCGCGAGCTGGAGAAGGATTTCGAATTGACCTATCCTTTCAAGCGCTTCTCGTTTGTGGAGGTGCCCGTGCATTTTGCCAGCTTCTCGCGCACATGGACACGCTCGCAAGAGCGCCAGCAGCCCGAAATGCTCTTCCTTCCCGAGCGCGGCTTCGGACTGTGGCAATTCGATTTCCACTGGCACATCAAGTGGCGCAAGGATATGCGCGAACACAATCGCGACCGCGGTGGCAGGATACTTACCGATGTTCAGATACAGGCCGAGGTGTTCTCAATGCTCTCAACGCTGCTGCGCGACCAAAATGGTGGCGTCAAGTTCGACGAGGGACGCATGGGACGTCGCTCGGTAACCATGACCGAGAACCCCTACTATCTGTTCCCGCAGATGTATAATTTCAAATACAATATCTATTCGACCGATTGGCCGGTGGCCAACAGGCTTATAGAGCTCAGGCTCAGCCGCACACCCTTTTGGGAACAGTTCCTGCAGCGCAATGTGAACGGATTGAGCAACGAGGAAAAATGTGTCCTTCTGTTGCAGGAGCGCTCATTCAGGGATTTGCTCAAGGATGTCGAGCTGCGCAACCTGATGAACAACATCATAGAGGTCGAGGGCAAGAAACTGTTCCTTGGCGCCGAAAAGGCGTTGGGAGTGGTTGCATTCCGCGATACGCTCTTCAATTATGTGAAGGCCCACGCATTCAAGAACCTCTCGTTCGAAGCGATGCTTGACAGCATTGGCCGCCAGACTGGTAGCGACCTTCTCGGCGTGCTCAAGGAGTGGGAGAAACCTGTGCAGGTATCCGAATTCCTTTTTGGTGCCCCCTCGGTAACCAAGGTTACCACAGCCAAGAAGGATGTCTTCCAGGGCGAGATAGTAATTTCGAATATATCCGATGTTCCCGGAACCGTCAACATGAAGCTCATCTTCTGGACGCGTAACGGCGACAAGCAGACATTCGATGGCGCGAAGAAGCCCAACGAATGGGTAGTCAATTTTGGTCCCAGAGAGACGAAACGCATCATCACCCACTGGGAAGAGGCACCAAATATGTTTGCCTGCACAGCGCTCTTCTCCAAGAACCTTCCCATGCACATAGCGCCCCATAGCGGCAAGGTCGAAACGGGCAAGACACTTATCCCCGAGGGCGAATACCCCTTGTCGGCCGATTTCCTGCTCGAAAAGGACGAAATAATTGTCGATAACGAGGACGAAACACTCTTCGAACTATCGGTGCCCCCTCCCTCGGGCCTTCTCAACGAGTGGATAAAGAAAAAAAGCATCGACGAGGATTTCAAATACTCCGGTTTCAGGGAGTGGAACCCGCCCATGCGCTGGACGTTGACCACCGACGGCGCTTTCTATGGAAAATCGATCCGTTCGGCAGCAGTCATTCGTGCCGGTGGTGGCGAGGAGTATGCAAAATGGAAACTGCCCGTTCCCGAGCATGGTCGTTACGAGCTCTATTACCATGTGCGCCGCCCGTGGGATTTCGGTGGCGGATGGCATAACCGAGGCCGCAGAATGTACAATTTCATTATAGAAACGGACGACTACATAGAGGAGCACGAACTGAATATGCGCCGCGTGAATGACGGATGGACACTGCTTGGTACATTCGATGTCGCATGCGACACCATGACCGTAACCCTCACTAACAAGACAAAGCTCAGATATATATCGGCCGATGCCGTAAAACTGGTGAAAAGAAAAGATTAAGAACAACCCCGAACCGAATAGAAACTACAAAGCCATATATTTATGTTACGACTAAAGAACAAATGGATGTGGATTGTATCGTTGGTGTGCCTTTTGGGTATTGACGCCAATGCTCAGATAAGCATGACGCTCGATGATGCACTCAATTACAGCATAGAGAACAGTCCCGAACTGAAGACTGCGTTAATGAACCTCAGACGATACAAATTCAGCCTGAATGCTCAGCGAGCATCGTTGAAATCGAAGTTTTCGCTGACGCTGAACCCTATATCATACAGTCGCAATCGCTATTTCGAGAGCCGATTGTCGGAGTGGTACACCAACGAATCATTCGCGTCGTCGGGAACCTTCAGCATCTCGCAGCCCATTCTGTGGACAGGTGCCACCGTGTCGCTCAACAATAAATTCGGATGGCAGAACAACAAATCGAGCCTTGCGGGCGGCGAAAACGACAACAGCGCATATAGCAACGACCTCTACCTGAGCGTTACTCAGCCGCTGTTCCGTTACAACGCCATAAAGCTCGACCTGAAGAACATCGAATTGGACTACGAAAATGCACAGATAAACTATGCATTGCGTCGTCTTACCCTCGAAAACTCCATCACCAACCAGTTCTACAGCGTATATACGGCACAGAATAACCTCGAGATAAGCAAGGCCGAGCTGAAAGACGCCGAGGCCAATTTCAATATAATAAAGAACAAAGTAGATGCCGACCTATCAACCAAGGACGAGCTCTACCAGGCCGAGCTGAACCTTGCAACCGCACGAAGCACCGTTGACAACCGCATCGTGTCGCTCGAAAATGCCAAGGACGATTTCAAGAAAATACTTGGAATAGATATAGATACCGACATCGAGATAATTGCTCAAGTAACAGCCGAGCCCGTCAGCGTTGACCTTGGAAAGGCCATCGCCAATGCACTCAGCTCACGTCTTGAACTGAAACAGCGCGAAATATCGCGCACCGAGCTCGACCTGCAGATGAAGCAGATAAAAGAGACCAACAGCTTCAATGGCGAGCTGTCGTTGTCGATAGGTATCATGGGCGACAACGAGCGTCTGGGCGACATCTACAAAACCCCCACAAACAACCCGCGCGTGTCGCTCTCGTTCAACGTGCCCATATTCGATTGGGGCGAGAGAAAAGCACGCATCAAGGCACAGGAGATAGCCATCGAGATGCACAACCTCGAAACCGACGAAGAAAAGAAGGCGATAGAGATAGCCATCAGAAAGAGCTATCGTAACCTCAACAATCTGCTCACACAGATATCTATAGCCGAAAAGAGCGTGAAAAACGCACAGCTCACATACGACCTCAATGCCGAGAGATATCGCAACGGCGAGCTCACCGGTATGGAGATGAACCAGTTCCAGACACAGCTTTCGAACAAAAAAATGTCGTACGTATCGACAGTAATAGAATATAAAAAGGAGCTGCTTAATATGAAGATATTGACGCTCTACGATTTCGAAAACAACAAGCCTATAATACCATTGAACCTTGTTCCCGAAACCGAAAAATAAACAGATTACTCACCTTCGAAGATAATAACAGATACCATGAAGATAAATAAAGCAATATTGTTGATAGCGGCGACATCCTTCGCATTAACTGCATGTAACAAACAGAAACAAGAGAGTGCGACCGAGCTGGCATCGCCCGTTTCGGTAGTAGAGGTAAGCAAAAGCTCCATAAGCAAGTACAACAGCACATCGGGAACTGCGCTTTCGGATTCCGAGGTGGAACTGAAATCAGAGGTGGCAGGTAAATACAAGCTGCAAAGAAACCCCCGCACAGGAGCGCCCTATAAACTCGGCGACAAGGTGATGGCCGGCGAGGTTATCGTAAAATTCGAAAACAACGAGTACGAGAACGACATCGCCATCGATTCCAAACGATTGAGCCTCGAGATAGCCGAGCAGGAAGAGGCCAAGAACAGAGCCATCTACGAGAAGGGCGGTGTTACATTGCGCGAACTGAAAAACGCCGAGGTTGCCATCACCAACGCGAAGTACAGCTACGAAAACGCCAAGCTCAATCTCGAGAAAATGAATGTAAAGGCACCCTTTACAGGCGTCATCGTAAATCTGCCCCACTACACACCCAATGTGCAGCTGGCGTCGGGTACATCCATCGTGTCAATCATGAGCTATTCGAAAATGGTGATGGAGATAAACCTGCCCGAGAGCGCCATAAACGAGGTGAAGACCGGTCAGGAGGTATTCATTACCCATTACACCCTTCCCAACGACACCATCCGAGCAATGGTAAGCGAGCTCTCGCCTGCCATCAGCAGCGAGACACGTACATTCAAGGGTAAGCTCCTCATAGACAACGACAAGATGAAGTTGCGTCCCGGTATGTTCGTGAAGGCCGACATCGTTGTGAAGAAGGCCGAAAATACAATCGTCGTTCCCAAGGAGATTGTCATGAGCAACCGCAACCGCAAGTATGTTTATGTTGCCGAGAAGGGATTTGCAAAGATGCGCGACATCAGAACAGGCATCGAGGATAACGACAACATAGAGGTTCTTCACGGTTTGAAGGTCGAGGAGCAGCTGATTACAAGAGGCTACGAGACACTGCGCGACAACAGCAAAATAAAAATTCAAAAATAGTTTTGAATAATGAAGAAAATAATAAAATTCGCCGTAAACAACCCAATTACCATCCTTATGGCGGTATTGGGTATCATGTTGTTAGGCAAAATATCATACGACAAGCTCAGCGTCGATTTGCTACCCGACCTGAACAATCCCAAGTTATATGTAGATATAACGGCCGGGGAGCGTCCACCCGAAGAGATTGAGAAGCTCTTTGTGAAGAGAATGGAGTCGATGGCAATACGTCAGCGCGACGTTCTCACCGTGTCGTCGGTGGTGAAGGCTGGAATGGCACAGATGACCGTGGAATATACATGGAACAAGGATATGGACGAGGCGTTTCTCGATTTGCAGAAGGCTATGAACACCTTCGCGCAGGACGAAAAACTGACCAAGCTCGAAATTACACAGAACAACCCCAATACCGATCCCATTATCCTTGTCGGCATGTCGCACGACCATATAACCAACATGGCCGACCTGCGCAAGATAGCCGATTCGTACATCAGGAATGAGCTTATTCGTGTAGAGGGCGTAGCCGATGTTACCCTGACAGGTGGCGAGGTGAGCAATCTGGTGATAAAGACCGACCCCTATAAGCTTGCGGCATACAACCTCACCGTTGATGCCATCAGCCGACAGATAGTGGAGGAAAACCAGCGTCTGGCGGGTGGTCGCGTAGTGGAAATGGGTGAGCAGTACATCGTTAGCGGTGTCAACATGCTCCGCAGCGAAGAGGATTTCGGTAACATCATCGTAAGCTATAAAAACATCGAAGCCACTGCCGGTGGCACAGCTAATGTACAGGCCTCGGCCGCTGGTGGCAGTAAGGCTCCCATCTACCTGAAGGAACTTGCCGAAATATCGTTCGAGAACGAGCGCCCCGAAAATATCGTTCGCATAAACGGCCGTCGCTGCATAGGCCTTTCGGTCTATAAAGAAATGCAGCACAACACGGTGAAGACCGTCGAGGGCGTGGTGAAAAGATTTGCCGAAATAGAAAAGGCGCTCCCCGGATATAAATTCGATGTTGTAAGCAATCAGGGTACATTCATCAACAGTGCGATAGGCGAGGTGAAGGATAGTGCCATCCTTGGTGTGCTGCTTGCAGTGATAGTGCTCTATCTGTTCCTGCGCCGTTTCAAGGTGACACTCGTCATTTCGTTGGCAATGCCTATTTCTATCATCGCTACATTCAACCTGATGTTCTTCAACGACCTGACGTTGAATATAATGACCTTGGGTGGCCTGGCGCTTGGAGCCGGAATGCTTGTCGATAACGCCATTGTGGTGATTGAAAGCATCTTCCGCAACCAAGAGAAGGGGCTATCGGTGAAAGAGGCTGTCGTGCAGGGCGCGAGCGAGGTGGGCGGAGCCGTTACGGCATCTACCCTTACAACCATCGTGGTGTTCCTGCCCATTGTATATCTGCATGGAGCTTCGGGCGAGCTGTTCAAAGACCAGGCATGGACGGTGACCTTCTCGCTTGTGTCGTCGCTTTTTGTCGCCATATTGGTGATACCCACTTTGTACGAAAGAATGTTCCGCAAGAACAAGGCGCAAAAGGCGGTGCAGACCGATGCATCCATCCGAATAAAAGGCTATTCGGATATGTTGCGCGGCATCATCAAGCGCAGTTGGTTGGTTATAGCTCTGTCGTTGCTGATGGTATGTGGCACATATTGCCTTCTGCCCTTCATCGGCGCGGAATTTATGCCTAAATCGGATAATAACGCCTTCACAGTAGAGGTGAAAATGCAGGAGGGTACACGCCTCGAGCGCACCGCATCGACCGTCGAAGCTATTGAAAATCTCATTTTCGCCATCACCAATGATTCGCTCTGTACCATATACAGCCACATAGGCCCCGGATACAGCTCGGGTGGCAATATATTCGATGGCGACAACACCGCTTCGCTGAAAGTGATTCTCTCGCCCGAGTCGCAGTACACCCCCGAGGAATTGATGGAGGAGCTCTTTGCCAATACCACCGACATCGAGGGACTCGAGCTGTCGTTTGTGCAGGATCGCAATTCACTGGGTGCTCTCATGGGTAGCGAGGATGCTCCTATCGTCATTGAAATAAAGGGCGAGGAGCTCGACGAACTTGCCGACATCACCGCACAGGCAAGCGAGCTAGCCAAGGGTGTTCCCGGCCTCTTCAATGTGAGCAATTCGATAGAAGATGGTGCCCCCGAAATGGTCATCACTGTAAACCGTGCCCTGGCCGGCATAAACAACCTGAATGTGACAACCATCGTCACCCAGATACAGGAGCAGCTCTCGGGCAAGAGCGCCGGTCAGATGGACTACAAGGGCGAAATGCGCGATATCATCATAAAAGTGCCCGAGATACCCTTGTCGCAGCTTAACGACATGATAATCACAAGCAATTCAAAGCAGTTCCGTCTTGCCGAACTTGCCGATGTACGTCGCGATGTGGCACCGAAAGAGATTTTCCGCCGCAACCAGAGCCGTATAGCCAAGGTGACAGCAAACCTCGAGGATGGATACTCGCTCAGCAAGGTGTCGGAGGATATTCGCGCGGCACTCGACGTCATTGAATTGCCGGCCAACTACAGCATAGACATCACCGGCGAGGAAGAGAAACGCCAGGAATCTATGGGAGGACTTATTTTTGCCCTCATTCTCTCGGTGGTACTTGTGTATATGGTCATGGCATCGCAGTTCGAGTCGTTGCTTCACCCCTTCACCATCCTGCTGACCATACCGTTGGCGTTGGTGGGAGCCATATTGCTCTTCTTTGTCACCGGCACCACCATAAACATCATGGGTGTCATTGGTATAATCATGCTGTCGGGTATTGCCGTGAACAGCTCTATTATACTTGTCGATAGAATAAACCAGCTGAAAGAGGATGGCATGCCGCTTGTCGATGCAATTGTGGAGGCTGCCCAGCAGCGCATCCGCCCCATTCTTATGACCAGCATTACCACCATTCTGTCGCTGCTGCCCATGGCGATAGCATTTGGCGACGGCGCCTCGTTGCGTGCCCCCATGGCAATAGCGGTAATCGGCGGCCTTGTGACCTCAACCCTGCTCAGTCTTGTTGTGATACCTTGCGTATATTACCTTTTTGAACAGATGAAAGCCTCGTTCAAGAAATAAAAAGCAAACAGATGAATTTCATTATAAAACGAAAGATAACAATATGCATGCTGTTTATAGCCATCTCCCTTTTGGGATATGTCTCCTATAAGCAGCTGAAGGTGGAGATGCTCCCCAATGCCGAGCTGCCCATGCTCTTTGTAAGGGTGACCAGCGACAAGGACGTCACCCCTGCATACATGGAATCGCAGGCTGTCATCCCGCTCGAGGGCGTCATAAGCACCATAGAGGGTGTGGAGAACCTCGAGGCCACAGCAAGAAACCGACAGGGAGAGATTCGCGTCGATTTCAAAAAGGGAATGAACCTGAAATATACCACCCTGAAATTACAGGAGAGGGTAAACAGCATAATTCCTTCGTTGCCCGACGGTTTCAAAGTGAATATCGAGAGGGCAAGCGTAAATGGAGTGAACAACAACTTCATGACTGTGCAGGTGCGTGGTACCGGCGGAGTGGATAGGTTGCGCGCCATTGTCGATAAGGACATAAAACCCCAGCTCGAGAATATAGATGGTGTTGCGGCCGTAAATGTATATGGCGGTCGCGAAAAGGCCATCGAGATACATTTCAACGAGGCTGCTCTGTCGGCGCTAAAGCTCACCCCGGCACACATCAGGGATGTTCTTGCACAGTACAACCAGGAGCGCACATTCCTTGGCTACATCAATACCCCCACCATACGTTACTACGTACATCTCGATGCCAACTACGACCACATATCCGAAATAGAGAATGTGATAGTGGCACCCGGCCCCATATACCTGAAGGATATAGCCACCGTCTTCTTCGACATGAAGGAGGAGACCACGCTCAGCCGTGTGAACGGAAAAGAGGCCATATCTGTGGCGCTTGTAAACGATGCACAGGTGAACCTCCTCGAGCTGTCGGACAGGACAAAGAAGCGCATCGATGCGCTTAATGCCGAATTCCCTTCGGAGGAGATTGAGCTGATAATACAATCCAATTCGGCCGATGAAATCGAGAAAAATATAAATCAGGTGGTGGAATTGGGCATCAGCGGAGCCATGCTTGCCATCGTGGTGCTGTGGTTCTTCCTGCGCAATATCCACCTGGTGCTCTTCATAGCACTCTCGATGCCCATCTCCATATTGGCAGCCTTCAATCTGTTCTACTATTGCGATATATCCATAAACAGCCTTACGCTCATAGGTATGGCATTGGCCATAGGTATGTTGCTCGACAACAGTATTGTGGTGCTCGAGAATATATACCGCCTGTTCACGCATGGCAAAAACGCCGAGACGGCCGTCACGCAAGGTACGCGCGAGGTGTGGAAATCCATTATTGCCTCGACGCTCACCACCATCACGGTGTTCCTGCCATTCCTCTTCTCCGACGAGGTTTTCATACGCCTGATAGGCGAGCACATAGGCGTGTCTATTATCGCAACGCTTGTATTTTCGCTGACGGTGGCATTGCTTCTCATTCCGATGTCCACATATGTCATGCTGAAGCGAAACAAGGGGCAGAGCGTCTTCCACGACAAGATGTCGATAAACCAGCGCCCCATACAGATATACACCATACTGCTGAAGACCAGTTTGCGCAAGCCCGCAATCTGCATCACCGGCTGCGTGGTGTTGCTTGTGGCATTGTGGATGGCGGTTCTCTCCACCAACACCAACAGCAGCAAGCCAGTGAACACCGACAGGGTGAACATTACGCTCACCATGCCCTCGTCGAGCACATTGGAGTATTCGGACAGAATGGTTGCCATCCTTGAAGAGAAGCTCGACAGCTTTCCCGAGAAGGAGGAACTCATTTGCCGCATACAAGAGGACGCCGCCTCCATGACCATGGTGCTCAAGGACGATTACCACAAGGAGGGCCGCGGCATTACTGCCATTGTAGAGGAACTGAACAAGCTTGTGCAGTTGCCCAATGTCGAGGCGAGAATAACAACCGGCTCGTCGGGTAACGGACAGAGCAGCGCCGCATCGACAATGAACCGCTTCATGAGCGTGCTTGGCGTTGGCGACAACAGCGAGCGCATAGTCATCAAGGGCTCCGATTTCGAAATGATGGACATCGTAGCCGATAACATACGCTACAATTTGCGCGAAATGGAGTTCGTGGCGTGGAACTGGGCTACCAACCCCGGCCGTCGCAACGAAATACAGCTTATTTTCGACCCCATACTGCTGGCGTCGTACAATATAACACGACAGAACATCCTCAACGGATTGAGCTCGCTGAACAAGGAACTTACAACCAATACCTACCTGAAACTGGCTAACGACGAATATGCTATAGTCATCAAGGAGGATATCAGCGTCGAGGAGGAGAAGAAAAAGAAAAATATACAGAAGAACATCGACGACCTGCGACGTGTGATGATTCCCGATGCCAACGGTGGTCTGCACGAACTGCAGCAGATAGCATCCATCAAGCAGACGCGCGACCTCTCGAGCATACGCCGCATCAATCGCGAGCGCGAGATAACCATTTTCTATGGTATCACGCAGAGCCAGGAGCTGCCCAAGGATGTGCTTAACGGTTATCGCGAGGAGATAGACCAGCTGATTGCTTCGTACAACATGCCCAGCGGCATTGCCATAGAAACGGTGCGCTCCGAGGAGTCGCTCAGTGAATTCAATTTCCTCATATTGGCGTCGTTGATACTTATATTCATGATATTGGCCTCGGTCTTCGAGTCGGTAGTAACCCCCTTTGTGCTGTTGTTCACCATTCCGTTGGCCGCTATCGGTTCGTTGCTCGGCCTGTTCATCACCGGCAACAACCTGATGAATGCCAACACCATGACCGGCTTCCTCATTCTGCTGGGTGTGGTGGTGAACAATGGTATCATCCTCATCGACTACTCCAACATATTGCGTCGCAAGGGATATGGACGTAACAGAGCGCTTATCACCAGTGGATATTCGCGTCTGCGCCCCATTCTTATCACCACCACTACCACGGTTATAGCCATGTTGCCCATGGCTATGGGCGATACGGACTATGCCGGAGCAATTGGAGCACCGTTTGCGGTTACCGTCATTGGCGGTCTGTCGTTCTCGGCCCTGCTCACGCTGATACTTATCCCCACCGTCTATCTGTCGCTGGAGAACATACTCAAATGGTATCGTTCGCTGAGCCGCCCCATGCACCTGCTGCATTTGGCCATCTACATTGCCGGAATGATATACATATATCTCTACATTGATGGAATATTCGTGCAGTTGCTCTATTTCATGGTGCTTACGGTGCTCATACCTGCATGTACATATTTTATCAAGAAATCGATACGTATAGCCGACAACAAGATTATAGACAAGGACGACCAGATAGTAATAGAGATAAGCAACCTTGTCAAGATATACGATTGGTCGAACAAATTTACCCGCCAGTGGGAGAGCGGAATAAAACTGCGCAAGCGATTGGGATTGCATAGCGAATTCCACCATCTGCGCGATTTCATCTCCGTGTCGTGGCAGGTTGTCGTATATCTCTTCCTGCTCTATATGGTGACATATTATCTCGAAAATAAATTCTGGATAATTGCATTGTCGTTTGCTGTGTGTGCCGGTTTCTACGATCTGTGGAAAAAAATCAGGGAGTATCTCAAATACAAAATCGAGCACCACAAGGGCATTGTGAACATCATTCACAAGGTTGTCTATGGCCTGCTGCCATTGATGACGGTTATTCTCATTTCGGAACGCATCGATAACACCCCGGCTGCTGTAGTCATCGGCTTCCTGTGGGCGTTGGGCATTGCGGTGAAACTGACATCGGACTACCTCTACGTTCATCGCATTAACGTGGAGCGCCTCACCGGAAGGTTCGCCGAAACACGTAGAACCCTGTTCACAATCATCAAGAGCATTCCCATCATCGGCAAACGCCGCATACCCTTCAAGGCGCTTCGTGGCGTGTCGTTTACCATCAAGACCGGTATGTTCGGTTTGCTTGGCCCCAACGGCGCCGGAAAATCTACCATGATGCGCATCATCACCGGTATTCTGGAGCAGAGCTACGGTACCATCTGGATAAATGGTATGAACACTCGCGAGTATCGCGAGGAGCTGCAGAGCCTCATTGGCTTCCTGCCCCAGGAATTCGGCATGTACGAGAGCATGACATCGTGGGAATTCCTCGACTACCAGGCTATGCTCAAGGGTATTACCGATCCCATTGTGCGTAAGGAGCGCTTGGAGTATGTACTCAAGGCTGTGCACATGTACGAGCGCAAAGACCACAAGATAGGCTCGTTCTCGGGTGGTATGAAACAGCGTATAGGTATAGCCCTCATTCTGTTGCACCTGCCGCGAATACTTGTTGTCGATGAGCCCACTGCCGGCCTCGATCCCCGCGAGCGCATACGTTTCCGCAACCTGCTTGTGGAGCTCAGCCGCGACCGCATCATCATCTTCTCTACCCACATCATCGAGGACATTGCAAGCTCGTGCAACCAGGTGGCTGTCATCAATCGAGGCGAGCTTAAATACTATGGCAACCCGCTTGATATGACCAAGTTCGCCGAGAACAAAGTATGGGCGTTCGATATCGAGCCCGAGAAGATTGATACGCTCGATAACAGGCTCATAGTGAACAATATGATGAATGGTGACAAAATTAGAATACGCTATATATCTGTTGAAAAACCCTACGAGAATGCAGAGAGGGTAGAGGCCAACCTCGAGGATGCCTACCTCTGCTTGCTGAAAAACCTGTAATTTATATCGCAGGCCGGCGCGTGGTGAACAGCGCTTCGCAGCCGGCCGGCGCGACATAAAATATGATTTAACGAAATTATGAACATAATAAATAATTGCAAAGCATACCTCCGCTTGTCGGTCTATAATATGAAGATTATCTTCGGAGGTAAATTCATATGGTTTCTTCTGACCGCCTTTGCGCTGTTCGCCTACTTTATGTTCGACAGCGCCTATCGCGGCGAGGTGCCCGGCGACGAGCACATATATCGTTTCCTGTTCTTCCCGTCGCTACTGCTTATATTCTATCCCGCGGTCTTCGGCATACAGAACGATGCCGACAACCGCATATTGGAGATCCTCTTCGGAATACCCAACTACAAATACAAGGTGTGGTTTGCGCGACTGATACTCATTTATGTGGAAATATTCTTCATATTGGTGATATATGCATGGATAGCAAAATATCTCATATACCCGGTCAATCAGTTCGAAATAGCCTATGAACTGATGTACCCTGTGCTGTTCATGGGCAACCTTGCGTTCTTTTTCTCCACACTGACACGCAACGGCAACGCCACCGCCATACTGGTTATCATATGCGGAATAGTAGCGGTGGTCCTTTCGGCCGACCTTACAAAACACAGCATGTGGGATGTGACGCTTAACCCCTTGAGCATGCCCGAGAATATTCATGCGGCTGTATGGAGCGCCACCGTGCTCAAGAACCGCATATTCCTTGCTATTGGCAGTGTGGTGTGGGCGATGTTAGGGCTGCTGAATCTGCAGAAACGCGAAAAATTCATTTAAACAATATACACAAACCGGTGTCCGTTCTTGGAACAGACACCGGTTTTTCTTTGAATACCCCGTATGTAGTGGCAAGTGCATTAGCAAGGCAATGATGGTTGTGTCGCCTATTCGTGCTTCTTTACGAATTCCTCGGCAGGCTTCAGAGCATCGAGCTTGCCCACGTCTATAAACTCGAGGCTTTCGGCCTCAACGCCGTATATGGGACATTTTGCAGCCGCCCACATATAGAAATTCATGATGGGGAAACGGGTGCCCTTCTCGTCGTCGGCTACGAGCCCTTTCTCTTTTACATACTCCTCCATCAGGGCGAGCACCTTGTCGCTCATGATGTGTATGCCCGAGAATGCAAGCGCGCGGCATTGTGCGGGTACTATTTCGGGCGAGATTACATGGTAATCTCCGCTGTCGGTGTTCATCCAGCCTACGAGGCGCATGGTGTCGGGCTCGAAAAGCAGGAAACGGGTGGTCTTGCGGTTGCTCACGAGCAGCGATGCTAGTGCATCCTCGCGTGTCTGCGATGCGAACCACGCAATGTCGCAGTCCGACAGTATATCTACATTGTGAATGAGGAAGCTGCCGCAGCCTTCGAGATGGCGTCGCGCATGTAGCACGGCTCCGCCCGTTTCGAGCAACTGTGCACGCTCATCGCTCAGCGCCATGAACATCTTGCCCTCGGCCTTTTCGGTCGTTGTTATCCACTGCTGTTCGTTAACCCACTCCTCTATCTTGTCGGCAAAATAGTGTATATTTACTACGGCTTCTGCTATTCCGGCCTTGTACAGCTTGCGTGCCACATGCTCTATAAGGGGCTTGCCACATACGGGAACAAGTGCTTTCGGTAGTGTATCTGTAAGCGGTTTCAGGCGTGTTCCAAGGCCTGCTGCAAAAATCATTGCTTTCATGGTGGCTCTGTTATTGTTTTATTCTGTGATTATTATTCCATTCTATTTGCACATCAGTTCGCATACTTTGTTTTGCCAGCGACGTGCCTGTTTGGGTGTCATTATTCCCTGGTTGAAGATGACGAATGCCAATGTGTGGCCGTTGCGAGCCTCGGCATATCCTGCAAGCGTGCATATACCGCTCACTGTGCCGGTCTTGGCATGTATCTTGCGTTCGGCGGCGGTGCCTCCCATGCGGCCCTTCAGCGTGCCGCTCCATCCGGCGATGGGCAGCCCCTGGAGCACGGTGTTGTATATGCTCTTGTCGCGGTATATGCGGTCGAGCATCTGCAACATGGTGTTGGCCGAGATGTATGTGTAGAGCGAAAGCCCCGAACCATCGGCTATTTCGTAGTGCTCGGGCATTGCGAGGTTGTAGTCGAGAAATCCTTTCACTATTCTTACGCCATCCTTGTGGGCGACGGGGTAGTGGCCGTATAGCGCACCCAAGTGGTATATCAGCGCCTCGGCGCACAGGTTGTTGCTCTCTTCGAGCGCCTCCTTCACCACTGCGGTTATGGGGCGTTGCTTGTTGTAGATGAGCTCTGTGCTGTCGGGCATGGCTCGATAGGCGCTGTGCCTTACCTCGATGCCGCGGGCTGCCATTTTCTCTATCATCACAGTGATGAAAAATTCCTCGGAACGGAACATGTTCATCCTGTCGCCGCGCGGGCTGTTGCAGTTACCGCGTATTCTTATTACATTGGAATTGTCGAGCCAGTCGCGCATGATGGTCAGCTTGCCGGCCTCGGCGCAGTGGCTTACGGCTTCGTTTTCAATGGTATAGTATGACGACTGTGGCTTGCATGTCACAATGGGCGCTTCGCCTTTTTGCGCGGGTTTCACCGAAACATCCACGCAACCTCCGTTGAGCATCAGCGGCGACATGTAGGGCTGGTATTCCCACGGTGTGTCGTCCCACGACCAGCCGGGCCCCCAATAGATTGAATCCATGAATGTGCAGTCGATGAACAGGCTGTCTATGACGGTGCCCTCGCCTATGGATGCAACCATGGCATCGAGGTCGCTCTCGGTGAACAGCGGGTCCATTGTGCCCTTAATGTACAGATTGTCCGAGCCGGCCGAGTTGTTGCGGCCAAGTATGGTGTTTATGGTGTGGTTAATGCCCAGGCGCTCAAGAGCGACGCCTGCGGTCAGCAGTTTCAGCACCGAGGCGGGGCGGCACATTTTATTTGCTCTGTGGCTGTATATTGCGCGCTGCTCGTCGAGGTCGTATATCGCTACGGAGACATCGCTGTTGTCAAATATTTTGTCCTTGAGCAGCGAGTCCATTGCCGCCTCGAAATTTTGCGCCGTCGCAAAGAGCGAAAAGCATAGGGTGATTATGATGGTAGCTGTGAGTCGCATCTGTTTCTTGCCGTTGTTCGTTTATTTAGTGAAGCCCCTTCTCTGCATCGGTTGTGCAGGTGCGGGCCGCGTTATTTTGTATCTGTAATGCAAAAATAGCTCTGTTTTTGGAAAAAGTAGGGGTAATATCTGTTATTTATTAGTTTGGTGAACCATTTTCGTAATGATTTTTGTATTTTTGTGCCGAATTTGCATCGCGCTTTATAGGCGTGCAATGCGGTTTCAGATTTTATCCGTTTCGGTATGGTTAAGAAATACGATTTTCTTGTTATCGGCTCGGGAATAGCCGGTATGAGTTTCGCCCTGAAAGTGGCGCAGAAAGGAAGCGTAGCCCTCGTATGCAAGACTACACTCGAAGATGCCAACACCTATTTTGCACAAGGTGGTGTGGCGTCGGTTACAAACATGTTGGTTGATAATTTCGAAAAGCACATCGACGATACGATGATTGCCGGCGATTACATCAACGACAGGGTCGCTGTGGAGAAGGTTGTCCGCGAGGCACCCGAGCAGATAAGACAGCTGATAGAGTGGGGCGTCGATTTCGATAAGAACGAGGATGGCGACTTCGACCTCCATCGCGAGGGCGGCCACTCGGAGCACAGAATCCTGCACCATGCCGACAGCACGGGCGCCGAGATACAGATGTCGCTCATCAAGGCAGTCCGTAGCAATCCCAATATCACAGTCCTCGACCACCATTTTGCCATCGAGATAATTACCCAGCACCATATGGGTATAAATGTAACGCGTCAGACACCCGGCATAGAGTGTTACGGCGCCTATGTGCTCGACCTGAAGACCAATCGTGTCGATACGTTCCTCAGCAAGGTGACCACAATGGCTACCGGTGGCTGTGGCGCTGTATATCAGACCACTACCAACCCCCTTGTAGCAACGGGCGATGGCGTGGCTATGGTCTATCGTGCCAAGGGTACGGTTGCCGATATGGAATTCGTGCAGTTCCACCCGACCGCTCTCTACAATGTGGGCGACCGCCCCTCGTTCCTCATCACCGAGGCGATGCGTGGCTACGGAGCAGTGCTACGCACAATGGATGGCAAGGAATTCATGCACAAGTACGATGCTCGTCTGTCGCTTGCGCCGCGCGACATTGTGGCGCGTGCCATTGATAACGAGATGAAGATACGTGGCGAGGATTTTGTCTATCTCGATGTTACCCACAAGGATGCCGAGGAGACCAAGAAGCACTTCCCCCTCATTTACGAGAAGTGCCTGTCGCTTGGTATCGACATCACAAAGGATTATATACCGGTGGCACCGGCAGCACACTACATGTGTGGTGGTATCAAGGTCGATTTGAATGCAGCTTCGAGCATTCACCGTCTTTACGCGGTGGGCGAGTGTGCATGCACTGGCCTTCACGGTGGCAACCGCTTGGCAAGCAATTCGCTCATAGAGGCCGTTGTATATGCCGATGCGGCAGCCCGTCACACCATGTCGGTCATCGACAACTATACATTCAACGAACAGGTGCCCGAGTGGAACGACGAGGGTACAAAAATGAACGAGGAGCTGGTGCTCATTACGCAGAGCATGCGCGAGGTGGGGCAGATAATGAATACCTATGTGGGTATCGTTCGAACCGATCTCCGACTGAAGCGTGCCTGGGACCGTCTTGACCTTCTGTACGAAGAGACCGAGGAGCTGTTCAAGCGCAGTGTAATCAGCAAGGAGATATGCGAGCTGCGCAACGTGATAAACGTGGGATACCTTATCATGCGCTGGGCTATGGAACGCAAGGAGAGCCGTGGCCTGCACTACAATCTCGACCATCCTCGCGTCGATAATAAATAAAATGTTGTTTAATAGCCATGGAATGGTTAAATAGCTTATTCTTTGAACATACGCCTCTTCAGGCAGTAGTTATAATTTCTATAATAATTGCGACAGGATTGGGACTGGGCAAGATACGTATTTTCGGTATCTCGCTCGGTGTTACATTTGTCTTTTTTGCCGGTATTCTTGCAGGTCACATGGGCTTCAGCATCGATCCTAAGATGCTGAGCTATGCCGAGAGCCTTGGTCTTGTGCTTTTTGTCTATGAACTGGGCTTGCAGGTGGGACCCGGCTTTTTCAGCTCGTTCCGCAAGGGTGGCATGCAGTTGAATATGCTTGCGATGGGCGTTGTGCTGTTAGGCACGCTCATGGCTGTGCTGCTCAGCTTTGCCACATCCATCCCCATGAGCGATATGGTGGGAATTCTGTGTGGTGCCACTACGAATACCCCGGCGCTTGGTGCAGCTCAGCAGACGCTGAAGGAGCTGGGCGTTTCATCGACAGGGGCTACCCTCAGTTGCGCTGTGACATATCCGCTTGGTGTGGTGGGTGTAATACTTGCCATGCTCGCTGTGCGTAAGTTGTTTGTGAAGCCGTCGGACATCGACAACGGCGAGCACGAGGAGCACAACCACACATTCATTGCTACATATTGCGTGCACAATCCGGGCATTTTCGACAAGTGCGTAAGGGAGGTGGCCGAGCTTACTCACACCAAATTTGTTATCTCGCGTCTGTGGCGCAACAACAAGGTGAGTATTCCCACATCCGAAATGTTGCTCAAGGAGAACGACCGTCTGCTGGTGGTGACCACCGAGAAGGATGCTCCCACGCTTACTGCGCTTTTCGGTAAAATGGAGCCCAAGGACTGGAACAAGGAGGATATAGATTGGAATGCAATAGATAGCAAGCTGGTGTCGCGCAAGATTATCATCACTCGCCCCGAACTGAATGGCAAGCGACTCGGTGCACTGCGTCTGCGCAACAGCTATGGGATAAATATCAGTCGCGTTACTCGCAACGGCGTGCAACTGCTGGCTACGCCCCGCCTTATTCTGCAGATGGGCGACCGCCTTACCGTTGTGGGCGAGGAGAAGGCTATCGAGAACATCGAAAAGCTCTTGGGCAACGCTTCCAAGGCGCTCAACGATCCGAACCTTGCGGCAATTTTCGTGGGCATCGTGCTCGGACTCATTCTCGGCTCTATCCCTCTTGCCGTTCCCGGTATGAGCACTCCTGTGAAGCTTGGATTGGCAGGTGGCCCCATTATTGTAGGTATATTGATGGGTTGTTTTGGCCCTCGTTTCCATTTTGTGACATATACAACCCGCAGTGCTAACCTGATGCTTCGCGGTATAGGATTGTCGTTGTACCTAGCCTGTCTTGGCCTCGATGCCGGTGCCCATTTCTTCGAAACGGTCATGTGTCACGAGGGTGCTTTGTGGATAGGTCTCGGATTTATCCTCACATTTGTTCCGGTAGTGCTCATGGCGCTTGTATCAATGCGACTGAGCGGCCTCGATTTCGGCAGCACATGCGGCATGCTCTGCGGAAGCATGGCCAACCCCATGGCGCTCAATTATGCCAACGACACCCTGCCCGGCGACAACCCGGCGGTGAGCTATGCAACGGTCTATCCGTTGGCCATGTTCTGTCGTGTGATAATTGCACAGATTATAGTCATGCTCTTCCTGTAGCGTAGCTACTTTTTCGCTTCGCTGTGGCGATATTGCATGGGCGACATTCCCGTGTGTGTCTTTACGAATTTTCCGAAAAACGAAGGGTTGGGGAAATCGAAATAGTCGGCCATCCTCTTCATGCTCATGTCGGTGTGCTTCAGCTTGTATTTTATCTGGTTTATTGCATGAGCGTTTATTATCTGTAGCGGTGTCTTTCCGGTAAGCTGTTTCACGGTGAAGCTCAAATATTTCGGGCTGTAGCACAGCAGGTCGGCATAGTAGGCTACGGTGCGATGCGAGCCGTTGTCGGCGTTCACGGCGCTTATAAAATCGTGTACAATGGAGCCGGCATGCCCTCTGTTGCCACGTATATACTCCTCCTTGGGCACTTTTTGGCTGATGTAGGCCATCATTTCGCAGAAAAGGCCGGCGAAATGGTAGCGCCTGGTCTGTTTGCTGTATGCGTGCGGCGCTTCGTTTATCAGTGTCATCAGCAGCTCCTTGTACAGATATATCTTGTACGACGAATCTCGGTCGATGGGCGAGATGGGATTGTTGTAGAGGTAGTGTATGACGTTCCACGTGTCCTTATTGGTGCAAAGTATTTCGTTAATGAAATTTTGCGAAATGGCTGCAATGTGTATATTGCAGCTGCTCTCCTTGCTTCCGTTCGAAATGATGGTGCCGGGCGGCAGCACAGCGCATAATCCCTTTTTCAGATTGTATTGCTTGCTGTTTATCTCTATCGACGTTTCGCCATCCTCGCAGAAGCATATCATGAAGCATTTCAGCTTTCGCTCCTTGCTGTCGGGTACCATGCTGATGCTTATATTCTTCAGTATGGCTATGTCGTTGTCCATATATACTATGTGGAACGGTATGCTGTTGAAATCGTGCAGGTCGATTGTGGCAATCTTTTCTCTTTCCATCTGTTTGCTTTTGTTTTTGCAAAGGTCTGAAAAAAATGGTTGCAATAACCTGTTTTTATACGTATAAAATGTTCTATATTTCGCTTATTGCCTCGTGGCTTTGGCCGATATTGCAATGTGCCCCATAAAGGACACTATGTGGGAATTTTGGGTAATCGGCGGTTGCGCTATCCTTGCTATCTTCGCAGCGAAAATATTATAGATATTTTTCGTGTTGTAGTGTGAAGCGCCTGCCCACCGTATTGCGGTAGGCGGGCGCTTGTGCTTTCTCTGTTATCTGATTACTTTGTAGTTTTTTCTTGCGTCGGCACGTGTGGTGTAGTTGAAATGCCACCACTCGCTCCTAAGCGGCCTGAAACCGGCCTTCTTCATCACGCTGCGCAGTAGCGCTCTGTTGCGTGCCGCTTCGGCTGTTATCTTCTTGCTGTTTACCAGCTCCTGCTCCTTGTCTATGTGGCTGGTGGGGGTGAGCGCATCTACCAGTGTGCCCATTGGCAGTGTGTCGCCATTGCAGTCGGCGATGCTTACATCTACCGCCAGGCCGTAGTTGTGTAGCCCGCCGCCGTTGGCCGGGTTGCTCACGTAGTTCTGCTGCGCGGTGCCCTTCACCTTGTTCCACATTTTCTGTTGTACGCGCATGGGGCGTGCGGCGTCGTATATTATCAGTCGCAGGCCGGGGTGCGATGCCTGCAGCATTCTGTTGGCCTCCTTTACGGCCTCTGCCGCTTTGGGGTGCAGGTAGGCTTCGCTGAAATTGTACATCTTTTCGCCGACGAAATTGTCGGGCTTGGCATACATCAAATCTACTATTATGGTGCTGTCCTTCTCCTTTATGTTCACCAGTCCCTTAAAATCCTGTGATGTGGCGACGAGGGCTGTTGCGGCCAGCAGTATGGTTGTCGCAATTTTGTGCATGGGGTGTATATCAAACGACGATGGCGTGTCAGTCGGTACTTGACACGCCATCGTCATATGTTTATGCGTCGATGTTAGCGTATGTGGCGTTCTTCTCAATGAATTCGCGGCGAGGGCCTACGTCGTCGCCCATGAGCATCGAGAATATGTAATCGGCCTCTACGGCGTCGCGTATTGTCACCTGTTTCAATATGCGTGTCTCGGGGTTCATGGTTGTTTCCCACAACTGCTCGGGGTTCATCTCACCAAGACCTTTGTAGCGCTGTGTGGAAATCTCTTTCTCGTTACCGTTACCGTACTTGTCGATGAAGCGCTGGCGTGCATCGTCGTCGTAGCAGTACTCCTTTATCTTGCCCTTCGAGCACAGATAGAGCGGGGGATTGGCAATGTAGAGGTAGCCACCCTCGATGAGCTCGGGCATGTAGCGGAAGAAGAGTGTCATGATGAGCGTGTCGATGTGTGAACCATCGACGTCGGCGTCGGTCATGATGATAATCTTGTGGTAGCGCAGTTTGTCGATGTTGGCCTTCTTGCTGTCCTCGCTGTCGAGGCCGAAGCGCACGCCGAGTGCCTGGATGATGTTGTTTACCTCGTCGCTCTCGAATGCCTTGTGCCACATCACTTTCTCCACGTTAAGAATCTTACCGCGAAGGGGCAGAATAGCCTGGAATTTGTTCTTGCGTCCCTGTTTTGCAGAACCACCCGCCGAGTCACCCTCGACAAGGAAGAGCTCGCACTTTGCGGGGTCTTTGTCCGAGCAGTCGGCAAGCTTACCGGGCATACCACAACCTCCCATGGGAGTCTTGCGCTGTACGCTCTCGCGCGCCTTGCGTGCTGCGATACGTGCAGTTGCGGCAAGTATCACCTTATCGACAATCATTTTAGCCTCCTTGGGATGCTCCTCGAGGTAGTTGGTGAGCGCCTCGCCCACAGCCTGATCGACAGCACCGGTAACCTCGTTGTTTCCGAGCTTGGTCTTTGTCTGGCCTTCGAACTGGGGCTCTGCTACCTTCACTGATACCACAGCGGTCAATCCTTCGCGGAAATCCTCGCCCGAAATCTCAACCTTAGCCTTCTCCAATGCCTTTGTGTCGTCGGCATATTTCTTGAGGGTTCTGGTGAGGGCGCGACGGAAACCTGCAAGGTGGGTACCGCCCTCTATGGTGTTGATGTTGTTTACATATGAATATACATTCTCGCTGTAGCCGTTGTTGTATATGATGGCTGCCTCGATGGGGATGTCCTGTTTTTCGGTGTTCAGGTAGATGACATCGCCAATGAGGGGTGTGCGCGATGAATCGATGTGTCTAACGAATTCCTTCAGGCCCTCGGTCGAGTGGAAGTGCTCGCTTCTGTATTCGCCGTTCTCGTCGGCCGAGCGCTTGTCGGTGAGGGTAATCGAGATACCAGCGTTCAGGTATGCAAGCTCACGCAGACGCGCTGCAAGGATGTCGTAGCTGTATTCTGATACAATGAAGATTGAATCGTCGGGAGTAAATGTCTGTCGTGTACCGCGCAGTGTGGTTTCGCCCACCTGTCGTACGTTGTTCAAGGGCTTGCCGCATGAGTAGTCCTGCTCATATATTTTGCCGTCGCGGAATACCTGTGTCTTCATGGCTTTCGAAAGCGCGTTCACGCAAGATACACCCACACCGTGCAGACCGCCCGATACTTTGTATGAGTCCTTATTGAATTTACCACCAGCGTGAAGCACTGTCATTACCACCTCGAGTGCCGATTTGCCCTCCTTCTCGTGCATATCGACGGGGATACCGCGACCGTTGTCCTGCACTGTGATGGAATTGCCTTCGTTGATGCTAACCTCGATGTGGGTACAGTAGCCCGCCATGGCCTCGTCTATGGCGTTGTCTACCACCTCATATACAAGATGGTGGAGTCCCTTCTCGCCCACGTCGCCAATGTACATCGCGGGGCGTTTGCGAACTGCCTCAAGTCCTTCGAGGACCTGAATACTGTCGGCCGAATAACTTGCGGCCATTGTTATATCTTTTTCTTCGCTCATGTCAATTTTGTATTGTCGTAATAACCGAACAAAGATAGTGAGATTTAGTGTTTTTTACAAAAATTTTCCCCTATAAAATAGGGGAATGTGTCTATTTGTGTGTGGATTTTTGCACGATGCGTGCCGGTGGTCGGCGGCGGTGGTTATTGCTCCTTTTCTTTGTCGGTCGCCGGGGTAGTTTCCGGCCTTGCGATACCCTTAACGCAAAAAGGCCGGATTGAAAATCCAGCCTCTATACTTGGTAAATATATGTTCTTGTGTATGCTTACGCCAATTTAGCGATGCTTGCACACAAGCCCGATTTAAGGTTCGCAGCCTTGTTCTTGTGAATCAAACCTCTCTTGGCCATTCTATCCAACAATTTCTGTACCTCGGGATACTTAGCCAATGCCTGCTCCTTATCTTTCATAGCGCGCAAGCTGCGTACAGCTGAACGCATGTTCTTACCGTAGTAACGATTGAGGAGGTTTCTCTTCTCTGTCTGTCTGATTCTTTTAAGTGACGATTTATGGTTTGCCATCTTTAATTTCTGTTTTTTTTGATTTTTATTGTAGCCCATAGGGGAATCGAACCCCTCTTTCAAGAATGAAAATCTTGCGTCCTAGCCGATAGACGAATGGGCCAACGAAGATCACCTTTCGGTGAATTGTTTCCGATACTTAGTTGTCTAAGCGGATGCAAAGGTACAACATTTTTTTTATCCGGCAAATATTTTTGCATGTTTTTTTCTTTTTTTGTAGCTTTGTTCCTCGAAACAGATATTGTTTATGCCTTTATGATAGAGAATTTTACCGGAATAGTTCTGCGCATGCTCAAATATAACGACAATCTGATGATTGCCGACATATTTACATCGACACGTGGCCGCCTTTCCTTCTTGGTGCCGGTCACTCACAGCAAGCGTTCGAAGGTTCGCAGTGTCCTGTTTCAGCCTCTTACGCTTTTGCAGTTTCAGGCTCCATACAAGCAGGGCGGAAAACTATGCCGCCTCTCCGAGGTGCGTCCCTATGTAATGTATTCGTCCATTCCTTACGATCCGTGTAAATCGGCGGTAGCGCTCTATCTAGCTGAGTTCCTCACGCGTGCACTGCGCGAGGAGAGCGACAACGCCGCTATTTTTTCGTTCATCGAGTATTCGTTGCGCTGGTTCGACGAGGCCGCCGATGGGTATGCCAATTTCCATCTGCTGTTCCTTATGCGCCTTACCCGCTTCCTTGGTATTGCACCCAACGTAGAGGATATGGGGCGCAGCGGTTATTTCGACCTTAGGGCAGGTTGTTTTGTGGGGTTGCAGCCCATGCATGGCGATTTTTTGACCTCGGAGCAGGCGCTCGATTTCTTCTCGTTGTATGCTTGCGACTACGACGATATGCACCGAATAGCTCTCAATCGTGCGGTGCGTAGTAATTTCCTTACCACCATTGGCGATTACTATCGTCTGCATATTCCCGAATTTCCTGAGCTCAATTCCACAGAGGTGCTTAGGGAATTGTTCGATTGATGCAGGTTGCGTAATTGCTTTAATTCGCACTGACGAATGATTTAATAGCACATAATCTACCTTATCATTACCTTCTTAGTATATTGCTTGCCGCCAACCTCCAACACAAGGATGTGCGTGCCCTTGCCATCGACGGGTAGGAATATCTCGCTACCCTCGCCCGCTTTGCATGCAACGGAAACGCCTGCGTCGTTGTAGAGCGTTACCGCCCATTCGGCTGCAACGGGTAGGGTTACGATGCACTCGCCATCGTGCTGTGCGATAGATATATTATCGGCACAGATACCACGCATGCCGGTTATCCTTATATAGTCCTTAACAGCCTCTACGTATTTCTTGTTTTTATATATGGTATCGCCATTGGCGTTTATACAGCACATTAGCATGTCGTGGCATATACAATCTACGCCAATATAGTAGGGATATGAAAGGCGTCCTATTCCCTCTATCCACCAAATATGGTTCAAGCGGGTATATAGATCTTCTTCGTAGTACCAGTCGGTGCCGGCGTTGTGACGCCAATATTTTCGTACGACATTGGGGCTCTCTTCAAAAACCGTATCGCCAATCTCCACCACAGTCTGATTCTGCTCCCACCATACTTTGTCGCCCACCTTCAGATTTTCGTCGTACATCACATGGTCGTCGCCCATGAATTTTTGGGGGTATGCATTTTGGTAATCTTCTCCATAGGAGATATCGGTGTAATAACGCAGATATTTGCCGTCGGAATATCGGAGCAGATCACCTCGGGTTATTGGGTCGTAATCCTCTTCTTCGCCGATATATATTTCTGCGCGTTCAATCTTCTTGTATGTTATTCCGTTTACGACTGTGTCGCCCTTAATCGTCTCCACAATTACATCGCCCCTGAACCAGAAACCATCGGGGTCGAAGGCGTCATATACATATATCCACTTGGTTCCATCGGTATATATATTATTCGACTGTGGAAAGGCATGCATAACGAAAAGTAATGCAACTATTATTGAGAATATCCTTTTCATAGCTATACGCATTTTGGTGGTTAATGATTATCGCAAATATATGTATAACGAGTATAAAATACAAACCCTATCGGGTTTATTTATTATAGAAGAAAAACTGCCTCGAAATAGATTCGAGGCAGTCTGTATATGAAGTGTAAGGTAAATGTCGTTACGCAAGCAGCTCCTTCACTTTGGCCGAGATGGCTTTTCCATCGGCCATGCCGGCGAGCTTTTTGGTGGCGACGCCCATCACCTTGCCCATTTCGGCGGGTGAGGATGCTCCTGTCTCGGCTATAATCGCTTTAAGCGCTTCGGTCAGTTCCTGGTCGCTCATCTGCTTGGGCAGATATTTTTCGAGCACGGCTACCTGTGCTGTCTCTTCGGCTGCAAGGTCGGGGCGGTTCTGGCTTTCGTAGAGGGCAGCCGATTCGCGTCCCTGCTTGGCCAATTTGCCTATCAGTTTTATGGCGGTTGCGTCGTCAACGGTGTCGTTTGCTCCGGGGGCTGTTTTTGCTTCGAGGAGCACTTTTTTTATGTTGCGCAGTGTGTCGAGCGCTACTTTGTCCTTGGCCTTCATGGCCTCTTTTAGGTCGTTGCTTATGATGTCGAATATATCCATGGCTTTTTATCAATAATTTATTTCAACGCTGTTCTCTGTTATATTGTTCTCTTCGTTGTCAATCTGCATGGGGGTGAAGGGTATCTCGTCGTCGGCCTCCTCGATGGGTGCTTCCTCCACAGCCTTTGTGGGCTCCTCGGCGGGGACGTCGCTCTGCTTTGCCGCCGATGATATGCTTTTTATCTGCTGCAATTCCTTGGCCATGCGCTTGTGTGTGGGTGAGCTCTCGACGGCTGCTATCACCGCTTCGTTGTCGAGGTCGGCGTCGTCGAAGATATATACCTTGAAATCCTCCTTGTAGAAGGTTTCTATCATGCTCTGTATCTTCTGCTTCTCGACCTCTTGCTCGCGCTCAATCTCGCCCAGCAGAGGCTTCATCTCGGGGATGTTCTGCATGCCGAAGCCGGTTGCAAGCACGGTTACTTTCACTGCGCCCTCTTCCAGGTTGTAGTCCTTGCTCATTCCCCATATCACCTCTATGTCCTCTTCGGTGAAGCGCGTCATGAAGGTGTTCACCTCCTCTATTTCGCCTACCTTCATGGGGTAGTTGGGGTTGTAGTAGATGTTGAAGAGTATCTTCTTCGATTTGTATATGTTGTTGTTATTGAGCAGCGGCGAGTGCAGTGCCTTCTCGAAGGCCATGGCAAGGCGCTGTTCGCCCTTCTCTATGCCGTAGCTCATGATGGCAACGCCACCATCTTTCAACACCTTCTTCACATCACGGAAATCGAGGTTGATGGTTCCTCGTGCGGTTATTATCTCGGCGATGCTCTTTGTGGCTGTGGTCAGCACCTCGTCCACCTTGCGGAATCCCTCGTCGATGTCGAGCTCGGGGTATATATCGAGCAGACGCTGGTTGTTTATCACGAGCAGCGCATCCACATGTTTCGATATTTCGTTTACACCCTTCAGTGCCTGGTGTATCTTGTTGCCCATTTCGAAACGGAAGGGTATTGTGACGATACCGATGGTCAGTATATTCAGGCTCTTTGCTATTTCGGCTACTATGGGGGCTGCTCCCGTTCCGGTGCCACCGCCCATGCCGGCTGTGATGAATACCATCTTGGTGCCGTCGTTGAAGAGCGATTTAATCTCCTCGCGGCTCTCTTCGGCTGCCTGGCGTGCCACTTCGGGGTCGTTGCCGGCTCCAAGGCCTTCGGTGATGGTTGCTCCCAGCTGTATCTTTACGGGTATTGATGAATCGCGCAGTGCCTGTGAGTCGGTGTTGCATATGGCGAACGACACGTTGTGTATGCCTTCGCGGTACATGTTCTGTACGGCATTGCCACCGCCTCCGCCAACGCCTATCACTTTGATGATTCTTGGTGCGTCGGTAGGTATATCGAATGTTAATGTATCTTCAGCGTTCATGGTTCTATGTTGTTTGAACTGTTTCTATAATTCGTTGTCTTCCTCGTTGTAGTCCTCCTCTTCCCTGGTGGCGTTTTCTATTATATCTTTTGCACCCTGTTTCAAGGTCGCTCCAAGGTTGCCGAACAGGTCACCGAATAGACCGAATGTTCTTCCTTTGCTCTTGCTCTTCTCCTTTTCGGTCTTTTTCTCGGGGGCTTTCTTCTCCTCTTTCTCTTCAGTTATGGTTTTTGTTTCCGGCGCTGTTGCGGTCACTACGATGGGGGCCTTCTCCTCCTCTTTTACAACAGGTTGGGACTGTTCTACCACCGGCTTCACTTCGGGTTGTTTCTCCTCGAACATATCCTGCATGGTTGCCGGCGGTGTGGGGGGCAATTCCTGGCAACATCCCTCCTTGCCGTTTTTAAGCAATCCGTAGAGGGTGCTACTTATCTCGCCCTTTCTGAGCTTGGGCTCGATGCTCGAATTGAATTCGATGAGGGGCTCGGTGGCGATGCGTGTTCTCAGTCCGGGCATGTTCTCCACGAAGAGCGTCTCTATGTTCTTCAGCCTTGCGCCGCCGCCTGTAATCACCGCGCATGCGATGTTCTCGCCCGAGCGCTTTATCTGATGGTTCACGTTCTGAAGAATCTCGGCCATGCGTGCGCCTATGATGTTGTCGCGCAGCTCCTTGTCTATGCAACTTTCGAATCGCTCGGCATTGTAGCCGGCGTGTACTTTCAGCGTTTCGGCGTCGGCCATTGATATGTGCTCGGCGCTGAAGTCGCGTGTGATGTTGTAGCCACCCAAGGGGATTACGCTCAGTTTTCTCATTATATTATTCGAGAATATGCTCACAGTGGTTGTTTCGGCGCCTATATCCACAAGGGCACATCCATCGCGTTTTTCCTCGTCGCTCAGTATCTGCTCGGCGTTTATCTTTGCAGTGCTGAAGCTTTTTGCGATCTCAATATCGGCAAGGTTAAAGCTCTCCTCCAGCTGCTTCACGAACTGCTCCTTGATGATGATGTTTATGTAGTTGCCCTCTATCTGTCTGACGCTCATACCTATGGGGTTGATGCTCGAGTCGCCGCCCATTTTGTACTCCTGGGTTATTACCTGCACCTTCTGATAGCCTTCGGGAACGGCAAACAGGTTGTCGTTCTCTATGGCCATGTCGTCTATGATGTTCTGGGTTATTTTGGTGAATTCGTCGAACTCGATTTTTACGGTCGATTTTACCGATTTCATCGACATGCCGCCGATGGCCACGTATGCCTTCTTTATGCTCACCTCGTCCAATTGGCCTTCCAGCTTGTTTATCAGGCTCGAAAGACAGATGCTCGTTTCGTCGATGTTTTTTACGACGCCTTTCGAAATGAACCCGTTGACAGGCTCATTGGCATAGGCAATTACGTTCATTCCCTCTATGCTTTCCACTCCTACGGCTCCGGCAATTTTTGATGAGCCCAGTTCTATGGCAACTATATAATTTTTTACTCCCATATTCAGAAGTTATTTAATGTTCTTAATAAATCTCTTAATTGTTCTTTGTACAGATTACCTGTTTATCGAATTCGATGTTCAGCTTCCTGTATTTGTTCCATCCCACCTTGTTAAGTCCCTCTTTGTAGAATTCCTTCAGTTTATCGAGCTTCTTCTCCAGGTTGTCGGCATGTCCCAGCTCTATCAAGTGGTTGCCAATGCGCGGTATCAGTACAATTTCCTGCTTTGGTGTTACGTGTATCTGCTCTATCTGCTCGCGCCAGAAACGGTTGTCTTGCAGGAATAGCGCTATATCCACAAGCTCCTTCATGGTTTTTGCGCCCTTGATGTCGCCTGTTGCAATGGGCAGATAGATAGCGCTTTGTATGCTTTTTATCTTGCTGCTTTTGTTGTCGAGATAGTACTCCTCGCCTTTGTTGTCGAAGATATGTATTACGGGCTTCTTGCAGGTTATGTGTATTCCCACATAGTTTTTGTGCGTCTTGAAGCATTGGCAATCCTCTACGATGGATATCTCCTTGAGCGCCTGTTCAATCTTCTCGCTTGTAATCTGCTCCATGGGCTTGCCTTTGGCGACAATGCCCTTCTGCTTCAGGTGCTGCTCTATGCTGCCAATGCTCAATATCTCTGTGTCGTTGTCGGTGATGACAATGTCGGTTCCTTGGCACTTGGCCCCAACGGGTGTGCTGTTCAGAACAAACAGTGCAAGCACAAGATATGCAGCGGCTGCAATGGTTGCCAATATTATCAGTATCTTCTTGAACATATTTTCTGTGCGTTAGCAGTTCTTCAATATCTCGGTTATTCGGGGAACGTCGCTCTCGAGGTCGCCCGCTCCCAAGCAGATGAGCACTTCGAATTCCTCTTTTCGCTGCTCAATTATTTTCACCGCATCGGCGCGTGTGCACATGCTCTTCTGCACGTTGGGCTCCATGTGGTTGTATATAAGCTCGCTGGTAACACCGGGTATGGGCAGTTCGCGTGCGGGATATATGTCGAGCAGTATCACCTCGTCGAAGAGCGAGAGGCTTGCAGCGAATTCGCGGTAGAAATCGTTGGTGCGACTGAACAGATGGGGCTGGAACATCGCAGTTATCTTCTTGTCGCTGTACAGTTCCTTCATCGATTTTGCACATGCCTTTATCTCGTCGGGGTGGTGGGCATAGTCGCTCAACAGCACCTTCTTGTCGCTCTTTATCTTGAAATCGAAACGGCGCTCCACGCCCTCGAAGCTGGCCATGGCTGCCTTTATCTCCTCCTCGCTTGCACCGCACAGCTCGGCAATGGCCATCGAAGCTATTCCGTTCTCTATGTTTATGCTAACGGGCACGCCAAGCTCAATGTCCTTTATTGTTCTGAAGGGCGACACGTAGTCGATAACTATTTTTCCGCCGCCGATGCGTATGTTCTCGGCACGGAAATCGCCGCTTTCGCGTCCGTAGCTGTAGCATGTAACGCCCTCCTTGGGACGGGGTACCAGCTCAAGGCCTTCGTGCACAATCAGGTAACCATCCTCGCGTATGCGCTCGGTAAACTGGGCAAAGCCCTCGAGATAGTTCTCCTTTGTGCCGTATATATCCAAGTGGTCGGGGTCGGTAGCGGTAATCACTGCAATGTAAGGGGTTAATTGCAGGAACGAACGGTCGTACTCGTCGGCCTCTATCACCACAAAATCGCTCTTGTCGGTGAGTATCAGGTTGCTGTGATGGTTCTTCGAAATGCCGCCAAGGAATGCCGCGCAATCGACGTTCGAACTGTGTACCAGGTGTGCGGTCATAGTCGATGTCGATGTCTTGCCATGTGTGCCGGCAATGCAGAGGCCGCGCTTGTCGCGGGTGATGAGACCGAGTACCTCGGCTCTTTTCTTTATGGTAAATCCGTTGTTACGGAAGTACTCCCACTCCTTGTGCTCCTTGGGTATGGCAGGGGTGTATATCACCAGTGTGCTTTCCTTGTCGCGGCAGTTTTCGGGGATGAGCTCCACGTTCTCTTCGAAATGGAGAGCGGCGCCCTCTTCGATGAGCTTGTCTGTGAGGGTGCATGCTGTTCTGTCGTAGCCGGCAACGGCCTTTCCTTCGGCCAGAAAGTAGCGCACAAGGGCACTCATTCCTATGCCTCCTGCTCCAAGGAAATATATCGATTTTACGTCTTTCAGTTCCATCATTTCAGATTTTCGTTTTTGCGTCTGGTCTCTTTCTCTATGTATGCTTCGGCAAGCAGTATCACCTCCTCGGCAATCTCTTCTGCCGCCTTGGGCTTGGCCATTTTATTTATATTTTTGCTCAACTGCTCCAGTTTTTCGTTGTCGGCAATTGTCTTCAGTGCTGTGGCAATGAGCTTCTCTTTTGCATCGCTGTCGCTTACAAAGAGTGCTGCATCCTTCTCCACAAGCGCCATGGCGTTTTTGGTCTGATGATCCTCGGCAACGTTGGGCGAGGGTACCAATATCACGGCCTTGCCCAGCAGAGCAAATTCGGAAATAGAGCCGGCGCCTGCGCGTGATATCACAAGGTCGGCCATTCCCAGTGCCGATGCCATGTCCGATACAAAATCGGTGATTGTAAGGTTAGCGGGCTTTCCGGCCTTCTCGGTGCGTTCCACTATCTCGTTGTAGTAGTATTTGCCGGTCTGCCATACGAACTGGATGTCGGGGTTGGCCGCAATCTGCTCGAGCGAGCTTATCATGCTCTCGTTCATGCTGCGTGCTCCCAGGCTGCCGCCTACCAGCAGTATGCATTTCTTGTCGGGGTCGAGCCTCATGGCCTTGGCACACTCTTCGCGGCTGCCCTGCTGTGTCAGCAGGTTGTTGCGCACAGGGTTACCGGTCAGTTTAAGCTTCTCGTGCGGGAAGAAGCGCTCCATGCCATCGTATGCCACGCATATAACCTTGGCCTTCTTGGCCAACAGCTTATTTGTCACTCCTGCATATGAGTTCTGCTCCTGAATGACGGTGGGGATGTTCATCTTGGCAGCCATTCTCAGTGTGGGGCCGCTTGCATATCCGCCTACACCCACTGCCACCTGCGGAGCAAATTTCTTTATCACTCTTTTGGCCTTCAACTGGCTTTTGAACAGCTTCCAAAGCACCTTGATGTTCTTCAGCAGGTTCTTGCGGTCGAATCCCATGATGGGCAGTCCCACTATGGGGTATCCCGCTTCGGGCACACGCTGCATCTCCATCCTGTTGTCGGCACCCACGAACAGTATGTCGGCGTCGGGATATTTGCTCTTTATGGCATTGGCGATGGAGAGGGCAGGGAATATGTGTCCGCCGGTTCCTCCTCCGCTTATTATTATTCTATAATTCTTTTTCATAGTTCTAAGGTTCTTCTGTTGCGGCTTCCACCAAGGGGTTTATATCCGCTTTGTCTGTCTTGTTGTGTTTTGCTCTCTCTTTCGCTATCCTTAGTTCGCGTGCATAGCGGCTGATGCTCAAAATCATTCCAATGTATATGCAGTTCACAATGATAGACGAACCACCGCGGCTCACCAGTGGCAACGGCTGTCCTGTGATGGGGCCCAAGCCCACCGAAATTGTCATGTGGAACAGTGCGTGTGTGCCTATCATCAGTGCCGAGCCCAATGCCAGGTAGGTGGCAAACGGGTCGTCGCAGTTCTTTGCAATCTGCCCGGTGTGGTAGAGCAGTGTGAGGTATAGCAACAGCACTCCTATGCATCCTATTATCAATCCCCACTCCTCGATGATGATGGCATAAATGAGGTCGGAGTATGCCTCGGGCAAGAAGTCGCGCTGAACGGAATTGCCCGGCCCTTTGCCGAAGATGATGCCGCTCGATGCTATTGCAATGTTGGCATGCACACGTTGGTCGCTCTTGCCATCGTCGCTTTTTTTCTTCTCGGCCTCGCTCTTGAAGAAGGGTAGAAAATCCTTCACACGGTTCTGCCAGGTAATCACACGCTCCAGCTTAGTGTCCTTCACGCTGCTGGGGGGTATCATCATTATGGTTGCTCCCAGCAAACCACCCGATAGAATGCATATACCTGTGAACTTGAGCATCAGTGCACGCGGTAGCTTGCCTAGCAGCATCATCAGGTATATGATGAAGCAGACGAGCAGCGTGGTCGATAGGTTAGTGGTGAATGTGAGGCCACACACCATTCCCGTGGCTATCAGTATCTTGCCCATGGTTCTTGCGCCGGTCTCAAGGTCGCTCTGCCAGTCGCCAAGGAAATTGGCTACCATCATTATAAGGCCCAATTTCGCAAATTCCGATGCCTGTATGCTGAATCCCATGATGGTAACCCATCGCGAGGCGTCGTTCTTGGTCTGTCCGAAGAATGTGGCATATACAAGCAGCGCTAGTCCTCCCCAGTATGCTACGTACGCGAGTTTTTTGAACCACGTCATAGGGAGGTTGTGCGTAATCCATGCAGCCACGAAGCCCATAGCCATGAAACGTACGTGCATGGTTATGGGGTACCAGTAGCTTTCGCTTCGGAAGGTGAGGCGGCTGGTGGCACTGAATACCTCCACAAACGAGAGCGCAAATAGTGCGGCGAAGATTATCCACGTAACCTTGTCGCCCTTGAACAATCTGTTTGTAATACCTTTACTCATCTTCTATTGTGCTAATTTATGTACCTCCTCTTTGAACTGGGTGCCTCTGTCCTCGTAGCTCTTGAACAGGTCGAAGCTGGCGCAGCATGGGCTCAGCAACACCGTTTCGCCCTCCTTGGCCATTTCGCTTGCGGCTTTCACGCAGTCGGCCATGGAGCTTACATCGGCGATAGGCAGGCCATATTCTCCGAAGAAGCCGTGCAGTTTGCTGTTGTCGGCTCCAAGGAATATCAGGGCGCTGCATTTCTCCTTTACGAGCTCTGCTATTTCGCTATAGTCGTTACCCTTGTCCTTGCCGCCAAGTATGAGCACGGTCTTTTTCTTCATGCTTTGCAGTGCATACCAGCAGCTGTTCACGTTGGTGGCTTTCGAGTCGTTTATATACTCCACGCCGTTTACAGTGGCAACCTTTTCAAGGCGGTGCTCCACGCCGGTGAAGCTGCTGAGCGCCTCTTTAATGGTGCTGTTGTGGATACCTGCCACGTTGGCCGATATGCCGGCAGCCATTGAATTGTACAGGTTGTGCTTGCCGGTGAGTGCAAGCTCCTCCTGCTCCATGTTGAAGGGGGTGGGCTCGGTGAACACCAGTTTCTGGCCATCGGTGTATGCTGCGAGGCCGTCCTTCTTCTCCTCGGCAAAGGGGTATAGCTTGCCGTGGCAATATTTTTCGAGCTCGCGGCGTATGATGGGGTCGTCGCTCCAGTAGATGAATGCATCCTCGGGCTGCTGGTTCTGCAATATGCGGAATTTGGCATCCACATAGTTCTGCATTTCGTATCCGTAGCGATCCATGTGGTCGGGGGTGATGTTCATAAGCACGGCCACGTTCACGCGGAATTCGTACATGTTGTCGAGCTGGAAACTGCTGAGCTCCACTATGTAGTAGTCCTTGTCGCCCTCGGCTACCTGCAAGGCAAGGCTCTTGCCTATGTTGCCGGCCAAGCCCACGTTGAGGCCTGCTTCGCGGAAAATGTGGTAGATGAGTGATGTGGTGGTTGTCTTGCCGTTGCTTCCGGTGATACACACCATCTTGGCCTTTGTATATCGTCCGGCGAATTCAATCTCCGAGATTATGGGTATGCCGGCCTCCTTGGCCTTCACCACCATGGGTGCCTCGTTGGGAATTCCTGGGCTTTTTATTATCTCCTGAGCGTTCAGAATCTTCTCCTCGGTGTGCTGTTTCTCCTCCCATTCAATCTGGTGGCTGTCGAGCAGTTCCTTGTATTGGTCGCCTATTTTTCCGAAGTCCGATACAAATACATCGAATCCGAGTTTCTTGGCCAATACGGCAGCACCGCTACCGCTTTCGCCTGCTCCAAGTATGACTATTCTTTTCTCCATGGTTATCTCACTTTAAGTGTCATTATGGTTATTGCGGCCAGCACGATGGTTACAATCCAAAAGCGCAATGTTACTTTGGCCTCGTGCATGGGCTTCAATGGTTTTCTTATAAGGTATGTGCTCTCTTTATCGAGCTTTTCATCGGAAATGGTGTAGTGGTGGTGAAGCGGGGTGCATTTGAATATGCGCTGCTTGATGCCCTTTTTCTTGCCCTGCTTGAAATATGCCACCTGCAGCATCACCGACAGGTTTTCGGCTACAAATATTCCGCACAATATCACCAGCAATATCTCCTTGTGTATAAGTATGGCAATCACCGCTATAATACCTCCGATGGTGAGGCTGCCGGTGTCGCCCATGAATACCTGTGCGGGGAAGGCGTTGTACCACAGGAAGCCTATGAGTGCTCCCACGAATGCGCAGGTGAATATCACCACCTCCTCGCTGCCCGGAAGGAACATGATATTCAGGTACTCGGCCATGTTCACATGGCCCGACACGTAGGCCAGCAGTCCCAGCGTCACGCCTATGATGGCGGCGTTGCCGGCCAGCATGCCATCCATACCGTCGTTCAGGTTCGCTCCGTTCGAAACGGCTGTCACAATGAATATGGTTACAATTACAAAGAGAATCCATCCTGCCGCCTGTGAATACTCGCCGAAGCACGATGTCAGCTCCGAGTAGTCGAGGTTGTGGCTCTTTATAAAAGGTATAGTGGTCTTTGTGAGCTTCACGGCCTTTTTCTCGTGCTGTATTTCTACGGTGTTGTTGCGCTCAATAGATATATTTTCGCGCATCACAGCCTGCGGGCTCAGATACAGGGTAAGGCCGATGAGCAATCCCAGTCCCACCTGTGAAATAATTTTCACCTTGCCCGGTATTCCGTCCTTGTTCTTCTTGAAGGTCTTTATGTAGTCGTCGGCAAAGCCCACAATGCCCAACCACACGGTTGTTATTATGAGCAACAGCATATATACGTTGTTCAGACGACCTATAAGCAGACAGGGAATGAGTATGGAAACGATTATTATTATTCCGCCCATGGTGGGTACGCCCACCTTCAGGTTGGTCTTGTCAAGGTCGCGCAGCGTCTCCGATATCTGTCGTTTTTTGAAATATTTTATAAAATACTCTCCGAAGATGGATGAAATGAGCAGTGCGAGCACTATGGCTATAAGTGCACGGAACGAGGTGTATCCGAATAGTCGCCATCCGGGTACGTTGTACTGCTGCATCAGTTCGAATATGTAGTTGAGCATGGTCTTACTTTTATTGGTTGTTGAATATCTCTTTCACTACCTCTTTGTCGTCGAAGTGGTGTTTTACGCCCTTTATGTCCTGGTAGTTCTCGTGTCCTTTTCCGGCTATAACCACCACGTCGCCCTTGCTGGCAAGCGCACAGGCTGTCTTTATGGCCTCTTTGCGGTCAACGATGCTTATCACCTTCTTTTTCTGCTCGTTATCGAGTCCGGCGAGCATGTCGTCTATAATCTCCTGCGGCTCCTCGAAGCGGGGGTTGTCCGATGTTATTATCACGCGCGAGCTTGCCTTCACTGCCTCCTGGGCCATTATGGGGCGCTTGCCCTTGTCGCGGTTACCGCCGGCGCCAACCACGGTTATTATGCTGCCGCGTCCGCGTAACACCTCGTTCACCGTGCCAAGCACGTTCTTTATGGCGTCGGGGGTGTGGGCGTAATCGACGATGGCCGAGTAGCCCTCCTTGCTGTGTATGGTTTCGAATCGTCCCGATACGGGCTTCAGGCTGCTGAGCACGCGTAGCACCTCCTGGGGATCCTTGCCCAGCTCCACCGCTGCGCCGAAGATGGCCAGCAGGTTGCTCACGTTGAAGCGACCTGTAAGGTGAGTGGTGAATTCTATGCGGTTGAATTCCAACAGCATGCCGTCGAGATGTGTCTCCACTATTCGTCCCTTGTAGTCACCCAGTGTGCGTGCCGAGTATTTCTTGATATCGGCGCGTGTGTTCTGCACCATCACAGGACCGTTCTTGTCGTCGAGGTTGGTGATGGCAAATGCGTCCGATGGCAGCTTGTCGAAGAAGCTCTTTTTGCAACGCAGATACTCATCCATGGTGTTGTGGAAATCCATGTGGTCGCGTGTGAGGTTGGTGAATATACCTCCGGCGAAGCGCAAGCCGCCCACGCGCTCCTGTGCCAGCGAGTGCGAGCTCACCTCCATGAATACATATTCGCATCCTTCGTCGGCCATCTTGCCCAGTAACGAGTTCAGCGATATCACATCGGGTGTGGTGTGTGTCGAGGGGTATGCAGCGCCGTCAATGTAGTTGCATACGGTCGAGAGCAATCCGCATTTGTGTCCCATTTCGCGGAACAGCTCATACAGCAGAGTGGCAATAGTGGTTTTGCCGTTTGTTCCTGTCACACCCACCAGCTTCAGTCTTTGAGAGGGGTCGCCATAGAAGGTCGTTGCAATCTTTCCGGCAACGGCCTGGCTGTCGGCTACCTTTATATATGCAACGTTGGGGTTGATACGTTCGGGCAGGGTTTCGCAAACGATAGCTGCCGCTCCCTGTTCTTCGGCCGCAGATATATATTTGTGTCCATCGACTTGTGTTCCGCGCATGGCTATGAACATGTCGCCACCTTTGACCAACCTCGAATCGATGTTCACACCGGTTATTTCGGGTATGTCGTTGGGCATTATCAATTGAATGAACTGTACCTCTTTTATTATGTTGTTCAGTTGCATATGTAACTATTTTTATGGTTTTAGCGTTATTTGTATATATGAACCCTTATTGGCTCGTTGTCCCGGGGAGATGCTCTGTGTTGCCACCTTGCCATATCCCGACATGCCTACCTTCAGGCCTGCTTTTTTCAGCAGATAGACGGCGTCTTTAGCTCCCATTCCTTTTACATCGGGCACCAATCCCTCTTTTATCTCTCGTGTCACGAAGGATAGCTTGCCCTCTTCGTACTTCATGCTTCCCCAGATGTTGGCATCCTCGGAATCATCGACGTTGTTCTTTGTGTCAATGTCGAGCTCGTCGAGCAGATAGCTCGATGCGCTCAGGTTGCCGCTCTTGCTTATTGGGGTGTGGTCGTTCAGTGTGTCCTTGGCCGCCTCTAGTGGCAAACGCAGGTTTTTGGCCATCACTCGTTCGGCTATCTCCTTGAATACCAATCCCGACATGCCGCCGCCGCTTCCGGGGCCCGCTTTAATAATCTGCACTATGCAGGTATATTTGGGCTTGTCGGCAGGGAAGAATCCGCAGAAGCTGAGCAGGTATTTCATGGGCGAGTAGTTGTAGCCAAATCCGGGCTTCACTCTTCGTGCTGTACCGGTCTTTCCTGCTATCGGGAATTTTTCCGATTTTACCCTCTTACCTGTGCCGTTTACATCGTTAACCACCTCGTATAGAATCATTTTCAAATCCTGTACGGTCTGTTTCGACAGCGCTTCTTCGCGCAGTACCTCGGGCTCGAATTCCTGTAGCGTCACTCCGTCCTTGATTACCCTCTTCACCAATCGCGGTTTCATCTGGCGTCCGCCGTTGGCTATGGTGTTATAGAAGGTAACCATGTTCAGCGGTGTTGTTTCCACCACATATCCGAACGACATTGATACAAGATCCATGAGCGACCAGTTTTTGTCCTTCGGTGTCTTTATGTAGGGCCTTCTGGCACCGAGCAGTACATCGTACTTGTCATCGACGCCCATTTTCTTCAGTCGGTCGATGTATTTCTGCGGGTCTTTTTTGTAGCCCCTGTTTATAATCTCGCCCATACCGATGTTCGACGACTGCTCCATCACCTCTATCACGCTCAGCTTCGGTGTGCCGTTCGAGTAGTGGCCGGTGTCGGTTGTCGGCTTTTTGCCATAGAATATGTGCGACTTGTTGTGGTGGGGCACCGAGTCGTACGGGGTTATCAGCTTGTCCTCGAGTGCGGCGGCAAGGGCTATGGTCTTGAATATGGAGCCGGGTGAGCTCACTTCGTAAACGAAGCTTTCCATCTCCTTGTATTCGCCCTCTCTAATGCGCGACAGGTTTACAATCGATTTTATGTCGCCAGTTTCCACCTCCATCAGTATCACACGGCCCGATTCGCCGTTTATCTTCACAAGCTCACTGTTCAGCGCGGTTTCGCATATATCCTGCATCTCCACGTTCAGCGTGGTCTGTATGTCGGCGCCGTTAATGGCGGGTACATCTATTATGTCGAGATAGTTCTTGCCCACCTTTTGGCGGTGCTTTACGCCGGGTGTGCCTCGCAACAGCGAGTCGTATTTGAGCTCAAGGCCGCGATAGGCCGAGTCTTTTTCCACATGAATCTTGCCCAGGGTGTGTTCGGCAAGCGAGCCGAAGGGCCTTTGGCGCTGCATGTCGGTTGTCACTCCGAAGCCGCTTATGGCTGTTTTCTTGTTCAGGATGGGCAGCTTCTTCAGTTCCTTGAACTGTGTGTATGACACGTGTCGGGGTAGCAGTTTGTGGTATCTTGCCTTTTCGGCCTTACCCTTCATCAGGTGCTGTTCGAATTTTCGGGCGCTCCACTCGGGGTAAAATTTGTTGAGCTCTTCGCTCAGCTTCTTTACATCTGCGTTCCACAGCGAATCCTTCTCGTGGTTTATCTTAGCCTCTATTTTTTTGTTCTTGTCGGTATATTTGAAGTCGATGAACGGGGTGTAGCGTGGTAGGCTGCTCACAAGCAGTTCGCCATTGTCGCTCAGTATGTTACCGCGCTGTGGCTTTATGGGGACGTTCAGCTTGACATACTTGTTTTTCTCTTTCATCCAGGTCTCCTTTTCGAGCGTCATCACAATGGTGGTTTTGGCTATGATGACTACTCCCCAGATGGCAAAGAAAAATATTATCAGTAGCTTGAAGCGGAATATTATGTCGTCTTTGTCTTTGAACATCGCTGTTATTTAATTAAAAATGGTGGTTGTGTCGCTATTCCCAGTTCGCTCTCGCTCTCTTTTACATACTTTTCTATGTGCGACTGTCGTCCCTTTTCCGATAGCTCGCTCTGCTGTATGAGCACGTCGTATTCAAGTGTTTTTACCTCTTTTTTCAGGTTCGATATTGTGTGTAGCTCCTGCTGGAAGGCATATCTGTTGCTCACGTACAGCACCATATATACGGTAATCAGTGCAAACAGTCCGAAATTTTTCGTTATCCTCTCGTCCCTGAGCAGATGGCCGTTGAACAGGCGGTTTATTATGCCGCCTGTCTTCTTTTTCTTCTTGCTGGTTTTTTTAGCCTCTTCCATTGTCGTTACTCCTCTCTTTTTGTCGCCACTCGCAGTTTTGCACTTCGTGATCGCGGGTTTCTCTCGAGCTCCTCGTCGGTGGGTGTCATCATCTTGCTTACATCGAAGGGCGATGTGCTTCGTCCGAAGAAATCCTTCTCTATTTTTCCTTCGATATTGCCGCTCTTGATGAAGTTCTTCACTATACGGTCCTCAATGGAGTGATAGGTTATTACCACCAGACGACCGCCGGGCTTCAATATCTCCTTGCACTGCTCGAGCATCTCCTTCAAGCTTTCCATTTCGTGGTTCACCTCTATGCGCAGTGCCTGGAATACCTTGGCCATCTCTTTCTTCTCGCGCTGGGGCGGGCAGAAGGGCTTGGCGGTTTCTATCAGGTCGTTCACGCGTCTGAAGGGCTTGGTTGCTCTTCTTTTTACTACGGCCGAGGCCAGTTTGCGGCTGCAATTCAGTTCGCCATAGAATTTGAATATTTCGGCGAGCTTTTCTTCGCTGGCGTTGTTCAGCAGGTCGGCTGCCGTTTCGCCGCCGCGCTTGTTCATGCGCATGTCGAGGTCGGCGTCGAAACGGAACGAGAATCCGCGTGTCTCGTCGTCGAAGTGGTGCCCCGAAACGCCCAGGTCGGCGAGTATGGCATCGAGCCCCTCGACGCCGTAGTAGCGCATGAAATTGTAGAGATATCTGAAATTGCCACGTACGAAGGTGAAGCGCTTGTCGTCGGGTGCATTCTTCTCGGCGTCCTCGTCCTGATCGAAACTGTACAGGTGTCCGTTCTTGCCCAGACGCGATAGTATTTCGCGCGAATGTCCGCCACCGCCGAATGTAAGGTCGGCGCAAATGGCGCTACCCTCAATCTCCATTTTATCTACACTCTCTTTCAGCATCACCGGTGTGTGATATACAAGTTCTTCAGCCATTGTAGCTATCCTCCTTTCTTTGCGACATTATTTTTTCTATTTCGTTTCCGAATTCAACGGCATCCATGAAGGGCTTCTCGACCTTCTCCTTGGCCCATATTTCTATGGTGTCGTCCATGCCTATGAATCGTACCTCCTGCTGTATGCCGGCCATGTCCATGTAGCGCTTGGGAATGAGTATTCTGCCGTTGCTGTCCATGGTGACCTCTTCGACGTCCGATACGAACTGTCGGAATATCATGCTCTGGTGTCTGTCCCATTTGTCGAGCTTGCTGCGCAGCGTGTCGAGCTGCTCGTTCCAGCTTTCTTCGGGGTAGAGCACAAGGCACTCCTGGAATATATCTTTACGCATCATCAGCTTGTCGGCCTTTGCCGCCTGCAGGACGCGACGGAAGTGCGCGGGAACGAAAATTCGCCCCTTGCTGTCGGCCTTTGCCTCTATGTTACCGATGAAACGCATAGTCTATTCTCCCAAAATTAGTATATTCGCTTCAAAATTACACAATTCCCCACAATTCCCCACTATATTTGCCTAAGAAATTTGTTCTAAAGTTTTCAACAGCTTGTAAATATGCTTCGGTTGTGTTATTCTGCTGATAATAAATTTGTTGTGAAGTGGGGCGTTTTGTGCAGTCGGCGCTCTCCGGTCGGCGCAAAAAAAATATCGGCCCACTCTATAATAGAGCAGACCGATATTGTCAATATATCGCCTGTATGTCGTTTATTACTAATTTGATATGTTTTTCTGCGGTTCGGCTGCTGTTAATCGTCAATATCTATGATATTGTATTTGCTGTCGAAGGTCAGCTCCAGGCGGTTCGATATTTTTACCTCGTAGTCGCTTCTTTTCTTTTCAATCTGCAACACCTTCACATCGGGGTAGTTGCTCTTTATGTATTTCACTATGGCCTGGGGTACGATGGGGGTCGGCACTGCGGTGTAGCGGCAATCGACCTCCTTCCATTCGCCGTTGCGAGCAAATTCCACCTTCGAACCGTCGGCGAATACCACCTCGAACGATTTTTCGAAGAAATCGTATTCCTCCTTCACGTACGACACTTTTATGCTGCTGAAGTGGCTGTTAATGAACTGCTGCGATTTCTGTGGCAGGTTCTCTTTGGCTATTATTCTGTTCTTATCGGCCGAAGCTGTTGCAATACCAATTGTGAACAACGCTAATGCTGCAAAAATAATCTTTTTCATAATTCCGGGTTTTATTGGGTTCGACATTTGTTTCATTGTTTCTGATGCAAATATCTGTCCCGATTCTGAAAAGAATCTGAAAAATAAAAAATAAATGAAATTTTTTTCATGCGCCCTCTTTGAGCGACAAGGGGGCAAGCCCCTGCTTCAGCGAGTAGGCACGTTTGCAATGCTTGCGCACCGACTCAATGTCGTGGCTCACAAGTACTATTGCGCACTCTTTGTTCAGGCTGTGAAGCAGTTCGAATAGGCGCTCCTCGGAGTCGGCGTCCAGATAGGTGTTCGGCTCGTCCAGCAGCAATAGCCTGGGCGACGACACCACCGCACGAGCAAGCATGGCTCGTTGCAGCTCGCCACCACTCAAGCGATGTATGTGCGACGATGCTACGTGACCCAATCCCATGCGCTCGATGGTTGCGGCCACCCTGTGGTGCTCCTCGTTTGTGAGCCGCGGGTTCCACATGTTTCGTCGCGACAGCAGTCCCATCTCCACCAGCTCCTTCACTGATAGCGGGAATCGTTTGTCTATAGCCGAATATTGCGGTAGATAACCTATTGATGTATAGGGTGTGCGTTTACCGTTGTTAAAGTATTTTATTGCCCCGTCGGTTGGTTGCAGTGCCCCCGACAGCAGTCGCAAAAGGGTGGTCTTGCCACAGCCGTTCGAGCCGGTTATCCCGATGAAATCGTCCGTTTTTATCGATAGATTTACATTTTCGAGTACGCGACGCGCCCCATCGTACGAGAAGCCGATATTCTCTAAATTTACTACACTCTCCTCCATTGTCACTTCAGTTTTTCGGCTATCTGCAACATCTCCTGCTGCCAGTCGTAGCTTAATGGGTTTATCTGCACTACGTCGCCATCAATCTCCTTGGCTATGGCAGCGGCGTGGCTCTTGTCGAACTCCGATTGTATGAGCACCTTGCATGCTTTGTGGCTGCGCGCCATGTCTATCACCTCTTTCACATGTGCCACCGAGGGCTCTTTTCCGTGCTCCTCTATCACTATTTGCTCCAATCCGTAGGCCCTTGCAAAGTAGGTGAGCGAGGGATGGAATATAACAAAGCTGCCGCCGTCGATGGCGTTGTCTATCAGCGAATCGGTTTCGTTTATCATCTGCAATGTCCTTTGCAGGCGCTGGATGTATGCGTCGCAGTTGGCGCTGTCTATGCGGCACATTGCCTTGCATATATTGGTGGTTATCACCGCCATATTGTCGGGCGATGTCCACAGATGCGGGTCGCTGTCGATGCGCTCAATGTCTTCCGATGTATCGATGATGGTCAGCGACGGTATTGCATCGGCAATCCTCTTGCACCACGCCTCCTCGAATCCCAGTCCTCCTACCGAAAAATAGGCGTTGCACTTGGAAAGCCCTATCATCTGCGCGGGTGTGAGGTCGAAGGTTTCGGGGCTGCTCCCTTTGGGCACAATGCTCATCACCTCCCAGTCGTCGCCGGCAATAGCCTCCACCGCAAAGCGGTAGGGCTCCAGCGTTACGGCTATAGATGGCTTTCTGCTCTCGGGCGCGACGCTGCACGACACGATGCACATGGCGGCTATAATGGTATATATCAGTCGTTTCATTTATAGAGATATATTGCAAATCGTTGCAAAGATAGTGCAAGATGGCGAATATTTACTCTATAAACAACGAACAAAGCGGTGCGGTTCATGCTCGTGGCTGCTATTTATCGAATTTGAGCACTTAGAACTCGTTGGCATTCACCTTGCCAAACTCGCTGCCCTATGCAGCAGCCTTTTCGTTTCCACCACGTAGCCCTCGGGCGCACACAGCTCCACATAGAGCACGCGGCTTATGGGCTTTTCGTTGTCGGCAAGGCCGCTGGTGGTGTAGGCCTTGAACCACATGGTTTCGCCAAGATAATAGGCCGTGTTATCGAAGTGCAGATACACTCTTTCTTGCGGGAAGAGCTGATTGACCATGATGGCACGCATGGCGAGGGTGTCCAATGGCGATTGGGCGAAGGCCGCTGTGCCGATGAATAGCAAAAGGATTATATGTAGTAGCTTGCGAGGCATAATTAACTATTTACTATTTAATCGTGTAAAATTTATCGTTGTTCACACCCGTAACATCCAGCAGCAAAATGCTCTCTTTGCTGTTGTTGTGTAGTTCCACGGTTATGCAGCCATCGTCGCCCACTGTAGCGTTCGATTCCCACAGCAGTGTGCGGCGATAGTCTTTTGTATTCTCGTCGGGTTTGTTGTTTGTGTAATCGGGCGAATAGAATCGCTTGCTCTCATTGTAGCCCTGCACGCGAGTGTAACGACGTGTTGTTTTTACTGCAAGTTCGGGAATTATTCCTTGCGTAACCTTATCCTCCTCTTTATTGGGGATGAAACAAACTACGTAGTTGGGGTGTTCGGGGTACATTTTTTGAGAAATTTCATAATCTTTATATTGTTTGTATATTCCAATGTTTTGTACCCTTCTTGCCATTTGGTTACGGAAAATAGTATGTCCCGGATAACCGTCTATCTGCTTATCGTCTTGCGTGGAAATAGAGGCACGGAGTAAAAAACCAAAGTAGAACGAGCGGTACACATGTTTGTTCAGATATGCATTGCGTTGCTGCTCCCATCGTTCATTCTTGTATTGCGATGTTGTAGGATTGTCACTGCGTATGACAATCTCCTTGAAGTTCATCATCTTTATCGGGTCTTTACCTTTGATATACTCTTTGTCCTCTACCGGTACTTTTTCGCTGCTATACTCGCCCTGCGGTACAATCATCTTTACCCAATAGGCCCAATTGTAGTTGTGGCGCCAAAATGCACTTTGCAGCACCTCGTAGGCGCTAAGCACATTTTCATAGGCGTGTATGCGCGGGCCTTCCCATCCGTATGCACGCCATTTATCCATTGATACACTTGCAGCCAAAGTATCGTATCTAGCTGATTTATATTCAACATCCGATGAATAGACAATTTTATCGTTCCACGTTCCATCTTCGAATAGATCTGTAATATCATCAACCTTGTTTATCATCCAGTTGTCGTTGGGCGTGTGAATGTAACTCACATCCTGTGCGTACTCCCATTCGTCCATAAAATCGAGGCGTATTTCGCTTTTGGGCGGCAGCGTGGCACGACCTTTGTATTTTTTTGATGTTACATCTACCGTTTCAAGCTCGTTCGCCTCGTCAAGAAGCGTGGTTGCTACGGTGGCTTTTTTCTGCTCTATGCTGCTACCCGGGTTACGTTGCCAGTAGTCGAACAGACGGAATTTGGGCGAGAAGTATTTATCTAAAGAAAATTTAAAAATACTGTCCTTATCTTGTACCTGATTGAAGTTGAGCGCAGGAGTGAGCGAAGCATACTTTTTACCATAGAAGTCCTCAATTTCAAGAGTGAATTTTCCTCCCTCGCTGGTGCTAAAATCGTAGTTCGAAATTACACTATCCTCGTAGCAAATATCGAAGCGCACGTTTACATCCTTTAGCGGAATTACCTTAAACGTACCTAACTTGCCTATTTTTTTCACAGGTATCTTTTTCATAAAGTAACCTTTCACTTGAATACCTTTTTCAATGGGGTGTTTAATTGAGAATGTGCTGTCGGTGCCGGCAAGCATGCTCCAGTCGTATGCAGTCCAGCCGTGGGTGAGCATCAGCAGGTCGAGGTTGTTGCGTGTGCTCTCGCTGTCGTCGGCAAAGTACTGCGCCGCGTCGGGGATGTAGCCTTTAAGCTCCGAGGCCAAAAGCATTTGCGTGTAGATGTTGTTCGAGTAGCTTGTTAGGATGCTGTTCTCCTCGCCTGTGACAGATACCGAGTAACTACCATCTTTGGGCAGGGGCGAACTATCCTCGCTGCTGATTTTTACTGTCAGCTTGCGGTGGGGCTTGTAGAATGTCTTTTCTTCGGCTGAAATTCCGTTAATCTCAGCCTTTAGTTTTACGGGAATAATGTCGCCCTGCTGCGGTGCAGAGTGCTTCACAAAGAACATTCGCTCGCTCAAGGGAGTGCCGTCTGTCGTAAGCAGCAAGCAACGGTTCACACCCTCGCGCAGCTTGTCGCGGTGCATGGCAAGGGTGCTTATATTCTTTTTATAAACGTATGCGAGGTTACGGTTAAGAATCACAAAGCCCGTAGCTTGCTCTCCAATATTGCAAGCCACGGAAAATCTTATGCTGTCGCCATCGTGTTTAACAGCAATGGTGGCGCCGCTGTTTTCAACGGTCGGAAGGTCGAATTTGTACTCCTTTTTGTCCAACTTGACCTCGGCGCGGTATTTTACATCGGCCTGCGGAGTGAACATAAAATATCCCTTGCCATTGTGGGTGGAAGCGGTGGTCAGTATCTGCTCCTTATTTGCGAAAAGAGCGATAGTATCGTTCAGCGGCTTTCCGCTCTTGTCGCGCAGTTCAAAGGCAACCTTCGTTTCAATGCCGTTTATAAGATTGCCACCCTCGGGATAAAAAGCAAGTGTCGGCTCCTTGTCCTCATTAGTCACCCACTCGCCACGATACATAAATCCGCGTTTGCGGTCGAGCATGTTACGAAAATCGTAGTTGTCGCCATTCACTTTGTCGTACACAGGAAATACGCGACTGAACACAGCATCGTCGCCCCAATTGAGCATATAGCGTGTGTAGGCGCGTACCTCGTAGTAACCCGACAGCAGCAGCGGTTTTAGTTCGAATTCGCCACTGCAACAGCCCTTATCGTCGAGCTTGTACTTTTTCGTTTCCACCACATAGCCCTCGGGTGCGCACAGTTCCACATAGAGTACCTTGCTTCGCGGTGCCACGGCTACGTTCGTACCATTGCCGCCCACGCAATAGGCCTTGAACCACATTGTCTCGCCCAAGTAATAACCACTGTTATCGAAGTGCAAATATACGCGTTCCTGTGGCAATGCTCTGCCTGTTACTATGCTTTTAAGCATAAGGGTGTCAAGGCTGTTCCCTTCGGCATGTGCGAAAAGGGAAACCAATAGCAATAGGGCGGTAGATAGGATTTTGCGTAGCATAGGGCTGTTTTTATTCTCTGTCGCAAATATAAAATATATAAATAATACAAATAGGGGGAAATCCCCTATGATTTAGGGGAAAATCCCTATTTTTTCACGCCCGGCGAGCTGTTTGGAAATTTTATTCCGGTGAAAAGAAGGCAAGGCACAAAAAAACTGCCGACATTTTGGTGATGTCGGCAGAATATATTTGTATGAAATGCGGATGGTCTATTTGAACAGCAGCTCCACTACGCCTGTGTATGATAGCACCACGATGAGATAGCGTACCAGTTTTCCCAGCGTCATGGTTGCGGCGAATTTCAGCGGGCTCACTCGCATGAAGCCCAGTAGCAACAGGATGGCTGTACCCAGCAGCGGGACAAACGACAGGAATGCGGCCCACACACCCACGCGTTGCACAATCCTCTCGGCGCGTGCCATGCGGCGGGGCGATACATTGAAGAATTTTTCCACCCACTCGCGTTTGGCGAGGCGTGCCATATAGTAGCAACTGAAACCGCCCAATGTGTTGCCAAGGGTTGCCGACAGCAACAGCAGCATGGGGCTCAATCCCATTCCCAAAAAGAGAACAAGAAGCACCTCGCTTGCCATAGGCAATACAGATCCGGCAATGAAGGCTCCTATTCCCATGCCCAGATAACTAAGCTCGCTCAGATATTCTACTAACCAATCCATATTCCTGCTATTGCCGATGCCAGCCACAGTAACAATGCCGACACCATATATATATTAGATGTTTTTTTCGGTAAAATGGGGAAAATATATGCCGCCAACAGCGATACAAGCGGTAGGCGCCATATGAAAAAGAGGTTGAACAGCTGCGGTTGCCACCATCCGGCAATCCACAGCACCATGTCGAGCACTATGCAGTAGAGCATGCGACGACGCAGATGGGTGCGACCAATAGAGGCTGTGAAGAAGAAATGCAGTATGGCCGGCACGGCTATAATGAGCTCGGCGCATATCATTATGAGCATCGAGGGTGTTAGCACCACTTTCGACACCTGCAAAAGGCCTACCACCGATGCCTTGAAGCTTGCAAACAGCGTCAGCAACTGCGGGAACAGATAGGTGAGCCCGAATAGTATCCACAGTGGGGTGGCGACGCCCAACAGGGCGGCAAGGAACCCTTTTCCGCTAAGGCGCCCACCGATGGCGGGGTAGATGAATGCCATGGGGATGAGCAGCGTGAACTGCGGGAAAAAGAGCGCCACGGTGGTGGTTGCCGCAAGCAGGGTATATAGATACTTGCGCGTGTCGGCTACGTTGTCGAACCCGAGCACCATGCCTGTGATGGCGGTGAACAGCAGCAATGTGATGGCCGACGGTATGTTGCCCTGTATGGCAAAGCATGTGGCTGTAATCCACATCATCATTCCCGGCTGCCACGAAATGCGTCGCTCCAGTATCACATACGACGACATCAGAAATGCCGTGGCTGCGTACAACAGAAACGCTATGGGGCGCATCAGCAATGTGCCGGTGAGGTTCCACTCCTCGGCCCACCAGGGCATGTCGAAGCGGGCGACACCGACATTAAATAATGCACCTGCTCCCCATAATAATAGGGAGCAGATGAATAGTGCGGTAATGGTGTGCTTACCGTTTGCTATGCTTCGTTGGTTATATGAATTATAAATCAAAGCCTATATCGCTGCGGAAATATTTCTTTTCGTAGTTTATCATTCCAGCCGATTTGAACGACGCTGCGAGAGCCTCGTCGCGGTTCTTGCCGTATGAGCTTACTGCCATTACGCGACCGCCGGCTGTAACCACCTTGCCATCCTTTACGGTTGTTCCTGCGTGGAAGAGCACGCTGTCGGTTACATTCTCGAGACCGGTCATTTCGAAGCCCTTCTCGTAGGCCTCGGGATAGCCGCCCGAAACGAGCATTACGCACACTGCTGTGCGCTCGTCGAACTCGACCTTGGTGCCGGCGAGTGTGCCTGCCGCTACCTTCTCGAACAGCTCCACGATGTCGCTCTTCAAACGCAACATCACCGATTCGGTCTCGGGGTCGCCCATTCTGACGTTGTATTCGATGACCATAGGCTCGCCCTCTACGTTGATGAGGCCGAAGAAAATAAATCCTTTATAGAGCAGGTTGTCCTCGACAAGACCCTCTACTGTGGGGCGGATGATTCTCTCTTCCACCTTGCGCATCCATGCCTCGTCGGCAAAGGGAACGGGCGAAATAGAACCCATACCTCCAGTGTTCAAGCCGGTGTTACCCTCGCCAATGCGTTTGTAGTCCTTGGCCTCGGGCAGTATGACATAGTCCTTGCCGTCGGTGAGTACGAATACCGAGCACTCGATGCCGTCGAGGTACTCCTCGATAACCACTGTAGCCGATGCGTTGCCGAACATGCCCGAGAACATCTCCTTGAGCTGTGCTTTGGCCTCTTCGAGTGTGGGAACGATGAGTACGCCCTTACCAGCGCAAAGACCGTCGGCCTTGAGCACGTAGGGGGCTTTCAGTGTCTCGAGGAAACTGTATGCCTCTTCGAGCTGTGTGCCGTCGAACGAACGGTAAGCCGCTGTGGGGATAGAATTTCTCTGCATGAACTCCTTGGCGAAGCTCTTGCTGCCTTCGAGCTGTGCTGCGTCGCACGAGGGGCCGATGACTGCGATGTTGCTCAGGCGCTCGTCGCTGCAGAAGTAGTCGTAGATGCCTTTTACCAACGGATCCTCGGGGCCTACTACAATCATTGATACGTTGTTGGCCAATGCGAACTCGGCAATCTTGTCGAAGTCGCATACGGGGATGGCTACATTCTCGCCTACCTGTGATGTGCCCGCGTTTCCGGGTGCTATATACAATTTATCGACACGGGGGCTCTGAGCTATTTTCCATGCCAATGCATGTTCGCGTCCGCCGCTACCTAAAAGCAATATATTCATACTCTATATCTTATTTTTTGTTATTTCTTTTATATCCACCTTTCTCGTTGCCACGACGCGGCGCTGCTGCGCGTCCGCGGGGAGCCTTGTCGCTCTTGCCACCATGCGAGGGACGGTCGCTCTTGGCGCCGTATGAGGGCTTTTTGTCGCCACGGCCGTATGGGCGTTTCTCGTCGCGGTTATAGGGGCGCTTGTCGTCGCGTTTGGGTGCGTACTCTTTGCGCGGTGTGCGCTCGCGACGCTCCTCTCTGTCGTCGTTGTCGCGTGTGAAGTTCTTTTCGCGGCGCGGAGCGCTCGGGCGTTTATCGCCACGCGAACCAAGGTACGATTCCAGCTGGCGACGACGCTTTGTGGCTGCTATCTCCTCTTCGGTCATTTCGCTGAAGTTCTCGCGCTCGCGGCGGGGAGCTTTGGTCTCGCCGTCGAGGCCTGTCAGGCGCGATTTTCTCTTGAGCGGAGAAAAATCCTTCTGCAAGGCGTTGCCCTCGTCGCGGAAACCGCTGTATTTTCCCTGGAACAGCTCGAATTTGCGGAATTCGCAATCGAGGTCACCGTTGAACAGGGGAATACGTGCCGATGCCTTGAGGCCAATCTGGTCGAAGCAGTCGTAGCTGCTGCTGATAATCCATGCCTCGTTGCCCGAGAATGCGTGCTTCAGGCGCTCGCCCAGTGTCTTGTATGTATCGAGCAACTTGTCCGATACAAGGCGCTCGCCGTAGGGCGGGTTCACCACCATTATCGAACGGTTCTCTACGGGCTCGAAATCCTTGATGTCGCGGCACTCTATCTCGATGTAGTCGCTCATCATGGCCGATTTTACGTTGCGGCGTGCGCAACCAACCATGCGGCCCTCTACATCGTAGCCGTATATCTTGTGATGGAATTCCTTCTCGCGTGAATCGTCCTCGTAGATGCTGCTGAACAGCTCGCTGTCGAAGTCGCGCCATTTTTCAAACGCGAATTCCTTGCGGAATATACCGGGGGCGATGTTGCGTGCAATGAGCGCAGCCTCGATGGGTATTGTACCCGAACCGCACATGGGATCTATGAAATCGCACTCGCCACGCCATCCTGTTAGCATGATGAGACCGGCTGCAAGCACCTCGTTGATGGGGGCTGCTCCTGTCTCCACTCTATAGCCGCGACGATGCAGCGACTCACCCGAACTGTCGAATGCCAAGGTGCACTCCTCCTGTGCAATATGTATGTGGAAAACAAGGTCGGGGTTGTTGATGCGCACCGAGGGACGCTTGCCACACTTCTCGTAGAAGTGGTCGGCGATGGCATCCTTTACGCGGTAGGCCACGAATTTTGAGTGGCGGAATATGTCGCTATATACAACGGAATCGACCGAGAAGGTAGTACCCCAATCCATATATTCGTCCCAGTTCATGGCCTTAACCTTTTCGTACACCTCGTCGGCGGTGGATGCCTTGAAGTGGACTATGGGTTTAAGGATACGTATCGCCGTGCGAAGACAAAAGTTCGCTTTGTACATCATCTCCTTGTCGCCGGTGAACGACACCATACGACGGCCTATCTGCACATTATTGGCACCAAGCTCAACCAGTTCCTTGGCGAGCACTTCTTCCAGACCTTGAAAGGTCTTTGCAATCAATTCAAATTCCTGCATATACCCAAAAAATTGTATAGAACGGTTTCGAAACCGCCGTTGCATGCTGCTTTTGGCGGTACTACTCCATGGCAGAGCACTACTCTGTCATTTTATTTTGCAAAGGAACAAAAAAAAGCGATGCAAATCAACTAAAATGCTTGTTATTTGGGGCGGAATAAACTACTTTTGTCTGTAGAACAGATATTTGGAAATATAAGAAACACAAAAAATGTCACACAGATTTTCATTCAACGCACTAATTGGTTGTACTTTAACGGCCACTACCATATTTACAGGGGCAATACTTTTTCAGAGCCATCAACAGACAAGCATGCAGAATGAACCCCGTTCGCAGGTGCCCTATACAGTCACTTCGCCCGAGGTTCCCACAAGCGTGGAATTTGCCGGCGAGAAAATAGATCTCACCCGCAGCGACCTTCGTGAACGCATGGATAGAGAGATACTTACATTCACCTATTCGCACATAAATACCCAACTGATGATTAAGCGTGCCAACCGTCTGTTCCCGGTGATTGAACCTATACTGAAAGAGCAGGGCATGCCCGACGATATAAAATACCTGATGATAATAGAGAGCAACGGCGATATTTATGCCCGTTCATCGGTTGGCGCCTCGGGCTTGTGGCAGTTTATGCCGGCGACGGCCAAGCAGTATGGCCTCGAGGTAAATAACTCGGTGGATGAACGCTTTAATATAGAAAAAGCGACACGCGCAGCCTGCCGCTATCTGAAAAACTCGTACAAACACTATGGCGACTGGCTGACGGTGGCTGCAAGCTACAATACGGGCGAAAACAATGTGAATAAACGCATTGCCGCGCAGAAAGAGAGCAAGGCTACCGACCTGGCGCTTGTGTCCGAGACATCGCGCTACCTGTTCCGCTTGCTCACCGCCAAGACGGTGCTTTCGAACCCCATTCGATACGGATTTCTGCTGAAGAGCAGCGACCTCTATCCCCCTGTGGTGATGGCCGACACGATAGAAACGAATGCGGCATCAATCGATTTCACCCAGATAGCCAAGAGCAACGGATTGAACTATATGCAGTTGCGCGATGCCAATCCGTGGATAAGGAGCACATCGCACAACAATGCCAACAAGAAAAAATATAAAATATTGATACCTTCGAAGGAGTCGCTCTTCTACAACCCCGCCGACACCAAGCCCCACAACAGTGCGTGGGTGGTTAAATAGCAGGGTGCTTCCATAAGCGGCGTTATAAAAACAGTTCGGGCGGAAACCTCACGTTTCCGCCCGAACTGTTTTTATGTAGGTTAGCCGTTTCTGCGTATCAGCCATTTATATACAATGGGGATGACATATATGTTCAGCAGTGTGGATGTGAACAGACCGCCAAGAACGACTATCGCCATGGGGCTCTGTATTTCGTTACCCGACGATGCGCCGTTGATGACCATAGGCACAAGTGCAAGCGCCGATGTGAAGGCGGTCATCAGAATGGGGGTAAGACGGTCGGTCGAGCCCAGCATGACAGCCTCGTCGAGGCTTTTGCCCTCGGCACGCAGATGCTGATAGCGCGACACAAGCAATATACCGTTGCGTGTGGCTATTCCGAAGAGCGTTATAAGGCCTATGATGGCGGGGATGCTCATTACGCACGATGTGAAGTAGGTGGCAATGACACCGCCAATGAGCGCCAAGGGCAGGTTGAGCATTACCACAGCCGACAGCGCCATGCTTTTGAACTCGCCGCAGAGCAATGTGAAGACGATGCACAGTGCTACGAACGATGTGAGCCACAGGGTGCGTGCAGCGCTCTGTGCGCTTTCGAACTGACCGCCATATTCCAGTCGGTATCCCTCGTCCAGCGGCAGCTCCCTGTCGAGCAGTTCCACTATGTTATCAACCACTCCGTTTACATTGCCGCTTGCTATGTTGGCCGACACCACCACCTTGCGCTGTACGTTTTCGCGGCTGATGGCTGCCGGACCACCGCACGACACTACGCTTGCCACTGCCTCAAGGGGCACTTTGTCGCCGTTGTGTGTGTCTATAAGGGCATTTTTCACCCCTTCCATGCTGTCGGTGTTGTCGTGTGTGAGTCGCAGTATAAGGTCGAAGCTGCGCTCCTCCTCGTACACCTCGCCCAGCTTCTTGCCGGGGAAGGCCGCCTCGATGAAGCCGTTGAACTGCTCCATGGTTATTCCATAGTGGGCAAGGCGTTCGCGGTCGGCACGTATTTGCAGCTGCGGCGTTTCCACCTGCTGTTCCACGTTCAGATCGACCACTTCGGGCATGCTGCCCAATATCTCTTTTACCTTGTTTCCTATGGTGAACAGTGTGCTCAGGTCGGGGCCGAATACCTTAATGGCGAGGTCGGCCTGTGTGCCCGATACCATGTGGTCTATGCGATGCTCAAGGGGCTGTCCCACCGAGGTGATGACGCCGGGGATGGTTGCCATGCGGCTGCGTACCTCGTGAAGGAATTCGCTCTTGGAACGTTTGTCGAGCTCGAAATTTACATCAATCTCGGCGCCGTTCGAGGTCTGTGAGTGCTCGTCGAGCTCGCCTCGTCCGGTGCGGCGTGCGGTGCTCGTAACCTCGGGTATCTGAAGCAGTTCCTTCTCTATGAGGTTGCCTATGCGATGTGCCTCGTCGAGCGATACACCGGGGCGCGACACGGCTGCAATGGTCAGGGCGTTCTCGTTGAACTCGGGAAGGAAGCTGCGTCCCATGAAGGCGAACAATATAAGTGCTACCACGAACAGCGTTACGGTTGTTGCTATTACGGCCTTGCCGTGTGCGAGCGCCTTTTCGAGCGATGCTGCATATTTTGTGAGCAAGTGGCTCTCTACCCAGTTTTTGCGCTCCTGGCGTTGCAGGTATTTCTCGCCCGAGAGCATCCATTTGCACATGAGCGGGGTTACGGTCATGGCCACAATGAGCGACATCAGCAGCGAGATAAGGTAGGCGATGCCCAGCGGCTTCAGCATTCTGCCCTCGAGGCCGCTAAGGAAGAACAGCGGCATGAATGTAACCATGATGATGAGCGTCGCATGTATTATAGAGGAGCGTATCTCCGACGAGGCCTCGAATACAATGCGGAAGGTCGATAGGCGCTCCTCGGGACGGCGTGCGTGGTTCTCGCGCAGTCGTTTATACACGTTCTCCACGTCGATGATGGCGTCATCGACGAGCGAGCCTATGGCTATGCACATACCGCCCAAGGTCATGGTGTTTATATCCATATCCAACAGATAGAGCGCTATCACCGTGCCGAGCAACGACAGGGGGATGGCTACTATCGATATTACCGTTGTGCGCAGGCTCACAAGGAACAGGAAGAGCACGAGCACGACACATATTGCACCCTCGATGAGCGCGCGGCTCACGTTGTTCACCGACGAGTGTATGTAGTCGGCCTGTCGGAATATTTTGGTATCGACCTTTACATCGGCGGGCAGCGATTTAGCCACGCTTGCAAGGTTGCGCTCTATGTTCTTTGTTACGTTCAGCGTGTTTATTCCGGGCTGCTTCGATATAGAGAGGATTACCGCGGGCGATGCGTCCTGCGATGCATATCCTTTGCGTACGGCACCTGCTATGCACACCTCGGCAATGTCGGCCACCACTATGGGACGGCCGTTGTGCATTTTCACCGGGGTGCGTCCAAGTTCCTCTATGTCGTTGGTGCGGCCCATTCCGCGCAGGGTATATTCGTTGCCATATTCACGCAGCACTCCTCCGGCGGTGTTGTTACTCATTGCCGCAACGGTGGCCTCGAGCTCCTGCATGGTTACGCCGTAGAGCGCCATGCGGTCGGCGTCGGCAAGCACCTGATATTGCTTGAAGTCGCCGCCTATGATTGTTACTTGCGACACTCCGCCCGTAGCCAGTATGGCCGGTTTCAGTACCCATTCGGCCAGTGTGCGCACCTCCATGAGTGATGTGCTGTCGGCTTGCAGGCCCACGAATAATATTTCGCCCATCACGCTCGATTGCGGAGCGAGCATAGGGGTTATTCCTTGTGGCAGCGCGTCGGCAAGTGTCACCAGCTTTTCGCTTACCACCTGTCGCGCTTTGTAAATATCAACGCCCCAGTCGAATTCCACCCACACGAACGAGAAACCCTGCGACGATGTGGAGCGTACGCGGCGCACGTTGGTGGCACCGTTTACGGCAGTCTCTATGGGGAAGGTTACCAGTCGTTCCACCTCCTCGGGTGCCATGCCTGTGGCATCGGTGAGCACTACAACGGTGGGCGATGTGAGGTCGGGGAATACATCCACTTCAATCTTCTGTGCCGAATATATTCCGCCTATGGTTACAAGAAGCACGGCCAGCATTATGGCCAGCTTGTTGTTGAGCGAAAATTTTATAATTGCATTCAACATACTCCTGTCCTCCATTTCTTTAGTGTACGTGTCCCGCGTGGGGGTCGAGTGCTCCGGTGCCTTGTGCCAGCTTGAGCGAAATGGCACCAGTGGTGACGATACGCTCTCCGGGCTTCACGCCGTTGAGCAGCTGTATGTTTTTGCCATCGCTGACGCCGATGATGACGGGGCGTTTTTCGAACATCACGGGGGTGTGCTGCACGAATACAAAGAAGCGTCCCATCTCCTCGACAAGCGCTGTGCGCGGTACGACGATATTCATTCCATCGGCAGGTGATATCATGTACATGTTCACTATGTTGCCGGGTACCACTCCGTCGAGGTTTTTGACCATGATGGTGACGGGTATCATGTTGCAATCGTTCTGTATGGCGCGACCGACACCTACGATGCGTCCCTCGGCCTCGGCTAGCGAGTAGCAACGGCCATCGTTCAGCTCGATATTCACATCGTTCAGGTTGCGCAGTGCGGCTGCGTGTCTTACCGACACCTCGCAGAAGAGCTTGAGCTCGCCGTCGCGTTGCAATGTGGCAAGGGGAGTGCCCTCGGTGACATAGTCGCCGGCCTCGACTGCTATATCCGATATGTAGCCTGTGACGGGCGATTTGAGCAGCATTTTGCCGCCGTTGAAATTCTTTTTCAGGTTTTCGTAAACGGCCTTTGCCTGAAGGTAGTCGGCCTCTGTGGCCTGGAAATCGCTGAGCGAAACCACTTTGCTCTTTACAAGCTCGGCCTTGCGCTCATACTCGGCCTTGGTGTAGTTGTAACGGCTTTCGGCCTCGGCATATTTGATGGCTGCATTGCTGTCGGTGACGTCGCCGGTTTCAAGGGCAAAGAGCGATTCGCCGGCCTTCACGTTGCGGCCTACAGCCACGCTGTTGCCATAGAATACCTTACCGTTTGTTGCGGCTACAAGGGTTGTTACATTTTCGGGGGCGTTTGATACCTTGCCCACGCCTTTGACCACGTTGTTTATGGTGCGGTTTTCGACTGCTGCGGTGGCGAAATCTATTTTCCAGCTCTGCTCCTTGGGGAATGTAACCATGTTGGTGCCATGCTCGTGGTTGTCGCCCTCGTGTTCGTGGTGGTGATGGCCGCCGCTACACACCGACACGGGTGTGGCAACGGTTGTAGGTGTGCCATTGATGGTGGCTTTGCATGTGATGGTGCCCTTGCCGCCTTTTGTGGGTTTTATGTGGCAACGATATACTCCGGGTTTCTGTCTTGCGGCGGTATATTCCGATGCTGTGCCGTTAACCGTAAGGGTGAAGGTGACCTCGGGGATATCGAGCGGCTTGAAATTGCTCAGTGTGGTCAGATGGGCCAGTATGAAGCTCTCCTCGCCAGCTTGCAATTTGCCAACCTCGGCAAACAGCTCAAGTGTCTCGCCATATGCGGTGAGCATAATGGGCTCCTCGTCGTGGCTGTGGGCTGCTTCTGACGCGGTGTGGTTGTGTGTATCATGTGTATGTTCATGTTTATGCTCATGTGCGTCTGCGGCGTGTGAATGGTCGTGTGAGCACGCTTCGTGTGCATGGCCCTCCTCGTGGGAGTGGTTGTGACCGTGGCTGTGTTCGCCGCAATTTGTCAATGTCATTGACAATGTAAAGGCAAATAGGAATATATATATGTTCTTCATATCCGTTTTTGTTTGCAAAATTACGGGTTAATTATCAACGCGGAAATAGCAATTATTTGTGATATATTTATTTTGCTTAGTGGGTTCGTGTTATGCGGCGATGCCGTAAGGTGCTACGCATTTTCCTGAACGCGCACTCTATCGGTTTTTGTAATTATCGGCCCAATCTTTTTCTATGTAGTTATCGACGAGCGTGCAGGCATGTGCACTGAAATCGAGACCACATCCGATGGCTCTGTTCCATTGCTCCGGAGTCATTGCATCGAGCTCCTCGCGGGACAGTCCCATGGTTGCGAGGCCATAGATTACACCTGCATTGAAATTGTCGCCGGCTCCGACGGTGCTCACTACATCGACCTGCGGCACGCTGTATTTTTCGCTGTGGTGGCGGGTGAACAATGTCACTCCTTCGTCGCCTCCGGTGCAGATGAAGGTGGGGCAGTAAAATTTTATTTTTTCGCGGTAAATCTTGTCGGCGTCGTCCATGCCGTACAGCACACCGAAATCGTCCTTCGAACCGCGTACAATGTCGGCGTATTCAAGATTTTCGATGAGCGCTTCTGCGAGCTTCAGCTTTTCCGCCTCGTGGTTTTTGCGGAAATTTACGTCGTAGTAGAGGGTGGCGTCGCAGTTGCGTGCATATTCCAGGAAGGCTTTCACCTTGGGGCGCAGTTGCGGGTTCAGCACAAAATAGGAACCATAGAGCACTATGTCGCCCTTCTCTATTTCGGGGAAATCTATTTGCAGATGGTTCTGGGTGCTCTCCTTGTGGAAGATATATTCGGCGTCGTTCCTGTCGTTCAGGAAGGCGAGCGAAACGGGCGATTTGGCGTCGGCGAAACGATATACCGATGCTGAATTTACTCCGTTTTCATCGAGGAATTTTATTACAATGTCGCCTACGTGGTCGTTGCCGACCTCGCTTACGATGTGGGCGTCGAGCCCCATGCGGCCAAGCGATATCATGCTGTTGAATACCGACCCGCCGGGCACGGCCTTAACGGGTTGGTCGTTTTTGAAAAGTATATCGAGTATGGTTTCTCCTATTCCTATTATTTTCTTCATATTTCGCGCTCTATTATCTCTTTCAGCTCATCGTAATTGCCGGCGAAGCAACAGTAGTGGTCGAGCTCGCCACGCAGAAAACCTTTTGCTTTGTAGTCGGCAAGTAGCGTTGCCATGCTGTCCCAAAAATTGTTTACGTTGTAGAAGACCACCTTTTTCTTGTGGTATCCGATAGTGGCGGCTGCCATCACGTGGAATACCTCGTCGAGCGTGCCTATGCCTCCGGGCATGGCTATAAGCAGGTCGCTGCGCTCGAGTATGGCATCTTTCCGTTGGCTGAGGTTGGCTACCGTAATCTGTTCGTCGAGCAGGGTGCTCACGCAGCCGCGCTCTACAAGCAGGTTGGGGACTACACCCACTATGCGTGCGCCACTGCTTTTTGCCGCCTTTGCCGTCGCCTCCATCAGCCCCTTTGCCGCGCCGCCATAGATCAATGTGTGGCCACCTTGGCCCAACAGGGTACCGAGCTCGCGAGCTGCATCCACATAGATGCTCTCTATCGTTTCCGATGCCGCGCAGAAAAGACCGATGTTCTTCATGGCCTAGGCGAGGCTTTGCATGTCGTTCAGACGTTTATACACTCCGTTCAGCTGCAACAGCTCGTCGTGCTTGCCGCGTTCCACTATTCGTCCCTCCATCAGCACGCAGATCTCGTCGGCGTTCTTGATGGTCGATAGGCGGTGGGCGATGGCGATGGTGGTTCTTGTCTTCATCAGGCGTTCGAGTGCCTCCTGCACCAAGCGCTCCGACTCGGTGTCGAGTGCCGATGTGGCCTCGTCGAGGATGAGTATGGGAGGGTTCTTCAGTATGGCGCGGGCAATGCTGATGCGTTGGCGCTGACCACCCGACAGCAGACAGCCACGGTCGCCTACGTTGGTGTCGTAGCCGTTTTCGGTGGCCATGATGAAGTCGTGGGCATTGGCTATCTTGGCCGCCTCGATGACCTGCTCCATTGTCGCGTTCTCCACACCGAAGGTGATGTTGTTATAGAAGGAGTCGTTGAACAGTATCGCCTCCTGGTTTACGTTACCGATGAGCGAACGCAACGATTTAATGGTCATGTCTTTCACGTTCACACCGTCGATGAGCACCTCGCCCGAGGTGACATCGTAGTAACGGGGAATGAGATCGACGAGCGTCGATTTTCCCGAACCCGACTGGCCCACGAGTGCCACGGTCTTGCCCTTGCCTATGGTGAGGTTGATATTTTTCAGGACGCTCTTTTCGCCGTCGTACGAGAAGCAGAGGTCGCGCAGCTCAATTTCCTTCTCGAGGTTCTTGATGGCAACAGCCTCTTTCTTGTCGCAAATGGGGTTCTCGCTATTGAGTATCTTGTCGATGCGCTCCATAGACGCCAATCCGCGGGGGATGTTGTACGATGCCTTCGAGAACTCCTTCAGCGGGTTGATGATGCTGTAGAGAATGGTCAGATAGTAGATGAAGGCCGGCGCCGAGATGGGCGAATTATTGCCCAATATAAGTGTGCCGCCGAACCACAGCACAATGACAATTACGCATGTACCAAGGAATTCGCTCACGGGGTGTGCCATCGCCTGACGCATTGTTACGCGCATGGTTGCGTTGCGGAGCTCGTTGCTCACCTTCAGGAAGCGGTTCGACATCTTCTTTTCGGCAAGGAAGGCCTTCACAATGCGCAAGCCGCCCAGCGTCTCTTCCATCTGCGACATAGTTTCGCTCAGTTTGGCCTGTGCTACCAGCGATTTCTGCTTGAGCTTTCTTCCTACAAGGCCCATAATCCATCCAAGAACGGGGAATACGGTGATTGTGAAAAGGGTGAGCTCCCAGCTGAGGTAAATGAGCGTGGTGAAATATATCACAATGTAGATGGGGTTCTTTATGAGCATGTCTATCGAGCCCGAAATGGAGTTCTCCACCTCCACTACGTCGCCACTCATGCGGGCAATGATGTCGCCCTTGCGCTCCTTCGAGAAGAAACCGAGCGGCAGGCTCAATACCTTGTTGTAGAGCTGTGTGCGTATGTCGCGCACAATGCCTGTACGCAACGGAATGATTGATGCTGACGAGCCGAAGTAGCTTGCTGTCTTCAGCAGTGTCATCACAATGAGGAATATACCCAACAGCATCAGTGTCATCGAAGCTCCGTAGCTCTCGATGAAACCATTCAGATAATAATTGGCATTGTTTATTGCTACATCCTTTATGTTTTCGGAGTTCATCTCGCTCCACGGAATGAACTGTATGCCCGAGGTGTCGGTTATTTTGAAGAGAATCTGCAAAATAGGTATTATTATCATAAACGAGAATACGTTCAGTATTGCCGAAATGAATGTGAATATCAAAGAAAATAGAAGCATTTTCTTGTAAGGCGGAATGTATCTCTTCAGAACCTTGAAAAACTCTTTCATGCCAATTGTTGTTATAACTGTTTATAAATATGTTGCGAAGATAGCGATTTTTATCCGTATGCTGTACATTCTTTTCTTTTTTTAATATAAAGTTATGGGGCAACTTGCTGTAAATAGTTTATTTTTGCAAGCATGAAAAGCACCTTTGTACAAATACTGCTGTTGTCGTTTCTCTTTTTGTTGTCGATGCCCTTGCCGGCACAGACCGACAACGAGAGGCTCTATATAGTGGGCACTGCAGTGCACAAGGGCGAGAAAATACCATACATCCAACTTCCCACGGTTCATATTTTTAAGCCGCTCGAGTTCAGGAGCCGTCGCGAAAGACGCAACTACGACCGCCTTGTTTATGATGTGAAAAAGACACTACCGCTGGCGACCGAGATACGCGGAATAATCATCGAAACCTACGAATCGTTACAGCTTTTACCCGATGAAAAGGCCAAAAAACGACATTTGGATGCTCTCGAAAAGGAACTGAAAGAGATATACACCCCACGCATGAAAAGATTGTCGTTGCGACAGGGCAAGCTGCTCATAAAGCTCGTCGATAGGCAGTGCGACCAGAATGCCTATCAGCTGATAAGGCTCTTTATGGGCTCTTTCAAGGCCGCCTTTTATCAGTCGTTCGCATCGCTGTTCGGTGCCAGCCTGAAAAAGAACTACGACGCCATGGGCGAGGATGCACTCACCGAGCGCGTTGTCATTCAGGTGCTCTCCGGCGATTTGTAAATGCCGTTCGGCGGAACCGTTTTGCACGCTTTTTCCGTTTTTATTTGCACTTGCTGTAAAACATTATTATTTTTGTGCAAAATTCGGAATTGTGAAAAAGATAATGAAATTAGTAGGTGCCTTGGTGGTTGCCTATATGCTTGGAACGGCCTTTACGGCTTGTAGTGACGAGATCGATAAATCCAATCGATACACATTTACCGGCGAAACGATTGCCGACTTCATTCTCAATCGCGAGGATAGGTTCAGTAAGATGATTGCCATTCTGAAGCAGGCCGATATGTTCGGACTGCTATCTACGTATGGTACATACACGTTCTTCCTGCCCGACGACGAAGCGATAGATATTTATCTGCGCGAGCAGTTCGAGGCATGGGATTCCACTAAGAACGATCCCAACCCCACATGGACGGGTATCACCTCGCCCTTCCTCGAGGATCTCACCGACTCGATGGCCATTGTCATTGCAAGGACACACATAATACCTTATGGTTACGAAATGGCACAGATGGGCGAGGGCGTTATCGACACCCGTAACTACAACGACCGCTACTTGAGCGTAAGTTTCGTCACCGTTGACGAGAGGTTCCGCATCATGATTAACAACCAGGCGGGAATAGTAGAGGGCGACAACCTTGTAGAGAATGGCATTGTGCACATTATGGATAGGGCGGTGGCTCCATCGACCAACACCTTGCCCAAGCTGATTGCCGACCAGCCCTACTTCAGCCTCATGTCGGCAGCGCTGCAAGAAACCGGCTTCGACACGAAGCTGCAGAGCTACAAAGCGCTGCTCAATGGCGAGGAATATACATTGGGCTATGAACCCGCAACCTGTTTCAAGGACCAATCGTGCGGAATAAATACAGCCCGTTACCCCCACACCTATTATACCAAGTTCACCGCCTTCGTAGAGACCGACGACATATTTGCCAAGGAGGGTATATACAACCTTGACGACCTGAAGGCGTTTGCCGAGAAATGGTACGGCACCGAGGATAGGGACAACCCGCAAAGCCCGCGTAACGCGCTGAACAAATTCATCGCATACCACTTCCTCGACAGAGAGCTCAACTACAATATGATAGTCCTCTACGGCCTTTCGCACACATACTACAAGAGCGAAAGCAACAGGGGTATGGTGGCAAATGTAGATCGCATGGACTACTACGAAACGATGCTTGGCACTATGATGAAGGTGTGCAAGCCACTCAGCAGCGACGATGTAAACGAGGTGCAGAATATCTATCTCAATTACTCGCATCGCTCGACCAAGCAATACGAAATGAACAAGCACCTGAAGGTGCGCGTCATTCCCCTTAGCGAATTTACCGAGCAAGAGGAGTATGCCGGCTTCGTGCAGAGCGCCCTAAACGGAGTGATACACCCCATCGACAAAATCCTTGTATATAACGAGGACGAAATGAAGGGAAATGTACTCAACGAGCGCATGCGCTTCGATGTGTCGTCCCTGTTCCCCGAGCTCGCCAACAACGGTGTGCGCCTTGGACGATGGGAGCAGACCGGTGGCGAGTGTACCCATGGCGACTACAATATTCCTGCAGGATATTGCAAGAATATGAAATTCAACGACATCACTACCGAATTCCACTATTTCTGTCCCTATAGCTGGGGTTGCAACTACATGGGCGACGAAATCATCGTGGTTGGAAATTACGACCTCGAATATCGTCTGCCGCCCGTTCCCGCGGGTACATACGAGCTGCGCATGGGCTACACGGCAACCAGCATCCGCGCCATCACGCAGTTCTATGTCGATGGCAAAGTGACAGGCATACCTGTTGATCTTAAAATAACCGCCGACGACCCTCGCATCGGTTGGATTGCCGATGCCAAGACCGACGACAACGGCGTGGAGAACGACAAAACCATGCGTAACCACGGATATATGAAGGCGCCTGCATCGTACTATCGCCAGTCGAGCGAAGGCCTTGCGCGCGACCAGTTGGGTGCAATACGCATCATCATCACACAGAAATACTTCGACGACAACGACCATTGGTTGCGCATGAAGAAGGTTGACGAGTCGCCCGACCGCGAATTCAACCACGACTACTTCGAACTTGTTCCCAAGGGCGTGGTGTCGAGCCACATCCCCGAGGACAGATACTAAGGTCTGCCGTCTTTTCCTTCATACAGCGAGCGACACTGCAAATATCAGCGGTGTCGCTCGTAGTTTATGCCTGTTCGAATAATTGCGCTCGAAAAAAGGCGAAACATAGTCGTTGTTATCATATATTTTTTTATTTTTGTGAAATATTTCAATAACAAAATAAACAGTATGGCAAATTACAGTTTTATGAGCATGCTTAAAAAATATGTCTCGGCCAGTGTGCTGCTTCTTATTGCGACCGTCTGTGCGCTTGTGTGTGCAAACAGCTCCATTAAAGAGTACTATTTCGATTTCTGGCAGAGCATTGTAAGTGTATCTATCGGTGGATTTAATTTCTTCAGTCACAATGGTCACGACATGACGTTGATGCAGGTGATAAACGACTTTTTGATGGCACTCTTCTTCTTGTCGGTGGGCCTGGAGATTAAACGCGAATTCCTTGTCGGCGACCTCTCTTCGCCTAAAAAGGCCATGCTTCCAATAATCGGTGCATGCGGTGGAATGCTTTTCCCTGTGCTCGTCTTCTGGCTGCTGTGCCCGGGCGATGCCGATATGCAGCGTGGTATAGCCATCCCCATGGCGACCGACATAGCCTTCTCGCTTGGTGTGCTTGCCGTGTTCAGCACCCGTGTGCCCACCGGATTAAAGGTCTTTTTGGCTGCTCTTGCCGTTGCCGACGACCTTGGAGGCATCATAGTGATAGCCCTTTTCTATACATCGGAATTGCACACAGCCTTCCTGCTGCTGTCGTTGCTGTGCGTGGTGGTGATGGTTGCCGGTAACTACTTCAGGGTGTTCAGCAAGACCTTCTATCTGCTCACAGGATTGGTGCTGTGGTATGCAATGCTCAATTCGGGTATTCATGCTACCATCGCCGGTGTTATAACAGCCTTCTGCGTGCCTTCGACACTGCAAAACGGTACTGGTTACTACCTGAAACGCATCAAGGAGAACATCAGCAGCTTCCCCATAATAAATGCTAGTAAGAAAAGCACCATTATACTGAGCCACGACGAGATAAACAAGCTCAAGAGCGTCGAGTCGGCTGCCGACAAGCTCATCAGCCCCTTGCAGCATCTCGAGGATGGCTTGCATTCGCTCATCGGCTATGTGGTTATCCCCTTGTTCGCCTTTGCAAATATCGGCGTCGATCTGTCCGAGATGGATTTCAGTAGCCTTGTTTCGGGTGTGGGCATGTCGGTGATGGCCGGCCTCGTTGTAGGTAAATTTGTGGGTGTTCTGCTGTTTGCCTGGGTCGCTGTCAAGTGCAAGATTGTATCATTGCCCAGTGGTGCCAACTGGAAATCATTTGCCGGTGTATGTGCACTGTGCGGTATCGGTCTTACCGTGTCGATATTTATTGCCGACCTCTCGTATTCGCCGCTGCCTGTGAAGGGCGCCGAGCTGTTGGGACAGGCCAAGCTTGGTATCCTGTGCGGTTCGTTCATCTCGGCTATCCTTGGTTGCGTGTTGTTGCAGTTATTCCTTCCCAAGAACAAATAGCAATAGCAGTTACAATAACAAGAGCAAGCGTCCCGTGGGGCGCTTGCTCTTGTTGTATTATGTTAGTTTGTAATCTTCATGCCCACGAAGAATGTGCGGGGCTGTGTGGGGCCGTAGAAATATCCCGAGTCGCGGAATTCGCCCTTGTCGAGGTCTTTCTGGAAGCTGTCGAGGATATTCTGCACGCCGGTGTTCAACTGCAATTTAATGTGGTCGCGAAGTACGAATGTGTAGCTTAGCTTTATGTTTGCATCGAAGAACTCGGGTGTATTCTCCATGCGGTCGCTCTCTATGTATCCCGCATAGTGGGGGACAATCATTTTGCCGGTGTATGTGCCCGAGAGCGATGCTTCGAAATTCTTGAATGGCGCTGTTGTCAGTGTCAGGTAGGCATAGTAGTCGGGTGTGCGGGGCATGCGGCGTGTGGTGAGTGCTTCGCCATCCGCTTCGCTCCACACCTCGGCGCAATTGTAGCGGCTGCGCTGTGCTGTTGCTCCAAATTGTATGGTGATGTCCTTGCCATGAGCCATTTTGGCCTCGAGGTTTACGCCATATACCTTTGCACCGCTGCCGTTGCGTCGCTCCTTGAGCAGGTAGCCCTCTTCGTTCTTGCCTATATCCTCGAGCACAAATACGTCGTCGAGCCCGGTGTAGAAGCCTTCGAGCAATATGTTCGATTGCCAGTGTCCCAGCTTTGTGCTCCAGTCGATAGAGCCGCTGACGCTGTTCGAACGCTCCTCTTTCAGTCCGTCGGCAAGCACAATCTGTACGCCTTCGCCACCAACGGCTGTCACGTGCAAATCCTCGTCGTAGGCCTGCGGAGCACGGAATCCGGTCGAGTAGGTCAGTCGGGCCTGCAGGTTGTCGTTGGGCTTGTACAGCAGGTTCACGCGCGGGCTCAGTATGGGGTTGTCTATCAGGTTGTGCTTGTCCACGCGGGCGCCCAAAAGGAGCGAGAAGATATCCAAATCCCATTCATTCTGTACGAACATACTTGCTATGCGTACATCCTGCTTCATGTCGCGGTTGTAACCGGTCATCACATCGTGCAGCTTGTTCTCCTGGAACTCCACGCCACCGGTAAATGTGGCCGGCGAAACGAGGCATTTTTCCATGCTGCCGGTGTATGTGGCGCCTGTTACCCATGTGAGGTCATCGGTCTTGCCATAGGCATAGGGGTCGCGCTGTGCTCCGTAGTAGCTGTCGCGGTCGATGTGCTGCAACGAACCATAGACCGAGAGCTTGTGCTGGTAGTCGTTCCAAAATTTATCGTACGACAGGCCACCGCTGTTTATTATGTGCTTGGTCTGCTCGGTAATGTCGGCCTCGTGAGGCTGCAGGTCGAATTTGTTTCCTCCTCGACGGGTTTCGTTGGTGGTGTGATACTCGAGGTTGATGCGGCTCGAGTGTGTGGGACGGTAGTATGTGCGCAGTCCGAAGGTGTTCATGTTCAGCTGTCCCAGTTCCGAAAAGCCGTCACCGTCGTGGTCATAGGCGTTGCGGTTGCGATAGCTCTCGTATATGGCAATGCCGTACGAATTGTCCTTGGACACGAGCGATGCGTTTGCACCCATATACTGCTCCCATGCCTCGCCGTTCATGTTCGATAGGTTCGACGATATCTGGAACGAATTGTTTACGGGGTCTTTGGTGATGATGTTTATTGTTCCGCCCACGGCGTTTGCGCCGAAGAGCGCCGAACCGCCACCGCGCACCACCTCGACGCGCTCAATCATGTTCACCGGTATCTGCTCAAGGCCATATACTCCGCTGAGGGCGCTCACCACAGGGCGGCTGTTTATTAGTATCTGCGAATAGGGGCCTTCGAGACCGTTTATTCTCACCTGCGGGAAACCACAGTTCTGGCAGTTGTTCTCCACGCGCAGTCCGGGCAGGTAGTTCAGCGTTTTTGCAAGGTCGGTCGAGTTGACGGTCTCTATCAGCTTGGGGCCGGCGATGTTTACCACTACGGGTGCCTCGCGACGGCTCACCTCGTTGCGGTTGGCCGATACGACGAGCTCCTCAATCTTCAGTGCCTCGTCTATCATTTCGAAGTGCACCACCGTTGCATACTCCTTGCTCACGGTCACCTCTTTTGTCTGCGTCTGGTAGCCCATTGCCGACACGCGGATGGTGTATTTGCCGGGGCGCATCTGCTTGAATTCGAAGTGGCCCGATTCGTTGCTGGTGGTTCCATCTTTTGTTTCCACTATAAACACGTTGGCAAAGGGTATGTTCTCCTCGCTCTTCTTCTCGATGACATGTCCCGATATGTATCCTCCTTTTTTCTGCTCGTTGGTGGTTGTGCTTTCGGGGACGGGTGTCGTTGCTGTGGTCACTGCTGTGTGCAACAGTGCAAAAATTAGTGCTATGACAAGCTTTTTCATAATCGTTTGGGCGTTTTATTTCGTTTGCAAAATTACAGATATGTTGTATGTGCCGAAATAGCAATTTTTGTGATATATTTAATGCTGCATAGTAGGTTTATGCTATATCGTGTGGTTGCCGAGCACCCAATACAAGAAAATATGTACGACAATGATATTATGTAGTGTAATTGTTGTATTTTTAGCGCTGTATATAAAAATCCGAAAAACTGCAACTATGAAAAATTCTATTTTATCGCTATTGGCGCTGATGGTAATGTCGTGTGGAACAGCTGGTGACTGGACGAGCAACGATGGCTCCACAGTGAAGAACGGCGAAATAGCCCTTGTCCCCGGCGACAGCCTGACCTCTGCGGGTGAGTATAAAAATTTCATTATGCGTGGCGAGGCCTATACGGCCGATGGTGCAGAGGCTTCAATCCTGTTCCATACCGATGGTGCGAGTGGCTACGAGGTGTTGCTGCGCAATGGTGCAATAGACGGCACACTGAAGAGCGGCAGTCTTGCATCGGTACGTAACCTCTATCGCTCGTTGGCTGCCGACAGCAGTTGGTTCGCTTTCCAGATAGCTGTCCGCGGAAAAAATATATCGGTGAGCATCAATGGCACTGATGTGGTGTGCTACACAGAGCCCGAAAAGTCCTATCGCACAGCCGAATACGCCAATCGCTTGCTGGGCTCGGGCGATGTGATGCTTGTGGGTAAAAAGGGCGATGTAAAACTGCGCGACATCTCCATTGTGGAGCTTGCCGACGATGTGCGTAACGAGAACGACACCCTGCCGGCTATCGACGAGCAGAACGACGCCATCATACGCTTGCAGCAGCGTGGTTTCCCTGTGATTGACTATCATGTGCACCTAAAGGGTGGCCTCACCAAAGAGGCGGCTCACGCCATGTCCATGAACTACGGCATCAACTATGGAGTGGCGCCCAATGCCGGTGAGGGTGGTGTGGGCCGAATGCTTGCCGACGATAAGGAGGTCTATGAATATTACGACGAGGTGAAGCCTCTGCCGTTCCTTTGCGGTGTTCAGGGCGAGGGGCGCCGTTGGACATCCACTTTTTCGCAAGAGGCGCTCGGCATTTTCGATTACCTATTGACCGATGCAATGACCATAAGGGATCACAAGGATCGCAATTCGCGCATCTATCGCACCGAGGAGGTGCACTACGACGGCGTGACCAAGGAGCAGTATATGGATAGGATAGTGGAGCAGACGGTGAAGATATTGACCAACGAACCGGCCGATATTTTTGCCAACCCTACATATATCCCCGAGGATATGAATGCCGACTACGATAAATATTGGACCGACGAGAGGGTTGCACAGGTGCTCGATGTTCTTGGACGATACAATATAGCGCTCGAGATTAACCCGCGCTACCGAATACCGAGCCTGAAGATTATTGGCATGGCCAAGGCTCGTGGCCTAAAATTTACATTCGGTACAAATAACGTTGACACCGATTTTGGCCGCCTTGAGTATTGCGTGGAGGCCATCGAAAAATGTGGAATAACAGCCGACGATATGTGGTTCCCGTCGATGAGCATCAGACGCACCCGTCCGGTTGTTATATATAATAAGGATTAGTTTACGCCTTGTAAGGGGCGTAGTTGCGAAGATAGAACGAGAATCCTTCATGGGTAAATATATTAAGGCTGACTAAAATTAGTCAGCCTTAATATATTGGTCTTTTACTTGATGAAAATCTTCTTCGATTTCTTTATGTAAATTCCGCGTTGCGGTGTTTCTACGGGCTGTCCCTGCAGGTTGTAGTATGTGCCCTCCTCGCTGTCGGTATATACGGGGCTCTCTATGTTGGTGAGCACCTCGTCTATGCTCAGCATCCACTCAGTGAGGTCTTCCATTATCTCGTCGTGGTATTTGAACGAGGGACTGTATCCGTAACCGTGTCCGCCGTCGGGGAAATTTATTGAGTGCACGGGTACGCCGTTTTTCTCGAGAGCGGCAATGTACTCGGTGCTGTTGCGGGGCGATACGGTGCCGTCGTCATCGGCCCAGCAGAGGTAGGCCATGGGGTTTCCTGCTTTCACCTGTTTCTCGCTACTATATTGGTTAACTAGCGAGGGGGCGTTGTTACTGCCCAATAGGTTTTGGCGTGAACCGGCATGGGTATATGCCGAGTTCATGGTGATTACCGGGTAGAACAGTATCTGGAAGGCAGCGGCTTCGTCGCCCTTGACGCGTGTGGCAACCGTTGAGGCTAAGTGGCCGCCGGCGCTGAAGCCCATCACACCAATCTGTCCGGTGGTGACGCGCAGTGCCTCGGCGTTCTCGCGCAGATGGCTCATGGCTTCGCGTGCCTGCTGCAGGGGCAATCCGGCCGAGGTGGGGGGAACGGTGTATTTGAGCACTGCCACTGTGTAGCCCAGACTATTGAAGAATGGCGCCCAGTCGGCACCCTCGTTGCTACCTGCCACGAATGAATATCCGCCGCCGGGGATTACCAATACGGCGCGGCCGTTGGCCTTTTCTTCCGATGCGATGAATATCTTGATGGATGCTCCCGAGGGCAGTGTCACGCTCTTAACGAGCATTGAGCCCACTTCGCTCACATTGAATATGCTGCCTACATCGGTAGAACTGCTCCAGAAAGCGAGCTGACCGCCGGGGCCGCCATATTCGTTGATGTATTTACCCTCGTCGTTTGCGAGCAAGAAGCCGTTGGTAGCCTCCTGTATCTCCCAGCTGTATGTCTGCTTGTCGAGGACGGCCTTGTTGTTCACGGGAGCGAGTGTCTTGGTGGTGTCGCTGCGGTTATAGACGATGATGCCATTGTAGGGGTCGCCCTTGAATGCCCACTGGTAGGGGTAGGTAATAGCCTGCTCTCTTGTGGGGTTGGTGTTACATTTGTAGCTATTGTCGGCTGTTACGTAGTCGGAGCCTTCGCGCAGGGCAAGGTTGTACCAATAGGCGTTTTTCAGGTCGGTGCTCACCTTGAAGGGCAGCTGCCATGTGGCAACGACGTTGATGAGGTTCTTTTCGCCCTTCTTCACCACGGTGGGTGTCTTGATGGTATATTCGGTGAAGGCGCGTTTTCCTGCGAAATCGGGCATTACGCTGATGGTGTCGCCGTCGCGGCTAATGTAGTCAATCTCCTCGATGAAATTACCATCGGCGTCCTCTATGCTGTATGTTACCGTGGTTGCTACGCCGTCGGCTACAATCATCTCCATGATCTTGCTTGTCCACACCTCGGCAAGGCGACGGGCGCCCTGTGCATTGGGGTGCAGATAGAATGTACCCGAATAGCCACTCTCGGCAATGAACAACGCGTTGTTGTCCTCGAAGTATTCCCACGACTGGCGGTCGCCGGCAATTACCTGCTCATACTCCTGTGTAATCTCGTCGATGTAGGGGTAGTAGCTGCGCAGACGGTCGAGGCCCTCCTGCAGATATTTACCGCCATTGTAGGTGTTGGGGCTGTACCATATGGGGTAGTTCAGCAATATCTTGCAGCCGGGAATCTTGCTTATCAGCTCGTCGATTATAGCCTTCATGTTGGCCTTGTAGTTGTCGGGGCTCACGGGCGCTCCCTCGGGACCGCTCATGGCGCTGTCGTTTGTACCAAGCATGATAGAGATGTAGATGGGGCCGTTGTTGTTCTTCTGGAAGGCCTTTGCTGCGGTTATCAGGCGTGTCAGGTCGTCGCGTCCGGGCATGAAACCGAGGGTGGTGATACCCGAGTGGCCTCCGTTGTAAAGGTTGGTGGTGATGCCGGTGGCGCTCTCTACCAGTTCGCGGCACACTGCGGGAGGTGCTTCGGTTGCGGGGAAGCTCAGTCCGGCGCCGTATGTGATGCTGTTACCAATGAACAACAGATTGATGCAATCTTCCTTATCTACGGGGGTGGGAGCGCTTTTCACTGCGTTATATACCTGGAAACGGCCCAGCGACACAAAGGGGTTGCCGTTGGTGTCGTAGCGGCTGCTGTTGTTCACGTTTATGGTCTTCTTCACTACGAAGCGCACGTAGCTGTACTCGGCGCCAAGGGCGATGCGGGGCGATGTGTAGCGCTCTGGCGAGAACGAGGTGAAGTCGTACTGCATGTCTTTAAGGTGCTCAACCTCGGTCCATTCGCCGTTGAGGTCGTTGGTTGCCATCACAACTACCTCGGTGGGGGTGTCGCTTGTCGATACCCATGTCGAACCTATCATTGTGAAGATGATGTCGGTCTGCGGTGTATTGAATTTTACCTGCAGATAGGTGTCGGTGCCTCTGGGCGGAACCGCGGGGTTGCCCCACGATGTGTGCCAGATGTATTGGTTTGTGCCGTAACCCTCGCTCTCGGGGCGCAACAGGTTGTCGGTGGGGAAGCCCGATTGTGTGTTGTTGGCCGACAGCTGCGACGCTTTTGTGATGAGCGCCTCGCCGGTTACCCACACCGAGTCGCCATCGAGCTCCTCGGGCGTGTTGCATGTGGCGGGGTTGCACGATACTGTTTCTGTAGCTTGCATTGTTCCTGCCATTAGCATGAATAATGCAACAAAAAGAAATTTCATTAGTTTCATAGTTCCTTGTATTAGTTGTTTGCTAATCCGTTATTTATATGTCGCAAAAATAACAGAAAGTTTCTGTATTTTATATAATTGTGCTCGGAAATCTATAAATAAAAAGATAAGGCCGAGTCAATCGACCCGACCTTATCGTATTTAGATAATGTTGTATATCTATTAGAGCTTGGGACCAGCCTCAACCAAAGCCTTACCAGCCTCGTTGCCAGTGTACTTGGTGAAGTTCTTGATGAAACGACCTGCGAGGTCCTTTGCTTTCTCTTCCCACTGGCAAGAGCACTCGTAAGTGTCGCGGGGGTCGAGGATCTTAGGATCAACGCCGGGAAGCTCTGTGGGAACAACGAAATCAAAGTAAGGAATAGACTTTGTAGGTGCGTTGTCGATAGAGCCGTCGAGGATAGCGTCGATGATACCACGTGTATCCTTGATAGAGATACGCTTGCCGGTACCGTTCCAACCTGTGTTAACGAGGTATGCCTTAGCACCGTTCATCTCCATCTTCTTAACCAACTCCTCACCGTACTTTGTGGGGTGCAAGCTCAAGAAAGCTGCGCCGAAGCAAGCCGAGAATGTAGGAGTGGGCTCTGTGATACCGCGCTCTGTACCTGCCAACTTAGCTGTGAAGCCAGAGAGGAAGTAGTACTGTGTCTGCTCGGGTGTAAGAACAGATACGGGAGGCAATACACCGAATGCGTCAGCTGACAAGAAGATAACCTTCTTAGCTGCGGGAGCCTTAGAAACGGGCTTAACGATGTTCTCGATGTGGTTGATGGGGTAAGATACGCGAGTGTTCTCTGTTACGCTCTTGTCAGCGAAGTTGATCTTGCCCTCAGCGTCAACAGTTACGTTCTCGAGAAGTGCGTCGCGACGGATAGCGTTGTAGATATCGGGCTCGCTCTCCTTGTCGAGGTTGATAACCTTAGCGTAGCAACCGCCCTCGAAGTTAAATACGCACTCGTCGTCCCATCCGTGCTCGTCGTCACCGATAAGCATACGCTTGGGATCTGTACTCAAAGTAGTCTTACCTGTACCGCTAAGACCGAAGAATACTGCTGTCTCGCCCTTCTCGTTGGTGTTAGCCGAGCAGTGCATTGAAGCGATACCCTGCAAGGGGAGGTAGTAGTTCATCATAGAGAACATACCCTTCTTCATCTCACCACCGTACCATGTGTTGATGATGATCTGCTCCTTAGATGTAAGGTTGAATACAACAGCTGTCTCTGAATTGAGGCCGAGCTCCTTGTAGTTGGGTACTGTAGCCTTAGAAGCGTTGTAGATTACGAAGTCGGGCTCGCCGAATGAAGCAAGCTCCTCAGCTGTGGGGCGGATGAACATGTTTGTTACGAAGTGAGCCTGCCATGCTACCTCCATGATGAAACGTACTTTAAGACGTGTGCTGGGGTTAGCGCCGCAGAATGCGTCAACTACGAACAATTTTTTGCCTGAAAGCTCCTTCTGAGCAATCTCCTTGAGGACATTCCAAGACTCTGTAGAAAGGGGCTTGTTGTCGTTCTTATATTCCTCTGAAGTCCACCATACTGTGTCCTTAGAAGTCTCATCGAATACAATGAATTTGTCTTTGGGTGAACGACCTGTGTAAACACCTGTCATTACGTTTACTGCACCAAGCTCAGTCTCCTGACCTTTTTCGAAACCTTCGAGACCCGGTTTTGTCTCCTCAGCGAAAAGCTGCTCATAAGAGGGATTGTAGATAACCTCTGTGGTACCGGTGATACCATACTTGGTAAGATCAATCTGTGCCATAAAATTTAATTGTTAAAATTTATATTACAATATTTATTCTCTTGAAAACTAAGGATGTAACTCACAAACTTCCCTGCTTGCCTTCAGGCTTTGTAGTGGTGCTGAATGGCTTGTTTTTAGGATAATTTTCTAGTTTGCCGAAGTTCTCCAAGTGCAAAGATATAACTTTTTAGTTAATTACCAAAACAATTAAAGAAAAATTTCTTTAATTAGTATGTTTTTCGTTCTTGTATATGAAAAAGTGGGGTGTCATTGCTGTACTTGCAATGACATCCCGCATTGAATATTGTAGCCCCGAATAATATTTTCGAGGTGTCCTCTTTCTGTTATTTATCCAAAGAGTTACGTATGTATTCGTAGTTGTATTTTTGTTTGATAATTCGTTCAGTGCATCTGTAGTTGGGGCTTATAAGATCGAGTGAATCTCTGTAGTAGGGTGTTTCTATTCCGGCTACATTAAAAAGCATATTGCAGATGTTGTCGGTTATAAACGGGCGGTTTACGGCCTGTTTAATGGCGTTTATGGTCGCGGGATTGTTCTTTTGAAATGTATTCGAACACCATATCATAAACGGGATATCGTATTGATATTTTAGAATATTTGCAGTTATATCACCATATGTTCTTCCGATTTGGGGTCTGTAGTCATATACTTCCTCGCCGTGGTCGGAAAAATAAACTAGCATGGTGTTGCTGTTTTCGAATAACCTAATAATGCGATTAAGTATATAGTCGTTATATAAGGTGGCATTGTCGTAATGGGCGATTTGCTCTTTCATTTCATCGGTTATATATGGTTGGTCGTTTTTCACACTATCGGCGGTGAAATGTTTGAAAGTATTGTGTGGATAGCGTTCATTGGGCATCGTATGTTGTCCGTTCAGGTGGAATAGTACAATATTGTGCTTGCCCGGTGGCTCGCCAATGTTTTCTTCGAATGAATCGACAATCTGTTCGTCATATTGAAACGATTGGTCGTTTGTTTTTGTATATGCTACTTTGCATATCTCGGGATTGTATAAGAAACTATTCAATGTGTATGAATATACTGCGTTTTCGGCCATGCTCTTTTGGTTGTCCCAAAAATAGACGTCGTATCCGGCTTGTTTGAATATAGTGAGAAAACTCGGGTAGTCATAACAATCCTCACCGCTGCTGCTGTTGTTGCAGCATACGATGTTTTTCATTATAAGACTTGTGCTATTAGACGATGTTATTACATCGTTAAAAACAAATAACCGTTCCTTGTTTTGCTCCTTACTTAAATTAGGGGTTGTATTTAAATTGTAACCATATAACCGAGAATGTGATTTTATATAAGATTCTCCAATGACTACAACTATATTTAATGAATCGTTTGATGTGTTATGCGATGCCGCCTCATTATATATAGCTTTGTTTAGTATTGTGAATTTTTCCATGCTTTGCTTCATCGTGTTAAGCAAGCAATGTGAAAGGAAAATGGATGAAATGGGATCTGTTGGTGCAGTTAGAAAACTTATTTCATCGGTAGACTTGGCATTATATATTTTCCAATATATATTTGTTGAATATGAAGCAAATAGTAGTATCGGTGTTAATGTAATTGTTATAAGGATTTTTGCAATGGTGTATTGCTTGTTGGGCCTATTTATAATTTTGTTCCATAAGATTTCGGAGCATATGATTATAAATAGATAAATAAATACTTTCTTTAGCGTTGGGATTATGCTGCTGGAAAATATGTATTGATCGATGAATTCGCGCGATTCGGTAGATGTTGTTTCTGCCAATAATGTAAAGCAGGTGGGATTGCAAATTTCAAGTTGGAAATTTGTTTGTAGGAAAAACGCGATTGTATATAGGGTTACCGTTATAAAGTAAAAGAAAATTTTTACCGCCAGTTTGAGTGTACGTTGTTTTATATTATATATAATGGTCGCACCGATGTATGCAAAAAGGAATAGTAAGGCCATTCTGCCAAAGAGAGGCGTGTATGCTTCCCCCCCCCTATTTTTTGAATTAGGGTCTCTTTGCTGTTCCATATTGCTGCTATTCCCATTAGTTTCAGGAATATGACGATATATGGAAATTCTTTTACAAATGGGGATGCGATGCAACCGAGTCGATTGTAAAAACGACAGATGAAATCTGAGAACTTTTCAAAGTAAATTTTAATTCCAGTTTGAATATTTTGCATAGTAGTATCTGTAAGATAATCTTTGTGTTTCTTGGCTTTTATACATAATGCACGAATGACAATATGCAATACGTTTACAAAGATAGTGATAGTATGTGTAATCAAGCGAATAAAAGCGATTTATTTGCATTAAGGCTTAAATGTCTTCATGGTTATATCCTTCTTGTTTCGCTCTTCTTCTCTCTGCTGTAAAGTAATTTTTTTTGAAATGCTTTTTTGTTGTTATATCCTTATATGATATATCGTGCAACGTAGTTTCGGGAAAATCTTTTGTCGATGGAATTTGTAATGCTTTTTGCAATAAAAGCGCCATAAAACCAATATTCGGGCCAAAAAAAACAGGAAACAGCTTTTCTCGGTAGTTTTTATTTGTATATTTGTGCCGACTAAAGAGAAATAACAAAATAAATACGAAAGACGTATGATAGCTGTATTAAAAAGCGGAGTTACAAAAGCGCAAAAAGATAAACTTGTCCAATGGATAGAAGCGCAAAAAGTGAGAGTTCACGTATGCGAAGGTGAGTACCAAACCATTATTGGTCTTATCGGAGATACAAGTAGAATAGACATAGACCTGCTCGCCAGCCTCGAGATAGTAGATAAGGTGAGCCGTGTGAGCGAGCCCTTTAAGAGTGCGAGCCGCCGTTTTCATCCCAACGATACAGTCGTTGAGGTGGGTGAGGGCGAGAACAAGGTCAAGATAGGTGGTGGCAACTTCTGTATGATTGCCGGCCCCTGTTCTGTGGAATCTGAGGAGCAGATTATCACCGTTGCCAAGGCTGTGAAGGCCGCCGGTGCCAAGATGCTTCGTGGAGGAGCTTTCAAACCCCGTACATCTCCATACGATTTTCAGGGACTTCGTGGCGAAGGTCTTGAGTTGCTTTTCAAGGCTCGCAAAGAGACCGGACTGCCCATTGTAACAGAAATTATGAATGCCGCTCACCTCGATATGTTTGCCGATGTGGATATCATACAGGTGGGTGCACGAAATATGCAGAATTTTGAGCTTCTCAAGGAGTTGGGACGCTCAAAGAAACCTATTCTTCTTAAACGCGGTCTTGCCGCAACCCTCAAGGAGTTCCTCATGAGCGCCGAGTACATACTTGCCGAGGGTAACGAGAATGTCATGCTCTGCGAGCGAGGCATCCGCAGCTTCGACACATATACACGTAACGTGCTCGACCTTGCATCGGTTCCCATGCTCCACGAGCTTTCACACTTGCCCGTAGTTGTCGATCCCAGCCACGCAACAGGCGTTGCCCGCCTTGTGAAGCCCATGGCTTGCGCAGCTACAGTATCAGGTGCCGACGCCCTTATCATCGAGGTACACAACAACCCGCCTTGCGCATTGTGCGACGGTGCACAGTCGCTCACACCCGAGCAGTTTGCCGATGTGGCCGAGCGAGTGAACGAAATGCGAATGCTTATCAATAAGTAACAGCGATGAAAATAGGTGTAGTTGGATTAGGTCTTATAGGCGGTTCGGTAGCGAAAGCATATAAGGCCGCTGGGGACGTTGTATATGGTTACGACATAAATTCCACAATCCTGGGATATGCCAAGCTGAGTGGAACCATCGACGACCTGCTGCTCCCCGAGCGTTACCCCGAGTGCGATTTAATTATCATTGCTCTGTCGCCGAAGGCTGTTGTGGCCTATCTCGAAGAGAATGCATCGCAGATACCGTCGTCGGTTACGGTGATGGATTTCTGCGGAGTGAAGGAATCGGTGTGCCGTGTGGGCTTCGAATATGCCGCACGTTACGGATTTACATACGTTGGTGCCCATCCCATGGCCGGTACACAATATTCCGGTTTCAAGTACTCGCGCGCCACTATGTTCAAGGGTGCTCCCATGGTCATTGTGCCACCCGTATATGACGACATGGAGCTGCTCGACAAAGTGAAGCGTATGCTTGCTCCGCTCGAATTCAAATCTTTTTCGGTGACAAAGGCCGAGCACCACGACCGCATGATTGCCTACACATCGCAGTTGTGCCACGTTGTGTCGAACGCCTTCATCAAGAGCCCCGCAGCGCTGAAGCACGATGGTTACAGTGCCGGTAGCTTCCGCGACCTCACAAGGGTGGCTCGTCTGAACGAGGCTATGTGGACAGAGCTCTTCATCGACAACAAGGCGCCGCTTCTCGACGAGCTTGATATATTGATTGATTCGTTGAAGCAATATCGCGATGCGCTCGACAAGGAGGATGCACAGGCATTGTGTGCTCTGCTCCGCGACGGTCGCATAGCAAAAGAAGAATCCGAAGGATGACAACAGATACATACAAAACAATACACGTAGCTGCCTCGGGCAGCTACGATATAATCATTGGCGATGGTGCGCTTGCCTGTCTTGGCGAGCGTTTGCATGCGCTTGTGGGCAATTGCCGCCTGGCGTTGCTCACCGACAGCAATATCGATGCCTTGCATGGCGCCGCAATGATGAAAGAACTCACCGCTGCCGGCTACGACGTCTGCAAATATGTTATTCCAGCGGGCGAGGAATCGAAATCGGCCGAAAACATGCTTGCCTTTCTCGATTTCATGGCCCGGAACCGTCTTACACGCAGCGACGCCCTCGTAGCCTTCGGTGGCGGAGTGGTGGGCGACCTTGGCGGTCTTTCGGCCTCGCTCTATCTGCGAGGAATATCATACATACAGGTGCCTACAACCCTGCTTGCGGCTGTCGATAGCTCGGTGGGTGGAAAGACGGCGATAGATATTCCTGCCGGCAAGAATCTGGTGGGTGCTTTTTATCAGCCCCGACTGGTGTGCTGCGACACCCGTCTCATGGACACGCTCTCGAGCGACATCTATCGCGACGGTTGTGCCGAGGTCATAAAATATGGCGTGATACTCGATGCCGCGCTTTACGACAAATTGCACACATTGCCCTTCGACAGAATAGATGTGGTTGCGCGTTGCGTCGAGATTAAGCGCGACGTTGTGCAAGAGGACGAATTCGATAACGGCAAGCGTGGATTGCTTAATTTTGGTCACACATTCGGTCATGCAATAGAGAAGCTGAGTAATTTCGAGGTTTCTCATGGCTCGGCTGTGGCCAAGGGTATGGTTATAGCGGCCAAAATGGCGCCCCTCTTCGGGCTCGCCGATGTCGAAAAGCCGTTGACCGCCCTTCTCGAGCAATATGGCTTCGACCTCGGTTGTCCCTACAGCGCCGAGCAGATGTTCGATGTAATCCTTTCCGACAAGAAACGCCGCGGAGGCAACCTGACGTTGGTGCTGCCGCGTGCGATAGGCAACTGCGACCTTATAACAGTGCCTGTCGATGAGGTTCTTGTAAAACTAAAACAGGTAATATAGCTATGGATAAAATAGTAAAGGGCGTGCTTGGCGGCGGGGTGACCCCACCTCCCTCGAAGTCGCAGGCCCATAGGTTGCTCATTTGTGCAGCGCTTGCAACGGCGCCTTCGCAGGTGCTTTGCGACTCGCTCAACGACGACCTGTGTGCCACCATGCAATCGCTCAATGCCTTGGGTGCCGACATAAAATATGGCAACGGGGCTTTCGATGTTACTCCCATTTCGCTTCGCAAGGGCGGCGAGCTGCCTTGTGGCGAGAGTGGTTCTACCCTTCGTTTCCTGCTGCCTGTGGTTGCGGCCCTTGGTGCCGATGCCACACTCACCGGCAAGGGCAAATTGCCTTTGCGTCCTATGGAACAGCTCTACGACGTCTTGTTGCAGCACGGTATTCAATTGGTTGAGCACTGCGAGGGAGCGCATCTGCCACTTACATGCAAGGGAACCCTTACGGCGGGCGAATATTCGTTGCCCGGCAATATATCATCGCAATATTTCACCGGCCTGCTGTTTGCCCTGCCCATGCTCGACAAGCCCAGCCGGCTGAATGTGGAGGGCGAGCTCACCAGTGCCTCCTATTTGGGTATGACGCTCGATGCGCTTCGCAGTTCGGGCATCACGGTCGAGGAGCAGGATGGTGCTTTTGTAGTTCCTGCACCGCAGCGCTACAGCGTACCCTCTACGGTGCGCGTCGAGGGCGATTGGTCGGCAGCCGCTTTTTGGTTGGTGGCCGGTGCTATCGGCAGCAAACCTGTTACGGTGTGTGGCATGAATGCCGATTCGTTACAGGGCGACCGTCGCATAGTAGATCACCTGCGCAAAATGGGTGCCGACATACGTTTCGCCGACGAGGGCATTGTAGCCATGCCGTCGCAGTTGCATGGCGCAGAGCTCGACTGTGTCGATACGCCCGACCTTGTGCCCATCCTTTCGGTTGCGGCAGCGGCGGCTCAGGGTGCTACGCTGTTTACACACGTTGGCCGTCTTCGCTACAAAGAGAGCGACCGCCTTGCAGCCATGAAGAGTGTGCTTGCAGCCTTCGGCATCGAATCGACCATTGGCGAGGATACCTACACCGTTGTCGGTGGCAAGGCCGTGGCGCAACAGCCAGTCGATAGCTTCGGCGACCACCGCATAGCAATGTCGGCGGCAATCCTATCGACAGTGGCTACCGGCGACACCCTTATCAAGGGTGCCGAGTGTGTGGCAAAATCGTACCCTTTCTTCTTCGACGATTTTGCGGCCCTGGGTGGTTGCGTGTGTGATAAATAGCCCGGCTGGCGCTATTCCATATTGAACGATATAAAATTATATACCATGAATTTAGATGAATTACGTGAAAAAATAGATGGCATCGACAGCGAAATGTGTCGTCTGTTCGCCGAGCGCATGCAGGTGGTGACAGACATCGCACGTTACAAGAAAGAGAACAACATGGTTGTTTATCATCCTTCGCGTGCGCGTGCCGTACTGCAAAATATCTCCAAAAAACTGGGCCCCGAGTACGAGGGCTATGGTCGCTCGTTGTACCAGACCATCTTCGATCTCAGCGAGTCCTATCAGACAAGAATGCTCTCACAGGGCACCGAGTTCTTCGAGCAGATAAAGGAGCTCACCTCGAAGCCCCCCATGTCGTTCCCCAAGCGTGCATCGGTGGCTTGCTCAGGTTGCGAAGGTGCATATGCCCACCTTGCGGCCGAGCGTCTTTTCGACCTTCCCGAAATGGTCTATGTAGGTGGCTTCGATGCTGTCTTCCGTGCGGTGAGCACAGGCCTGTGCGAGTATGGAGTGCTCCCCATCGAGAACTCGCTTGCCGGTTCGGTGAATGTCATCTACGACCTCCTTTCGGAATACAATGTGAGCATCGTGCGTGGAGTGCGCCTTAAAATAGACCATTCGCTGCTTGCGCTTCCCGGTGCAAAACTCGAGGATATCCGTGAGGTCTATTCACACCAGCAGGCTATCAGCCAATGCTCGGATTTCCTTGCCGGCTTGAAAAATGTCCGCATCATCCCCGTGGAGAACACCGCCGAGGCTGCACGCATGATAGCCAAGTCGGGCGACACAACCAAGGCTTCAATCTCGTCGCGCCTGTGTGCCGAGCTCTACCAGTTGCAGACGCTGAAAACCTCTCTGCAGAACCGCGATAACAACTATACCCGCTTCATCTGCATTTCGAAGAAACAGCAGATATTCTCGGGTGCCAACCGCACAAGCATCATGATGGTCATTCCGAACCGTCCCGGAACGCTTTTCCGCGTTTTGTCGCGCTTCAATGCTACGGGTGTGAATCTTGTGAAGCTCGAGAGCCGTCAGATGCCCGAGCGCGAATTCGAGTACCGTTTCTATTTCGATATCGAGGCTTCGGTCTATAGCGATGAATTCCTCTCGCTCATGTGCGAACTGCACAACAGTGGCGAGCAGTTTAAGTACTTCGGTACCTATGCCGAGATAATCTGATGGCGCTATGAAGATATTGGTTATTAACGGCCCCAATCTGAATATGCTGGGATTGCGCGAACCCGCTCTCTATGGTGCTCGTAATTTCGAGGCCTTGCAGCAGTTTATCCGTAGCAGTGCCTCGGAGCTTGGTATCGAGGTGGAGCTCTATCAGTCGAACCACGAAGGAAATATCGTCGATACCATACAGGCTGCTTACGGCTGCTTCGACGGTATTCTTATAAACCCTGCGGCCTACACCCACACCAGTGTGGCCATTCTCGATGCATTGAAGGCTGTGGCGCTGCCTACGGTCGAGGTTCATCTGACCGACATCGCAACGCGCGAGCAGTTCCGACAGTTCTCCTATGTGTCGCTCTATGCTCAGCGCACCATCTGTGGCTTGGGCTTCGATGGCTACAAGAAGGGTTTGGAGTATTTGAAAGAGATGATAGGCGATATGTAGCCTGTTATTGTGCTATATAAGAGAGAGAGGCTCTATACCGCGGTATAGAGCCTCTCTCTCTTTGTGTGATGTATCTGTTTATGCTGACTGCAGCATGGTTTCAATCTCTTTCATCTCGTTGCGGAACTGCTTGTCTGTGTCGAGCAGGTTGGCAATGGTCTTGCATGCGTGAAGAACTGTCGCGTGGTCTCTGCGTCCGATGTGGTAACCAATCTTGGATGTAGAGAGGTCGAGGTGCTTCTTGGCAAGGTACATCGATGTCTGTCTTACCAATACAATCTCGCGTTTGCGCGATTTGGTGTTCACGCTGTTGATATCTACTTTGTAGTAGTCGGCAACGCTCTTGATGATCTTCTCTATTGTGATGGGCTCCTTTTCGTATTCGCTGATGTTACCGAGTACTTTGTAGGCCAGTTCGAGGTCGATATCTCTGTTGTTGATGGTAGAGTGGGCCATGAGCGATACTACGATGCCTTCGAGGTCGCGTACGCTGGCGTTTACATGCTCGGCGATGTACGATATAACCTCCTCGGGGAATTTCAGTCCGTCGTGGCGTATCTTGTTGCGAAGGATGTTCTTGCGCAGCTCCAGGTCGGGCCTTTCAATCTCGGCGCTAAGGCCCCATTTGAAGCGTGTGATGAGGCGCTCTTCCATGCCTTTGAGCTGGGCGGGCGAACGGTCCGATGTCATAATCAACTGCTTGCCGTTCAGGTGCAGGTGGTTGAATATGTGGAAGAACGCGTTCTGTGTTCCGGGAAGGCCGGCGAACTCCTGAATATCGTCGATGATGAGGATGTCTATGCTCTGATAGAATCGCATGAAATCGTTGAAGTTCTTATGGAGTATAGAATCGGTGTACTGCACCTGGAACAGGTGAGCCGATATATAAAGTACGCGCAGGTGGGGGTGCAACTGCTTGATGCGTGTACCAATGGCGTTCACAAGGTGGGTTTTGCCCACACCCGATGCTCCGTGAATGAAAAGGGGGTTGAATGTCTTTCCGGGCAACATGGCTACACTCTCGGCTGCTGTGCGCGACAGCTTGTTGCTGCTACCCTCTACGTAGTTGTCGAAGGTGTATTTGCCAATGAGCATAGACTGGAATTCCTTCGAAGCGCTGACTTCGTTGGTTGTCTTGCTTGCAGTAGTTGTTGTGTGTACTTCGGGCTTTATCTCTGTTGTGAGGCCGTTTGTCTGGTCGGCAAGTATGGTATAGGTAAGACGAGTGCCCTCGCCGATGACACGGTTAAATGTGCTTTGAAGCAAATCTATGTAGTTCTCCTCAAGGAACTCATAGATAAAGTGGCTCTTTATCTGTATGTTTAGGGTGTTGTCCTTGTAGCTCAACGGAACAATGTCGGCAAACCATGTGGTGAAGGCTTGCGCGGAAATGTTGTCACGTATAATGCGCAGACAATTATCCCATATTGTATTCAAATGTGAGTTCATCAATATCAGTCAGTAAAATGTTAGTTTTTTTGCAACGCGGATGGTTTTTGTATGCACATTGTGGTGCTTGTTGTAAACAGCCTTGTTGCTATCGGCAATGCAAATATCCGAAAGAAAAACTAGAAAAACAAGTGGAAAAAGTTTTGGTTTTTCCATATACGTACAAGGGGCTAAATATCAGTACGTTGCGTTTCTGTGGTTTATTAAGGTGGCAGAATAGTGAAAAACTTTTCAATATGTTGATTACCAGCGTGTAATCCTGTTAATAACTTTGTTAATATATTCTGTTGAAATGATTATGAGGCTTGTCGGCGCTTCTTAAAATGGGGGTTTCGGGCAAATGGGCGGTTGTTGATTTATTAGTTGGTCTATTTTAGACAAAATCTAAATAAGCTTATCGGCTTGCTGTTTTGAAAGAGAGTTTGTAAGGCCCTTTTTGCCTTACAAACTCTCCTGTTTGCTTATGAAAAATCGAGGTTGAGATGTTTTCGTAGTTTCTCGAGCGCCGGGTTCTTTTCGGTGAGTAATTTGAATTGTTCCGTGCGGTCGTAGATGCGCAGTTGCACCTTGTGCTCGTTCTCTTCTATCTTCATGGTGATGGCGTTGCAGCCACACTCCTTTTCTATGTATTTTGTGATGGCCTTCGATTCCTTTGCGAAGATTTCGGCCACCAGTTGGTTGTCCACCTTTATCACAAATGTGTTTTCGCCGGTCAGCTCGGGAGGGATAATCTTCATGCGGTCGGCAAGGGCGCGTTCGTTCACGGGTAGTTGCAGCGCATATTCGAACCATTTCTGCGATAGCAGTTCCTGTGTGAGGCTCTTTTTGCTTTCGGGCATGGCTGCAGCCTCGCGGTTTTCGGCAGCGGCGACTTGGTTATCCTTTTCGGCTTGTTGGCTGCTGTTGCCTTGTGTGGCTATGTGGTGCGTGCGTCCGAACATGCCGGCAAAGGGAGTGCGCCCTTCGGGGCGTCGCTCCTTGAGCATTTCGGGGCGTCCCGAAAGCACCGTTCTTGCCTCGGCTGCAGGTTGCTTGGGCGGTTCGGGCTGCGGTGCAGCGGTTGCGGCGGGTTTGTTCTCTTGTATGGGTGCAGCCTGCACCGCTACTGCGGGTGCCGGCTCAATGTTCTCCTGGTTATTTATTTTGTTGAATATAGGTTTTAGCTGCATAGGGCGATGCCCCGACGATTCGTCGCCATCCTCGTTTATTTGCGACAGCTGTATCAGGGTGAGCTCTACCAGCAACCTCTTGTTGCGGCTTGTGCGATAGTTCATTTCGCAGTCGTTGCACAGCTTTATTGCACGGAACAGGAATTTGGGTGTGCATTTGGCCGCCTGTCCTATGTATCGGTTGCGAAGCTCGTCGCCACATTCGAGTAGTGCATGTGTGGCGGGGTCGCATGCTACAAGCAGGTCGCGGAAGTGCGATGCCAGTCCGCTGACGAAAATGCTGCCTTCGAATCCTTTGTTCAGTACCTCGTTGAAGAGCAATAGCAGCTGCGAGGTCTGCGAGGCCAATATATGCTCGGTAAATCTGAAGTAATATTCGTAGTCGAGTATGTTGAGGCTCTCAATCACCCTGTCGTATGTAAGGTTGCCCTGTGTGAAGCTGGCCATCTGGTCGAAGAGCGAGAGGGCGTCGCGCATGCATCCGTCCGATTTCTGTGCAATTATGCGCAGCGCGTCGTAGTCGCTCTTTATTCCCTCGTTGTCGGCAATGCCCTTCAGGTGGGCAATGATGTCGTTGCTCTCTATTCGGCTGAAATCGTATATCTGGCAACGCGACAATATGGTGGGGATAATTTTGTGCTTCTCGGTGGTGGCGAGAATGAAGATGGCATGGGCAGGCGGCTCCTCCAGTGTCTTCAGGAAGGCGTTGAAGGCGGCCTGCGAGAGCATGTGCACCTCGTCTATTATATATACCTTGTATCGGCCTACTTGTGGCGGTATGCGCACCTGTTCGTTCAGTCCGCGGATGTCGTCAACCGAGTTGTTGCTGGCGGCGTCGAGCTCGTATATGGAGAACGAGCGCTGCTGGTTGAACGACTGGCACGATTCGCATGTGTTACACGGCTCGCCGTTGGCGGTGGGGTGTTCGCAGTTTATTGTCTTTGCAAAGATACGTGCACACGTGGTTTTACCTACTCCGCGAGGTCCGCAGAATAGATATGCGTGTGCTAATTTTCCTGTCTGGATGGCATTTTTCAGTGTCGTGGTCAATGCCTTCTGTGCCACGACCGATTCGAATGTGTCGGGGCGGTACTTGCGTGCCGAAACTATGTAATTTCCCATTTTGTGCGCTTGTTTAAGGCTTATTCATATTGTGGTGCCGTGGCTTGCCGGGGGTGTGCGTTCTTCGCTTGGGCCGACAATGCACTTGCAACGCGAAAATACGATTTTTTTTCGGGATAAGACTGTTTATTTTGCAAAAATAACGCCTCGTATTATAAAAATGGTTTTCGTTGTGGCATTCTAATCTATTTTTTTTATCTTTGTCTCTATCAACAAGAGCACACCTATATAGTATGAATGACAGCATAGCACAATTGGGACGTTGGATTTCCAGACATAAATACGCATTTGTGTCCATTGCGTTTGCGGTGATAATTGTTTTCCTCGACGAGAACAATCTGATGAAGCACATACAGAACAAGCGCGAGATAGCAAGCCTCGAGTCGCAGAGGGACGAACTGCAGGAGCAGTTCGACGAGCTTACCCGCAAATTGGACGAGCTAGATGCCGACCCCGTCTATATGGAGAAGATAGCACGCGAGCGATACGGCATGCACGAGTCCGACGAAGAGATATTTATTTTTGATGATTAAATTTTATTGTATGAAATTGCGAAGCATATTGATGATGATTGGTGCCACCATGTTGTTGGCCGGTGCAATGATGAAAATGTCGTTCGGCGCTCAGGCGTCGTATATATACACAATAGGTGCGGTGCTGTTTGCCATTATGCAGTTCCTCGGTCGCGTGCGCGGCGGCAGCTTCGTGTTGCGACGCCTTGTCACCATGCAGACAGTGGGCTCCTTGGCGCTTGTGGCGGCAGGTGTGCTTATGTTCACGCACCACCGCAACGAGTGGATGGTGGCAATGAGCGTGGGCGCATTGCTGGAGTTATATACATCGTTCCGCATACCGAAAGAGCTCGAAGAGTAGTTGCACACACCCAATAAATAACGAATTTATGGAAATGCAGGCTAAATATATACAGAGCATCGAGATAGATTCTCTATGGAATAATCGCAAGCACATCCTTTGGAAGTTGCGCCCCGATGTGAATATTCTCAGCGGAAGCAACGGCCTGGGAAAGAGTACCATAATAAACCGTTCGGCATCGCAGCTCGATATTCTGCGTACGCACAAATTGACGACACAGCCCGGCGACGGCGTGCGCTTTGTGTTCTACCCCGAGGATGCCAATATCATACATTTCGATGTGATACGCAGCATAGACCGCCCGGTTCTCAACAGCGAGCTGCTCGAAAAAATGTCCGATGCCAATGTGCGCACCGAGCTCGACTGGCAGCTCTATCAGTTGCAGCGCCGCTACCTGAATTATCAGGTGAATATAGGCAACCGCATAATAGGCATGCTCACCTCGGGCAGCCCCGAGGAGCAGCTGAAGGCCGGTGAGCTTTCGAAGCCCAAAAGGCTTTTCCAGGACCTGATTGACGACCTCTTCAGCGAAACGGGCAAGACAATCGTTCGCGACAGCAACGAGATATATTTCATGCAGTATGGCGAGAAGATATCGCCCTACATGCTCTCCTCGGGCGAAAAGCAGCTGCTGGTGATATTGCTCACCGCCTTGGTGCAGGACAATAACTACGGCGTGCTCTTCATGGACGAGCCCGAAATATCGTTGCACATCGAGTGGCAAAAACGCCTCATTTCGCTCATCCGACAGCTGAACCCCAATGTGCAGATTGTGTTGTGCACACATTCGCCCGCAATCATTATGGACGGATGGCTCGATGCGGTGACCGAGATAGCCGATATCACACAGTAAATAACACAGCTCTAATCCCTCGTAGCGATGAAGCCAAAGCCATTGACTCAATATCTGAATTCCGATTTTGTGGCGGCAGCGAATGCTCTTCGTCCCAAGAAAGCGCGTCATCGCATTGTGGCCTATGTCGAGAGCTACGAGGATATATCCTTTTGGCGTTCGCTCTTCGACGAGTACGAGAACGAAAAATACCATTTCGAGGTGATGCTGCCGGCACGCTCCAGCCTCTCCAAGGGCAAAAAACAGGCCATGATGAATATGCTGGGCAAGGCCTTCGGTAAGAATATGATAGCCTGCGTCGATAGCGACTACGACTATCTGTTACAGGGCGCAACCGAGACCTCGCGACAGATGATAGGCAACCCATACATCATGCACACCTATGCCTATGCAATAGAAAATTATCAGTGCTATGCCGAGAGCTTGCATCAGGTGTGCGTACAGAGCACGCAGAACGATACCCGCCTAATGGATATTACCGCCTTCATGCAGCTCTATTCGCGCATATGCTTCCCGCTGTTTGCATGGAGCATATTGCTCTATCGCGAGCACGATCTGAGTACAATGCCTTTGCTGAAATTTTGCGATATTGTGCGCCTTACCTCTTTTAATATAGGGCACCCCGAACATTCTCTAAAGCAGCTTAACGGCAGGGTAGTGCACAATCTGGCCATGCTTCGACGCAAGCGTGGCGACCTTTACGGTAAATATCAGCAGATACTGAAGGAACTCCCGACCTTGGGCGTCACCGAAGAGAGTGTCTATCTATATATACAAGGACACCATATAATGGAGGGGGTTGTCATGCGCATACTGAACCCGCTTTGCCGTTCGTTGCGCCATGCACGCGAAGAGGAGATACAGAATCTAGCCTATCATCGTGTGCAATATACCAATGAGATATCGGCCTATCGCCATAGCCAGTGCGACCTGATGATGGCACTGCGCCGCAATACCAATTACAAGAATTCGGAGCCTTATAAAAGGCTCAAGGCCGATGTGGAGTCCCTGCTCCACAGCTTCGACGTGGCACCTGCCGCCGGGGCGGAATAAATAGAGCTGTTCTATTGTCTTTTCCAGAACATCGGGGTGAGCATCAGTAGCACCGCAAAGAATTCGAGACGGCCTACCAGCATCTGAAACGAACAGAACCATTTGAGCGTTTCGGGTAGCGCGTTCATGCTGTATGCAGGGCCGTAGCTTCCAAGCGCGGGGCCTATATTACTGGTGCACGAAACCGACAGGCCGTATGCCTCCATAAATTCGAGCCCGAAGGCCACATTCACCAATACTCCGGCCATCACCACTCCCAGATAGAGCACCGTGTAGGCAAGGATAGCCGACTGCACGGGCGACGATATAATCTTCTTGCTCATTCTTACGGGAATGATGGCGTTTGGGTGGACTATTCGCTTGAATTCGTTTGTCATCACCTTGCTCAGTATGGTCACTCTCACACACTTCATACCGCCGGTTGTAGAGCCCGAGCATGCACCGAAGTACATCAGTCCGCTGATGATGAGCCACAGCAGAGGGTGCCATCCCATGTAGTCGGTGGTGCAGAAACCGGTGGTTGTGACGGTTGCCACCACCTGGAAAAGTGCTTCGCGTATGGCTATTTCGGCGTCGGATGTGCCGGTCAGAATGAGCCCGGTTGTAATCACCAGCGATGCGCCAATCACAATACCTGCATAGCATTTGAACTCCGAATCGCTAATCAGTTCCTTTATTTTGCCCTTGAAAATGGTAAGGTACAGTAGCGAGAAATTGGTACCGCCAATGAACATGAATATAAGAATGATGTATTCTATGAGCGGCGAATTGAACGCCTCTATGCTGGCCTGTTTGGTCGAGAAACCACCTGTGGCAATCGTGGACATGGCGTGGCATATGGCATCGAAAATATCCATCCCTGCAAATGTAAGGCATGTGGCTGTGATGGCCGTGAGGCTTATGTATATGGTCAGAATCCATCGTGCTGTAACCGATATTCGCGGGTGCAGTTTACCATGTATGGGGCCGGTCGCCTCGGCTGCGAACAGGTGGATATCGCCCATACCGAAGATAGGCAGAATGGCTACCGTGAAGAATACTATTCCCAAACCTCCAATCCAGTGTGTCATGGCTCGCCAGAAGAGCAGGCTCGGTGGCAGCTCCTCTATGTTGTCGAGTATGGTGGCGCCGGTGGTGGTAAATCCCGATATTGTTTCGAAGAAGGCGTTGCTTACATTCGGTATGTAGCCACTGAGCATGTAGAGCAGCGAACCGAATACCGAGAATATTATCCAGGCCAGCGACACGACTATGTAGCCATCCTTGCGCGAGATGTTTCTGTCGCTTCCGCTGCCGGTGTAGAGTAGCAGTGTGCCTCCGGCTATTGTCGCTGCTATGGTGTATATGTAAGCAGATACTATGTGTTCGTTGTAATAGATAGATACGCCCAGTGCTGTCAGCATGAAGAGCGCCTCGATCAACAACAGCAGTCCCAATATTCTTGAGATTATTTTGAAGTGAATCATTTTTTGAAGTATTTCTCCAGTTTCTTCAGTACATGCTCCAGGCAGAAGATAATCACATGGTCATCGGGCAGAATCATGCTGTTACCCGATACGTTTATACCCCTGCCGTTGCGTATGACACCACCGATATTTGCGCCCGAAGGCAGTCCAAGGTCCTTGATGGGGCGTTTGGTGATGGGCATTCCTTCGTTTACGGGGAATTCGGCTACCACGGCCTCGGTGAACATCAAGCATCGCACGCTCGACACGTCGGTATTCAGCAGCAACTGGAAAATGTGGCTTGCGGCAAGCTTCTTCTTGTTTATCACCGAACCGATATCCATCTCCTCGGCCATCGAAATGTAGTCGATGTTCTCAATCTCGGCTACGGTACGATATACGCCCGAGCGCTTGGCTGCAAGGCAGGCAAGGATGTTTGTTTCCGAATTGTCGCTCAGCGCGATGAATGCGTCGGTGCGGTCGATGCCTTCGCTGCGCAGCAGTTCGGGGTCGCGTCCGTCGCCGTTTATTACCATCACTCTGTCATCGACCAGTTCAATCAGTTTGTTGCATCGGGCATAGTCGCTCTCTATTATTTTTATGCTTATGTCGTCGGGGATGAGCTCTGCGGTGCGCACTGCGATGCGGCTGCCACCCATCATTAACACGCTTTTTACCTCGGAGTACTGCTCCTTGCCGCAAATTTCGCGTATGTACGAGATGTACTCCTTGGTGGTCATGAAGCAGACAAGGTCGTCGGTCTCTATTTGGTCGTTACCGCGTGGAATGATAGTTTCGTCGCCTCGCTGTATGGCCACAATGTGGTAGGGGTTGTCGCGCTGCAAATCGCGGAACGGCACGCCTATGATGTGTGAATTGGAGCGCACTTTTACTCCTATCATCACCAGCTCGCCGTTGCCGAATTCGAGCATCTGTCGCATCCAGCAATATTTGATGCTTGTGACAATCTCCTCGGCTGCCAGCTTTTCGGGATAAATGAGCGAATTTATTCCCAAGCTGTTGAAAAATGCCTTGTGCTTGGGCTGCAGATATTCGTAGTTGTCGATGCGGGCAATGGTCTTTTTTGCACCCAGGTGGTGGGCCAGTATGCAGGCGTTTATATTTGTGCTCTCGTCGGGCGTTACCGCTACGAACAGGTCGGCACCGCCTGCGCCGGCGTTTTTCAGGTTGCTGATTCGGGTGGGGGAGCCTATCATGGCCTTTAGGTCGAATAGCGACTCCAGTTTGCCTAAGCGCTCCTCGCTCTCGTCGAGCAACACTACATCATGACTTTCGGCCGACAATAGTTTCGCAAGGTGTGTACCTACGGCGCCTGCACCGGCTATGACAATCTTCATGGTTTCTTATTTCTTGATGTTAAGCACGGCTTTGAGTACGGCCTCCTTGTCCATTTTGCACAATTTGTACAGTTCCTCTGCCGAACCGTGCTCTACAAATGTGTCGGGGATACCCATGGTCTTTATGGTGGGTGTGTAACCGTTCTCGGCCATAAATTCGGTGACGGCTGTACCCAATCCGCCGGCAATGACACCGTCTTCGAGGGTTATCACATACTTGAATTTCTTGCCTACTTCGTGCAACAGCTCCTTGTCGATGGGCTTCAGGAAGCGCATGTCGTAGTGTGCTACGCTTATGCCCTCGCGCTCGGCGTCGTTTACAACGCCGGCAACGCTCTTGCCTATGGGGCCCAGGGTGAGCAGTGCAATGTCGTTACCCTCTTTTATGCAACGTCCCTTGCCTACGGGGATGCTTTCCAATGGGCATTTCCAGTCGGTGAGCATGCCTCGTCCGCGGGGATATCTGATGACAAATGTTCCCATGGCGGGCTGCTGTGCAGTGTACATGAGCCTTCTGAGCTCGCACTCGTCGTAGGGCGACGATATGGTGATGTCGGGTATGGGGCGCAGGAATGCAAGGTCGAAGGCGCCGTGGTGTGTGGGGCCGTCCTCGCCCACGATACCTGCTCGATCGAGGCAAAGCACCATGTTGACGCGTTGCAGTGCGGCGTCGTGAATGAGGTTGTCGTATCCACGTTGCATGAACGATGAATAGATGTTGCAGAAGGGCATTGCGCCGCCTTTTCCAAGGCCAGCTGCGAATGTTACCGCGTGTCCTTCGGCGATGCCCACGTCGAAAAATCTTTCGGGCATTTCGTTCATCAACAGGTTCATTGAACAGCCGGTGGGCATGGCGGGTGTGACGCCTACCACTGCGGGGTTGGCCTTGGCAAGCTCCACGAGCGTTTCTCCGAATACATCCTGGAAACGGGGAATGCCGCTCTCCGAAACTATTCTTTCGCCTGTCTCTATATCGAATATTCCCGGCTGGTGCCACGATGTCGCATCCTCCTCGGCGGGCTTGTAACCCTTGCCTTTTACGGTGTGTATGTGCAGCAGCTTGGGGCCTTTCATGTCCTTGATGATGTTCAGCGTGCGCACCAGTTCTATTACGTCGTGGCCGTCGATGGGGCCGAAATATCTTACCGACATTCCTTCGAAAATGTTGCGCTGCTGGTAGAGCATCGCCTTCAATCCGTTGTTGAAGCGGGTGAGGCTTGCCGCACGTGTCTTGTTCAGCAGTCCTATCTTTGTGAAGAAGCGTGCTGCTCTGTGCCTTATCTTGTTGTACAGGCGCGACGAGTGCATGGAGATGAGCAACTGGCTCATTCCGCCCACGCTCTTGTCGATAGACATGTTGTTGTCGTTCAATATGATGAGCAGGTCGTTGTCGCTCGACGATGCGTTGTTTAGTCCCTCGTATGCCAATCCGCCACTCATAGAACCGTCGCCAATTACGGCGATGGTGCGCTCCTGCTCGCGGCCGTTCATCTTGGCTGCGACAGCAAGGCCCAATGCGGCCGAAATCGAGTTCGATGCATGGCCGCCGATGAAAGCGTCATATTCGCTCTCTTCGGGTGCGGGGAACGGCTTCAATCCCTTGAATTTTCTGTTGGTATCGAAGCGGTCGCGACGGCCGGTAAGTATCTTGTGACCATAGGCCTGATGGCCCACGTCCCATACGATTTTGTCGTTGGGGGTTGACATCACATAGTGCAGAGCCACGGTGAGTTCTACTGTTCCAAGGCTCGATGCGAAGTGTCCCGGATTGTTCGAAAGCGACTCTATGATGAAGTCGCGCAGCTCGTCGCATACTTGCGGCAGTTGCTTCTCGGACAACCTTCTTAAATCAGCGGGGGTGTCTATATTGCTTAGTAATGGAAATTTCTCGTTTTTGGTCATAGTAAGCCCAATTTTCCTAAAATAATAATGCAAAAATAACCAAATAGTAGCAAATAATACAATTTTGAACATGATATTTTCTTTTCCCCTGCCAATAAATACAGAATATTGTACAAGAACAGATAAATAAGCCGAAAACAGTTTCAAAAATCGAAAGAGCTTTTTAATTTTGCAAAATCATGCGACTGACCATACCTGTAGAACTACCGAAGAGAGAGCTTGAAATATCATACGCCACGCGACAGATGATTTTGGGCTCATGCTTTGCCGAGAATATCGGCAAGCGGCTGCTTGCATCCAAATTTCCGGTGGAGCTCAATCCATTCGGCATTTTGTATAATCCGCTCTCCATTGCTGCGGCTCTCAACCGCATAGCCGACAGGGATTGTTTCTCCGATGATTCTCCCGAGCTGGTCTTTCATAACGAGCTGTGGCACAGCATGCTGCATCATGGCGATTTTTCGCGTCGCAGCAAGAATGAGCTTGTCGCTGCTGTGAACCAATCGATAGAAAACGCGGCCGATGCGCTCGATGGGCTCGACCTGCTGACGCTGACATTCGGTACGGCCTACGTTTACAGGCGTGCCGGCGACGATATGGTTGTGGGCAATTGTCACAAGCTGCCATCGTCGTGCTTCACTCGCTCGCTGCTTGCTGTTGACGAGGCGGTAGCAGCCATGAAGGCTATTTTCGAAAAGCTTTTCCGGCGGAACGATGCTCTGAAGATTTTGCTCACCGTGAGCCCTATACGCCACGTGAAGGATGGACTGCATGGCAATCAGGTGAGCAAAGCGGTGCTTCTGCTTGTGGTCGAGGAACTTAGGCGATTGTTTCCGGGCAGGGTGTTCTATTTCCCGGCCTACGAAATTGTGCTCGACGAACTGCGCGACTACCGTTTCTATGCCGAGGATATGATTCACCCCTCGCAACAGGCGGTGGGCTATGTGTGGGAGTGTTTCAAGGAGTGCTATTTCGACAGCGAAACGGAAAAACTGCTCGCCATGGTCGAGGAGATAGCGCGTGGTGTGGCGCATCGCCCCTTCGATGCGGAGTCGCAGGCGCATCGCGATTTCAAAAGCAAATTATTATTAAAAATAGAGGGTATTAAGGAAAAATATCCTTTCTTTGATTTTTCAAAAGAGATAGAACAATGTCGTACACGATAGAGGAACTGGGCAGGATAATAAAGGCCCGATACGTAGGTGTTTCGCCCGGTGGCAAGATACTTCGTCTGCTCACGGACAGCCGTTCGCTGAGCTTCCCCGAGGAAACCCTGTTTTTTGCCATAGTCACACGCCATGGCGATGGTCACGACTATGTCGATGATTTGTATAGACGCGGTGTGCGTAATTTTGTTGTCAATCAATCGTTTGATTGCGCTTGTTACGCCGATGCGAATTTCCTTGTCGTGGACGATACACTGTCGTCGTTGCAGGCATTGGCTGCCTATCATCGAAGCCGTTTCGATATTCCGGTTGTGGGCATCACCGGCAGCGATGGCAAGACCATTGTAAAGGAGTGGCTCTATCAGATTACCTGTGGCGATTATGTGGTGACACGTTCACCGCGCAGCTACAATTCGCAGATAGGTGTGCCTCTTTCGGTGTGGATGCTGAACGACGAAACCACGCTTGGTGTGTTCGAGGCGGGTATCTCGCGACAGGACGAAATGGATCGCTTGCAGAGGATTATCCGTCCCACCATAGGTGTCATCACCAACCTAAGCGAGGCCCATCAGGAAAATTTCAGCAGCATGCAGCAGAAGTGTGCCGAGAAGCTGTCGCTCTTCAAGGAGTGCGATGTGATAATATACAATGGCGACGATGCGATGCTGGCCAATTCCGTGAGCCGTTCGCTGCTGTCGTCGCGCGAAATCGCTTGGTCGCGTACCGATTCGGAGCGCCCGCTCTATATAAGCTCCATCGAGAAGACGGCGACACACGCCACCATACGCTATCGCTATCTAGCATTTGAAAACCAATATACAATCCCTTTTGTGGATGACGCCTCCATCGAGGATTCCATAAACTGCCTTGCGGTGGCGCTGTACCTGATGGTGTCGGCCGAGGAGATAGCCGAGCGAATGGCTCATCTGGAGCCTGTGGCTATGCGCCTCGAGGTGAAAGAGGGTATAAACAATTGTGTGATAATAAACGACAATTCCAATTCCGATACGGCTTCGCTCGATATTGCGCTCGATTTCATGCAGCGTCGCTGCAGCTCCATGGGTGACCTCACGCATACGCTCATTCTCTCCGACCTGAAGGAGACAGGGCAGACGGCGCGTTCGCTCTATCGTACGGTTGCCCGTTACATAGAAAAGCGCGGAATAGATAAATTTATTGGGGTGGGTAAGGATATTGCTTCCGAGGCTGCGCGTTTCGAAAAAATGCCGTTGAAATCGTACTTTTTTGCTACTGTGGACGAGTTGTTGGCGTCGGAGGTTTTTGCCGCGCTCCACGACGAGGTTATTTTGGTGAAGGGTACTCACGCCTACTCTTTCGAAACGTTGTCCGAGGCGCTCGAGAAGAAGGTTCATCAGACCATTCTCGAGGTGAATATGAGCGCTCTGCGTGAAAACCTTAACCACTATCGCAACTACCTTGCGCCCGAAACGAAGGTTATATGTATGGTTAAGGCGTCGGCCTATGGCGTTGGTGCCATGGAGGTTGCCCGCACCCTTCAGGATAGCAATGTGAACTATCTTGCGGTGGCTGTGGTCGATGAGGGTGTAGAGCTGCGCAAGGCGGGGCTTGCAACCGGCATTATTATAATGAACCCCGAGCCCTGCTCGTTCCGTTCGCTGTTTGCCAATAAGCTCGAGCCCGAGGTTTATAGCTTCTCTATGCTGCGTGCATTGGTGCAGGCGGCCACACGCGAGGGTATCACCGATTATCCTGTTCATATAAAGATTGATACGGGTATGCATCGATTGGGCTTCTTGCCCCAGGAGGTGCCGGAGCTTGTCGAGGAGCTCAAGCGACAAACGGCGCTTACGCCCCGTTCTGTTTTCTCGCATTTCGTGGGAAGCGACTCGTCGGATTTCGATGCCTTCACTGCCGAGCAGGTCGAGCGCTTCTGTGTAGCGGCCGATACGTTGCAGGCGGCTTTTCCTCATCGCATCTTGCGCCACATATGCAATAGCGCCGGCATAGAACGTTTCTCGGATAAGCAGTTCGATATGGTGCGCCTTGGCATCGGGCTCTATGGTGTGTCGCCTATCTGTGAGGATGTAAATCTGAAGACGGTGGCAACGCTCAAGACCATCATATTGCATTTGCGCGATGTGCCGGCCGACGAAACGGTTGGTTACAGCCGTCGCGGCAGGTTGGAGCGCCCGTCGAGAATAGCGGCGTTGCCTATAGGATATGCCGATGGCTTGAACAGAAAGCTGGGCAATGGTCGCGGCTATTGCCTAGTGAATGGCAAGCCGGCCCGCTATGTGGGTAATATCTGCATGGATGTGTGTATGGTCGATGTTACCGACATCGATTGCAAAGAGGGTGATGTGGTTGAAATTTTCGGCGAAAATCTTCCTGTTTATCGCTTGGCCGAATGGCTGGAAACCATCCCGTACGAGATACTGACCTCGGTGTCGGCCCGAATAAAGCGACTATACTATTGCGACTGATGTTGCCGGCGCTTGTGGTGTGTCATCGCACGAATGTGTGGCGCTCAAGGGTTTCGCCTTTTCGCGACATCACCTCAAGACGATAGCAACCGGGCGCCAGTCCCTCTACATTTACGCTTTCGTTGTATGGCGATGAGTGTATCATTTTCCCGGTGAAATCCTTTATCAGCACGCGCATGCCCCACGTTTGTGCGTCGGGCAGAATGAATCTGTCGCGGTACATTTTTGAGCGCGGTATTTTTTCGTGCCACGTTGCGGGTTCGCTCTCTATTTCGTATGCATTTACGGCTGTGACGGCCCAGTGCGAATCTTCGGGAAGGTCGTTCCATACGAATGTGTTCTCCCTGATGTTGGATGCAACAAGATTGTCTATGTTTTCGATGTCCACGGGCGCGGTTTTCGAACGATATATATTGTATCTTGTCGCCGGCATTCCCTTCTTGCTATCTACCTTTTCCCATGTGAGTGTGAGCCCTTTTTCGCTATGTGTGCCGCTGATGTTTTGTGGGCTTGCGGGCGTTTCGTCCTGCCATGTCATTGCTGGAACCAATGCGGGGCGGCTGTTGAATATTTTCAAAAAATTGGCTACCCCTTTGTAGTTCTTCAGTAGGTGCTCGGCGCGGAATATGGCTGTACCGGCTGTACCCGCTTGGCGCGATGTGAAAAACTGCCTTGTTATTTCCTCTCTATCCCAGTCGCCCTCGCTGCTCATGAGCCTATATACACCCAATCCGGGTGCTATGTGTCTGCCGAAGCTATTTTCTTGCCAATCAAGTACGAAGGGGTAGAAGTTGTTCTCCGAAAAATACATCATGGGGAAGAGCGCATCCATGATACCCTCGCGCAGCCATTCCTGTGCCTCCTGATATACGGTGTTGTGTGCATTCCACCCTTTTGACGAGTAGCGTGAGAGGTCGGCGTGTTTGCCAAGTGGAGCACAGCTTACGCGTACCCATGGCTTGATGCTTTTTGTTTTGTTGTAAATGTCTTTTACTATGGTTGTGATGTTCTTGCGACGCCAGTCGGCGTTGCTCATTCCCTTGCCGTAGCGACGGTGTAGTGCTTGGTCGTTGTAGTTGCGCGGCCTGTCGGGGTATCGTATGTAGTCGAGGTGTATGCCGTCGATGTCGTACTTCGTTACTATTTCGGCAATGAGCGATGTGAGATAGGTGGCGGTTTGCGGCTCGCCGGGTTCCATGTACCAGCTGCCCTGATAGAGCTTGCATAGCTCGGGGCGCTTGTTGGTTAGGCTGTTGCGGCCATGCGATTTCACATGTGCGGCTTTGCCCAGGGGAAGGGTTACCAGCCATGCGTGCAGCTGCATGCCACGTTTGTGGCACTCGTCTATGGCGAATGCAAGCGGGTCGTATCCGGGGTTTTTGCCCGCCTTGCCGGTGAGTACGGCCGAGAAGGGCTCGATGTCGGATGGGTAAATGACGTCGCCGCGTACGCGTGTCTGCAACAGGATGGTGTTTATATTGAATTGGGCAAGCGAATCGAGCAGTTGGGTGAGCTCGTTTTTCTGCTTGTCGATGTCGGCGGGGCTTTTAATCTTTGTCTTGGGCCAGTCGAGGTTTTCGATGGTTGTAACCCACACTGCGCGGTATTCTCTCTTGGGTGATTGCCAGTATTGTGCGCTTATTTTCAGCGGTGACAACAATAAAAGGCATATTATGGTTGTTATATAGTTCTTCATGGCTAAATTATTTCACAAAATTACTCTTTTTTGCCGATTTTGTAGTAATGGTATCTAATTATTTTGTAATTTTGTACACTCTAAATAAATAATGAGAAATATACTATTTATTTTTAAATAAAAATTATGACTAAAACTAAGAAATTTATCACTTGTGACGGAAACCAGGCTGCGGCACACGTAGCTTATATGTTTTCGGAGGTAGCTGCTATCTACCCTATCACTCCTTCGTCTACAATGGCGGAGTATGTTGATGAGTGGGCAGCTCAGGGACGTAAGAATCTCTTCGGCGAGACAGTAGCCGTTCAGGAGATGCAGTCTGAAGGTGGTGCTGCCGGTGCAGTACACGGTTCATTGCAGGCAGGTGCATTGACTAACACATTCACAGCATCGCAGGGTCTTCTGCTGATGATTCCTAATATGTACAAGATTGCCGGTGAGCTTCTTCCTTCGGTATTCCACGTATCGGCACGAAGCCTTGCAGGTAGCTCTTTGTGTATATTCGGTGACCACATGGACGTTATGGCTTGCCGCCAGACAGGTTTCGCAATGCTTTGCGAGGGTTCTGTTCAGGAGGTTATGGACTTGGCTCCCGTAGCACACCTCGCTACATTGAAGAGCCGCATCCCCTTCCTTAACTTCTTCGATGGCTTCCGTACATCACACGAAATCCAGAAGATTGAGCTCATTGAGCAGGAGGATATCGCTCCCCTCGTAGATTGGAATGCAGTTCAGGAGTTCCGCAACCGCGCACTTACTCCCACAGCACCCTCTACACGTGGTACAGCCGAGAACCCCGAGACATTCATGACTCACAAGGAGGTTGTTAACAAGTACTACGATGCAGTACCCGACATCGTTGCTGAGTACATGAAGGAGATTTCAGCAATCACAGGCCGCAACTACGCTCCCTTCACATACTACGGTGCTGAGGACGCAGACCGCGTGATTGTTGTAATGGGTTCTACTACAGAGGCTGTTCGCGAGACAATCGACTACCTCAGCCAGAAAGGCGAGAAGGTAGGTCTCGTAAGCGTACACCTCTACCGTCCCTTCTCACTCAAGTATCTTGCTGCTGTAATGCCTAAGAGCGTTAAGCGCATAGCTGTTCTCGACCGTACAAAAGAGCCCGGCGCAAACGGTGAGCCCCTCTACCTCGATGTAGTTGAGGCATTCAACGACTGCCCCGAGCTGAAGGCTATCAACCCCATCATCGTTGGCGGCCGCTCAGGTATCGGTTCAAACGACGTTACTCCCGCTGTTGTAATGTCAGTATACGAGAACCTCGCATTGCCTACACCCAAGAACCACTTCACAGTAGGTATCGTAGACGATGTTACCTTCACTTCACTCCCCGCTAAAGAGGAGATTGCAGTTTCTGAGGGTATGTTCGAGGCTAAGTTCTACGGTCTCGGCGCTGACGGTACAGTAGGTGCTAACAAGAACTCAGTAAAGATCATCGGTGAGAACACAGACAAGCACTGCCAGGCATACTTCTCTTACGACTCTAAGAAGTCTGGTGGTTTCACTTGCTCACACCTCCGTTTCGGTGACAAGCCCATCCGTTCTACATATCTTGTAAACACTCCCAACTTCGTAGCTTGCCACGTTCAGGCATACTTGCGTATGTACGATGTAATCCGTGGTCTTCAGAAGGGTGGTACATTCCTTCTTAATACAGTATGGGACGGCGAGGAACTCATCAACAACCTCCCCAACGACATTAAGAGCTACTTCGCGAAGAACGACATCAAGGTTTACTATATCAACGCAACAAAGATTGCTCAGGAGATTGGTCTTGGTAACCGTACCAACACAATCCTTCAGAGCGCATTCTTCCGCATCACAGGCGTTATCCCCGTTGACCTCGCTATCGAGCAGATGAAGAAGTTCATCGTTAAGTCTTACGGCAAGAAGGGTCAGGACATCGTTGACAAGAACAATGCGGCAGTTGACCGTGGTGGTGAGTACAAGCAGCTCGCTATCGATCCCGCTTGGGCTTCACTTCCCGCAGACGTTGCTCCCGCAAACGATGATCCCGCATTCATCAACGAGATTGTACGCCCCATCAACGCACAGAAGGGTGCTCAGCTCCCCGTTTCTGCATTCTTGCAGGTTGTTGACGGTACATGGCCTCAGGGTACATCGGCTTACGAGAAGCGTGGTGTAAGTGCATTCGTTCCCAAGTGGGATGCTGCTAAGTGTATTCAGTGTAACCGTTGTTCATACGTTTGTCCTCACGGCTGTATCCGTCCCTTCGTACTCGACGAGAACGAGAAGGCAGGCTTCGCAGCAGAGACAATCGAGATGAAGGCTCCCGCAGCTATGAAGGGTATGAACTTCCGCATCCAGGTTGGCGTACTCGACTGTCTTGGTTGCGGTAACTGCGTTGACGTATGTCCCGGTAATCCCAAGCTCGGTGGCTCGGCACTCACAATGGTTTCTCTCGAGCAGGAGAGAGCAGAGGCTGACAACTGGAACTACTGCGTTAAGAACGTTAAGACAAAGCAGTCACTCGTTGACGTTAAATCTAACCCCAAGAACTCACAGTTTGCTACTCCTCTCTTCGAGTTCTCAGGAGCATGTTCAGGTTGCGGTGAGACACCTTATGTTAAGCTCGTTACACAGCTCTTCGGTGACCACCAGCTCGTTGCTAACGCAACAGGTTGTTCTTCAATCTACACCGGTTCTGTTCCCTCTACTCCCTACACAACTAACGAGAAGGGCGAGGGTCCCGCATGGGCGAACTCATTGTTCGAGGACTTCTGCGAGTTCGGTCTTGGTATGAAGCTTGCTGACAACAAGATGCGCAACCGTCTTGAGCGCATCATGACTGAGGCTCAGAACTGCGACAAGTGCAGCGACGAGACAAAGGCTCTCTACCGTCAGTGGATCGAGAACAAGGAGGATGCTACAATCACTAAGGAGCTCGAGCCTAAGATTATCGCTGCTTGCGAGGCTACAGGTTGCGAATACTCAAAACAGATCCTTGCTATCAAGCAGTTCATCGCTAAGCGTTCACAGTGGATTATCGGTGGTGACGGTGCTTCATACGACATCGGTTACGGCGGTCTCGACCACGTAATTGCATCAGGTGAGGACATCAACATCCTCGTACTCGATACAGAGGTTTACTCTAACACCGGTGGTCAGTCATCTAAGGCTACTCCTCTCGGCGCTATCGCTAAGTTCGCTGCTTCGGGTAAACGTATCCGCAAGAAAGACCTTGGTATGATTGCAACTACATATGGTTATGTATATGTTGCTCAGATTGCTATGGGTGCAAGCTACGACCAGTGCTTGAAGGCCATCCGCGAGGCTGAGGCTTATCCCGGTCCTTCACTCGTTATCGCATACGCTCCCTGTATCAACCACGGTATCCGCAAGGGTATGGGTAAGGCACAGGCCGAGCAGGCTGCTGCTGTTGAGTGCGGTTACTGGCACTTGTGGCGTTACAACCCCGCTCTCGAGGAAGAGGGTAAGAACCCCTTCACACTCGATAGCAAAGAGCCCCAGTGGGATAAATTCCAGGAGTTCTTGCAGGGTGAGGTTCGTTACGCATCACTTGCTAAGATGTTCCCTGCAGAGGCTCAGGAGCTCTTCGATGCTGCTCAGCAGATGGCTCAGAAGCGTTACGCAAGCTACGTACGTATGTCTAAGCTCGATTGGAGCAAGGAATAATAACTATTCCCTGAATAGATAAATGAAAAAGAGGATGGCACATGTGCCATCCTCTTTTTTTGCTTGTGTGGACTATATATTATATATAAGGTAAGGGTTAAATGATGTTTCGCGATAGGAATTTCTTTGCGCTCTCCATCCCGATGCCGCGGCGTTGAGCGTAGTCGGCGAGCTGGGTGGCGTCTATTCTACCCACGCTGAAATAGCGTGCGGCAGGGTGAGCGAACATCAGTCCGCATACCGAAGAGTGGGGCAGCATGGCTCCGCTTGGGGTTAGCTCGATGCCAATCTCCTGCAGGTGCAGGATGCCGTCCAAAAGAAATATGATGGATTGGTCGGGTAGCGAGGGGTAGCCTATTGCAGGGCGTATGCCCGTGTATGGTTCGCTGTTGAGCTCCTGTGGCGTGAAATTTTCGTCCGGCGAATAGCCCCAAAGCTCTTTGCTGGTGCGTACGACGCTGTGCAGATGCGATGCGGCTGCTTCGGCAAGGCGGTCACCGAGGGTTTGCATCACCATGTGGCGATAGTCGTCATCGGGGTAGCTGTTTTCGAAGCTGCCCTCTACGCTGGTGGCAAATAGTCCTATCTTGTCCTCGATGGGTGAAATGAAATCGGCCAGACACAGGTTGGGGCGCTCGGCGTCGTTGTGCTGTTGTCGCAACATGGGAAAGCGTTGGCCTTCGACCATTATGTCGTCGCCATCGCTGTGTGCGCTGCACAGGCAGAATGTCGCATATATCTGTTTGTCGCTGTTGGCGGCAAGCAGCTCCATCGCCTCTCTCTTCAGTTCTAGACCTTCGTGCGAGCTTTGCTCCTCGGGCTTTATGCGCCATGCGTGATAGAAGTAGCTCCAATCTATGTATGGGAGCAGTTCGGTAGGACTGTACTTGAAGCGAAATATCTTCATCGTGTGAATTTGAGCGCTTTACCTCTTACCTCGTCGTTCACTGTGCCGTTGTTATATACGCACTGGCCGTTTACCCATGTGCGGCACACCTTCCAATTGAATATTCTGCCTTCGAACGGGCTCCATTGGCACTGGCTCAGGATGTTCTCCTTCGATACGGTCCAAGGGCTGTCGGGGGCAACGAGTACAAGGTCGGCATAATATCCTTTTCTTATGTATCCGCGCTTGTTTATCTTGAACAGCTCTGCCGGAGCGTGGCACATCTTCTCTACCACCTTTTCTATGGTGAATACACCGTCGTCAACCAGCTGCAGCATCGAGGGCAGCGAGAACTGTATCGATGGCATTCCCGATGTGGCCTTCAGTGCGCCTCCCTGCTTGTCCTCGAGCAGGTGCGGAGCGTGGTCGGTACCTATGATATCTATTTTGCCGCTGTTTATGCCTTCGCGTAGGGCAGCTCTGTCGCTGTCGCTCTTTATTGCCGGGTTGCACTTGATGCGTGTGCCCAGTGTGGCGTAGTCGCTGTCGCAGAAGGTGAGGTGTGCGGGGGTTGCTTCGGCTGTTATCTTCTTGTTGCTGAGCGATTCGGTGGTCAGCAAATCAAGCTCGCGAGCGGTGCTTATGTGCATCACGTGCAGCTGCTTGTCGTGCTTCTTGGCCAGTTCTACGGCGCGTACGAGCGAGCTGTAGCATGCCTCCTCGCTGCGTATCAGCGGGTGGAATTTCACATCGGGGTCGTCGCCGTACTGCTCTTTGTACAGGGCGGCGTTGCGGTTTATTATGTCGCTGTCCTCGCAGTGTACGGCAATGGGCATATTTGCTTTGGAGAATACCTTGTCGAGCCCCTCGGCGTCATCGACCAGCATGTTGCCTGTGCTCGATCCCATGAACAGCTTTATGCCGCACACCCTGCTTGTCAGCTTCTCGAACAGGTCGCTGTTGTTGTTCGTTGCACCGAAGTAGAACGAGTAGTTTATGCGGCTGTCCTTGGCTGCTCTTCTGAATTTATCGTTCAGCGCGGCTATGGTAACAGTCGTAGGCTTTGTATTGGGCATGTCCATGTACGATGTCACGCCGCCGGCTGCTGCCGCACGGCTCTCCGATGCGATGGTGGCCTTGTTGGTCAGGCCGGGCTCGCGGAAATGTACGTGGTCGTCTATCACTCCGGGCATCAGGTACATGCCGGTGCCGTCGATTGTTTCGTCGCACTTGCGGCGTGGTGAATTACCCTCGGTGCATATTTCTGCTATTTTGTTGTCGTTCAATACAACTGAACCTTTTACCGATGTTCCTTCGTTGACGATTGTTACGTTCGATATGAGTGTGCGCATGGTATTTACTCCTTAGTTTATATATAAATAAAAGTTGTCTTATAAGCCGATTACCCGCTGCGAGGCGGTAACCAATCTTATTCAACAACTCAAACGAAGAACTTTCCCGGTATTACTCTCCGGGAAAGTTCTTTCTGATATTCTCTGCCACTTCGATGAACTCCTCTGTTGTCAACTGCAATTTGGGGTTCGTGAAGAGCATGTCTTTTTCCGACTGCATGGGTACGAGGTGTATGTGGGCATGGGGTACCTCGAGGCCAAGTACGGCCTGACCTACCTTGATGCAGGGGTATGCGGCTTTGATGGCGCTTGCAACCTTCTTGGCAAATATCTGCATTTCGCCTATCTCTTCGTCTGTAAGGTCGAAGAAGTAATCAACCTCGCGCTTGGGGATCACCAGTGTGTGTCCCTTGGCCAAGGGGTTGATGTCGAGGAATGCATAGAACTTGTCGTTCTCTGCAACCTTGTAGCTGGGTATTTCGCCTGCTACTATTCTGCTGAAAATAGTTGCCATTAGATTGAGATGTTTATAATTTCCAAAGAAATTTTTCCCTGGGGGATTGTAATCTCGGCTGTTTCGCCTACCTTCTTGCCCAACAGACCTTTTGCGATGGGGGTGTTGATTGAGATTTTTCCCTCGCGCAGATTGGCTTCGCTCTCGGGTACAATGCTGTATGTCATCATTGCACCTGTCTTGACATTCTTCAATTCTACTTTTGTGAGAACCTGAACGCTCTCTGTGTTGAGCTTGCTGGTGTCTATAATTTTGGCATCGGCTATGATAAGCTTCAGCTCGTTAATTTTCATTTCGAGCAATCCTTGCGCCTCTTTTGCCGCATCGTATTCGGCATTCTCCGAAAGGTCTCCTTTATCGCGTGCCTCAGCTATCTGACGTACGATTTCGGGGCGTTTGCCTTCCAACTCTTTTAAATCGGCTAACAATTTTTTGTAGCCCTCTTCGGACATGTAACTCATTTCTTTCTACTCTTCTAAATAAAAATTAGTAAAACAATGGATTCCGGCAACGGCTTGCCGGAACCCATCAATTTTCTTCTCTGTTGTTGCAAATATAGTGGCTTTAAATTCAATTTGCAACTAAAAGCATAAATATTTTCTTTCTTTAATATTTAATCGGTTTTTACCCTGTTCTTGCTAAATTGCTTCTGTGATTCCTATTTCATCAGTTTTTCTATTTCTGCCGACAGGTTTGTTATCTGCTCGTCGCGCAGCACTATTTCGTTCTCCTTGTTTATAAGGAAATACGAGGGTATTTTGTCTATTCTGTAGAGCAGGATGTTCGACGATGCTGCTCCGGCTGCATCGCGCACGCATATCCAAGGCAGGTTGTCGGCCGATGTCTTCCAGAAGTGTTCGTTGTCGTCGAATGACACTTGGAATATTTCGAAGCCCTGCTCTTTGTACTTTTTATAGAGCTCGCGCAGTGCGATGGTGTGTGCGCTTGTTCGGGTGTCGCCGTATGCTACGAAATCGAGCAATACGATTTTTCCTTTCAGTGAAGAGAGGCTTACGCTGTCGCCCTTTATATTGGGTAGCTTGATGTCGAACAGGCCGGTAGCGGTGAGTGTGCTCTCCTTGGCGTCTATTGTGTCGGTCTGCACGGGGCGTGTGCTCTGCATGCCTTTAGCGGCTATGCTGTATATGTTTTTTGCTCTGACCGAACCGGGGTAGCGGTTGCTGAGCGAGGTTGCTACCGCCGAGAAGCATTTGCTGTCGAAGCGGTTGGCGTTGGGGTTGAATATGGATATGCCGTTTGCCTGCAGGAACAGCGCGTAGTAGGCGCTTGCCTTGTCGGGCGCGGGGGCAATATACTGTTTGAAGATGTTCTCCTTGAATTCCTTCACCGTGTTGTAGATGGCCACCTTGGTGTCGGCGGTTGCGGGGCCGCTGTTCTTTATGTAAAGGGTTATCTGCTTCTCTAATGCGGTGCGCAACTGGTTTATTTCCTGTATTTTGCGCGTTTCCTCGGAACCTTCGGCAACGTAGCTGTCGGTGAACTCCTTGCCGTTGATTGTGAGGGTAACCGTTTCGTTGCTGTCTATGGCGACGGTGATTGCCTTGCTGTTTTTGCCCAGTTGCAGACGATAGAAATCGTAGCTGTCGGGCTGCGGCTGCTTGAATTCGAACAAGCCGTCGCCCTTTATTTTTACCGAATCCACTATGGCGCTGCTGTTTATGCCCATGTGCGACAGGTAGAGGCTTTTGCCTGTGGCGTCCGAAATGGAGCCCTTGATGGTGAACTGCGGCTTCTTGTCGCATGCTGCGAAGAGGAGCGTAATCGTTGAAAATATGATAATTGTGAATTTTTTCATTGCTAAATAACTTAAAAATACAAAATCTGTTGACAAAGATAGTGGAAAGTGTTGGAATTTGTATATCTTTGCGAGATAATTTAGGGAATAAAGAAAAATTTAATAAGATGAATGTTGTTACAAAGAATGTGACATTACCCGATGGACGTGTCATCACTCTCGAAACCGGTAAGCTTGCAAAGCAGGCCGACGGTGCAGTGATGCTTCGTTTGGGTAACACAATGTTGTTGGCGACCGTATGTGCTGCAAAGGATGCAGTCCCCGGCACCGATTTTATGCCTTTACAGGTAGAGTATAAAGAGAAATATGCCGCTTTCGGTCGCTACCCCGGCGGTTTTACAAAGCGTGAGGGTAAGGCCTCTGATTACGAGATATTGACATGTCGTTTGGTGGACCGCGCATTGCGCCCCTTGTTCCCCGACAACTATCATGCCGAGGTGTATGTAAACATCATCCTCTTCTCGGCTGATGGTGTTGACATGCCCGACTCGCTCGCAGGACTTGCAGCTTCGGCAGCGCTTGCAGTTTCGGACATCCCCTTCAATGGCCCCATTTCAGAGGTTCGCGTAGCTCGCATCAACGGCGAGTTCGTTGTTAACCCCACATTCGCACAGCTCGAAAGTGCAGACATGGATATCATGGTTGCAGCCACATATGACAATATCATGATGGTAGAGGGCGAGATGAAAGAGGTTTCAGAGAACGACCTTCTCGAGGCAATGAAGGTGGCTCACGAGGCTATCAAGGTTCATTGCAAGGCTCAGATGGAGCTTATGGAAGAGGTTGGCAAGACCGTAAAACGCGAATACTGCCACGAGGTTAATGACGAGGAGCTCTGCGCTCAGGTACGTGAGGCTTGCTATGGCAAGGCTTACGAGATTGCTTCAAGCGGTAACCGCGACAAGCATCAGCGTGCCGAGGCATTCGATGCTATCAAAGAGGAGTTCAAGGCTCAGTTCACCGAGGAGGAACTCGAAGAGAAGGGCGCACTCATCGACCGCTACTACCACGATGTAGAGAAAGAGGCGATGCGTCGTTGCATCCTCGACGAGGGCAAGCGTCTCGACGGTCGTAAGACTACCGAGATTCGTCCCATCTGGTGCGAGGTTGGTTACCTTCCCGGCCCTCACGGTTCGGCAGTCTTCACACGTGGTGAGACACAGTCGCTCACATCGGTTACCCTTGGTACCAAGCGCGACGAGAAGATTATCGACGACGTGATGACACAGGGTACAGACCGTTTCTTGTTGCACTACAACTTCCCTCCCTTCTCAACCGGTGAGGCAAGACCTCAGCGTGGTGTTGGCCGTCGCGAGATTGGTCATGGTAACCTCGCTTGCCGTGCACTCAAGAACATGGTTCCCGCCGACTATCCCTACTGCGTTCGCGTAGTTTCGGATATCCTCGAATCAAATGGTTCTTCTTCAATGGCTACAGTGTGTGCAGGTACACTTGCGCTCATGGATGCCGGTGTCAAGATAAAGAAACCCGTATCGGGTATTGCAATGGGTCTTATCAAGAACGCAGGCGAGGACAAATATGCCGTGCTTAGCGATATTCTTGGCGATGAGGACCACTTGGGCGATATGGACTTCAAGGTAACAGGTACTGTTGACGGTATTACAGCTACACAGATGGACATCAAGGTTGACGGTCTTTCATTCGACATCCTCGAGAAGGCGCTCAACCAGGCTCGCGAGGGTCGTATGCACATCCTTGGCAAGATTACCGAGTGCATCGCAGAGCCTCGTGCCGACATGAAGCCCCACGCTCCCCGCATCGAGACAATGCGCATTCCCAAGGAGTTCATTGGTGCAGTTATTGGTCCGGGTGGAAAAATCATCCAGGGTATGCAGGAGGAGACAGGTGCAACCATCTCTATCGAGGAAATCGATGGCGAGGGCGTTATCGAAATTGCAGCTACAAACGCAGCAAGCATCGAGGCTGCTCTTTCAAAAATCCGCGCAATCGTTGCTATCCCCGAGGCCGGCGAGGTTTACGAGGGCACAGTACGCAGCGTGATGCCCTATGGTGCATTCGTGGAGTTCATGCCCGGTAAGGATGGTCTCTTGCACATTTCGGAGATTGACTGGAAGCGCTTCGAGACAATCGAGGAGGCCGGTATCGCCGAGGGTGACAAGCTGAAGGTTAAGCTCCTTGAGATTGATCCCAAGACAGGTAAGTTCAAGCTTTCACGTCGCGTGCTTCTCGAGAAGCCCGAAGGCTATGTAGAGCGTGAGCGTCGTCCCCGTCGTCCCCGTAACGAGGCGTAAGGATTGATTGGAATATATAGAAACAGGCAGTCGCAAACGGGCTGCCTGTTTTTTGTTTATGCGCCCTTTGTGGCGTCATTGATGCGCGGGGCAATTATATTTTTGCATATAGATTACCCGATGTACGCTAAAAATATTTACCTTTGTGGTTAGAACTATTCCCGATGGCAGCAAACAAGATACATAAGAAGGTGCGCGTAATAAAGCTTGGCAAGATACGCGATAAGCGCGGCAACCTGTCGGTTGTCGAGTCGGGCATCACTCTGCCTTTTGCGGTGGAGCGCACATACTGGGTGTATGATGTTCCCGGTGGCGAGGCGCGCCAAGGCCATGCCTACTACACAAGCGAGGAGTTCATTGTAGCCCTGTCGGGTAGTTTCGACCTGCTAGTCGATGATGGCAAGACGGCGGTGACATATCACTTCGACCAATGCAATAAAGGAGTGTATGTGCCGGCCGGCACATGGCGCCATCTGCTCAATTTTGCGACAAATTCCATTGCTCTGGTGCTTACATCCACCAAGTACAGCCCCAAGGACTATATACGCGACTACGAAAAATATGTTGAACTGAAAAGCGAAGGAGTGCTATGAAAAGTGCCACAATAGATGATTGCCGCATAGTGGAGCTTGCGCGTCACCACGGTTCGAAGGGCAACCTCACCGAGGTCGAGAACGGCAAGATAGATGGCTTCGACACCGAGCGCGTCTTTTTTATATACGACATTCCCGGTGGAGCGTCGCGTGGCGGTCATGCCCACAAGACATTGCGCGAGCTTATCGTGGCAGCGTCGGGTAGCTTCGATGTCTATATAAACGATGGAAAAAGCGAGCGTACATTCCATTTGAACCGCCCTTCGCAGGCACTGTTGCTGTCGGCAGGGGTGTGGGAGGAACTACGCAATTTTTCGAGTGGCGCCGTGGCGTTGGTGCTCGCCTCCGAGCATTACGAGCCGCAGGACTACATACGCAATTTCGATGAATTTCTCGAATATAAGAAAGAACAATGATTACCTACCTACCGCTTAAAGAGATAACGGCTTCGTACGAACCGCAGATTACCGATGCCTTACGCCGCATAGTGGAGCGTGGCTGGTTTCTGCTGGGCGAGGAGTGCGCCTCGTTCGAAAAAGAGTATGCGGCATATATCGGCAACAGCCATTGTGTGGCATGCGGCAACGGCTACGATGCGCTGTGGCTCATACTGCGTGCCTACATTGTAATGGGTGTGCTGAAGGAGGGTGACGAGGTTCTGGTGCCGGCAAATACGTTCATCGCTTCGGTGCTTGCAATCACGAACAACAATCTTGTACCTGTTTTTGTGGAGCCCGACGAGGATAGCTTCCTGGTTGGCGAGGCCGCTCTGCGTGCAGCCTGCACGCCGCGTTGCAAAGCCTATGTCATGGTACATCTTTATGGGCAGTGCGCCTATAGCGATACGCTTGCAGCCTTCTGCCGCGAACGTGGCATAAAAATAGTCGAGGACAATGCACAGGCCCACGGAGCGCTCTATGGTAACCGTCGCACGGGCTCTTTGGGTGACGCCGGCGCGCATAGCTTCTATCCGGGTAAGAATCTTGGTGCTTTGGGCGATGCCGGTGCAGTTACAACAGATGATACCTGTTTGGCCGATGTGGTGGCGTCGCTTCACAACTACGGTAGTTCACAGAAATATGTCCACGAGCATGTGGGTGTAAATAGTCGCATGGATGAATTTCAGGCAGCAGTGCTGCGAGTGAAATTGCGTCGTCTCGATAGCGATAACGAGCGTCGCCGCGCCATTGCAAAGATGTATATAGACGGCATCGATAACCCCCGGGTGAAGGTGCCCCGAGTGCCCGATTTCAGCGGCCATGTATTCCATATATTTGCCCTTATGTCGCCCGAGCGCGATGCTTTGCAGCACCACATGACGCAGTGTGGCATACAGACGCAGATACACTATCCGCTGCCACCGCACAAGCAGCAGTGCTATTCGCAGTGGGCGGGGCTGTCGTGCCCCATCGCCGAAAAGCTGTCGGCCGAGGAACTTAGCCTGCCTTTGCACCCCCTGCTCACCGACGACGAGGTGCGCCTGATTATATCGGCTGTAAATAGTTTCTGACGGCCATTTTGCGCGATATTTGGGTAATAAAAACTGAAAGTACTTGCAATTTCATTAGGAATGGCTTATCTTTGCACAGCTTTTTAACAGAAAGCATTTAGGATTGTCCTATGGTGTAATGGTAGCACAACAGGTTTTGGTTCTGTTTGTCGAAGTTCGAATCTTCGTGGGACAACAACAAAAAAAGAGAAACCCTTGCGGTTTCTCTTTTTTTGTTGTGTATGGTCGGTTGTTATTCTGTCGCTTTGATATAGTTGATGACAGGATTTGCATACATTTCGAGAATCTTCTTGCGAAGGAATTCCTCGTCCTTTTCGGGCAAATCGACCTTGGCAATCTGGCCAGCAAGATATGCATCGAGCTTGGCCTTCTCTTCCACGGTATATTTATCGGCAAAGCGTGTGTCGCCTGTGAGCTGCTCGTAGAAATAGTAGTTGATGGGCCAGAAGTGGTAGTTGCTGTGTATGGCGCGGTCTATTATCTGAGCTGCGATAGCAAATTTTTCGCCCTTCGGGGTGTCGGCATCTATCTTGTCGAGCTCCTCGTTTATGCATTTTGCTACATGGAAATGTATGTGTCCCTTGTAGCCCATCAGTCCGGTCTGCATGTTCAGCAGGTCGTCGAACGGCGATTTCTTGTGCTCGGGGTTGTCCCTTTTCTGCTGGAATTCCTTTGCCTTCAGGTAGTCACAGGGGTCGTACTCGTACGACATTGATGTGGGCGCAATGTTCAGTGCCTTCAGTGCCTCGATGGGGTCGCCGGGTGCATACATGGCAAGCATCTTGAGCACGCTCTCGGCAGTGAAGTCGTTGCTGTCCTTGGCGCGTCCTTCGCGTTGTGCTATCCACACGGGCTGCTTCTTCTCGTTGATGGCATAGTGTATGTACGACGACAGGCGCTTGGACGATGCCAGCAGTTCGCGCATGGTGAGCGAGCGCTGAACGATGAAACTGCGGTTTACGCGCACGAGCTTCTTGATCCAAGGACGTATGAGCAGGTTGTCGCCAATGGCAATTTCCACCGTGTTGTCAATCTCGTTTACAAGTGCAATGTCGAGGAATGCCGAGTCGAGTATGATATCTCTATGGTTCGAAATGTATAGAGCGTTACCAAGTTGCTCCTTGCAGTCGTAGCTCAGTTCGAGGCCTTTGCTCAATTTGTTCAAAAGCTCTTGCAGGAATGGTTTTACAAGTGTCTTTTGGAAATCGAGATTGGTCTTGCTCATTCTCATGGCTCCACAAATCTGTTCGTATGACAATTGTGGGAATGCGCGTGTCATCACCTCCTTGAATTCCGGGTCGGCGATAAGTTCTTCGTATATAGCGGGGAGCTCCTCGGGATTATACGGGCGTATCTCTTCAAATTCTGCGGGATTTATCATAGCCTTGTTTATTTTGAACGGTATTTAACATTTATGCAATATTCGGCAAAAATATTGAGATATGCAATTATTTTGTTTTCTTTTATTTTTCGATGCGCGGGATAATTATCTTTTCTGATACCTCTATTCGGTATGCATTTTTGCCGTTATCCTTGTCGCGGCGGAATTTAATAGGCGCTATAAGTGTCTGCCTGGGCTCTGCGGTTGTGTGGTCCTTGTGTGCGTGATAGACCATGTAATATTTGCGTCCATCGCGAAATATGGCATGGTGTCCGGTGCCAGCGTAACCGCAGTGGCGGTGCAACAAGGGGTTTTTGTCGTGGCGTTTGTATGGGCCCAGGGGGTGGTCGGCTACGGCGAGTCCTACGGCATATTCCTGGCTACGGTAGTCGTTGCAGCTGTAGGTCAGATAGTACTTTCCTTTGTGCTTTATGGTGATGGGGCCTTCGGCTATGGTGTACATCTTCTTTTCCCATGTTCCTTCGAGCGGTTCAATCAGCCTGCGGGCTGTCTCCATCTTTATCTCCTTAAGGTCGGGGGTGAGCTCGGCTACCCATATGATGTTTCCCTCTTCGAAACGTACCCAGAAGATGTATGCCTTGCCATCGTCGTCGGTGAAGATTGAACCGTCTATTCCACCCTCGTTGGGCAGATAGGGGCGTTGCTCCTTTTGTACAAATGGGCCGCAGGGTGAGTCCGATTCGGCATAGCAGATGTGTACTTGACTGCTGTAGGTCATGATGAATTTGTCGCCAAACTTATATACTTCGGGCGCCCAGAACAGCCTTTCGCCCCATACATCGTCCTTGTGTAGTGCAAGTGATTTTTTAGCGTTGCCACATCGGCCGCTCCAGTTTTTCAGGTCGCGCGAGCGATAAACTGCTATTCCGTCGCTGTCCGATGTTCCGTATATGTAGTACCATCCATCGTGCTTTATGATGAAGGGGTCGGCCAGCATCAGCTGGTCGGGCAAGGCGACTCCGGTGTCGCCGGTTTGTGCGGTGGCATGTGTCATTGCCATAAGGCATATGACCATCACCATCAATGTGCGTATTATTCTCATTGTGTGCTGTTTTTATGGTTGTCCGTATGTTTCTTCTATTTTGTCGAGTATTGCGAAGAGCTCGTCGAGCTTTTCGGCGCGAAGCATGGCTATGCGCATGGGGCGGAAATCGGTGAGCCCCTTCAGCAACGGGGTGGCGGCCAGATGGCGGCGTATGTGCAATATGCCGCGACGCTCGTCGAGTCGCTCAATGCTGTCGAGCACCTGGTGGCGCAGTATGTCCATTGTCTCTTTGAATGTGAAGGGCTCTACATGCTCGCCATGCTCAAGATAGTGCTTCACTTCGCGGAATATCCACGGGCGTCCGAAGCTGGCGCGGCCTATCATCACGGCATCTACTCCGTAGCGGTCGAAGCACTCCTTGGCGCGTTCGGGGGTGGTGATGTCGCCGTTGCCAATGATGGGTATGCGCATGCGCGGGTTCTCCTTTATCTTGCCTATGAGCGTCCAGTCGGCCTCGCCTGTGTACATCTGTGCACGGGTGCGTCCGTGAACGGTGAGGGCTGCTATACCGCAGTCCTGCAGTGCTTCGGCAAGCTCCACTATCACCTTGCTATTGTCGTCCCAGCCCAGTCGTGTCTTTACGGTTACGGGTATCTTTACGGCATCGACCACTGCTTTTGTTATTTGCAGCAGCTTGGGGATGTTCTGCAGCATGCCTGCACCGGCGCCCTTGCGGGCTACCTTTTTCACAGGGCAACCGAAATTTATGTCGAGTATGTCGGGGCGTGCCTGTTCAACGCGTTTGGCCGCCTCGACCATGGGTTCTACTTCGTTGCCATATATCTGTATGGCTACGGGGCGCTCCTCGTCGTAGATGTTCAGCTTCTGCACCGAGCGGTTTACGTCGCGTATGAGCGCGTCGCTCGATACGAACTCCGTATATACCATGTCGGCGCCGAAGCCCTTGCACATCAGTCGGAAGGCTGCGTCGGTGACATCCTCCATGGGTGCAAGAAACACTGGGTAGCGTCCGAATTCTATATCTGCTATTTTCATTCCGTGGTTTTAGTTTTCTTTCAGCCAACCTTTGCGGTAGGCTCTCAATAGTAGTTCTAGTTCTGCAATCTGTTTGCGCAGTTCGCGGCCTATGTCGGTGTCGGCTACAAGCACGCGGCGGTTCGATGTCTCCACAATGGAGGTGGTCGATTGGATATCTATTCCCTCGCGCACAGCCTCTTCGGTCGAGGTGAACGGCGCGTGCTGCACCAGCTGGAAGCCGCGGCTGTGATATACAAGGGTATATCCGGCGATGCCTGTGGTCGAGTGGTAGGCACGTGCAAAGCCGCCGTCGATGACCATCAGTCGGCCTCCGGCCTTTATGGGGTTCTCGCCCTTGCCCACCTTCACGGGCACGTGACCGTTTATTATGTGGCGATACTTGCCGTCAACCTCGAAGTCGTCGAGCAGTCTTTCGCACACATCCTCTCTGTCGCGCAGCTTGAAGTACCAGCCTTTCTCCTCTATGTGCACCTCCTTGTTGTTTATGAAGTAGCGTTCGAAGGTTGTCATCTTCGATTTATCGAACAGAGGGCTGTCGGGACCGCACCACAGATACCAGAAGAAGTCGCGGGCGTATGCTCGCTCGTCGTCCTCGGCGCCCTCCTCGTAGGCAAGCCTTATTATCTGCTCTATGCGTCGCATGAGCTCCTTGCCTTTGTAGGTCTGTCCCTGTATCTCCACCTCGCGCAGTGTGCCGTCCTCGTTCAGAGGCATCGATGCGTGGAACAGCAGGTTGGAATTGCACACTGCATACATGCCGCCGTTTGCCAGCAGGCACTGCATGTGGCGTTGCAGCCTTTCGCTTGTGCGGAACGAACGTACGAGGCTGTCCATAATCTCCTGCTCCTCTTCGTTCAGGCAGTATGGGTTATCCTTGTCTATGGTGGGGAAGTATCTGTCCTCTATGGGATATGTCTTTCCGTTGTACTCTATGGTGCCATTTTCGAAATCCATTTTTTCGAGCAGGCAGCGGTCGCTCATTTTCCAATCGGGGTTTTGCAGATAGAGCTGCGACTCGAGCTTGAACTGTATGACGGCAATGGCTTTGTGCATCTGAGCTATCAGTCGCTGCGTCTTCTGTCGGGGCGAATTTTCGCCGTTGAAATCGATGAAGGGCTTGAATATGTCGCACGGGTCGTCTGCATATGTCTCCATTGCAAATGTGGCAAGCGGCACCATGTTTATGCCGTAGCCGTCCTCCAGGGTTTTGGTGTTGGCATATCGCAGCGAAAGCCTTATGACTGCTGCGGCACATGCTGGGTTGCCAGCTGCCGCTCCCATCCACAATATGTCGTGGTTACCCCACTGTATATCAAGGTTGTGGTAGTTGCACAGGGTGTCCATTATGAGATGCGCACCGGGGCCTCGGTCGAAAATGTCGCCCAATATGTGCAGGCGGTCAATCGCCAGGCGCTGTATCAGGTAGCACAGCTGCACGATGAAGGGCTCGGCTCGGCGGGTGCGTATGATAGTGCGCACGATGATGTTGTAGTATTCGTGCTTGTTGTGCCCGTCCGACGATTCGTGCAGCAGCTCCTCTATGATGAAGGCAAACTGCTCGGGAAGGCTTTTGCGCACCTTGGAACGGGTGTATTTTGATGATACATTTCTGCACACCATTATCAAGCGGTTCAGCGTTGTCTGATAGAAATCGCTCATGTCCCTCTTTTCGAGCTTTACCATTTCGAGCTTCTCCTCGGGGTAGTATATGAGTGTACAGAGCTCTTTTATCTCCTGTTCGCTCAGATACTTGTCGAATGTCTCCTGTACCTTGCGCTTGATGTTTCCCGAGGCGTTGCGCAGCACGTGCTGGAATGCCTCGTTCTCGCCGTGTAGGTCGGCAAGAAAGTGCTCTGTGGATTTTGGTAGTTGCAGTATAGCCTCAAGGTTTATTATCTCTGTCGTCACTTTGGGGACATTGGGAAATTCCTTTGCCAATAATTGAAGGTAACGCATATTGTCGTTTATATTCTTCATCACTTGTAACCTCCTGTTTCTCTGCTTTTTGTTGTTGGTTGTTGAGCAAAAGAGCCCGCCTGACTTTTTGTAAAATCGGGCAGGCTCTTGTGGTTGAATATGTTTCGCGGACCGGGAAACCGTTTGAGTAATTTTTTACTGTAATTTCAACGGCCTCTCTGTTACTTGTTGTTAATGTAGTCCACAATCCATGCGCCTACCTCGGCTGTACCATATTTGGTGTCGCTTTCGGTCTGTATATCGGGTGTGCATACGTTTGCCTCCATCGATGCGCTTACGGCCTCGCGGATGAGTGCTCCCTCTTCGAACAGGCCGAAGGCGTACTCGAACATCATTGCTGCCGACAGAATTGTTGCCAAGGGGTTGGCGATGTTTTGTCCGGCTGCCTGGGGCCATGAACCGTGAATGGGCTCGAAGAGCGATGTGTGAACGCCGATAGATGCCGAGGGCAGAAGTCCCATCGAGCCGGTGATTACCGAGCCTTCGTCGGTGAGGATGTCGCCGAACATGTTCTCGGTTACCATCACGTCGAACGATGTGGGCCACTGTATGAGGCGCATTGCTGCGTTATCTACAAACATGAATTCGGTCTCCACCTCGGGGTACTGGGGCGCAATCTCGTTGGCAATCTGGCGCCACATGCGCGATGTGGCAAGCACGTTGGCCTTATCGACCACTGTCACCTTCTTGCGGCGCTTCATCGCATATTCGTATGCGAGCTTTACGATGCGCTCAATCTCCTCGCGTGTATATACGCAGGTGTCATAGGCTGTGTTGCCATCCTCTGAACGGCCCTGGGGACGTCCGAAGTACATACCGCCTGTGAGCTCGCGTATGCACATGAAGTCGGCACCCTTCACGATGTCGGCGCGCAGGGGCGATTTGTGTATGAGCGATTCGAATGTGGTTACGGGGCGCAGGTTGGCATACAGGCCGAGCTTCTTGCGCATGGCAAGGAGTCCCTGCTCGGGGCGTACCTTTGCCGAGGGGTTGTTGTCGAAGCGAAGGTCGCCCACAGCACCGAAGAGCACTGCGTCGCTCTGCATGCAGAGCTCGTGTGTCTCGTCGGGGTAGGGGTTGCCTGTTGCGTCGATGGCGCATGCACCCACCAGTCCTTTCTTATACTCCAATGTGTGGCCGAATTTGTTGCATACGGCCTTTGTTACTTCCAATGCTTGTGCTATAATCTCGGGACCTATTCCGTCGCCGGGAAGCACTGCTAGCTTTATGTTCATTGTTACTGCTCTTTTATTGGTTTAACGTGTCGCCTCCCATTTTTCAATCTTGTCCTTGTTGCTCAGAAGGAAATCGATGTCGTCCAAGCCGTTCATCAGACAATGTTTCTTGTAGGCGTTTATCTCGAAGGTCTCCGATTTTCCTGTTGCAGTGTTTGTGATTGTCTGCTCGGGAAGGTTTACGATTACCTCGGTACGGGGATTGGCATAGATGGAATCGAAGAGCTCCTGAAGGAATCCCTCGCTCACCACTACGGGCAATACAAAATTGTTCAGTTCGTTGTTCTTGTGAATGTCGGCAAAGAAGCTCGATACCACCACGCGGAATCCATAGTCGGCGATGGCCCATGCCGCATGCTCGCGGCTCGAACCTGAACCGAAGTTCTTTCCGGCCACAAGTATCTGTCCCGAGTAGGTGGGGTCGTTCAGCACGAAGCTCTCTATCTTGTTGCCCTGCTCGTCGAAGCGCCAGTCGCGGAAGAGGTTCTCGCCGAAGCCCTCGCGTGTGGTGGCCTTAAGAAAGCGTGCAGGTACTATCTGGTCGGTGTCGATGTTCTCCAAAGGAAGGGGAATGCACGAGTCTTTTATTATGTTGAATTTCTCTTTTTTCATCGTCTTTTTCTGTTAAAGGAATTTACGCGGGTCGGTAATTTTGCCGGTGATGGCTGCGGCTGCCGCAACGTAGGGGCTTGCAAGGATGGTGCGTGCACCGGGGCCCTGACGGCCTTCGAAGTTACGGTTGCTGGTCGAAATAGAATATTTGCCTGCGGGTATCTTGTCCTCGTTCATGGCAAGACATGCCGAGCAGCCGGGCTCGCGCAGTTCGAAGCCTGCTTCGGCGAATATAGCGGCGAGTCCTTCCTCTTCAATCTGGCGATATACGCTCCACGAACCGGGTACAATCCATGTCACTACATTCTCGGCCTTCTTGTGTCCCTTTACAATCTCGGCAAACGCTCTGAAGTCCTCGATGCGGCCGTTGGTGCATGAGCCGATGAATACGTAGTCGATGGGGTGGCCTTCGAGCTTTTCGCCGGCAGCAAATCCCATGTATTCGAGCGACTTGATGTACGATGCCTGTCCCGCTTCGGGCATTGTTTCCACTGCGGGAACAGCTTCGCTGATACCTATACCCATGCCAGGGTTAGTACCATAGGTTACGCGGGGCTCGATGTCGGCTGCGTCGAACACAATCTCCTTGTCGAACACTGCATCTGCGTCGCTGGGGAGTGTCTTCCAGTAGGCAACAGCCTTGTCCCACTCCTCGCCCTGGGGTGCATACTCGCGTCCCTTGATGTATTCGAATGTAATCTCGTCGGGAGCAACCATACCACCGCGTGCGCCCATCTCGATAGAGAGGTTACAGAGTGTAAGGCGGCTCTCCATGCTCATCGAACGGATGGCCGAACCTGCGTACTCCACGAAATAGCCGGTAGCGCCGCTGGTGGTCATCTTCGAAATGATGTAGAGGGCAACGTCCTTTGCTGTTACACCCTTGCCAAGCTCGCCGTCAACGGTTATGCGCATCGACTTGGGCTTCTGCTGCAGGATGCACTGCGATGCAAGCACCATGCCCACCTCGCTTGTGCCGATGCCGAATGCGATGGCACCCATTGCTCCGTGTGTAGAGGTGTGCGAGTCGCCGCAAACGATTGTCATGCCGGGGAGTGTGAGTCCGAGCTCGGGGCCCACCACGTGTATGATGCCGTTCTTGGGGTGCTTCATGCCGAAGTGTGTGAGCCCGAATTCGTGAGCATTGCGTGTCAGCGTTTCCACCTGATGACGCGAAACAGGTTCCTCGATGGGTTTGTCCTGGTTTTGTGTCGGTATGTTGTGGTCGGGCATGCAGTAGATCTTGTCGGGACGAAGACATTTGATGCCACGGCTTCTGAGGTCATCAAAAGCCTGTGGCGATGTTACTTCGTGACAATACAGTCTGTCTATGTATAATTGTGTGGGGCCATCTTCCACTTTGTGAACGATGTGCGAATCCCATATTTTGTCAAAAAGTGTGTTCATTTCTTCTTAATCGCGGAATTTGTTTATACAGTCAATATATGCTTCAACCGATGCAGATATGATGTCGGTGTTAGCTCCGAAGCCGTAGTAGTTTACTCCGTTGTACTCAACCTGCATGTGTACTTTACCTACATCGTCGCTGCCCTTGCTGATAGCCTGGATGGTGAACTCGCGCAATGTCATTTCGCGTTTGATAATCTGCTTCAACGCGCTGATGGCTGCATCTACGGGACCGTTGCCGGTAGCGGCTGCCTCGAAGAGCTCACCTGCTATGCGCAAGCCGATGCTTGCAACCGAACGCAGGTTGACGCCGGTGGTAACCTGAAGGTATTCGAGCTTGATACCCTTGTTTGTGCTACGGTCTGCACCTGCGAGCATCAAGATATCGTCGTCGTTAATCTCCTTCTTCTTGTCGGCAAGGCGGAGGAACTGCTCGTAAATCTCGTTGAGCTTCTCGCCCTCAACCTCGATGCCGAGCACAGAAAGACGGTGCTTGAGGGCTGCACGACCACTGCGTGCTGTCAATACGATTGCGTTGTCGTCGATACCCACCTCTTTGGGGTCCATAATCTCGTATGTACACACGTTCTTCAGCACGCCGTCCTGGTGAATACCCGATGAGTGTGCGAATGCGTTGCGTCCCACGATGGCCTTGTTTGCCTGTACGGGCATGTTCATAAGGCTCGATACCATACGGCTTGTGGGATATATCTTCTGTGTGTTAATGTTGGTCTGGATGCCAAGGTCGGGGTGTGTCTTGAAGATCATTGCAACCTCCTCGAGCGATGTGTTACCTGCACGCTCGCCGATACCGTTGATGGTAACCTCCACCTGGCGTGCACCGTTGAGCACACCTGCTACGGTGTTGGCTGTAGCCATACCGAGGTCGTTGTGGCAGTGGGTAGAGAGGATTGCGCGACCTGCTGCGAATGCATCTACATTCTCGTAGAGGTATTTAATCTTCTCGCCATACTCGTAGGGAGTGCGGAAACCTGTTGTGTCGGGGATGTTACATACGGTAGCACCAGCCTTGCACACAGCGTCTATGACACGTGCGAGGTATTCGTTGTCGGTGCGGCCTGCATCCTCGGCATAGAATTCCACATCATCTACATAGCGCTTGGCATACTTAACGGCAGCCACAGCACGCTCAATAATCTCCTCGGGGGTGCTGTTGAACTTGTACTTGATGTGCGAGGGACTGGTACCGATACCAGTGTGGATACGTTTGCGCTTAGCATATTTCAATGCCTCGGCAGCACAGTCGATATCCTTCTCGACAGCACGTGTGAGGGCGCATATTGTGGGCCATGTAACGGCTTTAGATATTTCGATAACCGAGTTGAAGTCGCCGGGGCTCGATATGGGGAAACCTGCCTCGATGACATCGACTCCGAGCATTTCCAATTGCTTTGCCACCTGAATTTTTTCCACTGTGTTCAACTGGCATCCGGGCACCTGCTCTCCGTCGCGGAGCGTGGTGTCAAAAATGTAAAGTCTGTTGTCCATTGTTTTTATGTTTTATTATTATTACTCTATTTGATTGATTTTAAGCCACGTAGCGCGTTGCGGGCTGCGCCTATGGCTGTAAAATTTTACAAATATAGCATTTTCTTTCGAATTATAACCCTTTTTTGTGCCTATATTTATTAGCACGCGTGTGTACACCCCCTCGCGCCTGCAATGCATGCCCCGTTTTTTTGCGCTGCTTGCCCGGGGGAACGGGCGCCGTTTTTTTGTGGCAGGGCGCGGATAGTAGCTATGTTCCGAAATAAATTTTACCAGTTTCTTATTTTCTTATTTCACTTTCGCTATATTTGCAGACGCTGTATAGAAATAGTGTCCGAATTGACGCTGTTGTGTGCGGCTTAGTAGTGAAAATGTAAATAAAAATATATATGCGAAGGATTGATTTTAATATAGGCTTCCGCACTTCGGATAATGCTTATGTGCAGATAAAATACCGCTTCCGCAATGCTATGGGCGAGAGTGTGAACGGTTGTCTGCAGCTCGATGAGCAGATGCCCGGAACGTGGGGCGGCTTTTTAACGCTCGAATGTGATATAGAAGATATTAAGTATGGCTACGAGATAGCTCGCGATGGCGAGGTGAAGCGTAGCGAGTGGGGTGGTATGCCCCATCATATCAAGTTCGGCGCTTGTCGCTCGTCGTGGATGGTTTCCGACAAGTGGCTCGACTCGCCTTTTTGCAATTACATGCAGACGGGTTTGTTCAAAAATTTCTATGCGAAAAATAAAAAATACAACGCCTATGCCGAGGTTGTTCCACAGAGCGAATGTACCGATGCGCTCATTATCGATATTCCAATGTGCGGCCTTTCCGACGACGAAATATTGGTGCTGGCCGGCGATGCCGATGCTACAGGATGCTGGGCGCCCGAGCGCGCCGTTCGCATGACCTGCGTAGGTTTCAACCGTTGGCAGTGCGTTATCGATGCCTCTACATTGCTTGGCAGAATATTGCATTATAAATTCGTGGCCTACAACGAGAAAAATGGCGAGGCGCGATGGGAGCAGGGCGATAACCGTGTGCTCTATGTGGCCGAGGAGGCCAATCCCGTGGTTCGACGCGTGTCGTTGGAGGGGCTCGATTTCGGTGCACCCTGCTTGCGCGTGGCCGGCACGGTAATTCCTCTCTTTTCGCTTCGTTCGGAGAATAGCTGGGGCGTTGGCGACTTCGGCGATTTGAAATTATTTGCCGAATGGCTTGCTGCCACCGGACAGCATGTGCTGCAATTGCTCCCTGTGAACGACACCACCATCTGTGGCGGTGCGGGCGATTCCTATCCCTATAATTGTGTTTCGGTGTTTGCGCTTCATCCCCAGTATATCGACATGTCGGCGCTTCCATCGTTGAAGGACGGTCGCAAGCGCGCGGGTTTCTTGCGTCGTGCCAAGCGACTGAACGACAATCCCACGTTCGACTATTCCGAGGTCAACAAACTGAAAGAGGAATATCTGCGCCGACTGTTCGACGAGTGTGGCGACGATTTCCTTTCGGGCGACGGATATAAAGCCTTTGAACGCGAGCAGCACGATTGGCTCAAGCCCTATTGCGCCTATCGCTTCCTCACCGCAAAGCTCTGTCCCGGCCCCGGCAACTGGGCTAAATACGATACCTACGACGACACCACCGTTGCGGCTCTTGTAGCGGAATATCCCGACGCGGCCCGCGAGATGCAGTACCATGGTTTCGTGCAATATCTGCTCTATACGCAATTGAAAGAGGCTCACGACTATGCCCTGTCGCTGGGCGTTGCCCTCAAGGGCGATATCCCCATTGGCGTGGCTCCCGATGGTGTCGATGTGTGGTGCTACAAAGAGCTCTTCAATCGTCGCGGCTCGGCAGGTGCTCCGCCCGATGCTTTCTCGGCCGATGGACAAAATTGGGGCTTCCCTACATACAACTGGGAGGTGATGGCACGCGACAACTATTCGTGGTGGCGCCGCCGACTGAAATATATGGCCCACTTCTTCGATGCTTTCCGCATAGACCACATTTTGGGCTTCTTCCGCATATGGGAGATACCCTCGTATGTGTCGAGCGGTCTGTCGGGCCACTTCCGTGCGAGCATGCCTCTTTCGGTGCAGGAGATCGAAGAGGCAGGCTTCCCCTTCAATGTGTCGCTGCATTCGTGCAATGCTTCTACCGACCTGCCCTCGGACAAGCCCGCCGACCTGTTGTTCATCCCCGACGAAAATCTGCCCGGATACTACCATCCGCGCATTATGGCGTCCGAAACAAAATGTTACCGTTCGCTCAGCGAGCGCAACCGTCAGGCGTTCGACCGCATATACGAGGACTTCTTCTACCATCGTCACACCGGCTTCTGGTTCGAGGAGGCTATGAAGAAGCTCGCTCCGCTGCTCAGCGCCACATCGATGACTGCGTGTGGCGAGGATCTTGGTATGATTCCCGAGTGTGTGCCCTGGGCCATGAGAAACCTGCAGGTGCTTTCGCTGGAGATACAGCGCATGCCCAAGCAGTATGGAGTGCGGTTTGCGCCTACATACGACTACCCCTACCTGTCGGTGGCAACCCCCTCGACACACGACATGAGCACCCTGCGCGAGTGGTGGCAGGAGAACAGCGACGATACACAATGCTTCTACAGCGACGAACTGGGCTACGATGGCAAGGCGCCGGCCGAAATGAGTGGCGAGATTGCTCGCGACATCATCGAGCAGCACTTGCAGGCACCCTCCATGCTCACGCTCATCGCTTGGCAGGATTGGATGGCTATGGACGAGAAATTGCGCCGTCGCAATGCCCGCGACGAACGCATAAATATACCTTCGAACCGAGGCCATGTATGGAACTATCGCATGCACATGACTATAGAGGAGCTTTCCAAGAAGAGAAATTTCAATAAGATGCTTTCTGCCATGATTGCCGACTCGGGACGCAAACTGCAGTAATCCCTTGCAGGGGCGCGTAGCCTCGATGGGAAAATATCATACAAATAACGGACGAAAATTTGCTTTTTTGAATTTTTCGTCCGTTATTTGCTTTTAGAAAAATCACTCAATATTATAATTAATTTTTTAAGTCCAGTGCTTATGAAAAAGTTTTTATCCCTTCTGACAGGGCTGATGTTTTCAGTAGCCCTTTTGGCCGGTGATATTTTTCCAATCACGCTCACAACAGCGGATGGATTGCCCGGTCGCTTTACTGGTGATAGTAACGAGTTTACTACCCGCTATTTCGAGTTCGACGAGCCCGTCAGCTCGTTCCGTTTTACCGTAATCACCACAAATACCACCGACACGTTGTCCGAGTACAGCTACGATGGTATCTGCGCAGGTTACGGCCCCGGTTTCCCCTTCTTCACCATGTCCGAATTCCGTGTTTACGACGCTGACGACAATATGGTCGAGTTCACCGAGGAGATGCTCTCGTCCAACGCCGTTGCAACAAACGACGGTGGCGGTCTTGCTGCACTCATCGACGGTTCTACTGGAACACACTTCCACGGAACATATTCTAAAGGTACATTGCCTCAGGCTTATCACTACCTCGAGGTTACGCTCCCCGAGCCCATGTCGAAATTCAAGATCAGATGGTTCTCTCGTTCCAACCGCAAGAATATGCCTACAACCGTGGGTATCACAGCCGGTGGCGTCGAGTATCTTCCCTATCCCGAGTATGGCTTCGAGCTTGGCGAGAAGGTGACAACCCTTTCGCAGTTGGCCGAGGGTGGTGCATTCGTGCTCAAAGGTAGCGACTACACCTACGACTACGGTGCCGACAACCCCGACTATGGCCGCGAGGATGTATATTATGGTAACGCCTTCTATCACTCTCCCTATGGTGCGGCTCTTAAAGCTTCGGCTGCCGACATCATCACATTCATTCCCACAGGCGAGCAGGATACATACTTTATTTACTGGCCCGTTAACGGTCACTATGTATATAACCCCGCAGGTCGTGTCGATGAATCGGAGTATGCCGAATGGGTGAACACCACATTCAAAGCCGGTAAGTACAAATTCCAGGAGTGCGACACCGTTCCCGGTTCGTTCATCATCACATGCGACGAGAACCTCTACCTTGGTCAGCGCCGTTTCATCCGCATGGCTATCGTCAACGAGGCCGAAATGGCAGAGGATGCTCAATATACATTCAATTATGCATGGCATGTATATCGCGCCAATATCTCTAATATCAAGGGTACAGCCATTGAAACTGGTCTTCAGGCTGCCATCAACGTAGCCGACTCGCTGCTCGCTTCTCAGGGCTATCTCGAGGACGAGGACGATGGCGAATACGAGGCTCTGACCACAGCCGTTGCCGAGGGCCGCGCAATCATCGCATCGGACAACGCCAATGCCGACGAGGCTGTTCGCAAGACCAGCCAGATTGACCTGTTGTCGGCTCAGTATCGCAAGCAGTATCTCTATCTCCTTACCGACTCAATCGAATACCTTACCAACGAGGCCGGCCTTACATTCACAGACGGCAGCGAGGGTTGGACAGTAGGCGCTTATCCCGAACAGTATGTAGATCGTCTTATCCACCTTGTTGATGCTGCCAACATCCGCATCGACAACCTCACAGCGTTGGTCGATATCACCCTCATGATTGAGGAGCTCACAAGCGGCCTCGATGAATTCTTTGCATCGCAGGTTGAGCGCGTATATTCACTCCCCCTCCGCTATACCGAGAAGGACGGACTCCCCGGCGAGCGCGAAGGTGGCAACGTGAACAACAGCTACATATGGGATACTCCTGTGCTCTATTTGAACGAGCCCACAGATGTTATCCGCATCACAGTAACCAAGGCTACAAAGCAGGACTACTACAGCGGAAGCGGTACAGTGATGTTCTGTCTTGGCGAGTTCGAGCTCTACGATGCAGCGGGCGAGCTCATCCCCTTGCGCGAGGATCAGTTCGAGGTGAATTCACTCTGCTCTACCGATGGTGGCGGTGTAGCTGCTCTTGTTGACGGCAACCACGGCACATACTTCCACACTGCATACAGCAAGGATCACGACATCCTTCCCGAGGTGGGCGAGTACTCATACGTTCAGGTTACTCTCGACGAGGAGATTTCGGCATTCCGTTACCGCATGGTAAGCCGTGCCAATAATAGCTACAACCGTGCTCCCGTCGATTTCGGTATCACCAACGGCGAGACATACGATCCCGACGATGTTCCCGAGCAGGATCCCTACAACCTGAAGGTTATCGAGAAGGTTACCGATGTATCGCAGATTGTCGATGGTGGTTTCTACATCCTCTATGGTAACCTGAACAAGTTCGATATGGACGGCACAGAGGTTATTGGCGAGGGTTCAGGCTACTACAGCGGTATCAATGTATATGAAAGCAAATATCCCAACAGCGTATGTCTTTTCACCTTCGAGGACGCAGGCGATGGCAAGTACTATCTGCACAGCTTGTCCAAGGACTACTACGTGAAGACACCTAGCGTATGGGGCGACGTGAACAGCACATACTTCAAGACCGAAGCTGCTGCATTTACCATCAAAGAGAATGCTACACACGAAGATATGTTCAACATGAGCTGCACAGGCGTTGTCAACGACGAATCATCGGAGTTGGACGGCATGGAGGCTACATTCCTGTTGCAGGACTGGGGCGGTGGCATGGGTGCATGTCCTTTCTCTGATATCGAGAGCGAGCTCTTCGAATTCGACGGTCAGAGCGAGTGGGAAATCTACAAGGTATCGGTTGATAACTTCGGCATCATGTGGTTGCAGAGCGTTCTATCTGCTGTCAGCACAGCCGGCTTCACAGCCGATGCATTCGGTAGCAACCCCGGCCAGTACAATGGCGACGGCGTTCCCGCGTTCAAGGCTGCTTATGTGGCTGCTCAGGCGTTGGCCGATACAAAGGATGCAAATGCTGCCAAGAATGCTGCCGATGCATTGCAGAGCAACATCGAGGCACTTGCCAATATGGAGATTGTTCCCATCGTATATGGCAACGAGTACTACATCGTAAGCACATACTCGGAGTTCTATGCTAAGCATGGCGCCGAAATGGGTATCTTTGTAGGCAAGAACGACAAGGCCGATCCTGCTGTTACAAGCACCAACCAGCCCTACTGGGGCACATTGCTCGACGAGGCCAACGGTACAGCCGACGCCTACACATGGATAGTGGAAGAGGGTGACACCAACAGCATCGAGACAATGGAGAACTGCAAGTACATGTACCTGAAGAACAAGGAGACAGGCGAATACATGGGCACATGGGATACATGGTCGGTACGTCTGCCTATGAGCGACACCAAGAAGCTCTTCTTTGCACGAAGCGCAGGTGGCGTGAAGTTCAACATCGGTTCTTGTGATGCTATCACTAATTTTGCTGAAAACAACGAAACACACTATGCTCTCCACATTCTTGGTCACGACGACGGTAAGGCCAACTGGGGCCACATCTGCTTGTGGCACTACAACGCCGAGCAGTCAAGATGGAAATTTATCCTTGTGAACGAGACATCTATCGCCGACGACATCGTCGATGCAGAGGGCGAGGTGGTATCTGTTGCATATTACAGTGCCGACGGCAAGATGGCAGCTACTCCCTTCCCCGGCGTTAATATCGTGAAGAAGGTATATGCCAACGGTGCAGTCAAGACAAGCAAGATTGTGAAATAACGCGCATAAATGCAATCAAACAAAAACAGAACGGCCTATTGTGCCGTTCTGTTTTTGTTATTGTGAATGCATGTTAATCTTCTGCAACCACATGGCAATGTCGATTCGATATATTATATTCGCAAAAAGAAACTGATATGACAGCGGAATTTGTATTACGATTGTTGGTGGCCGGCGTGCTGGGAATATTTATCGGTCTTGAGCGCGAGTATCGCGCCAAGGAGGCCGGCTATCGCACCCATTTTCTTGTGGCACTGGGCAGTGCACTCATCATGGTGGTATCGCAACATGGCTTCGACGAGGTGCTTGGCCGCGTTGGGGTGGGGCTCGACCCCAGCCGTATAGCCGCGCAGGTGGTGACGGGTATCGGCTTCATTGGTGCCGGAACCATCATACTGAACAAGCAGATAGTGCGCGGACTAACCACTGCAGCCGGCATATGGGCAACAGCAGCCATAGGCCTTTGCGTGGGCGCCGGCATGTATATGCTGGGCGTGCTGGCAACGCTGCTCGCCTTGGTGGGGCTGGAACTGCTTAGCCGCATATTCCGTCGTCTGGGGCTTAAAAGCTACATCATCGAGTTCTCCACGCTCAACAAGGCAGTCCTCGATTCAATCCCCTCGCACCTGAATGCAAAGGATATAGTAATAGTGTCGTATCAGATGGACGAGAGAGCGGCCGCTGCGGGTGCTACATCGTACTACGTAACCATGGTGGTTAAATTCAAGGGTAACAACAACGATGTCAGCCTTATAAATCATTTTAATGCCATAGACGACATAGTCATTCACCGGGTGGAGTGATGTTGCAGGTCGCCGCATGCACGCCCGTTGCAGCCCCTGCCGACGACGGCAGACGATAAAAAATAATCGAGTTTATTTTGTTCTTCACTCGCTTTGCACTATCTTTGCAAAAGTTATGACGCGCCTGTGGCGAAATTGGTAGACGCGCCAGACTTAGGATCTGGTGTTTCGCGACGTGTAGGTTCGAGTCCTATCAGGCGCACGATTCGAGGTAAGCTCATGGAGCTTACCTCGAATTTTTTTTATATATCCCGGCGATGTAACCATTGCAGCTCTGTCTGTGGCTGTCGCGCCAAACTATCACATTCCCCCTTCTAAAATATTTTTCCAAAATAAAACATATTTTTTATCGTGTGTCACAAGTTGACACTACGCGGTGGTAATTTTGCTGCGTAATCGAAAAAAAATATATGTTATGAACGGAATGAATCTTATCTGTTATTTATTGGTTTTCTGCTTTGTAGCCGGCACCGCCTATGCGGCATATATGACGGGTAAAGAGCTATGTGCCGACTGTGCAAAATGTGTGAAACTGGTTCGTCGCATTCTGCGCAAGAGGGTTGCATCGTGTCATTTACGTGTGTGCGAGTGGTTGGGACGTCTGCACTCCTATGGTGCGGCATCGCAAAAGTGTTGAAACGGCAAACCGTCATCGGGCTGCAGTTCGGATATTTGCCCTGTGATACCGTGGATATCAAACCTGTGTAATATTAAAATAAATGTATAGTATGTTAGGGATATATAGCAATAAACGCAAGAAAGAGGGGACTGCCCTGTCGTTGAGCTACTACAACGAGAAACAGAACAAGAGTTACGAGGTCTGTTACGAGAGCTGTGCTATGAATGGATATGCTCATGTGAAAATGCTCGACGAGTATCGCGACAAGATGACTACGCGCTTCAAGCACTGGATTCCCAACGAGCGACTCGATTCGTTGGTGGGGCACGCCTTGCGCAACGGTTTCTTCTCGCTGAAACCTCTCTACCAAGGCGATGTGAAGGATAATTACAAATATGTGATAGGCATACGTGTGGGCGATAAAAGCCATGTGGTTATCGACAGTTTCGGGGCTGCTCCCGAGTGGTTGCGCCGCTTCGAGGTGATGCTCATGGACGAGTGCATCGAAAAGGGGTAACCCCCGACGCTCAACAATTGCGGGGCAGCTTTGTTATAGCATAAAACAGTGTGTTATATGAAGAAGCTAAGAATTACGGTTTTTGCCGACCCCGTTTGTACATGGTGCTGGGGTAGTGCGCCTGTGTTGAGGGCGCTGGAGTATCGTTTGGGCGATATGGTCGAGATTGATTATGTGATGTGTGGCATGATTGAGGATATTCGTACCTTCGTCAATCGTCGTTTGAACATCGGTCGCACTGCGGTAAACATAGAGTCGTATGAGCAGTTTCCCGACGTCATAGACGAGCTGCTGAAGAGCGCCGAGGTGGGCATGGCCCCCAAGGCAAACAGTTTCAAGATTTACAATCTAAAGGATAAGAAGGGCTTCTCGCAGGAGCGCGAACACGAGCTGCACCATTCGTGGAGCTAACGCGCGTGAGGGGCTTCCAACGTTTTCCATGCCGACGGCAGAGCATTTACAATGTCTCCTGCCGTCGTTGCTGTATATCCATGCTCGGTTGCAGCCACGTCGCCGGCAAGCCCGTGTATATATACGGCCATCAGCGCAGCCTCGGTGGGCGGGTAGCCCTGTGCGAGCAGTGCAAGGGTTATTCCTGTGAGCACATCGCCGCTGCCACCTGTTGCCATGCCGGGGTTTCCGCTGCTGTTGAAGTGCTGTTGGCCGTCGGGGGTGCAGACGACGGTGTAGGCGCCTTTGAGCACCACCACTATTCCAAGGCGTGTGGCCATGGCTGTTGCCTGGGCTATCTGCTCCATGCGGCCCGTGTGCTTGCCGGCAAGGCGGGCAAATTCGCCGGGATGCGGGGTGATGATGCTGCCGGCGGGTATCTTCTCTATCCACCCCTCGTGCGACGATATTATGTTCAGTGCATCGGCGTCGAGCACCAGTGGCGCTTTGCATTGCTCCATCGTTTCGAGCAGGGCCTTGGCGGTCGCTTCGTCGGTGCCAAGCCCCGGCCCAATGGCTATGGCGCTATAGGGCGCGGTGTCGGGGGCCGAGCACAGGTGTGCCTCTCCGTGGTAGGGCAGTGTCATTGCTTCGGGTACGGCGCATTGCACCATGGCGTTGTTTACCCACGGGGTGCATACCGTCAGCAGTCCCGTTCCCGAGCGCAATGCGGCGCGTGCCGCCAGTATGGAGGCTCCTGCCATGCCCAACGAACCGGCAACGAGCAGTGCGCGTCCGTAATTGCCCTTGTGCGAAAACCTGCTTCGTGGGCGCACGAGCGCTTTAATGTCACTTGCCGTGGTGTAGCGATATGGGGTGTCGCACTCGGCTATCGCTGTGGCGTCCAGTGATATATCGAGCACTTGCCAATGGCCCACCGCCTTCTCGTTTTCGGGCATCATGAGTGATAGCTTCGGGAATTGCAGGGTGAGGGTGATGTCGGCGTTTACCACCTTGCTGTCGGGGGTGATAACCGCCTCTCCGGGAAGCCCCGAGGGTATGTCGATGGCCACGACGGTTGCCGGGGTGCTGTTTATGAAATCGACCACTTGGGCGAACAGCCCGTCGAGAGGCTTGTTCAGTCCGCTGCCGAAGAGGCCGTCTATTATCACGCATCGTGCGGGTAGCGATGGTGCGGCAAATTCGTCGTTGCACTCGTTGGTGGGTATGCCCATCGGTTTCAGCCTTTCGAGGTTGCATCTGCAATCGGCCGACAGACGGCCTGTGGGGGCAACCAACCACACGGCTACAGCCTCGCCTGATGCGTGCAGCATGCGTGCCACGGCGAGCGCATCGCCACCGTTGTTGCCAGGCCCTGCGAATAGGGCAAATGTATATCCCTGTTGTCCGAAATGGTTCATTATGGCGCTGTGCAACCGAGCGGCTGCCCGCTCCATGAGGTCTATCGATGCTATTGGTTCGCGCTCTATGGTGGTGGCGTCGATGTGTCGTATCTGTTCTGTTCTGAAAAATTTCATCGCTGTGCCGTTGTATAATAATGTGTGCAATTTACGACAAATTCGGATTTATTGGCTTATCTTTACGGAAAATTTTATACTGTTATGAAAAAATCAATCTACATGCTGCTCGTTGTGGCAGCAATGCTTTTCAGCGGTTGCGCATCGAGCAACGGCAATACCAAGGTTGTAATGGAAACAACGGCCGGAACAATGGAATTTGTGCTCTACAACGAGACACCCAAGCATCGCGACAATTTTATTAAATTGGCCCAGGAACAATATTTCGATTCCTTGCTGTTCCATCGTGTTATAAAGAATTTTATGATTCAGGGTGGCGACCCCGACTCGAAATATGCCGAGCAGGGTGTACGCCTTGGCGAGGGTGGCCCCTCGTATAGAATCGATGCGGAGTTCATCCCAACCATCATGCACAAGCGCGGTGCTCTTGCCGCTGCTCGCGAGGGCGACGCGGTGAACCCCATGAAAAAATCATCGGCAAGCCAGTTCTACATCGTGTGGGGCAAGGTCTATACCGGTGAGGAGATTGAGGGCATGAGCCAGAGAATGAAAGAGGTAGGCATGGGCGAGCTCACAGCCGAGCAGAAGAAGCTTTACACCACCGTGGGCGGTACTCCCTTCCTCGACGGACAATATACCGTGTTTGGCGAAATAACCAAGGGCCTCGAGGTGGTCGATAAGATACAGAACGTGGCAACCGACATGTTCGACCGTCCCAACCAGGATGTAAGAATATTGAGTATTAAGGTAATAGAATAACCATGCTTGCCGTAGGAGACAAAGCCCCTGAATATCTGGGCAAGGACGAGGCCGGCAACGAGTGGCGCGTGAGCGACTTCGCCGGTAAGCGTCTGGTGGTATATTTCTACCCTAAGGACAGTACCCCCGGCTGCACTGCCGAGGCATGCTCGTTGCGCGACGCACTCAGCGACCTTGTTGCAGCCGGCTATGCCGTGGTGGGTGTGAGCGCCGACAGCGAGGCTTCGCACATGCGCTTCAAGACCAAGCAGCAGCTCAATTTTCCGCTGATAGCCGACACCGAAAAGAGGCTTATAAAGCAGTTCGGTGCGTGGGGCGAGAAGAAAATGGCCGGCAGGGTGTACGACGGCATATTGCGCACCACGTTTGTGATATCGCCCGACGGCATCATAGAGCGCGTAATAACCAAGGTCGATACAAAGAATGCCGCCACACAGATATTGCAAGGATAGAGCCCTGTGGCTTTGTCGTTTGCGGGATTTTGTGTAATTTTGCAGAAATTTTCAGAAAAGGACTGTGCCTGAATTGTCAGGTACAGCCTTTTTTCGGTTAACGAGGCCGCGTTTGCCCGGCAACACGACCATCCGCTTGAACAATAAATAAAATAGATAACATATGATTTTGAATTTGATCTTGGCGCAGGCTGCGGCTGCCGCCGACAGTTTGGCTACCAACCTGAACATTGATGCCGCAATTAGCTCAATCTCGCAATTGACCATTTCGGAGATTGTAAAGTATTTAACCGATGCAGCCCTTTCGATAGGATTTACCATCATCAAGATTGCTCTTATATGGTTCATCGGTCGCTGGCTTTCTAAGCGTCTTATCTCTTTGGTGAAGACAATGATGAGTAAGAAGAACACTGATGCTTCTATACAGACATTCCTTGTGAGCTTCATCGACATTGTGGCTCTCATCGTTCTTCTCATTATCATCATCAGCGTAGTAGGTATCGACACCTCGTCGTTTGTAGCCCTCTTCGCTTCTGCCGGTGTTGCTATCGGTATGGCGCTCAGCGGCACATTGCAGAATTTTGCAGGTGGTGTCATGGTATTGCTCTTCAGACCTTACAAGGTGGGCGACTACATCGAGGCTCAGGGACAGGCCGGTACTGTTAAGGAGATTCAGATTTTCAATACCCTTATCCAGACTCCCGACAACCGCATCATCATCGTGCCCAACGGCCCTCTCTCTACAGGTATCATCAATAACTACTCGCGCGAGAAGACCCGTCGTGTCGATATGGTGTTCTCTATCTCTTATGGCGACGATTTCGAATTGGCCAAGAAGGTTCTGCTCGAGATTATGGAGAAGGATGCTCGCATTCTTAAAACCCCCGCTCCCTTTGTTGAGCTTGGAGAAATGAGCGCAAGCTCAATCGATATCAAGGTGCGCGTTTGGTGTAATGCTGCCGATTACTGGGGAATATACTTCGATATGAACAAGACTGTTTATAGCACATTCCCCGAGAAGGGACTCAATTTCCCCTTCAACACTATTACTGTAAACATGAGCAAGTAATAAACTGCATAGTGCAATCAGCGAGCTGCGTTCCGAACACCGGTGCGTGGCTCGCTGTTTTTTTATAGCCCTTAACGGCAATGGTGCGGTCTGTTGTAAAATCTTTTTCGATAATTTGCACGAATAAGCCATTTTTGATTTACCTTTACGCAGTAACCACAAATAGGATTGTTATGAATAAGAGTTCGTATCTGATTTCCGGCACGCTCGTTATGCTTTTTATTGCGGGGCTCGTAATTTTTGTTCTAAACGTCTATGATGCGCCGATGATACCTATGTACAATTCGACTGCTGTTGCCGAGAATGGCGACACGGTGTGCGTCTGCTCCGATGTGCGCTATGGCAACAAGGAGCGTAATGTTCTCGATATATACATTCCCGCGAAGGCCGACAAGGAGCGCGAGCATGGACTGATGCTCTTCCTGCATGGCGGTTCGTGGACATCGGGCGACAAGGCGTCGATGGCTTCGGAGTGCCGCTATTTTGCCGACAGGGGCTATGTGACAGCCACCATGAACTACTCGTTCCTGAACATGGCCGGTGAGGAAAAGACCGATTTCACCACAATGCTTACAGAGATAGCTACTGCCATATCCACCATAAAGGGGTATCTGATGGCACAGGGAATAAATATCACTAAGGTGGCTCTTTCGGGCTATTCGGCGGGTGCACATCTGGCCATGCTCTATGGCTACAGCATGGGCTCGCAGTCGCCTCTGCCTGTTGTGTTTGTGCATTCAAAGGCGGGGCCTGCCGACTTCTCGACCTTCGACCTTACAACCGAGGATGCCAAGGCGATGATGACCAAGATGGGCCCCGAGGGCGCTTCGCCCGAGGATATTGCCCGCAGCGAGGAATTTGTGCGTCTGATGCACAGCATTTCGCCCGTGTCGTACGTGAAGAGCGATACCCCTCCCACGTTGCTCTCCTATGGCAGGCAAGATACCCTTGTGGTATGGGAAAACGTGGTGTCGCTTGTGAACGCTTTCGGCGCCACAGGTGTTGAATATAAGCTGGTTGAGTATCCCAATTCCAACCACGGGCTCGACAAGGATGCCGATAGCAGCAGGCACTCTTTGGAGGCTATGAATGAATATGCTGCTACATATTTTGGATATTAAGAATGACACTAAAAGATTTTATAAGCCAAGGAGATAAATTTGCTGCCTTTGTGGGCGCCCGACTCATCAGTGTGAAGGATGGGGTAGCGCAGTCGCAGCTCGAAGTAAAGGAACATCATCTGAATGCGGGTGGCGTGTGCCAGGGTGGCGCTATATTCACCCTTGCCGATGTGGCGCTGGCCGCCGTTTCGAATTCGGGTATGCAGTTGACCTTTGCCATCGATTCATCTATCTTCTATCATCGCTCGGCCATGCTGGGCGACATATTGACCGCCGAGGCTGTGGCAGTGTCGCGCCACCCCAAGGTGCCCTATTGCGAGGTGAGGGTGAAAAACCAGGATGGCGTGCTCATCGCTTCGTTCCAGGCTACCTGTTACAGCAAGCGCGTGGCGCTCGAAGGGGTTGATGGACTGGAATAGCCGCTCCCTCGCACGATAAAATTACACACAATCTGTTCGACACGACACTGATATGGAAAAAATATATGCTATGCTGGCCGTTGGCTGCGGAAGCGCTGTTGGCGGAATGGCACGCTACCTTGTGGGGCTTGCGCTCAAGGGCGTGTGCTGCGGCTTCCCGTGGGCTACGCTCGCGGTGAACCTCGTAGGCTCACTGGTGATAGGCGTTGTGTGTGGGCTATACAACCGCACGGCTGTCGAGCCCGATAATTGGTTCCTGTTCCTTGCCGTGGGACTGTGCGGCGGCTTTACCACATTCTCTACATTCTCGAAGGAGGCGCTGGCAATGCTCAGTGGTGGCGACATGTTGTCGTTTGCGGCCTATGTGACGACGAGCGTGGTGGCCGGCATCATGTTAGTGGCCCTTGGCTATCTGCTAACCTCCATAAACGCTTAATGAAACGGGTATGAGGCTCATCGATATACACACTCATCATGGTGACGCCGCAGACGGCTGTTGCATCCTCTCGTGCGGGAATGCTATCCCCGATGGCGTCGCCCATGTGTCGGTGGGGCTGCATCCGTGGGAGATAGACGAGCATTGGGCCGGCTATATAGATGCTGTTGCGGCCATTGCCGGCGATGCCCGCGTGAAGGCGATAGGGGAGTGCGGAATAGATATCCCGAAGGGCGCTGCCGATGTCGAACGTCAGATTCCGGTTCTGAAGCGCCATATAGAAATATCCGAGGCAGTGAAAAAACCGCTTATCCTACATGTTGTAAAGGGGCAGGAGACCGTCATGCGTCTTCGCAGGGAGTGCCGCCCCACGCAAGCATGGATAATCCACGGATTTCGTGGAAAGCCCGAGCAACTGCGCCAATACATCGCGGCGGGCTTCCATATATCATTCGGCACGCTGTTCAACCCCGACGCGCTCAGGGCAGTGCCGCTCGAACGCCTATTCATAGAACGCGACACGGATAGCCTGCCACTCGTTGACCACTATACCAATGTGGCTGCAATCCTAGGCCTCGGCGTAAGCGAACTGGCCGCAGCTATCGAACGCAATTGTGCTACCTGTGGAATAGGGTGGTAGGTGTGGAAATCGTTACACACCGTGGTCGGACGATTAGCGTCTGCATGTATTAGGCGCGTCGAAATACAGAACAATTACCTGTTAACGATAAATTGCTATCACGCCAATCGGGCGTCCTGTTTTTTCACAAAACAATATACATAAATAGTTTCATCGTCGCCACCGCCAGTGCCACCCTTCATGCCCCTGTCGATGAAATATCGCTCAACGGCTCTTGCGGTTTCCGCACAGTCGGCCTTGATGTATATCCACCAATGCCTCTCGTTTGTAATCTTGTGCTCGTAAAACAGGCGCCGCTTGGGAGCGTTGGTTATTCCAATGTGCGCCTTGCCGATGTCGTTTACTTGTACTATCGCACAAAAATCGTTTATCTCGCTTACTATTTCCTTGTACTTTTTACCCATCTCTTTTTGCTGCAAAGGTAATGTGGCATTGAAAGATGCGGGTTGTGGAATTAGCATAAACCTCACAATCGCTCGGTAATAATAAACCGGTACTGCAAAATTGGTAATGTGCCCCCTCAAAATGGTTCCACAAGCATCTCAAACGGCGAAGAAATATCAAAAAGTTGCCAAAAGGTTGCCAAAATTAGGTTTTGAAGAAAAAGAAAAAGTCCTAAATTGTTGTTTTATAACAATTTAGGACTTTCTTTCTGTGGTGCCACCAGAAAATGAGTTTCTTTTCTAAATGGCTTTATATCTTCGCATTAAAGAAATACTCCAAACGTAATCTCCCGCTATTGCTCCACCTAATTTCTGCACCATTCTGCAGTGTCTCGCAGAGACGAGTTCCTACTTTGATGCAAAGGTAGTGAAAATATTTGAAACAGAAATAGGTACACTAAAATTTTGCTCCACCGCAGTTCGGAATCCCTACTAGTAGGTGTAAAATAATGCAAAACATTATTTCCTTGGTACATCTTTTAATTTGATTTTACCACTTTTGATAGATGCTCCATCTGCATTCAAACGCCAACTTATTTCAATATCTTGATTAAGATTTGCATTTGGTTGCAAGACAATGCCTTTGTGTACACCTGTCATACCAGGAAGTATCGGCACAATACGAGGAAAACCATACTTTATATTTGTTGGAGTGCTACCTTCAAGAATATCACAATACAAGTTTTCACGACGCATAGTAACAAAACCGTCTTTCACTTCTGCGATATCAAACTCTTGTCCTGCAGCAACGATATTTCCGGGTAATTTTACAAAATAGTGAACATGTTCTGCTACAATTGTTCCAACATTTCTAGGAATACAATTTAGAACCAATATTGCTCTTTGCACTATTTGCGGCTGAGCAGGCATGGGTGAACCATATAGAGGATTATATGTTGGTTGTATCCAATATAATTCCTGTTTTGTTATTTGTCGAAATTCAAAGTCTAAAGTTATATCAGGATGGATGTTACGATTCATAATATCTCGAATCTCGTAATCCTCCATTGAATTAATCGTAGTT
>JAFYOS010000024.1 GCA_017560125.1 Bacteroidaceae bacterium | reverse complement strand
TTGCATGTTCGCTGTTATAGTGATATTTGTCTATATTGTGTGGGATAAGCTCGTTATATATAAGTTCGCGTTCTATGAAGTGATAGGCCACGAATTTGTAGAGCGCGTTCTTTGGGCTGCGCGGGTTATCGCTATCCTCGACGCCGTACCACTTTCGGGCAAATGCTTTCAGGTCGTCCAAGGTGTAAATGCCATTCTTAGCGAAGAGGTCATCTGTTTCTACAAACGCAGTGTATTTGTAGTGCTTCGATTTTGGATATATAGCCATATTCGACTGGCCGTTGTAGCCGAGCGCAGGAACATCTGCAAGCAAGTATGTGTTGTCCATATCGAGCCGAAGCGAGTCGCAAAAGCGCGTTTCGTTGATGGCTGCCGTGAATATCTTAAAGAAACTGCACGATGCTATCTGTTCAGCTACATTTTTTTGCGTTGGAGGAATTACCCTGTCAATTATATGAATAATTCCATTTTCAACCTCATTATCGCCATGTGTGATAGCCGATAGATTATTTATAAGAATATGGAAATCTTCATCGGTTGCTTTGTAGTTCACTCCAAGATAGCGTTTATTGAAATTGCGTGTACCCATTGCCCCCTCACCCATATCTGCGCTGTGAAAGCGTGCCGGAAGCAGATGGGTGCGAGTAAGCACGTTTGCCATCGAGTCGCTCAGTTCCTCCACGAGCGGCGAGGTTATTCCCGTATTTATAAATTGCGGTGTATCTTTTGTCGCCCAATAGATGCTGTCTTGCTCGGCGACGAATTTTTCTACAGCATCGTTGTCGGGTAGGAAGAGGGTGTATTGTCCATAGGTGGAGAGCAATCCCAGCAGGTTGGCACGTTCGAGCATCGTGATGAAATGCGAATACTTTTCGCTGCGGTTGAGCAAAAAGTCCGCCATCGTCTCACCGGTGAAGGTAAAGCGGTTACTTTTGTCGATGTCGTCGGTGCAGGCGAGGATTGACAGGGCCAATGCGAGTGTGTAGAGTATTCGTTTCATGTTAAACAATCTCATTTTTGTGTCGCCCCTTACAGGGCTTTGTTGGTTTTTGATTTTCATACATAGTCCTTACGTTCATTCATAGCCCTTACGGACTACGCTTTATAATGTCGCCCCTTCGGGGCTTTCAGTGCCTGTCCTCGGGTTTTGTGGGGTCACTGACTATGCGAAACGGCACTATCTCTATGTAGTCAAGCATATAATAAGACACATCGTAATTATTTTCGATACCATCGGTATCCTCTGAAAGATTTCTGAAACGTAGCCAATGTTCCCCATCCGCAAGATACTTCCTTGTTATAATTTTACGCATAAAATTAGGATAGTTCCTTGCAGGCAAAATACTTGATCCATAATTGTAACAAAAGTTATCAGGTCCCTTCATCCATCCCTTATTCCTGAGAAGTTTGTCGTTTTCGACACCATTATCGTATGTCTCATCGTCTGCAATCCATCCGACACGTTCGTCCTTAGCTGCCAATCCCGTATTCAAAGGAAGGTCGCATATCACATCATCAAGGTATATTTGTATGCCCCCATTATTCTTGCGCGAATCAGATTCTTGTGAATGCAATTCTAAATTTATTCTTATTTCGTAAACCCTACTCGGTACAGGCGGCAACTTTATCGCCCAATCGAAACGGTTAATCATTGGCAAGCAATCGCAATGATAACGATAATAGGGACATAAATATCTCAAATACCTTTCAGTTCCGTATCTCTTGATACCCTTGCAGTACTCTCCAGGAAATTTATACGACTCATTTTGCCAAATGTTGTTGCTCGACAGTTCGGGCAGCAACGTTACTGCGTCGAAACGCATTCGCTCGTTGAGTATATTAGCCGTCATCTCGTCATCATCGTAAACGAGAATCTTATCTATGGGGTGTATTATTCCATTGGCTGCCATAGGGTTGAAATCGGCGTACTCTTCATTCATCTTAGTAAATTCCGTAAGTTGAATTACGCGTACATTCAAGTGCTTGCGCATTTCGAAGTTATACGGCATTGTGCGTTTTGAGTAATTTATGTATATGTTCTGCCCGTCGGGGGTGCTCAGCGGCTTCATTACCTTAATTAGTTTGCCGTAGAGAGTAGTAAAATAGTTGTATAGGTCGTACTCCGGACGGCATACTTCACCGAAATATCCTACCGAAGGCGACGGCACTATCTTGTTATAGGCTATTTCGCCATCTATAAAGTGATAGGCAACGAACTTGTACAGCGCATTCTTTGGGCTACGCAGATTACCTCTGTCCTCGGTGCCGTACCACCTTTCGGCAAATGCAATCAGGTCGTCGAGAGTATATATGCCATTTTTATAGAACACATCGTCGGGTTCAAGGAAAGCTGTGTATTTTATATATTTCCTTGTTTTGAGGAAACCTTTTGTTTCGGCATCTTCAGGAAGTTTGTATGTATAGTCTATATCGCCTAATACGGCATTTGTGAACCCGGTCTCTGCTATTGCCCTGCTGATAATCTTGAAGAAACTCTGCTCGTTGATGCGGTTGACAATGGTGGTATGCTTGATGTCGATGGGCTTGTCTATATGATGTATAAATCCGTTCTCCACTTCGTTGTCGGCATCGACGATTGCCGAGCTGTTGTTTATCATCATATAGAACTGTTCGCCGGTTACCTTGTAGCTTATCACCAGTGCTCTGTCGTTGAAATTCCATTTCCCTATCGTTCCTTCGCAAAAGTCTGCCATGCGGTAGTTTTTCTCAATCAGGTGCATGCGAGCAATGAAATTTGCCATCGAGTCGCTAAGCTCCTCAACAAGGGGCGAGGTTATTCCGGTCCACACCGGGATATCAGTATCTTTTGTTGCCCAATATATGCTGTCCTGCTCTGCAACATATTTTTCCACTGCTTCGTTGTCGGGCAGGAAAAGGGTGTATTGTCCGTATGTATTGAGCAGGCTGAGAAGGTCGGCACGTTCGAGCAGGGTAATCATGTGGGAATACTTCTCGCTGCGGTTGAGCAAATAGTCGGCCATCGTTTCACCGGTGAAGGTAAAGCGGTTGCTCTTGTCAATGTCGTCGGTGCAGGCGACCATTGATAGCGCAAATGCGAGTATGTAAAGTAATCGTTTCATTTTTTTCAAATATAGTTCTTTTTACAATTAGCGAAGCTACCCCCCCATTTTTAACAATCTTTAATAATCACTTAGTGCCTGTCCTCGGGGTTTATGGGGTCGCTTACAATATGTAGCGGCACAAGTTCAATATAGTCGAAGATATCCGATGCAATTTTAGAATGATAATTACCTTCTCTTAGATGTCTGAAACGCAGCCAATGCTCCCCTTCTACAAGATGCTCAATCAAGGCAATTTTGCGCATCGAACTGTAATCGTCTCGTGCGGGACCATCCACATAACCTGGTCTATAATTATGTGTATTATATGTATCAGGTGCTTTCATCCAGCCCTTATTCCGAAGAAGCTTGTCATTTTCCACTCCGTTATCTAATGTTTCATCGTCTCTTACCCATCCGATGCGGGAGTCCGTAGAATTTATATCGTTGCAAACAGGCAGCCCACATATCTTGTCATCGAAATAAACTTGATAAAAATCTGTTTCACTAACTTGCTCAGTGGCTTGCTGTATTGTTGAATATCTTATTTCGTATGTTCTTGTTGGCACGGGAGGTATCTTAATGGCTACATCGTATTCGTTCATAAAAATAAAGAAATCGCAGTTATGTCCAAAATCAACACGATAATGCATCAGGTCTTCAAGACCACATTTTTTAAGCCCTTTGCAATAGTCTATTGGGAAATAGACATACGCGCTGCCTTGCCATAAATTGTTGCTCGACAGTTCGGGCTGCAAAGCTGCAATGTCGAATCTCATACGTTCGTTGAGTATATTGCCAGCCATTTCATCCTCGTTATATATAAGTATCTTGTCTATCGGGTGTATAAGGCCGTTGCCTGCCGTCGATACAAAATTGGCATACTGTTCATCCGTCTGAATAAATTCTGTAAGCTCAATGATGCGGACATTTGTGTGGTTGCGCATCTCGAAATTATACGGAATCTCGCGTTTCGACCAGTTGATGTATATATTACGGCCATTTGGTGTGCTCAATGGTTTCAGTACTTTCATCAATTTCCCCATCATTGTAGGATAATAGTTATAAAGATCGTATCCGGGAACAATAGTAGATACGTAGCCATTCTCTATTAGGCCGGATTCGGAGGGCACTATCATGTTGTATGGTATTTCACCCTCTACAAAGTGGTAGGCAACAAATTTGTGGAGGGCATTTTTGGGATTACGTGGGTTGTCCCTCTCCTCTGTGCCGTACCATTTTTCGGCAAATGCCTTGAGGTCGTCGAGGGTGTAGATGCTATTCTTGTGGAACACCTCGTCGGGTTCGACAAAGGCGGTGTATTTAATGTATTTTTTCTTGGGAACATATTTCTGCAAATCGCTGTTACTTGGAATATATTCGGAATATGAAAAATCTATCATATCAGCCACTTTACTTTCGAAGCCTGTCTCGGCAATAGCCTTGCTGAATATGCTGAAGAATTTATGTTGGGCTATCTGTGCTGCCACTGTGGTGCTTTTGGTGTTAATAGGCTTGTCTATCAGATGGATAATACCATTCTCTACTTGATTGTCGCCATCTATTATGGCTGCGTCATTGTTGAGCATTATGTAGAAACGCTCATCGTCCACCTTGTAGTTTATTGTCAATATCCTGTCGTTGAAATTCCATTTGGCTATTGCCCCCTCACCCATTTGGGCAGTGCGGTAATCTTTCTCTATCAGGTGCATGCGGGCAATTGCATTTACCATCGAGTCGCTCAGCTCTTCGATAAACGGCGAGGTTATTCCTGTCCATACAGGATTGTCGCTATTTTTTGTTGCCCAATATATGCTGTCCTGATCTGCCACATATTTTTCTACTGCCTCGTTGTCCGGGAGGAACAGAGTGTATTGTCCGTATGTATTCAGCAAGCTGAAAAGCTCGGCACGCTTCAGCAAGGTAATCATGTGGGAGTATTTCTCGCTGCGGTTTAGCAAATAGTCGGCCATCGTCTCACCGGTGAAAGTGTAGCGGTTGCTCTTGTCGATGTCGTCGTTGCAAGCGACTATTGATAGCGCAAATGCGAGTATGTAAAGTATTCGTTTCATGTTAAACAATCTCGTTTTTATGTCGCCCCTTGCAGGGTTATACGTGTTTTGTGCTTTATTCGTAGCCCTAACGGACTACGCTTTATAATTTCGCCCTTTGCTGGGCTTTCAATATCTGTCCTCAGGCTTCGTCGGGTCGCTGACAATGTGCAACGGCACAAATTCGAGATAATCTATGATGGCATCCACGCTAAATTCACCGATATACCTGAATCTTATCTTATGGCGCCCGCCGTCGAACCTCTTTTTTGTAATAATTCTTCTTATATTGGCTTTATCGTCTCTTGCGCACATATAACCATCACTGTTAGTTGTATAAAGTGACATTGGTGCCTTCATCCACCCTTTAAGACGCATGTATTTGTCATTTTCCAATCCATTGTCGTATGTTTCGTCATCGGGCACATAACCGGTAAAATTCCCCTCCCATCTGCTTGAAACATCCAAATATGTAACCCTGAATGGGTCCCCCTCCACTTTTCCGTCGATATATACCTGACAAGGAAAATCTATCATGACACCTATAAATGTCAACGGTTGCCTCATTCCAACCCTCACCTCGTACACACGCGACGGAAGTGGAGGAAGTGTCAATTCGAAATCAAAGAACCTACTGCAATGAATAGATCCACCCATGAAAAGTCCGCTACCATACTGCACAACTCCTTCTCTCACGCTCAAATTCTTGCTGTACCCATTGGGCAGATAATTTTCATAGTACACTTGCGCAGTATTATATCTGCAACCGTTACATTGGAGTTCGGGAAGCAGACTGAGCACATCTATCCTTATGCGCTCATTGAGGATGTTGCCGAACATCTCATTCTCGTTGTAAATGAGAATCTTGTCTATGGGGTGCACAACGCCGTTGGTCGCCATCTGGTCAAATCGGGCATACTCCTCATGCGAAGCTACAAACTCGGTGAGCGGAATCACGCGCACACTCAGATGGCGGTGCATATCTGTGTTGAACGGTACTTCGCGCATATTGTAATTGATGAACGTATCACTTCCATCGGGGCGGCTCAAGGGCTTCACAACCTTCATCATTGTGCCCTGCATAGTCTCGAAATAGTCGTAGCGGTCGTACATTGTCGGCATATATTTATCTATGTTCCAATAATGGTTGCCCAGACCGTAGGGCACTATCCGGTTGTGCGGCATTTCGCGCGGCACAAAGTGGTAGGCAACGAATTTATGCAGCGCATTGCGCGGACTTGTCAGGCTGTCCCTGTCTTCGGAGCCGTACCACTTTTCGGCAAAGACACGCAGGTCGTTCACATCGTTGATGCCGTAGCTGCGGAACACCTCATCGGTCTCAATGAAGCCTGTATATTTATAGTAACGTGTCGGGGGAGAAGTAACCCAAGCTCCAAAAGATTTATCATCCTGAAACTTATAATTGTCAGCATCGTAGCTGTCATCATTTTCAAGCGTCAGCGAGTCGCGGAAGCCTGTCAGGTAGAGTGCATTGGCAAAGATGCTGAAGAAACTGTACGAACCTATGAGTTCGGGGACATTCTTCTGCGAGGGAACGACTACCTCATCTACTATATGCACTACTCCATTTTCTACCTGATTGTCGCCGGCAATTATTGCTGCGCTGTTGTTGAGCATTATGTAATACTGTTCGCCCTTGACAGCATAATTGATGCCTAAGAAACGGTAATTGAAGTTACGCGATGGGAGAGCGCCTTCGCCCATCTCTGCCATCATGTGCATGGTCTCTATTAGATGGGTGCGTGCAATTACGTTCGCCATCGAGTCGCTCAGTTCCTCCACGAGTGACGAGGTTATTCCGGTGTTTATGAATCCGGGGGTGTCCTTTGTTGCCCAGTATATGCTGTCCTGCTCGGCAAGGAATCTTTCCACCGCCTCGTTGTCGGGCAGGAAGAGGGTGTATTGCCCGTATGTATTGAGCAGGCTGAAAAGGTCGGCACGTTCGAGCAGGGTAATCATGTGGGAATACTTCTCGCTGCGGTTGAGCAAATAGTCGGCCATCGTCTCACCTGTGAAAGTGTAACGGTTGCTCTTGTCGATGTCGTCGGTGCAGGCGACCATTGATAGCGCAAATGCGAGTATGTAAAGTAATCGTTTCATTTTTTTTCAAATATAGTTCTTTTTAGAATTAGCGAAGCCACCCCATTATTTAACAATTATTAACCTCATCAATGTCTATCCTCGGGCTTGTTGGGGTCGCTTACAATATGCAATGGCACAAGTTCAATATAATCGAACATAAAACTATTAAAATTTGTATTTTCAGATACGTTTTTGAAACGTATCCAATGTTCGCCTTCACTTAAATATTTTCTATCCACTATGCGACGAAGAGTACCCCGGATGCTTCTTGCCGTATATTCACCAGTCATAAGGTTAAAACTATCGGGTGCTTTCATCCATCCGCGGTTACGCATCTGTTTATCTTTTTCAACACCATTGTCGTTAGTCTCTTCATCCGCGAACCAACCAATGCGCTGGTCAAGGCACCCTATGCGAAAATCTATTGGCAATCCACTTACCTTATTATCAATATACATTTGCACCACAGCCTCTCTGTCATCATAGAAGTCCTGTATGTTGCAAGAAAAGCGTATTTCGTATGTTCGCGAAGGAACAGGTGGCAACCGAAACGAAAAATCAAAAAGCCCCAATGGTCTTAAATCATCAAGAAAATATAAACCACCATTATTTTGTTTATATATCTTGAATTGATTGCTGTTGCTCTTTATATTGCGACAATAGTCGGTGGGGATGATTGTAAAATCATTATTACTATATTTGTATCTTATATTGTTGCTTGACAATTCGGGCATCATCGATAAAAAGTCGAAGCGCATGCGCTCGTTCAGTATGTTGCCCACCATTTCATCCTCGTTGTAGATGAGAATCTTGTCGATAGGCTGAACAACGCCGTTAAGCGCATTTTGTACAAAATCACTATGCCTCGGGTCGGATTGTGTAAACTCGGTTGTCTCTATCAGCCGAACATTTACATGGTGCCGCAGTTCGGGGTTGTAAGGCATTTCGCGCTTGGAATAGTTTATGTAGATATTGGCTGCATCCTGCGTGCCATATGGCTTTACCACCTTCATCAACGTGCCCTGCATGGTTTCAAAATAGTCGAAACGGGGATATTTTTTGCCCAAATGAATTTCGTACTGACCACCCTGCGGCAAAATCTTGTTCGATGGATATTCACCCTCTATTATATGATAGGCAACGAACCTATTCAGCGCATTTTTCCGACTGGAGAAATTGCCCTTATCCTCGGCGCCGTACCACTTCTCGGCAAAGGCAACAAGGTCGTCTATGCTCTCTATTCCTTGCTTGCGGAACACCTCGTCGCTCTCTACAAATGCCGTGTAGCGATAAAATTTCTTTTCAGGAACGGAAACGAGATTATCCGGGACATAAATCGCTCCTTCGGCGCTTAATGAATATTTTTCGGGCGCCACATACGAATCGTCGCTATATTTCAGCAACGAATCGGCAAGGCCAGTAAGCTGTAACGCGGCACTAAATAGCCCGAAATAGTTGTACCGCCCAATATGCCCCGGCAAGCTGAACGAGGCGGGGTTTATAGCCTTGTCGAGAGTGTGTATTATTCCATTCTCCACATATTCGTCGCGTGTCATTATGCGCGAATAGTTGTTTATCATTATGTAGTAATTCTCGCCCTCCACCACATAATTTATTCCAAGATAGTGGTTATCAAAGTTCCACTGCGCTACCGAGCCCTCGCCCAGATTAGAGGTATTGAAACAGCCCTCAACTATGTGGGTGCGTGCAAGCACCACCGCCATCGAGTCGCTGAGGTCTTCAACGAGTGGCGAGGTAACACCCGTCCAAATGGGGTTGTCGCTATCCTTGGTTGCGTGGTAGATGCTGTCCTGTTCGGCAAGGTATTTTTCCACCGCGTCGTTATCAGGCAGAAACAGGGTGTATTGCCCGTAGGTATTCAGCAGGCTGAGAAGGTCGGCACGTTTCAGCAGGGTAATCATGTGGGAGTATTTCTCGCTGCGATTGAGCAAATAGTCGGCCACCGTCTCACCGGTGAAGGTGTAGCGGTTGCTCTTGTCTATCTCGTCGGTGCAGGCGAAGATTGACAGCGCTATTGCGAGTATGTATAGTATTCGTTTCATACCTCTCTTCATAAAAACCTCTTTATAAGGAGAAGAGCATTTGTAAATATTTTACAATATACATCCAAAGGATTTACCCCCCCGATTTAATATTTATTAACAACTGTTTTTTCAATAGAAGCCACTATAAAACAGGCAAACATCTATAGGCAAATATATGTAGAATAAATAATAGTGGCGATAAACGAGAATATAATTTGCAAAAAAAGCGCCGTCATTCATCACAATATTCCACGTTTCGCGTAAAAAATGAACAACAAAGAGATAAACAGTATCGCTCGGCTGCAAAACGGCGCAAAAAACACTACAGCCATTTCACAACCACCGGCGGAAGGATTCACATAAAAAGCGCGAGAGCATCGAGGCGCTTTTGTAAATTATATTCAAAACCAACACACGGTTTATTATAGCGACAACATGGGTAGCATGTTATCCATTGCATGCAAATAACAAGGCGAGGGCAACAATTTTGCGAAAAATTATCCTTATTAAAATAGAAATGAGTATTTTTGTAGTTTAGACACATAAACAACAGAAAAAAGATGAAAGACACGCAAAAAAAGAGCGCAAGCAGCGCCTCACTGATAATACCGTTCATTTTGGTAACATGCTGCTTTGCCCTGTGGGGATTTGCCAACGACATAACAAACCCCATGGTTAAAGCATTTTCGAAGATATTCCGCATGAGCGTTACCGACGGTGCGCTCGTGCAGGTAGCCTTCTATGGTGGCTATTTTGCAATGGCCATACCTGCTGCCATGTTCATACGCCGCTTCTCGTACAAGGCCGGCATAATGACAGGCCTTGCGCTCTATGCATGTGGCGCACTGCTTTTCATTCCGGCCAAGGCGACAGGCAGCTACTACCCTTTCCTGTTGGCCTACTTCGTGCTCACATGCGGACTGTCGTTCCTGGAAACAAGCTGCAACCCGTACATACTATCGCTAGGCGACGAAAAAACCGCCACACAGCGACTGAACCTTGCGCAGTCGTTCAACCCCATAGGCTCGCTCATGGGCATGTACGTTGCAATGAACTTCATTCAGAACAGATTGAGCCCCATGAGCTCCAGCGAGAGAAGCCTGCTGGGAGATGCGGAATTTGCCGCGCTTCGCGACGCCGATTTGGGAATACTCATTGAGCCATACATAGCCATTGGCATTGTAATAGGCATCATATTCCTGCTCTTCATGGTAGTGAAAATGCCCACCGAAGGCGACACCTCGGGACAAATGAAATTTGGCGACACCGCCAAGCGCCTGTTTGCGAACAACAGATACCGCAACGGCGTGGTAGCACAATTTTTCTACGTGGGCGCACAGATAATGGTGTGGACCTTCATAATACAGTATGGCACAAGGCTTTTCACATCGCAAGGCATGGACGAGAAGAGCGCCGAAGTGCTTTCGCAAGGATATAACATAGCTGCTATGATACTGTTCTGTTGCAGTCGCTTCGTGTGCACATACCTGCTGCGATTTATCAACCCTGGCAAACTGCTTGCCACATTGGCCGTAGCCGCTGCGATCTTCACAACGGGAGCGATAGTATTGCAGAACATATATGGCCTCTATTCGCTTGTAGCCATTTCGGCATGCATGTCGCTCATGTTCCCCACAATATACGGCATTGCCCTCAAGGGCACCGGCGAGGACGCCAAGCTGGGTGCAGCAGGCCTCATAATGGCCATTCTGGGTGGTTCGGTACTACCGCCCGTGCAGGCCATGATAATAGACCAAGACACCATAGCCGGAGTGCCCGCCGTGAACCTGTCGTTCGTGCTGCCACTGATATGCTTCGTGGTGATAGCTGCCTATGGTCGCAGCACAGCAAAAGCAACAAGCTGACAACGCCGGCAGCCCATAACGGAAACTAAAAAAGGGGCGAAAATGTTACTGCAACGGGCGAAGAAAAGCCATTCAGTGATACATGGTCGATAGCATGAAAAAAAACAAGAGCAAAAGCAGAAGGATATTGAACGTCGTGGGTATCGTACTTGCGACGCCTGCCATTTTGCTGTTCGCAGCAATGATATTGCTCTATGTGCCGGCGATACAAAATCATGCCACAAGAAAATGTAGCGAGCTTGTCGCTCAGAACAGCGATTTCGGGCTCCACCTGGGCTCGTTCAGGCTCCACTTCCCACTGAACCTTACCATCACCGACTACACGCTCTACCGTGAGAGCGACACCATAGTGAGCGGCGAGCGACTGAAGGTGAACATCGAGGTGCTGCCACTGTTCCGCGGCGAGATGGAGGTGAACTACGTACTGCTGTCGAACACCACCATCGACAGCCACGACCTTATAGACGGCATGCAGATAGAGGGAACGATAGGCCATTTCCGCACCGCCATACGCAATCTGAAAATATCCGAGAGGATTGTAAACATAAACCAGCTATACATAAACGACAGCCACGTTGCACTAACCACCCTGCAACGCACCGAGCCGCAGGACACAACCGCCGCGTCGCCCGCCGAATGGAAAATAGCCATCAAAAAGGGAAAGCTCGAAAACAGCGGCTTCGAAATGCGCGAGCCCAAGGAGCCCTTTGGAATGGCCATCCACACCGAAAGCACCGAGCTGCGCAACGCCGTAGTCGATTTGGGCAAAGCGCGCTACAGCCTCGACGAACTGGAGATTGCCGAAAGCATGTTCAGGTACGACAGAGGCAACGAGCCCGACAGCATAGCACCCACCGACCACCTATGCTTCGGCAACATATCGGCAAGGCTCGAAGGGGTGCACTACTCGCCCGACAGGATAGCCGCCAAGCTGCATAGCCTTGGACTGGTACAGCAACCGCAGGGATTGACCATAGAGGAGGCCCACATGGCACTGCACGGCGACAGCAACAGCATAGTGATAGATGATTTATCGCTGTCGAGCCACAACGGTTCGTTGCTAAACGCCGCGGTAACCATCCCCGGCGAGGCATTGAGCGGCCATACGTTCGAAAAAAATATAGACGCGGCTGTGGCGCTGCACATAGACAAGCGCGACCTCGTGGGATTCCTAACGGCGACAACCTACAACAGCCTTGCCGTGCTACCCGACTCCATGCTGAACATAGAGGCATCGCTCCGTGGCAACAGCAAGAAAATAGAGCTCGACACGCTCTATGCCACCATCCCGGCCATCGCAACAATAACCGCCAAGGGCGAAGCCACTGATATCGCAAGCAAAAACAGGTCGTTCGACGTGGATATATACGGCGAAACGAAGAGCCTCGCCCGACTGATGTCGCTGACGAAAAGGAGCGACACCATACAAAGCCACCCCATAAGGCTCAAGGGTAACGCATCGCTATACCACGGCGAATACCGCGCAAATGCCACGCTTGCAACAGGAAAGGGCAAGGCCGACATAGTGGCATCGTACATGACCGACGACAACAGCTACGAGGCAACGGCCAATTTCCACAAATTTGCTCTTTCGGAGATATTGCCACAGGTGGCGCTCCACGAAATAACGATGATAGCCACAGCCGACGGCAAGGGCTTCGACCTGTTCGACGAAAGCACGGAGTACAGATGCAGCGTAGTGCTCGACACGCTCACATACGACACCCAAACGCTGAACAACATAACGCTGAACGCGCAGCAGAAAAGGCACGTATCGGACATACACATCGTGTCGGCATACAGCGGATTGAAGGGCAGCCTTTTTGCCAATACCCTGCTGAAGGATTCCACCGTAACCAACAGCACCAAGGTGAAGATAGAAGAGGCCGACGTGCGCCTGCTGGGATTGGCCCAAAGCCCCACGACGGCAAGCATGGCTATGAGCATAGAGGCCTTCACCGACTTCGATAACCGATACACACTGAAGGGCACCGGCGAGGATATTCTGCTGGTGAACAACAGAAAAAAATATACCCCCGAAAATATATCGATATATGCCGCCACCGACAACGACAGCACCCTGCTTGAACTGCAAAACGGCGACCTGAGCATAAACGGTTACCTGTCGGCGGGTTACAAGGCCATAATGAAAAGCGTGGCCGACGTGACGTCGCTGGTGGAAAAGAACCTCGAGGCGCGCGACACCATCATAGATATACGCCGCTACGAACGACTGCTGCCCGAAGCGAAAATAGCCGTGAGCGCAATGAAAAACAACATCGCCGCCGAATACCTGTCGGCCGAGGGCATAGGCTTCGACGCCATTGATGTAAGATGTAACCTCGACAGCACCAAGGGGTTGAACGCTTTCGGAAAAATATTCCATTTCACCCGCGAGCAGCAGCACTTCGACACCCTGCGCTTTGCGCTGTCGCAGGACAGCACACGACTGCGCTACTTCGCCGGAATAAGAAGCCGAGCTACCGAAAAGAGCGAAGAGAAGGCCACCTTCGGCGCGGCGCTGCATGGAGCACTCGAGCGCAACAAACTGACGGCCAACTACATTTTCCGCGACAGGAAAGACGACATAGGCATGAAGCTGGGCCTGACGGCACGAATGACAGGTGGGGGTTTCCGCTTCAATTTCACCCCCGACGCCATACTATTCAGGCATCCGTTCCGCTTCAACGACGAGAACGAAATAACACTGGACAAGGCAATGAACATAAGGGGCAACATAGAGCTGCGCGACAGCGCCGACAGCGGAATGAACCTTTATGCCTATTCCGACTCCATAAACAAGCGCGACATATACCTTGAGCTGTTCAACATAGACCTGAAGAGCATTACACGCACCCTGCCATTCGCCCCCGACATCGCCGGCATGGTGAACGCCGATTTGCACTACCGCGAGAACCGCGACGGCATGATGATTGGCAGCGACATCAGAAGCGAACAGCTCGAATACGAAGGAACGCTCATTGGCGACGAGATATTGGAGTTCTCGTACATACCGCGCAGCAGCACCGAGCACTATACCTACCTTACGCTCATGCACTACGGCGACGAGGTGGCCCACATGGAGGGAATATACAGCAGCGATTCGCTGCAACGTGAGGATGTAGGCAAGCTGCAACTGTCGCGTTTCCCCGTAACCATTGCCAACGCCTTCATAAAGGATAGCGGAATAGCGGCAAGCGGTTATATAAATGGCGACATGAGCATAAGGAACGAAGCCGGCAAAGCAAGGGCAGACGGATATGTGCAATTCGATTCGGTATATACCGACATACCGCAGTTCGGCACCGCGCTGCGCATGGTTGACGACAAGATTGATATAAAGGAGAATATTCTGCATTTCAACGAGTTCGATATATATGCCAAGGGCAATACGCCGTTCAAAATAAACGGAACGATTGACATGAACAGCCCGCTCGATCCCAAATTCAGCCTGAGGATGACGGCCAAGGAGTATGAGATTGTCAACGCCAAGCAGACGAAAGGAAGCATGCTCTATGGACGAATGTTCATAAACGTAAACTCGCGCATAAGCGGCATGCTCAGTGCGCTGAACGTGAACGGCGCGGCAACCATACTCGGCAAGAGCGATTTCACATACGTGATACAGGACACCCCCCTGGAAACGGAGAACAGCCTCGACGGATTGGTTACATTCACCAATTTCAACGACACCACCGAGGTGGTGCAGGAGGCGACCGAGTATGACCTTGGAAATATAAACATGAACATCACCATGAACATAGAGGAGGGAGCACGCATAAACGCCGACTTCGACGAGGCACGCAACAGCTACATAAAGCTACAGGGCGAGGGCAACCTCAATCTCACATACAGCAGCGAGGCGGGCATGAACCTTACGGGCCGCTACCTATTGAGCGACGGCGAGCTGAAATACACCTTGCCCATAATACCGCTGAAGACATTCACCATAGGCCAAGGCAGCTACATAAACTGGAACGGCGAGATAATGAACCCCACGCTGAACATCACAGCCACCGAACGGGTCATTTCGCCCGTAACCATCGACAACAGCAACCAGGCGGTGGCGTTCGATGTGGGAGTGAAGCTGACCAACAGCCTCGAGCAGATGGGACTGAGCTTCACGCTATCGGCGCCCGAAAATGCCGCCGTGCAAAACCAGCTGAACTCGGTGGACGCCGAAACGCTTAACAAATATGCCCTAACCATGCTTGTGACGGGAGTATATACGGGTGGCGAAAACAGCCTGAACGCATCGAACGCCCTGAGCTCGTTCCTAGACAACCAGATAAACAATTTCGTTGGAAACGTCATGGACAAGAGCGTCGATATAAACGTGGGCATCACCGACCTCGAGGATAAGAGCACGGGCGACAGCTACAAGAACTACTCGTTCAGCTTCACCAAGAGGTTCTGGAACGACCGACTGAAAGTGGTAATAGGCGGCGAGGTGAACAACAACGAGCATGCGACGAACAACGAGAGCTTCATAAACAACGTGTCGCTCGAATGGAAAATAAGCAATTCGGGCAACAGGTATCTGCGCATATTCTACGACAAGAACTACGAATCGATACTCGAGGGCGAGATAATAGAAACAGGCGTGGGATATATATACAAACGCAAGCTTAACAACCTGAACGAACTGCTCATTTTCAAGAGGAAAGAGGACGAGAAGGCCCTCCCCGCAAGGAATGGCAACGAGCAGCCGAAGCAGGAGAGAAAGGAGCAGTAATATGAAAAGAAATATACTGAACATAGTGTGCGCGATGCTTATACTCGCCTCGTGCAGCACCACGAAGAACCTGCCCGAGGGCGAAACGCTATACACCGGCATCGACAAGCTCACATTTGTCGATGGCAGGGAGAATGGCGCCACCCCGATAGGCGAAGAGGCAGTTGCCGAAATAACAGCCGCGCTCGACTGCCCCCCGAACGCATCCATCGCCGGCAGCTCCACCCACAGAGGAATACCATTCGGTCTGTGGTGGTACAACAGCTTCGTGAACAGCAAGAGCAAAATAGGACAATGGTTCTTCAAGACCTTTGCAAGCAAGCCCGTGCTGATGTCGAGCGTAAAACCGACGCTGAGGGCTCAGGTTGCCGAAAGCCGCCTGCCCAACTACGGCTATTTCAACGGAAAAGTAACCGAGGAGGTTGTATATAACAAGAAGAACAAACGCAAGGCCAAGGTGAGCTACACCGTCACATTGGGCGAACCATACCTGTACGATTCGATAGAATACAGATACTTTTCGGCTAAGGCCGACAGCCTCATCGAATGCACGTGGCGCGAGAGGAAGCTGAAACAGGGCGAGCAGTTCAGCGTGCCCAACCTAACAGCCGAGCGCGAAAGACTGAACACGCTGTTCCGCAACAACGGATACTATTACTATCAGAGCTCGTATATAAACTACAGCGCCGACACCATAAACAACCCTGGCCACGTAAGCCTGCGTGTGGAACCACGCAAAGGGCTGCCGGCATATGTAAGAAAGCCGTGGCACATGGGACGCACCACGCTGAAGGTAACAAAATCGGGCAACGACGGCCGTTACCTGTCGCGCGGCAGTATGGATACCATCACCTTCCGCAACCTTACATATATATATAATGGTAAGAAACCGCCGGTGAAGGCCGGCGCCATACTGCGCAACGTGCAACTGCGCCCCGGAGCACTCTACTCGCAGGCCAACCAGTCGCTCACGCTCGAACAGCTGAGCCAACTGAACATTTTCAGCGGGCTCAATTTCACATTCACACCGCGCAACAGCACCGACAACGACACGCTCGACATGACCATCACGGCGCAGCTCGACAAGCCCTACGATTTTTCGTTCGAGCTCAACGCCACATCGAAGAGCAACAGCCAGATAGGCCCCGGAAGCAAAATCACCCTGTCGAGAAATAATATTTTCCGTGGAGGCGAAACGCTGAAATTTTCTCTGTTCGGTTCGTACGAATGGCAAACGGACGACGAGGTGCGCGGCAGGGAATCGGTGATAAATTCGTGGGAGATAGGTAGCAACGTGTCGCTCACTTTCCCAAGGCTGTTCATGCCCTTCGTGCAGAGGCGCTATCTGCGTTTCCCGTCATCCACGTCGTTCAGCATATATGGCAACCAGCTCAACAGGTCGGGATTTTTCAAGATGGTACATGTGGGCGGCGAGGCTGCATACACCCTGAAGCCTAAGCGCACCACCACGCACACCATCATACCCTTCCGCCTTACATACGACATGCTGCAACGCACCACGACGAAGTTCGACTCCATAATATCGAACAACCCGTCAATAGCCAACAGCTTCCGCGACCAGTTTATTCCGGCAATGCAATACACCGTGACATACGACAACGCCAACACCGCACACAGGAACAAGACGTGGTGGCAGAACTCGGTGACGTCGTCGGGCAACATTGTGTCGCTTGCCTTCTGTGCGCTTGGCGATGGTTGGAACGAAAAAAACAAGAATATCTTCGACAACCCCTATGCGCAATTCATGAAATTCACCACTGAGATACGCAATCTGTTCCGCATAAATGCAAGGAACCACATTGCCACCCGATTTATGGCGGGCGCCATTGCAAGCTACGGCAATTCGACCACCGCGCCATATAGCGAACAGTTCTATATAGGTGGTGCCAACAGCCTCAGAGCCTTCACCGTGCGCTCGCTTGGCCCGGGAAGCTACCACCCTGCCGACGCCACACGATACTCGTACCTTGACGAGACCGGTACGCTGAAATTCGAAGCGAACCTCGAGTACAGGGCAAAGCTGTTCGGCAACCTGCAAGGAGCGCTCTTCGTCGATGCGGGTAACATATGGCTGCTGAAGGCCGACGAAAATCGTCCGGGCGGCGAATTCAAGCTGAAGGATTTTGCCGAGCAGATAGCGCTGAACACCGGATTTGGTATAAGATACGACCTCGATTTTCTGGTGCTGCGCTTCGATGTGGGTATCGCACTGCACTACCCCTACGACACCGGCAAGAGCGGTTACTACAACATACCGTCGTTCGGCAAGGGTTATGCTTGGCATTTCGCCATTGGCTACCCATTCTAACGGGCACAAAAAAACCAGGCAGCGATGCCTGGTTTTTTATTATGGATATTTCTATTAGTATGCTCTTGCAAAAAGCACTCGCTGTGCCGAGGGCTTGCCTGTAACGATACAGTTGCCGGGTGTCTTGTCGCCCAACAAGGGGATACAGCGAATGGTAGCCTTTGTCTCGGCCTTGATGAGCTCCTCGGTCTCGGGAGTACCATCCCAGTGAGCAAGAATGAAACCACCCTTCTCTATCTCCTGCTTGAATTCCTCGTATGTATCTACGGTGCGTGTATTCTCCTCGCGCATCTTCAATGCCTTGTGATAGATATTGAGCTGCATCTCGTCGAGCAAAGCCTTAACAAACTCGGTGATGCCCTCCAAGGGACGGGTAATCTTCTCGAGTGTATCGCGACGCATAACCTCGATGGTGCCGTTCTCGATGTCGCGTGCACCAAGCACCAAACGTACGGGCACACCCTTCAATTCGTAATCGGCAAATTTAAAGCCGGGACGACGGTTGTCGGCGTTGTCGTACTTAACGCTGATGCCCAATGCCTTCAGCTCGTCGATGAGTACGTTCACCTTGCTGTCGATGAGGGCCAACTGCTCGTTGTTCTTGTAAATGGGAACGATAACCACCTGAATGGGTGCAAGTGCGGGAGGAAGCACAAGACCATTGTCGTCCGAGTGAGTCATGATGAGCGCACCCATAAGGCGTGTAGATACACCCCACGAAGTAGCCCACACATACTCGGGCTTGTTCTCTTTGTTCATGAACTGAACATCGAATGCCTTGGCGAAATTCTGTCCCAAGAAGTGCGATGTACCACACTGAAGCGCCTTACCATCCTGCATCAAGCCCTCGATGGTGTATGTCTCCAATGCACCGGCGAAGCGCTCGTTTGCCGATTTCACACCCATAACCACGGGCACTGCCATATACTTGTTTGCGAAATCGTTATATACGTGCAACATGGTGTTAGCCTCCTGCTCGGCCTCTTCGCGTGTAGCGTGAGCTGTGTGGCCCTCCTGCCACAAGAACTCGGCTGTGCGGAGGAAAAGGCGTGTACGCATCTCCCAACGAAGCACGTTTGCCCACTGGTTGCAAAGGATGGGAAGGTCGCGGTACGACTGTATCCAGTTCTTATAAGTACTCCAAATGATGGTCTCCGATGTGGGACGGATAATCATCTCCTCCTCGAGCTTGGCTGCGGGGTCAACAACAACACCCTTGCCATCGGCCGAGTTTTTCAGACGGTAGTGAGTAACCACTGCACACTCCTTGGCAAAGCCCTCTACGTGGTCGGCCTCGCGGCTGAGGTACGATTTGGGGATAAGCAAAGGGAAATATGCATTTGAGTGGCCTGTCGCCTTGAACATGTCATCGAGTATGCGCTGCATTTTCTCCCAAATAGCATAGCCATAGGGTTTGATAACCATGCAACCGCGAACAGCCGATTGCTCGGCAAGGTCGGCCTTAACAACTAATTCGTTATACCATTGCGAGTAGTTCTCGCTGCGTTTTGTCAAATCTTTAAGTTCTGCCATATATCAATAGCTTTATGTTTTTCTGTATTGAACTGCAAATTTACACAGAAACATTGAATTGGCGAAAAAACAGACGACGATTATTTTGCAGATTATTAAAAAATTCATTCGCCGTCGCTAAAAATATTTTCAATAAAATTCAAATTGTAACTTATATTATTTACAAATTGCACTATCTTTGCAGATGTGTTCGATAGGTTTTTCGCACGGAAATATCATCGAATACCATTCGAAATTGAAAATTACGTATAACAACAAAAAGAAAAACAATTATGAAAATGAATTTTTTGAAGATTTTCAGCGTTGCACTTTGCGCACTCTATGTGCTTAGCGGATGTCAGAGTATGAACAACACAACCAAGGGCGGTCTTCTTGGTGGTGGCGGTGGCGCTGCTCTCGGTGCTATCGTAGGTACATTGGTTAGCGGCAAGAGCGACAAGGGTAAGGGCGCTGCCATCGGTGCTGCCATCGGCGCAACCGTAGGTGCCGGTACAGGTGTCATCATCGGCAACAGAATGGACAAGGCTGCCGCTGCTGCAAAGCAGGTAGAGAACGCTACTGTTGAGACAGTTACCGACGCTAACAACCTTACAGCCGTTAAGGTTACATTTGATTCGGGCGTTCTTTTCGCTACAAACAAATATGACCTCAACAACGATGCTAAGGCCAACCTCAGCGACTTCGCAAAGGTTCTCAAGGAGTATAGCGATGCCGACGTAGCAATCTATGGTCACACCGATTCTACAGGTAGCGACGCTATCAACAATCCTCTTTCGGTTAACCGCGCTAACTCGGTTGCCAACTACTTGAAGTCACTCGGCGTTGCTGCAAGCCAGATTAAGAGCGTTGAAGGTAAGGGTTCTACAGAGCCTGTTGCCGACAACAGCACTGCTGCCGGTCGCAGCCAGAACCGCCGCGTAGAGGTTTACATGTATGCAAGCGAGGCTATGATCAACTCTGCAAACAACGGTACTTTGAAGTAATTCACAAGCATACATTTGAAAATTGAGGCGGGCCTTGAAGTGTGAAAACCTTTAAGGCTCGCTCTTTTTTTGTTGCTAAAATATTATGCTCATATAATTGAAGAGCAAAAAATAAGCATTACTTTTGTGAAAAATAATAATCATTCAGCAATGAAAAAACGTATAAAATTCTTTCTTTTATCCATTGCATTGGCTGTCACGGCTACGGCTCAGGTGCAATATGTAAACCCGATTATCGGTACAGATGGAATGGGACACACCTTCCCCGGTGCTTGTGTTCCCTTTGGTATTGTTCAATTAAGCCCCGACACGGACACTATTCCCCACAGCGTTAATGGCGCCTATCAAAGCAAGGTTTATGAGTATTGTGCCGGTTATTGTTACAACGATCCTACGATAGTGGGATTCAGTCACACCCACTTCAACGGCACGGGACATTCCGACCTGGGCGATATCCTTATAATGCCCACTACCGGTAAATTACAACTGAACCCCGGTACATCGGACAAGCCCGAAAGCGGTTATCGTTCGCGTTTTTCGCACGACACCGAGAAATCTGTTCCGGGCTACTACGAAGTGATGCTCGATGATTATAAGGTGAAGGCACAGCTCACTGCCACTCCAAGAGTGGGTGTTCACCAATACACCTTCCCTAAGGGCGAGGATGCGCGTATCATTCTCGATTTGAACCATGCGATATACAACTACGACGGCAAAACCCTTTGGGCGCAGATTCGCGTGGAAAACGACACATTGCTCACCGGCTACCGCATCACCAACGGTTGGGCACGCACCAACTACACCTATTTTGCTATTTCATTGTCCAAGCCCATTAAAAATTACGGCTATAAGGACATGGAAAAAATCAAGTACAATGGTTTCTGGCGCAAATTCCCTGTAAACACCAATTTCCCCGAAATGGGTGGTCGCAAGCTGGTATCTTATTTCGAATTTGACACCAAAGATACTCCCGAGCTTGTTGTAAAGGTAGCCCTCTCTGCTACAAGCGCAGAGGGTGCACTAAAAAACCTGAAGGCCGAGGCGATGGGCAAATCCTTCGACGCTTTGCTCAAAGAGGCATCGGACAATTGGAACAAACAGCTTGCATCGATAGAGGTTGAAGGAAGCGAAGACCAGAAGGCGATGTTCTATACATCTTATTATCACACACTCATCAACCCCTCTGTATATATGGATGTAGATGGCAAGTATCGCGGATTGGACCAGAACATTCACGAGGCAAGTGATTTCACCAACTACACTGTCTTCTCGTTGTGGGACACCTATCGCGCCGAGCATCCCTTCCTGATGCTGATGAAACCTGCCGAGGCTCGCAACATGGTGATGTCAATGATTCGTCACCAGCAGCAGAGCGTGCACGGATTGCTTCCCATATGGAGCCACATGGCAAACGACAACTGGTGCATGAGCGGTTATCACGCTGCTTCGGTATTGGCCGATGCCATCGCCAAGGGTGCCGACATCGACAAGGATGAGGCGTTGAAGGCAATGGTTACCACCTCGAAAGTGCCTTACATGGACGGCCTTGGCGAATACATGCAGTTAGGATATGTGCCCTTCGACATCAGTTCTACGGCTGCATCCACCACTTTGGAGTATGCCTACGACGATTGGACAATCTATCATACAGCCCTGTTGGCCGGTAACGAGGCCGTTGCCAATGAATACAAGGAACGCGCACTTAATTATCGTCGCATTTATGACCCCTCAATCGGTTTCGCACGCCCTCGCTACAAGGATGGCAGCTTCAAAAAGGAATTCGATGTGTTGCAAACCCACGGCGAAGGCTTCATCGAGGGTAATTCGTGGAATTTCTCATTCCATGTGCCTCACGACGTGTTGGGCGTAATGGCGCAGATGGGCGGCGACAAGGAATTTGTTCGCAAGCTTGATGAGCTCTTTGCCATGCATTTGCCCGAAAAATATTACGAAGCAAACGAGGATATTACCTCTGAATGCTTGATTGGCGGATATGTTCATGGCAACGAACCGAGCCACCATATTCCCTATCTTTATGCGTGGACATCGCAGCCCTGGAAGACACAGTATTGGGTGCGCGAGGTGATGAACAGAATGTATAAAAACCACATTCGCGGATTGAGCGGCAACGACGATTGCGGTCAGATGTCTGCTTGGTATCTGTTCACAGCCATGGGCTTCTATCCCGTATGCCCCGGAACCGACCAATATGTATTGGGTGCGCCCTATCTGCCCTACCTGAAGCTCTCTTTGCCCAACGGAAAGAGCTTCGAGATAAAGGCTCCGGGCGTGAGCGACAAGAAGCGTTACGTAAAATCGGTACGCTTGAACGGCAAGCCCTACAGCAAGATGTATATCACACACAAGGATATAACCGATGGCGGTGTATTGGAATTTGTGATGAGCGCGTCGCCCAGCAAAGGTCGCGGAAAAGCGAAATCGGACAAGCCCTACTCTCTGACAGCAGAGTAATAAGATAGGCTTCGATAACAGATAAATGCTTCTATGTTGCATTTTGCATCGTAGAAGCATTTTTTTGAAAAATGGTGTTACAAACGCTACCTTTTTGCGTCTAATATAATAAATAACATAACCGACAAAATGAAAAAGCTTTTTATAGCCCTTGCTGCAGCGATGTCGCTCTGCGCGGTGTGCAACCTTGTGCAGGGATGCAGACAAGCCGAAAAGGAGTACAGACTAACCCATAGGGCACACGACATAACACTGATGAACGATGTGCAGATAGCAGTGACCGATTCGTTCATCGTCCTTGTTTCCGCCTTTTTCGAAAACGGTTTTTGCCGCACCTACTCAATAAAAGGGGGCGAGCTTGAGCTATGCGGCTCGTACGGAAGCATTGGCGGTGGTGCGGCCGAATACCGCCAGCCGGTACTGACATTTGCGTCGGGTAGCACTTTTGGAATCAACGACATCAATGAGATGACACTGACCCTTGTGAATATTGACGCAAAAGGCAAGATGAGTGCAAGCGAACGCCTTAAAGCCGATAAGCCAAGAACAAAGACCGGGGAAGATTTCATTCCTAATGATACACGATACACATTGCTACCAGGCACCGGGCGCTATGTATCGCTATTCCTAAAAGATTCGGCAAGCATGTTTACCTTGTCGGACAGCAGACTGCAAAAAGAGTGCCGCTTCGGCGACTCGCCTGTAGTCGGCAACCTGTCGTGGTATGGAATGCGCAATTGCCTTAATGGGTATATGGCTACAAACGAAAAGAAATTCTTCTTTGCCACAGAAGACCTCCCATGGCTAGCTACATACAGCCTGCAGGACGGGGCTATGAAGAAGCAGTGGGAATGCTTCTATCGCACTCCGTATTACAAAGTTTCCAATGATGCCATACAGTACGACAAGGAGAAATCGACCGGACCGTTGAAAGCCATCTGCGCCGATTCGCATTTCCTCTATTTGCTCTACAGGGACGAACTGCTGAGCAGTTACGACTGGAAAGAGATTCAGAATTCCTGTTCCAATAAAGTACTGGTATATAGCCACGACGGAGAACATGTAAGCACATTCTACCTCGACTGCTATCTCAAGAGCATAGCAGTCAGCGCCAATGGAAAGAAGCTCTACGGTATCGCACGCATACCTGAATATACTTTAGTGGAGTTCGACCTACCCGATTATTTCACCCGTACAGGCAACGGCAAGAGTGAAAACAGCGAGGAAAAGCCGTCACTACATTTACAGAACGAGACCGTTGAGATTGGCGACATAGTCCCTAATATAGCATTGTACGACACGCTTGGCAACGAACACCATTTGCAGGATTTCAAAGGGAAATATCTGCTGCTCGACTTCTGGGGTTCCAATTGTGGCCCCTGCATGAAAAGCATCCCCGAACTGAAGAGCATTGCCGATGCAATGGGCGACAAAGTGGAAGTCATCAGCATCAGCAGCGACGCCAAGAGCGTATGGAAAATGGCATCGGTAAGGCATGGCATCGGCTGGCACAACCTTAACGACCTTAGAGGAAGCACACAGGACGGCATATGCACAAAATTCAACGTCGAGGGCCTTCCTACATTCGTCATAGTATCTCCCGACGGCATTGTGCTCGACAAAATGCGAGGGTATGCCGAAGATGCTGTTATAAATTTAGTGAACAAGAATGTGAATTTGCAAAGGGAGTAAACGAAAAACGCCCCACCTACAGGCTCACCGACAAGGTGAAAGGTGTAATTGCATAAAACCCCACCTATTTCACTCGCACGACTCGCACACCCGGGCACGATTTGCGCGGAGCAAGGTAGTCGTGCAGTGTCATTTTATCGAGCACTACCTTTTTCTCTTTCGACGAGGCGTGCAACAGGTGCAACCTGCCCGACTGCCATACGGCGAAGCCCAGGTGCGTGACATCGAGTCCCTTAATGGTGGTAACCAAGGCTATTATGTCGCCGCTGCGTATGGGCAAGCGACCCTTACCGCCGTTCAAAGCAGCCTTGGGGATATAGGAAACAGCAATGCCACGGAATGGTTTTTCGTGCTCGGCAATGGCTTTCACAAGCGCAGTGTCGCTCTGCAGTTGAGGATATTTATCGTAGTTGCGGCTCATGAAATCGAGCACCAAATGCTGTTTGCCACTGAACGCCTTGCCGTTAATCTCCTTCACGATGTTTTTCTTGCAACCATCACCAACCCATTGGCTGAAATAGTGCAACCTGTCGGCATATGCACTGCACACCCCGTCGCGGTAGCGAATGAGGCGCAGCTTGTCGCAAAATGTAGCGAAGTCGCACTTGCCATCACGCACCGTTAGCGCCATTGCAATGGCCTGCTCTACAAACGTGGTGCAATCGACCTCGGTGACATTTACCGTAAAGCGCTCCTTTTGTTCGCGGTCGAGCGTACCGCTCACATATTCTGTACCAAGGAACTGCTGCGCACTATGCAGCAACAGCGTGCCCATGTCGCCACACTTGGCACGCTTCAAGGCACGCAGCATGGCCGTCACCTTGGTGCTATCCTCGGCCGTGTATGCGATATCGCGACTGAGCAACGGCAATGATATCAATAGAATTGCTATTGCAAAAAATATTCTTTTCATTTGCATTGTGTAGTTTATTATCGATGCATAAAGATACGAACTTATTTTGTAATACGACTGCCATGTGTTATCTTCGTGGCGATATTTGCACTATATAATGAGAAAATACCTTATACTTATAATATTTTTCATTTGCACCACCGCCATTAACGCCCAATTTGCACGCTCAATGTCGGGCAACATAGCATCGTTGCAAATGGTACTCAACAACGATTGGAGCAAGCCGGCCATACTCACACTGGGCAGCGACGACGAACTATGCCTGTCGTTCGACGAGCTGTCGCACAAGTACAAGCGCTTCACCTATCGCATAATCCACTGCAACTCCGACTGGAGCACATCGGAACTGCACCAGGTGGATTATATCGAGGGATTCAACGACCGCCCCATAGAAAACTGGGAAAATTCGGTAAATACCACACAGCTTTACACCAACTACAGCTTTTCAATCCCCAACGAGGATGTGCGCCTGAAAGCATCGGGAAACTACAAGATAGAGATATACGACGACGAGGACGACGAAGAGCCCGTAGCGGTATTTGCATTCGCGGTGTTGGAGCCCAAATTGCATGTATCGGCCAAGATTAGCGGCAATACCGACATTGACACCAACGAAACGCATCAGCAGCTCTCGTTCGATGTAGGAATAGCAGGCTACAACATACTGACACCTGCAGTTGACATCAAGCCGGTAGTATATCAGAACAGACGCCCCGATAATTGTGTCAGCGGAATAACCCCGACATACATCACCGGCACTTCGCTGCAATATATATATAACGAAAAACTGATATTCAAGGCCGGAAACGAGTATCGCCGCTTCGAACTCACCGACCCATACGCCCCCGGGCAGAATGTAGATAGGGTGGAATATGCCGAGCCCTATTACCACGCCGAACTGTACGACGACAAGGTAAAATATACATACACCAACACCCGCGACGAGAACGGACGCTACTTTGTAAACACCCTGCAAGGCTTCGGCGACCCTATGGCAGCCGACTACGCAGCTGTTCACTTCACACTGAACGCTCCATACGACGGCACGGGCGACTACTACCTGTGTGGTGACTTCAACGGCAATTTCTTCGGGGCGGCCAACCGCATGCACTACGACGAGAAGAGCGGCGCCTACCGCTCTGTACAGTTACTGAAAATGGGATTGTACAACTACCACTATCTGTGGGTGCCACGCGGCAGCCACGTAGGCACAACGGCGCGCGCCGAAGGCGATTTCTACAATACCGAGAATGAATACCTGATATTGATATATCATCGCGACTTCGGCGGCCGTCACGACAAGCTCGTGGGCATGTTGCAGATTAAATACGACCTTGAGCGTAACTAGCGCCACAAGAACGCATTATAGTACGAAGGGGATGACACCCCACCCCGCCCACGACTATGCTATGAAATCGTGCAACTGCGACTGCAAACGCTGTCGGGTGAAAAATATACGGCTCTTTACCGTTCCAAGCGGAAGGGATAGCTTTTCGGCTATTTCGCGATACTTGAAGCCCGATATGTGCATAGCAAATGGTATTCTATATTCGCTTGGCAAGTCGTTCACTGCCTTCTGTATCTCCTTGATATCGTAATTACCCTCTGTGGAATCGCTATCAATCTCCTGCGTCTGGTTCATGTGATACAGGTTATCGGTGTGATCTACAAAGGTCTGGTCGCGCACAATCTTGCGATAATTATTTATGAAAATATTACGCATGATGGTGTACATCCACCCTTTGAAATTGGTATCGGGGATATACTTATCCATGTTGTCGAGCGCTTTAAGTGATGTCTCTTGCAAAAGATCATTCGCCTCATCTCTGTCTGCTGTCAGCTTGTATGCGAAGCGATGAAGCTCCGACTGCACCTCCAGCAATTCCCTTCTAAATTTTGCAGCATCCATATTATGTTATGTATTAAGCAGCGCAAAGTGCGCTAATCTTAAAACATATGGATTTCTGTTTTGTTCCTGCGATGTAAAGAAAATTTCCGCATCGGCTGTAAAAAAGAAGTATATTTGAGCGGGGCTCGAATATTTTCTGCACTCGCTGTGAAAAATATTGAAGCAAGCTTCATATTTCTCGCTCGTTTGTTTGTATATTTGTCGGTAGGACGAATAGAACAATAAGTAAATGAAAAATTCGAATCATCTAATAATAATGGCGGGTGGTGTCGGCAACAGATTTTGGCCGGTGAGTACTCGCGAAAAGCCCAAGCAGTTTATCGATGTCCTTGGTTGTGGAAAATCGTTACTGCAACTGACCGTAGATCATTTCAAAGGTATTTGCCCCATAGAGAACATATGGGTAGTTACCTCGGAGGAATATGCCGACATCGTACGCGAGCAATTGCCACAAATTGCCGACAGCAACATTCTTAAAGAGCCCTGCCGACGCAACACTGCTGCATGCATCGCATATGCCGCATGGAGGATAAAGAAAATAGACGCGCATGCCAACATGGTTGTAACCCCCAGCGACCACCTTGTAACCGATGTACAGGAATTTCAGCGCGTTATAAATTCATCGCTGCGTTTCGTTGACGACTCCGATGCGATACTTACCATAGGCATCAAACCCACGCGTCCCGAAACAGGCTTCGGATACATTGAAGCGGCATTGGGTAGCGCATCACTGTCGAACAAGGAGGTTTTCCGCGTCGATTCGTTCAAGGAAAAACCCGACATCGACACGGCTACAACCTATATAAGCAAAAAGAATTTCTACTGGAATTCGGGCGTTTTCATTTGGAACGTGCAGACCGTGGTAAACGCCTTCCGCATATATCAGCCCCAGATAGCACAGATTTTCGAATCGATGCTACCCTACTACGGCACCGACGAGGAGCCCGCGATGTTGGCCGAGAAATTCCCCTATTGCCGTAATATTTCGGTCGATTACGCCATCCTCGAACATGCCGACGAGGTGTTCGTATTCCCCGCCGAGTTCGGCTGGAGCGACCTGGGCACATGGACCTCGCTGCACTCGCACCTGTCACAGGATTTGAACGGCAATGTGCTCATAGGGCCCAACATCTCCATTCACGACTCGCGCAACTGCATCATACACACCGAGCAGTGCAAGAAGGTCATCGTCATTGGACTGAGCGACTGCGTGGTTTCGGAGCAGGACGGCAACCTGCTTGTGTGCAAACTGAACGAAGAGGAGCGAATAAAAGAGCTTACCAAAGGAAAATAGAACAGATAAACAACAAAAAAAATCCGGCACCTTGCGGTGTCGGATTTTTTATATCCTTACTCGGTCGTCGCAGGAAGCGCGACCAAGAAGATGTAATCAATTATTAGAACAATTTGTTGGGATACTCACCTGCCTCAACCAAAGAGACAATCTTGTCAACAGTAGCCTGACGGTCGTCAGCGTATGTTACACCGAACCACTTAGATGTAGTGTCGAGTACCTCGCAAGTAGCCTTACCGCTGTTGATGAGTGTATCGATTACCAAAGGAATGAAGAACTCCGATTTGGGGTTAGCTGCATTAGCCTTCAAGAACTCGATGAACTGCTCCTCTGAGTAGTTGAAGTAGTCGGGTGTGAAGCCCCAGAAGTTCATTGATACGGGTGCGTTCTCGGCAACCTCAATCCACTCGCCGTTCTCGTCTTTGTAGCAGATTTTGCCATCAACGCGCATAATCTCAGTGCGCTCAACAACACCTGTAAGCATGTTCTCGTCGTTCTTCTCGCAAACACCACGTGCAACGCTACCGTTCTCGCTAAGTGTATTGCAAACGCGGAAACCTACCATGCTGTAACGGTTTGTGCTGCCCTCGGGAAGCTCTGTAAGCCACTTGCCCATTACCTCGAATGCGTCGCGACCATAGAAGTCGTCAGCGTTGATAACTGCGAAAGGCTCTTTGATTGCGTTTTTACCCATGAGCACTGCGTGGTTTGTTCCCCAAGGTTTTTTGCGGTCTTCGGGAGCTGTGAAGCCCTCGGGAAGGTCGTCAATAGCCTGGAATACCAACTCGGTGGGAAGATGGCCCTCGTACTTGCTAAGAATCTTCTCGCGGAAATCCTGCTCGAAATCTTTGCGGATAACGAATACCAATTTACCGAAGCCACCGCGGATAGCATCAAAGATTGAATAATCCATGATTGTTTCACCGTTGGGGCCCAGACCGTCGAGCTGTTTCAAACCGCCGTAACGGCTACCCATTCCTGCTGCTAATACAAAAAGTGTAGGTTTCATGTTTTTTTATTTTTATAAAAGTTATAAATCGGTTGTTCTCTATTATATGTATAACAGCTACAAAGTTAATTATTATTTTTTAATAATACCCTCAGTAGCTGTTTTATTTTACAGGGATTATATTCTGTTAATATATTTTGCCTTGGTGCGACAGAGCACAATCATGGTAATTATCTAAAAAAGCGCTTTATTTTTGAGCCCGCTTTCACCACTATTCTGCGGCACGGCAACGCCCAATACCACAGCGAGGCAAACAGCCGCATGGCGCGTGTATCTGTCTGGAGGCTCTTTTTTCCACGATAGTAATGCGTCGCCACCGCTATTATGCGTTCGGGCACAGTGTGCTCGAATTGAATAACGTTTCCATCGCCAGCCAAAGTTATTTTCGCGCCATCTATTTTCACTATGCGATGCAGCACTATGCCCTTCTCGTCGGTATGGGCAAGCACCGGCATCCACAGCTTCACGTTGTCCGATGTGGGCGGAACAAGCAACACCTCGTCGCCGCTTCTGAGCAGGGGCAGCATGCTGTTGCCCCTTGCCTTAAGGCGCACGCTCCTACCCTGCTTGATAAGAGCATCCACCTCGGCAAAAAAGCGGTTGTTCGATATGCTTGTCGTTTTATCCATTGTTCTGATTACATTACAATTAGCGTGCAATTATCGTTTGCGTCCGAAGGGAATATTCACACCAAGGGAAACGCTGCTGTTCATATTCTCCAACGGGATGAACTGCTTACCCACCTTGCTCAAGAAACAGTCTGTACCCACAAAAAGATTGCATCCTGTAAGATGGATATTGGCCATTGCTCCGAAACCGGCACCATAGGTTGATGTTGTTGCGCTCAGGGCCAGATTGAAGCTTTTCAAGGGCGACACATTCAGCATGAGCGACAGCTGGTCGTAGGAATACATATCGTCGAAGCAGTGTGTATATAGCACACCGGCGCTCAACTTTTTGTAGAAGGGCATCTTGTATTCGGCACCGAGGTTCAAGGTAGCTCCAAGGCCGCAATTCTCGCTACCCTCGCCATTGTCCTCAAGTGTGAAGAAATCTTCGAGGTCGTCCTTTAATGCATCGAACTGGTCCTCGATGTTTGTTCCGGGGGTATCGTCGTGAATGGCGATATTATTGAAACCATCGAATACATAGGGATTCTCGGGCGAAATGGCAGCTTTGGCCACCTTTTTCCATTTCAAATATCCTATATCGTTCAACGCTGCAGAAACGCTCAAACCATCGGTGAGCACATCGCTCAAATCGTATGTGGCACCAAGGTCGATACCCATACCAAAGCCATTCATTCCGATAGCAACATCGTCATATCCATCGATGCGGCTCTTTCCGCTGGCTGTTTTCTCGTCGGAGAAGGTATAGTGACCTCCCATAGCGATATTGGCACTACCCATGGCGTTTATCATCCATCGGTTGCCATTCATCGATACCTCCATTCTGTCGAACATCATTTCGGCATAGGCAATACCGAAGAGGAACTTCACTCGCGCACCAATTGTGAGCTCGTCGGTTATCTTATGTGAATGACCAAGGGCCAAATCGACATAATTCTTGGTGTTTACATTTATGTCGCTGAAGCTATAGTCGCCACTGCCCATCACCTTCATGAACTTGAACATGTCGTAAGGCAGATTGACGCCCATGCGCGAATGCAATCCCACGTCGAAGGTGTTGTAACCTCCGAATCCGAAAAATCCGAACGACAACAGAGTGAAATCGAAGTTGGCACGAATGTTATTGTTGTCGTCGAGGTCGCCAAGGAAATCGTCGGCACTCACCGAGGGGTGCATGAATGTAACAAGGTCGCGACCGTTTGGAGCATCGTAAACGAAGCTCGAAAGGCCCACATTACCGGCGGTATTCACATTGATATTACCGAGCACGGGCATTGCAAGATAGTTCTGGTCGTTCATCAGGGCTGGGTTCAATCGGTAACGATAAGGGTTGCCCTGAAGGAAATATCCGGTTCTCAGTGTAGGCTGAGCCACGGCAACAGCCACTGCAAAAAACAGCGCTGCCATCAGACCTAAAGGTCTAATTATATATGTGTTTTTCATAATAGATTCATTAAATAAAGAGTACAGTTCCTTTTTTAGTTCAAATCAACAGATATCTGCTCGTCTATCGTAACGACAATGTCCTTTATCTGTATATACTCGTTGGCATTGAAAACGCCCGAACCGCTACCTGCAAATTTTATATCAAGGTCTTGCAAATCCTTCAATTGACCGTTCTTGGCGCTCAATTTGATGGTTATAGGCGATTTTACGGGAGCGCTTACAGCACCATCCTTCATACCATCGCCCTTGGCAATCTCGCCAATGAATTCAGCAGTGACGGCATTCAGTTCGCGACCACGCTTGTCGTATGCCACTATCGAAGGAACGAACTTGGCGGGCGTGGTATTATATACATCGAATGTAACGGTTATTGAATTGATGTCTGTAACATAGTCGGTTATGTCGTTATCGTCGCCAAAAACATCCTCGACCTTTTCGGTATATACAAGGTCGAACGATTCGAACGCCATGGGCACACTCACCTGATAGTCGCCTTCGATTTGCATTGTTTTGCCAAGGCTGATGGTGGTATATTTAGTGTTGTCCATGCGGGCATCGATGTTCACATTGATGTTGTCGGGGATTTTCTTCAGCATGTTGTTCAGCTCGGGCACCTCCACCACTGTGTAGCCATCGACAGACTCACTATCTCTTTTTATGCAGAAATTTGTGGTTGTAGCTGCGGGGAAATCGAGGTTGGCCCACACCTTGGAACCATCTATCATTGCACCACTCTTGTCATATCCGGCAAATTCGGCATCAACAAAAATAGAGGCATCGACGGGGTTGCTGAATGTAACAAAAATTCTGGGATCGGTGAAATCGAGATATGCATCGTTCAAAAAATCCATATCGTCACCTAGGTTCAGATCAACCTTTTCGCTTATGGGGTCGATTGTAGGCTCGAAGATACCCTCGACCTCGGCAATCTGCATGGTGCCAATGCTGAGGCTCGGTTTGAAATCGACCGACTGGATGTGAGTGATGTTCTCGAACTTGAACACCACAATGTCCGACTGGAAATATCCACGTGCGCTCATGTCGTCGTGCAGAACTATTTGTCCATCGTTCACCTCCAGGTAGCCATTCTCCATTTTTGTGAAATCGAGACCTACGATTGTATATTCCTTGTTGTATATCATCGCATTTCTCGAAGCGTCGTACTTTACCTTGCCCTTGAGTACAATCCTGCCATTATCAACGCTATCCTCCTCTTCGAAAACGATATAGTTGGGGACATTCACGATAAATCCATCGGCCTCGTCGGAGCACAAATCCACCTCGTTGGTAGCCATCAGCAAATCATCCGACACGTTGTTCTCGCTCATCACCTCGAGCTCGAAAAGCATTTTCACAGGCTCCTTGAAGCGCATGGTGCGAAGCTTCTTTATCTCCTCGGGTACAGACTGATCTACATCAAACGATGTTACATAATCGACCTCGTTATATACCACATAGGGGAACATCTGGTTCATCATCTGCTGCTTGATCCATTCGGGCAAATCCTCGTAACCAGAATAGTCAATAAGGTCGAAATCGTAATGTTTCTGTTCGGCCTTGGGGTCGAGCTCGACATCAACCTCGTCTATATCGAAAGACTGGGGCTCGAATGAACCTTCGCTATACACAGAATAGTAGCCATCCATGTCAATCTTCACGACATCGGAATCAACCGTGTCGATCAACTCGGTGAGCATAATTTTTTCGGTAGAGCCGATGGGCAACGCAAGCCCTTTGCCTACTCCGATTGTCATGTCCAAATCCTTTGACAGGTCGTACTTATCATCGATGCTGCACGATGCTATCGCCAGCAACGACAACGCACCCACAAAGCAATGGCGCAGTGTAATTAATAGTTGTTTTTTCATAGTAATTATTGTAAGATATTATTCTTCGGTTTCCACAGTGCTCTCTATTTGTTCCACTTCGTTCTTCTTCAGTTTATTGGACATATATTTCACATAGAGGACACACAATAAATCGGATATTGAGCTGATGATGGCTGCAACGCCCAAAATAAGGAACGGGACGGATGCAGTTTGGAAAGGATTGTACAACACCGTTATTCCGGCAATGGTGAGCAGCACCGGAAGCACGTAAAACGAAGCTGACAGCTTTACCACCGCACGCGATTTCAGCAGATTGGCAATTTGCACGATTCCCGAAAAAACCATGACACCACCAAGCACCCACATCAGAATAGCCACAAAAAACGAGGGATTGACCAACATCCAAGCACCCAGCAACAGGCTTCCCAATGACATGATAAGAGCCATTACAGGCAATTTCTTCTCCTCGCTTTTATTTAGCAGCACAGGTATCAACAGCGCTACAACCGTAAAAAAGGCCGGCACCAGGAACAGCGCACCTATACACATTACGATAAACGGCATTGCCTGCTCGCGAAACATCAAGAGCAACACACCTATAGCAACCATTGCCAAATTACGAATAAAAACATGTATCATATAAAATAAATTTTACAATGACAACAAATTAGTTACATAGAATCACACAAAGATAGCACAAATTTAAATATTGTATAACATTAAACCGGCCAATTATTAAATATTGTTTATAAATATAAAAAAGAGAAAACGGCGCCAGCGCAAAGGCGCGCGGAGAGAAAACACCTACATCGCTGCACGAAGCACTCACCCCACGCAGCAGGTAAAAACGAAATCGCTATCGACAATGTAGCTCACAAGGCATTGCCTAATTAAGGCCTGCCCTTTGATATATGAAATGGGAAATGAGCCCGCGGGAGAAACCGCAAATGGCGCAATGCGGAAGCTATCCAGAAAACTACCGCCACGGTTGCCGATTATCTTGTAAAACGCCTCCTTGGCCGACCAATGGAGCAGCAACGCCGCCTTTTCGTTGCATTTATCTATAGCAGCCTCTTCGTCATGCGACATAAAACGCGCCCTAACCCTCTCTACCGACGAGGAGGTCAGCTCGATATCGATGCCCACCTCGAACGACGAGTGCACCGCCACAGCGACATAATTACCGGAGTGTGATATACTTATATATTTATCGCTACCGGCGATGAATGGCTTGCCGTTGGCGTCGTAAACAATGAAAGCATCGTCGCCAAGCATTTTCCGCAACACCACACGCGTTGCGAGCCACTCCTTGCGGCGCTTTTCGCTGCCGAAACTATTCATGGCATACTCGGCTATGGAGACATCACCCAAAAGCAAAGAGAGCTCGGCGAACGATTCGCCGAACTCACATATCATCCATTCGAGGCCATTGTCTATATGATGGTTACAACAACGCATAGGAAACTGTTTTACACTACCACCCGCCCAACTACTGCTCGGGAGCTGTAACCATGATTTTTGCTATTCGATGGTTACTGCGCTGTAGCACCTTGAATTTAATATCGTTACAAACAAGCACCTCGTTCAATTTGGGGAACTCGCCTTTTATCTCGAGCAGCAATCCTGCAAGCGAATCGGCCTCGCCGGCAACCTCGTCGAAATCGTCGGCATCGAGGTTCATTATCTTATAGAAATCGGCAAGCAACACCTTTCCATCGAAAACTACAGTGCGCTCATCTATTCTCTCGTAGGGCAAATCCGTTTCGTCGAATTCGTCGTTAATTTCGCCCACAATCTCCTCGATGATATCCTCGAGGGTAACAAGGCCCGAAACACCACCGAATTCATCGACCACAATAGCCATGTGCACCCTTACGGTTTGAAAATCGCACAACAGGTCGTCGATTTTCTTTGTCTGCGGCACAAAATAGGGCTGGCGAATGAGCGACTGCCATCGGAACGACTCGCCACGATTGAGATAGGGCAACAAATCCTTTATATAGAGCACGCCGCGAATATCGTCCTGCTTGCTCGAATAGACGGGAATGCGCGAATAGGCATTCTCGGCAGCGCAGCGCAACACCCTGTCGTAGCTGTCGTGTATATCGAGCATCACCATATCCATGCGCGAGGTCATGATATCCTTCACCGTTTCGTCGCCGAAGCGTATGATACCTTGTAACATCTTCTGCTGATCGCCTATCTCTTTTTTATCGGTCAGTTCAAGGGCCTGCTCAAGCTCATCAACCGACAGCGAAAAATTCTTTTTCGAAACTATCCTGTCCGAGAACGACGTAAACCTCACCAGCAATTTAGCCAATGGAGCAAGCAGGAAATAGAGCGAATAGAGCCCGTGCGATACCAGACGAGCAAATTTCAGAACATAGTTCTTGGAATAAATTTTGGGCATCACCTCGCCGAAGAGCAACAGCAGGAATGAGAGCACCACCGTGAGCAATAGGAACTCCACCCACTCGGGCGTTGCCGAGAAATCGAGCACCTGCATGAAGAAATAATTGAGCAACATGACGATTGCCACATTGACAAAATCGTTTATTATCAATATGGTAGCCAACAGACGCTCGGGTTGCGAAAGCATGGTGACAATGCGCTTGTCCGAAAGGTTCTTCTCTTCGTCTATCTGCTCCATATCTGCCGCGTCCAAAGAGAACAGGGCTATTTCGGAGCCCGACACGAAGGCCGAAACCACAAGTAGCACACAGGCTAGCAACACCGCTATAACAGCGGTGAGGCTTGGAGCGTTAATAGCAATAGCAGGGAAAAAATTGTATAAAGGCTGCGTGGCAGCTAAAAAATCCATTCAAAAATAATTTTACTTAAACATAGGGTGCAACATAGGACACCCGGAACTATTTCACATCGCCACCGTTGGAATTGTTGGCCGAACGATAAGAAAGCATCTCCATGTTTTCTGCAAGAATCTCGGTGCGATATCTACGTATGCCGGTCTGGTCCTCGTACGTAGTGGTTCTTATTTTGCCCTCAATATACAATTTATCACCCTTGTGAACATACTTCTCGGCTACATCGGCAAGACCACCCCACAGCACCACATTGTGCCATTCAGTTCTTTCGGGCACCTGAGTACCGTTCTGAAGCGTATAACCGCGCTCGGTTGTCGCCAATGCGATATTAGCTACAGCCATATTTCTATCGAGATGACGAACTTCGGGTTCCTTACCCACATTACCTATAAGAATAACTTTATTAACAGACATTTAATATAAATTTATTATGGAAACCGGCCTCGGAGGCTATTTCCGCGTATTCTCTGCAAAAATACAACAAAAAAAACAATTAGTGCCATATATTCACAAGAAACTATACCTTAATAAATAGTAGGTCGAAAAATCGCACGACAGCCAACTATGAAAACCATTGCGGAACAGCGACAAACAGAGCGTTTTAGCCACTTTTTCACCTGCAGCACAAGAATATGACGTTTTTTTACAAAAAAATAGTTTCTAAATTTCTGCAAAAGCAAAAAAAGCAATATATTTGCAGTTCGAAAATAAAAACGATTTTTCAAGTATAATTTAAAATACAAAAACAATGACAAAAGCAGAGGTTGTAAATGAAATCGCAAAAAGAACCGGAATTGAAAAAACAGCGGTTCTTTCTACAGTTGAAACATTTATGGAAGTGGTTAAAGAGTCTTTGGTAAATCAGGAACCCGTTTACCTTCGTGGTTTCGGTAGCTTCATCATAAAGGAAAGAGCAGAAAAAACAGCTCGCGACATCCACAAGGAGACAACACTTATCATACCGGCACACAATATCCCCGCATTCAAGCCGGCTAAGACATTCGTTCAGGAAGTTAAAAACAAGTAACATAAGTATTCATAAAACAAATTATTAACTATGCCCAACGGTAAAAAGAAAAAAAGACATAAGATGTCTACGCACAAGCGTAAAAAAAGATTGAGAAAGAATAGGCATAAGAGCAAAAAGTAATTGCCTAAACAGACACAAAGAACAGACTTGCAAGAGACACCTATTTCTATAGACTTTTCAAGTTTGTTCTTTGTTTTAAGCGACCTACGATGGTTGCCGACATGAACAAAAACAGCTAATTCGTCAACCGACGAAGAGCACCCCATCGGGAATCGTCCTCACCCACAAAAGAGGACCAAATTAACCTATTAAATAACAGAATAGTGACAAGTGAACTCGTAATAAATGTTCAACCTCAGGATGTCTCCATAGCAATAACAGAAGACAAATTGCTGATGGAATTCCACAAAGAGGAGAAGAACGTATCGTTTTCGGTAGGTAATATATACCTTGGGCGAGTAAAGAAAATTATGCCCGGGTTAAATGCCTGCTTTGTTGACGTGGGTTCAGGGAAAGAAGCCTTTCTTCACTATCTCGATTTAGGTTCACAATTTTACTCTCTTCAGAAATATCTGAAACAGATTACAAGCGACAGAAAAAAACATTTCCCCATATCCAAGGCAGCCATACTGCCCGAGAAGCAGAAAGAGGGAAACATTTCCGATGCTCTTGAAACAGGACAGGAGATACTCGTACAGATAACCAAGGAGCCAATAAGCACAAAAGGCCCCCGACTCACATGCGAGCTCTCCTTTGCAGGACGTTTTTTAATACTCATACCCTTCGAGGACAAGGTTTCTGTATCGTCCAAGATAAAGTCACCCGAAGAGCGCACACGCCTGAAACAATTACTTCAAAGCATCAAACCGAAGAATTTCGGAATAATTGTACGCACGGTAGCCGAGGGCAAACGCGTGGCGGAACTCGACAGCGAACTACGCTCACTGATAGCAGCATGGGACGCCATGGTAGCAAAGACGCAAAAAGCGACCAAGCCCCCTACACTCGTTCACGAGGAGTCGAACAGAACAACAGCATTGCTGCGCGATCTTTTCAACCCGTCATACGAAAACATATACGTAAACGACGAAAGCACCTACAACGACATTCTCAACTACGTGTCGCTGATAGCCCCCGAGCGCAAGCATATAGTAAAGCTATACAAAGGCGAGCTGCCCATTTTTGACAATTTCGGAATAACCAAACAGATAAAATCGTCGTTCGGTAAGATTGTTTCATACAAAGGAGGAGCATACCTGGTGATAGAACACACCGAAGCACTGCACGTGGTTGATGTGAACAGCGGCAACCGTTCGCGCAAAAGCGCAGCCACACAAGAAGAGAACGCATTGGAAGTAAACCTGGGTGCAGCCGACGAGCTGGCACGACAGCTCCGATTGCGTGACATGGGCGGTATCATTGTCGTCGATTTCATAGACATGGACAAATCAGAAAACCGTCATGCGCTATACGAACGCATGGTGCAGAACATGGAGAACGACCGCGCCAAGCACAACATTCTGCCATTGAGCAAATTCGGCCTCATGCAGATAACGCGCCAAAGAGTGCGCCCCGCAATAGACATGCCCGTAGAAGAGGCATGCCCCACTTGCTTCGGAAAAGGCAAAGTACGCTCGTCCATACTCTTCACAGAAGCAATAGAGAGCAAAATAGACAGACTGGTAAACACCATCGGGATAAAGAAATTCAGGCTCTATTTACATCCCTATGTCGCAGCCTACATAAACAAAGGCCTGCCATCGCTCTATCGCAAATGGCAGTTCAAATATGGGTTTGGCATAAGGATTGTCCCCGACCAAAGCCTTGCATACCTTGAATACAGATTCGTCGATTCGGATGGCAAGGAACTGGACATGAAAGAAGAATCCGAAATGAAGTAAAAATCTCAAACGACACCAAATCGTGAGATTCGCATAAAAAAGAGAAGCATTGGCAACCCAATGCTTCTCTTTTTATGTAGCAATATATCTATCAACGTTTCACATACGACAAGCGAATCTTGTAGCTCACAGGCTTGTTTGCCACGCGATACTTCTCGAGGGTATCGACATCGTAGCCACAGCTTGCATTACCCACGCCACGCAGAGCAGCATCGAGGTGCAGCACAATGTAGGGCGATTTCTCGGCATTCCACATGTGCGAAGCATTCATAAGAGCCGCATCGGTGTAACGAAGCGCCGAGAACGAGCAGTCGCCCGAGAGCACCTTTATGTTCAAGCCCTTGCCACGCTCGTCGGTGAATGAAACCTCGCGCAGCCCCTCGCGATTGCCGTTGCTTTGCGGCTTCACATAGTTGCCACCCATGTCATCGACGGTAGCGCTGTATCGTCCAATCATGACACCGGCCTTGCGGTCGTTGTAATTCTCCCAAGGACCATAAGCATAGTAATCGACGTTGCTATACTCGGGGTTGATATACGATACCAATCCCGCACGACGCAAATTGGCTGTAGCAGGAGTGAATTCAGCCTCGATATCAATCTTACCATCGTAGTAGAAGCTATATGCAACAACCGTCGGGCAGAGCTTGCCGCCACGTTTCACACATAGGTCGAGGCTCTTCTTGTCGTAATTTATCGCATAAGAGATTTCGGCACTGCTGTCGTTGAGAGCATCCGTGCGGTTGAAGCGGTCGTTCTCTATCCAACGATGGTTATCATAGACGAAACTATTGCTCTGCACGAAATCGTGACCGCGCAGCTGCAATGAAAGCATCTCGCCGCTCTTGGCACAGAATTTGGCAGCAATCTTGCTACTCTGAACATAAAGAGTGTCGTTCGAATGACGCAGCTTGGGGATTCTGCTATCGGTTACAGCCTCGACAACAGCCATTGAAGCGGCAGCACCAATGAGACCGGCATTGGCAGTAGCAACAGCTCTGCCGGCAACTGAACCGATGACAGCAGCATTATCGACAGCACTACCCTTTTCTGCAGACTCGTCCCACTGACGCTCGGCAATCACAAATTGCTCGCTCGCCTCCACGTGTCCGGCCTCGCACCATGCAGTGGCATTGCGACGAACAAGGAATACGTTCATAGACAATTCATCCTCGGCGTAATTATACTTATTGTACTTGAGGTTCAATGTAACCGATTGGCCGGGAAGGACATCGGGCAGCTCAACGGTGCGGCTCTTCACCAATTTTCCGTTCTTGAGCGACTGGGTGAGCAACTCAAATTCGGAGAGCGATGTGAAATCGTACTTGTTGCGTATCTCCACGGTCACATAGCCATGCTCGCGGTCGATAGATACAAAGCGGATATCCACATATTCATATGCAGCCTTTACCTCCTTGAGCTTGGGTGTCTCTTCGCGTGTAGCAGTCACAATACCGTTCGAACAGAAATTACCCTGGTGAGGGCCGGGATAATCGTAACCTGTGTGCAAACGGCCCTCGTATGTACCGGCTTTAATCTCGGCAGGGTCGTAGATAGCCTGATCGACCCAATCCCAGATGCAACCGCCGGCTGTGGCGTTGCTATTCTCTATATAGTCCCAGTACTCGGGCAGGTTACCAATTGCATTACCCATAGCATGAGCATACTCGCAGATGAACATGGGCTTGTCGAGGTTGCTTGTATTCTCGCGCATCCACGCCATTCCCGGGTACATTTTCGAGTACATATCGCTGAATCGGCCACCACCGAACGGACGACCACCGCTATACGAGCCTTCGTAATGCACAGGGCGCGTATCGAGGCTATGAGCAGCCTCGTAGCAATATTTGAAATTTTCGCCATTGCCACACTCGTTACCCAGGCTCCAGAACATCACCGAGGGGTGGTTGCGATCGCGAAGCACCATGCGCTCTATTCTATCGACGAAGGCAGGAATCCACGACGGGAGACTGCTGATAGATGTATTGGCATGATCCTCCACATCGGCCTCGTCCATGCAGTAAAGACCATAGTAGTCGAACATAGAATACATGCGCGCCGCATTGGGATAGTGCGATGTGCGGATGGTATTGATATTGTTGCGTTTCATCAAAAGCACATCCTGTAGCATCGATTCAGTGGGCACTGCGCGTCCGTACAGAGGATGAGTATCGTGACGGTTGACACCCTTGAACATCACACGCTCGCCGTTCACAAAAATCTGCGAGTTCTTAATCTCTATGTGGCGGAATCCGTAGTATGTAGAGAATGCCATTTCGCATTTAGCATCACCGGATATTCCATCACGCTGCTCTATCTCCACCTTGTAGAGGTTGGGATGCTCGGCGCTCCAGCGCTGCACCTTTTCGAGAATGGGGATGCTGACATTACATTTGGGCAATGTGTCCTCGGCGGCGATTGGTCTGAGGGCTTCTGCTGCACCGACCATTTCCCCTGCGGGATTATATACTTTTACCACATAGTATTTATTTGTATTACTGCGGTCACGGTTGTCGAATTCGAGGGCTACATTCAGTTTCACTGATGCATCGGCATCGGAAGGTGCGGGCTGCAATCCTTCTGCTGTCAGATAGTGGTCGCGCAACGATACCTTGGGCACGTTGTAGAGATATACATCGCGGAAGATACCGCTCATGCGGAACATATCCTGGCACTCCAAATACGAACCATCGCTCCAACGGAACACCTGAACAGCGAGTCTGTTCTCACCTTTGCGCATATATTTTGTAATATCAAACTCGGCAACATTGTTCGCACCCTGAGAGTAGCCCACATACTGGCCATTGAGGTAAACAATGGCTGCGCTATAGATTCCACCAAAGTGAATAAAGGTGCGCTTGCCATCCCAGCTCTCTGGCACAGAGAATGTACGTACATAAGAGCCCACAGGGTTAATTCCGTAGTTCTTGCCGCCGTCGTTGTATCCGGGGCGAGCCTTGATGAAGGGAGGGGTGTTAGCGTGGGGATACTCCACATTGCAGTAGATAGGCTTGTCGTATCCATGCATTTCCCAGTTCGATGGAACAGGTATTTCATCCCATCCCGAAACATCGTAGCCATCCTTGTAGAAATCCTCGGGACGCTTCGAAGGCTCATCAACAAGATTGAATTTCCATGTGCCGTTCAACGACTGCACAAGCGAGCTCTTGGTTTCGGTCCAGGGCGTCTTGTAGTACTCCGCATCGCCGCGCATCTCCTCGACGCTTGCATAGGGCATATATGTAGCGTGTCCCTTTTCCTTGTTTATCGCAAAGACGGTTTCATCCTCCCAGCAGGGCGCCTCGATTTTAGGTTTCTCCACCGACACGAAACGGAACCACGATGCCTTGCCCGCCGACGCACGCTCCACGCGCATGAGGCGGCCGTTCTTTGCCTCGTAAACAAAAGCACTCTTCGTGGGGTTAGCCGAAGCTATCTGATATACCCCCTGCTCGCCCTCGACGGGAAGGAAGAGGAATTTTGCATTGTTCCACACACCGGGAGTAGCCGGCCACTGCAAAAGATAGTCAACGGTGGATGAACCTGCCGCATCATCGAAATTCTGAGTGTAGAAAGCACCACCAACGAAGCGAACATCGGCGTCAATCATGCCTATATTCCAATATTGTCCGCGATTGAGCTGGTCGCGTTTCTCCAATACAATGGGAGCATTGTTGCCGCCATTGTCGCCATTACCAAGGACCATATTTTCGTCGGTAGCCGACACAATCTGATAAGTAAGCGATGCATCGAAACCTGCCACATTGCTCTTCACAACCTCGAAATGGGCAGCCTTGTCATTTTTAAGGCTCTTTTTAGGTGCAAGCACAAGCGATTTTTTATCGACAGCACGCACCGCCATGCTAGGATTGTTAGTTGCCACAAGCAGATAGGTTTTCTCGCCTATAGGCTCCAATGTCCATTTCTGCGACTCGTCGCTACCATTATTCTCGGCAATCTCTATTTTTCCTGCACCGGTAGCATGGAACGACACATTATCGAAAGGATTGATGAAACGCACGCAACTCGAAAGGTCGATTACTGTCCACAAGCGCGAAGCACCACAATCGCCGGCACTCTGCAAAGCAACAGGCGAGCCATTCTCGGCCGATGCATAGTTAATAACCGCATCAACATACTTCTTGGAGCGGATAAGATAGAGCCCGCCCTTTTCAAAAGTCTGCTCGGCACACAAAGGAAGCGTAACTACGCAAACGAGAAGAGCAAGTACTGATAGAATCTTTTTCATAGTCATTGGTATTATAATAAGGAAATAGGGGCTGCCACAAATGCCGGCGAGCCCCTATTTTCAAGTTCATTTATTACTTAACAGCCTTAAAGCTCATGTCGAGACCCTTCACAGAGTGAGTAAGTGCACCGACAGAGATAAAATCTACACCGCAGAGAGCATAGTCGCGCAGAGTATCGAATGTGATACCGCCCGATGACTCAGTTTCGAAGCGGCCTGCAACCATTTCCACAGCCTTGCGTGTAGCAGTGGTGTCGAAGTTGTCGAACATGATGCGGTCCACGCCACCGAGGTCGAGCACCTGCTGAAGTTCGTCGAAGTTGCGCACCTCAATCTCAATCTTAAGGTCCTTGCCCTTCTCGCGGCAATACTCCTTTGCACGCTCAATAGCCTGCTTGATGCCACCGGCAAAATCAACGTGGTTGTCCTTGAGAAGAATCATATCAAAAAGACCTATACGATGGTTCACGCCACCGCCGATTTTCACAGCCTCTTTCTCCATGATGCGCATACCAGGAGTGGTCTTGCGTGTATCGAGCACACGGGTATTAGTACCCTCGAGCTGTTTCACATATTTGCGTGTCATTGTGGCGATACCGCTCATGCGCTGCATCACATTGAGCATGAGACGCTCGGTCTGCAACAACGAACGAACCTTACCCGAAACACGCATAGCGATGTCACCCTTCTTAACCTCGGTGCCATCCTCCATGAGAACCTCAACGCACAAATCCTTGTCGAAGTGGGCAAAGATGCGCTTCGCCATTTCAACGCCAGCCAGCACGCCGTCTTCCTTAATGATAAGAATGTTCTCACCCATAGCATCCTCGGGGATAGAGGAAAGCGTAGTATGGTCACCATCGCCGATATCCTCGGCAAAAGAGAGCTCTATAAGTTTCTCAATCAATTCTTCTTTTACGTCCATAGTAGTTTGTTCTTTAATTTTCGCGAAGATAAGAACAAAAAACGAAAAACAACAGAAAGAATTTCTAAAATATTATGTAAGTTTGCAATTAGAAGCGGTTTTACACAGCCCCAGGGATTTTATTTGCGAATTATACAAGGGAGAAGCCACTTCGCAATTCTTTGAACAGACAAAGAACAAATTAAAACAGACCAAATGAAAACAACACTTATAGTAGTAGGACGCACCGTAGATAAAAACCTCATAGCGGCCATAGACGACTACACGGGACGCATAAAGCATTTTGCCCCGTTCGATATAGAGGTAATCCCCGAGCTGAAAAACGCGCGCAAACTGAGCGAAGCACAGCAAAAAGAGGCCGAAGCGGACTTGATACTGAAATCGATACTTCCGGGCGACACCGTCATACTGCTCGACGAAGGCGGCAAGGAGTTCCGCTCGACCGAATTCGCCGCATGGATAGAAAAGAAACAGCAGATAACAGCCAAAAGGGTTGTTTTCATAGTTGGCGGTCCCTATGGTTTCTCGCAAAGGATTTACAACCTTGCAAGCGAAAAAATATCGCTCTCGCGCATGACCTTCTCGCATCAGATGATACGCCTGCTCTTTGTGGAACAGTTATACAGGGCCTACACCATAATAAACCACCTACCCTATCACCACGAATAATAGCAGACACATTCTATTACCACTCTATAATCAGCGGCCTATGGTCGCTGATTTCTTTTTCCCATTCACCGATGGAAAAAGAAGCCACATTGAAATTACAGAAAGCGTAGTCCAAAAAATAGGGCGAATTCTCTTTGAAACGCCAATAAAATGTAGGTACGGTTTCGCAGCCAAAGCGCTCACCTGTTGTTTCGTGATAAAGGCTGCGCATGCCATACTTCCCAAATTCGGCGATGCAATCCTCGAAGGTGCCCAAATGCTTTCTTGCGACAGCCTGCCCTACGTAGCAATTGTAATCGCCAACAGCAATAGATGGATAGGCCTTAAAATAGGGAGCATATAACCTTATCGCTTCAAGGAGCAACTGCGGATAGCTCTTCAGCTCCTTCCGAACGGTGGGCCAACATGCCAATACAAACCTCGTTGAAACACCATCATCTACCAGCAACGGCAAATGGTGCTTTATTTTCTTAAAATCATCGACCAAGGAAACGCTTAAACCGCTTCGCCACACAACGCCAAGCCCCTTTTGCGGAACATCGTCGTCGCCACTCCACACCATTTCGTAGCCGACAGGAAGATTTATATAGCTGTTTTCGGCACACTCGGGTAAGATATACATGTCGGCACCTGCAGCCATAAGGTAATCTATTTTACCTTGAGTACATCCGGATATATTATAAGCTACTACCTTCATTTGTTTGTTGCATGCCCGACATTGAAACGCCATCAGGAATTTTATGGCGATCATTACCGTATATAAACAATTCGAGGAACAACTTTCGTTGTTCCTCGTTTGCTGCGGAAAGGGAGGGATTCGAACCCCCGGTACCTCTCAGTACGTCGGTTTTCAAGACCGGTGCAATCGACCACTCTGCCACCTTTCCAATATTTTTGTCAGCCACATCAGTTGGTCATTCTGATTTTGACGTTGCAAAGGTATAGCTTTTATTTGATACCTGCAAACAAAATGAGAAAAATTTTTATACTTTTTTTCATTATTTTTTCACCACTATTGATATTCAACAAATTAGCGACGGACGGTAAAAACAAATTCCAGTCCCCCACCATCGTTGCGACGGGCCGAAATTGTGCCCCCATGCAAAATAACAGCATTTTTTACTATTGCAAGACCGAGGCCTGTACCGCCAAGCTTGCGACTGCGACCCTTATCGACGCGATAAAAACGCTCGAAAAGGCGATTAAGATGCTCATCTTCGACGCCGGCGCCATTATCGGAGAAAGAAAAATAGTAATATTCCGAATCGCTGCGATAGCAATTGAGCTTTATGGTACAATCGCCACCGGCATATGTTATTGCATTTTCGAACAGATTTCTGAACACGGAATAGAGCATCGACGAATTACCATTGACGAGGAGCACCTCGGGCAATTCGTTCAGCACCGTTATATGCTGCGCAGTAAGCTTGTCGCTAATCTCGCCAACAAGTCCGCGAACAACCGCCGCAAGGTTGAACATCTCCTTTTCTATATATGGCGAATTGCCACTAATCTCGATGAGCTGCGACATATCCTGCACCAGGTTTTTCAGTCGGGTACTTTGCGAATAGCATCTGCCAAGGAAGTGGTTCAACTGCTCTTCGGACAGATTGTGGGGATAATTGGCCAAAATGGTTTCCAGATAGCCCTGTATGCTGCACACTGGGGTCTTGAATTCGTGGGCCACGTTCTGCGTGAGCTGCTGCTTCAGCTGCGACTGCGCCTCGGACTGTGTGACATCGTTTATGGATATCTCGAAGCTCCTATCGGTAAAGCGGAAGCACTGCACGGAGTATGTCCTGCCGTCCTTCTCTATCTTATCCGAAAAACAGGGCTCAGCCAAATGCTGCGCTTCGCTGTTTCTATCGAGAAACATGCGCACATTGTAAAATTCGGGCTGGTATATTATTTCGGCCGTATCAGTGAGATATTTCGACGAGATGAGGTCGCCGTAACTGCTAAACAGCTTATTGGCAAATATCAGGCGCCTGTTCTTGTCGAACACGGCAAGGCCCTCCTGCGATATTCTAAGATGGGCAAGCAGTTTTTCCTTGGCCAACTGTGAGGAGCCCATACGGCGCAGCACATTATATATAAATACAATAAAGATGAGCGTTATGGCAATTTCGAACCATAGAATAAATCTGTCGCTCGGATAGATATCGGCCAAACGAACGTCGGAGGCCACCGAAGTGCGAACAATGAAATCGGACGCCTTGCGATATGTGGCACTATATATGCAATCGGAATGCGACGGAAGGGTACTTTCGCGCCTATCATATCCCACACCGCTCGAATAGGCCTCTATCACCTCGGGACGGTCGAAATGGTTTTCGTGCATGAATGTACCGTCGCCATACGTATCGAAAAGCACGCTGCCATCCTTCACTGATATGATGGTTACACGCAACGGCACACCCTCGTAAGCATCCAACAGCGATGGCAGTTCGTACAGACAGCTATCGTTGTACATGCCATCGAATTTGAATTCGAAGAGGTCGTAAACGCGGTCGTTCAATCCTTGCAATTCGTCCTGCAAGGCAAACATGTGCAACCTGTTCTCGCGATTAAACTGATACGAAATGAACGCACCGGCCAACACCAAAAAGAGCAGCACGGCCACACCTAACAGACGAGAATGCATCCACGACATAGCGATGTTGGGGTTATTCGGTTGCAGATTTATCGAAACAATATCCGTAGCCACTGCGCGAAACTATATACGACGCATAGACGCCGAGCTTCTTGCGCATACGGGCTATATTCACATCCACACTGCGCTCGAGCACGTTGGCATCGTTTGGCCATATCAAGCCCAGCAATTCCTGACGCGAATATACACGACCGGGCTTTTTAAGCATGATATACAGCAGTTCGAATTCCTTCTTGGTCAGCGACAGGTCGGCACCGGCCAACGTCGCACGCTTGGTATCTGGATTGAGCACAAGGTCGGCAAAGGCGAGTTCGGCTCCGACAGCGGGCGAGGTTCTTGTAAAACGACGCATGACAGCCTTCACCCTAAAGACCACTTCGCTGATACCAAAGGGCTTGCGAATGTAGTCGTCGGCACCCACGTTGAAACCGGTGAGAGCATCATTCTCGCTGTCCTTAGCCGTCACGAAAATGATGGAGCTTTGCGATGTCTCGGGATTCTTGCGCAGATACGATGCAAAGGCAAAACCACTCATTTTGTCCATCATCACATCGAGCATGAAAAGGTCGTAAACGCTCAGGTCGTACCCCATGGCCTCTTCGGCCGAATTGGCGGTATCCACCTCAAAGCCGTTGTTTTCGAGATTGAATTTCAATATCTCGCACAAATCGGGCTCATCATCTACAACAAGAATCCTCGACATACAAATCTAACGTTTTTTGCACAACGATGTTCAACGCCGCTACTCCTCGGAAGAATTATAAGGTGCAAAGAACTTAATGCTACCACGCAACAGGTTACGCACCTCGCTAAGTATCTCGTGTGACTCCTGGATAAGGTTCAGATATACGAAATCCATCTTCAAGCTGCCGCTCTTCTGATGCAAACGAATGGTCTGTTCCTTGCGCAATGTAGCCAATTTGTGCTTCAGATCCTTGGCGCGCTGCGACACCGCCTCGGAATTAGAATAGTCGTTGTCGCGCAGCATCTGCGCAATATCGTTGAGAACATGATATATATCGCGGCAATAGGGCGAGAATTCCTGAATATACGACTCGGTCAGAGGGCTGAAGCTGTTGTCGGTGTGCTCCTTCATAGGCTCGGCAATGCGCAGAAGCGTGTTGAGCATCTGCTGGCAACTGCTTGTGCACAGGTGATACCATGTTGCACGCTCCAATGCGATGGCACCGTCGATGCGCTGGAAGCCCTGTGCCTCGCTACGACGCATTTTCTTCAGACGGTTCTTCTCCACAACAATATTTACAAGAGCGCTCTTCAAAGGACGAAGTTCCTCCTTGGCAAACGATTCGAACAGCGTTTTATAGGTTTCGGTCGAGAATGCAACCACGTTGTTGAGCGTGTCGGCCGAGTGTGATTTAAGAGCCTCCCACACCTCGTCTTTCGACTGCGATTTCAGGATAACCTCCATCTTCTCGTCAACCTTCACCTGCTGCTGTTTCTTGTTATATCTGATGTGGCTGTGAATGAGCAGATATACCACAAGGGCAATCATAATAAACATAGCCACTTGTCCACCAAAGTACATTATCGACGCTACGATTGAGGCAATAAGAAATGCTGCACCAGCAGTAACGAACCATCCACCGACAACCGAAACAACGCCGGTAACGCGATAAACAGCGCTTTCGCGGCTCCAGGCACGGTCGGCAAGCGACGAACCCATACCCACCATGAAAGCAACGTATGTTGTAGAAAGGGGCAGCTTGAGCGATGTACCCACTGCAATGAGCAGACCGGCCAATACAAGGTTAACCGATGCGCGAACAAGGTCGAACGCAACCACTTCGGAACGATCCTCCAGGGGACGGAAACGGTCGTTCACCCAATCCTTTACATTCTGAGGCACTTTGCGAGCCACACCGTCAATCATATTTGTAGCCGAACGAACTATGTTACGTGCAATAGACGACGAACCGAACATTTCGTTCTCTTCGTTCTGCTGACTGGTAAGGTCGATAGAGGTCTGAAGCACCTTCTTAGCCTTTTTGCTTGTGTAGAGGGCAAATACCATGATGGCACCCGCAGCAACAAGGAAGAGGGGCGATGTCTTAGCCGATTCGGACAACGAATTCATCACAAATTCGTCGGCACTAAGACCACCTGCATTTGCTGTGAAATCGAGGAAAGACGAGAAGCCGGCAAGCGTAACACCAATAAAGTTCACAAGGTCGTTACCAGCAAAAGCCATTGCCAACGAGAATGTACCGATGAGTACTATTATCTTGAATACGTTGACCTTCATCCAATGTAGCAACTGCATGAGCACAGTGAAGCATACAAACGAGCCAAATAGCAACATCACGGTATTGTTGTTAATCCACGACATAATTTCGGGGGTAACAAGCGAGCTGCCCTTCAGACCCTTGATAAGCATAAAATAGAGGATAGAGGTAACGGCAATACCACCGAAGATACCTATTTTATATCCCACCTTATTGCGGAAATGGAATGTAAATATAATACGCGAAATCCACTGCACAATAAGTCCGAAGAGGAATGCAATTGCAACAGAAAGGAATATAGAGATAATCATTGTCAACGCCTTATCCGAATTGAGCAGATTGGCTATCGTAGGTACGGTATCGCCCATTTCGGCCACCACGGGATAGCTTCCCGATGATATTTTTATAAGCGAAACTATGAACGAAGCTCCAAGCAGCTCAAACACCATAGAAACGGTGGTTGATGTGGGCAGACCAAGCGAATTGAAGAGGTCGAGCAAAAAAACATCGCTGATTACAACCGCAAGGAATATGCACATAACCTCCCTGAAATAAAAGAATTCGGGGTTGAAGATTCCATGTCGTGCAATATCCATCATACCACTGCTGAAGGAAGCACCGATAAAAATACCGAGCGCAGCCACCAGCAATATGTGTTTCAGTTTGGCAGCCTTGCTACCAACGGCCGAACTCAGGAAGTTCACCGCGTCGTTGCTGACACCTACCGTCAAGTCGATGGTAGCGAGTGTAAACAAGAAAATAACGACAAATAAATAAGCTATTTCCATAATTTGTTATATTGTGTTTTTCAATTTTTCTCTCTAATTATCATTCATTGCGTTTCGCAACTCGACGCTACAAAATAACCTCATAATGATTACCGTCATATTGCAAAATTGTTACATTTTTGTTACAAAATCACAAAATATAACTGCGCAGAAGTTCTATTTCGTCACGCCAACGCTCCTCGTCGGGCGTTTCGAGTATAATGGGCATATCATCGAAACGGCTGTCGTTCATAAATCGTTTGAAAAATTCCGTTCCCAAAGTACCGTCGCCAAGCGAGTCGTGACGGTCAACGCGCGAAGCAAGCGCTTTCTTGCTATCGTTCAAATGCACTCCGCGCAGATATTTGAAACCGATGACGCGCTCAAATTCGTCAAACACCTCGTCGTAGGCCCCGACAATATCATATCCGGCCGAATATGTGTGACATGTATCGATGCACACACCTACGCGGCTTTTGTCGTTTACCTTATCTATAATATAGCGTATGTGCTCGAAGCGGTTGCCCACATTGCTACCCTGCCCTGCCGTGTTTTCTATTACAGCCGTAACACCGGCGGTTCTGTCGAGCGCCATATTTATGCTATCGGCAATCCTGTCGAGGCACTCCTCCAAAGAAATTTTGTTCAGATGGCTACCGGGATGGAAATTGAGCATGGTAAGGCCCAGCTGTTCACAGCGTTGCATTTCATCGAAGAAGGCTGTACGCGATTTCTGCAGCCCCTCTTCGTCAGGACTGCCCAGATTTATAAGATAGCTGTCGTGGGGAAGTATGTATCGAGCATCGAGATTGCCGTCAGCACAGCGCTGCTTGAAAAGAGATATACTTTTTTCGCTCAGTGGAGCCGAAACCCACTGACGCTGGTTCTTTGTGAAGAGCGCAAACGCATTCGCTCCTATCGACAGAGCGTTCTTGGGGGCATTTTCCACGCCACCGCTCGACGAAACATGAGCTCCGATATATTTCATTTTATGATCAATTAAAGTGCGGGACATATTCCCGCAATATAGGTTCGTGTGGCGAAGATAAAAAAAAAGTGAAAATCGACAAACGAATAGTAACTATTTCTTAAAAGATTTTTTTCATTTGCCGATTTTCACAAAACATAAAATTTATCAGAAATTAAATTGCGCCGACAGGTTCACACGGTTGGCGTTGTTCGTATCGCCTTCGTAATCAACCCTCCAGCCATGCAGATACTCGGCACCGAGCTGCAGATTGGGCGACAAATGGTAGCAGACGTTGGCCACCACATATTGTCCTCGCTTGTAGTTGTCGGGGTTGGCTATATTGTAACCGTTGCGCGAATGTACCGTACACTGGCTGTATGTAGCCGAAGCAAAGAGCTTCGATGTGAAATTATATTGCACACTCGCATACCAACCGTCGGTGAGCATTTTCATCATAGCGCCGGGCTTGTTGGGATTGGGCACAAGGTCGGCATCCACATTCGACAGGTCGTTGAAGAGCGAAGCTATGCCCTCGCCCACGCAATACTGGCCGCGCAACTGCACATTTCCAAAGGTCATAAGGGTAGATGCCTGAGCGCCCCATGCCAGCTTCTGATAATTTTTGCCGTTCAAATGGTCGTCGTAGGAGAGGTCGCGCAAAATACCACCCAGGCGCACATGGCTATTCTGGTCCCACGCATAACGGAAATATATGGGGATATTAGGCATTCGCTGAGCACCCACCGTAGCATAATCGCTATTTATGCCTTTGGCCTCGGGTGTTTCCAGGGCAAGGCCCATCGACAAGCCCCAATCGAAGCCATAGTGAAAGAGCGCCTGCACCGTTCTGTAAAAAAGCATACCACAAGGGCCCGCATAGTCGAGCGTAAAGGGAACCGCTGCATCGTCCATGAAATTACCGGTGTCGTAGCCCACAGTTAGGTACTTGAATTTCATATAGGCGTTGTGCAGCTTGAAAGTATTATTGGCACCACGCCATGTACCGGCCGTATATACGCTGAAATCGCCGAACCACGCACTGCGGCCAACCAGTTTCAGAAAGAGCAACGAAGTGGTTGCGTCCATGCGGAATGCGCTCGACGCCTTATCGCCGGTGGCAATGGCCGACGGTTCGAAATCGACATCATCTACAATGCCACCAAAATCGTACTCGGCCTTAGTCTGAACATATCCACCTATACCCAAGCCCCATTTTCCCTGCTGATCGACAAAAATGAATCGAGGCGCCTTGGGGTCGCGGAAATAACCGCTGTGCGTGTTATTGAATACCGCAATAATATCGGGCTGCTCATATACATTTTCCGTAATATAGACGACAGGAGCAGGCATTTCCGATGTTCCGTTTGCATTCTGCGCTTGGGCAGAGGCAAATAGTCCCGACAGAAGAGACATTAAAATAAATGCTTTTTTCATAAATGTTATATTAAATATTCACTGATTGAACAAGCACATATTTAATATGGTTTAAGAGCAAGCAATAAAAATCATTGAAAAAAATTGTTCCCACGATTAAACCTTTGCATATTTGTGCAGTCAATATAGTGTAAAAAATCGTTTCAAGCCTCCCATACGAAAGGAGGTAATATTACAACAACTGGTTATATACCACTCGACCTGCTCGACCGTGAGGCCGGGCAGGCCTTTTTTTGCCTAGTCCGCGCTTGCGAAATGCTCTCCTCGCCACCATGCAAAAAAAAGAGAAAGCGACAGACAAGGTTAAGAGAGAAAAAATGAGTATCTTCGCACAAAATTTAAGCCACAGCAAGAGCAATGAAAAAATACAGATTACAATTTTTCTTATGCATCATGGCCATATTTACCGCCATTGCTGCAAAAGCCGAGGATTTCAGCCTCACCGAGGGTAAATGGAGCGTCACATACAGCGACCAGGTAAAAGGCCTCACTATTGCCTACGATGGCACCACCCTGTTCAACAACGCCTATGCTAGTGTGTCGTTCGTGAAAACAGGCGCAAGCAGCGGCGCGGGAACCATCAGGTCGGGCACCACACTGAAACCCACAATCACCTCGTACAAGGTGGAAGACGAATTGGGCGCCGGTCAGTGCTACCAATTCGAGTACTACCGCAGCGGCCTCACCATGAAGCACCTGCTGACATTCTATGGCGACAAGCCCTACATGATTGCATCGGTAACAGTAGAGGCCGACGAGGGCATCGAGGTGAAAACAGGCCAAATGACAGCAATGGCCAGCGACGCCGAAAGCACCCCGTTCAAGGGCACGCAGAACCGCATGATATGGGTACCCTTCGACAATGACGGCCACACAAGATACCGCAACTACACCCTGACCGATGACACCGAAATAACCTCACACGAAGTAACTGCGGTGTTCGACGGCGGCAGCAGATACGGACTCGTTGCGGGCTCAATAGACCACGACACATGGAAGAACGGAGTAACCGTTAAAGGTACCGACGGCAACAAACTCACACGCTTCCGTTGCATTTCGGGATATACCAGCAGCGACACACGCGACGCACTCTCGCACAGCAAAGTGAGTGGCGATGTAATATCATCGTCACGCTTCATGATAGGCATGTTCGACGACTGGCGCGAGGGCTTGAACACTTTTGCAGCGACAAACGCTCTTGTAGCACCGCCCGCCGAATGGACAAAGGGCAACCCCATGGGCTGGAACTCGTGGGGAGTAATGCAGACCGTCGTAAACTACAAGGGAGCGGTAGAAACTGCTCAATTTATAAAAGAGGAGCTCTACTCGCTCGGTTTCCACGATCGCGAGGGCAAGACCGTAATCAGCCTCGATTCGTATGCCGAGGACAATATATCGACCGAGGAGTTCGAGAAGCTTGGAACAAAGGTATTGGGCAACGGCTCGTACATCGACGGCGGAATAAAGAATTTCGGCACCAACCAAACGCTCGGACACTACTATGGCCCCTTCGTCATCTGGGAATGGATTCTCGATAAGAAGGTAAAAGGCACCGGCGAGAACGGAATACCCGAATATAAATACCGCGATGCTGCGCTCAAGGTAAATGGTAACATCTACAAAGTATCGAGCAACGGCGGATATGCCAGCGACCCCACCCACCCCGCCATCAAGGCCAACATAGAATACACATTGAAGCTATGGAGCAGTTGGGGCGTAAAATATGTGAAGGCCGACTTCTTGAACAACGGTATAATAGAGGGTGACAGCTGGTACAACCCCAACGTAACCACCGGCGTACAGGCCTACAACTACGGAATGAAGATTTTGCGCGAAACAGCTAAGCTGTACGACATGTACGTAGTGGAATCGATATCGCCCATCTTCCCCTACCAGTATGCCCACGGCCGTCGAGTATCGTGTGACCGTTTCAGCGAAATGGCCGAGAGCGAGTATGTGCTCAACGCAATATCGTACGGTTGGTGGACCGACAAGCTATATGCTGTGAACGACCCCGACCACCTTGTGATGTGCAAAAAGGACAATGGCGCCAACGAGACGATGGGCGAAAACCGCGCACGCGCTACCACCGGCATGGTTACAGGCGCATTCATCTTCGGCGACAACTTCAGCTTGAGCGGATTGAAGAATGGTTCGAAGCCCGGCTACCCCACTGAGTCGCGCAAACGCGCTCTGGAGATAATGGGCAACGAAGCGATAAACGAATATGTGCGCAACAACACAGGTTCGTTCATGCCGGTCAGTGGCGACAACCCTTCGGATTCGCAGCAGGCCGAAAGCTTCTTCGTAAGAGACACCAAGGAGTACTTCTACCTTGCCGTCTTCAACTACAGCAGCTCAAAGAGCAAGACCGGAAGCATCAATTTCGATAGAATAGGTATCAACATCGAGGACATCATAGAAATAGAGGAGTTGTGGATGAACAAGAAGGTCGAATACAACGACTACAGCATCGAGTACAATGTCCCGGCCAAGGATGTGCGAGTATATCGCATGAAAAAAGATATCGAGACAGGCATAGATGACATCGAAGCAGGAAGCGGCCTCAGCATAAGCTCGTCAACCGCCGGCGCCATAGACATCAACGCCAACAGCGAGATTGCCTGCATCGCCATCTACAACGCGAGTGGCACGCTGCTCTCAAAAACAGATTGCAACGGCGAAAAGACTGCCAATCTGTCGCTTCCGGCCACTGGCTGCATGTACATTATAAAGACCATGTTTGCCGACGGCAAATGCGAGATTACAAAATACATGACCAAAAAGTAATTGCACCACCAAGCATAAATATAAACGAGAACAGCGGCCAATGGCCGCTGTTCTC
>JAFYOS010000023.1 GCA_017560125.1 Bacteroidaceae bacterium | reverse complement strand
GTACGATTGCTGACCTTGAAGGCGTCAGGGACATTTCTTGCGAGCATCTTACGGAAGCTTCAAGCTATCGTTTTCTTGACAAGCAGGGACTTGAATACTGACATGTTTGTCAAAGAATGTATTTTGCATATCTTTGCAGCACAGCAAATAAAAAGAAAAGCATTTTTGCCGTCTGTCTGCGAAATGGGCTAATAATCAGCGAATCACATCTAAATCAAGGTTTTTATCCAGCGTAAATAATTCTATGGCGAAATGTTAAAGCGATGATTTTTCGCACATTATTGCTGATTTATGATTACTTTTGCTGAATGAGAACTGCAAAAAGACTGCAATGAAGATATGGCGCGGACGAAATTATATTTAGATACGAGGGCAGTAAAAAGCGGTAATCCAGCACCTCTGAAAGTGGCGATAAACAAGAAGTCGGAAACGGCTCTTATATCGCTGAATGTTCTTTTGCTCCCTTCTCAATGGGACAAACGGGCAGGCAAAGTCGTCAATCACCCAAACCGCCTATTTCTGAACAACTATATCACAAGGCGTATGCTTGATATTGATACAATGGTTCTAAAACTGACGGAAAGCGGGGAAATAGGCAATATGAGCGCACTCGACATAAAAAGGCACATATTGCATCAACTATCGCCCGAAAAGCAGGAGGACGGCAAGGAAAAGCTATTCGCCAAACGCTTCTTGAAATTTGCGGAGAGCAAGAAGGAAAGCACCCGCTTTGTATATATGAACACATATCGTCGGCTGGGGCAGTTCTGCGAGGACTTCGACAAACTGACCTTTGAGGACATAACGAAAGAGTGGCTGACCTCTTACGATACATATCTTTCCCAAACTTCGCCTTCAAGGAACGCGAGGAATGTTCATTTCAGAAACATTCGCGCCGTATTCAACGAGGCTATCGACGACGGAGTAACAAAGGCATACCCGTTCCGCAGGTTCAAAATTCGCCCGGTCGCAACCGTCAAACGCTCGTTTACCGTTGAGCAGCTTCGTATGTTGTTCAATGCACCAACGGACGAACACACCGAAAAGGCTCTTGATATATTCAAACTCATTTTCCTGCTAATCGGTATCAATATAATTGACTTGTGCAAACTTCGAGAAATAACCAACGGCAGGATTGAGTTTTACCGTTCCAAGACAAATAGACTATATTCTATAAAGGTGGAGCCGGAAGCATTGGAGATAATCAACAAGCACAAAGGAACGGAATATCTGATAAATGTTCTTGACCTTCACAAAACGCATCGCTCATATACGGGTATGCTCAACAAGCAACTGAAAGAGATTGGCGTAATTGAGGGCGACGAGAACAGCAAAGCAATGTTCCCGAACCTCACAACATATTGGGCGCGTCATACTTGGGCGACGCTGGCGGCTGAACTCGAAATTCCGAAGGAAACTATTGCCGCCGCTCTCGGTCACGGAGGTAATACCGTTACTGATATTTATATTGATTTTGACCGCAAAAAAGTGGACGAAGCCAACCGACGCGTGATAGATTGGGTGTTATACGGAAAAAGGTAGTTATTTTTTTCAAATTTTGCGTTCTCGCAACGATTGCGAGCAAATTGATAACTTCCTTGCCGCAGAAATTTTCGTTGGCGAAAACGCACGAAAAAAGCCCGGTCAAGAATAGCGAACCGGGCTTCTCGGGGCGGGAACATTTCTGCTCCGTTCCACAACAACAGTGCAAAGGTACAAAAAATCCCCAAACACGAACTCTAAAACTGAAATAAATTGTAAGAAACGCCCACACCAACATACGGGCTGAATTGTGGCGTTTGCTTCAAGGTTACGCCGTAACCGACTTGTATTCCTACTCCCCAGCGTTTGGGCTTGCTCTTTACTTGGACTATCTGTGTAGGCTGGTATATATATATGTCGTCAAGGCTCGGCTTGTAGCCACTGACAACAGCACGGTAGCGGTCTGTTTCGTAAACCTTCTGCGTTATTGGTATCTCAACGCTCACGCTGTCGGGTGTTACCTTTTCGCTCAATTCCTCGAAATGGTCGGGAACGATTTTACCGTAATTTGCTAAACTATCACGCAACATTTGAACGGTTTCCTGCAATTTCCGTTCGTTTTCGCTCTGTTTTGGAACACTTACGGGCAATTTGGCAGTTACACTCCCCAGCGGTTTTTCGTCTTTCGGGGCTGGTATCTCAACGCGAACGGTATCATACACGGTCAGCGTGTCTGCATAGGAACCGGGCGGCAAATTCCCTTGCGTACCTCGGCTGCATTGAAACACATTGAGGCACAGCAGTACGCCAATCAAGACATATACAAAGATATTCCACAACTCTTTTTTCATTTTCCGACCGATTTAATATAGTTGATGATACCTTCGATATGGGCGCGAACAATTGAGGTTCTTCCTTCCAGCGAAAGAAGGTAGGAAACATCTTTCTGATTATCCATAAAGAAGTTTTCCGTCAGCACAGCGGGGCATTTGGTCTTTGCCAGCATATGGAAATTCTCTTCCCAATCGGGATCGCCGTCCTGGAAATCTTTTCGTATGCTTTTACCGGGGAAATTGTTTTCGGCAGCTTCGTATAGGAAATCAGCCAATTTGTCTGCTTTGGTGTTTCCCTTGCTCGTGTATGCAGCCCAACCGCGAGCGGTTTTCCACTCTTCGCCATTTCCAGCCGCATTGCAATGAATCGAAACAAGGATAACATTAGCAGTTCCGAGCCTTCCGCAAATTTCGTTGATACGGCGCGAGCGTTCAGACAGAGGTACATCTACGGTTTCCCTCACAATACGCTCTGCGTCGTAGCCTCTCGCAAGCAATTCGCGTTCTATCTCTTCCGCAATCTCACGAACATACTTGTATTCGCGAAACAGCCCGTCGGGGCTGCGCTTTCCCGGCGTGTTCTCGCCGTGTCCGTTGTCAATTAAGATTTTCATATATTAACCATTTAGACGGTGGTAAAAGTCAAGTCGAATTTTAGCGTAAACCGCTTCTACATTCGTGAAGGCTCGTGAGTTGTTCTGTGTTTCCGCATACACCTCGCGCTCTACGACCTCTGCAACCCAATCAACCCATTCGGGGGAAGTGTATTGCGTTAGGGTTTTACCTCTGAAACGGTGGTTGTCAAAACGGCTGTTTCTATCTTCGTGAAGATTGCAAAGAAGGGTTCTAACCTTTGCCCTCGTCGCCTCTTTATTGACGATATTGTTTTCCTCTCGAACCTTCTTAATTATGCGGCAAACGCGCTCAACAGCCAAGTCGAAGCAAGTGTTTGATATGTTCTTTATTTGCAAGAGAGTGGCGGGACGCATTCCGTCTGCGATGTCGTTCAGCAGTTCGTTTTGCGTGTTGGTAGTTTCCAATAGTTCGCTCATCGTCTTTGCGTAATTCTCCATTGTGCTGTTGATGATACTCTTGAACCATTTGAAAATCGCTACCCACATAAGCAGCGAAAGGACGATGAAAGCCGCACAAATCACCGCCATTACCCCGAAATTGCTGATACCTTCCGCAATCTCTGTTACACCTTGTACTTCGTTCATATTGACTTATTTGTTGATTTCCACTGCAAAGATATACAAATGTGATTATATGATAATCATTTAGGGGATAAAAATAACTCGCACCCCGAGTTTTCCCCAAAGTGCGAGCGTAAACATCAAGAAATCATTGCTTCGAGTTCGTTAATTCTATCTCTGACGATTTGCCTTTCAGAACATATTTCGTTCAGATCGTAAGGCAAAGTCTTCTTCATCATAGTTGCCTCGTAGCATTTGACTACCTTGTAGTCGGTGTCAGAAAGGTAGGATTTTAACCGTTCAATTTCTCGCTGAACAAGGCGTTTGTCGAGGCTTTTTTGGTAAGCAAACCCGATTGTTTCGCCGTTGTCAATCGGTATGGCGGTGGTAGAATAAAACTCCTGTTCGTTCTGCATTTGACTTTCGTCGAAAAGTTCGACCATTTTCCACCCGTCCTTGCGAAGTGGCTCGAATTGCTGTTCAACGGTTACGGTCTCGTGAACTATTTTCCCGTTCTCCAATCGCACTTCCCGTTTGTATTCTTCAAGGACTTGGTAACGGATTTGTCCGTCGATGAATTTTCCTATTGTTGTTTCCATAATTTTAGAATTTGAATCTGCTTAACACCCAAACGGTATAACTAACAGAGTTGATAGACGCTTTGCAGGCAACAGCGATTACGCATTGACCGTCAGTCACATCGTAATTTGCGTTTTCAGTCGAGTCATCGAATAATTTTTGACCCGAGTACGGGGTTATTCGCATAGTTCCTCCGTTTATTTGTTTGAACATCATTACCTGCCCCTCGTAAGGCGACGACGGTAAATAAACGGTTTGAATACCTGCAGACGCTAAGGATAATACGTACGGAGTATTCCTGCTCAAATAGGTTGAGCTGTTCGAAGAGCCTGAAAGATACTTGATATTCAATATCAATCCCGCAGCCATCAAATCCCAGAAATATCCGCCGTAAGCAGGGGCAGGGTTTGAAGCCGAATTTGACGCACGACCAACAACGCCTGCTATGCCGTAATTGCTACCCCAATAGTCTTCGTCCATTTCTCCGAACCCGAGACCAACGATAGAGCCTTTGAGCGAAATACCCGTGCTGGCTGCTACGGCATCCTGTCCTGCTCTATTAGCAAACACGCCTTGCGACTCTAAACGGGCTGTATCATAATCAGTTGTTCTTGCTTCAACCACGCCCTCCTCACTCTTGATGTTGATTATCTGCTTTACTGATTTTTCCCCTGCCGTACTTGTGTATTTATACACATCGGTTTGAAGAACCATACTTCCGTCTTTACCGCTCAATTGGGCTTTTGGCGAACCATCAGAAGTCTTGTTTTGGGAGGTTATTTTGCCACTCTTTATAATCCAATCGGCGATATTCGCATTCTCCGCAAGCAGGAGGTTTGTCGCCACGCTCTCGAACACTGCACCGAAAGAGTTCCATTTTGATGTTCCGGGAGGTGCTACATTCTTGAACTCTCCAGCGTCAATGCGAGCCACATAATACGCCCCGTCGCTACCTTTTACACAATCGACACGGTACTGATTGCCGTAGTAGGTAACATCGCTTTTATACTCTCCTCTGAATACAAGTGCAGGACTTTTGCCGTCGTCGCCCTTGTCGCCTTTCTCTCCGTCCTTTGGTGTGAGCCTTTGCGGTGTACTCCAATTTGACAGCAGCGTATTGTCCGCGCCCGAAATCTTGGCTACCGTAAACCAAAGGTATTGCAGTGTTCCAACGGCTGGGACGCTTGTACTCCAACCGCTCGGAGTTCTCGATGTGTTGGTCAATGACGGTGCGCTGGTTATCGAACCGTTGACTGCATAACGGTATTCGTAGTAGTCACCATTCTTTCCGTCGTCGCCAGTATCTCCCGTATCTCCTTTGTCGCCCTTGCTACCTTCTGCGATTATCTGCCAATAGGTTGTATTGGTCGGTGCTATGCCTTTCACAGACGATGTATGAATACAGCGGTAGGTCGATGTAAACTTGCCGTCGTTGTATGTTACTTCGTCACCATTGTAGTAGGTGTATGAAGCGTTGTAAGCACCTCGGAAGCAGCCGAGGACGCTTTCAACTCCGCTTTGGCTCTGCACCAGCGTTCCTTTCAGACGAAGTTTGCCGTCGCCCTGCGAATTGAAGTCCAGCACATCGCCCAACTTCATAGCGTTGTTGAGCATATCGAAATACGAATCACCCGAAGCGGACACGATGCGGTCGGTGCTGATGCGTCCCGGCAGAATCTCCGTATATCCGTACAAGTCCACATAGGAGCGTTCGCCCTCCAATTCGCTGTTGAGAACGCCCACAAGCAGATAGTAATACCCGCTAATCTCGTCCAAATCCACAGCCCACTCCATTAGCACAAATTCGCCCTCCGCATCTGTGCTTGTGCTGCTCACTTTGGCGTATAGGTAGTATTTCTTTGCCCCGTCATTAAGAGTTCCCGACTGAAACTCCTTCATCTTCCAAACCTTGTATTCGTTTGCCTTGTGTTCAGACGAAAGCGACCTAATGCCGAGCGTCATATGCTGCAAGAAGCCAGCCGGGCAATGAAGCTGCTTTGTGGTATTGTCGTACTGAATGTTGAAAGCAACCTGCGTAAGATTGGTTTTGGACTTGACGAACCTAAATTGCAGGCTCTCGTCGCCCACTAGCAACGCCATAGTCTGAACCGCAACCGGGTTAATCGAATCCGAGAAGTTGAGCAACGCATCTTCGAGCATCTGCATCGTTTCCTTTGCATCGCGGAAGCGACGCTTGGTAAAGCGGATAACGCTCTTGGTCTTGTCGTCAATCTCAATTTCCTTGTTCTCTATCTCGCGCAACGATGAATTGATGTCCGCTCCCTGCGCTTCGTTTGAAATCTCTATCGTAGGGGCATAAGGGTTCGACAGATAGTCCTTGATACCTACAATGCGTATCTTCACACCGTCGGGGGCAAACTGCTCGTCCGTAAACTGAACATAACCGCCAACGACCAACTTACCGCCTACATTCTCCCAATTACGTTTCGCCCACAAGCCCTGCAGCTCGCCCGAGAATGTGAATTTTTGGTCTTCGTTCTCATACAAGAACTTGGCTGCTTCACGGAACATATCCCACGAAGCACCCGTTTGGCTCTCGTTGTCGCAAACATATTCGTCCGGCAGGTTGATTCCGAACACTGCGTATGTGTCGCCTACGGCTGGGGCATACACTTCGCCCGGCATAACCACACCGTCAATCTCCTGCGGTACGAGTTCAAAGCGTCGTTCAGCGTGTATGTACTTAAATTCAAACTCCTTTTCGCCCGAAAGCATTCCCGTCTGAAAACGGATAATCGGTGTTTCTCCCTCAATGATGTAGTCGTTGAAGTTCAGATTTTCGGGTATGCTCTCGTCGATGAAGTCATAGAAGTTCTTTTCAGCGTTCACGACAATAACGCTGGAAACAGCACCCTCACGCTTCGGACTTATCTCGGAGCAGTCCAAACTATCCTCCTTGACCGCATCAGAAACCTTGTCGATACGCTCTATCGAGAAGCCGTATTCATCGCTGCGGTAGGTTCTGCCCTCATATTCGAGTGTCTGATTTTTCGGAAGCAGAAGCGTTGGCGAACCGTACTTGCTGCGGTCGATATTCTCTTCACCGCCCTGCACATACAAACGCTTGATTGGCTTCTGACTGCTCAATGTCGAGCGACCGACACCCGGCACAAAGCCGTTGCCCTTGCCGTAGGAAAGCACCAGCGGGCTGTCCTTGAAATACTCTACCTTGTGCAGTGATATTCTGCGGTTGTTGATTTCGTACTCCGTTTCAAAGATGTTCGCCACATCGGCAAGCCCTTCATCAACATAGGTATGGTTAAACTCGACGGTCTTTTCCGTCGCTTCGATGCAGTCGCCCACAGACCACACCCCGGCTCCGTCCCTCGCATTGAGGTTCGCTACAATCAGTTCCAGGAACTCGTGCGGTTTGGCGCACATCGAGAACTTCAAGCGGAAGTCCTGAATATTGCGTAACTTGTAGTCTGCAAGCCTATCTTCGTCGCCACCCATTGTAAGGGTCAGTTCAAGGTTGCGCGTTCCGTTCTTCTTGATGTTCTGCAGCGATGGCAGGGTAAAACGCTGTCCCATAAACTCGCACCAAGTACCAACGGGAAACTCGATGTATTCGGCAAGGCTCAACTTCAACACAAGTTGGGGTTTTACCATTAGAGCGCGATAGCGGTAACTGCTCTCGCTCTCTTGCACATCAATCGTCTTATCGTCGTAATGTAATGTTATCATACAATCGGTTTTTAATCTTCTACAATATCGTCATTTCTCCAATCGTCCCCATTGAGCCAATCATCTTCGTTAGTCCAATAACCGTGACCGAAGCAGGAGTAGGTGTCATTCACTGCACAGACAAGCGAAACATTCGCTTTCAGCCCTCCGATACGTGAAAAGCTGCCAGCCAAACCGTCCCCAATCCTGCGGACGAGAGCAGGGCGTATCTCGCAAGCGAGGGTAATACCGCACGAAAGAGCGTTCCCCGTCCGTGCGATACAGCCTTCCAAGCCCTCGCCGATGCGTTCTATTTTCCCAACAAGACAGCCCATATCACTTGATTTTTATGTCAGTGCTTACGGATAGAACCTCTTTTCGGTAGTTGTCCTTGCAGTCGCTGTCGGGAATATAGGCGGTAATCTTCGCTTTCAGTTCACCGCAACCGACCTTTGCCGTATCGACAATGACCGAATAATTGTCATCATCTATCTGCGTCATATCCTCTTTCGTGAGGGTCAGTCTGTTGTCTGTGAATGTGTAGAAGTCCACAGCGAAATCATAGCCGGACATATGCTGTCCGTCGGTGGGGTCAAGATGAACATTCAACTTGACTTCCGTTCCAATATCAACTATATCCATACGCTCCTCCTTTCTAAATGGTTTTCAGACACTCTTCGTACTCGATCCATTTTATCGAGTCCTTCATAATCCAGCCAGCCGAAAGCGTATCGCTGATGAACTGCATAGCCTTGATGTAGAAGTCGCTCAATTCCTCCTGCGTAGTGAATTGGTGGTAGATCGGGTTTTCCGTATCTCCGAACTTGAACAACACCGGGAGCGTCTGCCCTCCGTTCTGAACGCACAAGTCGTAAGCTGCCTTGTAGTTGAATTGGTTTTCACTGCTCAACCATACGGGCATATCGTTCCACACAAATTCCGATATGATTTTCTCGTCAATCATTCGGTTAACACCCTCCAACACCGCCTGCTTGATGTCGTTGATATTGGGCTTGTGTCGCAAGATTATTTCGGTTTCGTAGTACGATACCGCCTGCTTGTCTGCATCTTCGCCCGCTTCGGGCTGTATGTCCCAGCGAACACGATATTTGCCGATGTAGTGGTTTATACACTCCACGAGTGCCACACCGATTGTTCCTTGTACTCTTCTCATTGCTGTAAATTTTAAGTGAATGAATACTTGCTTTTACCGTTGAAAGTGGTTCGCTTGATAGTCGTGCGGAATGGGAAGCCGTCGTCAATCTCCGATACCTTGTCAAGCAACTGCTTCAACTCTTCCGAGTTCGTGAAAAACTTGCCCTCCTTTTCACTATCGGCAAACTTGAAGTGTACTACATATCGACCTTCGCCCTCCTTTGTCTTGATACCCGTTTCGTAGTCAAGAACGATGATTGTTTCGTTCTGCAATTCTCCGAGCGGATAAGAGGTGCAATCAAACCTTTTCTTGCCGTCTTTGGCAACGAAATTCAATCCGAAATCTGCAAAATTCTTCATACTGATACCTGTTATTTTCTTGAATAAATGTTTTGCTTGTGCGTGCTTGGCTATCCCGTAGAATGAGCCAGCAAGAGCCACACGCCTTTTGTTGCTCTTAACCCTTTTCCAACGGTTGGCGAAACGCTTCTTGATATGTTTGCGAACCTTGATGCGACCATTGCTGAATACTTGGAACCCTAAAAAGTCCACCGGGCGGTCTTCGACACAGAACATCTGTTCATTGCCCTTGATTTGCAGGTTCATTCGCCCGATACACTCGTGAACGGCTCTTCGTATAGGGGTCAGTTCGTAGAAACTCCCAGCCTGCATAACCTCGTCGTCGCAATATCTGCGGTAATAGGCTACGCCCATTTCGTCCTTGATGATGTGGTCGAGGTAGTAATCAAGCATAAGGTTTCCCAATGCCTGCGAGGTGCGAAGCCCGATACTCAAACCCTCCGGCAGCATACGCACGCAACCCTCCAATATAGCAAGCAGTTTCTTGTCCTTGAATGTGCGGTGCAGAACGAACATCATCACTTCCTGGTCTATGGATTGGTAGAACTTCTTGATGTCGCATTTATAGACATACCGAGTACCGTCCTTGTCTTTCAACATATCCCGAACCATTCGTTTGAGCAGATAATGTGTACCACGTCCCTTGATGCTCGCTGCGCTGTCTTGGATAAAGCGACGGTTCAGATACTTTTCGACAATCCTCATTATCGCATTGAGGGCTATTCTGTCAGTCAGTGCAATTGATTGAATTTCCCTTATCTTGCCACGTTCGTTTATCGTGTGGGTGCGATACCCGGCTATGCGATAGGAGCCGTCGCCAATCCTCTTCTGCAACTTCTTTATGACCGCTTCACGGTTCTTCATCAGCAACCGTCCTGCGTGGCTTCTCTTACGCTTCTTGCCACGCATTACATAGTCGAAACTCTCATTCATATTCGCTTCGTCTATAATTTCCTCTATGATGTATCCATATCGTTTCATTTGTCCTTTTCCCTTGTTTTTAGCCTTCAGTTTTCCGGGCTTGCCTTGTTCGAGAATAAACCTACTTAACGCCATAGCCCACGCAAGTGATGTTTTACTTCTTTCAATGTTTCAGAAAGTGTAGTAGGGCTTTGCAAGCTGTGGACGATATTACGGCTAACCCGTAGCCCATATAGCGTACCCACACACATATCTTTCATATCCGAAAGCCTTTTGCGTTATTTCATTAACTGTTTGCGAGCCGAGAACCGTTGTTCGAGTTCGTGTTCGAGGAATCGTTATTCGCATTCACGTAAGCGACACCGCCATTCGTATTCGAGTTGTTGTTCGACCGCTGAACCACACGAGTACGTTGCTTGCATCCGCCCGATTTGTTTCCCCCACAAGGGGGAGGGCTTTTCTGCCCTCCTTGTTATCCGATTGCCGTCAGAGATTTGAACGACGCCACGCTTTCCGCTTCGACGCATTGACCTCTGAAGGCGAGCCGAGAACCGCTGCCCGAGTACGTGACCGAGGAAACGTCATACGCATGCACGAAAGCGACACCGCCAATCGCATCCGAGTTGTAGTACGACCGCAGAACCACACGAGCGGTTGAACTTGAACCATAGTAGTAATCACAGAAGCCCGTTGTTTCACTACCACTTGCAGCAGTCGGTATGAGGTCGCATTGGTCGCCAAACATCATCTTGGTAATGTAGTTGTTCGAAGTGTAAGCCTTACCAGGATTGCGTACCGTTCCGTCGGGTTCGGTAATCTTCCATTCGTAGGCATCTACGACCACATTGTCAATCCACTCGTATTTGTTACCCCACCAGTTTTCAAGTCCCCAAAAGTTGATTGATTGAGTATTACCGTCAACTCCTGCATCGTTTAGACCGCTAACCGGGCTTGTTCCTTTGGTGTCGTTCATACCGCAAGCGTTAGTCTGTCCGCATTGCTTTGAACTACTGCTTGTACCAGCACCGATTTTCTCTTGGCAGTTGGTGTGTCCGTACTCCGCATAGTAAAGAATAGCCATTACGCAGTGCATCTGCCAATCGACAATTTGGAAGCCAGTACCACGGGCGCGGGCATACGCCTTGAAGTTCGCCTGCGAGATACTACCCGAACTTGAAACACCACTTCGGCTGTACAACTTCGAGCCAGTACTATACGCTTCGTAAACTCCTATCAGTGCGTTGGTGTCCCACTTAATCCAACCATTACCGGGCGAGGTTGAACCTAATTGGAACTGAATGCCCCACATATCCGTACCGGCTTCTACGGCTCTGTACCAAAAGTCAGGCATTTTCATAAATACATCGCCCTCTGCACCAGTAAGAACTGCATCTGTTCCGTCTGCATACTTCGTCGAATCCGCATCGTCAAGTTGGCAGAGTGTCATTTGACCGTCTGCGGTGTACTTACCGAGATAACGATGCGAACCAGCGCGGATTGCTTGAATTACGCTTGAATTGATGTCGCCCGAAATCATCGTTGTTGGGTCTTTCACGCTTTGGTCTATGAGAACTAATCCCTCCGGCAGTGGCTCATAAGAACCGATAACCGTTCTTGTTACCTGCGATGCGGTTATAGTTTGCTTTGCTGGGGTAAAGCAGTCCGCAATACGGCTGAACTCGATTGTATAAGACTGGTCAAATGCAATCTTCACCTTGATAGGTGTTCCGCTCCAAGTGTACTGCGTTCCGTTGATTTTTACGGTAGTGCCGGAAAGGTTTCTTCCGTCAGTTGCCGATAGACGAACTTCCACCTGCTCTGCTTGATATGTTCCAGCCTTTACAGCGTCGTTTTCACCGATAACGAACTCAATAGGGTTCGGAGCTTTATAACCCGAAACAGCAGGGAAAGTAATCTTGATTTCCGTATTCGCTGCAAGGTTCAGTTCGTCCCCGTTACCCATAGTCGTAGAAGATGAACCGTACTTCACGGTCGCCTTTACATTGGCAAAGGTGGCTTCGTCGCCCGACTGATTTGAATAGATGTTCAGAACCATTTTCACACCGATAATCACTGATTTGCTCACGGTAAAGGTCGATTTGCCGTTGTTCACGGTAGCAACCACATTGAACGAGGTGTTATTGACCTTCTGCGTTACTTGCACCTGACACGATTCGTTGTTTTGGCTCTTCACATTCACATACCCAGCTGTTGCAGCATCGCCCGTTACAGACCACACTACGCTGTAAGGCTCATTGATGTTGCTTGGGCTTGGGTTGTACTTGAACTCTCCAAGACTACCGACCGTAGCGGGTCCACTTACCGTACCGCTGGTGGCGCGGACAACCTTTGTAACCTTGATTGTCTTTGTAGCATAGGTTACTTCTCCAGCACCGCTTGGCACGTGCCTTGCCTGCACGACTATATCACGGTCTGATGTTGATTCGGTTGTTGATACCACGCACGAAAGACCGCTACTGCTCTGTATTGATGCACCGCTACCGCTGATTATGCTCCAAGTTACGGAACCCGGATTTTCAGCGAAGATAACCGCGCTCAATTCGATTGTCTTACCACCTCTGACCTCGTTAAGACCTCCGATGAAAAGACCGTCGGGAACGATAATCTGAAAGTCGTTACCCTGCTCGAAGCAGTTCACACCGAAAATGTTTGTAAGGGCGTCTATCTGCTCCTGCGTTGCTGCGCTGATATACGCCTTGCCTTTGAGGTTGATACTGCCTAATGCGCCCAGCGAAATGAGTTCTTCGGGTGTAATGTTCGACCACTGAACGCCCGTCATTTCGAGTTCAAGGTTTTCCGCGCCGATCTGCGTGTTCATTCTCCAATCGTAAATCAGTTTGAAGTTCTGCGTAAGGTAAGGGCAGTTCTTCACGACGATTGTACGCAAGGTCATAAAGTTGTTTTCTGAAACCACGCTTGACAGATACGGAAGCTGCTCCAATCTCATTGTCTGCATAGCGATAGGCATTTTGAAGGTCTGCAATGCAGCACCCTTGGCAAACTCGATATTGGCGATGTTGCTTCCGGTCGCGTCCACATACTGAATGTTCTTCTGATTGGAGAGGTTCAGCGAGGTCAGCCCCTTCATATTGCGTACATCGAGGTATTCGAGTTTCTCGGCACGAGTGATACCCGAAATGTCCTCTACGGTGGTGTTCTCCTTAACCGGGTTGCCGATGATAAGTTCCTTGAACTTCGTTCCCAGCGATTCGTCAAACACATTGTCGATAGTGACTACCGCAAGACGGTCAGCCATAGCGGAAAGGTCAAGTCCCTTGATGTTCGGTGCAGCATAGATACGGATAGGGTCGCCACGGTTTACGGTTTCCTCCGTAGTGAATGTATGTGTGGCGTTCTCGTCAAGCGTGATGTTGCTTGCACGAGCCACATTGTTGATACCGTAGCCGTAGTCCATATCCGTTCCGGCTGTGATTGTGAACTTCTGCCCGGCTGGGGTGTTGTCTATACACTTGATTTCGATTGCCTGCGCCTTGTATGCTCCCGAAACAAAGATTGAATCGAAGTATGAGAAGCGTTTCGCAAGCCAAAACTTTCTGTGCTGCGAACGATTTCCCTGCAACATAAACAAGTTGTTCACGCCCTTTTCAGCGTATGGACCGATGTACTTGTACTGCGCATCTTGATTGTAAACGCGCTCAACCCATTTGCCTGCCTGCTCCTCGTCGAACATCTTAATCACATTGTCGTAGCGAAGTCCGGCTACATACAACGCTTCATCGACCTGCCTAACGATTGCCATAAACTCTGCGTCGGCTTCAAGCAGATTCCAAAGCCTTGAATCCTTACCAGCGTAGTAAGGCTCACCGTCCGCGCCCAAAGTGGTTCTGACGGTGTTCCAAGGGGCTACAAGGTGTCCCGTATTGATAAGACCGTTGATTGTATCGTTATCGTAGTTGATGAAGTAGAAATGCACTCCGTCCTCCGATGTGAACATTGAGTTCTTGACGGTCTGGTCAACAGCACCGAAGCGCATCAGATAGATGTAGTATGCAGCCACCTTGTAAACATCGAGGTGTTCCCACTTCTGCGTAGCAAAGTCCGCTGCGGTTACATTTGTCATCCACGAGCAGAAAGCCTTCAAATCGGTTGTGTCGGGTGTCTTGGTGTCCGGGTAACGGCTCTCGAACGCCTCTTTCCAACCGCTGTCAAAGCCTGCCACGCTGGTAAACAGAGCCAAAGCATTACCGTTGTTCAGCACCTCCCAGCACTGCATCTTCGTATTGTCGAAGCCCGGTATGCCTACGAAGCCGAAAACGCTCTCCGTACTCTTGTCGTTGTTGAAATTGTACTTTCCGATGAATACAAGAGGGTCGTTGTCGGTCAGACGGTAGAACATAAGGATAGGGAAGCCGTCAATGGTCGTTCTCACATCATACTGATATGCAGCAGCCAAAGCAGCTTTCTGTGCGTTCGTTCTCAACGGGTACTCGTCGTCAATCTTGGTATCAACAAGAACCTTGTTCCAAAGCCTTGCAATACCCGTGTTGTGCGTTCCCGAACTCTCCGCATAGTCGGCTTTCAAGCACCAGCAGTTTACGGGCTGCGCTTCTTTCGTGAACGAATACAACTTGTCTGTAATGACTGCGCCGTTAGCGTCATAAACAACCGTATCGTCACGCTTCTGTGTGTAAATACGGAAGTTCTTTTTCGGATAACCCATTGAAGATGTACCCTGCGGGCGCATAGCAGCGTTCTTCATCTTGAACGAACGCGACTGGTCTTGCAGGTTGTAATACTCAATATCGACGGTAATCTGCGTGTCCTTGTCCGAGGTGCTTTCGAGCGTAGGAATGTCGCCCGTAACAATCATAACCGGAAGACGGCTCATCATCTTCTCGTAGTCGAATGCGTTTGAGTTCTCCGCATACACATTGTTTCGGTCGTACACCTCAATCATTTCTGCCACCGTATCACGGTAAAGGGTGTAGTTGTTCAGCACCTGGTCGTTGGTCAGAGCCATATCGTAGATACGGAGCGACTTCAAGAGCATTTCAGCCCCAGCGGTTCCCGTAAAGTGCAGAAGAGCGTCCGAGGTGTAGCGGTCTGTCGAAGCCCACGCAATACCGCGCGAAACAATACCGTTCACATAGATAAACGACATACATTTGTTGGTCGTTCCCGATGTCTTGTTGATTACGAAAGCCACACGGATAAACTCGTTGTCCTTGTACGAGGTTTCAATGGTAACACCAGCCTGCGAAACGAGTTTTACATTTGTAGCCGTAATGAGCAGTCCGGCTCCGTCTGCATTGCGCAAGTCGAGAAGCACCGCATCATCATCGTTCACATTGGTTGATGCAAACTCAATCTCGATAGTCTTTCCGAGTGAAGCAGGATTTACACCGAGAGGGGCAAGGTCGATGTCAAACGAAGCACCAGCGTTGATGTGCAGCGCGTTGTTTACCCAGCCCGAAGTGTTGTTCCAATTAAAGCCTGCAAATGTACCCTCGTAATTGCCGTAAGCCCAGCTATCCTTGTCGGTTGCGTTGTTGCTCTTTCCCTGCGCCCGGAAGTCGAGTTGCAGTGCGTTGGTAATCTCCGCTACCGAGATAGCCGATTGTGCGATTTCAGCCCCCAGCGTATAGGTCGTTTCGTCCATAACAAGGTCTATGCTGCTGTCGCCCGATTTGGTCGGGAAGAGGGTTATTTGGTTTGCTGTTCCGTTCTCCGAAATGAGCGAACCCTGCTGCACACCTCCGAGCATAACGACTACCTCCGTCGTCGAACTCTTCGGGTGGTAGGTCGCAAAGTTGAGCGCATAGGAAACATATTGCTGCATCGAATACAGACGCTTGGTGCTGATGATTCCATACGCTGCCGGAACCGTCATTGCTATTGCTGCGAGAGGCAGTATCGCAACACCGTTGTACACCATAATCTCACGGTATTCGGTATCGGAGTAGAACACCTCGCCATCTACCGTCGTGCAGGCTCTCACTTGCAGCGAGTGTACGCCTTCTTGGAGGTCTGACAACTGAATGTACTTCGTTCTTGTCGCTGATTCGTTCACAACCTCGTCAGTGATGCTGTCAAAAGCAAGTTTCTCACCGTCTATGTACCATTCGAGCGTCTTTGTTCCGTAACCCGAAACGGAGAACTCGGCTGCGAGCGTCTTTGCTCCGCTGGAGAGGTTGAACACCTGCGCAATGTCGTAGTCGCAAGTCAGCGAAAGTTCCACGACCTGGTAAGTGATACCGACCGCAACGGTAGCCATTGAGGTAAGACCTTGGATTGACACCGTAATTTGGTTCGTTCCCTCCGACAGATACTTGTCGATGTTGAAATGAATGCTTCTGCCTGCTGCGTACTGCTCTACAACGGTCTGCTTCATCGAAGCCTTGCGGAAAGTGTAGGTACAGATAACCGGCTCGCCCGTCGGCATACCACTCTTGTTATACACTTGGAAAGTGAAGTCGATGTAATTGCCGACCGTTCCCAACGATATAGTGTTGTACATCTGCGATTCAAGATTGATGATAGCACTGTAACCGTCATCAGTACCCGAACCTGCGTTAATCACTCCAAGAAGCAGTTCCGTTTTCTTTGGATCGGCAAGGTACGCTTCTTTGCTCGCTTCGTCTGCGAAGATAAGATAGCGTTTGCTCACATCGTCAAGATAGAACACACCAGCCTTGCCAGCCAACGCCTTTTCGAGTTTCTGCACCTGCTCGGTGGTCGCTCGTAGGTTCAACTGCTCCTTGATGAACTCTTGAACTCGGTAACCAGCAACGGGAAGACCGCCCGTGCTGCTGTCACCGCCCCAATCGGTTTTTGGGGTAATTTTTTCATTATACGTTTTCTTTGCCATAACGATATGTTATTAGTTATTTCTCCACGCTTCTTGGTTCGCCCACTCTTTGGCATTTATCCAATGCCCGCTGCCAAAGCACGACCGAACCGCCTGCCATACGAGTTTTGCACCTTTGTAAATCGCACTGACAACCTTTCCCTTGTGTTGAATGGCGACTATCTCTTTGCCTTTGCTGTATATCATAGCCTAATCCTCCTCATACACGAAATAGGTTGCGTTCTCGTCCTTTGTGGTAAGGTTGTCAAAGGCTTCTTCCGACAAGAGTATAGGCGTTACCGATGCGACAATCTTTCCCAAAGGCACTTTCACACTCTCGTTCATCTTGTTCACGCCAAGAGTGTAAAGACCTTCTGTGTCCGTACTCTCGGGTAGTTCTGATACTCGTTTCTTCTGAATTTCATCTGCCATAGTGAATAAGTGTTTAGAATGTTTTACGAAGAGTTATTGACGCTTCCTCCGGCTCCGTTATAATCAGTGAGCCGTCCTCCGCAATCAATATCCAATAGGTTGTTCCAGGACGCGACGACAAGCAGCGAAGCACTACATCAAATTCGCACCACACCCTGCCAGACGGTGTAATCTCGAACTTCTGAACATTGCTGGACTTGTAGTAGCACTCGTATTCCGTTTCGAGTTTCGGGAAGTATAATACCCTTGAATCGCTCTTTGCAAGAATGGCAAAAAGGCTGTCGTAACGCTTCCAAAACTCGTCAATGTCCGAGCAGTTGATAAGCAGCTTTATCGTGATGTCCTTTGCCTTGAACCTCGGCACTGCCACTTCGTCATATACAAGCCCGGCTTCCGTCTTGTGGTTCACGCTCAATGCCGGACGGATATTCGGTGCTTTGCGTATGCTGTCGTCAGTCCCTTTGAGGATATGGGAACCGAACTGCGAAAAGTCTATGCCGTCAATGGCGTACCCCAACTGCCTAATATCCGACTGCCCCAACTCGTAAGGCTGTGCAATAGGAGTTGGGGGAAAGTCGTCAGAAAATGAAAGTTGTAGTTTACCAAGTTTCAGCAGGGAAGAGAACGAGCCTACGGAAGTCATACGCAAGCGGTATTCTCTTTTCAGATCGCTGAACTCGAATGTGTGATATGCCTTGTCGCACAATGAGGCGAAAAGGTCTTCCGCAAAACGAACATTCGTGATGCAGAACGGTATTGAAACGCTCTTTGCGTCCAGCACCGGGTTTGTCAAGTCGGCTTCCTCTCCGTCGTACTCGTCCCACTCGATTGTTTCTATCGTCTTGAATTTAGGAAACTGCACGACACCTTTGTAGCCGTATTGCTCCACGAACACACCGTATTCAGTGAAAGCGTCCACACCGTCGATGAAGAATTTGCCTACCATAGTATCACTGCATTTTCGGTTGCTGTTGAGTCAATGTCCGAATGGAAGTCCTTTTCAATGCGTACAACCGCATATCCGGAAGCCGTGATGTGAGCCTTTGCGCCACACATCATATAAACACGATTTCGGGCGATTTCGCGGTATTTCAGACGGGCGACGGTATTTCCTATCAGAAACACCTTTCGGGCTTCTGTAAGGTCAATTTCTCCGCAATCTATATACACTCCGTAGCGTTCGGGGTGGTACGGTTTGAACTCTCGGAGCGTATCAATGTCGGGGAACTTGTTATTCAGCATAAATTCAACGCCCTGCGGACGGAACATAAGTTCGATAAGTTCCTCCATTGTTTCCTTTCCCGTAAAGAGGGAGCAGGCTCCGATAGCCTGCGCCCTGCGGTATATCTTTTCTATCAGTTCTCTCATATCTGCTATACTTTACGAATTATTACTCCCTTTGTGTTGATGTCCGACAATTCGTCTTCAACCCGTTTCAGCCTTTGATTGGTTTCGTACAGCTGGTAGGTGTTGCGCGATATGTCTTCGAGGTGGCGAATGCTTGTGTTGGCAAGTTCCCGAATCTCCTTCAAATGCTCCCTTGACGCTGCAAGGTGCGCTTTGTTCTCGTTCGAGTTCTGAACCAATGTGTAGGTGTGTCCCTGCATCGTAGTCAGCCGGGCGTTATTCTCGTCCACACTCTCCTGCGAAGCGGTGGCAATGCCTTTCTTCACACCCTCACGCTGGCTCTCGTCGTCACCGCCCATAAGACCGTCAGCCCAACCGAATTTCTCGTCAAGTTCCGCTTGAAGCTGCTCTGCCATATTGTAGATGTAGTCCTGCTCCCAGCCCGACAGAACATTGTCTGCGTAGAACTGCTGCAACTTTTGGCGTATCTCTTCCATTTTGCCCGAAGATTGGATAGCAGCCTTGATGCTTTCAGTAACCATCTGCTGCATCATCTTCTTGACAACCTCTTTTGCCGATTTTGCCTTGTCGCCACCCGACGCCCACGCTTCGGCATACGCTGACGAGAAGTTATCAATGGCACTCTTCAAGTCCTCGCCAAAGATTGCATCGACGGCTTTTTCCTTGTTCTCGGCTATGAGTGCATCAATGTCCTCTATCTGCTGTTCCCACTCGGCAATTCTATCCCAGTCGGTTTTCTTCTTGTCCTTTTCCTCGGCTATCTGCTGTTGAATGAGAACCTTTTGCTGTGCAAGCAGGGTGTTCTGTTGCTCAATCATCTTGGAAGCGTCCTTTGAGTAGGCTTTCTCAATCGAACGCCCCAACTTCTCGTAACTTCTTTCAAGAGTTTCGATTTGCGTCTGCAACTGCTGGATTCGCTTTTCGTTCTTCTTGTCGTGGATTTTAGCAATCGAACTTGCAAGGGAAGAAACAAGACCTATGGCTGCTCCTGCTGCAGCTCCAATAGGACCGAACATTGAGCCAGCTTGCGCACCTGCCATTGTAGAATTAACAGCGTCCATAGCGACATTGATACCCTCTGCAATTCCAGATAGTGTGTCATTGCCGAAAGCGTCGCCAAGACTTGCAAATGTATCAGACAAGAACGAAGCAAGGTCGAGAACTTGGCTTAAACCAGCTTCAATTTCGGATAGAGCCTGCTTTGTCTTTCCTGCATCGTTTCCTGCTGCAAAAAGTTTCTTCAAGCCGTTACCCATCTTATTGAAAGCACCCTCGGCTGCGTCTGCTTCCTCCCGGCACTCACGAATGCCCTTGCGTATCTTCTCCAGCTCTTCGGGTGACTTACGGAGCGTGTCAAAGGTTTCTTTCGTCATTCCGAACTCCAAGCCTTTCTGCTCGTCCCATTCCCCGGCTATGAGGAAGTCAAGAGCGTTTTGGGCTGCGTCTGCAATCTTCCGCATATCCGCAACGGTCTTGTTCGTCATATCTCCGAACAACTGACTGATTGCTGCTGTGGTCTTGTTGGCTTCGATGTCGAGTTCTGACAAGTCCTCACGCATCTGTGCTGCAAGCGAAAGTTTCTCACCATCGCTGGTGGCGTTCGCTATCTGCTCGTTGTATAGGGCGATAATGGCGTTTCGCTGCTCCAGGTATGTGCCGTAGTCCTTCAAATACTCGTTCATCAAGCGTTTCTGCTCTGCTACGAGGTTTTGAGCGTCATTAGACTGCTTCTTGGCGAGGTTTTGTTTGCGAGCCTCGAAAGCGTCATTTTCCTCTTTTGTGAGGGTTATCCCCGAACCGTCAAAAACCTTGTCTTTGTTAGCCGGGTTTGCCTCGAAAGCAGCCTTCGCGTTGTCAATCTTGCGTTGTAGGTAGTCGGCTTTCTCGCGCTCCAGCTCTTCCTGCTCTTTGGCGTGGTCGAGTTTCATTTGAGCAAGGATTTTTTCACTTCCCTCTTCCATAGCGTCTATGCGGGATTGCTCAACAGCAAACTCCATATCCTTTGCGGCGCGTGCAGCTTCAACGGCTTGCTTCTCCTGCAATGAGGTGTAGTTTGCAAAACGCTTTGCTTCTTTCGGGTCAACGGTGATCGTAACCTTCCCGCTGGCGATTTTTTTCAACTCCTCATCGTAGTCCTTCATCATTTCGTCCAGCACGGCGATGTCCTCTTTTGCAGCGGCTATATTCGCGTCCGCAACAGCAACCGCACCCTGCGCAACTTCAAGAACTTTATTTGCGGCTTTTAGACTATCCTCTGCGGCGTTCAACGCTGTTCTTTCAGCCATTGCAGTTCCTTGACGGCTTATTTGTCCTTCTGTGCTTGCAAATGCGCCTCGAACAAACCAATTATCGCTTTCAATCGTAGCCTTGTCCCATTCGTTCATACGGCGGTCGTAGGCTGCTTGCTCGTCAGACACCTTCCGTGTCGCATCATCTACGCCTTTCTGTGCGTCTGCCTCTTCTTTTTTTGCTGCGCGACGATCTAACTCCGCATTCACTCTTTGCGCAACAAGTTCCTCGCGCTTCGCTTGAAGAGCCTTTGCCAACGCAAGGCGGTTTAGGCTCTCTATATGCTCGTCAATCGCTTTCTTGTTCTCTCTATGCAAGCGTCCTTCGTCGTCGAGTTCTGCGTGGTATTTAGGCACGATAGACTGCATTTGCTTGATAGCCTTGCGGCGGTCGTCAATAGAGGCTGTTTCATCGTGAATAGCATTGGAGAGTAGTTCAATTTGGTTGATTTGGTCGGCTGTGCTTTTGGCGGCTTCCTTCTCCGCTTCCAAAACAGCGTCCTTGCGGTTCTTCAACTCCTCCAAAGCGGCTTCCTGCTGCTTGATTTTCTCGTTACATTCGTCTATAACCTTTGCGGTTTCGTCCTCCTTCTTGTTGAAGAGGACAAGAGCCGTGATAGTTCCGACGATAACAGAAGCAAGGAGTATGTAAGGGTTTTTCAACGCTGTAAGGTTGAATGCCTGCTGTGCTGCTGTTAGTAAGCCGAGTTCCTTGCGAAACATCATTACCAGGCGTATGTTCTCAATAAGAACCTGCGATTTCTGAATGACATAGGTAGCCATAAGAACAGCCTTGTATGTTCCGTAGGCTGCTGCGAGCGAAAGAATGGTTTTGATGAATACATCGTAGTTCTGAACTGCCGCTGTTGCCAAACCGATAGCATCGGTAAACACACCTTGCGTCGATGTTCCGATTTCATTCAGAGCGTCGTTCCACGCGCCTTCGAGGTTGGATAACGCACCCTCAATACCCTTGCTCTGCTTCTCCAGCATACCATAGAACTGACCGCCTTGTGCAGTAGCACCAGCAAGAGCGTCCGCAAGGTCTTGGGCTGATATTTTGCCCTTTGACATATCGTCCTTCAATTGGCTAATGCTTTTGCCCGTTTTCTTGGCAATCTCATTGAGCGGATTGAAACCTGCGTTAATCATCTGCAAGAGGTCTTGCCCCTGCAATTTACCCGCGCTGGTAGCCTGCGCAAAGGCGAGGGCAAGCGACTTGAAGCGTTCCGCATTACCCATAGACACATCGCCGAGCTGTCGCAAAATAGGCATAATCTTCTCGGCAGATATACCAAAACCAAGAAGCGTTTGCGCTGCTCCTGCAATATCGTTAAGTTGAAGAGGTGTCTTGACGGCAAAATCTTTTATTTCTGCAAAGAACGCTTTTGCTTTCGGCTCCGAACCGAGAAGGGTTGAAAAACTGATTTCAAACGATTCTATTTCCTTGCGTGCGTTCACAACGGACTTGCCGAACTCCCAAATTTGAGTTGCGGTAAAATAGGCTGCTGCCGCCTTGCCAATGTTCTTGAAAGTTTCGTCAATACGCTTACCTTCGCGCTCGGCTTCGTCGCCTATGCCGTTGAATATCTTTATCGCTTGTTCTGCGTCCCGCTGTAATTGGGCGTTCTTTATCCCGAGCGAGAAATATGTTTTTCCGTCTTGATTGTTCATCGTACAAATTCCTCTTCGTCGTCGTTATCACTATTGAAATTGTCGGGATTGTTTGCGTCCAGGCTCTCGTCCCAGTCGTCCTCTTCGTCGTCGTAATGTGGAGCTGCGCAACCGTACATAATCAGGTTCTCGTAACTCATTTCGTACAACACATAATCGGGCGTCGTTCCGAAGAGTTTTGCCCAGCCGTAAACTATTCCCCAAATTGAGTCGCTTCCACTTCCTTTGTGCTTTTTAGCATATTTGCTTCGCTGAGGGAAGTGGTAAGCCCGAAAAAATCGCTTAACCCCATATCGATTAGGCGTTTGCTGACTACCTGCCCGATAGTGGCAGGGGAACAATTTTCAAGTATCAGCGTTGAGAGGTGTTCAAATTCGCTAACCTCCTCGAACTCCTTCTTGACCTCGTTTACAAAGCGTAATTTTCGCCAAGAGAAATTGCGAGAGTTGCTGACCTTCTCAATCATCAAGGTTCTGTGTTCCTTGATGCGCTTTGCTCCAAGAATGAGCGTCGCGACAATCTTTCCAACAACCTTGCAATCGCGGGCTGTACGAAGTGTTTCAAATAAGATGTTATCCACATCGCTTCGCACCTCCGGCATTTCTGCTATGAGTTCCGAAACAAGAATGAGCGTCGCGGGTGTCGCGGGCGCAATGGGATATTCTTTGCCTTCAATCTCGATGCTCAAAGAAGCGCGTTGAAGGATTGCGTCTGTTACTTTTTTCTCAATGCTTTCCATAACTGAAAATTTCAATTTGAAGGCTTTCGGGAGTCGAACCCGACTTTCACCGATGATTGCGGCGCGTCCTAACCGATAGACGAAAGCCCTACCGTTCTACGACTGCTGGGTCTGCTCTGCAGCCTTTTTGGTAAACTTTGAGTACCAATAGCCAGCTGCACCCTTGATAATCTCGAACTCGATGTCTGCGTAGTTACCTTCCTCTTCGCTCCAGCCGGGCTTGTAGGTGATTGTAGAGCAAGGAACCTTGATACCCTTTGCGCCTACATTCTTCGGTGTAACCTTAACTGACCAATCGCCTTCTACGAGGTGGGTTGTTACCTTCAACTCCTCGCCCTCGACCTTGGCAATGCCGAGAGTTGTCAGAAGGGTGTCTTCGGGTTCAATAACGCGGGTTTTGAGCGTCAAACCGCCCTCCTGCGCCTCCTTTGCTACGGTTTCGCCTCCCGTTGCCTTCGCTTCGAGGGTTTCTCCGTCAGAAGGTTCGAGCGTTGAAGATTTGTCCTTGATAGTACCGATACTTGTCAACTCGGTAGCCATAGAACCGTCGTCGCCAGCCTTACCAATTTCAATGGTACACTTCGACCACGCCATTTTGATATTCTTCTTTGCCATAGTTTCAAGAATTAAATGTTATGTACTTAAACTCTAAATTGATATTCACAAAATGCTGCTTTATATCGGGGTCAGCAATGGATGCAGTTGCTTGGAAAAGTTCAAAATCGAAGTCGGTGTCAGCTTTATTGAGAACGGCAAGCACCTCTTCGTCGAGTGCTGCGAGTTCTTCAAGTCGCTCCTTATCCGGCACAAGCCGTCCCGAATTGTTGTCAATGTCGGGAACATATATATTCACCCTTGCCCTGCCTTCCTGGATTTGTTCAGCAGATGCGCTTGAAACCGTGATAACAACATCTTCCAACTGCGAATTGAGCGGGCGGCAGTCGCTCGGATAGAGGCTACCCGAAATTCTGCCAGCAAAGAGAGGTTCTAACGCCGTCAAAATCTCCTGCTCAATCGTGATAGTGTTTTTTCTTGCCATATCGTTATAGTTTCAATGCTTTGAATATATTTGGTAACATCTTCTTCGCCATTACCTCTGCCGAGTCCAGCACATCGAGGCTCATTGCCTCCACATACTGCGCATACGGCATTCCTGCGACCATTATAAACACAATACCTTTCGAGTTCTGCGATATAAGTTTCTGCAAGAACTTGTTTCCTGCGCTTGCTCCCTGCTTCCCGTCCTTTACGACCTCAAAAGCACTTTTCTTGAACACCCTGCCGTTTACGACTATCGCGTATCCAATGGAACTTGTAAGGTTTCCCGTTTGGTCTGTGTAGCGGTGTCCGTTACGGGCTTGCGTCAGTGCGCTTTCCCCGACATACACAAGGTTGTTGATTATGGCTTCCTGCCACATCTTTAACTGCTTGTCAAGGTAGGCTTTCGCCGCTCCTTTGGGTGTTATTCGCTTTATAGGCATATCAGACAGTGATTTTTACAGCATTTACACAATCGAGGTGCTGAATGTCTTGTACTCGGAACTCTCCCAAGCGCACACCTCGGTTATCAGTCAGAATGACCCTTTCAGCCGAGAACAAAGGAACATCAATCAATACCTCGAAAGAGGCTTGCGTAAATACGCCGTCAATGGTCTTTCCCTTATGGTTGTGCGTTATGGTTTTGAGGTTGCAGGGAATGGGGTTTCCGACTACCTCTTCAACCTTTACGGGCTTGCCGTTCTTCATACCGCCGCCCGTCTTTTCAATCGTCTGCAATGTTCCGTTTTCAATTATCATAAGTCCTCACCCTTATAACCGTACTCAACTCCGGCTTCGCTGGTAGCGTCACCGATCTGTTCCAATAGATTTTCAGCCCTCAATCGAAAGCGTCTGCGTTCCTCCTCCGAAAAGCTGTACGAGATACCGCCCTGCGACACATTGGGTGCTTCCGAAAGGAACATATACACGCGGGCTTGTGCGCGTTTGAAACGCTTGTCCTTGCGGAGTTCCTGCGTCAATTCGGTATCAATAGCCAAGCCTACCACCTCGGCTACATCTTCAATCGTAGCCGTAGGGATAGGATAACTTGATAGGCTTCTCAATGATTGTAGAACATTCATACTACTTCGCTGCTCCGTTGTTCCAAGTTGTAGCCTCGGTATTGATGAACACGAGCGATGCACGGTTAATCAAGCCCGGCTGAACATAAGCCTCTGCCATAGTAACCTCCAACATCGGGTTGATTTCCGAGTAGCGGGTCATCTTATAGTAGGCTGCCTGCTGCTGTAATGCCTCTGTGTTAGGCACATTAGGCACTGGCTTGTAGTAGGTGTAACCCAACTGAGGAACAGGTGAAAGTGTAATCACATTCTCGTTCCAAGGCTTGATAGTTTCCTGCTTGCCGTCCTTATGCTCAATGGTAGCATAGGTGTCGAGAACAAGCAGCTGCGGATAGCCCTTGCCGCGCATATAAGCGTTGATGCTGTCGAGCGAAATCATATCCGCTGTAACAAGCGTCTGGTCGTAGCGAGGGAAGAGGCGACGAGCGGTTGCCTTCTGTGCGCAAATCTGCTCGAACTTTGTCTTCTCCAAGATTGCGTACATTGGCTTCTTCAAGCCCTTCTTTGCAACCTTCTCCTGCTCAGCTGCAATGACCTTCAATCCGTCTGCGTTCTCTGCGTCGCTGAACTTGGTTTCTACACCAACGAAGTTCTCCTTCGGTACATTGAAGTTGATAACATCCTCGGTAGCCATATCGCCGTCGATAGACTTTGAGAATGTCTGCTGACCCGAACAACCGATACGCATAGCGTCAATCTCTACCTTGTAGTCCATTGCAGAGTTGCAGAAGTCGAGGTCGTCGTAAACCAAATCCACGAGATAGCGAGCGGTTGCAGCGTCCTCTGTGTTAGCAGCGGCAAGTGTCTGCAAGTCGTTGTACTCGTTGATTGCGATTTCGTCCTTCTCGCGAGAAACAGCGTACTTGCCGAGTTTACCGCTCCAAGAACCAACCGTTTTACGGGTTTTCTTTGGTGCCTTGGTGTTGAACGCTACGCGGTCAGCCGCAACGGGAATACCTTCGTTGCCCTCCAAGCCTTTGAGGTCGAATTTAGGTGTGTACTTCAACGGGAAGAGTTGTCGCCACGCCAAGCCGTTACCGGGCTTATACGAATTGACAGCGACCTGCATACCGGGCTGGTCAATGTCAAATAGGGGTTTATTCATATCTGCCATAAATCAATCCTCCTTACACAAGATGAATGGTTGGCAGCAATGCGGCTACCTCGCTGGCGATGTTCGCCGTTTCTTTTCTCAAATTCGCACCGTTGATAAGACGCACTGGCTGGTCGCCCTCGTTCGCCTTCAAGCCGTTGCCCGTGACATATACGGGAGTGAACAAAGGTGTTGCAGCATCAGCACTTGCGGCTTTCGCCTGGTAAAGCACCTTGCCTGCGGCTACCTCTACACCCAGCGTAACGGTAACGACATCCTTGTCAGCGGCAGATGTATCTACCTTTGAACAAGCAACGCCCTTCTTGCCCGTTGCGATAACGTCGCCAACAGCAACACCGCTACCCTTTGCAATGCTAATGGTAGTGTCGCCTGCTGCTACGGCTGCAACAAGTCGGTAAGCCTTAATCAGTGCGAATTTTCCGTCCTTCTCACCGACGGCAGTTGTGGCGGGAGCGTCGAAGGTCGGATTTTCGACCAAGCCGCCGCCCGGCTTTTCCGCGAACACCTGCTCAATGCGAATTGGCTCAACAGCAGCAGGGTCGTTGTGCTTGAAATTTACTTCCATACTGATTATTTGGTTTCAGTTGACAACCCAACAATGGCGGGGGTCGTCGTTGCCGCCTCTCTTTCTGCGATGCGAGCCTTCAAGTGCGGGTTCTCTTTGTCCCCGTTTCCGGCTGCGCCTCCCTTTGGTCTGCCAACTACGCCGCCCTTTGCATTGAAATCGCTCGTGATAGCCTCGATATCGGGGGTAATCTCGCCAATCCAGGCGTTAAAATCCTCGTCGTCATTGAAGGTCATTCGCGCAAAGTCCTTTTCGTAACGCTGACGGATTTTCTCGGGTGCGCCTTCCAAAACCTTGTTCAAAGCAGCCTTGCGGCTGTTTGTGGTTTTCTCGCCCTTCATTGCGGCAAGTTCGTCCTTCAAAGGCTTCATTTCGGCTGCAATGGCAGCGGCGATCTGTGCTGCGAGGTCGCTTCCTCCTTTTTCGCCTTCTCCTGCACCTTTGGTTTCGCCCGGTTTCTCAATCCCGTCTTCAACCTTCTTTCCGTCTTTCAGACCGTGTTTTTTTTCGTAGTTTGTTACTGCGGTCTGCTGGGCTTCTGTCGCTCTGCTGTCGCCGTAACTCTCTAACACCTGCTGGAATGTTACCCCCTCTACTGCGGCTGTAACCTCTTCCTGCGTCTTTGCAGTCTTGGCGATTTTATCGGCAATCCTGCTCAAAATTGCTTCGCTGACCCCCGGATACTTGGCTTTCAGCGCGTCTAATGCTTCTTTTTTCATAAGATAAACCAATTAGTTTATGCAAAGGTAAATGAAATTTTGCAATATGATTATATTGTAAGCATTAAATTTGGATTTTTCGCGCAATTTTTTAATAGCCAATACCTTTGGCTGTTACGATATAATCAACAAAAAAGTTTATAATAACCTCACGAAAAATTTTGTTATATCAAAATAACCCGCTATCTTCGCGGTGTGATTACAATATAATCAGTTCCAACAACAACAAATTTTTGAACAATGAAAAAGAATAGCATTTTGAAGTACACGAAGAGTTTCATCAACAGAAACTTCCGTTTGAAGGTGTACGGCTTCGACAACGAAGGAAACAAAATCAACAAGTTGGTCGGCGTTGCTGGTCTTATCGCTCTTATCGGAGTAGATTTCATCAACAAGTTTATCGAAAGAGCTTTGAATTGCGGTCTTGATAAATGTGTTTGCAAACTCCGCAGAGGTCTTCAAGTTTCACTTTATTTCAAGTAATCGTTATGGGAACAATCAATCAGAACGGTTGCAGCGTATGTGCTGCTGGTAGCGAGAATTACACGACCTTCACAGCAAGACTCGGTCGTAAGTCTGTAAAGCGGGTTCAGTACGACTATCGTACTCCCGAAGGAGAGTTGTTCAGTTGCGTAGGCAAGGATATAGAGGATTGCCGCCGCAAGCGTGATGAATGGGTAAGAACTAATAAATAACAGCAATATGGAAGCAAATCAAGCAATGTTGAAGGTAGCCGAATTAACGGCAAGGTGGTACGGCTTTATCGAAGTGAGCAAGCACACCATTAACGCGGAACGCGATTCATTTTGGGGTAATAAGTTCTTGGGAGCAAAAGCAAGGCTGGAAGGCTACACGCTGGAAATTCAGTCGTGCAAATACATCTACCCGCAATTTGAGGAGGAGAAGGACGAGAGCAAACGCCGTCCAAAGATTGAGATTGATATGCACTTCGGTAAACCGCGACTTGGGATAGACCTTCCCGACGGCACTTCTTGTTTTCTAACATACCGGGATAACATTTGCAGCGAGGCGCAGGCGTTTGGCGACAAGGGCATTGCTCTCGCTCTGTCAGTTAAAGAAAAGATAGATTACCTCATAAACAATTAAATCCACAACAACAATGAATGAACAAGTTATTTTAAGCAAGCGCAATTGCCACAGAGCAGCGCAGGTGAGATTGGTATCCGCTCCCGAGAACGGCGTGTACGAATGGAGTTTCAGAGGCGTAAAGGTTCGTGAGGGCTTTATGCGAAACGAGTACGAACATTTGGCAAAGCAGGGCGAACACGAAGTTCGCGTCCGTCACATTGCAGTTGAACTCGGTAATTGGGAAGTTGTTTCCTGGAAATACGAACTATCGTTTGAAGACCTTTGGACGAAAGCGGTCAGAGCCTTTGACGGTACGAGTTTCAGCCCCGAAGAGAGAGCAGAAGCGTACATACGCGATTATGAAGCTGCTTGCCTTGCAGATTTGCAGGAACTACCAGCAGAGGAACACGAGGAATATATCAGCAAGTTTCACGGCTGGGTTGAAACTCTCTTCGATAAACACTCTCGCATCATCAGCGTTATGGTAGCGGGTCCAGCGCGTTTCCCGACAGCCCGAAACGAGAAGGCAAACAACTCATACAGCAAAGCCGTTGACGAGTTCCAGGAGTGGAGAGAGAAATACGCAAAGCGCATTGCGAAGCGTAACGAGGCGGCAAAAAGCCCGGAGGAACGCGAGGCTGACGAATGGAATGCGCTCAAACGCGACATTGACTATTGCACCGGCGTTTGCGTAGAGATTGACGGAGGCGCGAAAGGTTCTCATCGTATGGCTTTCACAAACTCAATTTTCGGGAAGGTGGAGAGATTGGCGAACAATGGTCGTTCCGCTCTCGTCTTGAAGGCTCTCGAATATATAAAGCAACTGCAGGACAACGAGGCAACCGGGTTGAAGAAGCCTTTGTTTACCTCCCGCCATAAGATTTGGAACTTGCAAGAGGCTTGCGAAAAGGCTATCAAAGCGCAGGAAGAGCGCGAAAACCGCGATAGCGTTGAGATAGAGTTTAACGGCGGTAGAATCGTCAAGAACTTTGCAGATAACCGCCTGCAGATTTTCCACGACGAGAAACCAGCTGCCGATGTTATTAGCAGATTGAAGTCAAATGGTTTTAAGTGGTCAAGGTTCAACGGTTGCTGGCAAAGACAACTTACCGACAACTCATACTACGGAGCCGCCCGCGTATTGTATGGGAACGATGTTTTGAGTGAAGAGCGTCAGCAGTTCATAACCAAGTTAAAAAATTCAAGATAATGCTTGCTATCAAATACAACTCGTTTTACAATTCTGATTGTGCCTATCGCGTCAAACTGAAATGCGATAGGCTCAACAAGACGCGAGAAGTTCGTTTACTCTGCCCCGGTCATCAGTATCTTGACACCATAAGAGAGATATTCAAGGCAAGAGGGTTTACGATTATGGACTACGATTTGCTGGAGCAAAATTAGCCTCTCTCGCGTTGTTTTGCCTATTGGGGCAAGGAGATTATCAAAACAATAACAATCGTCAAAGGAACGCAAAAAATGGAAAAATTAAGCGAAAAAATTATCAAGGTGGAGTTCTTTTTGCCCGTACAAGGCAAGAAGGACCACTATTTCGGTTCGCTGGCTGCTATCTACGAGGTTTTCACGCCCCAACAGATCGGCTGCAAACTTGAAGCCCTTTGGGGGGCTGGAATTGAGGAAGGGAAACCAAAATCAACCCGGCTTTGTGTAATTTCCAAGCACGAACTTCATCGAAAGAAGCAGAAAAAGTAGTAATTTTGCACTATGGAAACAGTTTTTGACTACAACATCAACCCCGAAGAGTGCCAGCGTATCGGTATGCTTGACAAAGGCTTTTATTTGGAGAACTGCACCGAAGACGATGCCAATATGGATTTGGCTTTACTCTTCCACATACGAAACGAGAAGGAGAAAGCCCGCGAATACGCAGACAAACTCCCTCTCGATATGAAGAACGAATTTTGGCGAACCATTACGCACCCGTAAGAACTTTGCCAAACATATCATCAGAGTGCCGAAGTGTTTTTACCAGCATTTCGGCTTTCTTTTTATCTACACCCTTTCCTACGAGGAATTGAACGATATTGCCAAATATATTCTCATACGGCTCTACCATTATCATTTTGCTGAAATGCGCATAAGCCTCTGAACTTGATACATTCAGAGCCGCAAGCATTTCTTCAAAATGTCGCACAGAACGACTATACCCGTAGCCGCTCTTGATGATTTCCTTCTTGTGAGAAACGCTACCACCAATAGCGCGAAGGAACTTTCCGTAAGAACGGCGAGCGCAAAACTGATTGATACATTCCATTGCTGCTGTCAAATCTTCGGTTCGTGTTCTAATGTCCTTCCAGCCGAATGCACCTGCGTGTCTTATCTCGTGCCAAAGGCTCTCGATAGCGTATTCTTGGTTGAAGGAAAGCGGTATTTGGGCTGCAATAGACTTCATCGCTTCCTTTACCTCGTGAAGCGGATTGAACACAACCGTATTACCAAGCGGGTCGATAACTATATGGTCGGTTTTGTAAATCCTTATCGTGTTGCCATTTTGGTCATAAGCACCCGTATTTCGATAGTACAATCGTTCGCAGGACATCATCGTTCCGTCGTTCGCCTTTGCCATCTTAACACCCATAAGCCCACCGTAAAATTCGCCCGGTTCCGCTGTTGCATACTTCTCAATCATAGTGCGAACCTCTTTTTCGGTGACGAATGTCGGGTCTTTCATCTTGATTATAGCCTCCTTTACATCGGTGATAATTCCCTTGTTTCTCCCTTTCGCCAAAGAACCTATGCCGTCCACCCAATCTTTCGGGATATATTTACCGTTGTCCTTGATGAAGTACGGGACGGAAGTCGTAGTTTTCACGCGCTCTCTATTGCGGTCAAGCCACGCATTGAAATTGTCCGGCACATCTTTGACCGTTCCCGTAAACTTGAAGTCCGAAACATCTTCGCCAGCAAGCAACTTGCGCTGGTATTCCAAAAACTCGTCCTGCTTAGCAAGAACCGGGACAGCAAAGCAACGGCAGAACGGATGCCAGCCCGTATATTTGAAGTCCTTTGGGAAAATACCTGCCAACTCATCGCAAATATCATAAACCGGGTGATTGTTCGAGCATTTAATTTCAATACCGATAACAAACGGGATAGACTGCCAGCGGTCGTGGTCTGCTGTACGGTAGGCGATATTGTTTTCGGTAGCAGTGAGGCGCAAAGCATTCTTGTACGAGGAACGGTACACTCCTTGTCCGGGGTGGTATGCCTTCGCCGCCTTCGACAATCTCAATACACCGTGCTTGTCCCTAACCCTACGGAATAGCCTTTCGGGTTCGTTGAGATAACGGCGCACATCGCGGCTTAAATCTGCCGCGCTTTTCCCTTCTCCAAGACCAATGTCAAGAGCCAATTCAAGTTCCTGCTTAAATTGGTCTGTTATATTCCACACGGCGGCAGATAGCCCCATTCCGTTGATTTTACGGGCTTGAAACGCCTCCAAAGCGTCCAAATTCGGCTGTTTCCATTGCGAAATTTGCGCGTTTGGTATTCCCGTTGAAGCTGTCATTGCCTCAATGAATTTGTCGTTTTTCTCGCAAGATAACAGCCATTCGTCGCGGTTTCCCTCTTCAATGGTTGAAACTATATTGTCGTGAAGCTGTTTTATCGCTTCATCAACCCTTCGCTGAACTGCGGGAAAGTCAGCAAGGTAGAAGGGGCGTTCGGGGTCGATGAACCCCGATGCCGCTCCCGCTCTTGCCGCTTCCTTTACCGTAGCGTCGAAGAGTTCAACAACGCCCTTCAACCGTTTCAGAAGGTTATTGAGGTGTCTTTTGTCGTATAGGTCAAACTTGAACTTTTGCGCTTTCTTTGCCATTACATCTGCTTTTTGAAGTCGTTGCAGCCGTCTTTGGTTATAAATCTGCTGCGCTCCGGGTGTTTACTACACTTACACAAGAACGGCTTTCCATTTGCGCCTATCTCGTGCAGGCTGTGGTGGTGCATACACTCGTTGCAATTGGGTAAAACTGCCTTCTTCGCCATAGGCTTTACTCTGTTGGTTCGTCAAATAGGCTGACCGTGCTTTCCTTCGCGATCTGCGCCAACTCTTCATCCACATCGTCCACATAGCCGAGGTTCGCAACGGCTGTCTTTTGGCTCATAATAGCCTTGCCGCCCGTAGCGTTGGTGAGGTTGCTAATTCTCTCTGCCTCGTCACGGATTTGGTAAGGGGTAATCTCAACCTCTACCGCAAGGCTGTCAATCGCGGTCGCGTATTGAGGGTACATCTTCTTCATAAAGGCACGAATGACATTGATTTCGCGGTCGAAGAACTCCAACCAAATGCCGCTCTCGTCCTCCACCTTCAACTGCGCGTCGATAAACATCATCTTACGGGCTTCTCCCGACATAGGGGTTGCCTTCATATTCTCCATTGACATATCGGGCAGCTGCAATTCCATAAAGAACTCTCGCTTGATTTCCTCAATGTGAAATTTGATGCTTTCGATAGCCTGCTGCCAAGTAACATAGCCTGCCTTGTCGTTCTTGCCATACTGAATAACATCGCGCCCCGAATTGTCGTTGCCAGCACTCTTGCCGTGCGCTATCTTCTCGTCAGAGAATACAACCCAAGCAGGGCGGGCGTTCTTGCGGATATAGTTACCGTTGCGGCTCAGAGTCCATTCGGCTTCATACACATTTGACGACTGGTCTTCCCAAATAGGCTCCGGGCGTTGGATATACAAGCCCGTGATTTTTTCCAACTCGATTTGTTCGCGCACCTCCTCCTCGGTTGTTCCTCCGTCTGTGCGCCAGCGGATATGCTCGCTATCGGTGTAGGTGTCAAAATATGTGATTGTCTTGTTGTTCTCGGTACGGGTGTATTCCATTGACAGAGCAATCAAATCGTCGTACTCGTCAAACAGAGGATAGAGCGCATCGCCGTTCATTGGCGAAAAGTTCTTGCAGCGAAGGCGTAGTTTGCTCTTCTCGCCTGCGTAGATTGTGTCCTTCTCTTGGCTGTACCATAGCGTTACATTCTCGCACGAAGCAAAGAGATAACGCCCTCGCTCGTTGTTTACGCTGTTGATGCGGTTCTTCTTGAAGATTGCTTCCATAATCTCGGCTACCTTCTTTTCCGCATCGTCCTGCGGGCTGTAAACACGGCGAACCGGGATAGCAAACATCAACTCGGTCATACGCTTTACTGCCAACTTCTGCAGTCCAAGTGTAATGCGTGTAACCTTTTCCATTTGTCCCGTCTTTTTGTTGAACTTGTCACGATAGTTCTTGTCCGTCATTACGGGGTGTTCCTTGGGGTCGTACTCTTTACGGAGTTTTGACCACGCGGGTACTGAAACGCTCTTGCGTTTGAGGTCGGAAATAACGCTGTTCGCGTCCCTTCCTTGCTGGGTGATTTCTTTTATATCCATATTGTAAAGTTATTAGTACAACATATCTTCAATTTCCTCGTCGTAATACTCTTCGCTGCTGCTACCTACCATTTTCACCGCCTTCGGGTGGAAGGTGTTTGCCAGCGCGTCGAACTCGTCCGTAGAATGACCAAGGCGTTCCTTGATGTCCTCTTTCGGTTCAATGATGATTTTACCATTGGAGAGGAACGACCATTTGATTTCGGTAGCCTCTTCAATGAAGCTGCCGCCTGGTGGTAGCATCGCGTTTGTCCCGTTGTCTGGATTGAGCCAATCACGGACAGCCCAAAACAAATAGGCTCGCATATTGGCAAACTTGTATTGCCCGGTTATGTCCGTGAGGTCGTCGCCGCTGCTGTTCTTGGCTGCTTCGCTGTATTTACAACTGATGATTGTCTTCTCGTCAAGTCTGCCGTCGCTCTCTTCACATATCTCAACCAAGCGGGCGTAAACTCCTGCGCCCTCGCCGATAGTATCAACTGAAACCGAATAGCCGGAATGGGTTCGGATTTCGTTCACAACCTGCCCTGCAACCTTCATATGGTCTGCTTTGCCGCCCGAATTGTGCTTGTCGAAGCGTTCCACATAGTCGCCATAGCGGTAACACCTTACGCTGCAATCTCGTCCCATACCCGCAACATCGACACCGAGAATACAATCGTTGTGGCTTTCCAATTGGTAGTTTCTCCAACGCTCTTGCGCCAACTCAACCCACTTCTGCGGTATCAATATATCCTCGTCAACCTTCGGGAACTCTCCAAGAACCTTCTTGCGGAAAAGGTCGGAGGGGCGATACCAAGAGCCTTCAAATTGAAAGTCGTTTTCGCTTTCCTTCACTTCGTCGGTCGTTATCGGCTCGCACCAGTTCTCCACCTTGTCAATCACCCACTCGTAGTCTACTTGACCGGGCAAGATGATTTTCTTTTCAACCACATTGGGCGCGGTAAGACTATTCAAGCAGAACTTTTTCCAGCGGGCAGACTTCTGACTGCGGGCTGCATATCCGATAGTCGTGTTTGGGTTGAATACCAGCAGAAGGCGTGAGTTACCTTGCAAGTTACCTTCAATGGCGGTATAGGTATCATCGAGAATACCCGTCGCCTCCGTGACTACGAACATCGTGTTTACCGCGTGGAAACCCGACCAAGCCTCGTGATTGTTCTCGTCGGCTTTGAAGCCCGTCAAAAACCACTCTTCGTTTTCCGTTCTGATGTCGTATGCGTTCAACTTACCGGGAAGCACAAAGCCCCTTTTCTTGGCTCTGTTGAATAGACGCGAGATTTCCGGCATCATAATGTTTTTCACTTGTCGGTCGGTCGGTGCTGTCAGTGCTACTTTGGTATTCTCAATGAGTTCGCCGCGCTTGTTCCAACGGGGCGTGAGGTAGAGGAAGGACACAGCAATGCAGGCGGCGACGAAGTCTTTGCCTCGCGCCGTTCCGCTACGCACTGATACGAGTTTGTTATGCTGCACGGCAGAAACGATTGCTTTCTGTTCGTCGTCAAGGGTAACGCCCAGAGCGTCCCTAATGAACAAATTCCAATCGTTGCGCCAAGCGGCAAAGAGTGCTTCCGCGTTCCTTCTGATTTCTGCCTCATTTCTCTTCATCAACTATACCCGTTTGCATAAGAAGGTTGGTAAATGAAAGGTCGCCCGAAATTTCCTTCTTTTCGGGGCTGTAAAGACCGAGCAACTTGCGGCGTTCAATGAGGTTTTTATGCACGACCTCCAAATAGCGGGGGTCGCCATAGCAAATAACCTCCTCACGCTGCTGCTCCATTTTGATAGTGATAACACCTTCGCTGCTCTCACCGTCCTCTCCACTGCTGCCCGGTATTCCTTGCTGTTTTGCCTTCTTTTTCTCGTAGTCAGTCTTCGACTTATCCCAAGCAGCCCAAGCCTCCTTGATAATCTCGTCGATACGCTCCAATTCGAGCTGTACGGCGTGGTCGAAGTTATCAATTCGCGTTTCGCGCCATTCCTCCAAGAGTTGTTGAATATCCTTGTGGACGGTTCGCAATGAATAGCTTTGCAGGTCAAGACGGCTCATAACCTCTTCGCGGATTTCTCGATACGAGTACCCGCGTTTGTATAGCCCAGCGATGATGTCAAGGCGCACGATCTGCGCTTGGCGGTAATCCTTCATTTTCTTTCCCGTTGCTCCCATTGCCTAAAACCTTGCACCGTTAAACTTGTAAATCAAATTGTCGTTCTCGTCCTTTCCTACGGGAACAAGTGCGCCTTCAAACAACTTGTACGGGCTTTGACCGCTCTGCGGATTGTTCCACAACCAGCGCATATAATCAGCCATTGTCATACCTTCGTACTTGGCGCGTTTCTCGCTGCTATTGCAGTTGAAGCCCTGCGCCCTTATCCATTGGAACTGCGAAACAAGTCCTTGAATATCCGTACACACATCGTCCCAGGTAACAATGCCGTCGGGGTTGTTCTTGGCTATCTGCAACGCCTCGCACCATTGACCGCGCGAGTAGTTCCAAGTTGGAGGCAGACCGCAACAAGAGCCGTTGCAGCATAATTCCTTGAAATGCGCATCAGAAACATAGAAACGCATACCCAATTCGTCGCACAACTCTTTCATATTGCGCATAAAAGGCTCCTTGACTTTTCTATTCAGACGGAGATAGCCGGAAGATACAGAGAAACGGCGGTAGAACTCCATTACATCAAATCCAGCAAGTTCGTTGATTGTAGGCATAAAACCTTTGAGCGTTGGGCTACGCTGCTCTACACAGAAAAACTCCGTACTCATAGCGTCTGCGCCTCTGCTGTGCGCCTCTCTTATCAAATCGAGGTAGGTCGGCGTTGAGATACCGATGATGAACGGACGGAGGCGAAGCGTAGCACCTCCAGCCCCAGCCGCCGCAATACGGCGTATTGCTTCGAGGCGTTCCATAGGAGAAGGCACACCGCGTTCAATGCGTCGCGCTTTTTCCTCGTCAAGCGTAATGATTGAAAATTTGAAATTCCAATTCTTCTGACCTTCGATAAGGCTCATATAACGGTCGTCGTCAGTGAACCAAGTAGCCTTCGTTGAGAAGCATAACGGGTAATCTATCTCCTTGAAGAAACGGAGCAGTTCGAGCGTCTTGCCGCGCTGCTTCTCGAATCCGTCGAATTGGTCGGAAAGACCGCCCCATTGCATTACCTTTCGCTGCTTGATATACTCCTTGAACTGACCGCCGTACTTGTCGGGGTCGGTAAACATCTTCTTGATATGTTCAACAGACACATTGCGAACATCTTTGTGCAGGTAGGCTTCCTTTGTGTCGCCTACGCCTCGCTGGAACTGCGAGAAGCAGTAAAGACAGCCAAACGAGCAGTTGCTGTATGTGTCAAATGTCATTGGCATACTGCAATCGGCTATTTCGTTGCTCCAACGGGGGCTTTGATAATACTTTTGTGCCATATCTATTTGATTATTTTGATTTCCATTTCGTAGTCATCGCCCTTTACATCCATAATCCTTGCGCCTTGTTTAAGCCAAAAGAATTGCCCGTTTTCGTGCATAGATGTTCGGAGTGTTAAAGTATCCAGCCCAGCAAGGGAAACTCGCTGTAACAAGCGGAAAAGAACCTTTTCGCCTAACTTCTGCCGCTGGTGCTCCTGCTTTACCGCAATGGCAATGAGGCGCACGTGCTTTCTCGCCCTGCTTGCGAAATAGAAGGCTTTATCATCGAGGATTTCGCACCAATAATTGCCGTGCGAGTAATACATCATACGGCGAAAGAACGGGTAAGTCCCTTTTACCGAAGCACTGCCGCAGTTGTAGCAAATATCCTTCAAAACTTTGTCGTCCTTTATGTGGTCGTACACTCTCCAACCCATTGCTCTGCTGTTTTGATGATGAACTGAAATATCTTTTCCGCATCTTCGGGCGTGTTGTTGTAGGCTCTACTGATGCGGTATTTATTCGCGAAGTTCTCAACCTTCGTTCTGCGGCTTTGCAGGAAGGTTTCAGTTTGATTGTCGCCGCGCTTCTTGTGGCGTTGTGCAAGCACTTCCGGGGACGCATCGAGCAGAATGAGGCTTGCCCGCGTTTCTTGCAGGAAACGAAAGTTGAAAAGTCGGTCGCCTTCGACAAACACGACCTTCCGTCCCGGCTCCTGGTCCAGCCTTCTGATATAATCGATAGCATCGTCAATGACGGTCATACTCAAACGGTCTGTTCCCTCGAATGTGGAGCCGTCGAAAACACCCAGCATCTTGTACTGCTCGTTCTCAATGCCGCGTACCTTCCCTTCCTTAAACTCGCTGCACTGCGCAAACAATCGTTCGCGTATGCGCTTGAAGAGCGTTGTTTTTCCCGTCGCTGGTACGCCCGCGACAAATATCACTTTCGTTGTCATAGCAGTGTTATGATTAGATTTTCCCACTCGCTCCCGGCAATATCCGTCAAGAGCCTTTCGGTATAGAACCCATTCCAGCGTGTACCCTTCTTCAACTTGGCAACTGCACATAGGCTTGTTTCAAGCGAAAACACATTGTCGCGGGTGTCGGTCTTGGCTCGCTCTATAAATGCCGTTAATGCGGCTTTTTCTTGCGTTCCTGCAATTATTTCCGCGCCCTTTGTGTAGTTCTCTTCCTGCTCGAATTTCAGTGCGAGGTCGTCAATAATTTGCTTTCCGCTTAATTTAGCCCATACTTCGAGAAAGAGGAACGAGGCGTAACGCCCAAAGAAGTACCAGCCCGAAACGATGTTGTACTGCTCGGTCGTTGTTGTCGCTCTGTCGAGGTCTTCAAGCAGCTTCGGTGAAAGTTGCTTCATAATGCGGCTGAAATTGTCGCCTATACGCACATATCGGCGGTCGGTTCTGAACTTCAATTCGCTTTTCGGGGTGTTATGATTGCGGAGCAGCTTCAACGCACTGGGGATATGATAGGTCGTTGTGTAATAATACGCCAAACGAAAGCTGTCCCACCTCGACAAACGAAAGTAAGTCGAGAGGGAAGCAATCATTTTTTCTTCAACCCCTGCATCGCCGCCGAGGTGATAGCGTATGTATTCGTCGTAGGTCATAGGCTACTCCTCAGCGAGTTCGGGCAAAATCTCTTCAAGACGGTAAACGACCTTGTCGATAGAAGGCATACCAAGAAGATTGCACAAATGCTGCAATTGGTCTTTCGGATAGACGATAATCACGCGCTCCATAGCGGTTTCGTCACTGCCTTGTATCTTTGGAAGGTTAGCAGGCGAAAGGTCAGCACCCTGCAATTCGGGAGGTAGAGCGTCCTGGAACATTGCTGTCGGGTCGTCCTCTTCGCTCGCATCGGGCATCGCTGGAGCGGGTGCAGAAGGAGAAGCCGCGCCCTGAATAGGGGCAAACGCTGTCGGGTTGGCGTTCCACACATCCATACCCCAATCGCCGAGGCTCGCGTTATCCCACTTGTTGGCAAGCGCATCGTAATCCCAATTACCAAACGAAACATTGTCCTTGATAACGAACTGCTTGCGCTCGTCCTCTGTCAATTCGCTTGCGTTGATAATCTCAACAACGGGTTTTTGAAGCCAGCCAGCCCAATACTGCACAATCTTTTCGCGCTCGCCTTCGCCCTTCTTCAAGAAGTCGTTGATTGTTCCAAGACGGTTGCAGATGTCGCCGTGTGTCATTTTCGCAATGGCTTTCAACGCTTGAAGGCGCATATTGCCGCCGAGGGCGACCATTTTGTTATCCACGACAACCGGGCGAATTGCCAACATCTTCGGGAACACGAGGATTGAATTTACCAACTTGGCGAATTTGTCGGTTGTAATTGAACGGGGGTTCTCTCCGTTCGCCTTAACTTGTGTAAGTTTGACTTGTTCTGTTTTCATCGGTCGATAAACTTTATATGATACCAATTTTGCAGCAAATTTACACAAAAGCGTTTACATTGTAATCGTTTACGGGGTAAAATATCAACCTTTTGGTTTATTTTCTCAAAATTCGCATAGGAAAACCCGCCCAAGTCCACGCAATCAGAGCAGCGTCCCTGCCTTCTTGGTTTGTCTTGCCCGTTATCCCGGTAAAGGCTGACAATTCCTCGTGGGTTATCTTTCCTTCCTTGCCTTTCCATAGGTTTACGCCTCCCGTTTTGAGCGCAAGAGGCTTAATCAACTCGTAAGGCAGTTGCCAATGCTCGCATATCTCCGCGATCTTCCTTCCGACTTCGTGATTTCTCCCAGCCGCATTACCTTTTGCTGCTGCACTTTGCTTGCTGTCCTTCGATGTCAAATGCCAATGGGCTTTATTCAGCCAGCCTGCTTCAATGATTACGCGAAGGTTCTTTTGCAGCACCTCGGCTTGTCGCTGTGTCGAGCGAAGGAAGTCCAAGAGGTCGGGGAAGGTCAGCGATGTTACTTCAAGCCTTTTCGTCGCACATTCCAGGAAGGCAACTCCGTTCTTTTCCACATCGGGGTCAATCCCTATGACATAATCGACTTTTACCAGCTTTCTTGTTGGTATTGAGGCAGTTATATTTGATGTTATCTTTTTCTTACTCATTGATTTTCAGTTATTTAGGTTGTTTTATCAAGCAAAACGGGGATTAACGGCAGTTACAGTAATTGAATATTACAGATACTGTACTTTTAACCCTTAACCCCCTATAGTCCCCCTTCTCCCGCTGTGTCAGCGGCGCGGATTTGAGCGGGTTCGCTTCCAATACCAGCGCGGTTTGTATGAGGTTCGTTTGTGGTAAGGCTTCATCTTGGAGCGGTAATATATCCTTCTCGGGCGTTTGCGGTACTGCATCCTCGGCGTTATCCTTTCGATGCTCGTTTGGAGTTTTCTCAACAATTCAAACGCTTCATCAAACTTCTCCGTTAATTGCTCGAAAGTGCCGTTAAGGACAGCGATAACGGCTTCTATCTGCATAAGTTCGCATATATTGGCTCTCGCTTGTGCGGCGGCTTTTGAAAGTTCCTCTGCGCACTCTTTGAGTGTTTTTCCGTTATGTCCCATAGCGTCATTCGTCAATTACAGAATATTCAACCTCGTTCAAGCGTTTTTTTACAACCTTCATAGCAAGTTTGACATTGAAGTCGTCGAAATTGAACTTACCTTCAACGCCAGCAAAGGCGGTCATTCCCGTGCGCAGGTGGATTGTCAGAGGGTTCGTTACATTCGGAGCAAGGTTGCTGTCGTTCAGTTTTTCCGCAAGCAGTTTATCCATTTCCCGGTTATGCTCTTCGAGAAGGCTAATGAACAGCAACGATATAATCGCGTAGGCTCTTTGGTCAACACAAGGATATTCGGGGGCGCATCGCAAAATCTCTTGTCGTACCGTGAAGTAGAGTATCTTCATATCGCGGGCAATTCCGTTCATAAACTGCTCTGCGATCGTGGATATTCTCGTTCTGCTCTTCCAATCGAGTTCCCGGCGCAATTCCTCGTCGTATTTCTGATGAACGAGTTTGAGAGTACGGCTCAACTTTTTCAAGATTTGTATTTTATCGCGTGCAGCAAGTTCCATTGACTTGTGAGCATATACCCAAGCAATCTGCGTGATTACGAGAGGGACAAAAGAAACTTTCATCTGTTCGTCCACCGTCAAACACTCAATCATCTTTCGGGTGCTGTCAGATACAGACTTTCGGAACGCTGCTTCTCGCATAACTTCAACACTCGGTACTTGTACGGGCTTAGCTGGCTCTGCTGGTTCTGCGTTCTGCTGCTCCGGTTCCGATGTGGGTTCTTCATTCTGCTGGGGGACTTCTCCTTCGTACTCCCAAAATGATAGTTTGCCCTTTACGCCCGTAATTGGTTCGGTGAACAACACCGGGTTAGCCAATACCCAATGCCAAAAACCTTCCTGCGCCCATTTTGAAGGGTGGTTCTGTACGCAATCGACTATCTCAACACTGCCGACGATAGCACCGTTGGGAAGGTTCTCGAACTCCGTTTCCCAATTCTCGCGCTGCATCAAGTCAAACAGCTGCTTGTTATTGAGGGCTGCAAGTCCTTCCTTGACGGGGGAAGCTGCTGCGTGGATAAGTACACGACCGCGATAATTCGTTTTCCAACTGCGGTTCTCGATGTCTTTAAGCCCGGTAGCAATGAGGCTCGCCCAAGGCTGCTTTATTGTTATTGCTTTCATTTCTCAACTCCTTTTGGTATGCTAATCTGTTTCCAATGTGTGATTTTATGCGTCGCGTAATGGTCTGCAATCTGGTCTAAATAGTCCTCTGACCAGCCGTATTCTCCCCAAACAGCCGTCAAGTAGTCCACCTGCATTTCCTCGCCTTCATCGCAGAACTCAACGCGCAAGAGGCAATGAGCGTCTTTGGGCGGTTCTTCGTCATTCTCCGCATCGTGCCAATCCTGGAACTCGTTCCAGCGTCTTGCTATCTCTTCGCAAAGGATATTTGAACTATCCACATCGCCCAAATGAATATCGGCAATAGTGAAATTCATCCCGTCCTTTATGCAGAGTTCCGCATCTATCTCGTCGGGTCCACACATTCTCTTACCTCTCGCCTTGATGCAGAGAAGCTGCATCGTTTCCATATCAAATTCGCCCTCGGCGTACTTCCATTTCAATTTGAGTTTCATATCTGTTGCTTATAAAAAATCTTCATTCGTGAATAATAATCCCTGCTCTTGCGGCTCTCGGTAGTCCGGGTAAATTTCCATAAATACCCTGCGAAGGGCTTCCGAAATACGCTCACGCTCTGCTCTGCTCACATTCTTGCTATCAGCCTGCGAATTGAAAGCAAGAACGGCATCAAGCGACCCTTTGAACCTCTTGTCATCCACAAACAGCGAATAACTCGTAAATACTTGATTTTGCTCGGTTGCGTCTGCCGCCTCTTCTGCTGTCTGATTGCGCGTATATGCCAAGTGCATCTGTCGGGCTACAAACCTATCTTGATAGGAATTTCCCTTGTTATCTACCCTAAATGCCCTCGCGTTCTCGAATAGCACACATACTGCGCGTTTATGCTTTACTGCATTTGTCCTTTCGATACCGTAGTACACTTTCAATCTACCCGCTGCCGCACTCATTTACGCTATGTTTTTGATTTTCGTTCTCGATAATTGTTCGCAAAGAGCCTCACACCAAGCACGGGCGATAGTAACTTCTACGGCGTTGCCGATGAACTTCTTTTGGTCTGCCTGCGAACCGACCAGCACATAGTCTTCGGGGAAGCCCATAATCTTTTTGAGTTCGGGAATTTTCAGCATACGCATCTTAATATCCACAATGCCGTAGAGTGCCATAAATTCCTTGATTTTAGCCGTCATTGGGCTGTCTGTTGAATAGACCTCAATCACAGCCTCGCCCGTTTCAGTAGCAACCAAATAAGGCGGCATTTTATCCATTCGGGCTATGAGCGTAAAACAAGGATTATCCACAGAACCGCCAGCCGAATTATACTGCGGGTTCATCAAGTAGAAGCGTTTGACCGTTACAAGGTTGAATTTCGGATTTGTCGTTACGGTATTCGCTGGGGTTTCAACGGAAGCAGCCGTACCGTTCCCATACTGCATATCGATGAAGCATTCCGACTGAATGAGCGCAAGGCGATCTTTCGTCGTCAGCGTCGGCGAAGGTGCTTCGCACGAATGGTTCTGTCCGTTCCCGTAGTATGCGGAAACAAAAGCGTGGTGGTCAATGCAGGTTATTGAGCCAGCCGGGGCATCTATCGAAGTGTTCTTGCTTTCGGGGTGTCCGCTGTACTGCTTCGAGAGGAAAGACACCTTCGCTACTCCCAAGCGGTTCTGTGTCGCAACCGTCGGACAAGGCTCGTCAATTCCAGGTGCTTGATACTTTCCCGTGCGGCTCATTGAGTTCCATTTAACCAAAAACGCCTCCTTGCCGCCTGCAACAAACTTAATCAGCCCAGCATAAATGCGTTCCAGCGTCTTTTCCGAAAGAGGCTTTTCGCGGAAAATAGTATTACCCTCGTCCTCGAAGTCCAAAACATCTTTAACGGGCTTCCACTTCTTCAAGTTGCCGAAAAGCGTTGTCGAACCTTCCTTGCAGTGGGTAGGCTCCGGGAATACGATTGGCAAACCCGCCTTTGCGAAGATACCGAAGAAGCGTTTGCGGCTGGTGTATGCTCCGTAATCAGCGGCGTTCAATATGCGATGCTCGAACTTGTAGCCGTATTTCTTTACATTGCGAACCCAGCGCGTATAACTCTTTCCCTTATCCATTGAAAGGGGCTTGCCGTTCTCGTCCACTTCGCCCCAACTCATAAACTCTTCCACATTCTCAATCTGAATGTAATCCGGCTTGATTGCCTCAATGTAACGGAAGAGGTGTTCGGCAAGCGTCCTGCTGTCCGCATCGCGTGGCATACCTCCTTTTGCCTTGCTGAAATTGGTACATTCAAGCGAAGCCCACAACACAACCAACGCTCCGGGGTTCTGCTGGCGGCAGTTCTCCAAGTGAGCAATGAGCGGGGAAAGTTCCAGCGTTCTGATGTCCTCCGTAAAATGGAGTGCGTCGGGGTGGTTTGAGGCGTGAGAGGCTATCGCATTCGCATCGTGATTGACGCAAGCAATAACTTCGGCGCATTGTTCGCCATTAAGTCGTGCGGAGTTTACACCCGTAGATGTGCCACCTGCTCCGCAAAATAGGTCTATGTATAGCAAATTTTTCATTTTACAATCTTTTGAGGGTGTACGGGAATATCCCAATTGATTATCTCGGGCGTGCTTCTCTGAACATTGCCAAGCACAGCACCGAAGTTGTTTTTCACGCTTTCCAAAGCCTCCTTTTTGCTGGTGGTGTAAACCGTCACTTCGCCTTCAAAAACCAACTTGACTTTTACGGTGTAATCCCTTCGTTCCGGCGGGAAGTTTGTTCGATGAATTTTGCGTTCAACATACCGGATTTGACCAGCGATTTTCTTCAACTCGTCCGCGTTTGTGGCGGCTCGTTCCTTTTCTCTCAATTCGTCAAGGCGTTTGAAATACGCCTCCCTCTTGATTTTGATTTCTTCCATTGTTGTTGTGGATTTATTAGTTAATTTTTTCAAATCTCAACCGAGAGCAACGAACTCTACTTGTTTGGAGCGTTACTTGCTCCGTCGGATTTCGTTGCGTTAGGCGCAAGATTACGCACCTTGCGGCGGTCTGCTCCTTTTATCTCGAAATAGTTGCACATTTCCGTCAGACGGCTTGCGACGCGGTCGCCGTAGCGGTCAATCAGTTTCTGATGATTGATTGGGAGGTTAGATGTTACCAGCGTAATGCGGTCTGTGCGGTCGCCTCGGTATTCGAGTATCATTCGCAACACATCTACGCGGTTTCCCATATAGAGGCTTTCGACGGGTTCTGCTCCCAGGTCTTGAATGCCTAGGCATTTCCATTGCTTGTACTTGTCATAAGTACCTTCGCGGCTGAACTCCTCACACATCGTATCGGTGCGGACATTCGCCCAATGAAGACACCCAAGTATATCCTTGCCGTTGTAGTCCTTTCCGAACCCGATCTGAATTTTGTCAATCGTAGTATATACGCTCATAATCTCCAACGCCCACGACTTGCCCGTTCCCGTATTACCCGCGATGTATATGCCCTTGTCGAGCCTTCCCGGTACGGGTTGTTTAGTTTCGGGGTCAAGACACATCATTGCGTTATCTCCCTGCACCCAGCGCACGAGGTTTTCGTATGTGAAGCGGTTTTCGTCGTCAATCACGAAATTAGGGTTCCTGCTCTTGCCGATAGCCTCGACAACCTGCATCGCCAAATTGAGGTCGTAGGGAAGGTATGCGTAACGCTTGACCGACTTGAAATAACCTTCGCTCTGTATTCTTCTCAAAATGTTGTCAATTACTTCCATAAGTCGTTTACATCATCTTTAGGTTTGTATTGTCTTACTTGTGGTGTTCCTGCTGGCTTTTCGTCATAATTGCCTTCAAAGACCTTCACCCAATTTTTGTCGTTCTCAAAGAACCAATCGAAAGAAGCCTTCCAGCCTCGCTTGTTATCGCCTTTAAGGAAGCTGCTTGCCTGCGCCTTCTCGAAAATCGTCTTGATGATGGGGAGTGCCTTTTCAACGCCGCCCATTTCCGCAACGCGGTTTCTTATTTTGTTTCGGCGGTTGTCGGATATCACTACCAAGCGGGCGAAGCCCGTGCAGGTAGAGTTCCAAAGGTTTTTAATTTCCGCAAAAGGAATCTTCTCGGTAGGCTCTTCGGCTTGTGCCTCGGCAGAGGCAGAAGGAGAAGTCGCTTTGCGGCTTTTCTTTGTATCTATATCTTCTGATATAGATATTTCTTTATTTCTTATATTCTTATCTTCTGTACTTGTGGTCGCTTTGTCGGTCGTTTTGCTGGTCGCTTGTCGGTCGTTTGACTGACATTCTGCTGGTCGTTCTGCTGGTCGCGCACTCTGCAAATCGTCTTGATATTCCTCATATTTACAGATAGTTATGATTGAATATTTGTTGGTCGTTTTGACGGCTATTTCGCCCGTCGTTTTCAAGCGCGAAAGGCAGGTTCTTATCTGTCGTTCTGTGAGTCCCGTATCTTTACTAATTTTGTCCCGGCTGGTCAATAGCTGACCTCTCTTGACGGGAATGCCTCTCCAATACAAATCCTTGTAATTTGCACATAGGAGAAGGTAGATAAAGAGTTGAACCATTTCTGCTTTATCGAACCATTCCCATTGAAGAAACTTGCTAAATATCTTAATCCAACCGCCCATAATTTACTCAACGATTATATTGTAATCACTTATTTTCTAAAATAAACATTCGTCAATTGCTTTGCCCCCGAGAATACAGCCCATATACCGGGCTTTGTCTGACGGAGTTCCAAATCATCGACGCGTCCGAAGCGTTTGTAATTGCCGCACAAATCGACAACCCAACTCACTTTACCGGGGAACGGGCGTATAGCCCTGCCGCACATCTGATAGTAGAGTGCAAGCGACATTGTAGGTCGAGCCAGCACAACCGTAGCGAGTTCCGGGAAGTCGAAACCCGTTGTCAGTACGCCGACATTTGCCACAACCTTGATTTGCTTGTTCTTGAAAAGCCGAAGGATATTTTCGCGATCTGTCTTGCTGGTGTCGCTCGAAACGACGGCGGCACAATCTGAAAAAGTCCTGGCGATGTGGTTTGCCTCGTCAATGAAGCGCGTAAACACGAGAATAGAGGAACGCCCTGCGACAAGCAGCCTTCTGATTATGTTTTCGAGGCTGTCGTTGAACTTGATTTCGCGGTAGTAACGGCGTACACTCGCATCGGTGAAGTCGGCTCCCGTGCTATTCACCTTCAATCTCGAAGTGTCAACGATGTTCAACTGATAGTAATTCATTGGCGCAAGGTAGCCGCGATTAAGCAGCGTGCGAACCTGCACCGCATACAGCATTTCGTTGAATATCCTCGGATTGGTTCGAGTGATGAAACGGAGCATTGAGCCGTAGAACCTGCTTGAATAAAGACGGTAAGGGGTGGCAGTAAGTCCCAGCACCTTGCATTGTATGGTTTCGATGAAGTCTTTGTACATACCCGCCTCTGCATTGACACCGTGACACTCGTCAATGATTACATAGCGAAACAATCGGAAGTAGTCTTTATGGCTCTTCACGCTGCCAATAGTGGCGAATGTGATTTTGCGAACCTCCTTGCGCCCAAAAGATGCGGAAAAGATACCTACATCCATAACCCCGTAGGAACACAGCTTCTCGTAGTTCTGTTCCAAAATCTCCTTTGAGGGCTGGAATATAAGCACCGGAGCGTCCAGCCTATATGCTATATTGGCTATCACGAGGCTTTTGCCCGCTCCCGTAGGTAGGACAATTATGCCGTTCTTCTTGTTCCCGGTTTGGAAAAAGTTAACAGCAACATCAACAGCCTGCTTCTGATAATCTCTTAATTCGTACATTTGAGTATATGTTTGCGCAACCAAGGCATTATCGGCTTAACCCATTTATTTTGCCTTCTGATGCGGAGTTTATTTGCCTTTGGGAAGATGTCAATCACGCCGTTGCTCTTTGTCGTAACGACAAAAGAGAAGCAATTTTCGGTGATATTCTCAACCTCTTCGCTGCTCTCCAAGCGGGGAAGAGTTTTAGCCTTGAACCGCTCGAAATTGTTTTCTCGGAGTTCCTTCACGAGTTCCCCGTATTCCTTTCCTGCTTCGCTCATTGTTGTTGTGGAATTAAGCCCCACCCGTACCGCAACCACGAAAAGCACGGGCAGGGCTGGTTAAACTTACTGCTCAATAATCACGATGTCCGGGCAACGCTCCTTGATACGGTTAAGAACTGCATCAATTTCGCTGTTACGCAACTCTTCCACAAGGTCGTTAGCCGATGCGGAAACAAGGGTACAAGTGAAGTCGGCTGGGTTTACATATACCTCGACCTCGATTGTCTGCTTCTCGCCACCCTTGAAGAGAGGAATTACAAGGCTGAACGCTGCTGGAAGGTTGTGCTGTACTGCTTGATTGACGAGCAGGCGACGGTCGCCGCGCTTGTTGTCGCAGTCCTCAATCTCCTTGTCAACCTTCGCCTTGAAGTTCTGCAACTCTGTTACAAGTTTCATCGCTTCTGTCTTGTTCTCGAAGTGCGAACGGTTCATTTTGATAAGTTCTGCCATTTCAAAGTGAGTAATGTACTTGCCTTCGTTGATGCCGAACTTCTTGTATTCGGGCGACAATTCCAGGTAACCCGCTATGACCGTTCCGTAATGGTTGTTCTCGTTGCACTGCAACTTGATATACAACTCCTCGCGGTTCACGAGAATGTGGCAGGTCTTCTCCTTCAAGCAGTCGAAACGAGTTTCCAACCAGCGAGCGGCAGCGTCAATAGTGCCTCGAATAGCGACCTTTACGGGTTCCTTAACTTCCACCGCCTTGCCCTCGCGGATAATGATTTCACCGCAGCCAGCAGGCAGACCGTTTGCCAACATTTCAGCAATCTGCTGTTTTACTTCTTCTTTGATTTTCTTTTCCATTGTGAAAATGATTTAATGTTATTGATTAGCCCTCTGTACCTGTACGGAGAGCCTTGAAAATGTTTCTCTGACACTCGTCTGGACGAGCCGGGCGAGAATATACAAGCACACCTTCGTCGTTGTAGTAGCCCACCTCGCGGGTGTCCTCGTCAACGAACTTGAAGCAAGGTTCAGTAACATATTCGCTGCGTTCCTTCAACTTTGCTGTCACCTCGTCGTTGCTGTCTTCAAGTTGCTTGATTTGGTCGTTGAACTCTTTGTTCGCTGCCTTCTTGTCGGCGCGGACATCGCGCAACTGAATGTTGTTTTCAACCAAGCGATCTTTCAACTCTTCGATTTCCTCGGTTTTGAGCTGCTTTACATAGCCCAAATCCTCAACCGCGTCGCAGTTGTCACGGAGAAACGCAACTCTGTCGGCTGCTCTTCCGTACTCTTGTCCTAATACTTTTTCCATTGAATTTTGAAATTGTGGGGCGACCACTAACCGAGCCGCCCCGGTTAGTGATATTATTTGTTGTCGCTCTCACATTTCGGCTTGAAAACGAAGTCGGCGTAAATCTCGATGAACTGCTTTCCCGCGTACTTCGCGAGGTCGCTATTCTTGAAGGCGAGCCGAGAACCGCCGGCCGAGAACGTGTACGAGGAATCGTAATCCGCATACACGAAAGCGACACCGCCATACGAATACGAGTAGAAGTACGACCGCTGAACCACAAGAGTTTTATCCTCGTCTGAAAGTTCGTTGTACTCCTCTTCGGTGTATAATACGAACCAAGGGAAGTAACGGTATTCGTCAGTCGTAAACTTTGGTTCCCAGCCCTCGTTGAGAGCAGCTGCTATGATGCGAAGTTTCAAGTATGCTTCGAGGTCTGCGCTCAAGCCGTCACCCAAGTGCCATTCTTTGACAAACGGGTGTTCGTCGCCCAACTCGCGCACTGCGTCCTCAAATGTCTTCACACGCTCCGTTACGGGGCGGTTATCCTTCGGAGTTTCATCTACAAGGGTAAGAACTCCGTTTACCCATTCAGCCTTTTTCCCGGCTGGTACATCAATTCTGATTTCCATTTTTCAATGCTTTTACAAGTGATAAATCAATTTCTTTATTCTCTCGCAACTTCTTGATAAGCCTTCCAGCACGGCGTTTCTGATTGAAAACTTTTGTATTGCTGTTGTCGGCTTTCATCTCGACGAAGGCAGTCAAGAAGTCGATAATCTCACGCCGTTGCTGGTTGCTTATTAGGTGCATAATCGAAAGTGTTAGAATGGCAGGTCGCCGTCGTCATTAGGCTGATTGAACGCCTGCTGCGGTGCTGCTGGGGCTGCTGCCTGCTGCGAAGGCTGGTTGTTGTCATACCTGCTTGGTTTTAGATCGCCGATGTAGTAATTAACCCCGTCGCGCTTCTGCTCTGCCTTTACGGAGGCTTTCACATAGTGAGTTGCTCCGAACTGCGAAGGCTGGCGGCGTTCTCCAATCTCGATGTTTAGGTATTTCTTGCCGTTCTTACCAACCGTTATCAGTTCCTTCGGAATATCCGTAAGGCACAATGAACCATAAAATCCTGCCATAACTATTTCAATAAAAATCTGCGTGAACCGGGAACGGTGTACTGATAGCCTGCATAGATTTCCGGCTTCTCTGATGCAAACCTCTTTTCGTCGAACTTCGTGCTATCCTTTGCCGCTTTCCAAGTTGCAAGAACGGTCGGTTTCGCTATGCTGCTACCAGGTGCGACGAGGGCTTCTGCGTCGCCAAGAGCCATTTTGATAGCACTTTCAATGTCCTTCTTGCGGGTATCAAGTGCGCTCAACTCTTCCTTTATCTCCTTCAATTCGGCACAGAACTTCGCAAGTTCCTCGTCGGCTTCTACCGTCTTGCCTACGATGTGGCGAGGGTTTTTCAGAAGCACATCATCAACATTGATTGCGAGCGGTTCGATACCGCCAACGATGTTGTCAATCCAAAAGCGGTCAACCTCTTCAATCATATAGTCGTAGAACTCCTTGTCGAAGGCTAAATCACGGTAGCCGAACTCGCGTCCCATAGTGAGCCAAGCAATCGCGCCCTGCTCCAATTCTGCAACGCCCAACTGATATTGAAGCTGACAGAACCAATGCTGCGGCAGGCTGTCGCCGTCCACCTCCATTTGAGTAGTCTTGCACTCCAAGATACCCTTGTTGCGGTCTGATTTCGGTCTGCCCGGTATCCAAAAAGTACGGTCGGGAGATACGCGTAAATATTCCTTGTCGTTATTAACTATGAGCCAATCGCCAGCGGAAGCCTTGATAATCTCCTTTCCCGTTTCATCGCGGTAGAAGAGCGACACTGCGTCCTCCAAGTAATGACCAGCACGCATAGCGAAGTTCTCTTCCTTCGGTGCATCAAGTCCCTTCTTGCGTCGCCACAATTGGTATGGAGTCTCAAACGGGTTCAGCCCGAGGATAGTTCCGACCTCTGACGAACCGATACCGCTTTCACGGTGGCGCAACCACTCGCGGCGGTCTTTGGGTCTGATTATTGTATATGACATAGCGATTACTTTAAGATGTTGTCAATAGCGATTTTCAACTCTGCTTCTCTGATGATGCTACGCGCGGGGTGGTTCTTGTCCTTAAGACAGCCCGAAATTGCTTCTACGAGGTCGTTGTGCTTGCCAATGATAGCAGCCGCGATATTCGCGCTGGTACTCTCCTCGTTTGAGGATATTTTTTCAAGAGCAATGACGATGATAGCGCGATTCTCTTTGTTCTCTTCCTGCCAATCTGTAATGGCTTTTTTCAAATTTTCGTTCATTTCGTTTGTTGTTGTGGAGCATCTGCCCCGGTTAATAATTAGGATTTGATTTCTCCGGTTTCGGGGTCAACATTTGCAGGGACTTCGTTTCCCTTTGTAGCACGCTTGGCAGCTGCTGTGGCTTTGGCTTTCGTTTCCTCGGCTTTGCGCTTTGCTTCCTCTGCCTGCTTACGCTCTTCTACGGGCTTTACGAATGCTTCCTGCACGGTTGTGGAACCTTCCTTGATAGCGTTCCAAAGTCCCTTCAACTCGAACAGCAGGTTTTTGTCGATTTCCTCAATCTTGCTGATTTCGAAGAGTTCAAAAATCATCTTCTCGGTTACGCCTGCCTTTGCGAAGTTTGCAAGGCAATTCTGACGGCTTGTTTCAAGGTCGATTGCTTGACCAAGTGCCACCTGCTTAACCTCTGCAATGACCTTCTTTGTAACTGCCTTCGGAACGACTTTCAGAACCGCGTTGCGGAATGCGATAGCAGATGCAGCGTTGCCCGTTACCACCTGCATATCCTCTGAATAAGTGCGACCGTTGCGGTCAGTGATGCGACGCTTCACCTCTACTGAAACAGCAACATTGGTTTCAAGGTCGTGGCAGATACCTTGTGCGGTAATTGTCTTGCCGTCGTTACCGATGATGCGTGTCTGAACTCGAAGATTTCCCCACGCTCCGGCAATGATTTCTGCCATTCTGACAGACAAGCCCTCAATGGCTGAACCTCCGTTGTCCCCGTTTCGGCGAAGTACATAGAAGCACTCCGAAGCGGTCTCAACGTCCATTGTAGCGTAGGTTGCGATTTGGTTCAAGACCTTCGGCAGCTCGCGGGGGTACTGCTTCGCTGTTGATACCTGCATATCAACCTCGCTTCGGTTGATTGCTTGAAGCATTTCTGCTTGTTGGATTTGAATTACTTCATTCATAGCTGTGCTATTTTAATTGCCTTCTTACAGCTTCCGGCATTGCTTGGTGGGTGTCGGGGAGTCGAACCCCAGCGCGGCGGTGCTTGCATAACCTTGTTGCGCTCCAGCGGCGACGCTTCGCCTGCCACACCCGTTAGACAAACATTCGATTTACTTCTTCCCAAGAGGAGAAAGCCGGGTCAAGTCCAGCGGTGCGCCAATCTCTGTTTTCCTCGGCTTCCTCTTCCTCTATGGCTTCATCATATCGAGATTGCAGGTCGTCAATCTCTTCTTGGAGGTAGGAAAGGAACTCGGCTTTGCTGTCGTCCGTGTTGTATTCGTCTTGAATTTCCGCTTCTGACATCTTCTCTGCCGCCTCATATTCGGCTTTCAGATCGTCAAGTTCCTTCCCTAATTTGTAGCTGCTCATAACTGCGCCCTCCAAAATCTTAAAATTTCACTACCGAGATAAAATTTGCGGGCTGTCTGACGGCGAAAGCCGCATTTGATTAGCCCTTGTTCTGTGTACTTGCGTAGGCTGTTGCGATGTATTCCGAGAACCGCCGAAGTTTCCGTTACCGAATACCGCCCAGCCGCGCTTACATTCGGCTCAATGGCGGTTATCATACCTCGTCCTCTTCATTCTTGTTTATGTCCTCGGCAGGCTCCTTCATTTCTTCCTCTTTCAGCTCGCGCCAAGCAATCTTCAACAGATACCAGGAAACCACCGTCATTGCCGCGAAACATAGTGCGTAGAATACCGCTGAATTTTGAACGAATGTTCTAACAAGGTTGAAGAGCGCAAAGAATACGAATAACGCTGCTGCGCCTACTTGAAACCACTTCTCAATTTTGTTCATAATATCCATAACTCAATAAATTAAAAGGTTTATTACTTTGGTTGTGTTGTGTAGAGTCCGTTCTGCACGATGATATGCTTAACGCCCGGTACGGTCATTCCAACCGCCTGCGCGATTGCTCCGAAAATTCGGTGCGGGGCTACATTGGGCTGCTTGTTTGAAAGGTCGAGAAACATTGCGCATATCTTCTGATGTTTCTCCTCTCTTGCCTTTTCAATTGGAGTTCTTAAATCAGTCATTTTCTTGTTCTTTAATTATTTGTTTATAGCCGGGTTGCCGTAGTTTGCTACATTGTCCATTATCCACTCATAGTCCGCTTCGGGCAGGTAAGCGCGAACGAAGTTTGTTTTCACTATGAACCAATATCCCTCGCCTTTGCAAGCGTATTGTTTCAGTATCGAGAGCAGCTGGTCGTAGCTCTCGCCGAGGAAGTCCGATTTCCAAAATGTTACTTGAAATTTCATTTTTTGCTCAACTTATTAGTTTACTCCGATTTTTATTTGTATTTTTACCGCTGTTTTATAAGACAGTTTCAAAATCTGATGCAAAAATAGAACATTGTTCCGATATTACAAAATATTTTCGGAACATTTTTCTAATAAATTTTAGAACAAAATGCTAACAGATTGATATTATGACCGTTAAAGAAAGAGTTTACGCCTTTATCGAATTTAAGGGCATATCAGTGAAGAAATTTGAGGAGTTATGCAGCCTCTCCAATGGCTATATTTCCTCAATGCGAAAAGGTTTTGGTGATGATAAATTGAACAATGTTCTAACAATGTTCCCGGAATTAAGCAGGGACTGGCTTATATATGGAGAAGGCGAAATGCTCAATCCGAAAGTTGTTCAGAACAACCAGCACGGAGATAATATACACGGTCATTCCGTAACCGTAAATAAGACGGAGAAGGATTATTTAGAAATCATCAAGACGCAAGCGGAGCAGTTGAGCAAGAGCCAGGAGCAGATTGACCGTCTTCTGTCTATTATTGAAAGAATGAAGTAATGGGTTTTTGGAACAAGATATTCGGAACGAAAACCCCCGATGGATATACCAAAGTGCGTATTCAGGAGTTTATTGACGCAAATATGGCAGGTGGTGTTATCCCTATTGATTTGTTCATAGAATTGCAGAACAAGCTGCTTTCCGGGGAACAATATGCGGTTTTGCCGAACGATGTGATTTTGTCTATTGAGAAGGACAAGAAGGCAGAGCAGGAAAAGGTAGAGGCAATGAACAAATGTGCCGCATTGAATAATTTAGGCATTAAATATGAGCGGGAAGGAAATATCGCTCTTGCCATATCTACTTATGAGGAAAATTTATCTTCCCCGTTCATCGCTTGCCACTCATTTGACAGATTGATGATTTTGTATAGGAAGCAAAAGGACTATGATAATGAAATCCGTGTTATACAAAAGGCTCTTGAAGGTCTTTGCGAGAGATACCCGCAACTTAAAGAGAAGTATTTGAAAAGGCTTGAAAAAGCAAAAGCGTTAAAACTGAAATGAAAAAGATACTTACCATATTATTGCTGGCGTTCGTTCTTTGCGGTTGTGAGTCCAGCAGCATTCGAGAAGGTCGCAAGGCTTGTGAATACGCTTTGTCACATCTGTACTATGAGTACAAAATCACAGACGAAGTTGTTACGACCAAAGGCGAAAATGTTGAGTTTTATGTGCTTGTTGAAGTTCGCAAAAAGGGCGGCGAGCCGTTAAAAACCAAGAGACATACAATCGTTACAAAAGGTTCAACCCTTGTTTCAATAGAATGATATGAATACCCGGTTACTTGAATTTATCCAATATAAGACAAGCGGCAATCAAGCGGAGTTTGCCAAGGTGATGGGATGGTCGCCTCAATACCTTAACAAACTTTTGAAGGAAGGAGGCATCGGCATACGCCCAATTATTGCTCTGCTCGAAAAATTCCCGGAACTCGATGCGCGTTGGCTGCTTCTCGGAGAAGGCGCGATGATTACAACGGGAGCCGACGAGGTGAAACGGCATCTTTTCAGATTGTTGGAGATTGAGAAGTATATGCCCGTAATGACCCCCGAAGAACTACGGGAAATTCAAGAGGGCAGAAGTGATTTTGACACCACGACGATAGAACGCTGGTCGCGACTGCTGGCAGATCGCGAGGAACAGATTAACGAACGCTTTGCGGCGGCATATAAAAGACAGAACGAGTTATGCAAACAGAACGAAGTCAAAAAATAGTTCGTCGCTTCTTTGAGGCTATTCAAATATTGAAGGCGAACAAAGTTATACGCGGTAAGCAGACTTTTACGGAACGCTACGGCATCAACCGTTGGAATTTCAATACCTGCGAGAAATCACCCGAAAGGGACATATTTCAAGTGGCGTGGATTGAATACCTCGTACGCGATTATAAGGTTTCCGCGAATTGGCTCATAACGGGTAATGGCTCATTCTTTGACTTGGGCTGGGACAACGAAAAAGTCAAAAATCTGCAAAAAAACTGCAAAAGAGAAAACAACGAATTACAAACAATTGAAATACAATAGATTGCAAAGTGATTTGCAATTCCTTTGCAGCATGAAACATGAAATCATCATCAGAGACGTAAACGACCTTGACAGGGCCGCATCCGAATTCCTCGAGAAGATCGGAGACAATACTCTTGTCGCATTCTTCGCGCCAATGGGCTCGGGAAAGACTACATTCACG
>JAFYOS010000022.1 GCA_017560125.1 Bacteroidaceae bacterium | reverse complement strand
TACATTGATGAAACTACAGGGAAAAAGGCCTACCTGAGCGCTGAACCTGGCAAGCCCGAGTTTGAAGCGGTCTGGGCTCCGTTCCTGCGTGATTTCCATCAGCACATGAAAGATAAGGGCTGGGCAGATAAAACCTGCATTGCTATAGATGAGCGCCCTGACCACATGGTTCGCGAAGCCATGCGCATGGTGCAGGAGAACGCACCCTCGTTCCGTATTGCCTCAGCAGTAGACAAGCCGTCCACTCTGACCCGAGATATCTACAATATTTCCCCGGTGCTGACTCATGCTGGTTCTGCTCTGGGCAGCTTGCTCCGTGAGCGCAAGGCCGCTGGCAAGGTAACCACGTTCTACGTCTGCATGCAGCCGCAGGTGCCGAACACATACACGACTTCCGCTCCGGCTGAAGCCGAGTGGCTGGGATTCTTTGCTGCAGCCAACAATCTGGATGGCTTCTTGCGCTGGGCTTATAATTCTTGGAATGCCAACCCGATGCACAGCGCCGATTTCGGCAACTGGCCATCTGGCGACTGCTTCCTTGTGTACCCCGGCAATCGCTCTTCCATTCGCTTTGAGCGTCTGCGCGATGGCATCGAGGAATACGAAAAGATTAACATTCTGAGAGCTCGTGCCAAGGAATCTCCCGAGGCAGCCGCCATTATTGATAGCATGAACACTCGTCTGGCTGCTATCTTTACGGTGAAACGCAGTACAGCAAGGAAGCACGCTGAGGATGTAACCATCGCTCGCGGAATCATTGAGGAAACACTAAATGCACTTAATGCCTTGAACAAATAACAATTCTTACGCAGAATAAAGCATACTGACAAGCCGCTATCCCGGGTGGGATGGCGGCACTGTTCTTTACTCGGGTAAAGTGTCAGCAATGCTGATATCTTGTTGAATTCAGCTTTTCAGTAATCGTAGGGCGACATTCATTCGCATTTTGGTTGCTTCTAAACAATAAAAATGAACGAAAATGCATAATTTAAAGCATTTTGGCGTTTTTACGCTTGCATCAGCATTCTGACTGCTGTATATTTCTTTCAGCGGCTTAGGAGCAGGTCTCTCAGCCTTCCGACGCGTGTGGGAACGGGTATCCCTGCACGAGCCGCTCGAAACTCTTAGAATTCTAACCTTACAATCATGAAAAAAACAATTATAGCTTTGCTTAGTTTGGCTTCCTTGTCGTATGGTACGACAACGGATGCTACATTTACTCATAGCACCAACAATGGTCAGGCTGGTTATGTCGGTTTCACCTTTAGCTTGAATGATACTTGGTTAACCCTCAGCCCCGCGCAAACAGAAGAGTATACCGCCTTTGAGTTAACGAGCATCACCCTGCAGGGCGCTGAGACTTGGTACAGACTGGACAATGCCAACAACGATTCCGGCCTCGTAATTCTTAATAGCTCCAATACTGTAGTAGGTAAGTCCAACTGGGATCCGACCATCGGTACTGCTACGACTGTCACTATCAACGGAAAAAATTCAAATTCATATCCTATAACATACTCCTTCCTTACATCAACTACCGTTGATGGCACGAGCACGACTTCTAGCTCTCTTACGCTTAATTTGAATGAAAGCTATACAGTCTTAATTTACGGAAACAAGGGTACTTTCGACAGTCTTACCGTTAATGAATCTAAAGTAACCTCGATTACAGGAACCTCAAGCGGTACCGCAACACCAACTAGTATTGCAACAGCAGGACTTCGAGTTGATTACAACGCAACTTACACTAATGGTGTTATGATTGATAAAGATGGCAATGCTGCCGTTACCGCATTCCCGGTCGTTTCATTCAGCGGCAAGCTTGTTCCCGAGCCCACCACAGCAACGCTTTCTCTGCTTGCCCTCGCAGGTTTGGCTGCACGCCGCCGTCGGGCTTCTCGCTGATTCGCCCAGACAGGCCGCAAGTAAGCAACTACAAGTTCGAGTGGGGTAACCAAGCCCCGCATTGCGCACCCGCCCTAGGTTTCACACCAATGGGCGGGATTTTTATATCCTGTAAGAATACTGCTTCACCTGATTTTATTCCGCTCAGTCAGGGAGAAAAGCATCTCGAAGACGAGTTACTCTACAACATTGCTGCCGGAAACGGGTTCATGATGTCATCGGCGGGAGTATTCCTTTTTTTTCTCGACATCCCGGGGTGCTTTGTGGCAGAATATAGTACGACATAATTGTTTGAATAAACAGCTTTACATTCCCATGAAACTCTCACGTGTAGCAGCGTTGCTCCTATTAACAAGTGGTATTCTGTCTGCAGGGCAGCCAACAGCCAATAACATATTGGATTCATTCGTATATAATCAGCAAACCCAGTCGGGATACACCGTCACGCTTGAACTAGAGAATGATTTTAATACCCCCGTTGATAATACCGGGTGGCTTTATACGCCGATTGTAATCAATGGGGAATCGAGCGGCGTAGTCGTAACCAGTCTCTATAAGCCTTCGCTTAGCACACAAACCCATTATTCATTCACAGTAGCCAATGTTAAAGCTGTTCATGAAGCGGTGGAGAGCAACGCTAGTCCCACCTACCAACCTATCATCATAGGCCAAGCTAACAACAGTATCAGCTTTACCGGGCTGCATGATTTCACGTTTACCAACAACACTAGTTCTAGCAAGCTGAGCAGCAGCTCTACCACATGGCTGGGAGCTATCAAATTGGATGCCGGGAGCAATCTTTCCATAAGCAATAATACTGGCAAGGTGACGTTTTCCGGTAACAAGATTTCAGATTCACAAAACTCCAGCATGGGAGCCATGTACGGCGGCGTTATCTATGCGGCCAAAAACTTTGACGCGCTCACGCTTGATAACAATGCCGGAGGCGTTTCCATTATTGGCAATGGCATAGAAAAAACACAAACCTCCGGTGCCTGCTATGGCGGGTTCATGTACATCGCCACTTCCGGCACACCTCAAACGAATAACAATATCAGCATCTGCGGCAATAGCTCGGTTGATATCAGCAACAACTATGCCATCAGAGAAGCTACAACGGGGTCAGGCTCCGTGTATGGTGGCGTTTTTAACATAGCTACGACAAGCAGAGTGTCCCGCAGCTTAGACATTTCTCGCAATACTGGCAATGTAACCATCTCTGGGAATATAGGAAGAGTTTTAACAGGCTCAAATGGTGCGCAAGGCGGCTTCCTGAAATCCTCTTACTATGGGTTCAGTATTGACGGAAACGAAGGTAAAGTAACTCTTTCCAAAAACGCGGTAGAAGCAGCGGGAGCCGTCAGAGGTGGCGCAGCCGTTGTTGACTACGCAGATATTTCCTTATTCGGCAACCAGAGCGGTATAGAAATATCCGGCAACTATGCCTATTCTGTAACAGGAAATGCCGAAGGTGGTGCTTTCAATAATGACAGCAACATTAACATCTCTCAAAATAAGGGCGAGGTAGTCTTTACCGGCAACTATGTACAGTCGGACAAAACATCCAACAATATGTCCGCGCGGGGTGGAGCTATCTATTTCGATGGAGATCGCATCACTCTTAACAACAACGACAATCTCACCTTCTCCAACAACTATGCAGCCTCCGCACAGGCCGGCAATACTGGGGTCGAAGGCGGCGCCATCTATATTGATGGTGGAGCCTTGGAGATTGCAGGCAATGGGGATGTAGAATTCTCCGGCAATTATACTCGCAGAGGAGACCGGTTCGTACTCAACGCTATCCACCAGGAGGGTAGCACCAAGCAGGAGATTATCCTTGCCGCCAAAACCGGCCACAGCATCGCGTTCTATGATAGTTTTACTGCCACTAACTGCAGCGAACTGCAGCTGAATAGCTCGTATCTGGATGCTGATGGTAATAAAACTGCTGCTACTGGTACCATTGTTTTCTCCGGCTCCCGCACAGAAGAGCTTCTGAAAGCCGCCAAGGTGGCTGCTGCAGCCAAGGAGGGCTCAGTCCTCAACAATCCTAGTGTTGACCTCGATGAGCTCGTTGAATCCCGCACCAGCAAAGTAGATGCCAAAATCAATCTTAACAATGGCACCCTCCGCGTAGAGGATGGCGCAATACTTCAAAGCCAAGGGATAAATGTTCAGCCGGAAGCTAGAGTACAGGTAGCAAACGGAGCCCGGATGGAGTTCTCAAATACAATTACCCTGAGTACCAATCCCAACGTGGAAGGTTCTTTCAGTAATGTGCTCATCGAGAATGGCAACATTACTGGCTATGGAGAATCAGCCATCTTGTCCGACCTCTGGATAGAGGGGTACAACGCAACTCATGATATTTCAAATGTCACGATGTCGAATATTCACTTCAGCGCAGAATTGACTACACTCAACCTGACCAATGTGAGCTTCGATAATGCCAGCTATTTTTCTGTAGGTGAAACCGGCACGATTGTTCTCGATAACGCCTCTGTCCGTTTCACTCTGGATGATTTGGCTCCCGGCAGCGGCATATTCACCGCAGACCTTTCCGACCTGTTCCATTGCTCAACTGTGGGACTGCTGGAACTGGATATCGACACGCAGAAGCTGGCCAGCCTTGGATATTCCGGCATTTCTGTCCAATTCAGCGAGGATGTCACCGCTACGAGCGATTTCTCTATCAAGCTTGATGATTTAGTCTACATCTACGATGGAACAACCGGCCTAAACGGCGCACCCAATATCAACATCCCGCTGATTCCGGAGCCTACCACCGCTACGCTGAGCCTGCTGGCTCTTTGTGGGCTTGCCGCCCGCCGTCGCCGTCGCTAAAGCTATGGCGTGACAAGCCGCCGTCGGGCTTCTCGCTGATTCGCCCAGACAGGCCGCAAGTAAGAAACTACAAGTTCGAGTGGGGTAACCAAGCCCCGCATTGCGCACCCGCCCTAGGTTTCATACCGAAGGGCGGTTTTTCTATTACAGCCTGATAGAACTTCAAATCCATAACGGAGGCAGATGCCGGCTATCAAGGGTGTTCCCGTTCTGTGTGCAGGGTGGCTTTCCTTTTGTTTCTGCGGTGTTTCTTTTCGTCGTTGGTTTGGCGGATGAGGTAGTCGCGGGCGACGTTGAAGCCGGTGTTGGTGGCGTTGAATGCGGATTTAACGGTGGCACCGATTTGGTTGTCCGGGAGGAGGGAGCCGAAAAGAATACCGCCGCCACGGAG
>JAFYOS010000003.1 GCA_017560125.1 Bacteroidaceae bacterium | reverse complement strand
TATAGCAGTTGACCCACATACTAAAAACGCGTTGATGTCATATCGAACGAACGTGAGATATCTCGTATATTGTTGCTAGAGATCCCTCGTCGCTTTGCTCTGTCGGGATGACATTGCTGGGTCAACATCTATATTATTGCTTTTATTTATAGAAACGGTTCAGTCCCAAAATTCTGTCATTTAGTTCCTTAACATTATATCTATAGCCGTCAATCGGGTTTACAAGGCTGTCATAGACTTCTACCAGGCCGCTATGTTCCTTTTCCAGGACACGCAATTCGCTGTCCATCACGAACGCATAGTTGCCGTAGTCGCCTACATAGTGCCAGTCCCTGTTGCACGGGTCGGTCATTAGGTGTCCAACTGCAATGTCCTCAATAGGGTTCTTTACTCCTAGGTACTCTTTCATAAGCGTTGGAGCTACATCATAGTGCGTTGTACGGTGTCTGTAGGTTTCTATACCCTTCCCGGCATCGAATATCATGAAAGGTACACGTATCTGTACAGGTGAGAAGTTACCTCCATGTCCCCAGTAGTTCTTCTTGTTTTCGTTGAATTCCTGTCCATGGTCTCCTGTGATTATTACAATGGTATTCTCCAGTAGTTTCTTCTCTTCGAGCTTGGTCAGGACTTTTCCGGCAAGTGAGTCTATCTGGAATAGGGAGTTGCGGTAAAGGTTCCAGAATGGTAGTGGGTCGGTGTCGTTGTTCAACTCCAAATAGTCGGGATACTCCCATGCTGGGGTGAACGGGTGATTCCTTTCTGCTGGCATCTCGCATCCATGTGCGAGGTCGTAGAACAAGAATGAGAAGAAAGGTACTTTTTGCTCGCTGTCGATGTAATCAATGAAATCATCCGTTATGTCACAGTCACGGTCATAGACAGTGTTTCCTTCTGACTCGATGCGCAGGTCGGGGACATTTGAGAAAAACATTCGTCCGAATGGCGGATGTACAAGTGATGCGCTTGCAAACGGTTTGATATCGTATCCATTGGCTATGAGCTGGTCTATAAGCAATGGCTGCGTGCCGGAGATGTCAAGATCGTCTTTGTAGCTGGCCGGCAGGCTGAAGAACATTCCGATAAGGCTTCCAGTAGTACCGTTTCCGCTACTCAGATGGTTTTCGAAGTTAGAGCATTTTTTCGAGAATTCCCAAAGGTTGGGGGAAACGTCTCCATTCCAGGCATTCCTGTTCCATGAGTCAATGACAATAAGTACTATGTTCTTCTGTACAGAATCAGGTACGGCCTCAATGGGTGTGAGTGGGTATTGTAGCCCTGAGCCTTCACCTCCACCCATGTTCAGGGTCATGTCCTCTTTGGAGATTACACCGAGTCTCAGCATAAGACGGTTGGCTGTCAGCGGTGCATTGTATGGTATGGCAAGTGCGCTGCGTATGACACCAGGGGTCTTCGCAGCTGCAGAATATGCATGATACAGATGTGAGAAAGCAAGTAGTATCAGCAGTGTCACCGTGACGGGAACTGCGGCTACATAATTGGTCTTTCTATATATAAAACGACACAGGAACCATATAGCAACCATTATTGTTGCCAATAGCAGTATCTCGGTACTTGCTTTAATATACAGTGCCGTGTCGAACTGGAATACATCACCGGCTGCTCCGCCGAACAGCATGTCAAGAACAAACCCGTTTATATGGAAACGGTATAGTGAATAGACTTTGCCGTTTGCCACGAAGAATATCAGCAATAGTGTTGAAAGGGTTATGAGAACCGGTGCATACAACAATTTGCGTTTTCCTATCAGAAGGAACGGTAAGGAGAGGGCAAATGGTATAAGTGCGAACAATGCCGATTGTGACAATGCTCCGGGTATGAAGTAAGCCCAGTCGCATGGCTTCAAGGATTCAGCAAGGTTTGTCCCCCATATATATGATACGAAAACAGCAGTGAGCAATACTGTCGTTATTGTATAGTAGATGAATCCGGTTTTCAATGTCTCCAAATTACCTTTTTTCTCCATATTTTTTACATTTTTATGGTTGCAAAGGTAGTAAATAAATTAGAGGACTCTTTGATTATTGCGGATAAAAACGGAATGGACGGATTTTTTATTGTAATACGAATCGTGATATGACTTTTATCACTTCTTCTACTATCGGCAGTGCGGGGTCCTGGTAACTCTGCAACTGTACAAGCTGGTCGGTACTTTCGCAATGCTTCAGGACATGGTTCATCCCCGGTATTATATGGTACGACGAGAAGATGCGTGCCATGCGTAGCTTTTCGGCCTCGGCAACCGTTACCTGTATGTCCATGTCGCCTTGGACAATCAGTACCGGTATGGTAAGTTTGGCAATTTCTTCGGATGGGTTGTAGCGGAACCATGAAATAAGGTATGGCTGTACGCTTTTGCGGTAAAGAGGTGCAAGGTAGTGCGGTATGTCATCGATAGTGCGTCCTTCACGAAGCTCCTTGTGTATGGCAACGGCCTCGCGTTGTACCTGTTCGGGTTGACGTTTCAGTTGTTCCTCTATCACTTCGTATGCGGGTCTCCCGCAACCTGCAATGGATATGTAGGCTTTTACGGCACTGCTCTTTCTGCTTGCGACCATGCCTATGAGTGAGCCCTCGCTGTGTCCGGCAATAATAACCTTGCTGAACCTGCTGTCGTTTCCCAATTTGTCGGCCCATGCTGCTGCGTCATCGATGTAATGTTCGAAGCGTAGGTCTTCCTCTTTTGTACCGGCTTCAATGCTTTTGCCTATGCCGCGTTTGTCATACCGTACACTGGCAATTCCGTTGGCAGCAAGACCTTCGGCTAGCTGTTTCAGTGAATTGTTTTTGTAGTTGCTACCAATTGTGTTGCCGTTCATGTCGGTTGGTCCGCTGCCAGCTATGATGAGAACAATGGGGCAGGGGGTGCTGCTGTTGGGCAACATTAACATTCCATGAATCTCTCCTGTCGGGGTAGTGAGTGTCATGGGCTCTTCTGTTGCACTGGCAACAGATACGAATAGTATGGTCAAAAGTGCGAGAAGAGTTCTTTTCATAAGCCTGAAATTTAGAATAGTCAAAAGCTATTTAAAGAATGCGCGCAATGGGTATAGCGCGCATTATGTTTGTTTATGCTTATTTGCCAAATTTGCCTCCTGTCTTTCCACCGAATTTTCCTCCGGTCTTGGCACCGCCGGTTACTTTTGCGGCAAAGATGTTCTCGCCGTAGTTCACTGCCTTGAACCCTGCATCCTGTTTGCGGCGCAGGGCTATCTCGATGAGCCTGTCAACAAGTGCTGTAAAACTTATGCCGCTGTACTCCCAAAGGTAGAACGAAAGTGAACCGGGAATGGTGTTGATTTCGTTTACGAAGATTTCGCCTGTAGCTTCGTCAATGATGAAATCGATACGTGCCACGCCGTCACATGAAAGTGCGCGGAATGTGTCGCAAGCAGCCTTCTGGATAAAGTCTGTGCTCTCCTTTGGCAGGTTGGCCGGTATCTCACGTACGGTTGACTGCATGCCCTGCGACTGCTTGCCGCCGCCGTTCATGTACTTGTCCTGGTATGAGAGTATTTCGCCGCTGCGTACGGGGACTTCGCATACCGAGGGTTCGCACTCGTAGTAGTTTCCAAGCACGGCACAATTCACCTCTTTTAACTTCTGTACATATTTCTCTATAATGACGCGGCTTGTGAATGATATCGCATAATCAACTGCATCGAGCAGCTCCTCGCGGTTGTGTGCTGCGCGTATGCCGACACTTGAGCCGCTGTTGGCCGGTTTTACTATAACCGGGTAGCCGAGCTGCTTCTCGATTCCTGCAATGGTCACGTCCTGTTTGTCGGCCCACTCCTTGTCGCTGAACCAGCAGTAATCGATAACCGGAATGCCGCACTCCTTGAGTATCATCTTCATGGTAATCTTGTCCATTCCGTTTGCCGATGCCAGGGTGTTGCAGCCCGTGTAAGGTATTCCCGAGAATTCCATTACTCCCTGGAACGTTCCGTCCTCGCAGTTCGTTCCGTGCAGTGCCGGCATAATCACGTCAAGCCTTGTCACTATATCCTTCTGGAACAATCCTTTTTTGGTACGGTACAGGTTCGTGTCGCCGTATATAGGCTTCATGTATACCTCTTCGCACATGCTGAGCAGTTTTTTGGTGTCGCGGTAGTTCGCCACATTCAGCAGGGCCTCGCCTGTGTACCATTTGCCCTCCTTGGTTATGTATATTGGGGTGATATTGTATCTCTCCTTGTCCATTGCCGCCATAGCTTGGTTGGCGGTGATTACTGAAATCTCATTCTCGACGGAACGTCCGCCGAACACAACTCCTACGTTTGTCTTCATTGTATATATTTATTATGTCTTTTATATCTTCAAGGTTCTTGGCCATTTATGCCTTTTGTCCGGAACTTGTTTGCTGCCGCTCCTATTTGAAATTATCCGGCAGGTCGTTCTCGTACAGAATGACATCCCCCGCATGCAGAATCTGTGCTAGGTGAGCGTGTGCGTGAGTCAAGGAATCTGCCAGGAAGTATCTGTCCACGGGCATTCCCATCTCTTCAATACCGCTTCTTATTGCTTCGCGGTTGGTGGCATTCACTATTATTGCATAATCGCAACTCCTGGCAATGTTGGAGCCAAGCTCCTTGTTTGCTGCGGCCTGGCGGCTGCCCATCTCCACGAATCCAGGTGTAATGACAATGCGTTTGTTCTCTTCCCCGACCTTGAAGTTCTTCAGGACCTCAAGTGCCATTCTGGCTCCATTAGGGTTGGAGTTGTATGCATCGTCAAGCACTGTTATTCCGTTGGCTACCTTCATTGAGAGTCTGTGTTCCACAGGCTGCAGGCGTGCTATGGCATTGCATTGCTTGTGTGCCGGTACTTCCAGGTGGTCTGCTACGGCTATCGATGCAAGTATGTTCAGGAGGTTACCTGTTCCAAGCAGGCGGCTGTTGTACTGGCCCTCGCCATTAAGTCTGAACGACACACCGTTTGCGCCATACTGTACATCCGTTGCCTTGTAGTCCCCTTCGTTTTCAACCGCATACCTCAACAGTTTGCTGCGTATTATTGCCCCCTTGTAGTTTCTTATGAACTCCGAATCGTTGTTTACTATTCCAAGGCCGTTGGCTGGCAGCGAGTTTATCAGCTCAAACTTTGTATCCTGTATGTTTTCTATGCTTTTGAATGTCTCAAGATGCATTTCGCCTACAGCTGTAACTATACCTATGGTGGGGTGTACAAGGTCGCATAT
>JAFYOS010000021.1 GCA_017560125.1 Bacteroidaceae bacterium | reverse complement strand
CATATCTTCCACAACCGATGGAAGTCACTACTCGGACTCCCGTACTGCCTCCACTTGCCGTTCTCATAAATCTTAACTATCCACATCATTCGTCTACCTCCACTTCACCCATCACAACAACAACTTTTGCATCTTCGCTGTACCGCTTTATTACGCTTAACATTACAATCTGCGAGTCATCGTCATAGGCAACCCCATTCAATGCGTCAAGGACTATTTTTGCGATGTTGTCACAATCGGGTTTCTTTGCGTAAAACCCTCCGCACATTTCTGCGCGTTTCTTTTTACTTACGCTTTTGGGAATCGGGAAGTATGCGTATACGCTTGCGCTTATATATCCGCTTAACTTCTCCGCTCCGCTCTGCATCCACGCAAGACGCACAAGGTTTTCATACTCAATCGTTTTCTTCGGTGTGTATGTAAATCCGTTTCCGAATCTCGGTCTGCCTTTGCTCATTGGCTTACCGAGTATCGTAATTGTTACCATTGTATGCCCTCCCTTTTCTTCTCTTCTGCCCGTCCCGTTTCCATCCCAACCAACTCCGATGGTCGCGGGTAGACTCGACCTCTTCCAACATATTGACCCGTTGCTGTTCCTCAAGGATTTCCTCGCGGTGCTTGTGATACGCTTGGTATTCGGGGCAAGTGTCGTGACAGGCTCGATGCCGTTTCTCGCAATTCAGACACGGTGCGTTTCTCATTCGTCTACCTCCACAAACCGCTTGTAATATATGTCGAACAAAGAACACGGAATGCACCACTTGACCATTCTTGCAGTTTGGAATTGTATTCTCCATCCGTGCCGTTCTGCCTCGCCGTATCGGATTTGATTTACAAACCCGTATTGCAGGTCTGCTTCGGTATAAGCAATATCCAACCGTTCACCGTTATTCTCATACGTTTCAACATACACCCCTTCGACTCCTCGCAACGTCAATAGGTATCTTTCGGGAGGAGCGATTTTATCTGCTTCTGCCTTTTCTTTGGACACATATTCGTTTGCAAATGTGTCATAGTACATTTCATCGCTCATTCGTCTACCTCCATCTTCGCTCCGCAGTTAGGGCAATACTTAAAATATTTTGCGTTTACTCTATACCCACATTCCGAACAATCCCATGTCCATTGGTGAATGTGTTTCCACTTTCCCGTCTTACCCTTCAATTCAAAGTAGTGACAGATTTGTGAGGTTTCCTTTCGCCTGTAATAATAACTGCAAAGGTTGTACTTGATACAATCCTTGCACCGATAAACAATGTCCTCTGTTTCATTCTTCATTCGTCTACCTCAATCTTTCTTCCACAATGTGGACAGTATCGGAAAGTGTATTCGTGAAAAATAACTTCTCCGTCCTCGCACCGTTCAACGCTGTGCCAATCCTGCAATTCAATGCCACACTTCGAGCATACGAATTGGTCGCATTCTGCATAGTCCGTTCCGACATTTTCACACGTTCTGCCTACCTCGTTCAAATCAACCAATGGTTTTTCTTTAATCTTTCGCATAATCTTTTCCCGTTCCTTTTCTGTCATAGCACCCTTAAACACCATTCGGTCAAGGATGCACTTGCAACTCATTGGCATTGTCTACCTCCTTAACCTTACATCCTTGTTTTTCCAATAGCGATAACTTTGCGAGTGCTGTCCATATGGTAGCCGCAACCCCATATGACATCCTATCACTTATCGAATTGAAATCTTCTATCGCTACCTCAGATAAATTGTCATTCCAATCAAACGGCTTTGCTACAATCTCTGTCATTCGTCTGCTCCTTCCTTGTCTGCTTCAATAACCGTAGGTATACATTGCTCCAAGTATTCGGGTACATCATACAGGTCGTAATATATTCCGTCGGGATTGTTTAGTATTTCATTCTCGTCAATCAACCGTCCGTGTCCTTTTGGTAATGCCTTGCCGAGATAGAAGGCATTTACTACAACCTCTGCGTCCGTGTACGACATACAACCGTCCTTGTTTACACGTTCGTAAAAATCATCGGGTATATCACATACTATCTGCATCGTTACTTCCTCCTGTGTTGGTTGCTTCACAAATCAGCATTTCGCACAACACTTCTCTTAGTTCCTGCCAATCTGACGCTGTTCCCTCATATGTACCGTTCCCATCCAATGCGTTCATAATATCAAGAACCTCGTGTAGTGTTTCAGCCTTCGGTGTCATTCGTCCACACCTCCAATCTCTTTAGCACACTGTCCGCAATCGCTTTCATTTCGCCCTTCCGTGTGCCTATCTGACCCAACACCCGCTCGTCCTTTTCCTCGTCCTTTACTGCCCTGTAGGAGCGTAGGAATTGCGAGTGTACAATCGTTTCAATATCGTCACTCGACATCATCGCCCACTCGGACAGGGACATCGGATTGCCTACCGCTCTCTGTACCACAGGCGGGAACTTGTTAAACTCTTCCGTAGCACCGTATGTGCCGTTGCGGATTCCGTCACGAACCATAGCCCACGCTTCGCCCTCGGACATATCGGGTTCGGTAATCATCCCGATAACCTCTGCCCGTATCTCTGCGATGGAAGGACGGAACTTATTCCGCATCGCGAGGTTCTTAATCGCACGGGACACACCCTCATACGGCATATCCGACAGGCAGGAGTACCAAGCGATTACCTTAGATTCTTTCTCAAACATCGGGTTCTTACCATCGTCATACAGCGAGTTCATCAACCGTGCCACATCTTTCCATTCGTCAAGTGTCATTTGTTAAATACCTCCCATACCTTACTGCCTGTAATGTCGCCACTGCTATCGAACGGCATATCGTTAAGGATATCGCCCAAAGCACTTCGCGCAGGTCTTTTGCGGTCATTGTTCTTTCTTGCCCATGCACGGATAGTTGCCAAGTGGTTCTTGTACTTTGCTCCCTTGCTCTCGATGTACTCGGATAACCGTTCGATACGTTCCTGCCAATCCATAGGAAACTCGTCTTTCAGTTTATCCATATCGGTGTCGCTAAGTAAGACGTTCTCATATTGACCGTACTTGTGACGCACTTCTTTCTTGGATGCTTTAGCATCCTCTTTCTTAGTTATGTCCGTAAGGACATCATTATCATTATCATTATCATTTACATAATCATTATCATATACATTATCATATACATTATCATATACATTATCATGTATAACGTTCGTATTCGATGGTATACGTTCGTATACGTCCGTATTCGTTTGTATACCATCGTATACGTCCGTATCGCCATTTCTGTATTTCTCCCACCGCTTCGCAACGCTTTCCTTTGCCTTCTGACGCTTTGTGTTGTACTTGTCAATGTCTGCGTCCAACTTGGGAATTACTGTCTGTAACAGTGCGTTCGACACAGGGCTTGCCGTGTACTCTTTGTCGAGGCAGTGGCTGAATACAGCGCGGATAAAATCAATCGCATCATCATCGGGAAGGGAGAGCGTTAGGTTCATCCAATCCTCGTAGATGACGAACGAGTGCTTTTTATTCTCTGCCATTTCAAATCTCCTTGCTAACGCAAAAGCCGATTGCTTGAGTAATGGTGGTACTCGCACAATCGGCTAATGCTTGGTCTGCTTCTGTATGTTGTCCGTTTCTGTCCACCATACAGAAACAGACCATTGTAGGGGTGAAGCGGTAGTTGCAATCTACCGCCGCACCCATAGTGTACCATATCCTTTGCAGGATTGCAATAGCCAATTTACATGAACGGCAAATCTTCCATGATGCCATCGGAAACGTCAACGTAACCGTTCTTGTCGGTCTTGACCCCGCTCGGCTTCGTACCGTTCTCTTCTGCGGTTTTCTTGCTCTCTGCAAACTCGCAGGTGTTGACAAGCAACTGCCACGGGTACTTCTTGTTACCGTCCTTATCCGTGTACGGTTCGCACTGCATCGTGCCCTGTACGATAACCTTCGTTCCCTTATTCAAGAACTTGTCGGCAAACTCCGCGCCCTTCTTGAAAGCCACGCAATCGAAGAAGTCCGCATCGGGCGAACCCTCACGCTTGTAGGTGCGGTCAACCGCAACGGTGTACCGTGCCACGCAGGAATCGCTTCCCGTGTTTCTGATTTCGGGGTCGCGGGTAAGGCGACCACAGATGATGATTGTATTAAGAGCCATGATTTAATCCTCCTTGTTTTCTTCGCCGTTCCTACGGCGATAACTGTAATTTGATACATAGAGATACCAACGTCTGCGGTTTCTCTCTATCCAAGCCTTCGTGCAAGCCGTGCGCTTCTCCCGCGCTTCGGGATGGGTTGCGAAGTATTGCCGTTTGTATGCGTTCAATGCCTCGCGGTTCTTCTCGCGGTAGGCTCGTGCGTATTCCTTGCGTTCCGCTTTCGTCATTCGGATTCCTCCAACATAACGTACCGTGCGTACCGAACAGGTTCTCCGAACCGATTGATTGACCGTTCCATCTTTGTCGCAATCGGCATGGGGTTCTTCTCATCGTTTCTGAGTTTGAAGATGATAGCCGATAACCGCATGATTCCGAACTCTTTGTCCGCATCATACGGTGTAATGCTACCGAACTTCTGTAGGAACATAAGCACCCTTGCCTTCTGTCCTTTTGGCATTGTGAATACCTCGCCCATGTTTTACCTCCTTCTCACATTTTCGCGTATGTTGCTTCGGGCAATCATCACACCGTAATGACCGCCCGTTCGCTTCTTTGTAGTGCCGTGCAAACTCGCAACCCATAGGTTATGCCTCCGTCTGCTTTGCTTTCCACTCCAACAACTTGTCCCAATTCTTACGCACGGCATCGTGCTGACTTACCGTGAGTTCTCGCAGGTGCTTAATCTTATAGGCATTGCAGATATCCTCGGCAATCAGCCCGCGCTCGTTTGCCTCTTTGGTCAATGCCGTAACCATCGCCTCGGAGATTGTCTTTGCCTTGACCTCGTGGCACTCCGCATCGGGGTCAACCATTTCCTCAGTAGGGATGCAGAACACTTGGAAACAGGCATACTTGAACGCGATGGACATAGCCTTGTTGGTTGCCTTATCACCGCTGTCCATTCCCTCTCCGATGACCGTAGCGCATACGCTCGACCCGTCCTCGGCATAGAAGGTGTACTTCACCTTGATGATGGAATACAGGAGCGTTGTTCCCTTGCTGTTCGTGCGTTCCTCACGGGTCTGCTCCAACACCTCGGGGACTACGAATACCTTGTTCGCCGTGAGTGCGGGGGACAGCGCGTTCATCACTGCATCAATCCCTCGGTACATAAAGCCCTGCTGTTGGTTCTTGGTGTTCTTTCCGATAGCACCAATCTGCTCCATAATCTTGTTGATGGATTCAAAAATGTTCATTACTGTTCCTCCTTGTATTCAATGATTTCCAAAAACTGTTCCACTGTCCACTCGCAGATTCGGGACAGGGCAATCAACTCGGTTATCTTCCACGGTGCTTCGCCGTTCACCTTGCGGTACAGGCTTGACCGTCCGCACCCGAGTGCCTTCGCAACATCAATGTAGGTTGACTTCTGCTCAATGCTCTGTTTGATTACTTTGTTCTGCATCCGTTATCCTCCTTTCAAAATTCTACAAACATATCATAGGCGGTGACCGACTTCACATCACCCTCCCATTCTTTCCCAAACTTGCTTGCGTCACCGCTGTTTTTCACGGTGGGAATCAGTTTCGCCTTGTCGCAGATGACTTCGATGACTTCGCCGTTTGCTCCGTACTTGCCTTGCTTTCCTTGGCTGTGTTCTATCTTTTTGATATCGGCAAGAACACATTTGAGCGTCGCGCCATTTGCCATCTTGATATCCACGCACCTGCCAACATCTTCATACGTTCCTCCCGCCCAATATACGGGGAGCGCAACCAAGTATCTCCACTCGCCGTTCGGGTCTTTCACAATCCGTCTGCCTAACTCATCCGTCTTTGCAATCTGTTCCAACCGATACTGCGGGGACTTCTTGTTGGTGACCGCCGTATGTCTTGCCCACGGTTTGTAACCGTGCTTTCCGTTCACCTCGGCATACTTTGTACCTGCCGTTCCTCTTTCGTATTTTGCCGTATTTTGCGGTTTCTTTGTCGGGGTAGGGGTATTCGTAGGCTTAGGTGTATTAGTGGGCTTCTTGGGCTTCTCCGTGGCTGTAGGGGCAACCGTAGGAATCGGGGTGTTTGTCGGTGTTGCTGTCGGCGGTGGTGTCGGTGTCGGAAACAGGGAAACCGCCATCGGGATATCATCAACAAACACGATGCTCAAGTCCTCGGTAGGGGACGGGGCGATGTACCCCGCCTCCTCCGTAGGCTTACTGCTCTGCTTGCCGACATCCTGCTGAATCCCTGCTGTCCATATGGCGAACAGAATCAACACACATCCGATACCACCTCCGATAAGCAGTGACCGTATTCCCTTATTCATTTGCTCCCTCCCTTGTGTTCCACTTGTTCAGCAACAGATACAGCCGTTTGCCGTAGTCTGTTTCCTTGCGGGTGAAGTCATACAAATCCACGTTGCAACGGTTGCAGGTGACGGATACGCACCCACCGATGGATTCATCATCGCCACCGCAATCAATGAATCTCTTTCTCGGGGTTACTTCCAACTCGTCCGTTTCTCCACAGAACGGACACGGCTTTGCTTTCAGATAGAACTCGGTTTCTGTCATATCGTTTCTCCTTTCACATATGGTCTACAGCCCAAGCCCTTGCAATATCCATCGGGTCGGGGCTGTCGTCAGTTTCCCACGCATAATCGTGAACCTTGAGTTTGTTACACAGACAGCAAAAGCAAAGTTTCTGCCCGTTGTATTCGTGCAGTGGGTTATCCGCGTCACCGCACTCGTCACAACGGAAACATATGCTTTCGGTTTCCCTGTCAAGACATCCTATACAAATCTCCTCACCGTCCCACGCGAACAACTCCCGCGCTAAGTTCCCACATTTGTCGCAACGCTTCATCTTTCCTGTTCCTCCTTAATTCTCTTGATAGTTTCGAGCGTGAACTCGTCAGCCTCAGACAGCATCCCGAGAAGGGATGCCCCTGCGGAAAGTCCCCAAAGATAACCGTTGAGGTAAAGAGCGGATTCATATTCATTGGCTCTTTGCCCTTCCATAAGTCGGGCGACTTCCTCGATTTTCTCTGCCCACTTCGGCAGATTTTCCTTGATGTAATCATACTGCGTATCGGTCATAGTTATCTCCTTCCTTGTAGCCTTGCTACTATCTAATTGTACCAAATGTGAAACAAAATGTCAACAACAATGTTTCATTTTCAGAACTCTTTGTCGTGTTCGAGGAGGGATTCCATCGGCACTTCGAGTACCGTGGCAAGCCTCCACACGACCTCGGCAGATGCGGCATCTATCCTTCGCCTTCTCTGCTCATAATTGCGGATGGCATTTGCACATACCCCCGACTTCTTTGCGAGTTGGGTCTGACTCAACCCGTTCATTCTCCGAATCCATGCTAACTTGGTTTCCATTGTTTTACCTCCCAAATAATCTCTTGAAGAATCCGCGCCTCGGCGGTGTCGGAAACGGCGGTGTCGGCAGTGGCTGTCTTGTCGGCAACTGCGCTACCCACCACCGAATCATTTCGCTCTGCTCTGCTTCCGTGATGTACGGAACTTTCCACCGCTCAACCTCGGTCTTGTCGGGTGTCAGATACAGGCAATCGCCGTACCTCGGCAGAACCTCTGCTCCCTTCACCCCGATGATGTTTCGGCTGTCCTGTGCACATCGTGTGCGGAGTGCTACGATGCCATCGAAATTGACCTTAATGGGGGTGGTTATTATGGTAGCGAGAGGACACTGTGTGATTGCCCACAGGTGAACTCGTGCCGCCCGTGCTATCTGACACAACCGCTGAATCAGTGGTTGTACCGTCCGCTTCTGTGTGGTCATCAAATCTGCCAACTCCTCGATGATGACGTACACATCACTGCCGTTGTACTTGCGTAACCCCTGTGCTTCCATCACTCGGTATCTCTGCTCCACAATGCCGAGTGCGTAGTGCAGTGCGTCAACCATTGTGTTCGGTTCGCTTGCATACCGCAGGCAGTGCGGAACTCGCTTGTACGGGCTTAACTCCGTCCGCTTGGGGTCAATCAGAATCAACTGCTTCCCACCTGCCTTGTCGAACGGGTGGCTGTACAGGGCGGTGCAGATAAGCCCGTTCACAAGAACGGACTTACCACTACCCGAAGCCCCCGCAATCAACAGGTGGGATTGCTTGAGCATATCATTGAACAGGCTGTAGGTCGTGCCTGTCGGTGTCGTGAATGTTACCTCCATAATGCCCTCCTGTTCTACACATATATCGTCTTTCTGTCGATACTAATCTGCGCGTTCTTTAGGTAATATTTTCTTCCGCGGTTGTTCTTTACATATGCGTCCTTGTGGACGTTGTAGATGTCGTGGTAGTCGCTATCAAACCAATGGTCGGTCACCGAGAAAACCTTAGCCCTATATTGCGTTACCACCTTGCCGCCTCGGAACACCTTGCACTTGTACGGGATATATTCCCCTCCGCAAACAAGAAACGTATCGTTTGCGGTAACTATTCCGAGTTTTTCCATAATCACTCCTCCATAAATCTCTCGGTGTACTCGCTCACATAGTCAACCCACAAATTGGACACCATCTGCTTAAACTGCTCGATGCCACAATCCCTCACATCGACACCGAACATAAACATTTTGATTCCACAATCCTTGTGGTATAACCAAGCGTCATATGTGTCAATATCACGGCACGATGACTCGGATATGTCGCATCGCCAATACTCGCTCACCTTGTAAGCGAATGTGTTAAACATCAATCTTTCCATAATCATACCTCCTTAATCTTCTGCAATTATCAGCAACACATTGATTGCTTCTATCTCTAATCTTAGTTCGGCTTTTATTGAAGTGCTTTGCGACCATACGCTAAGTGATTTCTCGTCTGCGGCTTTGATAGCCAACAGACCTTCGCGCCTTATGCGGTCACCGTCTTGCAACCCGAAGTGGTTCTTTGCTTCCTGTATTGTCATCTGTTCCTCCTTCCGTTTTAACACAAATGCAACCATCTGTAATTACCTGCCGCAAGGTTTGCGGCATACCGATGCTCGTGCGCCATAGCCACAATCTCTTTAGCCTCCTTCAGTTGCTCATAGGGCAACCATGCCACAGGAAGTGGCAGACCCATGTACTGCTCCGCACGTTCCTTTAGGTCGTACATCTTGTCGTATGCCTCCCCGTCATACGGGATGTCACCCATATCCATGTCGTGCATCCGATTGGAACACACGTTGCGGATGAGTTCAAAGTTGTGCTGATTCTTCTCGGTGGAGAAGGGGTAGACCTTCTTGACCGACAGAACCTTCCACCCCTTTTCCAAACAGAACTTTCGGTTGTCCTCGATGGACTCTTTCGAGCGCGGGTAGCAGTACCGTGTGTGCCCGTCCCGCTCGTACTTGAACTCCCACCTATCTTCTTTCGGAAACTGCCTCTGTCCGTAATACATTGTGTCATACCTCCTTCCGCGCTATCGCGTCCTTAACTTCCGCAAGCGTCATATTGTATGCGCCCCACTTGTCGTTAAGGCAGATGCTCCAATTGTTCTCGTCACACCGAAAACTGTGGAACAGGGTGTCGCCATTTGGGCTGTACCCGTCAAGGCTCTCTTCCTTTGCCGCCCACATACCGTGGCTACAACCTGTCGCGCCGACCTTGAAGCAGACATAGCCCGTGAACCCCAACTTGATGGCGGTCTTTACGAACGCCCGCATCTGCTTCAACTGCGACACGGACAGTTCATCATTCCACCAATCAAAGATGGACAGTTCCTCACAAACCTCTCGAATCTTGAACCCGACCTTGCCGCTTCTCGTTCTTGCGTAGCGCGGGTATCTCCAATAACACTCGATTCCGTTCCCAATCTCTGCGATACACTTGTCGATGTTCTCCAATACTTCCTGTGCGTTTAATCCTTTAGCCATTTTTCTGTACCTCCATAATCTCGTTGATAAGTTCGAGTGCCGATACAACCTTGTCGGCAACCTTTGCCTTCTCTTCCAACTCCTTGACTTTCTTGTCGAGCAGTTCCACCGTGAACTGCAATTCCTCTCTTGCATCCTGCGTTTCCTGCGCGTTTCTTCCGAACTCGTGCTTGCACTCGGTGGCATACTGCGATGCCATAGCGACCTCCGAAATGAGCATCCTCGCGCCCCATCCTTCCAACAGTTTCTTTGCCTCGTTTGTCATCTTACTACCTCCTTCGTAATCACGATTCTTTTTACTGTGTAGTTGCCGCCCTCGCCGTTCCAATACTCGCGCGCCCATTTTTCAAACCACGCTTCCGCATCTTCCTTGCGGAAGCCCTTTTCGTACCGCAGGTCGATGCAGATGTTTCTGTGCAGGTCGAAGAACCCGTCCCTGCTTCCGATATACGCCACGCACCCGTTGCCGTAGTCGGCGGGGTCGTAGCAGATGGCGCAATCATCGAGGTCGAAGAACAGGTCGCTGTTCATTCCCTCTTTGGTGTTCGGGTCGCAGATGATGACCTTCAACCCATACTTTGTTGTTTCCATAGTCAATCCTCCTAAGATTTTATTTCGGCGTTTCGCCGTATGCCACGCCGCGGGCGTTGCTCCCGCGCGCGGGGGATTACCCACCGTGGCTTATTCCTTAAAGAAATCCGTGTATTCCTGCGCGGCTTTCTCCGCTTCTTCCTGCGTGTCAAACGTGCAGGTAACCCAATCCTCTTTTGTATCATCGTACTTGCACATATAGCACCATCCGTATTCATCGTGTACGGCTACGCACCACACACCGCCCCACCGTTTGCACGGCTCGGCATATCTTTTTCCCATCATGTCGCTACCTCCTAATCTCTCATTGATATCGCTTAGAACTCGAAGTCGTAGTAGTAATCAGCAATCCCGAAACTTACATTCTTTCGGTGATACTTCTTTTTCGCCTTGCCCGTGGCGAGTATCTCGTCCGCGTTGAAGTCGTTGTGTGCCATCCACAGAAGCAGGTCGTACTTGCCGTTCGCGTATGCGTCCTTTGCTCTCTGTGCGTCCTCGGGTGTACACTCGACCACCGAGTACCAATACTTGCCTCGCTTGACCATTTCAAGGGTCGGCAGATTCGGGTCGCTGTACAGTTCCCAATCGTTGTGCCATCCCTCGCTCTTTGCGCGGTGTCCGAGTTCCCGAACCACCACGTTTTTTTGCGACTTGACCTCGATTACTTCGTATGCGTGTCTGTCGCTCCACAGATATTCGGTCATTCCTGTACCAACCTCGATGACCTCGCAGAACTCTCTGTTCTCTTCAAGCCTGTTGTTAAGACTTCCGTACCACTTCATTTTGTAATCCTCCTTTACAGTTTGATGTATTCGGTGTACCCGTTTTCCTTGAGTTCAAAGCAGATTTCGCGCATCTTTTTCCGCGTGACCGTTGCGGTTATGTCGCTCTTGTGAACCATCAGAAAACAACTCACCGTGAACCGTTTCGTTCCGTGGTTGATATACAGCACAAATCTGTTGCCGTTGGCATCTGTCTTGGTTGCAAAATACTGTTCCATCTTTCAAACCTCCCGTTGTTTGTTTGTGGCTTGCCTCATCAGTAGCGGGGTTGCCATCCCGCGCTATACGCCCCTACGGGCGTTTCGGCTTTCACCTCCAATACTTGCAGTGGATGTTGTAGGCTTTCGCGCTTTCCTGCACCCACGACTTTATGAACTTTTTCCGCTCTTTTGCAGAAGGGCTTTTCAAAATATCGGTTGCTTCAAGATATTCGGCTTTAATCCAAATCTTGTTTCCGTCCGCGTCCTTGCATCCCGCGATGCGCTCCGTTTCGTTCATCCATGCGTATCCGCGGCTACGGTACGTAGGGCGGTCACCCACCCAAAAGACGGTAACCTCAGTTCCCTTCGGAACTTTGCGACCCCGCGCAACGACCGCTGTGCGACCTGCTCGGATTTCCTGTTTGTACTCCACTACCGACCTTGCAAAACTTTCCGCGGCGCGCCGCTTCAAGGTTCGCAGAATATCTCGTTTGACCTCTTCCGTAGCGTCAATCTCGTAACTACCGCCGCACATATTGCAACAATCGCTACCATAGTATCCAACCATGATATGCACCGCCTCGTGCTTCTCGATGTCCCAACAGATTGCCGTTGTTTCTAACATTCCGTCCATCCACATATGGTCGTATGTTGTCAACACCGCGCCCTCGTATTTGATTTCCCCATCATGTCTAACAATTGCCATTTTCAGATACCTCCGTGATTAAAATTTTGTGGTTTGCTACCGTAAGCACACAACCCGCAGATTGTATGCTTACGGGGGTAAACCCCCGTTGCTGTTCGCAAGTGGAAAACTCAGAACTTAAAAGCGTACACAAACTTGTGTGCGCCGAACCAATCGAGAAACCATGCGGGATTTGCTCCAACGCCCTCGTGTAACGTCCGCGCCTCTTCTCTACATTTGCGGATTGCCTCCTCGGAACAGTTGTGTTCCGTCATCCTCCACGCCAAACGATACAGTTTGGTTGCTTCCTTGTGTGCAATCTGTTCGGCTTTGTCGAACAGTTCCCACCAATCCCGCGACATTTTAAGTTCGTGCGTGAGTCCAATAGTTACCATTTCTTCCATTTTCAGTTACCTCCAAAAAGTTGTTTGTTTGTGATGCAAACGCCGTTTCTATTGCCCGTGTTGGTTTTCACAACCTCCACAACGGCGCGTGGCACGTTGTGTGCTGTTACTTCCGCGGTAACGGTTTACAGCCGTTTACAATCGTGGTTTGCTACCGTGAGCAGATATCCGCAGATACCTGCTCACGGGGGTAAACCCCCGCCCGCAATCGCTTGCGGATTATGACCCGATTTCGGATACGTGCACGTAGTCCGCGTCAGCCCACAACGCCCTTGCTACCGCTTGCGCGGCTAACATGATATCGTAGTCACTGTGCAAGTACGTGTCGAACTTTACGCCCGCGTTGCAGAATGCCTCCTCCACCGCCGCCGATGCCTTGTGATATCCACCGCCGCCCGCGCTACCCGTTCCGATACCGTAGAACAGTTCCCGCTCGGTTTTTGTATCAACCCACGAACAGTTGTCCGAAATGTACACGTGAGCATAGGTGCGCGTGTCCGTTTCGTATACTCGGATTGTTACCGCCTCATAGACAAGCCCCGCACGGAACACCACGGCGACATAACCCGCAGAAAAATGCTTTTTCGGCATTCTCAAAAGCGGCTTTCGTGCATACGGATAAGTCGATTCTAACAATGTTGCTTTCATAACTTTTCCCTCCATAGAAAATGTGTTTATGTTACCATACAAGCGCGGCAAACGCCGCGCCCATATGGGGGCATAAACCCCCGTACCATTACCACGCGCTTTTGAAAACAAGGTCAGAAAAAATCGACCTCATTTTCCCTGTTTCGCGGTCTGAAAAGTGAGCAGAAACGGATGTGACATTATCTCCGATTGTCGGACACAAAAACCACAACTCGTACTCGTTTACGTTGATTTCCTCATCACAGGTACAATCGAACAGAAACTCCGCCGCTTGTTGTGCCTCAGAAACCACGCGCCCGCCGTTTTCCTCCGCATCAAACATAAATTCAACGCGCCCGTTTTTCACTAAAAGATACATTTTCAAAACCTCCCGTTTTCGTGATTCTTTGCCGTGAGCGCAGAAACCAAAATTTCCGCGTTCACGGGGAAAAATCCCCGCTTGCAGAAAAACCCGCTCAGAACTCGCCGCACAAGACACGGTCAATAGCAGAAGCATAGCCGCCGCTATAGCGGATATAGGAAAATTCGGGTTTTTCATAGATTTGCACATCATCCCAAAATATAGCCAAAACGCGCTCATATTTTACCAAATGCTCACAATCTAACAAAACCCCGCCGCGCCCGTGGTCAGAAATCATGTTTTCACATTTTTTCGCGGCAACAGTTCCGCGCGCCGTGCTGTAAACAACTAACAGATTTTTCTTGTTTTTCATAGTCTTTCCCTCCGTAGAAACGTGATTCTTTGCCGTGAACACAGAAACCGTTTTTCTATGCTCACGGGGAAAAATCCCCGCCCGAAATGGGTTCTTGAGTCATTCCCGCATGGATTCCGCCGCCCTGTAAAGCGTGTGCAATGCCGCGGAAAGTGTCGTTACCTCCGAAAATTTAAACGTGCGCTGTTTTCCGCTCAAAACGTCATAATATCGGTGATTGATAGCATACATTTGTTTGTCGGCGTGATAAACAACCGTCCATGTACCATGCATTGTAACCTTTGCCACCGTTCGCGTTTTCATTTCGTTTTTCATTGTCTTTACCTCCAAAAAGTTAGTTGATTTTCTACCATAGAAACACAACTTTTTGTTGTGCCCCTATGGGGGAAAATCCCCCGTTTTAGAAATTGCAGAAACTAACAGAAAACCCGCTTTAACCCTGTTTTGCCGTACGTGAATTTTTGATATTGGGCGTATACGTAGGCGTTGTCGTATCTATCAACGTCATACACGTGCCACGTATAGCGGGCGGCATCCGTGAGCATATAGCCGCATTCGTTTAGTATAGCCGCGACTTTTTCCGCTTTTGCGGCGTTTACCTTGTGCGCCGTTTTCGGCGCGTAAATAAATTCACGCCCCTTTTCCGCGATTGCTAAAATTTTCATAACTTTTCCCTCCATGATTAAAAATTTTGTGGTTTGCTACCATAACCCATTGTTTCACGTGAAACAATAGTTTATGGGGGTAAACCCCCGTTTTTTAACAGTGCGGCAACGTCAAGATATCAACAGGGTTTCTATTGATATCTTTTATTGTTTCAACCCATGCAAACGGAATCATTCGCACGGGCTTTTTAGAATCGAAACAATAAACATTCAAATTTTTGTCAACGGCGACGGAATCACAACAATAAGAATACAACCCGCCGCGCGCGCCCGTGTAACAAATACGAAACGCCTTTTTAAATTTTCTGTTTTGCCATCTTGTTTCCATAACTTTTCCCTCCGTGATTAAATGTGATTTTCAACCGTAACACAATGTTTCGTAAAACATTATGTTACGGGGGAAAACCCCCGTAAAACCGCCGCGGGCGGTTTATTTTAACAGTTCGTTAACATACCGCCCGCCATAGTTTTCGTAACAACGCCCGCATTCCGCACAAGAACGCCCGCCGCAATTTATTTCGATTCCGTTTTCCGCGGCGTATTGTTTCGTGTATACCGTAAAAACCTTGTCAATAAAACCATAGGCATCAAATGACATTGCTTTGTCGGTATAGTAACTACTTCCGATAATAACAAGGTTTTGCGGCTTTTCAATTCCGTAGTGTTTCATCGCTTCGCGGATTATCCACGGGTTTTTTGTCCATAATGCACATTTCATGTGTGGATTAACCGCCGCCATATTGAAATAATTAACTACTTGCATTTCCGTTGAAATGTCGCCGAAAGACTCGAAACGGAAATAGCCCGTTTCACTGTATAAATGCGGCAAGTCGTCAATCGGTATGATTTGAGTCGTTAACGCTTTTGTGTTTCGCGCGTAGCACTCGGGAACATTTGCTTTTCGTGCTAAACCCGCCGCCGCGTAACATTTCGCGCAAACCATGCCGCAAATACCGCGCCGCGCCTTGCAATAGGGATTTTCTAATACAGATGTTGTAACGCCCGCGACGCCCTCCATTTTTGCGGTCATTGCAAGCGTTATAGTCACGCCGTACTTTTCCCGAAATTCGCGAATTGTGGGTTGACGTTTTGCGCGGTTTATAGCCGCTTCCATCTCAAATACAGTTGCCGTTGTTACGTTGTTTGTTGTGTTCTTTTTCATTGTCTTTACCTCCAAAAAGTGATTGTTTTTTACTGCCCGCTTTTGCGGGAATGCGGCGCGCGGGAATTGAACTAACGGCACGTTTTACAGTGCCGCCCGCGGTGGCGGGTTTGTGCCCCGCCGCGTATCCATACCGCCGCCCCTTTTTGGGGAAAGTCTGAAAAGGTAAATTGCGTGTTTTCTATTATAGTCCCCTTTTGCGCTGTTTTCGCGTTTGCAAGTTTTCCGCGGCTTTACCATACCGCCCCGCACGGGAAATTTGTGCGGGAACTTGAAACCATTTCAACCGTGAGCGCGCCCGCCTTGAAACTAAACAACCGTAACAATCGGGAATACTTTACGCGGAAAAAATCGTTTACCCCGTTGGGAATACGCCTTGTTAAACGGGGGACTCTTCTATTCTGTTTTCAAGGTGCTACCGTTGCCGCCCTATAGGCGGCACGGGCTTTTTTTACGGGGGTTTCTACCCCTTGACGGGGGGTTACGCCTAACAGGGGTTTTGCGCGGCGGTAAACCGTCACGGAACGCCCCAAACGCGGCGCGCGTTCAATCGCTTGTACATCCCGCCGATATCCACGCAAACAGTCGCGGCGGCGGTTTTGCGGCATTTATGTGCCGTGCCTGTTATGGCGGCAAACCTCTTTTTTTACGGGGGTTTCTACCCCATGCATAACGGTGCGTGTCCGTGTCCACCTTGCTAAACGTCTTGACGGTAGCAAGCCCGCCGCCGCATAGGGCGCGACACCCGATTACTAAACTTTACGGCGGTAGCAACCCCGCCCCCGTAGCATATACCATACTACTATAGTAAAGATACTACAAACGGCGTATAATGTCAACAAAAACTTTTCGTTTTTGGGACACTTTTTTCTATAGTAAAAAAAGAGGGGTAAACCCGCCCCGCCGCCCCCGTGATTATACCCCGCCCCAAACGATACCAAACAGCGGCAACGGATACCCCCAAACAGGGCAAACAGGGAACGCCCCGCCCCGCCGATACCCGCCGCCCCTGTTTACCGATAAACCGCCCGCCCCGCCCGTAAACCCAAAACCCCCGATTGCAAACAGGGGCATTTTAATGCCTTATACCCCCAAAATACCCCCCAAAACCGCCATTTTTGCCCATTTTTGGCGATGAAATTGTATACTTGTATACAATTTGGGGGTGTTTCGGGTATCCGATACTATCAACCGCGGCAAAAAACACGCGAAAACCCCTGTAAAATAGCGCATTTTGCCGTATTTGCGTTTTTCGGGCTTTACCCTATATGCGCATAGGGTAAAAAGCAAAACCCTCTTAAAATGGCTTAAAATGCGTTGTAGGGGCATTCGGTAAATTTGTGTCGTTTGTGCCGTCTTGTAAATTATCCGTTATGTACCACTGTATAATTGTATCATTGTATTATTGTATACAATCCATAGGCGGCACGGATACCACCGCGGTAATGGCATAAAGTCCAATAAATTACCCTTAAAATTTACCGTGTCGGAAATGAAAAAATAAAGTCCAATAATTTACACAGTCCAATAAATTACCCACATTATCACACCCGCCGCGGATACTGTAATATAGTACGGTATGCGATACTACGTAGTAATGAAAACTACATAACGCCACGGAATGCGGTATTACGTAGTAATGAAAACTATATGTCGGCACGTAATACGGGTATACGCGGCTTTGAATACTATATACACGCGCGCGTTGTGTCGGGCGTATCGTTTACCCACACTATACCCAAGTTTACCCACACTAAACAGGCATTGCGTCCGATAAATTACCCTGTCCAATAAAACGGACTGTCCAATAATTTACACTGTCCGATAAACCGTACTGTCCAATAAATACCCCTTTACCGTCACTAAACTTTTGTTTACCTATGCTATACCCCCGTGGGGGGTGTTTTCCGACCTGTTCGGGCGCGGGGTAACCCTCATAACCACATTTTTTCCAAAAAGACCCCTCCCGTACTACAGCCGTAGTCCTTAGTAGAATAAGGGCTTCCCTAAAACAGCCGAAGGGATTTAAACCCACGGTTTTTATAATAAAGGTATTTATATATATTTATATATATAAATACCGTATATTATAAAAACTGCTGTGTAAAATCCGAACCCGTTAGGGGGGAAGTATTCTACAGGATAGGGGTTGCAAACGGGTAGGAGGGTATGGTAGAATATGCAGTGAAAGGGGGTGCGACACATGGGAAAGGAACGGGAAAGCACCAAAGAAATGCGGAAGGCATTGATAAGCAGTTCGATACGGGCAACGAAGGAGATAATGGAACTGCCGAAGAGTATCGAGTGGAAAACGGACGGTAACTACTGTACGGAGGTAATGGAGCATATCCTTGAGATATGTGAGCGGTACGGGATGTTACCCACGGTAGCACACATGGCGAGTGCGATTGGAGTACCGAGGGACACGATAGACGATGTACGGAATCGGATAATCGCGGCGAATCCCGATGTAGTGACGGTAATGCAACAGTATTACAGCCTGTGCGAGAACACTACGGTAGCGAGTACGTTGGATGGCGGTACGAATAACATCGCAGGGATATTCATTTTGAAGTCACAGTACGGGTACAAGGAAGAGCCTCGCGAAGTGATAATGACGCATAACAAACTGCTTGGTGAGCGGAAAGACCCTGCGAGTATCGCACAGCGGTATAAAGACGCTATGGTAGTGGATGCGAAGGAAGTACGGAGTATTGAGGGTAGCGTAGAAGAAGAAACTTCCACGGGGGAGTATGACTTCTGACGGGGGGGGGTAATGGTATGGATTATAACGGATTGAGTGAGAACATCTACGCGCGTATGCGTAAATCTAAGGAAGTGTTGCTGACCCCGACAGCGCATGAAGATTTGTACCAACTGTCGCTGAATGCCCACGAGAGCGATATTGTGTTGGCACACGAACTGAATCTTCACGCAAGACGGGCATTGAATGCGGCGATGCGGGAGTCTGCAAATCCTGCACGGCTGTATGATATCTATAAGCGGTCACTGCTGATGGATGCGCCGAACTACTTGGACGAATATTTGCTGTATATGGAGTCGGACAGACCGATTGAAGAGCGGTTCTATCAGACACGGCGGGACAGGCTACGGGAAGTCGTGGATATGATACAAGATTTGCACGATGATAAGTTGGACGAAGGCTCTATCTCACAGCCGCCCCGTACAGGAAAGACTTCCATTGTAGCGTTCTCCGTGTCGTGGCTGATGGGTGGACGGATGAACAACCCGAACCTGTACTCGTCCTATTCGGATACGATTACCCGCTCCTTCTATAATGCCGTGTTGGAGATACTGACGGATACGGATACCTATAAGTTCGCGGATGTATTCCCGAAGGCAAACGACTTTAAGACGAATGCCGCCGAAGAAACCATTGATATCGGGATGAAACACCACTACCCGACCCTTACCTGCCGTTCGATTGACGGTACGCTGAACGGCGCGTGTGATGTGGATGGCGGTTTCCTTATCGCGGATGACTTGGTATCGGGTATTGAAGAAGCCATGTCCAAAGACCGCCTTCAGAAGTTACAGAACAAGGTGGCAAACAACCTGCTGTCCCGTGGTAAGGGCACGACAAAGATACTGTGGATAGGCACTCGGTGGTCGCTGTTCGACCCTATCGGTATGCGTATCGACCTGTTGGAGAATGGTATCGTCAGCGGGTCACGGCGGTTTAAGATAATCAACCTGCCTGCTTTGGATGAACACGATGAGTCGAATTTCGACTATCCGTACCGCAAGGGCTTCTCCACCGCCGACTACCATCAACTGCGGGAGAACTTTGAACGGAACAACGATATGGCTTCGTGGCAGGCGCAGTACATGGGCGAACCTATCGAGCGTGACGGGAATCTCTTTAATGCCAATGAATTTAATTACTTCATGGGGAAACTGCCCGACATACAGCCCGACCGTGTATTCATGGCTATCGACCCCGCATTCGGCGGCGGTGACTTCGTGGCTTCCCCTGTCTGCGTTCAGTACGGCATGAAATGCTACGTTGTGGATGTCGTGTATAATGACGGGGATAAGCGCATCACTATACCGATGATTGCCCTACGCGCCAAGAAGTGGGGGGTCACCGTTATCCAAGTCGAAGCCAATAAGTCCACCGAATCCTACGCAGAAGGAATCCAAAAAGAATTGGATAAGATAGGATACCGCTGTGCCGTGCGTCTGCGTACCTCGGCATCCGCTTCCTCAAAGGCAACCCGCATCTTTGACAAAGCACCCGATATCCGCGAATACTTTGTGTTCCTGTCCGCGCCACAGCGTACAAAGGAATACAACCACTTTATGAAGAATGTAATGACCTACTCGCCGTTCCTGTCCAAACAGGGATTGCGTAGACAGCACGATGACGCTCCCGACTCGTTGGCACAGGCTTGCGAGTTCATGCAATCCGAGTCTATCTCGTTTAAGATTTTCAAGCGTCCGTGGTAACAGTGCTTTCTCTTCCATCATTTTCCCAATACCCCCATACGGAATTGTCTGACAACTCAACAAATTGTCAGACAATTCTATTTTTCTACGACATATTGTTGAAATTTGTACTTGCAATTCAAGATATTGTGTGTTATTTTCACAATAGATACACAGGGTGTAGTGGCTTGCTATGCCCTATTTGGCATATCAGCGCGAGGATTGCAATATGGGAGTGTAACATGGTAGCAGACGCAAGAGAAGAAAAGAAGGTGCGGAGCAACAGAGAAGTCCTATCCGAAGGAAAAATGGATTACAACACATTTGCAACAGGAGATATCTTATCGGCACTGTCACAGGTTATGTTGACCCACGGACGCAGACCGATTCTTACCGAAGTCACGGAGATTACCCGTGAGAATCTGATTCGGGTGCTGAACAAAGCGGTGTCCGTGTTTGAACAAAACGCACGGGAATCCGATTGGCTGTACGACTACTACCGTGGGAAACAGCCCGTCATCTACCGCACAAAAACCGAGCGTCCCGAAATCTGCAACATTGTGGTCGAGAACCGTGCCTACGAGATTGTCACGTTCAAGACAGGACGATTCCTTTACAAGAACATTCAGTATACGAACCGCGCGGAAGATACCATCGGGGAAGTAAACGAACTCAACCGCTTTATGTATGCCGAGGGCAAGGCGGGAAAAGACCGTGTCCTTGTGGATTGGTTTCATATCGCAGGACAGAGTTTCCGCTTGGTGACTACGGGCGAAGATTCCCCGTTCCACATCTACTCGGTTGACCCGCGCAGAGCGTTTGTGGTCTATGCCGATACCGTGGAACAGCCTCCGATGATGGGTGTCTATGTAACGAAGGTTGAGGATGACGAGCAGAACATCCACACTATCTACACCTGTTATACCAAGAACATGGTATACACCGTGGAGAACGGAAATATCACAAACGAACAGCCTCACATCCTCGGTGACGTTCCGTTGGTGGAATACCCCGCGAACTATGCACGACTCGGATGCTTCGAGGTGGTCGTTTCCCTGTTGGATGCCATCAACCTTGCACAGAGCAACCGCATGGATGGTGTCGAGCAGTTCATACAGGCTCTCTTGGTGTTCAAGGGATTGGATATGGGCAACGGCGATATCACCGCCCTCCGTAGGGAAGGTGCTATCTGTCTGCCTCCGAACACCGACATGGATTATCTCACAAAGGAACTGAACCAATCGCAGGTGCAGACCCTTGTGGATGACCTGTACCAAGCAGTGCTTACCATCTGCGGTATGCCGAACCGTAACGGCGGTTCTTCCACATCCGACAACAAGGGCGCGGTTGTCCTGCGTGACGGTTGGTCGGCGGCGGCTACTGCGGTCAAAGAAACCAAACAGTATTTTGAGTCAAGCGAAAGACGGATGCTGACGATGGTTCTCAAGGCTTTCAACATCTACCGTGACGCTGTCGAGCCTTCCCGCAAGGAATTGGCTCTTGCGGATATCGACATCCACTTCGATGAGGGCGAGTATGAGAACACGCTTGAGAAGGCACAGGTTCTGAAGATGCTGTTGCCCGATGAAGGATGGGTGCATCCGAAGTTCGCATACGAAGTATCGAACCTTACTACCGACCCCGAGGCGGCATACACCGCAGGCAAACAGTTCCACGAGGAACGGGCGAAGGATGAAGAGGAAGAGTTGGATGCTGTCGGCAAACATCGCGTCAATGCCTATTGGAGAAATTAAACCGTAATGTATGAGATTACCGACAAGGGAATCAAGCAGATAAACCGAACCATACAACGGGAGTTCTCGGTGATGAAACATACCGTGCTACAGTTCGATGAGATATCTGCCATTCAGAGCGCAGTAAATGCCTGTTACAGCAACATTCTGCGCGAGTGTGAGAAAATATACCTTGCGGTTGCGAACGAGGCTTATAAGGGCATTACAGAGCGTGACGGGCTATTCTCGTACCTGTGGCTACAGCAGTGGCTGTACCGATACGACCCGTTGACGAAATATGTGTTTGCCCACGAGATTGACCGCAAGAGGGCGCGTACCTTCGAGGCAGTGGTTGCGTCCAAGAGGAACGACTTGGCAAAGGAACTGAAGCAGGCGATGTACAACCTTACCGTACAGACCACGCAGTATGCGGACGAGGTTACGGACTATGCCGTGCTACAGGGATATATCGACAGCGGTATCGAAAAGGTTCGGTGGATATCCGAACAGGACGGACGGGTCTGTGCGACCTGCCGTGGACGCGATGGCAAAGTCTACGATGTACACAAAGTCCCCGAGAAACCGCACATCCGATGCAGATGCTATCTGCTACCCGCATCAAACAAACAAGGCTGATACAGTTCTGTTCATAGTTTTTCTTCCTTTAAGTGACCCCGCAAGGGGATGGGTTGACACGGCAGTGGCACGGGTTGCCTTCTGAGGAGAGAGGCAAACCGATTGCCGAAGGTTCAAATCCTTCCCTCCCATTCGACAGAGAAGTCGTTAAAACACAAACGACAGAGAAGTCGCTAAAACACAGAATAAGACAGAGAAGTCTACAAACGCAAAGGAGAACCGAATATGGGTAAGATTGACACTACCGCAATCGAGGGTTACGATGCGATGACCCCCGAACAGAAACTCGCGGCACTTGAGAACTTGGAACTTGCCGAACCCGACTACAGTGGCTACGTCAAGAAGGAAGTCTTTGACAAGACCGCCTCCGACCTTGCCAAACTGAAGAAGGAGAACATGGCAAAACTTTCCGAGGACGAAAGAGCGAAGCAGGAGCGCGATGAAGAGTTGCAGAAGTTGAAGGAACGCAACGCTGAATTGGAGCGTAATGTCGCGATAACCACTTACAAGGCACAGTACCTTGCAATGGGTTATGACGATGCTCTTGCTACGGATACCGCACAGGCTTGGGCTGATGGCGACCACGCAAAAGTTATCGCCAACACCGCCGCTTTTCTCACCGCCCACGACAAACAGGTCAAGGCAGGTATGCTCGGGGAAATGAAAACTCCTCCTGCGGGAAGTGGCACAAAAACCATCACAGCCGAGGAAATCATGCAAATCAAAGATGACGTTAAGCGTCAGCAGATGATTGCCGACCACCTCGACCTATTTCAGTAAAAAGGAGAAACCAAAATGGCTAACGTTGTAACGACTGCCGAAACCAATCTCATTAAAGCGGCGGCTCTGAAGAGAGCAAGAGAGATTGACTTTATCAAGAAGTTCTCCGACTTCAATGTGTCGAAGTTGATGGAGGCTCTTGGAACTACCCGCAAGATTGAAAAGAGAGCGGGAGAGCAGATGTATCTGTACGAGATTTCTGCAACGATGCAGGATGGTGTCGTACCCGAGGGCGAGATTATCCCGCTGTCCGAGTTCGAGCAGACCAAGACCCCGATTGGTGAGGTCACACTGCTCAAGTGGAGAAAGGCTACCTCTGCTGAGGCTATCCTCAAGAGTGGCTATGAAACCGCTGTTGCTGAAACCGACAAGAAGGCAATCACCGAGATTCAGAAGGGTATCCGTACCCGTTTCTTCGGTTTCCTTGCGAACCTTAACAACACCACTTCCGTGACGGGCACGGGCTTGCAGGCAGTGCTTGCTAAGTCTTGGGGTCAGTTGCAGGTTCTGTTCGATAACGATGCGATTCAGCCTGTTCACTTTGTGAACCCGCTCGACATCGCTGACTATCTTGCATCCGCAACCATCACCCTTCAGACCGCTTTCGGTATGCAGTACATCGAGGACTTCCTCGGTCTTGGTCGTGTAATCCTTTCCCCGCAGGTTACGCAGGGTACGGTTTACTCTACCGCACAGGACAACATCATCCTCTACTTCATGTCGATGGGTGGCGATGTTGCGAGAGCATTCGCTCTTACCGCAGACGAAACGGGTCTTGTCGGCATCAACAGTGGCGAGGCAAACAACACTCGCGCACAGGTTGAGTCGCTGATTATGTCCGCTATCGACCTTATGGTTGAGTATGCGGCAGGTGTTGTCGTAGGTACAATAAACCCTTAAATACCGCTACCGTAAGCCCAGCGGATAGCGGGACAGACTTTTGGGGCACAACCGCAAGTCAGTTGCAGAGCGGAGTTTCCGTAAACGCTACGACCAAAAAGATTACGGGTTCTCTGAACTATATGACTTCGGGACAGTTGGTGACCGATTGGGGCGAGGGTTACTTCCTTGCACTCAAGTGGGGTTCGCTTGATTCCCATACGGACAAGTTGTGGGTAGGTCTTACCCCGTCTGCGGGAACAGGACTTATCGAGTGCTTCTCCGACCTCGACAGAAACGGTGTGTTCAAGTTGACCGATATCACCAAGCAGAAGTTCAATCTTGTGCAGGGTGCTGACGGTTACGGCAACACAAGACAGGAGTACGACCTCAGCGGTCTTACCCTTGTGCCGAAGCAGTAAGGAGGTAGCAAGATGTCCGTAGTAGTAAACAAGGTTGTAAAATCCTCGGAAAAGAAGTCCGAGAAGAAGTCCGATAAAAAGGACTCGAAGTGAGAATGACAGGAGGAAGTCAGTATGACACGAGAAGAAATGCTTGCTCAGTTGGTTGAGCGTACAGGTGAATCATCGGAAGTGCTGACTTCCTTTCTCGATGAAGCGGGCGATGTAATCATCAACCGAGTATATCCGTTCCGCGATGATGTCGTGGAAGTTCCGCGAAAGTATCAGCGCAGACAGATTGAGATTGCAGTGTACTTGGTGAACAAGCGCGGTGCGGAGGGGGAAACGAAGCACGATGAGAACGGTACGAACCGCACCTACGAATCGGCTTCCGTTCCCGAATCCATGTTGCGCGACATTCTGCCGTACTGCAAGATTCCGTCAGCGGAGGAAACGGACGATGAAAACGCTTGAACGTAACAAAAGGACATTTTGGTATGCGGTACACCACGATAGGGAAGAGATTCTCGATGCGTTCGGAAACCACACATTCGAGTATACCGAAGAGTATAACGAATGGAAACAGTTCCGTGCATACATAACCCCCGCAAGGGGCGAGAGTTCGGCTGACCTTTTCGGAAACGATGTGTCGTATGACAAGACGATTCTTACGGATGATTTGGATTGCGAGATTGACGAGAACACGATTCTGTGCATCGACATTCAACCGAATCTTCCTCCCGAACCTGTGGAAACGGATGGCGAAAACACAACAAACACCTCAATTGACCCTGCACCCGTTCCCCTTGTCTACGATTACATTGTGACGAAGAAAGCCGTATCTCTGAACTTCGTGCAGTACGCTGTTCGGAAGGTGAAGGTCAATGCTTAGTATCCGTGTGACGGGATTCCAAACAACGATACGCGACTTGGAGAACTTGATTAAAACCTTAGACGATAAGGTGAAGGAACTCGTTGAGCGGCTGATGCGTGAAGGATACGATATCGCCTCTGTAAAGTTTGCAGATGCAAAATACGCAGGGCGAAACGATGTTATTGTGTCCCCTCCTATATGGGAAGGAAACACGATGGTTCTTCGCGCAAACGGCGATAACGTGGCATTTATCGAGTTCGGAACAGGTAGCGTGTTCGAGGATTATCCCGAGCCTGCGATGCGAAACAAGGTTGGTGCTGTTGGTCGTGGGCAGTACGGAAAGAAGCAAGGCAAGGGCACTTGGGTGTATGTCGGTGACGCAGGAAACCTCGGTTATGTCAGAGCCATAAAAAAGCGTGGCAAAGACAAGGGGCAATCCGTAGTCGAAACGGTTGGTAACCCTCCTGCCCGTGCTATGTACGAAGCAAGTTTGGTTCTTGACCGAGAACACATCGAAGCGGTTGCAAGAGAGGTATTCAAATGATTGATATTGAAGGCGAAGTAATGAACCTCGTATACAATGCGATATACCCGAATTACCCAACGGCAAAGTTCGAGAGCGTCTTGAACTTATCGCCATCGGAGTTCCCGTGTATCTGTGTTGAGGAATTGAGCAATACCACACGGCAATCTACGGTGGACAGCGGAAGTTACGAGCGTCACGCAAATGTCACATACGAGATAAACATTTTCACAAATAATTCATCGGGGAAGAAAGCCACGGCGAAAGATATCCTTTCACGGATTGATACAACAATGGTTCTTCACGGGTTCGCAAGAACGTCAACGAACCCGATATCCCTTGACGAAGGCACGAAATACCGATTCCTTGTGAGGTACGAGGGAACGGTATCGAAAGACACAAAAACAATCTACAGGAGGTAGAGAAATGGCAATTAGCACCTACAAGTCGTTCCTTATGAGCGGCACAGATGCAAACCCGATTGTGTGGAGCAAGTTGATTGACATTAAGGAGTTCCCCGACCTCGGTGGAGTTCCCGAAATGCTTGACACGACCACGATGTCGGATTCCGCAAGAACCTATATCCTCGGCATTCAAGAAACCGAGGCTCTGTCGTTCACGGCGAACTACACGCTTGCGGATTACGCAAAGATTAAGGCTATGGAGTATGTTGTCCATCACTTTGCGGTATGGCTTGGCGCAACCGTAGCAAACGAAGTCGCAACCCCTACGGGTGTTGATGGTAAGTTTGAGTTCGATGGCTACATCACCGTAACCAAGACGGGCGGTGGAGTAAATGAGGTTCAGAATATGACCGTCACGATTGCTCCGACTACCGTTATTAAGCAGGCACAGAGCGCAGAGGAGTTGCCGAGAGTTGAACTTGACGTTCATGCACTGCGTCTGACCGTAGGCGATACCTACACCTTCGCACCTGTTACCGTACCCGCAGGCAAGTCCATCACTTGGGCATCCTCGGCACAGACTAAGGCATCCGTGGCGGCAGGAGTTGTTACGGCGGCACAGGCAGGTAGCACGATTATCTCCGCAACGATTACCGATGGTGGAGTTGATTATAACGATACCTGTACGGTTATCGTGGAGGCGGCACAGTAAACCAAGAAAGAATTTAAAGGGGGCACTACACTATGGCAACTATCAACATTAAGGTTGACGATAAGCAGTACACGCTTGGGTTCTCGAAGAAAACGATTATGCAGATGTCGGACAATGGCTTCACGCTTGAGAAGGCGAGAGAAGATTATGTCGCAGGAATCCCGCAGTTGTTTGCGGGTGCGTTCCTTCGGTATCACCGCACCATTTCCGACAAAGAGATTGATTCGATTTGGCAGATGATTCCCGACAAGATGGGGTTCATCGGAGCATTGATTGACCTCTACAACGAGCAGTTGAGTGAACTCTTTGGCGAACCCGATGATGAAGCAAAAAAGGCAGTGTGGGAAGTAGTGAAATAGGTAGCCACTACTTCCCGAAGCGTGACGGGGTGGAGCAATCCACCCCTTTGTCAGACGGGGAAGTAATCCGAAACCTTTGCCCCGACTACCTTGCTATGGGTATGTCGATGGATGAATATTGGAACGGGGATGCGGAACTCCCAAAGTATTATCGAGAGGCTGACCGATTGAAGCGCATACGGGCAAATCACGATGCGTGGTTGCACGGTCTGTATATCTACAATGCTCTCGGAGCGGTAAGTCCTCTGTTCCACGATTGGATTAAACACCCACAGGCAGACAAATATCTGTCCGAACCGTTTGACTTGTATCCTAAGAAACTGCCGCAACAGATTGAACAGCAAATCGAGGACGAAAAAGAATTAGCGAATCAAGAGATTTTGAAAGCGTGGTTCGCAAAGGTCAACCGATTAAAGGCTGAACAAAAAGGAGGCACAACAAATGGCTGAACAGAGCGACATCAAAACAATCAGCATATCTGTTACTGCCGACACATCAAAGGCAAAGTCAAACCTAAACGAACTTGCTTCAAAACTTGGCGAAGTCAAGGGTAAGGTTCAGCAACTCGGTGCGCCTGTGACGGGAACGATGCAATCCGTAAATACCGCTTTTGCAAAAACAACAAGCGGTGTTAATATGCTGAACATGGCACTCGGCAATCTAAAGACGTATAATCTCACGCAGTGGGGACAGGCACAGCAGGCACTGTTTGCGACCACAGCGAAGATGAATATGGTTTCGTCTGCGCTAAAGGCACTCGGAAACCCGATTCAGATGCTTACAACTCCACTGAAGATGTTATGGTCTGTACTCAAGGGAGTCGGCGGTGCGTTTCTAAGTCTTGAGGGGAGCATAAAGAAAGGCGGGGTTGCCATCGGAAAGTTGATTGGCAAAATTGCCATTGCTCCGTTCCGAAACCTTGCGATGTCAATAAAGGATGTTACAAAGAGGCTCGGCGGCTTCTTCTCCGCGATGAAGAGAATTGCCGTTTACCGTGCCATCCGATTCTTCTTGAAGGAACTTACAAAGGCTTTTAAGGAAGGCATCGAAAACCTTTATCAGTATAGCAAGTTGATTGACGGGCAGTTCGCAAGGTCTATGGATATGCTTGCGACATCTGCGCTGTATGCCAAGAACTCTTTGGCGGCGATGGTTGCGCCGATTATAAATCAAGTCGCGCCTGCGATTGATATGCTTGTCGATAAGATGGTTGATGGCATGAACAAAATCAACGAACTTATCGCATCCTTCACAGGGGCAAGCACATGGACAGCCGCTCTGAAGTACCCGAAAGAGTATGCGGAATCGTTGGACGATGCAACGGGGTCGGCAAAGAAACTCCGCGCGACACTGCTCGGATTCGATGAGATTAACCGCCTTGACGATAATAACAAGGGTTCTCGCGGAAGAGCGGGTGACCAACTCGATTACTCCAAGATGTTCGAGGAACGTATCGTTGATACGAAAGCAAAGGGTTTTGTTGAGCAAATCAAGAACGCTTTCCTGTCGGGCGATATGGAGAGTATCGGCACACAGATTGGCGAGAAGATTAAGAAGGGGCTTGACAGTATCCCGTGGGATAGAATCAAACAAAACGTATCCCGCAACGCAAGGTCTTTGGCAACACTAATCAACGGCTTCGTTACTACGGAAGGGCTTGCCGACAGCATTGGCACTACGATTGCCGAGGCACTCAATACGGTTGTCACAAAGACGGACGTATTCTTCTCCGAGGTAAAGTGGGAGGATGTCGGAAACTTTGTTGGCGATTCCATCAATACTGCGATTGAGAAGTTTGATTTTACGAAGTTGGGACGCACAATATCGAACATCATCGAGGGTGCGCTGAAGTTTGCAAAGACGCTTATGATTCGCATTGATTGGAAGAGTGTCGGCAAAAAGATTGGCGAGTTCCTTAACGGCATTGATTGGGGCGAAGTAATCAGCGACCTCGGGGAAACCCTGTCGGGTGTTATCAGCGGTGCGATTGATGCGGCATGGGAACTGATTAAAGAATCGCCTGTTGCGGGAACAATTGCGGTAGCCCTTGTTGGTTTGAGGCTTGGAAACCTGCTTGGTGCAAACATCGCAAGCGGTGTGGCAAGCAGTGGACTTACGGGCAAGATTGCCTCGCTGATTCCAACTGCGGCAACAATTGCAATAACCGCAGTGGTGGGCTATAAGGTTGGCAACAAGATATTTGAATCCTTTGGCGATGATATGAAGGACTCTCTTGCCGAAGTAATGGGCGAATGGGATAACTTCGTGAACGAATGTCTTGGCATTGAAACGGAAGCATACCACAACATTGCGAACGCATGGCAACCCGCAAAGGATGCGGCAAGCAAATACTACGCACTCGTAGAACAGGGCGAGTCGCAAAAGCAGTTCTTGATGAAGATGGGCTATTCTGCTGACACAGCGGCGAGAGCAGTGCAACTCACAGAAATGTTGCGACTTAAAGAAGAGGCGGCAGACAGGCTTGAGGCGATGGGTCTACAGACCTCTGAATTACAGAAGCAAGCCGACAAAGAGAAGTTGCTCCGCAAATACTCTGACGAGGAAATCGCGGCATGGTTGGCTATCAAGAGAGAGTCGTTCAAAATCAATTGGGAACTTAACTTTGGTTGGTCTTGGGATGATGTCATCAAGAAAGTCAAGAGCGGTTTCGACAAGACGAAGGGTAAGTTTGAGAGTACGCTTAATAGTATCGGAAAGACCCTCGGTGACTTCTTCGGAAGCGCGTTCGGCTCTGCGGTAAAGAGTTCGTCTGCGTCTACCGTTGGCACACCTGTGGCAAGTACGGCAAGCAAGATTAAGAACGTCACGACCAAGATGGCAGGCGGTGGATATGCCGAGTCGGGTTCTGTGTTTATCGCAGGTGAAAGAGGCGCGGAGATTGTCGCATCGCACGGCGGTCATACGCAGGTTGCAAACCGCGACCAAATTGCGAACAGCGTGGCAATCGGTATGGAGGCGGCAAACGAAGATACGCTTGCGGAACTTCGGAAGCAGAACGAATTACTCCAAATCATCGCATCGAAAGACTTCTCGCCTGTCACGACAATTTCTACCGACACCATTACCAATGCGTTGAACAGGCAGAACAGACGAGTGGGAGCAACAGTGATTCCCGTAGGAGGTTGATATGGCGAACAATCCCGATTTATACAATCCGATTGATAACGTGGGTGGAGCGTTTTTACGCTCCCCCTCCGTGTATCAGTGGTCGTTACAGGATGTATCTGACCCCGATGCGGGTCGTACCGAAGATGGTCTTATGCACAAGAACCGCATAACGCAAAAGGTCAAGATAGAACTTGCGTGGAATAACATTGACACGGCAACGGCAAGCGCAATCTTGCAAGCGTTCAATCCCGAATATCTTTCCGTAAAGTATCTTGACCCGAAAGCAGGAACATACCTTACCAAGACGTTTTATGTCGGTGACAGGTCTGCCCCCGCATATTCGTCACGGTTGGGATTGTGGAGCAACGTGGCATTTAATATCATTGAGCAGTAGGAGGGAGTATGTACCCGATTAACTCTGATATATTGGCAATCTTCCAAAGCGGTGCAATGCAGTACGCGCGAGTGACCATCGGCACAGAAGGACAGACGGGCTATCAGTTGATAGAGAACGACCGCATTAAGCAGGGCGGTATGTCATTAAACCGCTTTGCGGAAACGGGCGATACCGTCAAGGTTGGTTCGTGTGCGTCTGCGGAACTGACGCTTGTGTTGGATAACCGCGATGGCATCTACGATGATTATGATTTTGTCGGCAAAGAGGCATATGTTGAGGTCGGTGTCGAGGATGACAACGATATTGTATATATCCCGATTGGCTACTTCACGTTTGACGAGGCGGCTTATGACAAGTCGGCTCTTCGCCTTGCGGCATTAGACAGGATGCTGTTCTTTGAGCGCACGATTGACGCGAGTCAGTTATCCTTCCCTTACACCGTGACGCAACTGCTTACACGCATCTGTACGGTATGCGGTGTTTCGCTTGGGAATATCGGCACACTCTTAAACGGTGGCATTTCCGTTCCGTCACTTCCGAAGGATGCAAAGACCTACCGTGACCTCTTGGTATGGATTGCCGAGATAAGCGGTAATGTTGCGTACATCGCCTATGACGGTACGCTGATGCTCAAGTGGTATCAAGGAAGTCAGTTCAGCCTTACCACGGCAAACCGCAAGGACAGCACCCTTGAGCGTGGCTCTGTTCTTATCACGGGTGTTGAGGTTGTGGTCAACGATACCACGACATTGTATGGCACTGCGGACAGGACGGTGCGGATTGAGAACAACCCGCTGATTCCATCGGGGCAGGAAACCTTTGTTGCCACGGGTGTGTTCAACAAGGTTGGCGGTTTCTCGTATACCCCGTTCACGGCAACCGTACTGCCCATGCCACACATCGAACCGCTTGACGGATGCACCTTTGTTACTGCGGATAATGAGTCCGTGTTTGTGCCGATTACCGATTGGTCGTTCACGTTAAACGGCTCGTGTCGGTTGGCGGGTAAGAGCAATCAAGCAACCTATCGCAGAGGGTACGGTCTTGCGGATGCAATTCTGCAAGGGGTGAACATTGCGGACAAGGCGGTCACTACAGCGAAGATTGCGGACAATGCAGTGGACACGGCACAACTCGCCGCCCTTGCTGTTAAGGAAGGGAAGATTGCTACGAACGCTGTAACCGAGGACAAGATTGCGGCGAACGCTGTGGTTGCCGACAAGATTGCGTCTAATGCCGTGACAACAGACAAACTCAATGCGCTTGCTGTAACAGCGGCAAAGATTGCATCGGGCGCGGTTACTGCGGATAAGATTTCCGTGACGGACTTAGAGGCAATCGGGGCAACGATTGCGAATTGGAACATCGGCGCGAATATGCTGTATAAGACAATCACATCGGGCGGGTACGAATACCGAATTAGTATGCAAGCACCCGCAAGTCCTACGACAGACAGCACTGCGTTCTGCGTGGAAAGACGCACGGCGGGTTCGACGGGAGCATACACAAAAATCTATAACGTCACCTACGGTGGCAAGGTAGAATCCCGCGACTTCGTGGCGAACGGGCGCGTTGTGATTCAGCCCGACTACGACTTGCAAGAGGCGGGTGTTTATGCCATTGATTTGGTGGATAATGAATATGGCTTATATTCAAACTTCAACCCCGACTTTGCAAACATCGGATGCGGAGCGGGTGGCGGCACTCATATTGACGGTGCAGAAGTTAAGGTATATAACGATGGAAGTTCTTCGGGTACATCAGATGATACATACGTTGAATTGAGTAATTATGGCGAGGGGTACACAGGTCTGTATGTGAGCGAAAACGGTACGGGGAGAAGTTCCGAACTGACCGCACAAACGCTTAAAGTCAACAACCGTGACCTTCTCAAAGAGTTCAAACCGTTCACCGCATGGTCTGCCACACTGATTCCCGCAAATGCTGATTTGAATACAGTTACATATCTTAATGCGGGTCGATACTATTGTGGAACATCAGCAAACGTGCAAACATTGTCGAACTGTCCTGTTTCCATCGCGTTTTCGATGGAAGTTGATTATCCGATAAGCACACGTTCTACTCCCGCATCCACTTGGCAGTATTGCATTAGAACAATAACTACCGCATACGGGGAAACTTGGACGCAATATGTCAGCGGCGGAGCAACAGCAAATGTCTATACTTATAATGCTTGGACAAAGATACGGGGCGCAAATACCGATGGAAATGTTGTTTATCAAATAAACACACCAAGTACAAATGCTGATTATAGAATTTTGCTTGGAGAAACAGCGGATAACACCGACAGATATGAGCGAGTTCGGAAGAGCAGTGGTCTTTTATATAATCCATCTTCGGGAACAATGTATATCCGTAGAGCGCACGGCTCAACAACATCTGCATCAAGTGGAATTGTTATGGGAAATTCCGTTGCAAGCGGAACAGCAGGTGCGACATATGGTGCTCTGTTTCTGTATGGTCAAGGCGCGTATTGGGCGAGATTTCAAGACACAGACGGGGTGCTGACAGCGAACAGAACATACACACTCCCGAACAAAAGCGGTGAATTGGCAATTCTTGAAACAGATTCCTTTGGTGTTGGCAATAGGAGCATAGCAATAAGCAATGCGAATGCTCAACGTTCGTTTTCTCTAAACACAGCGGCAGGCGCGACCGTTTACCTACAGATAGCAACGGGTGGAACTCAAGGTCTTTGGTCTAATGGATATTGTTCTGACATAACAGATTCGTCCACATACACCACAAGCAACAAATGGATTATCCGTAGAAATGCATCAGGCAATGTCTATGTTGACGAATGGGCAGGCATCGGCTCTTCGGGTAGACCTGTGTATTTCAGTTCAAGCGGTAGACCTGTCGCAGTAACGGAAACATCGGGGAGCGGAACGCGGAACACAACGTATACATCGAGTGGCACTTGTTCTTATGTAAAGCAAGGGAAAATAGTGTCCGTCACGGTTTATCAGTTAATGCCAAAAAGTACGGTTGTTGATGGGAACAATATGTTCACGGGACTTCCCGCCGCATCTGCGGAGCATCATGTTGGATTGCCATGCGTAAACGAGGGAAGTCAAACAAACCAAACAGGAATTGAGTGCTATGTGGATACGAGCGGAAACTTTAAGTTTAAGCGCGGAGGAGCGGTAATTGCCAACAAGTATTATGCGGCAAGTTTCACATACATCAGCGCGTCATAATCCGTCTGTTGACACGCAACCCATTGTATGATAGTTTTATAAATAGTGGATTATTCCACAATAGAAACGGAGAGTATTTTTATGAAGGAGAAAATAACAATGGGGAAGGCTATTTTTGCCGCGATAGGCGGGTGGATTGGTTGGTTTTTAGGTGGCTTTGACGGGTTCGTCTACACGCTCATTACATTCATTCTGTTGGATTATGCAACGGGTGTCACGGCGGCGGCTATCAAGCACGAGTTATCAAGCGAGGTCGGTGCAAAAGGCATCGCTAAAAAGGTAGGAGAATTAGTGCTTGTCGGGGTAGGCAATATGCTCGACAAGCAGATTCTCCAACAGGGAGCGGCAATGCGTACCCTTGTCATATTCTTCTATGTCGCAAACGAGGGATTGAGCATTACCGAGAACCTTCAGAAGATGGGGGTCGTTATCCCAAGACCGTTGCGTGATTTCCTCAAGAAACTGCGTGACGAAAACAACAAGAAGAAAGAAGATACCAAGAAGAAAGAGGTCGAGGAAGTAAAGGAGGAATCCGATGGGAACAACACTAAAGAATCAGAAGAGCCTAAAGAAGATTCCACGCAGTGAGTTTATGAAAGCCCTGCGTGGGTATGTCGGCAAGACCAAGTACGGCAAGGGATGTTTCGGTCAGCGGTTGACTCGGCAGTTGCTTGTCAGCAAGCGGAGTCAGTATCCCGATTGGTACAATGCCAAGTCCAAAGTGGACAGCACGAAAACGAACTACGAGTACCTGTTGCAGTTCTGTGACGGGAATTGGTTTATTGCCGATTGCTGTGGTCTTATCAAGGGAATCCGCGCGGGTTATCGACCCGATGGAACAGTTGGACGCATGACGCAGGAGATTGACCAACCCATCAAGGAAATGGTTGAGAGCCTTGAGGATGTCCATACCGACTATGCCAAAGCGGAAGTCGGTGAAATGGTTTTCTTCAAGGACTATTCCCACGTTATGACCGTCAGCAAGTACGGTGAGAAGGACATCGAATCCGCACCGTCACTTGATGGTGTCAAGGAAGTCAGCCTGTTCTATCAGCCGAAGAGCAGAGTCGGCGGGGCAGGGAAGTTGCCGTGGGTGGATTACGAAGAGATTACACCCGCGCCCGTAAAGGAGGACGAAGTGAAATACAGCGAATTACAGGTCTGCCGTAATGGTAGCAAGGGCGATGCAGTACGCACGATACAGGCGAATGTCAGAGTGACCGTGGATGGCATCTTCGGTAACGGCACGGAGAAAGCGGTCAAGACATTCCAAAAGGAACACGGGCTTACTGCCGATGGTATTGTCGGAGAGAAAACATGGAAGGCAATCATCGAGCGGTGGAGCAAGTGAAAGACGAGAAAGATATTGCCGTTATCCCGTATGTTGTTTATGACGCTTTGATGGAACGGTTTGAGCGTTCCCAAAAGAATCTGCGGTATGCCGCTATCGGAACTATCCTTATGGCGGTCAGCATCATCATTTCCCTTCTTGTCGGGGTAATAGGGTCAACCGATGGCAACCGCAACCATCCATAATCTGATTGACTTATCCCGCAGTGACATAGAATGGCTTATCAATGAATACTGCTTTGTGGCAAAGCACCGTGCCATTCTTTACTCGCGTTGGTTGGACGGATTGACTTTTGAGGAAATATCCATCAAGCATGATATTTCCGAAAGACAAGCGAAGAACATTATCCGTAAGTACCGCGAGATTGTACTGTCACATATTGACCGCTTAAAGTTGCACTAAAGTTGCACTGCGGTTGCGCTAAAGTTGCATTACCGTTTCCTTGTGGTGTGCGATGGTATCAAGTATACTATCCGCAGGAAAGGAGGAAACGAGTATGTGCGGAATCATAAATGCTCCGTGTCGTGAGATAGACGAGTTGATTTCTCAATGGATATACTCGGAGCGCGACAGAGCCATATGCCATCGCAGGTTTATTGATGGCATAGGAATGGAGAGCCTTGCTTCGGAGTTCGACCTATCCGTGTCACAAATCAAGCGGATAGTCGCAAGCGGGAAGCAGGCTATCTTATCACAGCGTTGGTAGTTGTCTATAGTGTAGACCTCCTTTCTTGGGTGGAACGCTCGGTGTCACAGCCGAGCGTTTCCTTTTGAACTGAAACTGAAACGAAAGCGATACGGTAGCGGTCTTGTGACTTGCTACCGTTTTTCGTATGCTTTAGGCAAGGAGGTGTGAACCGATGTGGAAAGAATACAATCCAAGCCCTACAGGGAATAAGACCGATGACTGTGTGGTTCGTGCGCTTGCCAAAGTGACCAATACTGATTGGGAAACCGCATACATTCGTCTTGTGATGAACGGCTTTGCGATGGGGCTTATGCCAAACAACAGCGCAACCTTCTCCGCGACTATGCGGAAGAACGGATTCTACCGCAAGGCGATTCCGAACACCTGCCCCGATTGCTATACCGTGGCTGACTTTGCCGAGGACAATCCCGAGGGGACTTATGTGCTTGCGTCAAACAACCATGTCGTGGCAGTAGTGGACGGGGACATCTACGATATGTACGACTCGTCAAGCGTGATACCGCTGTTCGTGTGGTATCGAGAAGGTGACGAACCGATGGAGGACGAAGATGAACTATAACTATTATCCGCAGACCTATCCGTATTACCAACAGCCGAACAACAACGGGCTGACTTGGGTGAGCGGTATCGAATCCGCGAAGGCTTGGTACATCGCACCGAACACAACGGTGGCTTTGTGGGATTCCGAATCACAGACCATTTACATCAAATCGGCAGACGCGAGTGGTATGCCGAGTATGAAAATACTTGACTATGCCCTCAGAGAGCCTACAAGCCCCGTAGAGCGCGTTTCTGATGCGAAGGTAGACTATCTTACCCGTGAGGACTTAAACGCGCTATATGAGCAAATTAGCGACCTTCGTGACGAGATTGATAATTTGTCCATCAGACGCACCCCGAAGAAGAAGGAGGTTATTGAAGAATGAACCCGCTCTTTCAGATGATGGCAGGCGGTATGCCGAACAATCCTACCGCAAACCTTATGCAGAGATTTCAGCAGTTTAAGCAATCCTTTAACGGCAACCCGCAACAGATGGTACAGCAGATGTTGCAAAGCGGACGGATTACCGCCGAGCAGTACAACAACGCAGTGCGGATGGCACAGCAGTTACAGGGAATGTTGAAGTGACATTTATTGGACTCAAACACTTAACGCGCGGAGTGTGAGAATAAACACAAACGAAAGGAAAATTATTATGGCACTTAGTGAAGAAAGCAACGGCATCGGCGCAACGATGCTCGTATCGCCTACGGGCGGTTATAACAACGGCGGCTTCGGCGGCTTCGGCGGTGACGGGTGGTGGCTTATCCTCCTGTTCCTGCTCTGCGGCGGTTGGGGCAATAACGGCGGTGGATTCGGTGGTGGCGCGAACTCGCTCTACCCGTGGCTGAATCAGACCGACACCATCAACGGTGGTTTCCGTGACCAACTGCTGAACAGCAACATCACGGCAATCAACGGCGGTATCGCAGGGCTTACAGGAGCGGTGACCAACGGATTCGCACAGGCAGAGATTGCGGCGAACAGCAGACAGATGGCAGACATGAATCAGAACTTTGCACTTCAGAGTTCCTTGCAGGATTGTTGCTGTGCTAATCGCCTCGCTACGGCGCAGACGCAGAACCTCGTGCAGAGTGAAGGCGCGGCTACTCGTGCGGCGATTCAGAATCAGACGCAGGCTATCCTTGACAAACTCTGCGAACAGGAGATTGAGCAGTTGAGAGCGCAGAACGTATCGCTTCAGAACCAAGTCAATATGCTGAACCTGTCGGCTTCTCAGACCGCACAGACCGCGCAGTTGATTGCGGATAACACGGCACAGACGCAGTACATCGTGAACCGTGTTGCGCCGTACCCGATTCCCGCATACACCGTGGCAAACCCCGTAACACCCGCAACGGCATAAGGGGGTGACGGTATGCACAAACTACTCGATTACATCTGCAACGAACTTGAGGATATGGAACGGAAAGTAGACCGTGGGGATTCCCTGTCTATGACCGAGATTCAGTATGCCGACACGCTGTTGCACATGAAGAAGAATCTGCTCAAGTCCGAGGAACTTATGGGCGAGGAGGAATACGGTGACTATCGCCGTGGCTATGGGAAGTCCTATTCCCGTGGTCGCGGACGCAACGCAACCCGTGATTCCCGTGGACGCTATGCGGATGGCGGTATGGCAGACGCACTCCGTGATATGATGGACAATGCGCCCGATGAATCTACCCGTGCGGAGTTTCAGCGGTTCATTGACAAGATTGAACGCAGGTAACTTGCGGTTTCCAACCACTTCCCCAAAAGAAAAAACCGCAACAAAAAAAGACCGAGAAGGATTGCTCCCTCTCGGTCTTATCTTTTATATCCGTTTCCAATCAATCTTGCTACCGCACTTCGGGCAGGTATCGTCCTCGGTCTTGAGTACCGCACCGCATCTTCCGCAGATTGCCTCGTAGAACCACGAGAACGGCACTTGACGCATCGTAGGCGGTGTAGGCGATAGAATTACCGACTCAATCCATTCGGCACATTCTCGGCAATTCTCGCGCGTTTCAGCGGTATTCTCAACATTGTTTGCCTCGACAATCATCTTACTTAACATTTCTTTTGCGTGTTTCATTCTTTAGCCCCTTTGCAAGTTCGTTAAGTAGCAACCTCTCGCATCTGTCGTATGCTGTTTCGGGTTTTATAATCTTCCCACAAAACGGGCAGTACAGATACCCTCGATGCCAACTGCTGTTCCATCCGCAAGACGTTACATACTTCTTGCCTGTTCTTATCCAACCACAGTTCATTCCTCTGCTCCTTCCAAATCGCGGATGAATACCTGCTTGACAACGGTCGCATCATCCGCACCCCACCGTTTCTTCACCCACTCGGTAACCTCTTTTTCGGCGCGTTCCTTATACTCGATAAGTCTGTCTGCATCGCGCTCCTCACATCTGCCAATCATTGTAACTTGAACTGTGTAAATCTCTGTAACTTCTTTCATTCTTCGTACCTCCGTAATTTTCGTATTAGCATATCAAGTTTGTTTTCGTGGAAGTCAATGTCTGCAACCGTGAACATTTGATTCGCACACTGAAGAATCTTCCTTACGAGCGTTACCTCTTCACGAGTCAATGTACACTCCGAGGTTGTCATAACCGTAATCGGAGCGGTACGCATTTTATCCACGATGTTCTGCGCGGTAAAGTCATCGACCGTCACTCGTATCACTTCGGGCGGGATTGTCGCTACAACTTTCTCGTCCATCCTTTGCTCCCTTCTCGATGCCTGCCACGATACCGTCAAGCATCCGCGACATCGCCTTATCCTTCCTCTGCGCCCGTGTCCTGTGCCATGATAAGTTGAAGTTGATACCGAACAGTGAACCGCCGATAAGACCCAACAGCACCGTGTTCGTATCAGCCTTGCAAATCAGCAGGACAATCGCCAAAACAATCCCTATCATTCATCCGCCTCCTCTCCGTTTTCCCATACCGCAAATCTCGTGTAACTCTTGACGATAATCTGCGCGGTATCTTCCATCCATCCCGTGAACATACCTTTTTCTTTCAGCCGTTCCGCATACTCAACCGCCATCTTCTTCCCATTTGCGCTCTGCGGGAAAATGGTTTCTTCTTTCCGTCCGATGTAAATTGTTTCGTCATTCATCGTCTCCCTCCTTTCCACCATTTATCACGGTCTGTCACTGTATCGCAGTAGTTTACATATGCTCGGTACAACATTTCCGCAATAATATAATCGGGTGTGCCACATTCGTTCTCCAATGAATTGCGGTTCACCACCTCTCTCAACTCCTCTACAACTTTGTCTCTGTTTGCCATGTTTACCTTCATTCCTCTGCTCCTTCTTCAAGTAAGTCAATCGCCCTACTAAGCGTTTTTACATAACCGTCCCATCCGTTCTGCCTTGCCTCGTTAAGCATCGAGCCTAAGTTAATAACGACCGCATCCCTCGTTGGTAGTTCCTCTGAATCAAGGAACTCGTCACAGGCTTTATAACGCTCTTCGAGAATTTGGCAACCATCTTTCTTGCACACGTGATACAGTATGCAATTCTTGTCGCATCTTCCCGTCCCGTCATAATCACCAACTGCACAAATGATGTCCTTTCTTTTATGCATACTAAGCCACCGTTCCCAATTTGTCATTCGTCTACCTCCTTCCGTCCACTTCTATCCGAAAGCCACCCTTTGTGCCGAGCGCGTTCTTATACGCATTTTCACCGTCCTCGTCACTATAGACATTGTATACGTCATTCACAGGTATAACGTACTTTGACCAACCGAGATAGTTCCTTGAAATCAATACAGCGTATGTAATTGCCGTGTCATAATCCGTATCAATATGAATGGTTTCGACATTCTCTATGCGCCCCGTTTTTGTTTCAACTATCATTTAATCGCCCTCCTTTCAACGCTCTCGCTATTTCCTGCTCAATCAGTTTCATCAATTCTTCTTTGCTCTTGTTCTTCCACAAGTCCTCGTCAACATCAATGTCAATTACATAGTTTCTTCGGTCTACGAAAACTTTAATACCGTTCATTCATCCACCTCCAATATACAGAACGGACAATCAATTGCATTGCACTCTCCCCGTGAGGAATAACTTGGACTATTACTTGGATGGTCGCAAACGGTTTCGATGTTCTTGTCTTGGTTGTATGCTTTGCGGGAATACTTGCAAAGTTCCTGCAATATCCCAAACACAATCTGCACCGTCATTCGCCTACCTCCATCTTTGCTCCGCAATCGGGGCAGAAATTCTCTCGCCATCTACACCCTCGTTCGCACTCGGAACACTCCCACATCTTACTATGTCTGCGTATCCATCTGCCCGTCTTGCGTTCCTCACCATCGTATATCCACTTCTCCAATAGACTCGCCTCTTGCGGAGTATTCGCCACCTTGTGAATAATTAAAGTCAGCACCTCATCGGGTAACTTAAAGATTACTTCTTTCATCCGTCTGCCTCCTCTGCAAAATGTTTTTCTGTGTAATACCCCGTAACCTCATAAAGAGGAACGATATGCAAGTCCTTTACGCAGGTCTGCCCCTCGCAAAAGTCATTCAAGAACTCAATCTCTGCCCTGTCGATGGTGCTTGATGTGCAAGTTATCACTTCCTCGCACCATTCCCACCGAGTGTCGGGTTCAAAATCGTATTTCTGCCAAAAGAACGCGACAACATCACACGGGTAGTTTTCTTCCCAATACTTGCGAACCGCCTCTGCAACAATGTCGTAACTGTCAGCCATCGTCAACCTCCTGTCCGTATTCTTCCTTAAGGAACTGCTTTATCTCCTCGACAAATCGGCGGTCAATTATCTTGTCGTATTCGTTCGTGAGATACCCGTCCTCGCTCTGAAGAATCACATAGCCATGACCATTTTGCTCCTCTGCCGTACCACCGTCACCGTTCTGCATATTGCTGTAGTGGATTTCTCTCTTGCCATCCCAATCGTAAACCGACAGTGCATCGTGTATGTCCGTGCCGATACGATGGATGCGTCTTTTCTTACTGCCCACATCAATCACGAACAGAGCGCAGTGGCTGTCAGAACGGAATCGCAACTCACCGAGGACATCCTCGATTGCTTGGTATAGTTCCTTGTCGTACTCGCAATCCCCGTTCGCCGTAAGAATCCGATTCAGTGTCGCTCTGTTGTACTGCGACAGGACTCGCCGTGCGCGACACAGTTTCGTCTGCTTCTCTTCCTCGGTTTCAACGGGTCGGGTGCGCTTAGGTTTCAGCGGACAAAGGTTGTGCCGTTTGTCTGTAGGTGTGTCTAATTCGTCTGCCCAATAAGAGCATCCCGTTCCGTGTATGATGTCGCACAATGGACACTCGCTACAACTGTTCGGCAAATCAATCTCAAGTATTGCTTTCTGTTCCATACCGCTCGACCCTCGCTTTCGTACCGTTCTCACTGAACTTCTCGCATATCTTCCACAACCGATGGAAGTCACTACTCGGACTCCCGTACTGCCTCCACTTGCCGTTCTCATAAATCTTAACTATCCACATCATTCGTCTACCTCCACTTCACCCATCACAACAACAACTTTTGCATCTTCGCTGT